>NZ_FRCZ01000010.1:82396-101241 GCF_900143085.1 Gracilibacillus kekensis | reverse complement strand
ACCGCTACGGCTTGCCCACTTCGCTTTCCGAGGGGCATGCTCTTCAGCTAACTTTGAAAAGAAAAACACTTGTCAAAGTGGATCTTCAGATCATGCTAATCCCTCAGGAGTCGAAGTGGACGCCTGCGCTAATTTGATATTATACAACGCTAGCATGAGGTTGCATTATGATATTACTTTCATGTGAAAAATTCGTTTATTGGAGTAACAGGCTCAAAATGTTAACTGTCACAATAGTTGTAGAACCATTATATTAGCGCAGGCCGCCCACTTTCACTCCTGTGGGAACGTTTTACCTGAAGATCCACTTTTTTTAGCGTTCTTTGCTTAAAAAAGTTAGCTGAAGGAAAAACCCCACGGAAAGGGAAGTGGGCAGCCGGAGCGGATGTTAACCAGTTAAAAAAATTTCAAAATTACTACATTATTTGTTGCACAGTATCCGTATACTGTTCATCTTCGTATATTAACCTGATTCTTGTCAGATGTGAAATCCTTTTTGAAAATGAAATTTAACAAAAAGTTTGTCAGATTATCTAACAATATAAATGACGATATGTAGAAGTAAATTGTAGGATAGTTAATAACAAGAGATGTTAATAATATTGACATGGAAAAGGGGAAATGTAAGATGACAACTTTAACAGCAGAAAAAACGGTAGACACTGTTTCACAACTGGAATCAATTAGAGAGGAAATCAAAACAAAACATGTAGAACTACTACATTTGCAATTTGTAGATATTGAAGGGACGCTAAAGCAAGTATCAGTGACAGCAGAACAAATAAATGACGTAGTAGAAGGAAAAACAATGTTTGATGGTTCATCTATTACAGGCTTTACACCGATCAATAAATCGGACTTATATTTGTTACCAGATTTAAGCACATTTGCTGTATTACCATGGACAGAAGAAGAAGGTTACTCAGAAGCACGTTTTTTATGCAGTGTAACAAATCCAGATGGTACATTGTTTGAAGGGGATCCGCGAAATATTCTGAAAAACACTGTTGCTGAAGCAAAAGAAAAAGGATATTCCATCAATGTCGGACCAGAGTTAGAATTTTTCTTATTTGAAGCAGATGATAAAGGACAACCAACCCAACAAGTGCATGATCAAGGGGGATATTTTGAACCTTCTCCATATGACTTAGGAGAAAGAGTTCGTCTGGAAATCTACAAAACGTTGAAAAAAATGGGCTTTACCATTGAAGCTTCTCACCACGAAGTAGCACAAGGCCAGCACGAAATTAACTTTAAGTTTGATGATGCCTTAACAACTGCAGATAATGCAACAACGTTTAAATGGGTTGTGAAAACTGTGGCACAGCAATTTGGTTTGAGAGCAACCTTTATGCCCAAACCTGTTTTTGGTGAAAATGGCAATGGTATGCATGTCAACATGTCACTGTTCGATGAAAAGGCTGGAAAAAATGCTTTCTATGATGAATCTGATTCACGTGAATTATCTGAGACGGCTTACTCGTTTATCGCAGGTCTATTAAACCATGTATCATCATTTGCAGCATTTACCAACCCATTAGTGAACTCGTATAAACGACTAGTTCCAGGATATGAGGCACCTTGTTATATAGCATGGTCTGCTTCCAACCGTTCGGCGTTAGTCCGTATACCAGCAACTCGTGGTGTTGGAACACGAGTGGAAATTCGTTGTCCAGATCCATCCGCGAATCCTTATTATGCGTTTGCTAGTATTGCAGCTGCTGGTATAGATGGAGTAGAAAAATCTCTAAAAGCTCCTGAAGAAACAGTAGATGATATCTTCAGTATGAGTGATCAAGAAAGAGAAGAGCGACACATCGATAATCTACCAACAACTTTAGGTGAGTCAATTCAGGCTTTAGCTTCAGGTGAGATTGGCAAAAAAGTACTTGGAGACTATGCTTTAAATGAATATCTTTCATTAAAACAAGAGGAGTGGGATAGTTATCGTATTGCCGTAACGGAATGGGAATTAGATCGCTATCAAGCAAAATTCTAATCAAGAATAGATGTCTGAATTCCAGTAGAATTCAGACTATTTTTTTTGATTAAAATTCTGGCGACAGTTACAATTAACATAACGGAGAGGAGAATGGTGATGGATCCATTAGATGTTATGATACACGTGGATAAAATAAAGCCATATTTTCAAGCGATATTTAGTGCGGATAGTCATGAAATAGTAGGATATGAGGTTTTAGGTAAGTTAGAAATGGATAAACAATTAATAAGTCTAGGATCATTTTTTCACGATTCTTCCGTTCCTGATGACTTTAAGATGGAAATGGATCAAAGAATACAAGATTTGGCTTTTAAAAAATATTTAGATGAAAATATACAAGTCTCTTTATACTTAAATGTCCATGCTAATTACTTTGAAACAGATAAAGAAGATCAATTTCTAAATCACCTCTTAAGTTACCAAAAAGAGGGACTAGATTTATCAAAGATCGTGATTGAGATTACGGAACATCAATTTCGAAGTGACATAGAACTTTTTACACATACATTAAAATACTTAAAAACATTAGGAGTCAAAATTGCTATTGATGATCTAGGAACAGGTTCCAGTAACCTAGACCAAATTAGTTTAATGGAACCAGATATATTAAAAGTAAATCTTCAGTCTCTCCAAAATGAGTCTATGTCCATTAGTTATCATAGTATTATCTATTCTCTATCCTTACTCGCGCGAAAGTTAGGGGCGGAATTACTGTTTAATGGGATTTCTTCCAACTATCATTTTCATTATGCATGGAGAAATCATGGTCGTTATTATCAAGGTGACTTTTTATATCCTACTTCCAATCAGTTTGTGGAAATCGACATACTAAAGGACCGTTTCCGCAAAGATATCCAACAATATATAAAGGTAGAAAGACAAAAACTAACTGCTAAATTTCAATTAGCCACTAGTTTAGATCATCAAATACAAGATAAATGGAAACAAATGAAAAAGAATCGAAGTTTAGATGAATTAATAAATATGTTGGCAAAAGAGATGGAACACATCTTCTTTAGAATATATGTAACTGATGAAGATGGGTTTCAAAAAACGGTCAACTTTCTCCATATGTCCAATGAATGGAAATGGGATATTACAGCTAAAGGTAAAAATTGGAGTTGGCGACCGTATTTCATTGAAAATGTTATCCGTATGAAAGAAGAAAAAACAGGTATTTTGTCTGACATATATAACGATATTGAAACAGGTGAACGAATAAGAACATTTTCTTATCCACTAGATGATTCTCTCTATTTATTTATGGATATATCACCGATGTATTTAGATGAGCATCAAGACTTATTGTGGTAAAAAGAGGAGGAGCAGGTTGTGAAGCAGCGCGCAATGATAATAGTCAATCCAAGTTCAGGTACAGAGAAAAGCGTCCAATTTAAACAAAATGTTTACACCATCCTAGTAGAACAAGGTTATATAGTTAAACTAAAGGAAACGTCTAAAGAAGGTGATGCTTTAAACTTTGCAACAAAGGCAAGTGACGATCATTTCGATTTAATAACGATAATGGGTGGCGATGGTACCATAAATGAGGTTATTAATGGTATTGCAGAAAAAGAAGTGCGTCCCTCCTTGCATATTATTCCACTTGGCACTGTGAATAATTTTGCTAAGGCACTTGAGCTTCCCTTAAAACCACAACAAGCAATCGAATTGATAAAGAATTCTAAAAAGAAACAAGTAGATTTAGGAAAAATAAATGATAGCTATTTTATGAATCTTGTCAATATTGGGGCGATAGCAGAAGCTACTTATCAAGTAACGGCCGAACAAAAATCAAAATTAGGTTCTTTAGCATATCTAATTGAAGGGCTTAAAAAATTCTCTGAAAAAGATTTATTTTCCGTCACGATAGCTACAGAGGAGACTGATGTACAGTTAAATGTCATGTTAGTACTTGTCGCATTAACGGATGCTTTTGGAGGATTAAAAAATGCTATAAGTGAAGCAGAAGTGGACGATGGCTATTTGCATGTGTTTGCATTCAAAGAAATAACTAATTTAGAAAGCATCGCTATGCTCAAAAATTTAGTGAATGGCCAGCTAAAAGATCAACCCCAAATAGAATACTGGAAGACGAAGAATTTAAATATAGAAAGTACTCCTGATAAAGTAGCTAACGTTGATGGTGATGAAGGCTTTTCCACACCATTGCACATGTCTGTATTAGAAAAACATTTAACAATTATTTCTCAGGATAATTAATGTAGATGATATTGCGATAGTCTCTGCTTTTATTTAGAAACCAACCAGCTGTAAAACGATGTGCTGTAAAAGTTGTTGGTAACGTTAATCTGATATTAGAAACTTAGACCATTCTAAGAAATGTACTACCTCCAAAAGTGGTTATTAAAATAATCTTTTTGGGGGTATTTTTTTTGCGAGATATTCTGCTTTTACCTTTAATAATCACTTCTTTAACATTCGTAATATCCCCCATTACAAGTGAGATGAACGGACGCTGACTCCAGGATATAACAAGCAATGACAGTAAAAACTCCCACTGCTTGAAGTTTCACTTTAAACAACCTGCAAAAAAGTACCATTGAAGGAAATTTTAAAATATTTATAGTTGGTATTAACCACTATTCGAAGTGGCAAATTCATCAGAATATTAGAAAGGAAGAGTTAAATGAAACTATATCCGCTTTTTTATGACACATTGACAGATGTACAGGAAGCGATTCCAATAACTTGGGGCGTCCCATGGAAAAAAGGAGATTTAAAGGATAGTAGCGATGTTGTACTTGAAAACGATAAAGATCAACAATTGGAAATTCAATCAAAAAATTTGGCATTTTGGCCAGATGGTTCCGTAAAATGGTCAAAATACAGTGCGAATATACCTTATCAATCATTGAAGGATTTAACTTTAACGATACAGAACACCCCGTTGGAATTGAAGAAATCAACTTTTATTACGGAAGAAAGTAATGGATGGCAAGTAAGGGCTGGAAGTTTAACATGTTTTATTCCTAAGAATGGAGAGGATTGGATTCAACATATTTCAATCGATCAAGTGAAACTGATTGAGAAGGGAACTTTGATCTTAGCATTAGAAGAACAACATCAAATAAATGGAGGAAATTGGACTCGTCAGAAAGTTGGGTATAGTAAAATTAATGATGTCTCAATAGAAGAAAATGGTCAATTGAAATCAATGATCAAGTTATCAGGGGTTCATCAAGTTGATGGAAAGGAAATTGTACCCTTTATTTTAAGAGTATATTTTTATCACGAACAGCGCTTTGTTCGATATGTACATACCTTTTATATTGATGAACATCTGACAGATAAGCTGCGCATTAAAGGAATTGGCACAAAGTTTTCCAGTGTGCTAACTGGGAAAACATACAATAAGCATATAAGTGTCGCAACCGAAACAGGCTGGTATAATGAAGCCAGTCAACTTTTATTATCTAGAAAATATAGAAGGCACCAATCTTATGCAGCACAGATAAATGGTAAAGTTGTGAAAGAAAACAAAGAAAATCAAGAAGTAATTAATCAGGCGACTAAAAATGCTATATGGGATCATTATCAGTTGCTGCAATTGAACGAAAATCAATATCAGGTTTTAAAAAGTACCGGACGTACGAGTAGATATATTCGAACAATTATTGGTGATCGAGCACGTGGTGGGGTGTTTATCAGTGGGGAGAATGGTGGAGTTCTTTTCAGTTTAAAAGATTTTTGGCAGAAGCATCCATCGTCAATCAATGTGAAAAATTTATCAAAAGATAAGAATGATTGTCTTGTATGGTTTTGGTCGAATCAAGCAAATGCAATGAATCTTGAACACTATACAGATCAAACACATGTGGAAAGTGCATACGAAGGATTTGATGAATTAAGAGCAACAGCTACAGGAATTGCGAATACAAGTGAAGGTGCTATCAGTCTTTTTACTGAACAGCCCACTAATAAAGAGTTAGATTTTTATTTACATATGCATCAGAACTATCACTTACTACATTGTGATCCTGAATATTACGAGGAAACGAAAGCATGTGGGTCTTTCAGTGCACCTAAATGGGAGCATCCGGTTGAGGTTAAACTAGAGAAGGCACTTGACAACGCCATTACTTTTTATCTAAATGAAATAGAACAACGTAATTGGTATGGTTTTTGGGATTACGGAGATATAATGCATAGTTATGATACTGTAAGACATCAATGGTTATACGATGTAGGTGGCTATGCCTGGCAAAATACCGAGCTTGTACCTAATCTGTGGCTTTGGTTTAGTTTTATGCGAAAACCATCCGAACAACTTTTTACAGTGGCTGAAGCAATGACAAGGCATACGAGTGAAGTAGATCAATATCATTTAGGGAAATATCAAGGTTTTGGCTCCCGTCACAATGTCAATCATTGGGGATGTGGTTGTAAAGAGGCAAGAATAAGCATGGCAAGCCTTCATAAATATTACTATTATCTAACCGGTGATGAACGGGTGGAAGAAACTATTCACGAGGTTAAGGATATCGACCAAAAAATAGATGAATTACCACCTATGCGAGAATTTTATGATAAAAAAGGAGAATTAACACCGATACGAGTGGGGCCTGACTGGGCTGCTTTTTTATCCAATTGGATTTATCAATGGGAAAAAAATCAGTCAACTAACTATCAAAGATATATTCAAAATACAATCAAAGATGTACAAGATGCCCCTTATCAATTATTATCTGGACCAGTTTTTTATTATCAAAAAGACAATCGCAAATTAATTCATATGGAAGATGGTACCCTCGGTGATTATCATATGGTGATTGCGTTTGGAGCTCCACAGATATGGTTGGAATTAGACACAATGTTAGAAGATGAAACATGGAGAAAAATGGTTGCGGACTTTGGCGCATTTTATCATTTGACTGACGAGGAGATGAAAGAACGTACAAATGGTAAGTTGCAAAAATCAATGTTTGCCTGGCCAATGTTTGCTACAGGTTTGACAGCTTATGCGGCATGGTATTATCAGGACGAAAGTTTAGCAGCAAAAGCATGGGAAATTTTATTAAAGGACCCTCTTTTTGATTTGAAAATACAAGAAATCGATAGTTGGAAAACAATTTTAGAAAGTGAAAACATCTCAACTAATGGTATGTCTCAATGGTGTATTAATGTGATGATGTGTTTAAAGTTAATCAGAAATCACCTGCCAAACAGTGAAGTGCAAGAAAGTGATAAACAATAAAAAAAGTGATAATAAAATAGGTTAAATTGCTTTACATCAGGATTTGCAAGGTATTAAATTCAGATGACAAAAAATGAATATTGATAGAAAAATGTAAGCGTTTTATATTGAGTGTATGCCGTTACGAATTAAATAAAAGTAACGAGAAAAATTTGGAGGTGAAGTAACACAAGAAGTTTGTAATGAATCTTCATGTAATGAAAAAAAGGGGAGGAATTAGAATTGGAAAAAAGTAAAAGTCTTCTATTGTTATTATTCACATTATTATTCAGTGTTATGTTAGCAGCTTGTAGCGATGACAGTGATTCCAGTAGTTCTTCGGAAGGTAACGGTAATGATAGTTCATCAGAAACGGAATCAGATGGTGGAGAAGCTAGTGGGGATTCAGAAGAACCTTATGAAATCTCGATTATGACCAATGCTTATACACCTGAGCCACCAACACCTGAAAGCCCAGCTTGGCAAGCAATTGAGGATTTCACTAACACAGAATTAGACATTACTTATGTGCCTAGTAGTAATTATGATGAACGTTTTAATATTACGTTAGCGTCAGGCGATTTACCATCCATGATACTAACGAATAAGACATCAAGTTTCATTAATGCGGTAAATGATGGTGCATTTTGGGATTTAACCGATTACTTAGACGATTATGAAAATTTAAGTCAAATGAATGATATCGTTAAAAATAATATTTCAATTGATGGAAAAATTTACGGGTTGTATCGTGCGAGACCGTTAGGACGGATGGCTGTATCGATCAGACAAGATTGGTTAGACAATTTAGGGATGGAAACACCTACAACGACCGAAGAGTTTTATGATGTAATGTATGCCTTTACACACGATGATCCAGATGGTAACGGTCAAGACGATACGTTAGGAACAATAGTCTCTGAATATCCTGGTCCATGGGATATTATGCAGACATGGTTTGGTGTTCCGAATAAATGGGGAGAAAATGAGGATGGAACATTGTATCCTTATTTCCAAGATCCCGCATATAAAGAAGCACTAGATTATTTCAAGCGTATGTACGATGACGGTTTAGTAAACGATGATTTTGCTGTTATGGATCCAGCTAAATGGCATGACGCGTATGTTAATGGTGAAGCTGGTACTGTAGTGGACGTAGCTGATGCAGCAAGTCGTAACCGAGATAAAATGGTAGAAGCTGATCCTTCCTTAGAGGGTTCTGTCGATGTATTTGGTGCTGTTGAGGGGCCAAACGGACTTCATCACCTTCCGACATCTGGTTATAATATGATGTATGCCATCTCAACAACAGCTGTAGAAACAGAAGAGGAATTGCATAAAGTATTGCAGTTTATGGATGATATGAATACAGAAGAAGGACAAAAGCTTGGTTATAATGGTGTGGAAGGTACCCATTATGAAATGAAAGATGGAGAATTTGTACCGACTACGGATCAAGCTTTGATTTACGAATATGAAGATTTAAATCAGTTGTTAATGTTTGTACCAGAAGATCGTTATTTAACAGAACCGGTAGATGATTTAACCAAAAAAGAAGAAGAGGTACTTGCAGAAAATGAAGAAATTGTGGTTGGTAATCCAGCAGAACCTCTAGTATCTGAAGTTTACAGCCGTCAAGGTCAGCAACTAGATAACATTATATTAGATGCAAGAGTGCAATATATTGTCGGTCAAATTGATGAAGCTGGTTTAGAGGAAGCCGAACAATTATGGATGAACTCTGGAGGTAAAGAGTATATCGAAGAAATTAATCAGCTATATCAAGAATCTCAATAAATAAACAGTATCTAATAGGATATCTGTTACTAAATGTAACAGATATCCTCATATTTAAGGGGGGAAAAAATTGGCACAAATGAGCATGAAATCAAAAAAAGTGAAAAATGAGGCAGTTGTATCCACAACACAACTTACAAAAATGCAACAATTATTACGGGATAAATGGCTTTATTTCTTACTGATTCCAGGCGCGCTTTACTTTATTTTATTCAAATACCTACCAATGTGGGGTGTGTTAATAGCCTTTCAGGATTATTCACCATTTCGAGGTTTTTGGGAGAGTGAATGGGTCGGAGCAGAACATTTTTTGAACTTTTTTCAGAATCCGGATTTTTTTAGATTACTACGTAACACTTTAATCTTGGCTCTTTATGACTTAGTATTCTTTTTTCCTGCACCTATTATAGTCGCATTACTGTTAAATGAACTACGGAGACAATACTTTAAAAGAACCATTCAAACATTAGTGTACGTACCTCACTTTATGTCATGGGTAATCATTGCGAGTATTACGTATATATTTCTTACGACTAGTGGTGGAGCGATTAACGCGGCCGTGGAATTTTTTACTGGTGAAAAAATAAATTTCTTATCCAATCCAGATTATTTTCGGCCAATGATTATTGCCCAGGTAATATGGAAAGAAACAGGATGGGGCACTGTAATTTTTTTAGCTGCATTAGCTAGTGTTAGTGCTGAACAATATGAAGCAGCCATCATGGATGGAGCTGGAAGATTCAGAAGAATGTGGCATGTAACGCTACCTGCACTTCGCAGTACGATCGTGATTTTATTAATTTTGCGCTTAGGTAATTTCCTGGATCAAGGTTTCCAGCAAATATTCTTAATGACAAACTCTTTAAATAGAAGTGTGGCAGATGTATTTGATACATATGTATATTTCGTTGGGATTACCCAGGGGATGTTTAGTTACAGTACAGCTGTTGGTCTATTTAAAGCCATTGTCGGTATTATTCTAATTTATGGTGCTGATTATTTAGCAAAAAAAATGGGTCAAACAGGTTTATTTTAACTGAAAAATTTTGTAAGGGGGAGATCCTATGCACAAAATGCACAATACATCAATGGGACGTGTGTTTGATGTATTTAATCATATTTCTTTATTATTATTAGGGTTATCAACGTTTATTCCGTTTGTATATGTGATCGCTGCATCTTTTGCAACTGAGGCAGAAATCGCGGCAAGACCTTTTTTCCTTGTACCTGAAACAATTACATTAGCAGCATATGAATATATTTTTTCAACGAACACATTTATACGAAGTATTGGAGTATCTGTACTTGTAACTGTATTAGGTACAGTTGTCAGTTTATTACTAACAATGACAATGGCATATCCATTATCAAGACACCACTTATTAGGACGGAATCTTATTCTTAATTTAGTTGTATTTACCATGGTATTTAATGGTGGGATGATACCCACTTATATGGTGGTAAGAAGCCTTGGTTTACTGGATTCATTATGGGCATTAATATTACCAGTGGCGATAAATCCATTTTATTTGATAATCGTTAAAAGCTTCTTTCAAAATTTACCGACAGAATTAGAAGAGGCAGCGAGAATTGATGGCTGTTCGGATATGGGGGTTTTTTGGCGCATTGTGATTCCATTATCTAAACCAGTTATCGCAACCTTTACATTGTTTTATGCGGTGTTTTATTGGAATGATTTCTTTAATGCATTACTCTATATTAGTGATAATGCGAAATGGCCGGTTCAACTACTACTGCAACAATTAATGATGGTAGCAAACGTTGACTTTGGTGAAATGGATGTTATGTTGCAAGACCCTCCGGAAGAATCTCTGAAAATGGCGGTAGTGGTAGTAGCAACGATTCCTATACTAATATTTTATCCGTTTTTACAAAAACACTTTGCAAAAGGTATTTTGTTAGGGTCTGTGAAAGGTTAAACTTCAAATGTTTAGCTTTTTACATTAACAATTTCTGCTAGTGATAACGCTTTCATCGTTGTGGTATTATAGGTGTAGTGAGGAGTGAATTCATCTTGGAATATTTGCAAATAGGTAAAAATTGGTTTAGTAATCGTTGGAATAGTATGTATTTCCGCAAAAGTTTTTTACTTATACTTTTTATTACATCTATCCCTGGAATTATATCAGGTATTGGGATCTATATTTTTGGGTTGCAATCAACAGAAAATGAGCTTCGAAAAGTACATGCAGATGAGATTACGGCACGCGCAGAAAATTTAGATGAACAATTTAATTATTTAGAAGAATCATTAACGTATTGGGCTTTCGAGCCGAGCTTCAATTCGCAGTTATTGAACATGGATTTTATAAAGGAATTTCAAGAAACAAGAGATTTAAAGCAAAAGCTATTAGTGCTTCAAGGGAGTCACCCATTAATAAAAGATGTTAGTTTGTTTATTGACCGCAATAAACCAGTTTTAATGTCGCCCTATTTAAATGAAATAGATGACCAGAATATCCAAAATGGTTTTCAAAGTTTATTAGGATTAGATAAAAACGTTACTTGGCAACAACCTGAACAATTTACGAATTTAGAACAATACCAGAATGAAATAAGCATTACACATCAAATTCCTGGAATTGTAAATAATCCGTTCGGAGCTATTATCGTGACCATCGATAAAATGAACTTAGCGAGTATATTAGAAACATTAACACCATATAGTGATGGTGTAACCTTATTATTAAATGAAAATAATGAAGTGCTGCTATCGACATCCAATCATCAAACAGATGGATTATTAAATAACATTAATCTTTCCTTGCAATCAGATACGAGCAACCGTAATACGTTTCAGATGGATTGGCAGGATAAAACATATTCCGTTTCTTATGGTCAGTTTGATCGTATCGGATCGAAGTGGACGTATGTATCAGCGGCTCCAATATCTGCTATTACATCACCAATTGTAACGATATCCAAAGTGATCTTAATTGCCAGTCTATCTTTATTGTTACTAGCATTTTTAATGACTTGGTTTGCTTCTAATCGTTTGTATCGACCTGTGAAACATTTAGTTACTACGCTATCTTATGAGCATAAACGAAACGGTAACGCCAGGAAAGATGAATTTGAAGAAATTCAAGAACGCTTTTCAGCATTATCGAATGAGAGAGAACATTTGGAGAAGCGATTATCTCAACAAATACCTCAACTTAGGCAAAATTTTTTAGTACAGCTTACCAAAGGTTATTTATATGATTACAGTGAAGATTCTTTAAGAAAGAGAATGGAAAACTATGGTTGGATCATAAAGGACCATACATTTATCCTGTTAGATATCCAGCTAACTGGCAGGTATCAAGCTACCAGGATGAAAGAAGAGGATGATAGTTTAGTTACATTTGCGATGGCAAATATAGCGGAAGATTTAACAAAAGAGTTATTTCAACAATACACGGTTTTAAATCATTATGATCTATCTGCCGGAATATTTTTTATTGTTCCAAGCGAAACAAGTAATTTGCCTCCATCTTTACATACTTTGGCAGAACAAATAACTACGGCGATCAATCAAGTATTAGGATTAAAAGTAACAATCACCATTAGCTCTAAGACAGATCAAGTCAAACAAATCAATTATCTATTTGAGGAAATTGAAAGAGGAAAACGCTACCGTGAATTTGAAAATCAGAATCAAATTATTCATCTCAATGATGTAACAGACATTCGAGCAGAGCAACAAGTATACTATCCTTTCGAAATTGAAAAAGAGATTATTCAATGTGTAAGAAGAGGAAGAATAAATGAAGCTGAAGCATTTATTCGTCAGTTCTTTCATTATTTAATTGAAAATGGCGGAAAAGAAGTAAATGTTCAGACAAGTATCATGCAGTTATATAGTACGATTCAACATGAAATACTTCACGCTGGGATGGATCCAACGGTTTTATATAAAGGTCGTAATATGTATGAAGAGTTATCCCAAATCAGAGATAGAGAATGGATTATCAGGTGGATGGTTGATCAGGTGATTACACCATATATAACTTTTATTGAAAATAATATGAATTTGGAAATGAAACAGCTTGTGGATGAAGTAGTCCAATATATTCAGGATCATTACATGGAAGATATTTCTTTGGAAAGCTGTGCGGATCATGTAGGTACGACTGCTTACACCTTAAGTAAAGCCTTTAAAAAAGTGTTAGCAATTAATTTTATAGATTATCTCACCACTGTACGTATTGATCATGCAAAAGAATTACTACTCTCTACTAACTTAAAAATTAATGAAATTGCTGAAAGTGTTGGTTATCGTCATAGCTACTTTAATCGTATCTTTAAAAAACAAATAGGTGTGCCACCAAGTCAATTTAGAAAAATGAAATCAAACAGTTCTTAGAGAATGTTAAGGGGGGAATTAGCTTGAATCAAGAATTGTATCAACATTTTTTAGAACCTGATTCAGAATATTCACCAATGCCATTTTGGTTTTGGAATGATCTGTTATCAAAGGGAGAAATAAAAAGTCAAATTCATGATTTTTATCAAAAAGGTGTAGAAGGCTTTGTATTACATCCTAGAATCGGGATTCCAGAAGATATTGAATATTTATCAGATACATTTATGGAATACATTCGTTTTGCTGTAGCAGAAGCAGATAAATTGAGCATGCATGTTATTTTGTATGATGAGGCAATGTACCCGTCTGGCGCAGCTAATGGAAAAGTGGTGGAGAAATATCCTGAATATGCAAGTAAAGGTTTAAAATCAATCGAAAAAGAGGTTGTTCGAGGAAATCAAAACATTACATTAGGTGTAACGGATCGCTTAGTAGCATTATACTTAGCACCTACGGTAAAAGATGAAATTGCTGTAGAAAGTGTCACTACTTTATATCCTTTAAATATTGGCATCATTCAACATAAAATAAACGAAAGAGATGTAACAATAACAGTAGAGGAAGCTATTATTGAGGATTTCTTTCAACGTGGTAATCGTGCCAGAGACAATTGGTCGATTATTGCATTGATAGAAACCGAAACGATGGGAACCATTAGAGGGATTCATTCCAAACAGGATGATGGAGAAATAAATGCACCTCGTTCTGCTGATTTATTAAATCCAGAAGCAGTTCAATTGTTTATTAATATTACACACAACCGATACAAAGAAGTGGTCGGTAATTATTTCGGAAATACGATTTTTGCAATGTTTACAGATGAACCAGATATGTTAGGAAGAAATGCTAAAGCAGATTTACTACCATGGACAAAAGGATTTGAAAATGATTTTCTGGCAGAAGGCTTTCACATCGAAGATTTGCTGGCATTATTTTACGATGTTGGCCCTTCTACTATAGATATAAGAAAAGGTTATCAAAAGGCGATACATAAACGTTTACTCGAAAGTTATTACAACCCGATTAGTGAATGGTGTGAGCAAAATAACTTGTCATTAACGGGACATCCTGCGGGAAGTGACGATATTGGATTGTTAAGACCCTTTCATATTCCTGGTCAAGATGTTGTGTGGCGTTGGGTGGCTCCTGAAGATAACAAAGGAATTGAGGGTGTACATTCTACTGCAGGTAAATGTGGAGCAGACGCTGCCAGACATTATCAACGACGAAGAAACATCAATGAATTTCTAGGTGTTTGCGGCATTGATAATAATTGGAATCTATCAGCTGGTGATATGAAATGGTATATTGATTGGTTAGCAGTAAGAGGTGTAAATTTATTTTGCCCGCATGCCTTTTATTATTCCATTAACGGAAAAGAAAGAAGTCATGAACGTCCACCAGATGTAGGGCCGAACAATACTTGGTGGCCGTATTATCGCTATTTTAGCACCTATATGAAACGATTAAGCTGGTTAATGACAGATAGTGTAAATCAAGCAAAAGTAGCGATTATCACGAAAGATGATCAATTACCCTGGCATGTAGCGAAGGAACTTTTTCAGCATCAGATTGAATTTAACTATCTTCATGAGAAGACATTTGTCGATGATTTGGTATCGGTTGATCAATACTTATCCATCGCAGAAAATCAATATCAGATTGCAATTCTCGATCAATTAAGTGTAGATGAGTTACATCCAATCGTAAGGCAAAAGTTAGATGCATGGGTGAACCAAGGAGGTCAACTTTTTATTGTTGGACAAAACATGGACAGTTTTCCAGGTGCTGTGCATATTTCGACATCCGACAAAATTGTTGAACAAGTTAAAATACACCATCCGATAAGGCTAGCAACTCCTAATAAAGATATTCGTGCAAGTCTTGTTAAAAAAGGTAATTATTTTTTCTTCTTACTAGTAAACGAAGGCGAATCTTCTTTTCATGATAGCGTTCAATTAGCGATAAATGGAAGGGTAGAGCTTTGGGATCCATGGTCTGGCAGGAACCAAGCACCCGCCTTTCTTGATAAAAACAATAGTGAATTTTTATTACTGTTGGAAAGAAGGTCTTCGGTGATCATTGCGGTGGATCCGATAAAAAGCACGACATCATTATTTGACGAATCATCCATGATATCAAAATCTATACCATTAAAATGGGAGCCGGGAGTTGCTGTAAATGGTGAACATAAAGAATTGAAATGGTCTGATAATCAATTGAGAAACTGGGTGGAGTTAGCTTCATTTAAAGATTTTTCTGGGACTGTCATTTACCCATTTGAATTTGACTTTGATTCAGAGAATGTGTCAAAAGTGCAATTAGATTTAGGTGAAGTATATGAAATAGCAGAGGTTTGGCTCAATGATCAATTAATCGATGTTATATTTTGGGCACCATATCAGCTGTTGATTCCTCTCGCATATCTAAAGAATGGTTTGAATTCTTTAGTAGTGAAAGTCACTAATAATAGTGCCAATCGGATGGACCAATTGAAGCTCCCATCAGGATTAATAGGGCCTTTAGTATTAAAAATTACATGATCGGAATAGGTTGGTGAGGATATGAATAGTGATAGCTTGATAGGAAAGTTTTATCAGTTTGGTGAAGCAGTTTTGTTTCTCTTATATGTTAATTTTTTGTGGGTTTTATTTACGTTAATAGGGCTGATTATTTTTGGTTTAGGTCCTAGTACAGTTGCAATGTTCACCGTTTTTCGAAAATGGGTGATGGGTGAACATGGACTTAATACCACGAACTTATTCTGGCAAACGTATAAAAAGGAATTTATTCGATCCAATGGCATTACATGGATTGTAGGAATTATAGGCTTAATGCTACTGACAAATTTGCAATATTTTTCATTGGAAAATCCTACTTTCAATATGCTTTTTAAGGCGCTCTTTATATTCATAACTTTTTTATATTTTATCATGCTTATTTATTTGTATCCGCTATATGTTCATTATCAAAACACATTTAAAATGTATTTTAAGAATGCGTTATTGATTGCCGTTTATCAGCCATTAAGAACTTTATATGTATTAGCAGCGTGTTTTACCCTTTATTATTTATGGGTAACATTTCCGATCTTTATTTTTCTGTTTGGAGGAAGCCTTACCAGTATGGTGGTAATGTATATTACTTATATCACTTTTGCGAAAATCGAATATAAACAAAGTCTATTGGAAGTTAAACAAGAGAAAGAGGCTCAACAAGTGAACGGAAAGGAATGGAGTTATGAATAAGAGTAGAATATTTCTTGCAAGTGATTCTACATGTCAAACATATACCGAAGAACACTATCCCCAAGCTGGTTGGGGACAGTTCCTTTCTAACTATCTTTCTAATTTTAAAATTGAAAATCATGCAATAGGAGGGCGGAGTTCCAAAACATTTATAGAAGAAGGAAGATTAGTGAAAATATTAGCAGAAATATCAAAAGATGACTATTTAATCATAC
This sequence comes from Gracilibacillus kekensis, assembly GCF_900143085.1. Taxonomy (GTDB): domain Bacteria; phylum Bacillota; class Bacilli; order Bacillales; family Amphibacillaceae; genus Gracilibacillus; species Gracilibacillus kekensis. The sequence goes on along the minus strand of NZ_FRCZ01000010.1, from coordinate 84,413 downwards.
AGATGGGACATAATGATTCAACAAAAGAAAGACCAGCTCGTTTTACAGAGCCTTATAATGACTTCAAAAAATATTTGAAGCAGTACATCCATGGTGCCCGTGCAAAGCATGCAATTCCAATAATAGTTACACCTGTCACTCGATTACATTATGTGAAGGGAGAATTTTTACAAGATTTTGGTGATTATTGCAATGCAATTAAAGAAGTGGCAGATGAAGAAAATGTTTTATTAATCGATTTAATGACTCTCAGCAACCGTCATCTGCAATCCATTGGATATGATAAAGCAAAAGATTATTATATGGTATCTGCAAATGGTGAGGATTGCACTCATTTTACAATAAAGGGCGCAGACCAAATAGCTAAATTAATAGCATTGCAACTAGATGCCATCTTATAGAATAGAGGAGTGAAAGTTAACGTGCAACAAATGAAAAAACATGAGAGATATGTTGAACCAGTCTTAATTCGAAAACTGGATCTATCCGCTTCGGGGGAAAATTGCAAAATGTTTCTCGGTGATTTAACTGGTGACGGGAGATTAGATTTATTAATGGTACAACCAGATGGTGGGATAGATGATCGATATGTTCCACATCAAGTAGAGGCAATGACAGCATTTGATTTAGAAGGAAACCTCCTGTGGCAAGTTGGCACTCCAAATCGCTCACCAGGAGGACCTGGAAGTGATTACCCCGTACAAATTTATGATATAGATGGAGACGGTTATAATGAAGTTATTTGTGTAATGAATAAAGAATTTTTTATACTAAATGGACAAACTGGAGAGAAAAAGAAATCATTTTCTCTACCAGATGATAAAGCACATGACTGTATCATTATCGCAAACCTGTCAGGCAATGCTTTTCCACAAGATATTATTTTAAAAGATCGATATCACCAGATGTGGGCTTTAAATAAAGATTTTGAATTATTATGGACACACCAAGGTAACATTGGTCATTTTCCATGGCCTTTTGATTTTGATGAGAATGGAAAAGATGAAGTGATTGCTGGTTATGATTTTTTAGATTCAAATGGAGAAAAAAAGTGGTCATGCCTACCGTTAGATGATCACGCTGATTGTATCTGGGTAGGAAAAGTCCAAGCAAACAGCCAAAACTATCAAATCGTTATAGGTGGAAGTGTTACCGTTTTATATGATTCAAATGGTAAGGAATTGTGGCGCTATGAGGGTTCCATTGAATCACAACATATTTGTTTAGGAAAGTTTCGTGATGATGAGCAAGGCTTACAAATTGCCGGCCTAGATCGAATTATAAGAGGGACAGAATATTCAAATGGTAAAGATGGCATGTTTCTAATCAATGAAAAAGGCGAAGAGATTTGGAAAGAAAACAGGCATACAGGCGGTTGGCTAACAATTATTGATACGCTCAAGAATTGGGATGATCATCCTTTGGATTATATTTTAGCGTTCCGTCGAGGGGGAGGTATCAATCCTACTATTTATGATGGATATCAAAATGTAGTTACAACGTTTCCGGTAGATGGATATGTTAGTTTTGGCGATTTAGTGGGATCTGGTCAAGAACAAGTAATTATCTATGATCAGGGTACTACGTATATTTATGCCAGTGATACCATAGATTTATCTGCAAGAGATAAAGAACCATTAAAACAAAATAAACATGCTTATTCTGTCACACTCTATCCAGGTGGAGAATATTAATTAAAGCACATAGTCGCGATAGATATAAGACGGAGACACAACTATTTTTCAAATTTCAAACACATTATTGTGTAATAACACGATACTGTCCAACAAATGTTGTAGTAATTTTTAACTAATGCATGTGCATAGCAATCGCTATGGCTTGTCCACTTCTCTTTCAACGGATATTCTCCACTGCTAACCTTTTGAGTAAAGTGAGCTTTATAAGTGGATCTTCGGGAACATCCCGTAGGAGTTGAAGTGGATGCCTAAGCTATTATCGGACACTGGGGCAGTTGCAAGCTTCTCCTTTTGGACGATATATACTTTTATCGGACACT
>NZ_FRCZ01000010.1:0-82281 GCF_900143085.1 Gracilibacillus kekensis | reverse complement strand
CTTTTGGACGATATATACTTTTATCGGACACTAGGGCAGTTGCGAGCTTCTTCTTTTGGTCGATATATACTTTTATCGGACACTGGGGCAGTTGCGAACTTCTCCTTTTGGACGATATATATACTTTTATCTGGTATTTCAATTCATGTGGGCTTTGTGCCCCCTGTAAAGAGTATTATTTCAGAGCGTTAGCACAGCATTAGTTTTGATACTTTTAATAAACTATTTCTGTTAGTTCAAAGCAATTTAGTTAAATGGCAATACCCAGTTTGTAAAAGGAAAGTGGCAGCCGAAGCGGATGTTAACCATTTCAAAATTACTACAAAGTTTACTCCGTAGTTTCTTCCTAAGACGCATAAAAATCCAAACGATTTGAATCGTTTGGATTTTCTAATGCTAAGATTTTTTGTTGCTGCCTGTTTTTTATTACAATATATATTTTGTATTTTACACTTGAAATTTTTTCATCATTTCTTGTAATTCTTCAGATAATTGTTTCAATTCATCAGAAGTAGATACGAGTGATTCACTTACTTTTAATTGCTCTTCTGTTGTCGCTGATACTTCTTCACTAATTGCAGAAGATTCTTGAGCAGTTGCACTTACTTGGTGAATAGTTGACGTCAATACTTCTTGTGAATCTCTCAATTGTTGAATAGAAGATGTAACTTGCTGTATCTTGCCAGAAAAGGCACCCATACTGTCTCCCATACCATTTAAAATGATTTGAGTATCCTCGGCCTGTGTTACTTGTTCTTGGAATCGAGGAGTTGCTTCTTCTAATACCCCAAGCGTATCATTTACCTCATTTACAATTCCTGTAGTAATCTCTTCTACTTTATCGATTGAATCTTTTGATTGTGTAGACAATTTACGTATCTCATCGGCAACAACTGCAAAACCTTTACCAGCTTCACCCGCACGAGCCGCTTCAATCGCAGCATTTAGAGAAAGTAGGTTCGTTTGTTGAGCTATGTTAGTTAGCATTTCCATTACTTGATTTATTTGTTCAGTACTTTCTTTTAAAGTATCCACTTTTTGAACGAGTGCATTTGTCATTTGTTCGCCATCTTTTGTTTTAATTACTAGCTCATTCATTTTCTCTAAACCTTCATGACTTCGTTCTACTACTTCGACAGCATAACTTTCCATTTCGTTATTATTCTGGAATACATTCTCTACTTCTTCATGGATATTAGATGCTAAAGCATTTCCTCGTTCAGCCTCATCTGTCAGACCTGTTGCACCACTCGCAATTTCCTCTGATGCAGCAGCAACTTCTTTAGCAGATTGTGATTGCATTTGAGAAATATCTGTCAATTCTATTGCAGCATTTAATACTTTGTTTGCTGAATCTCTTGTTCTATGCATCATTTGTGAAATGTTTTCAAGCATTTCATTGAAACTTGCAGTAAGCTCACCGATTTCATCTTTTCTATTTGTGTCATCAGATCTTACAGTCAGGTTACCTTGTTTAGCGGATGCCATTAAACTAGAAACATTTGCAATTGGGCTAGCGATGTTTTTAACAATTCTACTAGCGATAATAATTGAGATTACTAGCGATAGAATAATGATTCCTACTGTTACGTAAAATATAATTGTAGTATCCTTCGTTAACTCGGCTTCTGAAACAGATCCAACCAAGTACCAATCGGTAACTTCTGAATCATGTTGGAACACTAATTGACCGTTATCTTCAGTCATATTGGCTACCGAGTCAACAGCAATTTGATAATCATAAGGCTGTGCGATTTCTTCAGAATTAAAAGAGAAAACGACTTGATTGTTTTGATCAACCATACTAACGAGTCCTTCTTCTCCAAAACGAACATCTTCTAAGGCTTCAATAAATATATCGTTATTTAATTCTACTAATAAAATATACTCTGTACCACCAATTCTTAATTTTTGACCAAAAGTAACGGTTGGATCTCCTGAATCACCTGATACACCATTTGGAAGGCCCCCAATCCAAGCTGTTGCACCTTCTGATTCGACAGCATCTTTATACCATTCAAATGAAAATAAATCTTCTTCAGATACAGATTCAGTTGAAGAAATGATTCTTTCTTTTTCAGTATGTAATAAATAAAGCGTCATATTACTATCAATCATAGTAAGGTTGGTTAATGCATCATCAATTGTACTTTTTAGTGAGAAGTATTCAAAATTATTAGTATCTTCATAATTATCTAATTCTCCTAAGGTTTGACTGAAATTATCTGCCATCAGTATTTCTGTTACACGGTCTTTATATTGATTCATTAAATAATCCAATTTGTCACCAGACTGTACGATAGTTTGTTCGGAAGCCTCGGTTACTTTATCTTTAATAATGTTATTTGAGATAAAATATGAGGAAATACCGACAATAATTACGCTTATTAGCACGGTCGATAAAATACTAATTAAAATTTTGGTACCAATAGAATTCTTTTTTGAAACGGTTGCATTGTTTATCAACTTTTTGTTAGTTGAAGTTGATTTATTCTTTCTTTTCTTTGGTGCTTTCAATATTAAGGCTTTACTGTTGTCTTTAATTTTTTTCGCTACTGTAGAAATTGAAACTTTAGCTTTCTTTAACCCCTCTATACTCTTGTTCTTAAAATTGTTAGCCATGATTCATCCTCCGTATGTTTATTTTTCAAGAAAAGGCTTCCAAATACAACTAATAATTTAGTCATGGGGACCATAAATTATTATATAATTAATCAATTAGAAATAGTTCAATATGATTATAACATGATTATTTGTATTAGACGATAAGAAATGTAAAATTATTTTTTATTAATTTAAATTAGTTCTTTAGTATGATGTTATTATGCTGTGATTTTGCGCAAGAACTTGATGAATGATAAATAAAAAAATCCAAACGATCAAATCGTTTGGATTTTTTAGTTTAATAATTCTTTTGTCCTAATCACTATCTGAATAATAAGTATAATGAGATTGTTTGGAGGTTAGCAATGATCATTTATTTACAGTTTTCACCATCACAAAAACTGCCTTGTTTAATATTCAAACTCTCCAATTCCTGATTTTCTTCCTCAACTACTTTTTCGACAGCTTGCATAAAAGTTTCGATTGGTTGTGCACCAGAAATTGCATACTTTTTATTAATTACAAAAAATGGTACACCTGTAATTCCTAATTTGTTAGCTTCCTTTTGGTCATTTTTAACCAGATCTGCATACAATGATTCATTTTCTAAAATGTTATTTACTTCATTCTCATCAAACCCGATATCTTTTGTAATAGTACGTAATGAATTAGGATCACTCAAGTCTTTTGATAAAGTGAAATAATGATATAACATCGTATCAACATATTCTGCCTCACGGTTAATTGTTGCTGCATATTTACTGAGGCGATGAGCATGAAATGTATTACCAGGTTTCATTGTGTCAAAAACGAATTCAAGACCAACTGTTTTCGCTTGTTCTGCAATTTGCTGATTCGCTTTCTGTGCTTGCTCAATAGTCATATTGTACTTTGAAGCAAGTGCTTCATGTATATTTTTACCGTTATAATTAGGAGCGTTAGGGTCTAATTCAAAACTTTTATATTGAATAGATACATTTAATTTTTCTGGAAATCTTTCGAGTGCTTGTTCTAACCTTTTTTTGCCAATATAACAAAAGGGACAAACAAAATCTGACCATATTTCAATTTGCATATTAATACACCTCTCTTAAGCTTGTATTCTATTTTCACATAAATAATTTGTTCAAGAAAGGATTTTGCTTAAGAAGGTGCAGACTGTCACAAATCCACTCGATTAATTGACAAGACCATCTTATTTGTTTGGTCGATCGTCATCAGCTATTTCTTCAATAATTTCATCTTTCATTTCATCGTAAATTTTATCTTTAAATTCATCATATAATTCTTCTTTCATTTCATGATAAATTTTATCTTTAAAATCATCATAGAAATCATTCTTCATCTCTTTATATATATTTTCTTTGAAATCTTCCTTAAAATCATCTTTAAATTCATCTTTGAAATCATCTTTAAAGTCATCTTTAAAGTCATCTTTGAACTCTTCTTTGAACTCTTCCTTGAACTCATCTTTAAACTCATCTCTAAAATCATCTTTAAATTCGTCTTTGAATTCATCCTTGAATTCGCCTTTCACTCTGTCTTCACGCTTTCTGCGACGAAGTTTACGATCAATTTGCCAATCTTTTCCTAAGGTAATGAGGACTGAAATAATCATTAAAACCATCACAATTGCAAATGGTAATGCTGCAATGATTGAAGCAGTTTGCAAGGCATTTAAGCCTCCACCGCCACTAAATAGCAGGACACTTGCAGCACCAGCAATTAGAAATCCCCATACTAATTTTACCCATGTCTTTGGCTCGAGATCTCCGTTAGAAGTCATTGATCCAAGTACGAATGAAGCCGAGTCTGCTGAAGTAATAAAAAAGATTAGTATTAAAATAATCGCAAGTGTATTTGTAATTACACTTAATGGCAATTCTGCTAACATCGCAAATAATGCAAGTTCTACATCTGAGTTAACTAATTCTGCTAAGCCACCCGCACCATACATTTCTATGTTTAGCCCAGTACCACCAAATGTCGTAAACCATATAATGGCTAATAACGCAGGGACGATTAGTACCCCAGCCATAAATTCTCGTATTGTTCTTCCTTTTGAAATACGAGCTATAAAGATTCCCATAAATGGTGCCCATGAAATGTGCCATGCCCAGAAGAAAATGGTATTCGTTCCTAACCATTCACTCTCAGAAAAAGGTGTCAGTGTTAATGCCATTGGTACTACATTTGTTAAATAACCCCCAAGTGTAGTAACAAAACTTTCTGCAATAAATAAAGTAGGCCCTACAATGATGACAAATAGTAATAAAAGACCAGCGACAACTAAATTAATATTACTCAATATTTTAATACCACGATCAAGACCACGGGCAGCTGAAAGCATAAATAATACCGTTACGATCGATATAATGATTAGTTGTGTCCATGGTGAATTAGGAATAGGTGAAATGTGTGATAATCCACCAGTAATTTGCATGGCACTTAAACCAAATGTGGTTGCTACCCCTGTGCAAGTCGCTAATACTGCTAATGTGTCAATTGTTTTACCAGCCCAACCATTAACTCTGTCACCAAGAACTGGATAGAAGGCAGAACTGATCAAAGCTGGTCTATCTTTTCGGTATTGGACATATGCAAGTGTCATACCAACAATTGAAAAGATTGCCCATGGATGCAATGCCCAATGATATGAACCATAACGTAAACCAGCCAGAGCTGATTCTCTAGTATTTGGTTCATAACCTAGGGGTGGATCCATGTAGTACAGTAGCGGTTCTGCAACGCCCCAGAAAACAAATCCAACACCGATACCTGCAGCGAATAACATGCCAATCCAGGAAAACCAAGAATATTCAGGTCTGTCCTCAGGTTTTCCTAGGCGAATCTTACCGTAAGGACTCACAGCTAATGCAATAACAAAAAGAACGAATAATGCGGTGATTAGCATGTAAAACCATCCAAAATTGGTAATCATCCAAGATAATCCAGAATTGGCGGTCTCATTAAGGGAACCTGGAGAAAACGCTCCCCATAATACAAATATTGCAACCAATATGGTAGATATAATAAATACAATTCCTACCTTACCTACTTTATCATTTGTTTTTTCTTTAGTTTTCATAAACACCTATGTCAAACAACCGCTGACATAGTTCCCCCTTTCCATCAATTAAGTACAGCTATGTAAAATACTTGTTCGATCTATGTCTTTCTTGTTATTCCCAGTATTCGTCATAATTAATCTACTTATAGTTAATTTTTGTTAAATGCAAGTAATTAAACATGTAAAGACACTTTTTTATTCTGTCAAATGATTATAGAAATAACAGAGCATTCATGTCAATTGCCAAGTCACAACGTAGTAAGGTTGCATATTTTAATATAAGACCTTGTTATGCTCATTCAATTTAAGACCTTAAGTAGTAAGTAACTCTCGAGTCTAATCAGAGGAGGTGTTCAGATGGTGACAGAGTTTTTATACTTTTTCCAGGAAGATTTCTACTATATTGTCCCAGCGCTTTGGTTTATAGGATATGCATGTAAAAGAACACCATTTATACCTGATTGGTTAATTGTTTGGATATTGTTGTGTATTGGGGTCCTAGCTTCTTGTAATTTATATGGGTGGAATACGAGAGCTATTGCCGAAGGGGTTATTGCTACAGGAATGGCAGTATTTAGTCATCAAATTGTCAAACAAACGTTTCATAAGGACGAATTATAAGGAGGTTTAAAAATGGCGGAGTATCAAGGTTATCGAATTACAAGTCCATATGGGTATCGAACACATCCAATCAGAGGTTCAAGAAGTTTTCATGCAGGGATTGACCTTGCAAAATCTCACAGAGCTCCAATTAAATCATTTACCAGAGGAACGGTCATTTTCTCCGGATTTGGGAAAAGTGGTACAGGCTTAGGGGGATATGGAAATGTTGTGTTAATACGAGATAGAAATAATCGTGCACAGTTATATGCGCATTTAGATTCAACTGTAGTCAACAAGGGGCAGTTTGTATCAAAGGGCGAAATTATTGGTTATCAAGGAAAAACAGGTTTTGTAACGGGTTCTCACTTGCATTTTGAAGTGCGTAAAAAGATGGAATTTTCTCCACCTTACGGATATCGATCGGACACAGCAGCATCAACTGTAAATCCTATCAATTATTTGAACCAATTTACTGCCAGTGAATATCTTAAAAAAGGTGATAAAGGTAATGTAGTAAGAAAACTTCAGACCCAACTTATAAAGATGGGATTTCGTTTAGAACGATATGGTGTTGATGGAAATTTTGGCCAAGAAACAGACAAAGCTGTTAAAGCATTTCAAAAATCGCAGGGAATAAAAGTGGATGGAATAGTAGGACCGGTGACAAATGCAAGGCTAGAAAAGGTTAGTACATTAATAGCCAACTATCCAGGGTTGATAAAGAAAAATAGCAGAGGCCAAGTGGTACGAATTATTCAACGAAAAGTTAGAACAAAAATAGATGGTATTTTTGGGCCTAAAACAGAAAAAGCAGTTAAGCAATATCAGAGGAACAATGATCTAAGAATAGACGGTATTGTAGGTCCAAAAACGTGGCAAAAAATGTTCCGATAGCGACTTGAAAAATCACTACCACTCATATATGAACGATTTCAAAACTTGTATATACAAAAATGGATCTGCTGAGGATGTGTATGGCAGTGTAATTGTTCTAATACCTCCACTTCGCGTTTCAAGCTATAGCAAAGAAGCTAAGTGGGGGATTGTACGCTCACAAATTTTTTGATATTTTTTTACTGAATTTAGTGGAAGTCAAAAACTCTCAATTTATATTTAAGCGATCCTTCATCACAATTTATTGAAGGAATTATAAGAATATTCTAATAATTTAGTTGAATCTGTCGATATAGGTATTAAGTATTATTTATATTAACGACAGGAGGCAACTATGAAAAAACAAAACAAAGAAATTAAACACTCGGTACGAAAAAAGTTAATGGTTACATCACTTTTATTATTAATCGTACCATTAGTATTACTTGGGTATAGTACTTATCAACAAAGCGAAAGTTCTCTTAATGAGTTGGGGGAAACAAATTTACGTAACAGTGTCGTATTTACAAATGAAATGATTAATTCATTAAATAAAGAAGTGGAAAAAGGAAACATTTCACTGGATGAAGCACAAGAAAAAGTGAAGACTGTCATATTGGGAGAAAAAAATACAGACGGAACGCGCCCGATTAATGATCGTATTAATTTAGGTGAAAATGGATATGCATATATTACAGACGAAGAAGGGATGTTACTGGCACACCCAAATCTTGAAGGGCAAAGTCTTTGGGAATCAACGGACTCTTCAGGGAATCTATTTATGCAAGAAATCACAGATAAGGCAATTAATAACGGTGGGGGTTATGTTTATTACGATTGGCCGTTACCACATGATGAAAACGTAATTGCAGAAAAAGTGGTATATACCTCTTATAATGAGAATTGGGGTTGGGTAATTAGCGCAAGTACATACCTCATGGACTTTAATTCTTCAGCTGACACCATTTTGTATCAAATTGCATTTATAACCATATTCTTTATTATTTTGGGAATTATAATTGTTTGGATATTCTCTAGAAGCATAACAAAACCTTTAGGTATAGTAACAGGTAGAATGAAAGAATTAGCTGCAGGAAACTTAAGTTTAGCTCCCATTGAAGTGAAAACAAAGGATGAATTGGCTTCACTGGCAAAAGAAATGAATAATATGCAACATAGTTTAAACAATATGATTACTAATATTTCAAAGGCTTCTGTTTCGCTAAATCAACAAAGTGACGGACTAAATAAATCTTCTAATGAAGTGAAGATTGGTTCTGAACAAGTTACAACTACTATGGAAGAATTGGCATCAGGTGCTGAAGTTCAAGCGAACCATGTTAGTACATTGTCACAAATGATGGAGAATTTTAAAGAAATAGTTTCAGACACTAATAAAGAAGGTACTAATGTCGGAAACGTGTCAATGGAGGTCTTAGAAAAATCAGAATCTGGAAGTAATTTAATGCAATTGTCGGCAAATCAGATGACAAAAATTGATCAGATTGTAAAAGAAGCGGTGGAAAAGGTACGGAGTTTGGATGCACAATCTCAAGAGATTGGTCGATTAGTGTCCGTAATTCATGATATCGCAGAACAAACCAACCTCTTGGCATTAAATGCCGCCATTGAAGCAGCGAGAGCTGGAGAACATGGCAAAGGTTTTGCTGTAGTTGCCGATGAAGTCAGAAAATTAGCTGAACAAGTTTCCGACTCTGTCTCAGATATAACTGGAATCGTATCCAGAATTCAAACAGAATCAACGGATGTTTCTAATTCGTTAGAAGAGGGTTATTCTGAAGTGGAACAAGGAACAACCCAAATATTAACTACGCAGGAAACGTTTACAGAAATAAATGATTCTGTGAAAAATATGGTAGACCGAATGAAACACATTACAACTAATCTAGCTAATGTTTCTTCACGGACAGAAGAAATGAATGAATCTATTCAAGAAATTGCTTCGACTTCCCAAGAATCCGCTGCAGGTATTGAAGAAACTTCTGCCTCGGCTGAAGAAACAAGCAGTTCGATGGAGGAAGTAGCTGGACAGGCTAAGCAATTAGATCAATTAGCATTCGAAATGCAAGAAATAGTTTCTCGTTTTCGTTTGAAGAAATAAAGAGCAAAAAACTCGCAGCTATATAATAGGTGCGAGTTTCTATTTTGCACAGAAATAATGGGTGGTGTTTATTTTATTCTCGTTTAGGGAGGGGTTACATAGTAGTCGGTTGATATTCATCTTTGGAGGCTTACCTTATTGTAATATTTCACATGTGAATAAAGAGAAAGTTACACATATAAATATATATTGATTCTTTAAAAGATGATTATAAGAGTATATCATTGAAAATTGAAGCATGAATAAATTGTTTGCGTTTACATCAGGTTTTGTCGAAAATGTGAAATGTGATATGATTCCATTTGTTCACGGCGGAAAGTTTCTCTGATTAGATCAGATCAGAGAAACAAAAATATAGAGAGAGGTGCTTCATGAACATAGCAAAATTAAAAGAAACATGGTTTGGTAATGTCAGAGGTGACGTACTAGCCGGGATCGTAGTAGCTTTAGCCTTAATTCCAGAGGCAATTGCCTTTTCGATAATTGCGGGCGTAGATCCAATGGTAGGACTATATGCGTCCTTCTGTATTGCGGTGGTAATAGCATTCGTTGGTGGAAGACCAGGGATGATATCTGCTGCGACGGGTGCAATGGCTTTATTAATGGTTACACTGGTTGCAGATCATGGATTGCAGTATTTACTAGCAGCCACGATCTTGACTGGGGTATTACAGATTTTGTTCGGTGTATTTAAGTTAGCTACAGTTATGAAATTTGTACCACGATCGGTAATGGTAGGGTTTGTTAATGCACTTGCAATACTCATTTTTATGGCTCAGATACAACATTTTGAAGGTGAAGGTTTGCTAATGTATAGTTTAGTAGCTTTAACATTAGCAATTATATATATCTTTCCAAAATTAACGAAAATCATACCTTCAACGCTAGTAGCAATTATTGTTGTAACCGTAATGGCAATCTATTTCGGATTTGATATACGATCCGTTGGAGATCTAGGCAATTTAAGTTCAGAGCTTCCTGTGTTTCTGTTGCCTGATATCCCATTGACTTTTGAAACATTAGCGATTATTTTTCCTTATTCGCTATCACTAGCTGTCGTGGGTTTACTAGAATCACTACTCACAGCAAATATAGTAGATGATATGACAGATACTGAGAGTGATAAGAATAAAGAGAGTCGTGGACAAGGTATTGCTAATATTGTTTCAGGATTCTTTGGTGGAATGGCAGGTTGTGCAATGATAGGCCAGTCGGTAATTAATGTGAAATCTGGTGGTAATGGTAGATTATCGGCCCTTGTAGCAGGTGTTTTTCTAATGTTTCTAATCATTGTGTTAGGTGGATTAGTGGTTCAAATACCAATGGCAGCATTAGCGGGTGTTATGATTATGGTTTCCATTAGTACGTTTGATTGGTCATCGGTCAAAAATCTCCACAAAATTCCTAGAACAGATGCTGCGGTTATGGTTATCACAGTTGTAACTGTAGTTGTAACACATGATTTATCGATTGGTGTTTTAGCTGGTGTGTTATTAAGTGCCATTTTCTTTGCTGCTAAAATTTCAAAAGTAACTGTAACACAAATTGTAGCGGTAAAAGGTAAAAAGAAAGTATATAAAGTGGATGGTCAAATATTCTTTGCATCTGTTAATGATTTAGTGGCAAAGTTTAATTTCAATGAGGGAATAGAAGAAGTAGAAATCGATTTGACTAATGCTCATTTATGGGATGATTCAGCAATTGGAGCACTAGATAAAATTGAGTCGAAATTCGAGCAGAATCATGTTAAAGTTGAATATGTAGGATTAAATGCAGAAAGTAAATCATTAAAGAAAAAAATCGGTGGTTTATCGAAAGCTTCAGGTCATTAACATGCAGGTGAGGTGTAAATATGTATAAAAAGGTATTGCTTGCAGCAGATGGATCTGATCATTCTATTCGTGCCGCTTCCCATGCAGCAAAAGTAGCTAAGATCGATCAAGGGAAAATTGATATTGTTTATGCAGTTGATGGTAAGACTTCTAAGGAAGATGTTTTACATGGCTTAGACAAATATCAGGTAAAAAAAGAAAGAAAAGAAAAATTAAAACCAATCATAGACGTAATTGAAGCAGCCGATTTAGAATGTGAAACACATTTTGTACATGGTGAACCAGGTCCATCTATAGTTGATTTTGCAAACAATAATGACTATGATTGTGTAGTTGTTGGAAGTCGTGGATTAAACAAAGTACAAACTATGATCTTAGGTAGTGTTAGTCATAAGATCGCAAAAAGGGTTCATTGTCCAGTGTTAATAGTTAAATAATAAAGAAGAGTTAGTTGCTAGATAGCACTAACTCTTTATTTGTAAATATTGATCTTAAAAGTTGAGTAAATGTAGACGATATAATAGAATATTTGTGAAGATATAATATAAAGCGGTGAATAATTTGATAGATGACACAGGAGAAAGAATTATACCTGAACAGATGAAAATAACAAATGAATTGTTAATTGAGCATTTAGCCCGTTATCATTTTTCCGTTCCACATGTATATGGAAGGGTATTAGATCTTGCTACAGGTGTTGGCTATGGAGCGCATGTTATAGCGAAGAAATGTAAAAAGCAAATAGAAGAAATTATAGGCGTTGATATTGATCCTGAGGTTATTAAATATGCCCAAGGACAATACTATCACCCGCTCTCTAGTTATCAGGTGGAGGATGTTACAGACACTAAATTACCTGAGAAACTCGGACAATTCGATGTAATCTTAAGTTTTGAAACGATTGAACATATTGAAAATGAAGTACAGTTTATGGAGAACATCTTTAAAATGTTAAAACCAGGTGGTACTTTGATTTTATCGACCCCTTTTGGTGAAGGAAAAGGAATACCTTGTGGCTCCCCATTTCATGTTCATCAAATGACGGAAAACGAATTTATGCAAATGTTTGAAAAATTCAAAACAAAAGTTTTTTACTGCCAAAATGGAGCATTAATTGAACCAGTAAATACGGCTCAAATGGTACACCACCCCCTCGGAATAGTCATAGCGCAAAAATAATGATGAAATACACCTGGAAAATAGGTGTATTTTTTGTTTGAATAATTTTACATATTATATCTTTACAATTTGCCTATCCATATATGATTGGTCAAAACGCATTAAGTAGTTAATTTACAATCCTAGGTAACATATTTATAACTAGGTATATTAGATCATTATAAATATTATCATGGTAATGGGATTATCATCATGATAGTATAGGAGTATATAAAAAGAAAGCAAAGGGGATAATAGATTATGCAAAAGTTTCAACAAATTAAATACAAATTACCGGCCATTATGATCTTACTTTTAGTCATACCGATCAGTGTGGTTGGTTATATCTCTTATCAAAAAACAGAGATACTTGAGAAAGCCATTATCCAAAAAGACGATATCGTAGAAATGACTCCGAAATACGAAAAAATATTTGAAGAATATGAATCCATTCTCACCTCTCTCACTGAATCGGAAAAATTACAGTATGAAAAGGTTTCCACCTCAAACCTTGATGAATCAACTTATCCCAACATGCCTATTTTAAATAATCCAAAACTAACAACTTATTATGAGAATTTCTTAACAAAACAGGCATCCGATGATCCCTATATCATTAACATGTATATCGGTACTAATGACGGAGCGTTATATTTAAATAACATTCCAGATGATGATGTCGATCTCACATCATATAGTGCAACATCAACGGATTGGTATGAAAAAGCATCAAAATCCACGGACGAAGTGGTTTGGACAGAACCATACATAGATGCAGCTAGTGGAAAACCTACTATTACTTTAGCAAAAACTATTTTAGCAGATTCAGGTGAAATGATTGGGGTAGCTGGTATAGATTTTGATATGTATGTAATTGCACAAAATATGCGCCAAGATATATTAATGTCCACGATAGTAACGATGGCTATCTCTATCATAATAGGACTAGTAATTGTGGTTATGTTTGTAAAAGTTATCAATTTCAATATTAATCAAATCAAAGTAGAGTTAAATAATTTAGCAGCAGGTGACTTAAGTGGTAAAAAAGTAAAAGTCAAAAGTAAAGATGAGTTTACCGTGTTAGCAAATGCCATGAATCAAATGAAGGATAATTTATATGAGATGATTAATAAAGTAATGATGGCTACAGGTAGCGTGATGCAACAAAGTGGTACATTAAATCAATCATCTGACCAAGTCAAAGAGGGTAGTGAGCAAATTGCAGCTACTATGGAAGAACTATCCTCAGGAAGTGAATCACAAGCAAATCATGCGTCAAACCTTGCAAGCACAATGGAAGAACACAACCGAAAAATAAAAATAGTGGCGGAAAATGGTCAACTTATTGCGAAGGAATCAAATGAGGTCTTGAATGTAAGTAAAAGTGGTAAAGAGTTACTGGAACAATCTGTTATCCAAATGCAGACAATTCATGATATGGTTCAAGATTCTTATCAAAGAGTAACAGGGTTAGATAAACGAACAGCAGAAATTGATAAAATTGTTATTGTAATCAAAGAAATAGCAGACCAAACAAATTTATTAGCATTAAATGCAGCGATTGAAGCTGCGAGAGCAGGGGAAGCAGGAAAAGGTTTTGCCGTTGTAGCTGATGAAGTAAGGAAACTCGCTGAACAAGTGACGGCTTCAATTAGTGATATAACTGGTTTAGTTGCTAATATTCAAGATGAATCCGGTCAAGTTGCAGATTCATTGGAACTAGGATTTAAAGAAGTTGAAAAAGGGACATCACAAATAGGTAAAACGGGAGAAAATTTTGCTCAGATTAATCAATCCATTTCTGACATGGTATTACGTGTACAAGAAATTGTTCAAAGCTTGGAAGAAGTTAACGAAAATAGTATCGACATGCACAAATCAGTTGATGAGATTGCAGCGGTAAGTCAAGAGTCAGCTGCAGCTGTTGAAGAAACGGCCGCTTCTGCTGAACAAACAAATCATTCAATGGAAGGTGTCTCGAATAGTGCACAAGAATTAGATGTGTTGGCACAAGAATTGGATGAACAAGTTGCAAAATTCAAAATTGTGTAAAAGAATGGGCGTAATGCCTATTTTTTTATGCAATAAACATGTTTAACTTCTTATAAATCAAGTATAGAATCAAGGAATGAAGATGATTACACCGAGAAGATAAATAAAGCAACTTAATAAATATTAAATCATAGTGTTTATCAATTGACAAAGTACCGGGCAGGGTATATATTTGGGTTACAGTAAATTTAGTTTAAAATAATACTTTCTTAAATCCGATAATTTTAGTATGATATTGGTAATGACTTGAAATAGAAAGGGTGTCTTCATCATGGAATATGATACACAAGTTAAAAATAGAATGAAACGAATTGAAGGTCAAGTGCGTGGCTTAATTAAAATGATGGATGAAGGCAAAGAATGCCGAGATGTTGTCACACAAATGTCAGCTGTCCGAAGTGCGCTAGACCGAACTGCAGCATTAGTAGTTAGTTCAAATTTAGAAAGATGTATTCGTGAAGAAAAAGAAACTGGTGAATCGTCAGAAGATTTGATAAAAGAAGCTGTAAATTTATTAGTGAAAAGTCGTTAATAATATTAAAAGTAGAGTTTATTTGAACTCTATTTTTTATAAAATGAAAATTTACCATTACAGGTACGTGTATGTAAACTTACGCAAACAACGCTTTATCGTTGAATAGGAAATACTATGGTTACATGATATGATTGATAATTGTTATACTAAATATATACTATTAATGGAGGTATCAATATGAAAGAAATACATGCAACAGAGTTAGCTGAAAAATTGAAGTATAATGAAAAAGTTAATATTATTGATGTGAGAGAAGATGAAGAAGTAGCACAAGGTGTGATTCCAGGTGCTAAACAAATAAGGTTAGGAGAAGTTCCAGAAAGATTAAATGAACTTAATAAAGAAGAACACTACTATATTGTTTGCCGTTCAGGTGGACGAAGTGGTCGTGCTACTGAATATTTAGAAGCAAATGGGTATGACGCAACAAATATGGAAGGTGGCATGCTCGCTTGGGAAGATGAAACAGAAATACCGAAATAAATATGGGAACAGACTTATTAGTAATAGCTGATTTTGGTTGAAATAGGGCACTAAATTTTCATCTAATAAAACACAATAGAAAGGATGATCGTAATGTTTCATTATACATTAACATCGAAACGAAATATGGATCAGACCATTCAATCTTTAAAAGAGTGCCTTTCTGAAGAAAAATTTGGAGTTTTATGGGAATTTGATATTAAAGAAAAGTTACAGTCAAAAGATATAGATTTCGACAAGGATTATATTGTATTAGAAGTTTGTAACCCCCAGGAAGCGAGTCGTGTTTTAAAAAAGAACCAATTAGTAGGATATTTTCTTCCTTGTAAAATTGTAGTATTTGACGATAAGGGGAAAATTAAGGTTGGATTACCAAAACCATCTGTAATGATTGACTTAGTTGAAGATGAAGAACTTAAAGAAATTGCTATAGATATAGAGAAACGTCTTATCAGTGCAATCGATAAAAGTATTAAATAGACGTTGAGACAAAAGAAATCATAATTCAAAAATCCAAACGATGATTAAGTAGACCTTAAAATCGTTTGGATTTAAACGTATTAGGAAGATACTGCGCAATAATAGATTTGGTAATGTTGATAATAAATATGAGCGGGTGCTAACCAGTTAAAGCAATCTCAAAATTACTATCTCATTTGTTGAGCAGTTTCCTAATGTTGCGCAACAATATACTTACTGCATCGTTCGTATTTGACGTTGAGAAAATAGATTATGACTTAATCTATTTATTTAACAAAGATAATTAGCTAATCCTCTCTAACCTTTTTGTGAATCATTCCATACATTATATTAATTATTAAAAGAAAATAGGAGAAATTTTTAGTAAAATAGTTTTATAATTTAAGTCGCTGTGTTAATATATATGATATAATAGTACTACATAATAGAAAAGGCAAATCTATTGAAAAATAGAGACGCAAAACCACAGGTCTAATGTGAGTAATCACGATGATGGCTGGGTTACCTGATTTTAGTTGTACAGGAACCTATACATTTATTTGTATAGGTTTTTTGTTTACAGAACTGAGTATTTAGTCCGAACTTTTTTATCGTGGTTATTCTCTCGAAATCCCCACTGCATCGACCAAGGAAGGTATAAAACCACCTGATAAATTTCACAAGGCAGTAAAACTCCTGCTAAAAGAGATCTCTCTAAAAACACAAAAATCTTACTGATAGGCTAAACGACTGTCTATAAATTTATATTTTAAGTGAAAGTAATGAATACTAAATTAAGCAAAACTATTTCAGAATAGTTAGATGAGGAGAAAAAGTGATGCGCAATGTCTTTACTAAAAAAGTTAATTTATTCATTATTACACTAATACTTACTGTCATTGCGCAATCTCTTTCAGTTCCACTTATATTTGGAACTAGTATCAGTATTGCTCCAATTATTTATCTTGCGAGTATCAGGATTTTCGGAATACGCTTTTCATTATTATTAGTAGTCTCATTTAGTTTCGTTACCTACTTTTTACATATTAGCAATACTCTTATTTTTTTGAGTATTGTAGAAGTACTTCTCATTGGCGGTCTCTACACTAAAAAGGGAAAAGATATTTTCACATGGAGTTTCGCTTATTCTTTGGTGATTTTCTTGATTTACTTTTTAACATTGCTTTTTTTTATTGACAGTGCAGTACTTGCTAATTCGATAACTAATTTCCTAGTCTTACAACTTATAATTGCTTTAATGTTTTCGGCGTTAATAGCAGACATCCTTTGTGATTATGCACCATTCATTCCAAAGTTCAAAGGATGGTTTCAAAAACGGCTTCGATTACATTTTGGACAGATAATTTCTCATATATTGATTTTCTCTGCTGTCTTTCCGTTATTAATCGTAATTCTCGTTACTAGTAGAGGACTTGAAAATAATATGTACCAGGAATTCCAAAATCAATATGACCAATTGGAAGATCGATTGCAGATAAAAATTAACGAGATGGATTCTGCAGAGATTCAAAATTATGAACTTGATTCAGAGCTGGAAAAAGCAAAAATCAAATCTAGGTTGGATAATTATATTGGTTTTTCCGATAAAAGAGTGTATATACTTGATCAGAATAATGATGTTTGGCTGGACACAAAAAATCAGAGTATTGAAGACAGAAACCTTCACCATATAGAAACCGGCTATGTCAGAGATACTCCATATGCTGGTTATATATGGTTGTCAAATAACCAACAAACTCTTATTGACTGGTACCAGGGTTATTATATCGGTGAGACTAGTTTCCTAAACAAAAGAACCTTTTTAACTATTCCTATGGACAATTTTGTGGAAGAAATAATATTAGAATTGATTGATTATCTTATTTTTGTTCTTGCGGTAGTAGGTGTGTCTCTATTTTTTGGTATTATAGTAAATCGAATACTATCTAAGTCTTTTATTCAACTAACACAAATTACAAGTGATTTACCTGAAAAGATGGAAAGACAAGAATCATTTCACTGGAAAGAGACTAATATTGAAGAATTTTCTAGATTGAGAGAAAACATCAAAAAAGTAGCTAACCAATTGCAATCTATGTTTGTGGATGCCAAAAAGAGAAATGAGCTATTAACTGCTAGAACCAATCAATTAATTGATTCGGAAGCCAAATTATACCGTTTAGCACATTATGACACTTTAACGGAACTTCCAAATCGTTATTCTTTTCATATTGACTTAAAAGAAATTTTAAATGAAAAATCTTTGAAAGAACGCTTTGCAATTGTTTTTATTGACTTGGATAAGTTCAAACAGGTAAATGATACATTGGGTCATAGTGGAGGAGATTTATTATTGAAGGTATTCTCCAAAAGGTTAATTCAATTTGAAAAAGACTACCCTGTTTGTTTTTATCGATTAGCAGGAGATGAATTTGTAGCTATCGTTACATTAGCTGAGGAAAAAGATGTACAACTATTAATTGATCATATGATGGAAGTTGTCAACCAACCATTAGTAATTAATCGAAAAGAAATGACATTAACAGCCAGTATAGGGATAAGCTTTTATCCAGACAATGGCAAGACGATAGATGATTTGTTACATTATGCAGATTCCAGAATGTATGAACAGAAAAGAGTACGACATAATCAACACGATTAATTATGACCGTAACTCTCCAAAATAAAGATTAGAATATAAGTAAGGATTAACTAATAGTTTCGTTAATATTTATGAGGACTTGTTGCCGTATCAATTTATAAACATCTAGGAGGCAAACAATTGAAAAACACTAGAATAACAATAACACTGATTTGTTTGATTCTCTTACTGGGGTGCCAATCAGATGCTCTTATTCCTTTTGATCAATCTTCCCTTGCCTTGCAAAACGTAGAAGAACAGGCGGAACAGAAGTCTGATCAATTGGTAATTTGGACACACGAAAATATATTTGAAAATTCATTACCGATTTTTTTAGAAAGATATCCAGATTTACAGGTGAAAATTGTTCCTAAAAATACTAATAATTTAGTTGAAGAATATCGCAGCAGTCTTATGACAGGTCAAACACCAGATTTGTACGTCATACCTGATGAGGTTCTTGGAGAGTTTTCCAGTATAGGTGGATTTGAGAATTTGTATCAGGAACCCTATTATGACGAAAAATTTTTCGAACGGAGACCAGAAGGCTTGTTAAGAAACTATATTAATAGAGAAAAACAAGAGATGTTTGCTATGCCATTATTGTTTTTTCCATACATAACCTTTTACCGAGCAGATATTTTAGCAGAAAAAGGTTATCCAAGTGACCCTGACAAATTAGCAACTTTATTAAATGATGAGAAGAAATGGATGGAGATGGCACAGAAGCTAGAGGATAATGATCAATATATTATCGAGTCTGAGCATATGATGTTAGATATGCTATTAAGAACAAATTACTTTTTGGATAAAGATTATAATTATTTAGGTAAAGAAAATGACTTTCAAACATTAACGAATGCAGCAATAGAAGTTCCTGAAAAAGGACTAAGTCCGTACTACAATATTTGGAATGAAAATGGTCAAAAGGCAATTCAGGATGATCAACTGGTTATGTTTCAAATGGGTAGTTATGTGATGGAAAATTTAAAAGAGTGGGTACCTGAACAGAAAGGTAAATGGGGGGTTACCTCTATGCCGTTCGGGCTTTCGGGTACAGATAAGAAAGCTAGTATGTCGATCGCAATCGCAGAAGATAGCGATAATAAAGAAATAGCCTGGGAATTTGCTAAACAGATGGCGAATGATATGTTTTATATGTACGAACAAGCAGAAAACGATCCATATTATATAAATAATGACTTGAAAAGCACTTTTTGGAAGGTATTATCCAATGACACTATAGGTCAACCTCAACCAGTAGACCAGCAGATACAATTTATATGGGATGTCAATATGAAAGAATTCCATAGTGGAACAGAAGTGACTAAAGAGGCAATTAATAAGATTCACGAAAATATTGAAGAACGGATCAAATATGATCAAAGAGCATTAAAACAATTGATACAAGAAACTAGTGAGCAAGACATCGATAAATAGATCGGTGTCTTGTATTTGTATGTTTGGAAAGTATTTTTATTTGAATACCTCTAATCAGTTCGTTGGATGAAAACGATGCTTAATTGATATAGGAATATCATATAATGATGTTATAATTAGAATATAAGTATACATTATTAAATGGTTGGTGGTTAGAATGGAAATGGATTTAAAGGTTTCAACAGGTATGGCAGGCTTTGATGATACAATTGACTCACTAAGATTAGGAGATAATGTAGTATGGCAAGTCGATAATATAAATGCATATAAAGATATTATAACGCCATTTGTTCATAAAGCGTTAAAGGACAATCGAAAAGTAGTCTACGTCAGGTTTGGACAACACGAATCCCTTGTTAGTGAAAAAGAAGTAGTTCAGTATAATGTTGACGCTAAAAGAGGTTTTGAAAGTTTCGCTACTGAAATTCACCGATTAATTGAAAAAGAAGGTTTAAAAACGTTCTATGTTTTCGATAGTTTAACAGATCTTTTATCTAATTGGTATTCGGATTTAATGATCGGAAACTTTTTTAAAGTTTGTTGTCCTTATTTATATGAACTTGATACGGTAGCATATTTTGCAATTAACAGAAATGTCCACACCTACAGTACAATCGCACGAATCCGAGAAACTACGCAAGTCTTATTAGATCTTTATGAAGTAAATCAAAAACATTACATTCATCCACTAAAAGTATGGCAACGTTATTCACCAACAATGTTTTTCCCGCATTTGATCGAAGCTGATCGTGTTAAAAGCATTACAGCAAGCTCTGAAGCTTCTGCTCTCTTTTCCGATATTAATCGTGTCGAAGAACGAATGGATTATTGGGATGTTATTTTTTCAAAGGCGAGAGAAGATCTACAGAAAGATCAAGCAACCCAAGGGCATACAAAAAGATTGCTCATGTCTTTGTTAATTGGTGAAGAATCCAGAATGTTTGAATTATGTGATCAATATTTTACATTACAAGATATTGTAGACATTGCAGCAAGGGAAGTGGGGACAGGATTTATTGGGGGCAAGAGTGTTGGGATGTTGTTGGCACGAAAAATCCTGAAAAGCGATCCTGAACAACGTTTTACTAAATATATGGAAGCACATGATTCTTTTTATATTGGATCAGATATTTTTTATACCTATATTGTCCAAAATGGCTGGTGGAAATTAAGAGTCAAACAAAAAACGAAAGAAGGTTATTATAAATATGCAAGGGAACTTCGTGAGAAAATACTAAATGGTGAATTTCCAACAAATATTAAAGAGCAATTTGTCCAGGTATTAGAGTATTTCGGACAATCTCCGATCATTGTTCGATCTAGCTCTTTACTAGAGGATAACTTTGGAAATGCATTTGCTGGTAAGTATGATAGCGTGTTTTGTGTTAATCAAGGAACTCCAGAAGAACGCTATCAAGCATTAGAAAAGGCAATCCGCACAGTCTATGCTAGTACAATGAATGAGGATGCACTTGAATACAGAATGAATAGAAGTTTATTCGAAAAAGATGAACAAATGGCAATTTTAATCCAACGTGTATCAGGAGATCATTATGAGGATAATTTTTTCCCTCACGTAGCCGGTGTTGGTAATTCTTCTAATCTTTATGTTTGGGATAAGAGTGTTGACATGGATGCTGGTATGATTCGTCTTGTATTCGGCTTAGGAACCAGAGCGGTAGATCGAACTGTGGATGATTATGCCAAGATTGTGGCACTTGATCAACCGACAAGAAAACCGTTAATGCACATGGATGACTTAAAGAAATTCTCACAACATGGCGTGGATATTTTATCCATTTCAAAAAATGAGTTAACTAGTGTTAAGGTAGATGATGCAATCGCAAATGTCTGGGATGTGGAACGGAATTTATTTGCTTCAATTGATACCGAAACGTCATTTCGTTTAAAAGATTTAGGCTATAAAAACATGCCAACGCCATATATTCTAGATTTTAAAAACTTGTTAAAAAATTCAACTTTCGCAAGTATAATGAAAGAGATTTTGGCAGAAATATCCCGTGTATATGATTATCCGGTTGATGTTGAATTTACAGCTAATTTTAGAGATAAAGCTAACTTTTATATCAATATTGTCCAATGTCGTCCCCTTCAAACAAAAGGGTTGGGTAAATCAGTGACAATTCCAGAAATTGATGAAAATCAAGCCTGTTTTATACAAACAGAAGGAAATTTTATGGGAGGCAATATTCGCCTTCCGATCGATTATTGCATTTACGTCGATATGGACGGGTATCTCGCATTGAATGAACAAGATAAATATAGTGTCGCCCGTACGATTGGTAAAATTACGAGAGATTTAAAAAATGAACGCCTCTTATTGGTTGGACCTGGCCGTTGGGGCACAACTACTCCATCATTGGGTGTTCCAGTACATTTTTCAGAAATACAACATGTGAATGCAATTTGTGAAGTATCCTCTCAGGAAAAAGGCTTTATGCCTGAACTATCATATGGTAGTCACTTTTTCCAAGACATCGTTGAATCAGATATCTTCTATGTAGCACTATTTGACGGAGAAGAAGGTGTGCGATTTGAACCATCCTATATTGTAGAACGAGAAAATTTATTATATAAATGGGGAAAAAATCCGAAATTAACCAATCAAGTGATTCATGTCAGTGAAGTCACTGGAATGGAGTTACTTTCGGATATAGTAAAACAAAAACTATTATGTAAATAGAGAGTAAGTGTTGCCTAGTAAAAAAAGGCAGCACTTTTTTTGGATGAGTTTATATCTTTAAAAATCTTACAGACAAATAAGAAGAAATTCGAGGATTTTGTCCGTAAGAATAGATCTTACGGACAAAAAAGAGGAAATACGAAGATTGTGTCAGCTGGGCTCGAATTGTCGTGAAGAACGAGGATTTTCTGCTACTCACTTAGCCTACTGTTATCAAAAAACTGAAGATAATAAAGAGGCAGAGAAATATTACTTGCTAGGCATACAATTGTTAGAAAAGGTAAACAACGTTGGTTTAAAAGAAGAAGCTTATTTTGCCATTATTTCGTTTTATCAAGAGACAGAGCAACCTAAACAGCGACGTTTCTATGAAAATAAATTAGTGGAATTGCAAAAAAAGAGCATATAGCGAAATGAATAGTACATGCTATTTCTGAGGTGAGATGCATGAAATCAAAAAAACCAATGAAGAAAGATTCACAAAAAGTTGCAGAAAGAAATTATGAAGTGGAAGATTATCAACGTGATGATCAATTGAGTCAAGGTTTAGCTGAAACACACGAACAAGCAACAGATACATTAAAAGAAGGCTATAATGAAAAACTGTCTGATTAGCAGGCAGTTTTTTTATAACCTGTCATAAAAAAACTTTACAGTTCTTCACTCATTATGTTAACCTAATTTTTATAAAAGTTAACAAAGGAGAGGGAAACGTGCAATCATCGAAATTAAGAGCGATTATTTTATCTAGTATTTTTGCAGCTATTACAGCTATTTTAGCACAAATGGAAATTCCATTACCGCTGGTTCCTATTAGTGGTCAAACATTAGCTGTCGGACTTACAGCCACAATTATCGGTAGTAGATTAGGAGCTGTCGCGATGGTTTGTTATATGATGTTAGGAGCGATAGGGTTACCAGTTTTTGCTGGATTCGGTGGCGGTCCTCAAGTGTTAGTCGGTCCAACCGGGGGTTATATCATAGGCTTTATTTTTGCTGCATATGTGACAGGTAAGATTCTTGAAAAAACTACCTTTACTATAGCAATGGCTATGGTTGCAAATACGGTAGGTATGGTTATTACACTAGCATTTGGCATGGTGCAATTGAAATTTGTCGCTGATTTATCTTGGGCCGCTGCCTTGGCGGGAGGGGTATACCCATTCTTAGTAGTGGGTCTAATTAAAGCTTTTCTAGCAAGTTGGATTGGAATCATTGTTCGCAGACGATTACAACAAGCAAATTTGTTAAAAATAACTACCAATAATAAACAACGAGCAGCTTAAAGTTAGGACAAAAATAAAATGAATACAATAAATCCAAAAGATAACGAATTCTATGACTAGAAATCAATATCTTTTGGATTATTTAATTTCAGGAAAGTAGAAAAAATCTTAGTGGATTGATATTTTTCTATTCTTTTTTTGTTTAATAAAAGAATAATTCGGATACAGTCTAACGATGTCCTCTGTTATCCATTTTAGATAGCTATGTAGTTTCACACGGTGTAACCGTCCATCATACTCTTAACGAAAAGTTTCACGTATAACAAAGAAACTAAGTGGGGGATAAACGGACTTTAACTTTCCAATAAGTTTCGCTTAAAACAAGCATAAGGCAATAAATCCAATTGAAGGAAGTATCACTTTATGGATTATTTTTTGGCCTTTTTATGATATGATTAGGAGTGTTAAAAAAATCTGACTAAACGAAAAGATTGCGTCATATATTAGAAGTGATGTACGAATGTTTTAAGTTGAGATGGAAAAGGGAGCGTTCATTCGTGTATACCGAAATAGATAAATTAAATATACATTATAAACAAACTGGTGAAGGTCGCCCTGTAGTGATGCTTCATGGTTGGGGTACAAAGCTCGATTTATTTGAAGATTTGCAGCATAGCTTAAGTTCAAATTTCCAAGTAACCTCGATTGACTTTCCGGGATTCGGTGAGAGTGATGAGCCCCCAGAATCTTGGGATGTCAGACAGTATACTGATTTTTTGGAAAAGTTATTAACGAAATTAGAAATCAAAAATCCAATTTTAATTGGACATTCTTTTGGTGGAAGAGTGTCTATTAAGTATGCGGATAGACACCAATCAGGAGTACATAAAATAATTTTAATAGGCAGTGCTGGTGTAAAGCCAAAACGTAAATTGGATTATTATCTGAAAGTTTACAGCTACAAGACACTAAAAAAAGTATTAAATTTACCCGTTTTAAACCGATACAAAGAGGATATTATTCAGAAATATCGTGGTAAGGCTGGTTCATCTGATTACCAAAGTGCATCGAGAGTGATGCAGCAAACACTAAGTAAAGTCGTCAATGAAGACCTGCAGCACCATATGCCAAACATTAAAGCCCCTACTTTATTAATTTGGGGAGCAAATGATACGTCAACACCGGTGGAAGACGCGAAAATTATGGAAAAATTAATACCCAATGCAGGATTAGCATTGATCGAAAATGCAGGACATTACGTATTCTTAGAACAAAAACGCAGAGTGGCCGTAATAGTGGACACTTTTTTAGAAGATGACAAAGGAGCAGTTGAGTGATGCAAATCATTTTATCGATTATAAGTATATTATGGATCGCCTATCTTTTCTTCCGAGTGAAACAGGGACTCCATATGTTGCAATTAAATAGTTATTTTAATAACAGACTGATACGTTGGATGAAAGACCACTGGATAAAAGTATTTCCGTTTAATGAGTGGGTAGCACTTGCATTAGCCATTCTTTATTACTTCAATCAAAACTGGACTGTGTTTCTTATTGTTTTATTAGGTTTGATTGTACCTAAAAACAAACAAGAGAAAAAGAAACTTGTCGTGACCGCCCGTGTAAAGCGATTGATCACGACGGTCGCTGTGATTTATCTTTTCTTAATAGCGACAAGTTTGCATTTCATTTGGAATGATTATCCACTTAGTTATGCTGTATTTGTTATAGTATTTGGATCGTTGTTGACTTACGCCATTATACTTCTTGCTAATCTTATTAATAAACCGATCGAAAATGGGATTAAAGAACACTATTATAAAGATGCAAAAAACATTATCTCAAGTGCCCAGAATACCACTACCATCGGTATTACCGGCAGTTTTGGGAAGACTAGTACTAAATTTGTACTTGATACCATTTTATCGTCTCATTTTAATACCTTGAAAACACCTAATAGCTTTAATACGAAGATCGGTGTAACCATTACAATTCGTAATTCACTAAAACCCTATCATGATGTGTTTATCGCAGAAATGGGTGCAAAAGAGCCGGGGAATATTCAGGAAATTTGTGAATTAGTTGGCCATAAATATGCGATATTAACTGCAATTGGTGAGCAACATTTGGAAACATTTAAAACTCTAGAGAATATTCAAAAAACAAAATATGAGATAGTGGAAACATTGCCTGAAGATGGTGTTGCCTTTTTGAATCGGGATGATTCGAATATTATGGCATATACGCCGAAAAATCAATGTAGAAAAGTCTATTTTGCCATTGATGATCAGGAGGCAGATTATGTTGCTTCTAATATCCGCTTTCATAACAAAGGGACAACATTTAGAGTCACCAATAAAGCTGGGACATTGGATGCTGATTTTGAAACCAAAATTTTAGGTAAGCATAATGTTTATAACATTTTAGCGGCAATCAGTGTGGCATGGGAAATGAATGTACCGTTAAATAAACTGCAACAAGGTGTAAAGAAAATCCAGGCTGTCAAGCATCGAATGGAAATCAAAAAAGGTTTTGGTAATTTAACGGTAATTGATGATAGTTTTAACTCCAATCCGACCGGATCGCGTATGGCTTTGGAAGTACTTTCATCAATGGATGGTTATAAAGTGCTGGTGACACCAGGTATGGTAGAATTAGGTGATAAAGAATACCAATACAACAAAGCATTTGGTGAATATGCAGCAGATGCATGTGATTACGTGATTTTAGTTGGAGAGAAGCAAACAAAACCTCTTCAGGATGGTCTGCGGGAAAAAGATTATCCAGAGGAACAATTATTTATTGCTAAAGATTTAAATCATGCGATTTCACAAATTCAGGCGTTAAATCGTCAAGACGCGATAATTTTATTAGAGAATGATTTACCAGACACATACAATGAGTAAGACTAGTGTTGCTTTTACTTTAGTTATATCTGGTGAAAGGTCTAGTTTTTTACGAGGAGGAATAGGCTGTGAAAACGAAAGTAGCCGTTATTTTTGGTGGCGTATCTGTTGAACATGAAGTATCAGTTATCTCTGCACTGCAAGCAATGAGTGCAATGGATGACTCGAAATATCAAGCAATACCTATTTATATAAGTAAATCGAAAGAATGGTATACCGGTGATGTTTTAACCGATATTGATAATTATAAAGACCTTGATCAATTGTTTAAACAAGTAGAAAAGGTCGTTTTAGAACAGGAAAATGAAGATACCATCGTTTTAAAGAAGAAGGAGCGAACGCTTTTCTCCAAAGGTGTGATAACTACCATTGATGTGGTATTCCCGGTTATACATGGTACAAATGGAGAAGATGGCTCTTTGCAAGGCTATCTTGAATTATTAGGTCTGCCATATGTCGGATGCGATGTCGCCTCTTCTGCTGCAGGTATGGATAAGGTAATGATGAAACAAATTTTACGGGATGCCAATGTTCCCATCGTTGATTACGAGTGGTTTTATGCTAGTCAGTGGCACCAGGATCAGACGGCAGTTAAGCAGTTAGCAGAATCAGTTGGCTATCCAGTAATCGTGAAACCTGCTAATTTAGGCTCAAGTGTTGGTATTTCAAAAGCGAACAATGAAGAAGAGCTAGAAGAAGCGATTGAACTAGCTGTTTCCTATAGTTTTAAAGTAATTATTGAAAAAATGGTGACTGATTTAACAGAAGTGAATTGTTCCGTGATCGGCGACTATGAAGAAGTCGAGAGTTCCCTTTGTGAACAAGTGCTAAGTTCTGACGAGATTTTATCATATGCTGATAAGTATCAAAGTGGCGGAAAATCAGGAGATACGAAAGGAATGGAAAGCGTCAATCGCATTATTCCAGCTGAGATTTCTGATGAGGCAACTACCAAAGTAAAGGGATTAGCAGAGAAAACATTTCGACTGTTAAATGCAAGTGGTGTCTCACGTATTGACTTTTTATTAAATCCGGAAGGTGAAGTTTTCGTAAACGAAATTAATACGATTCCGGGTTCATTATCCTTTTATTTATGGGAACCTACAGGCAAGGATTTTCAGCAATTAACAGATCAATTAATTCAATTAGCAATAAAACGAGAAAGAGAACGTCAATCCATTCAATTCTCTATAGATACGAACCTATTTGCACTCCATAGTAAGGGCGGAGGAGCAAAAGGGAAATAACGTAAAAAAAAGACACGGAACTTTTCCTAAACAGTCTGAGACCTTGGGGAAAAGCAAAAATAACAGGTGAAAAAGACCCAAGACAGACTATAAATAATAAATAAACAGCATACAAAAAACGCTTGGTGTTAATCCAAGCGTTTCTTTGTGAATTTGTCATGTTCAACTAAAGTCTCCTTTGGTTGAAGAAAAGGGTCTTTCCTAAAATCATATTTATCTTTTTGAACATCTAACGTAATATTAGGATTTGATGAAGTTAAATTTTTAATGTCAATTATATTTGATTCTTTCCATTCTACAGCAAAATCATTTCCACTTGGTCCAATCCAAAAGATATTTCGAATGAATTTATTTTTTTCAAAAAGGGCTCCAACATAGCTATATTCGAAATGTAGAGTTGGCCCCTTCTTCAAAAAAACTTTTACCGAATAGTTGTTTATCTCCGATTTATATTCACCAACTTCTTTTAAACCATCTATTTCTACACTTTGTAGATTATAGGGACCTCTAATATTTGGAACTAAAATAAATAAAATACCAATAATAAATACAAAAGACAATAACCAAATTTTTTTCTTATTAATGAATGGCATAAATAATCCTCCCATTATAGAAATTTTCTTTGTTAAACATACCTTCTCTTTGACTCAAATTGTATACATAAATATTAGTAACGATAGATTTGCTGTAAATATGCGGAAGGAGATAGTCCAGTGACTTTTTTAAATACACGGCTAAAATAAAATGGATTGGAAAAGCCTAGCTGTTCACTTACCTCGGCAACGTTTACGTTTTCTTTTCTGAATAGCTGAATTGCTTTTTCGATCATTTTTTCATTTTGATATTGTGTGACACTTTTTCCAGTGTATTCTTTGAACAAAGTTGATAAGTAGGCATAGTTCATTCCTAAATGATCGGCAATTTCTTGACTTGTCACTTTTTTATTTGCTCCATCAATGTAGTTAATCATCCGAATGATCATTCGATTTGATTTCTTGTTAGCGAAAGATTCCAGGTTTTCAAGGTATAATTCTAAAAAAAATTGATGCAATTGCATACTCGTTAACATTGGGCGGAGTGGATGGGAAGATTCGAACATTTCTAATAGTTTATCAAGTTGAGAAATAATATATTTCCTTTGGCTAACCGTTCCAAACTTCGGCAATGTAATTTTTGATTGGTATTCATCTTGATTAATTAATGAAGTTTTACCATATGGACTGTATTCTGAAGTTTCACTAGGAAGAGAGTGATTAAAAAAATGAATATAATACCATTCAGAACCAGGCTGGTAATAATCCTCTCCCCAATGATGGGCATTTTTTCTGAGAAAAAGATAGGAGCCCTTTTCTAAAATGTACGATTTTCCATCTTCATTTATTTGAAGTTTGCCATTTATGACATATACAAAGACATTTAAATCCGGCATAATTCGATTTGGATGTTTTAAAATACCTTCACAGTCATCCATTATTCCAATTTCATGGATTAATGCTATATTGCTGTTTATAATTTCAATTTTATTATTCAATATTAATCCGCCTTTAGTTTAATAGTAATAGAATTATAACATAATACAAAAAAAAGATATGTAATTTTACTTTTTTTGAATGTACAATTCGTTGAATTTCTTTCATACTTGTATATGAACGGAATACGGAGGTGGAAAGTATGGGAAAGATTCAACTATTAGACGGGCTATTCTATGATTCACAGCAAAAAGGGAAAGAATATCTACTTAATTTAGATGTGGATCGCCTTGTGGCGCCATGTTATGAAGCAGTTGGTGTGAAGGCGAAAAAAGAAAGGTATGGAGGTTGGGAATCAACCCAAATTGCTGGTCATTCGGTTGGTCACTGGTTGTCGGCATCTGCAACTATGTATCAAGCCACTGGTGATATTAAATTAAAGAAAAAGCTAGAATATGCTTTATCGGAATTAGAGAAAATTCAATCGATAGAGCTTGATGGTTATCTTAGTGGATTTCCAAGAGATTGCTTTGATCAAGTTTTTACCGGTGAATTCGAAGTCAGCAATTTTAGTTTAGGCGGTTCTTGGGTCCCATGGTATTCTATCCACAAAATTTATGCTGGTTTAATCGACGTTTGCCAAATTATCGGTTCTGAAAAGGCACTACAGGTGGTAATCCGATTATCAGATTGGGCATATAACGGTTTAAAGGATTTAACGGAAAACCAATTTCAAGAGATGTTAAGGTGTGAACATGGAGGCATGAATGAGGTGTTTGCAGACTTATATCTCATTACAAATGATAAGCGTTATTTAGAATTAGCTGAGAGGTTTTACCATAAAGCAGTTTTAGCCCCTTTGGCAAACAAACAAGACGATTTAGAAGGAAGGCATGCCAATACACAAATTCCAAAAGTGATTGGAGCAGCTAAGTTATATAACATTACAGGTAATGATAAATATAAGCAAATCGCCACCTTTTTTTGGGAGCAAGTCGTAAGCTATCGAACATATGCGATAGGTGGAAATAGTATTAGGGAACACTTTGGACCTGAAAATTCAGAGGAATTAGGTATTTTAACGACAGAAACATGTAATACATATAACATGTTAAAATTGACAGAATTTTTATTTGATTGGCAACCAAGCTCCTATTATTTTGATTATTATGAACGTGCCCTATATAATCATATTTTAGCATCACAGGATCCTGATTCGGGAATGAAAACATACTTTGTTTCAACAGAACCCGGTCATTTTAAAGTCTATCATTCTCATGATAATTCATTTTGGTGTTGTACAGGGACAGGAATGGAAAATCCTGCGCGTTATAATCGTCGGATATTTGAAATGAGAGAGGATACGTTATACGTTCATTTATTTTTGTCAGCAAAAGCTTCCTTCCATGATGACCGTATCATGATCAAACAACAAACAGATTTTCCGTTTCAGCAGAGTAGTTCTTTAAAATTAGAAAAAGTGACAGATGATATAACGGAGATACGAATTCGAAAGCCTATTTGGTTAAAGGATGATAGTCAAGTTTCAGTAAATGGGAAGCATCAAAAAGTGGAAGAGGAAGATGGCTATTTCACAATAAAACGTGAATGGCAAAATGGCGACGAAATTTCATTTGATTTATCAATGGAGCTATTTCGATATCTTGCAAAAGATGATGACAAGAAACAGGTTATCATGTATGGACCGTTAGTTTTAGCAGGCGCACTGGGGCGTGAGAATTTTCCAAATACAGACATATTAGACGATCACCAATCATTAAATAACCATCCATTAATAGAGGTGCCAACACTGGTAACAGAAGAAGATTTGTCGAATTGGATTACTTTAAAAGATGAAAAAGAGCTAATCTTTGAGACGAAAGCTATCGGTCAACCAGGTAATCAGAAAGTAACATTAAAGCCATTTTTCAACGTCCATCATGAGCGCTATACGATTTATTGGAATATTATGAGTGAAACGACATATCAGCAAGTTGGAGACGAGGAGAAAAAGAAACGAGCAAGAGAACAGAACGTTATAATAGATGAAGTAACCCCAAATGAACAACAACCAGAAGTTGATCACCATTTAAAAGTGATAAATTCGTTCTCTGGTTACAGGAATGATGTGCATAGTGGATGGCGGGATGCACGTGATGGTGGTTATTTCAGTTACGAATTGGCAGTGAATCCTGAGCAACCGATGTACTTGGTAGTTACTTATAATAAAAATGATGCTAGTCTAGAACTAGATGGCCTCAAGATGGAAAGAGATTTTACGATTCGTGTGGATGATCATTTTATAGCGAGGGAACATTTTAATCAGCCTGATATTGGAGAGCTATACACAAAAAGCTATTCTATTCCGACTCAATTTGTAGAAGGTAAAGAGAAAGTAACGGTAACATTCTCAGCAGGTCAAGGAAAAATCGCGGGAGGGGTCTATCATCTAAGAGTCTTAAACGAGCCAACATTATAATGTGTCATAATTGAAAAATCCGAACGATTACAAATTCTATTTGTGAATTTGTAGATCGTCCGGATTTCGTTTTAAATAGCATTGCCCGAGCGTTTTATTGGGGGTGGGTTAGTGTATCCAATTCTTTTGATTAACTATAGAAAGAAGCACCAACAATTATTAACAAGATGAAAAGTACAACGATTAAGGCAAATCCGCTGCCATAACCACCGCCACCATATCCGCTACCATATCCACCACATGGATTACAGCCACCGTAATAGCTCATTTAATCAACCTCCTTGTGTATTATCACTATATAATGTATGTTGGAGTCAAGAATAAGTTAGGGTAAATGTCTAGTTTTGATAAAAATGGGCGTGTGTGATTTTCGAAATTTTAGTGTTAGATTTTTTAACAAGTTTAATGTAGGGATGTTTTCCCTTTGTTATATTATACGTAACCTATTAATTAGTGAATGTGGAAAGTTCATTAATTGATAAAATACATGTAAGCTGAATAATTAGTCCACTTTAGCCTGCTTATATGTATGATAGCTTGTTGCTCCCCTATCCATTTAAGGTGTCTGTTTTCACAAAACACAAAAAAGCCAACTTCTAAAAAAGTTGGCTCTTTTGTGCGCATGAGACATGACCAATTTTCTCACCCTCAAACACGATCGAGGCAAGACGTAATGTTGTGTATTTTAAGAATACTAAGCAGTAATTATATTTCCATTGTAGTAATTTTGAGAGAATAATACTGCTTTGCAATCGCTACGGCTTGTCCGCTTCCCTTTCCACGGGTTTTTCTCCTCAGCTAACTTTGGAAAGCAAAAACCGCTTGCCAAAGTGGATCTTCGGATAAAAACATCCCGTAGGAGTGGAAGCGGACGCCTTCGCTAATTTAATATTCTACAACGCTAGCAAGAAGAGGCATTATCCTATTTTTGTCAAGAGAAAAACTCGTAGATAGGAGTAAGAGGTCAAAAATTTAACTGTCACAAGCATTGTAGAACTTATTATACAGCGAAGCGATCGGCCGGAGCGGTATGTAAGCACATCACTTATTTCAAAATTACTACTAAGCAAAACAGTGAACTTTGTAGTTGTTCCTAGTATTCAAAGAATTAAGCCGAATAATTGTAAAAATTATTCGACTATGCCTAGTTGTTTTAATCCGTTATATATTCCTGAGTCTTCTACTGAGGTTGTGCGGTGTTTTGCGTATTGAAACAATTTCGGAGTGGCATTTCCCATTGCGAAACTTTCACCAACATATTGAAGCATTTGCTTATCATTCATCCCATCACCAAAAGCAATGGCATTCTTAGAAGAAATGTTCAATCGATCAAGAATCGCTTTTATCGCAAATCCTTTATTGACATTCTCTCTGATCACATCATAGCAGTGCTCTAGTCCAGAGACATTCACTTGGGAAAAATATATGTTCTCACTTTCAAGGTCATATAATATTGGTTCATCCGGTCTCACATTCATTAACGTAACACCCAAAATATCTTTACGGAACCTAGTTTCGTATGGTTGATAGCTGTTTAGATGAAAGAAGTCAACAAAATTCTGAACAATAGGATTTGAAACAGAAGTAAGTAAATTTAATTTGTCTGTATATAAAATCATCTCATGGTTGTTGGCCTTCGCTATCCCTAAATATTGATCAATAACAGATGCAGACATTGGTTCATCCACTAAAGTTTTACCTTTATATTTAGCATATGCACCATTATAACCGATCAAAGAGTTAATATTTAGTTCTTCTGCAATATCGCTGATTTCATGAAGCGGCCGACCAGTTGCTAAAAATACTTCTATGCCTTTAGCTTGTGCCTGGTTTACCGCAACCTTGGTAGTATCTTCAATGGTATGATCACGTCTTAAGATCGTACCATCAATATCTAAAAATAATGCTTGATAATGAGTTTTCATTTATTTTAATTAGCTCCTTATGATTACTCATATTAACTTCCGAGTATGTCTCACGTACATTATTAAAAAGTGATATTATTTAATTCCTGACCACTTGTTTCTTCATACCCCTTCATATACTTTATCCGACGTTGTGCTGCGGATTGATTAACTTGTTCATCTGCATGGTAAGATGATCGAACAAGAGGTCCAGCTTCACAGTGTTTAAAACCTTTGGATAAAGCAATTTGTTTTAATTCATTAAATTCATCGGGATGATAATAACGTTCGACATTTAAATGTCGTGTGGTTGGTTGTAAGTATTGACCGATCGTGACAATGTCAACATTGTTTGCGCGAAGGTCATCCATTGCTTCCACTAATTCTTCTTTCGTTTCACCAAGTCCAACCATAATACTTGATTTGGTTGGCGTATTAGGAGCAATTTCTTTCACTCTGCGCAATAATTCAAGCGAACGATCATACATTGCAATGGCGCGAACTTTTTTTGTAAGTCTTCTGACTGTTTCGATATTATGATTAAAAATATCAGGACCACTGTCCATTAAAGTATGTAGGCTCTCATAATCACCTTTCATATCAGAAGGTAAAATCTCAATCGTACATCCAGGAACTTTTTCACGTATTTGTCGTACAGTTTCAGCAAACACTGCTGCTCCACCATCATTTAAATCATCTCTCGCCACTGCGGTCACAACAACATGTTTTAAGCCCATGATCTCAACAGACTCAGCAACTCGTTGTGGTTCATCCCAGTCTAACTCATTAGGAAGCCCAGTTTTAACAGCGCAGAAACGGCAACCTCTTGTACAAGTATCACCTAAAATCATAAAAGTAGCTGTTTTTCTTTCACTCCAGCATTCGTGAATATTAGGGCATTTTGCTTCTTCGCATACCGTATTTAAACGTTTGTCTCGCATCAAATGTTTTAGACGATTGTACGATTTATTTGTATTAATTTTAATTTTCAGCCATTCGGGTTTACGTAAATGTTCCTCTTTTTTTGCCATTTGTATCGTCTCCTATCTCGAAAAATTCCATTCATTATTTAAATACTTGCTGTGCATAAGGTCATTAATTTCTAACTTCTGCTCCTCATTTAATTCAAGTGGTTGTAAATCAATGTCTAGTCCTTTTTCAAATCCCTTTTTGAAGGCTTTTTTCACTTCATTCAGTGTAATATCACGGTTTGCGGCCTGTGCAATAGAAATAGCCTTGTCGCTAAATGCAGCCCTTGCTCTTTCCTTCACTTTTTCATTCTTATAAATAAATAAGTCATAGAGTTTGTGATCGTCAACTTCTAAAGGAATAGATCCATGTTGCAGTATGACACCTTTTTTTCTTGTTTGTGCACTGCCTGCTGCTTTTTTATCATCAATCACAAGCTCATACCATGAAGGCTCTTCAAAACAAACGGCAGATTGACTTGTATTTAACTTACCCTCAGGTATAGCAAAGGATGCATTAATTCCTAAGGATTGAAAACCTTCTAATAAACCCTTAGATAAGACGAGATATGCTTCCTTAACAGAACGAGGCATTTTCGGGTGGTTTTCCGAAACGATCACACTATACGTTAATTCCTGATCGTGTAAGACTGCGCGACCACCAGTTAATCTTCTAACTAGTTCAATATTGTTTTTTTGGACTGCTTCCATGTTAATCTTGTTTTTGGTTTTTTGAAAGTATCCTACTGACAATCCAGCTGGTAACCATTCATAAAAGCGAATAATCGGTGGTATTTGCTGGTTGCTGTGCCAATTTAATAAACATTCATCTACAGCCATATTATAAGCCGGTGTCTGTTTGTTCGTGTCTAAAAAGTACCAAGTCTCTGTCATATAATATTAGTCTCTTCAAAAAAGAGTACTATTCCTCCTTTAAATGTAATTGAAATACAATTCAAAAAATTCATGCAATTACTCTATTAATGGTACAACTTGGATATCTTTCTGTCAAAAAAATTGGTGGGATTATTACTATTGCAAGATATGGTATAGTAGTACAAGGAATTAGGATTTTTTCAGTAGGGAGACAGTCAGCAAATGAGTGGATTTAATGAACAATTTTTGATATCGATTGTTATTATTACAATCGGATATTTATTAAAAAGAAATAATCTTGTAAAAGAAAAAGATGGTGAAGCTATCGCAAGGATTGTGTTTAATTTAACCCTTCCTTGCTTAATTATTGTTACGTTTAGTGATATTGAGTTTACAGCTTCCTTATTTTATTTAATCGTTATCGCCTTTGTTTATGGTCTAGTAAACGGTTTTATGGCAATATACATATTCAGGAATCATACAAAGGATATTAAGGGGACTTTTAGTATGATGGTACCTGGGTTAAATATTGGCTTGTTTGCTTATCCATTAGTAGAAGGTCTATTTGGCTTTGAAGGGCTAAAATATTTTGGTATGTTCGATATAGGGAATGCCTTTATCGTATTTGGTCTAAGTTATATTATTGCAGGTATGTATGCTGGAAGTGGTGGGATGTTAGAAACACGTTCGATTATAGTGAAATTATCGAAGTCAATTCCCTTACAAACCTATTTGATCATGGGGCTATTAAGCATAATCGGAATTAGTCTGCCAAACATAATAATCACTGTCTCAGATACGATTTCTGTAGCTAATATGCCACTTTCATTATTACTGCTCGGCCTGTATTTGAATTTTTCTTTTGCCAAAGGGTATGGCACACTTATCTTGAAATTTTTAGCTACGAAATATGGGATCGGATTATTTGCAGGTATTGCCTGTTACTTGTGGCTGCCTGTCGAAGATATGTTCAAATTCACCTTATTAATCGGCTTCATTTTACCAACACCAGCATCTGTTTTACCGTATGCCATTATGTTTGGCTATAATCAACGCTTGGTCGGAACAGCATCCAATTTAACGATGATAACAAGCTTTATTCTAATATGGATCATGGTAAATATTGTTGTCTAGCAAACTATTTTTATTATAGTCATCTTTCAATTAGAATGAAGACATTCAAAAAAATTATGAGGTGATAAAATGGATCAACAGGTTATCTTTATAACAGGGGCTTCAAGAGGAATTGGACGCAATATGGCAATCTATTTTGCCAAAAGAGGATATACAGTCATTGGTTCAGGAAGAAATATGAAGAAGGTGGATGAAGTAAGAGAAGAATTACTTCAATATTCAGGAGATCATCGCATGGTTACAATGGATGTGACAAACCTGGAGGAAGTGCAATCGACACTAAAATATGTGATCGATACATACAGTAAGATTGATGTGTGGGTGAATAATGCTGGTTCCTTCCAAGCGATTGGAAAGACGTGGGAAGTCGCACCGGAATTATTTAAACAGGATATTGAAACCAATGTTATCGGTACCTATCAATGCGCTGCAAGTGTTATTCCGATTATGTTGTCACAAAATCATGGAAAACTAATCAACTTGGTTGGTGGTGGTACATTAGATGCCTTCCCTTATGGAAATGGGTATGGTACGTCCAAAACAGCTATAGCGAGGTTCACTGAAAATCTATCAGTAGAATTGAGCGAGGATCCAATCGAAATATATGCACTTGATCCAGGTTTAAATGATACAGATATGACAAAATACCAAAGAACAAGTGATGTAGGAAAAAAATATTTAGCAAATATTGAGAAGTTGTTTGAAGATAATATCGATGTTTCACAAGACCAAGCTCCCAGTTGGGTAGAGAACATTGTATTAGGCAAACTTAAGGCTTTTCAAGGAAGAATTATTACTGTTTACGATATTTTGGAAGAACTGAACAAAAAAGCATCTCAAACAAAAAATCAAGATTATCGATTTTTGAGATTGCAAGATTTTTAAAGTAGTAACAAAACATATCACGTAGTTAGTCGTCCGTTCATTCTCTACATAGCTTTTTTTGTTAGGATTCGAACCGTTTCGGTAAAGTGGACAATTACATCGTGGTAAACAACTGGATATGAGGTGTTTGTTATTTTTGACTTATCAATAATTGAATGGATAATAATCGTATGTTGTGGATTGTTAATAGGTTTTGCTAAAGCAGGCGTAGCAAGTATGGGGATATTAGTTGTCACAATTTTTATGATGATTTTTCCTGCTCGCGAATCTGTGGGAATACTATTACCTTTATTGATCATCGGGGATTTATTTGCTGTTACCTATTATCGTAGAGACGTTGTCTGGCGTTATTTATTTTCACTTGTCCCATGGGTTTTAATCGGAATTGTGCTTGGTTATTTCGTCTTGGATGTTGTAACCAGTGAGCAATTGAAACCAATGGTAGGTATTTTAGTGCTAGCATTAATTGTATTACATATTAGTCGTGAAAAATTAGGAGAAAAGTTTGTAGAAATGTTGCCAGAATCTAAAGTTTTTACTATTAGTATGGGAATATTAGCAGGGTTTACTACAATGATAGGAAATGCAGCAGGTGGTGTCATGGCTATCTACTTATTGGTCAAAGGTTTACCGAAGAAAGAATTTGTTGGGACTGGTGCATGGTTTTTCTTATTTGTAAATGTCATTAAAATACCCTTCTATATTTCCTTAGGTATTATCACAGTGGAATCTATTAAATTTAATGCATGGTTAATTCCTGCGATTCTAATTGGGGCGTTAATTGGGGTGAAAGTTATAAAAATAATGCCCCAAAAAGTATTTCAAATATTAGTATTAGTATTTGCTGCACTCGGGGCAATTCGATTAATTATTGGTTAATAATCAATTGATAATTTTTTGAATTTTCTGAATTAATGATATTTTCGACAAATTTCGAAAGTAATATGTTATGATTATTTTAATTATTTCACCTTAAAGATAATTGGGGGTTACAAAATGGGTGATAAGCACATAGAAACATTATTATTACATGGTGGACAAACACCTGATCCGACGACAGGTTCAAGAGCAGTTCCAATATATCAAACCACATCCTACGTGTTTGAAGATACAGAGCACGCTGAGAAATTATTCTCATTACAGGAAAATGGCAATATTTATAGTCGTTTGATGAATCCAACGTTAGACGTTTTTGAAAAAAGAATGGCATTACTTGAAGGTGGCGTTGCCGCAGTAGCTACAGCATCAGGTATGGCAGGTATATCGATGTCAATATTAAATATTGCTTCTGCGGGTGATGAGATTGTTGCAGCTACCAATATTTATGGGGGTACGTATAATCTATTTTCAATAACCTTACCTCGATATGGTATAAAGGTTCACTTTGTTGATCCTACAGATCCAACAAATTTTAAGAAGGCAATAAATCATAAAACGAAAGCAGTTTTTGCTGAAACGATAGGTAATCCAAGTTTACACGTACTCGATATACCATCTGTATCGAAAATTGCACATGAGGCAGGAGTTCCATTAATCGTCGATAACACATTTGCTACACCTTACGTGTGTCGCCCGATTGAGCAAGGTGCAGACATAGTGGTTCATTCTGCTACAAAATGGATTGGGGGTCACGGGACTTCCATAGGTGGTATTGTGATAGATGGTGGTCATTTCGATTGGAATTCCAATAAATATCCAGGTTTCATTGAACCAGATCGCAGTTACAATGGCATCGTATATGCCAAAGATTTTGGTGATATCGCTTTTGCAACCAAGTTAAGGGTGCAATTATTACGAGATTTAGGTGCATGTTTAAGTCCTTTCAATGCTTTTCAATTATTACAAGGTTTAGAAACACTAAATTTACG
The DNA here is from genome assembly GCF_900143085.1 of Gracilibacillus kekensis. Taxonomy (GTDB): domain Bacteria; phylum Bacillota; class Bacilli; order Bacillales; family Amphibacillaceae; genus Gracilibacillus; species Gracilibacillus kekensis. Next base: position 42,741 of record NZ_FRCZ01000010.1, on the reverse strand, counting down.
AGTGCAACGTCATAATGATAATGCGTTAGCACTAGCAAAAAAATTGGAGAGTCATCCTGCCGTAAGTTGGGTTACATATCCGGGCTTAACATCACACTCATCACATGAGTATGCCAAACAAAAATTAGAAAATGGGTTTGGTTCTGTACTTGTTTTCGGAATTAAAGGCGGAAGAGAAGCAGGCAGTAAACTAATAAATAACATGGAATTATGGTCTCACCTTGCAAATGTAGGTGATGCAAAAAGTTTAATTATTCATCCAGCAACGACGACTCATTTGCAATTATCAGGTGAAGAGCTGAAAGCTTCAGGAGTATCAGAAGATATGGTTCGTCTGTCTGTCGGACTAGAAAATATAGATGATTTATTTTCTGATTTAGATCAATCGTTAAGAAAAGCGACTAATTTGTCTCCGTCCACATCGGGAGAACCAGAGCTCGATAACAATTCTGAAGATATTGTTAATCAACTAACAAAAGAAGTAATAAAAAGGTTACAAAATAAACGTATTTAGTGGATACTACATACCAAAAAATAAAAACACGGTATGTTATCATAAAAAATTTTAGGGGGTTTTAATAGTGAAAAACAGTAAAATGTGGTTATTTGCGATTGTTATTACTTTACTAAGTATACTTACCGCATGTGGTCAAGATGATGAAAGTAGTACAGATGAAGGAAACAGTAATGAGTCAGCAGAAACAACAGACTTAGAAGGTGTACCCGAGGCATTACAATCTGGTGAACAACTGGAAATTATGGTTATCCGTAAAATTGGTGGGGATGATCATACACAGCAATTTTTAGCAGGTACACAACAAGAAGGTCAAGCATTAGGAATGAAGGTAGATACATTCTCAGCAAATGGGGATACTACAAGCTTTCATGACACAATTTCACAAGCGATTAACCAAGAATATGACGGTTTAATTATCTCTCATGGTGATGATGACACTACGGTGGAATTAATTCAGGAAGCCAGAGATAAAGGGATTGAAGTTGTAGCATTTGATACAAATGAAGGTGCATTGGAGATTGATGGAGTTACGCTTACATCTCAAAATGATGAAGAACTAGCTACATTAGCTCTTGATAAGTTAGTAGAAGAACATCCCGAAGCAAATATTGGTTATCTTTGGGTAGATGGTTTTCCACCAATGGTGAGAAGAAATAATGTGTATGAAACAGTCTTAGAAGAAAATCCTGGTATTAAAGAAGTGAAACGATTTGGAGATGCTACGGATCCACAAACAAAAACGCAAGAAGCTGTTGGAGCTTGGTTGACAGAATTACCAGAAGGTGAAATTGACGCAATCTTTGCAACATGGGATGCATTTGCTGTTGGAGCGACTCGAGCAATTCAAGAAGCTGGAAGAGAAGAAATTGATGTATATGGTATTGATGTTTCCAATGCAGATCTTCAACTAATGCAAGAGGAAAACAGTCCTTGGAAATATACAGCTGCAGTCGACCCGAAATTAATTGGTGCTGTAAATGTAAGATTACTAGCTAAAAAATTCGCAGGTGAAGAAACGCCACAAGAAGCATCTCTTGAACCATCGATGATTTCTCAAGAAGAGTTAAATGCCTCGGATGAAGAAGTAAACATGGAAACCTTAGCAGATGTTGTTGAAGGATGGGGAGAGTCTGATCAATTTAAAGAAGATTGGATGGCCACTTTAAAAGAACATCACTCTAATTAAGAATAAAATGGATAGAAAGCCTCTACATGGCTTTCTATCTTCTACATACTATAAGTATCCGTAAAAAAAGGCGGGTGATTACAATGCCACAATCAATATTGAAAATGAAAAATATAACAATAGATTTTCCTGGAGTTCGAGCTTTAGATGATGCACAATTTCTGATGCATACGGGGCAGGTACACGCTTTAATAGGTGCCAATGGTGCTGGTAAGTCAACGCTGATGAAAGTGCTCTCTGGTGCATATACACATTATACTGGTGACATTATTTTAAATGATAAGAAAATTGAAATACGCTCACCACAGGATGCGAAAGAATTAGGTATTCAAATCGTTTATCAAGAAGTGGATACAGCATTAATTCCATATCTGACGGTAGGCGAAAATATTATGCTAAACAAAATGGTAAATGGTATGGGGAAGAGACAATTTATTCAATATTCCCAAATTCATAAAGAGGCTTCTAGCTTACTAGAGAGATTAAACATACATGTATCTTCTCGACGACTCGTACGAACATTAACATTAGCAGAAAAACAAATGGTATTAATTGCTCGAGCGATATCGAGAGATTGTCGTTATTTAATATTGGATGAACCGACTGCACCTCTTAGTAATACAGAAACTGACCAATTATTTGAAATCGTACGTCAATTGCGTTCAAGTAATGTTGGCGTCATCTTTATTTCACACCGACTTCAAGAATTATTTGAAATATGTGATGAGATAACGGTTATGCGTAATGGGAATTTTATCAGTCACAATCAAATAAATGAGGTTACGATCGATTCCGTTGTAGAAAAGATGTTAGGAAAACAAATGGAAGAACAATTTCCAACAATGGAACGTGAAGTAAAGGAGAAAGTTTTCGAAGTGAAACACTTGCGTGATGATGAAAAGGTAGAAGACGTTTCTTTTCATGTTTGCGCAGGAGAAGTAATTGGACTAGCAGGCTTAGTTGGGGCAGGAAAGACAGAGATTTGCAAAGCATTATTTGGAGAGTCTTCACACCTGGAAGGCATTGTGAAAATGCATGGAAAAACATTAAATATCCGTAACTCTAACCAGGCTGTTAATTATGGTATAGCCCTTGTTCCAGAAGAACGTCGCAAAGAGGGGGTATTGGTAGAGGAAAAAGTCAGTACCAATTTAACCTCTGCTCATTTATCATCATTTGTACGTCGTTTTTCTTTTTTGAATTTCAAAAAAGAGCGTACAGTTTCTGCGGAAATGGTAGAGAAGTTAGGAGTCAAAACACCATCGATTGAAACGAAACTATCTAATCTTTCGGGTGGAAACCAACAGAAAATAGCCATCGGTAAATGGTTAATTGCAGATGCGGATGTGTATATTTTTGATGAGCCAACAAAGGGTGTGGATGTTGGATCTAAAAAAGATATTTTCACCTTGATTCTTGAATTAGCTAAAAGAGGGAAGTCGATTATCTATGCTTCGAGTGAATTGACTGAAATCGTAGGTATTACGGATCGATCCTATGTGATTTATGATGGGAAAGTTGTCAAAGAATTACAAACAAACAAAACAACAGAAGAGCAATTATTATTTTATTCGACAGGGGGAAGGGATTCATGAGTGCAAGTTCCAATACGTCTAATTCATCATCTTCTCCAAAGCAAAATAAGCAGTCATTCGATTTTTTTCAGTTTCTTTATAAATATGGGACCATCATCACCATTATTTTATTAATTGTTATATTTTCGATCGCCAATCCTGCTTTTTTACAGTGGAGCAATATTGAGAATATTTTACGATCAATTTCTATTGTTACAATTATTGCTATCGGACTTACGATTTCCTTATCTGTAAATGGTTTTGATTTATCGATTGGTTCCGTAGCTTCTTTAGCAAATGCTGTCGTAATATCGATGTTTGTCTGGTATGGACAGTCGACGCTGATTGCTATATTAGTAGCTCTGGTGGCGGCCATTTTAGTAGGACTATTAAACTCATTTTTGATCGTAAAAATGAGAATACCAGATATGCTTTTAACACTAGCAACTATGTTTGTCATACAAGGGGTAGCATTAACTTATACTCGAAGTGCCACTATATCAGAGAATATGATTATGCCTGATGGCAGCTACTCTGAAGGTATGATTACAGATGTGTTTTCCTTATTAGGTAAAGCACCGTATATTATTATTCTCATGTTGGTAATCGTGTTTATAGTACACATATTTTTAACTTATACAAAGCACGGAAGGTATATGTATGTGATTGGTGGCAATGAGGAAGCAGCAAGGTTATCAGGTATTCCTGTAAATAAATATAAAGTACTTGCCTATGTACTATCCGCTCTTTTGGCGGCAATAGGTGGAATTGTGCTCGCTTCTCGTGTAATGCAAGCTGAGATCAATGCTGGAGAGAATTACCTCATGGATGCTGTAGCTGCAGCATTTATTGGCTTATCGGTTCTAGGCGCTGGTAAACCAAATGCACTTGGAACTTTCGTTGGAGCAGTATTAATAGGTATTTTAGCAAATGGACTGGTAATGATGTCTGTTCCGTATTATGCGATGGACATCGTAAAAGGTGGAGTATTTGCTTTAGCATTAGCGGTAACCTACTACAAATTAAAATAGGAGGTATTAAGGATGACTGATTTTTCAACCGAATATTTTACAATGAATGAAGAACAAGCAATGGAATATGCCAAAAAGAAATTAGATTATTTTAAAAGTGATGCAGAACTAACTTGTAAGGAAATTGGTGATGGGAATCTCAATTATGTATTTCAGATCGTAGATGAAAAAAATAAAAATTCGATTATTTTAAAACAAGCAGGTCCGGTGGCAAGAATTTCTGATGAATTCAAAGTATCTCCTGATCGCAATCGTATCGAGAGCGATATCCTAAAGATTCAGTATGAATATGTGCCAGAGCATACACCGAAAACTTACCGATATGACCCTGTTATGAATTGTTTTGCAATGGAAGATTTATCAGAATATGAGATTATGCGGTCTGCATTAATCAAGCATCAAACATTTCCAGAATTCGCCGATCATATTACTACTTTTATGGTAAAGACATTGTTGTTAACTTCAGATGTAGCGACGAACGCTAAAGAGAAAAAAGCGTTAGTGAAAAGTTTTATAAACCCGGAATTGTGTGAAATAACGGAAGACTTAGTGTATACAGAACCATTTTATGATTGTGAAAGAAATGAAGTATTTCCTGCAACACGTCCCTTTATTGAAAAAGAAATCTGGGGCGACAAACAATTACAATTAGAAACAGCAAAATTAAAATTTGAGTTTATGACAAACGCACAATCTTTGATTCATGGCGATTTGCATACAGGTTCCGTCTTTATAAAAAAGGATAGCACGAAAGTAATAGATCCTGAATTTGCTTTTTACGGGCCAGCTGGTTATGACATAGGTAATGTTGTTGCAAATTTAATATTTGCATATGCGAACGGACAAGCAACTATTTCAGATGCTGAAGAACGCGATCAATTTCAAAAATATATTACCACTACAATCAGAGATGTAATTGATCTATTTAAAGTGAAGTTCAATAAGCTGTGGCAGGAAACCGATAAGGAATTTGTCGCAAATTATGAAGGTTTCCAAAACTATTATCTTAACAGTATTTTAAAAGATACGGCAGCGGTTGTTGGGTTGGAGCTAACACGTCGTATTATTGGACTAGCAAAAGTAGCAGATATTACCTCGATTAAACAGGAAGAAGCAAGGCAAAAGGCAGAAATAAATTGCCTTACTGCCGCTAAGCAATTTATTTTAAACAGAGAAACCTTTAAAACTGGTGATAACTTTGTCTTTCAGATAAAAAAAGCTTTGGATTAAAAGGAGGTAGCAAACATGGCAGACCATGTAACAGTGATTGAATCGGTCAAATTGGATGATGCAAATGATGCCATTATTCTATTAGATCAAACAAAGCTGCCAAATAAGAAAGAGTTTTTACAACTTAAAACGGTAGATGATGTTTGGGATGCTATTTATCAATTAAAAGTAAGAGGCGCACCAGCAATTGGAATTGCCGCAGCATATGGGATTTACATTGTTACTAAAAATAGTACTGCAAGCGATTTTGAAGCATTTTACCAGGAATTTAAAAAAGCAAAAGAAAAATTAGCTTCGTCGCGTCCAACAGCAGTCAATCTATTTTGGGCACTCGACCGAATGGAAGCAAGACTAATGAAAGAAAAAGAAGCAACTATTTCTGAAATAATACGTGCTTTAAAAAATGAAGCAAATTTAATTAAAAAAGAAGATCAAGAGGTGTGTGAAGCAATTGGACGTCATGCCTTAGAGGTTTTAGAACCAGGCTGGGGGATATTAACTCACTGTAATGCAGGTACGATAGCTACAGCAAAATATGGAACAGCCTTAGCGCCTATTTATTTAGGCGAGGAAAAAGGTTACGATTTTAAAGTATTTGCTGATGAAACAAGACCGTTGTTGCAAGGAGCACGTTTAACTGCCTGGGAATTAAATGAAGCAGGAGTAGATGTTACACTAATATGTGATAATATGGCTTCGATTGTAATGAGTCAAAAGAAAATTCAAGCAGTCTTAGTTGGATGTGATCGTGTGGCAGCGAACGGAGATGCAGCGAATAAAATCGGTACCTCAGGTGTAGCGATATTAGCCAAGCACTATGGTATTCCGGTTTATGTCTGTGCTCCGATGTCAACGATCGACCTCAATACTGAGACTGGTAATGATATTGAAATCGAATTACGTCCAGAGGAAGAAATTAAAACAAAATGGTATAGTGAATCGATGGCACCAGAACAAGTAAAGACCTATAATCCAGCATTCGATGTAACAGACCATACATTAATAACCGGAATTATTACCGAAAAAGGTATTGTGTCCCCATCTTATAAAGAAAACTTAGCTAAATTATTTGATTAATTTGAATCCATATTTAGGAAAGGGGGGATACCCGTTGTACCAGAAAAAATATTATAGTGATTTTGAAGCTAAAAAATGGATGGTCGAAATAGGTAAACGTATTTATCAAAAGAACTTTGTGGCTGCAAATGACGGAAATATATCGGTTAGAGTTGGCCCTGACACAATCTGGACTACACCAACTGGAGTAAGTAAAGGTTATTTGACGCCAGATATGATGGTAAAAATGCGTTTGGATGGTACGATCATTGCTGGAAATCGAAAGCCCTCATCAGAGGTGAAAATGCACTTAAGAGTTTACCGGGAAAGCGAAGATACAAATGCTGTGGTTCATGCCCATCCGCCAATGGCGACATCTTATGCGATTGCAGGCATTGATCTTGAAAAACCTGTCTCTCCTGAAGCAGTTGTTTTGTTAGGTAGAGTTCCTGTTGCACCATATGCAACACCGAGTACGGAAGAAGTTCCTGACTCGATTACACCATTGATTAAGGAGCATCATGCGGTTTTACTCGCAAACCATGGGGCTTTAACATGGGGGCGTGACTTATTTGAGGCTTATTATCGGATGGAATCACTAGAGCATTACGCTTTAATGTTGACCTATTCGACGAACATTTTGAATAAAGCGAATGAATTAAATTGTAATCAAATATCAGATTTAGTTGAAATGCGAAATAAAATGGGAATAAAAACAGGTGGTGTACCGCCATGCAATGTCGAGGAACAAAGCTCGACACCGGCAGCAAGTAAATCAAAAGAACAGGTTCTTCAAGACATTGTCGAAAAAGTGACAAAACGAGTCATCGAACAACTTCAGAAAGGAGGCGCCTTGTAGTTGCAATTAAATGAAAAAGATATCCAAACAATTATTGATTCCGTATTAAAGAATGTGGAAGCAGCAGTAGAGAATAGACAACCAACGCAAGCTAGTGGTCAAAGTTCTGAACAACAACCAATAAAGATGAAACAACTCTCACCTTCTGCACCTTCAAACACTTTTAATATGAGTAGTAATAAAGATGGTGTATTTGAACGAGTAACAGATGCAATCGAAGCTGCTTCAAAAGCTCAAGAAGTGTGGATGAAGCAATACACGTTAGAAGAGAAAGAAAATCTTATAAATTCGATTCGTCAGGCAGTTGCTCAACAAGTTAATCACTTTGCGAAGTCTGCTTTGGAAGAGACTGGGCTTGGCAATTACGAGGATAAAGTTTTGAAACTGTCACTTACGGTTGAAAAAACACCAGGTACTGAGCTATTACAAACAGAGACCTTTTCTGGTGATGACGGCTTATCTTTTGTCGAACAGACACCATTTGGCGTGATTGGTGCTGTAACACCAGTCACCAACCCAATTGATACGATCGTAAATAATGGGATCGGCATGATCGCTGCCGGTAATGCAGTCGTGTTTAATGTACATCCATCTGCTAAAAAAACATCACGTGAGATGATTCAACTTTTAAATCAAACGATTGTAAATGCAGGCGGTCCAGAAAACCTGCTAACGATGGTGCAAGAGCCAACAATTGAAACCGTCCAGGAAATTGCCAACCATCCATCTGTGAAGCTATTAGTCGGAACCGGTGGACCAGGGATGGTGAAAAGTTTATTGAAATCAGGTAAAAAAGCAATTGGTGCCGGTGCTGGAAATCCACCAGTTATTGTTGATGAAACGGCTGACCTTAAACAAGCTGCGAAAGATATCATTGAAGGAGCTTCCTTTGATAATAATCTTTTATGTATTGCAGAAAAAGAAGTTTTTGTATTAGATCAAGTAGCAGATGATTTAATTTTTGAGTTGTTAAATCAGCAGGTTCACATGCTAGATCATCAGCAATTAGAGAAAGTAATGAAACTAACCTTAAAAGAAAATACCGAGGGTATACCAGGAGGCTGTTCCTACTTATCCAGAGATTATTTAGTTTCAAAAGACTGGGTTGGTAAAGACGCCACACAAATTTTAGAACAAATCGGAGTTTCTAATGTCCAAACAAAACTGTTAATTTGTGAAGTGGATGCTGAACATCCTTATGTACAGTTGGAACAATTAATGCCGATATTACCTATAGTGAGAGTGAAATCAGTCGATGAAGCTATTGAAAAAGCAGTCAAAGCTGAACATGGCAACCGCCATACAGCTGTGATGCATTCCAATCACATTAAAAACGTAACAAAATTTGCTAAAGCAATCGGTACTACTATCTTCGTTAATAATGGCTCCTCTCTTTCTGGTGTAGGATACCGTGGAGAAGGCTTTACCACTATGACGATTGCTGGACCAACTGGTGAAGGGGTAACATCAGCAAGAACCTTTACAAGACAAAGACGGACCGTTATTGCAAATGGTGGTTTTAACATTAGAGGGTAGGTGAAGCTGATGGGTAACGCAGTTGGACTATTAGAAGTGTTAGGTTTTAGTGTAGCAATGACAGCAATGGACCAAGCATGTAAGACAGCTGACGTTGAAATTCAAGCAATGGATTGCAATAATCCATCTTCAGGTAATCATGCAAAGATTCCAGTTGTTGTACAAGTCAAATTTACTGGAAATGTTTCCGACGTGAAAATTGCATTAGAAACAGCAAGACATACAGCAAAACAATATATTGAGGAACAAGATATTGTCACTAGCTTTATACCAAATCAGGCTCCAGGACTTGAAAAATTATTAGGTATTGGCAAAGTAACGCGTCCATAGCAGTTAAGTTAGGGGAATAATCATGAAGAAATCATTAGGATTAATAGAAGTGATAGGCACTGTAACAGCCACGATTGCTATCGATGCTATGAGTAAACATGCTTTTGTTGAAGTAACGAAGTTTGACCAAGCTGGCTCAGGTTTGTTAACGATTATGATTGAAGGGGATTTAGCTTCTGTTCAAGCAGCTTTAGAAGTCGGTGCAGATCAAGCTTCCATGCACGGACAAGTAGTAGCGGTAAAAGTAATTCCGAAACCGGATCAACAATTATATGGTAAACTGATTCCGAATAAAGAAGGTGAATCTTCATGATACAGCATGAAGCAATCGGTATTATCGAAACAAAGTATTTTCCTGTTGCGATGGAAATGTTGGATCAGGTGACCAAAACTGCTGACGTAGAATTCTTGACCAGTCATAATCAACTAGGTGGTAAGTTAGTATCACTTATTATTGGTGGTTCCATTTCTGATGTAACGTTAGCAATCGAAACTGCCAAACGAGTTGACCAGACAAAACCGGATCAACCATTAAAAAATGCAGTTGTCATTACTAATCCACATCCTGAAATTTTGAAATACGCAATTCCAAGCACTAAAAAAGCTGAAAAACAACAAACAGCTAAGAAACAAGCAACCCGAAAAACGAGAACAACAAAAAAACAAGCAACAAAAACAATAGAGGAGGACGAAAATAATGAGTGATTCACTAGGAGTAATCGAAACGAGAGGTTTAACAGCATCAATTGAGGCAGCAGACGCGATGTTAAAGGCGGCAAATGTAGAAGTGGTAGGAAGTGAAAAGATAGGTTCAGGTTTAGTATCTGTGATCATTAAAGGTGATGTTGGCGCAGTAAAAGCAGCAACAGAAGTAGGAGCAGAGGCAGCAGGACGAGTTGGGGAAGTAGTAGCAGTACATGTAATCCCACGCCCGCATACGGATGTTAATAAATTATTAAAGCTTTCAAAATAAGGTATACACTTAGTTAAAAATAATAAAAAAAATGGAGGTATTCACATGAGTGATTCATTAGGAGTAATTGAAACGAGAGGTTTAACAGCATCAATTGAGGCAGCAGATGCGATGTTAAAGGCTGCAAATGTAGAAGTGGTAGGCAGTGAAAAGATTGGATCAGGGCTAGTATCTGTAATTATTAAAGGTGATGTTGGAGCAGTAAAAGCAGCAACAGAGGTAGGCGCCGAAGCAGCAGGACGTGTAGGAGAAGTAGTAGCAGTCCATGTTATTCCACGTCCGCACAGCGACATCAGTAAATTGTTACCTCAATTTAAATAATAAAGGGCTGATCATGCATGAATGAAGAGCGAAAATCAGCAATATATCTTGCTATTACACAAGCTGTGATGGAGGAAATTAAAGCGAATCAAATTGAAGTAGTAAACGATAGAAATTCACGTGTACCTGTCAGTATTTCGGCGCGACACGTTCACTTAGAAAAAGCACATGCTGACATTTTGTTTGGTAAAGATTACACGTTTCAAAAATATCGTGATATATCTCAGCCAGGACAATATGCATGTGAAGAACAAGTAACGATTGTTGGGCCAAAGTCAGAGATTGAACGGGTACGTATTGTTGCACCGCTCAGAAAACAGACACAAGTTGAGGTATCAAGGACCGATGGCTTTACACTAGGATTGAAGCCACCTGTTAGACATTCAGGTGATGTTTCAGGATCTTCGCCGATCTCTATTATTGGTCCCAAAGGTCGTATTGATTTAGAGGAAGGATGCATTATCGCAGACCGTCATATTCATATGTCTCCGATGGATGCGCAAACTTTCGGAGTAGAGAATCATCAAAAAGTTCAGATTCAAGTAGATGGAGAAAAAGCGGGCATTATGGGGAATGTAACCATCCGTGTCAGTGAGCGATATGCGCTGGACATGCATATCGACACAGATGATGCCAATGCTTTTGCTATTACGGGTAAGGAATACTTAAGATTAATCAAGTAAGACCTATCCAACTTTGGAGGTTTAACAAATGGTAATAGGTAAAGTAATTAATCGTGTAATTTCAACACGGAAATATGATACATTACAAGGTTATAAACTATTAGTTATTGAGCCTTATAATGGTGAAAATAAAGAATGGTTTGTAGCTGCAGATACAATCGGTGCAGGCGAAGGTGAACTCGTATTAGTTAGTTTTGGAAGTGCTGTTCAACATGCACTTCATCAACATGCACCAATTGATGCCGTTGTGGTAGGTATTGTTGATCAAGCACCAGATGGTCTATAAAAAGCAACATTATACGAATAGGAGACCTGTGTCATGAAACTAATCGTTATCGGTGGCGTAGCAGCAGGCATGTCTGCTGCTTCAAAGCTGAAAAGAATCGATCAAAATGCTGAAATAACTGTTTATGAAAAGGGAGAATACGTTTCATATGGAGCGTGTGGTCTTCCTTATTATGTATCTGGTGAAAATGATGATCATACTAAAATGATAGCGCGAACGAAACAGCAGTTTGAACAAAAGGGAATCAGTGTCAATATCTTTCATGAAGTGATAAAGGTAGCACCTGAAAGAAAGCAAATAATGGTTCGTAATGTTAATACGGGGCAAATGTTTTTGGACCACTATGATAAATTATTGGTCGCAACAGGAACTTCTGCGATTGTCCCACCATTTGATGGCTTGGAGCTGGATAATATTCATATCTTGAAAACAATGGAAGATGGTCTGGCATTAAAAGAAATTGCTCACCAGCCACATATTAAGAACGTGGTTATTGTTGGTGGCGGTTATATTGGAATGGAGCTTGCTGAAGCGATGCATGGTTTAGGTAAGGATGTTCGTATCATCGAGCAAGCAGAGAAGATTTTACTCCCATTTGACCGCGAAATAACGGACATAGCAATGGAACATCTGCAGGAAAATAATGTCGACGTACATTTGAACGAAAGAGTGGAGTCCTTTAATGGTTATCAATCTGTTCAACAAGTGATAACGAGCAAGGGAACCTATGAAGCAGATTTGGTAATTTTATCAATTGGTGTTAGACCTGCTACCAAATTCCTGGATGGAACTGGTATTCAATTAGCTGCTAACGGTGCGATCAAAATAGATCGGGAAATGCGGACTAATATTGAAGATATTTATGCAGCAGGTGATTGTGCAGAAGTTTACCATTTTGTGAAACAAGAGAATGCATACTTACCATTAGGCACAAATGCAAATAAATGTGGTCGAATTGCCGGTGAAAATATAGCCGGTGCTCACCGTAAATATATTGGTACCTTGGGGAGTGCGGCTGTAAAAATCATTGATTTGGAGTTGGCGCGTACAGGTCTCTCAGAAGCCGAAGCAAAAGACTTATCCATCGACTATAAGGTTGAATTTGTTAAAGCAGCAAACCACCCAGGCTATTATCCTGGTCAAACGCCACTTTGGATCAAGCTCATTTGCGAGAGCAGAACGAGGAGAATTATAGGTGCTCAAGCAATCGGACAATCTGGGGCAGTATTAAGAATTGACATGTTCGCAATTGCAATTCAGAATCAAATGCCTGCTGATGAATTAGGAATGACTGACTTATGTTACGCTCCACCTTTTGCAGGTGTGTGGGATGCTGTACATATTGCTAGCAATGCCATTAAATAATTAAATGGCAATGGAGGTGAGCTGAATGAAAAAATTAACAACATTACAAACGGCAGTCTCTGGTATTAAGGATCATGCAACATTGGCTTTAGGCGGAAATGTCTTACATCGTGCACCGATGGCTTTTGTTCGTGAGTTAGCTCGCCAGCAGAAGTCTGGTTTGCGTCTGGTAAAAACAGCTGGTGCCCATGACATCGATTTACTATGTGCAGTTGACGCGGTCAAAGTAGTAGATGCAGGGTTTGTTAGTTACGAAACGGTATATGGTTTACCACCACATTACCGGGCTGCCGTGCAAACTGGAAGAGTTAAGACAAATGAACATGCTTGTTATACAGTTATTAGTGCTTTAAGAGCAGCATCTACAAATGTTCCCTTTATGCCGGTAAATGGTTTGAAATTTGGAGATTTAATTGATCGAAATGATTATTTTGTGGTGGTGGAAGATCCATTTACAAAAGAACCGGTTACACTAGTACGTGCGATTGTTCCAGATGTAGCCGTCATACATGTTCAAGAATGTGATGAAGATGGAAATGCAGTTATTATTGGACCTAAATATGAGGATGTTCTGATGTCGAGAGCCGCAGACAAAGTCATCATTACAACGGAACAGGTTGTATCTAAATACAAAATGAAGCAACAACGTGATCGAATTGCAATTCCAGGATTTCTAGTAGAGGCTGTTGTTCATGTGCCAAAAGGTGCTCAGCCGACATCGTGCCATCAAAAATATGACGTGGACGACAAAGCATTACGAACGTTTTTATCATTAAAGGAAAAACAGGAGTTTAAAAGTTTTATAGATAGTTATAAGAAATTAGATTATGGTGCAGAAAGGGGGAATATCCGTTGGTAAATAATTATCGGATCAGTGACTTAATGACATGTACGATTGCTGATATGCTTGAAGATGGTGAAACGGTATTCCACGGTGTGTCCTCACAAATGCCTATGGTCGCTATGCACTTAGCCAGACACTCACATGCACCAAATCTAGTCCATTTAAATATCCCCGGTGGTGTCAATCCTGAATCTATTAAAAAAGCATCATACTCTTCTGCAGGAGCAGATCTGGTAGAGGCTGGTGAATCCAATTTTGGGTTAGATGAAATCTTTGATCTTTCCATGCGTGGAAAATTAGATGTTGCATTTCTAGGCGGTGTCCAATTTGATAGGCACGGGAATATCAATGCTTCGGTGATAGGTGACTATGATAAACCAAAAGTACGTTTACCTGGTGGTGCAGGAAGTGCTGTCTTGATTCCGACTGCTAAAAAAGCTATTATTTGGCGAACGAAACATGATCCACGAACGTTTCTGGAGAAAGTGGACTTTGTGACAACAAGGGGAAACCTCTGGAAAATCATTACGCCATTGTGTGTATTTGTTTTTCAAAATGGTCAATTAGAATTAGATACGATACATCCACATACAACAATTGAAGAGGTTCAGAAACAGACAGGATTTCCACTTGTTTATGATGAAGTTCGGTATACAAAAAGCCCAACAAGAAAACAACTACAAATCTTGCAAAGAATTGATCCAGATGATTTTCGATCAGCTGAAATGTAATTGTCAGAATTTATCGAAAATTGATTGATTTTATTTATAAACTTCATTATAATCACGGTAGTTATGATAAAACGAAATCACAAAATCATAATGTTAAAAAGGGGGCAAAAAAAATGAGAAAGAATTTATTGTTTTTACTTGTTTTAGGTTTTTTAGCTTTTGTTCTAGTAGCATGTGGAACAGAAAGTGAAGATGAGTCAAGTAACGGAGAAAATGACGAAGGTAATGCAGAAAACAGTGAATCTAAAGAAGAGGCAAAATCAGTGGCAGTGGTATTAACAGATCAGATTGGTGTAAATCCTTTTTTTCAACAAATTGCTGATGGAGCCAAACAAGCAGCAGAAGAAACCGGTTTGGAGATTAATGTGATAGAATCTTCTGACACTACAGAGACAAAACAAAACTTAGAAGTGGCCGTTGCCGAAGGTTATGACCTGATTCTAACCGCTACTTTTGATGCAGTAGATCCATTAACTACAGTAGCAGAGGCTAATCCTGATCGAGATTTTGCGATTATAGATGCAATTGTAGATTTACCAAATGTTAAAAGTGCAGAATTTAAAGAATATGAGGCAAGCTTTTTACTAGGTGCTGCAGCGGGACTAGCAACTGAAACAGACACAGTTGGAATTATACCAGCACAGGACATCGCATTATTAGATAAATATATTGTTGGTTTTCAAGAAGGTGTCGCACATGTTAATGAAAATGCTGAAGTACTAGTTAACTATGTTGGTAGTTTTGAAGATCCTGCCAAAGCTAAAGAAATTGCATTACAACAAAATTCAAATGGTGCTGATTTTATAGCAGCAGCGGCAGCTGTTAGTGACTTGGGTGTATTTGAAGCAGCAGCAGAGGCTGGATTCTATACGTCAGGGCAGGATATTGATCGAACTGTCGAAGATCCGGAGCACGTTGTGTTGTCACAACTTAAAAACACTGATGTAGTTGCATATGATTTTGTCAAAGAATATGGGAATGGTGAATTTTCAACAGGTGTCCAATCATTTGGTTTGGCTGAAGATGGTGTTGGGTTAACATATGTTACGGCAGAATCTGAATCGCCTCTGAATGATTTTATTGGACAGGATACCATCGATCAAGTGATTGAAATTAAAGATCAAATTATATCAGGTGAGATTGAAGTAAAGAATCCTCTTGAGCAATAAGGTGATAGGGCTGCTTCTACAAGCAGCCCATTGTTTTACATACAGGTAGTAAAAATTTTGAAAATGACTTTATAATGCTTTGCAAAGAAGGTGAGGATTTGTTAGAACTTCGTGGGATTACCAAAAAATATGGGGAATTTACGGCTAATGATCAGATTGACTTTTCATTAGTAAAACAAGAGATACATGCGATTGTTGGTGAAAATGGTGCTGGAAAAACAACACTGATGAGAATGTTGTATGGTATGGAAGAACCAACAAGTGGCGACATCTTTGTTCATGACAAAAAAAGAAAGATTCAAAGCCCAAATGATGCTATTGGATTAGGAATTGGAATGGTTCATCAACATTTTATGCTGTTTCCATCTTTCACAATTGCTGAAAATGTTGTTTTTCATCATGAACCAAGAAAAAAATGGCGTTATGATCGAAAAAAAGCGAATCAGGAAGTCGAACAGTTAGCTAAGAAATTTGGAATGGAGATAAATCCTAATCAAAAAATTTCAGATGCACCGGTTGGTGTCCAACAACGTGTAGAAATTTTAAAAGTATTATACCAAGGTGCAGAGATCATTATATTAGATGAACCTACTGCGGTTCTAACACCATTAGAAGTAAAGGATTTACTAAATAGCTTAAGAGAGTTAGTAAAAATGGGGAAAAGTATTATTCTGATAACCCACAAATTAAATGAAGTCATGGAAGTGGCCGATCGGATAACCGTACTAAGAGATGGAAAAGTATCAGGATCATTAAAAAAAGAAGCAACAGATACAGAAGAATTGTCGCGGTTAATGGTTGGAAGAGAGTTACAAAAAAAACAATTGCCTAAAGTAACAAGTGGTAAAGCAGTATTAGATGTTAACCAAGTATATGTGAATGATTCAAAAAATAAAGCTGCTGTTGAAAACATTTCAGTTCAAGTACATCAAGGAGAAATTGTAGGTGTTGCAGGGGTATCTGGTAATGGACAATCTGAGTTAATTCAAGCAATAACTGGTTTGGTAAAAACTAGTGCTGGAAAGATTCGCATAAATGATCATGATGTCACCAATCATTCCGTTCGACAGATAAGAGATAGAGGTTTATCACATATTCCAGAAGACCGTTATTTGTGGGGGGCAGCTAAATCAGCTAGTATTCTTGATAATCTGATCATGACAGATTATCGAAAATCTCCTTTAGCCCAAAGAGGTATCTTAAACAAAGGGAAAATTCATTCTTATGTAAATAACAGTATTAAGCGATTTGATGTGAAAGCATCCTCTATTAATACTAGTGCACAATATTTATCTGGTGGTAATTTACAAAAATTAATTGCCGCACGAGAAATTCAAAAAGATACACCGTTACTACTTGCAGCCGAGCCTACTCGTGGAGTTGATATTGGTGCAATGGAGTTTATTCATGAGCAAATCATCGAGAAACGTAACAATGGTGATGCAGTATTACTTATTTCATCGGAATTATCAGAAATATTAGCATTATCTGATCGTGTCTTAGTAATGTTCGAAGGAAAAATTGTTGGTGAATTTGACAGAGAAAATGTAAGCGAAGAAAAGCTGAGCTTACTGATGGCAGGTGGTACATATGAGTAAAATGAAAGGACATATCTCAAATATCATCCAACCTGTTTTTGCGATATTTGTAGGACTAGCTGTAGGAACGATTGCTATTCTTTTAGCTGGAGAATCAGTTTTTTTAACGTACCGTGAAATGTGGGAGGGTGCATTTGGAAGCTTATATTTCTTATCGAATACATTAGAACGTTCGATACCAATCATATTAGCAGGTTTAGGTGTCGCCTTTGCTTTTCGCGCTGGTTTTTTCAATTTAGGTGCTGAAGGACAACTTGTGATGGGAGCCGTCACTACAGCTATCGTAACCGTATATTTACCTTTTCAAGGTTTTCTGAATTTAGTCATTTCAATTGGAGCAGGTATGCTGATTGCGGGGTTATTATCATTTTTTGCTGGGTGGATGGAACAAAAATTTCAAATTAATTTGCTTATTTCTACCTTGTTACTAAATTATATTGCGGTTCTTTTTGCCGGATATTTAGTAAGTGAACCATTCCGCGACACAACTAGCTCAGGTGGAGTGGCACATTCTGTCATGGTAGAAGATGCTAGTAAGCTTCCGAAATTACTAACCGGTATGAATGTACACTATGGTTTTGTGCTAGCGATTATTATCACTATATTGCTTGCTTTTATAATTAAGCGAACCACTTTTGGATATGAAGTGAGAATGTTAGGACAAAATATGTTCTTCGCGCAATATGGTGGTATTAATCGTAAGAAAGTAATGTTTATTAGCATGTTAATAAGTGGAATGTTAGCCGGACTAGCTGGAAGTGTGGAAGTAATGGGTATGCATTATCGCTTTATAGAAGGAGCTTTAACGACACCTCAATTTGCATGGACCGGACTTATGGCAGCCTTGTTAGCGAACTCGAATCCAGTGGGGACAGCTATCATAGCTATCTTTTTAGCTGCATTGGATACAGGGGCATTAGGAGTTGAACGAAATACAGATGTACCTAATGCAATATCTGATATTATTCAAGCGGTCCTTATCTTATTTATTTCAGCCAAGTTTACAATGGCATTTATCAAATCAAAAAGAAAGAGGGGGGCAAAATAAATGAGTAGTTTATTTGATTTATCTTTAATAGATTCTACACTTCGAATGATGGCCCCTCTTTTATTAGCAGGATTAGGTGGTGCAATATGTGCTCGGGTGGGCATTTTTAATGTTGGTCTAGATGGATTAATGTTAATGGGTGCTTTTATAGGTGTTGCAGCTAACGCATTTACTAACAATATATGGCTTTCCATTCTGATCGCAGTTGTTGGTACATTAATATTCTCTTTATTATTTGGATACATGGTGATTCACCTGCAAGCAAATATGATCGTAACTGGAATAGCTATAAACTTTCTATCAATTGGGGCAACTACTTTTGCATTACGAACGATATTTGATGTGCAAGGGGCATATTACAATAATGAAATGGTAGGTTTACCGACATGGCGAATTCCGGTTATTGATGATATACCACTACTAGGTAATCTTTTATCAGGTCAATCGCCAGTCGTATACTTGGGGATTTTAATTACGATAGCAATGTATATCTTCTTGAAAAAAAGTGTGCTTGGTTCTCACTTTGATGCTGTAGGAATAAATCCTGTCGCAGCCAAAAGCCAAGGAATTAAAATCAAAAAAATTCAATACCAAGCGGTGATTATTTCTGGGATATTATGTGCTCTCGGAGGCGTGCAACTGTCTTTAGGCCAAGTAACGATGTTTAGTGAAAATATGACAGGAGGTCGTGGTTTTATTGCATTAGTTGCTACGATGCTAGGTCAATCTAATCCAATCGGAGTGTTTTTATCAAGCAGTTTATTTGGCTTCACAGAAGCTATTAGTATTAGATTTCAAGGGTTAAATATACCGACAAACTTTACCTTAATGCTTCCATACGTAATAACCATTTTAGCGATGTTTATCTTTAAAGATCGTACCCAATTAAATGCGATGAAAAATAGCCAAGGAAGCTCAAGATAAGCATAGGAGGGGAATAAGATGAAAAAAGCAGATCGTTTAAAAAAAGCAAAAGTACCACCGAGAAATGAAAAATATGGTGATCGTCTGCCACCTGGACAAACACTAACAAAGAAATTTCCGATTTTACATGAAGGTGAAGTGCCTGAATATGATCTTGATAAGTGGTCATTAAAGGTTTTTGGTGAAGTAGAGCAAGAAGTAGTATTTAATTATGAGGATTTAATGAGTCTGCCTCAAACAACGATTGTTCGTGATATCCATTGTGTAACACGTTGGTCCAAGTTTGATAACAGTTTTACTGGTGTAAAATTCACTGACTTTTTGAAAGAAATTGGTGTGAAAGATACAGCGAAATATGTAATGGTTTATGGCGATTACGATTATGACAGTAATATTCCATTAGAAGATTTACTGAAAAATGATATATTAATTGCACATAGCTATGATGGTAAGCCACTGACACCACAACATGGTTATCCTTTTCGACTTGTAGTACCACATCTCTATTTTTGGAAAAGTGTTAAATGGATCCGTGGCATCGAATTTATGAAAGAAGATCGACAGGGTTTTTGGGAACGAAATGACTTTCATAATTATGGCGATCCATTTAAGGAAGAGCGTTTTTCTATCGAAGATGCTTATATGCCAGAAGATGAGTGGCAAAAGAAGGAGTATGATTGATGTATTTATCAAACCTTAAAGTAGAAGCTGATCAATTGCCGAAAAAGGTGATCGTATGCGGGGATCCTGATAGGGCTACATTGATTGCTAAAAGCTTAGAAGAGAATAAATTGTTAGCTCAGAACCGGGAGTATTACACCTATGTAGGTTATTTTAATAATGAATATATTGCGGTTGTAAGTCATGGGGTAGGCGCTTCAGGTGCAGCTGTATGTTTTGAACAGCTCATACAAGGCGGAGTAGAGGAGATTATACGTGTTGGTACGGCTGGTTCTTACCAGAAAGAAGTAAGACCGGGAAGTCTTGTAATAAGTACTGCCTCTGTAAGTACGGACGGCTTTTCCAGTCAAATTGTACCAAAAGGATTTCCGGCTGTAGCAGATCTTTCCGTTTCAAATAAACTGTTAGCTGAAACAAAGAAAGTAAGCTTTCCTATCTTTTCAGGAATAACACTGACACTTGATGTATTTTATCAAGGCGTTGTACCTTTTCCACATCAACAATACCAAGAAGCTGGCGTCTTGGCAGTTGAAATGGAAATCGCTGCATTATATTCGATTGCGAGCATACGTCAAGTAAAAGCTGGGGCTATCGTTGCAATAGATGGATATGCAGACTCAAATCTAGCCGAAGACTACAATCCACACACAGATCAAATTAAACAAGCAATCGATCAAGCTGTTATCATCGCTTTAAATGCCTTAACAAATTAGATAGAAGTTAAGACAAGTATTAAGAAGATACTACGCAATAATTGGTGTGGTCATTTTGACAGTATATATGAGCGTGCCAATCGCTCCGGCTTGCCCACTTCGCTTTCCGAGGGGCATGCTCTTCAGCTAACTTTGAAAAGAAAAACACTTTTCAAAGTGGATCTTCAGATCATGCTAATCCCTCAGGAGTGGAAGTGGACGCCTACGCTAATTTGATATTCTACAACGCTATTATCAGGAAGCTTATTGGTATTTCTATAATTTGAAAAACATTATTTGGAGTAAAAGCTCAAAATGCTACCTGTTATACTAGTTGTAGAACTAATATATTAGCGCAGGCCGTCCACTTTCACTCCTGTGGGAATGTTTTCTCTGAAGATCCACTTTTTCAAGCGATCTGTGCTTGGAAAAGTTAGCTGAAGGGAAAACCCCATGGAAAGGGAAGTGGGCAGACGGAGCGGGTATCTAGTAATTAATACATTTCAAAATTACCACCCCCATTTATTGAAAAGTATCTTAACACTATGAATTTCACCGTTTGAGTTTGAAATTAAAAGAAGTAGTTATGTTCCGGTATCTTTATTACGTAGCATTCTTTTTATGTTTACAATTTCACTGCGGTGCTTTGGTTTAGTGCGTTTTCTAGGTCGTTTAGTAAATCTTCTACGTCTTCAATGCCCACTGAAAGACGGAATAGACGGTCACTGATTCCTCTCGCTTCTCTTTCCTCTACTGGCATAGCTGCATGTGACATTGTGGCAGGATAAGATAAAATCGATTCAACTGCACCTAAACTAACAGCAATTACCGGCAAACTTACGTGATTTGCAAATTGCTGAACATCGATCCCCTTCTTTAATTCAAAAGACAAAACAGCTCCTGGACTCGTAGATTGGGAGGCATGAACATCCGCACCTGGATGACTTGCTAATCCAGGGTAATAAATATTTTCAATGGAAGTATGATTGGATAAATGCTCTGCAATTTGTTGAGCAGACCTAGTACTTTTGTTAAAACGAGGTTCCAACGTTTTCATTCCTTGTAGCAATTGATAACAATCTTGCACACTCAACACAGCACCATACGTGTTCTGCACAAATGATAGCTTTTCTGCTAATCTGTTATCTTTTGTTACAGCTAATCCAGCTACAATGTCACTATGACCTGAAAGGAATTTAGTTGCACTATGTAATACAATATCTACTCCTAAGTCTAATGGTTGCTGGTGTAATGGCGTCATAAACGTATTATCTAGATAAGTGTAGCAGTTGTTTTCTTTTGCTAATGCCACAATAGCTCTAATATCTGTAATTTGTAAAAGAGGGTTAGCGGGAGTTTCCATATAAATAACCCGAGTGTTACTTTGAATAGCTCGTGCTACTTCATCAATATCTGTCATATCGACAAAGGTATGACTAATTGAAAACTGACTTAGTAATTGTGTTACACAACGAAATGTGCCGCCGTATACATCTTTTGAAATAACGATGTGATCATTGGAATGTAATAACATAAAGGCGGATGAAATAGCAGCCATACCAGATGAAAAAGCAAAACCGTCTGTTCCATTTTCTAAAGAAGCGATTGTTTTTTCCAATTGGGTTCTGGTAGGGTTTCCGGATCTGGTGTAATCATAAGGTCCCATTTCATTCAGTTGTTTTTGATGAAATGTCGATGACAAGTATATCGGTGTATTAACCGCACCAGTAGCTTCTTCATGGTAACCTTGATGATGTCCGCCGTGTGCTAATGTTGTTTGTTTTTTATAAGTCATTTTTACTTCCTCCTAATGCTTGCTGAATGTCTTGTTTAAGTTCTTCCACATGTTCAATCCCGACAGAGAAGCGTAATAATCTGTCACAAATTCCTCTTCTTTCTCGTTCTTCTTTCGGGATGTCCCCATGTGTTTGAGTAGCTGGGTAGGTAATAAAACTCTCGACCCCACCTAAACTTTCAGCAAAAGAGATAATCTTTAAGTTTTCCAGGAAAGTTGGTATGATATCAGCACTCGAAACACGGAAGCTGATCATTGCTCCTTTTTCAGGGTAGAGAACATCTTTAACATCAGATATACCTAATAAAAACGCTGCTAGATGCTTGGCATTCTCTTGTTGTTTTTCCATTCTTAAAGATAAAGTTTTCATACCTCTAATTAGCAACATGGAATCGAGTGGTGAAAGAACAGCACCAATGGCATTATGTAGGTAGAATAATTTGTCAGCTAATGATTGGTTGTTGACGACAACTAGTCCTGCTAATACATCATTATGTCCACCAAGGTACTTGGTTGCAGAATGGACAACTATGTCGGCTCCCTCTGTTAAAGGTTGTTGCAGATACGGTGTATAAAAGGTGTTGTCTACGATTAATAATAATTCATGTTTTTTTGCAAAAGATGCTATTTCTTCTATATTAATTTCTAGCAGTAAAGGATTTGTTGGAGTTTCGATAAATATTGCTTTTGTGTTGCTCGTTAAATGAATCTCAAATTGATCGGTTTCTGCATATATTGGTTTTATCTGATATGATTGCTCAAAGTGCTGAAAAAGTCGATATGTGCCACCGTATATATCCTCTGAGATTAAGATTTCATCTTTTTTCTTAAATAAGGAAAATACAAGGTGAATTGCTGCCATTCCTGACGAGCAAGCAAATCCTTTAACACCTTTTTCCAGTTTGGTGATTGCTTCTTCAACAATTTCTCTTGTTGGATTAGTGGTCCGACTGTAATCATATCCGGTAGATTGACCAAGTGTCGGATGTTGAAATGCTGTCGATAGATAGATCGGTGCTTCGACAGCTCCAGTACGTTTGTCTTTTCTATTGCCAATTTGCGCAAGTATTGTTTCTATATATTCCATTTTCGATCCGCCCTTTCTATCCAAATAAAAGAGACCTCCGATAAGTAGAAGGCCTCTGGTTAAGGATACAATCTTCTTATCTTTTCTGGATTTAGCACCATACAATTTCATGCTGGTTGCTGAGGTGTCAACGGGCCAGTCCCTAAACCTCTCTTGATAAGGATTTACATTATATTTGGAAATTTAATACATTTATCATACAATAAAAAGGAAAAAATTACAATGAAAAATATAGAAAAACTGTCTATTGACTTTTTTTTTATAATGAATTATAGTATGTACATCGCAACAAAAAATGGAAAAAAATGAAAAATAAATAAAACTTATCCAGAGAGAAGGAGGGAACTGGCCCTGAGAATTCTCAGCAACAGGCGAAAGCACTGTGCTACATCCAGCAAGAAATTCTTGGCAGATAAGAGAACGAACTTCTACTTTATCCGTCAAAGTAGAAGTTTTTTTGATTTTAGAAAAACAATTAAAGTATTACAAATAAATACTAAGTAAGTGAAAGGATTTCTATACTCCAATTCCAAGTTATCCTATTGAATTAATCATAGTGTTCGTAAAATTTATTTGAAGATTAGAGTTATAGATATTTAAACGCTGAAGCGAGAGAGTTGGTAGTCGCCGATGTTCACAGTTATTGCTTTTGCAGCAGCATGTATTTTTGCATTTAATATAGGTGCAAGTGGTTCTGCTGCTAGTATGAGTATTGTTTACGGTAGTCACGTAGTTAATAAAAGAATAAATGCACTGTTGATTGCTGGAATAGGAGCGGTTATCGGTGCTGTGTTTGGCGGACAATTTGTTACAAATACTTTAGGTAAGGGAATCATTCCTGAACAAATATTAGATGTAAAGGTAGCCTGTATTATTTTATTGGTTGCTGCTTTTACAATTTTGATCACAAACTATATTGGAATACCCTTATCGACAAGTGAGGTAACGGTAGGTGCAATTATAGGTGTAGGGTTAAGTTACCAGCAACTAAATACTAACACGGTGCTGTGGATTATTTCTTTTTGGGTGATTGTACCTGTTGTCGCGTTTTTGTTTACCTTTTGTCTTGAGAGGCTCAGACTTCTTTTTCAGAAATATATTGATTTTAGGCCACCCAGAAAAATATTAGCTATCTTATTGCTTATAACTGGCATAGTGGAAGCGATCGCTGCTGGAATGAATAATGTTGCAAATGCTCTAGGTCCATTGGTAGGTGCAGGGATTGCTTCGATGGAATTTGGCTTACCATTTATGGCTGTCATTGTTGCCTTAGGCAGTATTTTCTTTGGTGGAAGAGTCTTGGAAACAAATGCAAGAAAAATCACGTCACTTTCATTAGGGAATGGAATTGTAATATCCAGTGCTACAGGAAGTTTAGTTGTAGGAGCTTCCTTATTAGGAGTCCCAATACCAATGACGCAAATTACGACATCAGCGATTGTTGGTATCAGTGCAAGTAATGACCTAACGTTAGTATGGAAACAAAAGATTATTCATCAGATAGCAAAAGTGTGGGTGACTTCACCAATTGTCTCGTTAATATCTGCGTTTTCTTTAACAGAGATTCTGGTTCAATATTCATTTGATCAAGTCATACTACTTTTCCTTGCTATTTTAGCGACGTATATATTAGTGCGATTCCGAGAGACACCAACAAAAATTATTCCAGGAAAAGGATGGGATCATCATGGGAAAAGTATATATAGTGGGAGCAGGTCCAGGAGATGAAGAATTAATAACGTTAAAAGGAGTAAGAGCGATTAAGGAAGCGGATGTAATTTTATATGATCGATTAGTAAATAAAACCATTCTGGAACATGCACGTGAAGATGCTGTAAGGATTTTTTGTGGGAAAGAACCTAACAAACACGGGGTGATTCAAGAACGTATTAATGAACAGTTAATCTACTATGCACAGAAAGGGAAGGTAGTAACACGTTTAAAAGGCGGAGATCCTTTTATTTTTGGAAGAGGTGGGGAAGAAGCTCTATATTTAGAGGAAAGGAAGGTCGGTTATGAAGTTGTACCAGGAATAACATCAGGAATTAGTGCTGCTGCTTATGCTGGTATCCCTCTTACCCATCGACATATAAGTGGGTCCGTTAGTTTTATTAATGGTGCCAATCCGCAAGCAAAAACAATAGATGAATGGCGTCATATTGCTCACGGTACCGAAACGCTATGCTTTTATATGGGTATTAAAAATTTTCCAATTATTTGTGAGAAATTAAAAGAAGCAGGATTATCGGGTACTACACCTGTCGCGATTATTCACTGGGGTACACTATCTCATCAAAAAACAATTGTTGCAGATTTGCAAACCATTGTTGAAAGGTTAGATGAGGTAAGCAATCCTTCCATGATTGTGATTGGAGAAGTAGTAAAGTTACATGACAAGATCAAATGGTTTAAAGAGCAATGTGAAACGATCTCATTATAAGAAGAGAGCGATGAGGTTGAGACAAAAAAAGTTTATAAAAACAATTCAAATTTGAATCAATTAGAATTTCATACGTATTAGGAAGGAACTACGTAAAACTGGATGTATATTTCATTGCCGAAGTGGTAATTTTGAAATGTGTTATGGACTAGTAAATCGCTCCGGCTGCCCACTTCCCTTTCCGTGGGGTTTTCCCTTCAGCTAACTTTTTCAAGCAAAGAGCACTTGAAAAAGTGGATCTTCAGGTAAAACATTCCCACAGGAGTGAAAGTGGGCGGCCTGCGCTATAATAATATTCTACAATTGTTGCAACAGTTAGCATTTTGCGCTGTTACTGCAATCAACAAATTTTTTATGTGAGGAATAGCATAATGCTACCTCATACTAGCGTTGTAAAATATCAAATTAGCGTAGGCGTCCGCTTCTACTCCTATGGGATATTTTTCTCCGAAGATCCACTTTGGTAAGTGGTCTTTACTTACCAAAGTTAGCTGAGGAGAAAAACCCATGGAAAGAGAAGCGGACAAGCCTAAGCGATTGCTAAGCTCACACATCATGTCAAAATTACAACATCATTTATTGCGCAGTTTCCTTATAATGCGCAACAATCTTTATTGTATCGTTGGTATGTGATGTTAACAAAATAGGTTAGTTTTCAGACTCATCTTTTATGATATTTAAAATTTGCTGTTGGTCCTTTTCCCAGTCCCAATTTGGGTTTATACGTTCTAAAAATTCCTCTATCTGGTTATCTGTTAAGTCTTTTTTACCATTAGAATTATTTAAATAGGATTTCAATTCCCATGTTCCACCTTTTTTATTTTCAATCGTTGTCCACTTAACTGTGAAGACATAATCATTCCCATTAATATCAGCATGGATCAACAAAATATCCTTGTGTAAGATAAAATTGCTAAGTTGCATCAGCCACACCTCCTACTTGTATTATAGCATACCATGAAAGGGATTACAGCGCTGTATTCGGATTCGGACATTCATTATTTTGGTCTGTTTGAATATAAAGGAACTAGAGGAGGTATCGATATGGCAGTTATTAAAGCTAATGAAGCAGATGTGAGGTTATTAGCACGTTTAATGAGAGCAGAAGCAGAAGGCGATGGGAAGCTGGGTATGTTAATGGTAGGGAATGTTGGAGTGAATCGTGTGAAAGCACGTTGTTTAGATTTTGAAGATATTAATACAATAAATCGTATGGTATTTCAGAGCCCAGGTGGATTTGAAGCAACCCAAAAAGGTTATTTTTATCAACGAGCACGAGAAAAAGAAATCCGGTTGGCTCGAAGATCAATTGGTGGAGAACGAAATCACCCCGCTAGTTATGCACTTTGGTTTTTCCGTCCAGAAGGAAGCTGTCCTGAGCAATGGTTTGGTCAATGGAACACGGGTAGATTTAAAAGTCATTGTTTCTTCACACCCACAGAATCTGAATGCCAAAGCGTATTTGAAACCTTTTAAGAGAATGCAGAAAACTAATAAGGATGAAAGAAGGATTATGTGACCTAATTTCATGTCGTCACATAATCCTTCTTTTTTATAAGCAAGTTCAAAGGTGAAATAAATGAAGATATAGTTAACTAGTTATGTTATTTATTATGAGAGTTTGCAAGGAAATCGCCCGTCTCCCCACTTCACTTTTACCACGGCACATGTGCAACATCTATTAAAGAAAGCTTTTCTATTGTTTTCTATGCAGTGGCGGCCAACGCTATGAATTGGTTTTACCGGTTATTTTTCAGTCCCTTTTTTGAGTTGAACTTTTTGGAAAAACCAAAGTAACACAAAAGTGAGTGAACCGATAACAAATAACCCTGTATAAACAGTATGTAGAGCAAAGGTGAGACCATCTTGCATGGAAGCAAGTGTTTCCGTGGGAATGGTTTCTCGCATTCCCTCGTCTAATAACATATCCGTGCCGGCTATCTCGATATCTTCCCCTTTTTTTTGATAATAATTTTGTAACTGCATATTAAGTAGACCACCTAAAAAAGAAGCCCCTAAAGCACTACCAATGATTCTCATAAACATATTAAGTGAGGTAGCGGCTCCTCGTTCATGCCAAGTTACGGTGTTTTGAATAGCAACAATAAATGTTGTTGAAGTAAGCCCCATACCGATACCTACGATACATGAGCTAATTCCTGCGTAAACCGGTCCTTTATCTGCATCAAGCATAAAAAATAAAAATGTTCCAACAAATAATGCGAAGCCGCCAGTGAAAGCTGTCCAACGAAATCCTATCTTTAAAACAAGATGACCTGCAATTGTTGCTGAAATCGGCCAGCCAATCGAAAGAGTACTCAAGGTAAAACCAGCCACTATGGCAGATTCCCCCATAACAGCTTGTACATATGTTGGAAGAAAGCTCGATAACCCTAAAATGATCATCCCTGAAAGCAGTGTAGCAAGGTTAGCGATTACAATTAGTTTGTTGTTCCATAAATAAAGTGGCATCATTGGTGATGGTGCTCGTTTTTCCTGCCAGATAAAGATACTAATGCTAATAAAGAAAAGCAATAATAGACTAATTGCTTCTATGGAGAGCCATGCCCAATTCGTTCCTGCTTGTACAAAAACTACAATTAACGCTGAAATTGCAATAAAGAATAAACTTGAACCGAGATAATCAATCGATTTTTTTTCTTTGTCCACTTTCTCATGAAAATAGATGATGACACCGATCAGTCCTAAGATGCCGATAGGAATATTCATCCAAAAAATCCAAGCCCAATCGATAAACTGAACGATTATTCCACCTAAGAGAGGACCTATTACAGATGATACTCCCCAAACACTTGCCAGGTAGCCTTGTACTTTGGCACGTTCTTCGACTGTATACATATCACCAACTATCGTTGTTACGATAGGCTGTATTGCTCCTGCGCCAAGCCCCTGAATCAGTCTGAAAATGATAAGTGCTCCCATTGTTGGTGCGATACCACACAAAATGGAGCCGATAAGAAATATAATGACACCAATAATAAAAACAGGTTTTCTGCCAAATAGATCAGCTAATTTTCCATATATTATAGTAGTTACTGCTTGCATTAATAAGAAGCTTGAAAACACCCAACTATATAAAGAAAACCCACCTAAGTCTGCTACGATATTAGGCATTGCAGTGGCGACAATAGTTCCTTCAATTGCTGCCATAAACATGGATAGTACAAGTGCTACTAAAACGAGTGGACGGTTGGTTTTTTGATCTACCATGTTAAACTCAGCCCTTTTTTGTTTTTTCTATTATTAAGTCTCACTTTATTGTATCAGAAAAAACAAATGGAATGTATTGGAAAGTACCTTTTTTCAAGACGTACTGTTCGTAATAGGTATAAACGGAAGCTAATTTCCTAATAAGTATCGTTGAGCAGAGTGGAAGTCTAAAACACCCATTCAAATCACACTTTATGGTAAAATAAAGAAAGCGATATCATAAGGAGGTTTAATATGTTGGAACATCGACTAGATAAAGTATTAACGAAATTTACTGAGAAGGGTGCTGCAGGTGTAGCCCTATCTGTCAGAAAAGAAAATCAAACTTTATACGAAAATTACTTCGGTTATGCAGACCTACAAAAGGAAAAAACAATAAAAGATAATACGATTTATCGGATTTATTCGATGTCAAAGTTAGTCACTTGTGTTGCTGGCTTGCAGTTATTAGAAAGCGGTGACTTTTTATTAACAGATCCTTTATCCGATTATTTACCAGAATTTAAAAATATGAAAGTATTAGAAAATGGAAAAGTAATAGAAGCTGAAAGGGATATTTTAATCAAAGACCTTTTTACAATGACATCAGGTATTACATATGGTGGGGAAGCAACAGAAGTGGAAAAATTGACTAGGCAAGTGATGGCTGAGATAAAAGAAAAAGAAGTAAAAGAACACACGTCGAAACTAAGAGAGTTATCGATCGCTTTGGCTAATAATCCATTGGAATTTCATCCTGGATCTCACTGGAAATATGGTCTTAGTCATGATGTTATCGGAGCATTAATAGAGGTAATTACAGGAATGTCATTAGGAGCATATTTGCACCAAAAGATTTTTCAGCCACTTAAAATGAATGATACCTTCTTTAAGATACCTATTGCTAAGAAAAACCGACTAGCAAAGATATATGATCGACAGGATAATGGACAATTAGTTGAGAATACTTGGATAGATAGTGATGCAGAACCACTTACTGTTTTTGAAAGTGGTGGTGCAGGTTTGCACTCTACTTTGGAAGATTATCAGAAATTTGCCCATTGTCTTGCACAAGGTGGTACCAGTGAAGGTGTTACGTTACTAAGTAACAACACCATTCAATTAATGGCTCAAAACCATTTACCTGAAGAAATGATACCCGAGTTAGGCTGGAATTACGATAATGGCTATGGATACGGATTAGGTGTTAGAGTGATGATCGATCAAGCGAAAGGTGGAAGTAACAGTACATTAGGAGAGTTTGGCTGGTCTGGTTTAGCAGGCACCTATGTCTTTATCGATCCTAAAAAACAATTATCAGCAGTTTATATGCAGCAGATGTTACCAAATTTCGAGACGTATCATCAGCCTAGAATCCGCAACATTATTTATGGAAGTTTAAACTAAAAGGGAGGGAGATAATATGGCTTTAATAAAATGCGACTTTTTTTCTGAAGTATTAACAATTAGCACATCAATGACAGTTATTTTACCTGAAGAGACATCTACACAGATCGGACTAAAAAACAATCGAAATGAAGGTAAAATCCCCACTCTATACTTGTTGCATGGTTTTAGTGATGACCATACGATCTGGACAAGAAGAACCTCGATTGAAAGGTATGCAGCAGAGTATGGAATTGCAGTGGTAATGCCACAAGTTGATCATAGTTTTTATGCGGATATGGAATATGGTAAGAAGTATTGGACATTTATTTCAGAAGAACTCCCTAGAATTGCAAGGTCTTTTTTTCCGTTATCATCAAATAGAGAAGACAATTTTGTTGCAGGTCTATCGATGGGAGGATATGGTGCATTTAAATGGGCGCTAAGAAAGCCACAGGATTTCGCAGCAGCAGCAAGTTTATCTGGAGTATTAGATATCGCTAATCATGTGAATTCAGTTCAACAGGAAGAAAACCCAGTTAATGCAGCGTTATTCCATGTGTATGGTGATTCATCTTTAAAAAATACGGAAGAAGATCTATTTTATTTAATCCGTCAGTTGCGAAAAACTGGTGAATCGATTCCTAAGTTATTTCAGGCTTGTGGAACGGAAGACTTTTTATGGGAAGATAATAAAAAGTTTCATCAATATGCGGAAGAAATGGACTTGCCATTAGCTCATACTTTTACAAAAGGAACACATGAGTGGGGCTATTGGGACGAAAAAATTCAAGAGGTACTTGCTTGGCTCCCGATAAGAAGTCGGTAAAAATAAGCAGGAGGACAAATGCAAATTCTTTCATTGCGTTTGTCCTCTTTCTTCATAAAATTATTCGTTCACAATATCAGAAACAATCTGATACGATTTCTTTCTTGCCTCGTGATCATAAATTTGCGAATTAATGATGACTTCATCTGCTTCGGTTTCTTCGATAAAGGCCGCTAATTTTTCACGTACAGCATCTTTATCTCCAATGATCGTAGTTTTACTATTAACCGACTTCTCAACGGAGGCTTTTTCGTAGATGGACCACTCGTTATCAATATCGTCGATTGGTGGCTGCAGTTCGGACGGTGCACCACGAATCAATGACAAGAATTGTTGTTGTTGTGACGTTGCTAACCATTTAGCTTTCTCGGTAGATTCAGCGGCAATAATGTTGACACCAACCATTGCAAGTGGTTTACTAAGTTGATTTGATGGCGTGAAACGTTCACGGTAAATTCGAAGTGCAGGTATCGTATAATCTGGTGAAAAGTGACTAGCAAAGGCAAAAGGTAGACCTTTTTCCGCAGCTAAACGTGCACTAAAATCACTAGATCCAAGCAACCATAAAGGGACATTAGCTCCTTTACCAGGTACCGCTTTTACTCTAGCAGTTCCCTCGAAGTAGGTTTCTAACTCTTCGACTTGATTAGGAAAATCATCTGGACTGCTATTTAATGTTCGTCTTAATGCAAATGCTGTTGCCTGATCGCTTCCGGGAGCACGTCCTAAGCCTAGATCAATACGGTCTGGATAAAGCGCATCTAATGTACCAAATTGTTCTGCGATAACTAAGGGAGCATGGTTGGGTAACATAATACCACCAGCACCAACTCGTATTTTTTTTGTATGACTGGCGATATGACTTATGACAAGTGATGTAGCAGAACTGGCAATCCCAGGCATATTATGATGTTCAGCCAACCAATACCGGTGATAACCTAGGTGTTCAGCATGGATTGCTAAATCTGCACTGTTTTGAAAGGATAACGAAGCACTTTTTTTAGCTAAAACAGGTGCTAAATCTAATATAGAAAATTTTACATTTGAAAATGGTTTCGACATAAAATCACTCCTTAATTTACTTGAGCATGTAAGAAATGATACGCTTCAAGATAAGAAAGGTCTACTAATTTGCTCGAGCGCAAGGAAAACATTTAATTTCAGCACTGTAGTAACACGATGAAGTAAAAATCTTCTCTAAAGGTGGGATATTATTCAATTAAAAAGAATCTATGAGGAAGTAAGCAGTAAAGATGGTTGTAGAATTTTGGTGGATCGTGTTTGGCCAAGAGGTGTTTACAAAGAGAATGCACAATTAGATGTATGGTTAAAGGAGATTGGTCCATCTACAAAGTTAAGAAAATGGTTTGGCCATGATCCAGATAAATTTCAAAGCTTTAAGCAAGCGTATGTAGAAGAATTACAAACAGATTCAGAAAAAAAAGAAGCCTTAGAACAGCTGAAGAACTATTATCAAAAGCAAAATGGAGATATTACGTTAGTATTTGCAACGAAAGAGTTAAAGTATAATCATGTAGTTATCTTAAAGGAATTATTGACTAAATAAAAAACGCTTATGCCTAAGCATAAGCGTCTTTTCTATAAAGAGCTAAATTAGTTTTTTTCTACGTTAGCTGCTTGTGGTCCACGGTTACCTTCTTCGATGTCGAAAGTTACGCTTTGACCTTCTTCAAGTGTTTTAAAGCCTTCGCCTTGGATAGCAGAGAAGTGAACGAATACATCGTCTTGTCCTTCAACTTCGATAAATCCAAAACCTTTGTCTGCGTTAAACCATTTTACTGTACCTTGTACCATAATTCTTTTCCTCCTAGTGTGAACCGATCACACAAATGTATTACTATTCTTGCTCTTGCCTCAAAACGAAAACTTAACGTTACGATACTTGAAGGTGTCATCGAACAAAATAGCTACATTTATTATAGCAAGTGAATAATGAAATTGCAAGGGCAGGCACAAAAAAATTCATAAAATTGTTGTATTTCATGAAACTATTTTATTGAAATTTGTCTTCATGTATACGATAGAAGAACTTTTTAACGTTACAATATACCTCGTCCGAATATGAAAAGCTTTATTTTAATGTTGAAAGATCTTCACTCTGTAAGGCATCAGTGTTATTCCCGCCAGGTGGAACGATCGGATATACATTTACTTCTTCTTCGATAACGAAATCTAATAGTGCTGGTTGATCGTTAGAGAAAGCTTTTCGAATAATTTTTATCGTTTCTTCATAACTAGTAGCACGATAACCACTGATGCCAAAGCTTTCAGCAACTGAAAGAAAATCGGGTGAAGTTATTTTGACTTGTGAATATTTGTTTTTGTAAAATAACTGTTGCCATTGTCTAACCATTCCAAGATAACCATTACGCAATATGATTACTTTTACATTTAATTTATTTTTAGCGACATGATATAACTCTTGAATATTCATCTGAATGCTGCCGTCTCCTGTAAAACAAACAACCGGGTGATTTTTACCACTAACAGCTGCTCCTATTGCTGCAGGTAAACCGTACCCCATGGTCCCAAACCCACCAGAGGTTAACAATTGACGAGGACGGTTAAATGGATAATGAAGCGCAGTCCACATTTGGTGCTGTCCAACATCTGTTGCGATAACTGTATTTTCAGGAGAAAAACGATGAACTTCGCGTATGATTTCATCTGGTTTTAGTAAATTGGTAGAATTCGAAAATTGAGGAGAAGTTTTTTTCCATTTGATAACTTGCTTTCCCCAATGATTTGCATGAAAATCAGCTAGTCTATCCACAACCATTGTTAGGACTTTCTGAATGTCTCCAATAACTGGTAAGTCCACAGTTACATTTTTATTAACTTCCGCCGGATCGATCTCTATCTGTATCTTGATTGAATTAGGAGAAAAGCCTTTTGTTTTTCCAGTAATTCGATCACTAAAGCGGATACCCAGACAAATTAGTAAGTCACATTGATGGACTGCTCTATTCGCAGCATATGTTCCGTGCATACCAACCATGCCTAAATGCAACGGATTCTCAACACCGATGGCACCTAAACCCATTAATGTACTTGTAAAAGGTATTTGTGTTTTTTTAATAAAATCATTTACAATACTGCTCGCTCCTGAACGGATGACTCCTCCTCCAATTAAAAGAATAGGTTTTTTTGCCTCGTGTACTTGGTGGATGATGTTATCAAGCTGTTTTATTGGAATTTGTGCTTCCACTCTCTCTATAGATGAAAGCTGTTTAGACTGAATGGTAATTACACTTTCCTCCATAAATAAACTACTTGAGAACTCAATAATAACAACGCCTTTACGACCACTTAAGGCTAATTTGTTTGCTTCTTCAATGATACTAGAAATATTTTCAGGACGTTTAAGATGAAAATAATGCTTGCAAATAGGTTTAGTAATTGTCTCAACATCCAAAGATTCATCTGTGTATTGATTTTTTTGGATAAAAACAAGCAGAGGTATCCCATCTATTTGGGCAGTTGAAATACCTGTCACAGCGTTAGTAATTCCGAAATCAGTGGTAACAAAAGCCACTCCTGCTTTTCCAGTCGCACGAGCATATCCATCTGCCGCATGTATTATAGATTGTTCATGTGTTAGTTGTTGATGATGAAAACCTTTTTCTTTGTTCAGAAATATCGATTGGTAAACAGAGCCAAACACGGTGTCACAATTTTCGTTCTTGAATGATTCAATAAATAGCTGACCGCATTGGTTTTGAAAAGTATTTTGTACTCTTTGCACTATAAATCATCCCCCTTTGTACATTCTCCTTCTTTGGCACGGTGTAATCGTCGTCACTGTTGATGCCTTACTTATTGTAAGGTGATTTAGAGTATTCAGCAGTGATTTTTATCACGAATCTTACTATTGGTTTAATCTTTTACTTTCCTTCTTTTGAAAAAATAACTTGCGTGTTATTTGGATTTTTAGTATTATGATATGATGGAAAAAACGAGCTATTTGAAATGAGGGATTTTACATGAAAAGCTCTATTTATTCATTAACATTCGATCAATTAAAAGACTGGCTTGTAACACATGGACAAAAAAAATTTCGTGCTAAGCAAGTTTGGGATTGGTTATATAAGAAAAGAGTAGACAGATTTGAAGAAATGTATAATTTAAATAAAGATTGTCAACTAGTATTAGAAGAAAACTTTCATTTAGGGTCTTTAACAGAAGAAATAAAACAGGAATCCAAAGACGGCACGATAAAGTTTCTATTTAAGTTAACAGACGGGAACTTAATTGAGACGGTCTTAATGAAGTTTAGTTATGGTTACTCTGTTTGTGTAACAACTCAAGTTGGATGTAATATAGGTTGTTCATTCTGTGCTAGTGGGTTACTTACCAAAAATAGAGATCTGGATGCTGGAGAAATTGTCGAGCAAATTATGAATGTCCAGAAGCATCTTGATACAAAAGGTAAAGAAGAACGTGTCAGTCATATTGTAGTTATGGGAATAGGAGAACCGTTTGATAACTATGATAATACGATGGACTTTTTGCGAATTGTCAATGATCAGAATGGTTTATCGATTGGCGCGCGTCATATAACCGTTTCTACTAGCGGACTAGCTAAACGAATATATGATTTTGCCGATGAGAATTTACAAGTGAACCTAGCTTTATCGTTACATGCACCCAATAATGAGTTGCGGACTAGAATCATGAAA
Source organism: Gracilibacillus kekensis (assembly GCF_900143085.1). Lineage (GTDB taxonomy): Bacteria > Bacillota > Bacilli > Bacillales > Amphibacillaceae > Gracilibacillus > Gracilibacillus kekensis. Next base: position 6,660 of record NZ_FRCZ01000010.1, on the reverse strand, counting down.
ATTAATAAGGCTTTTCCATTGGAGAAACTGATGCCAGCTATTGATTACTATTTGGAAAAAACAAATCGTCGAATTACGTTTGAATATATTTTATTGAAAGATGTTAATGACCATAAGGAAGAGGCAAAGCAACTTGTAACTTTGTTAAAGGATAAGAGACATTTATCTTATGTGAATTTGATTCCTTATAATCCCGTAGATGAACATAATCAATATGATCGAAGTGAGAAAAAAGCGATTTTAGACTTTTATCAAGTACTATTAGAAAATGGTATCAATTGTGGTGTTAGAGTTGAACACGGAACAGACATAGATGCTGCCTGTGGTCAACTTCGTAGTAAACAAATTAAAAAAGATAAACAAAAAGCATAAGAAGCTGGTATAAAAACAACTTTTAAGTAAAAAATCCAAACGAATTGACATTGAACCGTTTGGATTTTTCTGCGTATAAGGAGTTGCTACGTTTATTGAAGTATTAAGAATCGGGAAGAATCTGTTTTCGATTCTACATGTGGGATTTTGTCACAATAATCTCACAAGATTAATTTTTCAAGTAAACACCCAAGAATCACAAGTCGAAGCGTATAGTGATAATCCGATCACAGAAATTATCTTCGAAGGCGCACCGACGTTTATCACCGGCATGCGTTTCATCTCGGTACACCGGAGATGGCCCATGTGTCGATTCGGGGACATTTAGCAAAAGACTTTAAGACATTGCTACACCATCATGCAAAGCACATCGATGAATACCGGACGTTATCTGTGCGTGATAAATAACGGGTTTCTTTTTCGTGGAAATGTGGTATACTAAGTAATAAGAAAAGACATATTAAAAAAGGCCGCAGCGGTAACTGCGGTCCCTAGATACCCATCCTTTGAATAGGGGATTGGCGTTATCTAGTATGTGACTAGAAAATAGCCCTTACCCATTTGACTAGAATAGGGGGCTATTTTTTTGCGTTTAAAATAGCGACAACGACAGCAATTAGCGCAATGATCATCGTCGTAAACGAGATCATGAGTGTCAAAGCCTGAAACGTCGTCATGGCATCACCCCCTTTGGGGATAACACCAACCACCCTATTCGTTTGGTACAAGTTGTCGAATGAGTACCTATTCTCTATTATACCATATATTACCGTTTATCTCCTTTGTTTTTTATTATGAATTACTGTGATAGCAAGGATTGTAATCGTTTTGTTGATTATATTTAATCATGAAATGCCATTGTGTATTGCATATAGCGATGCAGAGAATACTAGTGCGTCAAATGAAAATATGCCTGGATCTCCTTCTCCGATCGACCTATCCAACCAATGCGTCTGCTGTAATTGGAAGGTTTGGAAATGTGAATAACTGTTAGATCGGAAAGAGGTATTCAAGCGAATACCTCTTTTTTTTGTATTAAAATGCAATAAACAGAAAACATGTTTTATGTAAAAAATTAACTGTTATACTTAAATTATATTTGATGTTTTTAAAAAATTGCAACGTTAATTGGAGTTAATCGTCTTATTATTAGAGGGAGAATAGAGGGGTTTCATTATGCGATGGGAAAAACCATTCGATTATATTGAGAAAGTTTATCACGAAAATTATTTATTTTTACGGAATTTTCTTATAGGTTTAACCAAAAATGAAAATGTTGCAGAAGATATTCTTCAAGATCTATTCACTCGTATTCTATTTAATCCTGAAAATATTTTTAAGGTGACGTATACCAGAAGCTGGTTGCTCACATGTGCTAAAAATGCATTCCTCGATTATCACAAAAAAAAGAAATCCGTTTTATTAAACGATGAAGAATTAATCGAGCAATTACTTATAGAACCAACATCGACAGAAAAAGAAGTATTAGTGAACCATCAATTAGAGACATTATTGAATACATTAGATCCGATTGACAAGGCGATTATATTGGCGAAAGAATATTATGGTTATAGTTATTTAGAAATGGAACACCTTTTCAATTTAACGACACCAAACCTTAAATCAAAAGTATTTCGTATCAAAAAGCGACTGGTAAAAATGGAGGTGAAAAAATGAACGGTGAAGAAAAAATTCATACACTTGTTCAAGAATTACTGTTTTTGGAGGAAGAGGTAGATGAGACCGTAAAAGGTATTATTCATGACCATGTGAATACTTGTGAGGAATGCCGTCATTTACGCACAGACATTAAAAAAACCGAAATACCAACTATTGATAACAGTTCGAGTAAGGCCCATATTACGCCTTTGAAAAGTTTAAGAAAATTAAATATAGGGGTATTGGTCTTTACGATACTTGTAAGGATCGGTGTTCTTTTGTATATCGTCTTTGGAAATTCTTTTGAAACGTATCCTTCTTTATTTGAAGATGTGTTACAAGCGAGCATTACGATATTTTATCTTCCGTCCGCCATTTTTCTGTTGCTACTCACGTATATTTTTTTAAAACCCAAAATCTTTGTAGGCTTTCTAGTGTTTGACGTTGGCGTTCTTTTGTTTGGTAGTCAATTTATTTCTTATTTCATATAAGGAGGGTACGTATATGTTGTTCGTTTATATTTTATTTGGTTTTTTTCTGGGGTTAAATGTTTTGTTTTACAGTTATCTGAAAATCAATAAAACAAATTTTTTATTTATACCCCCCATCATCGTCTTTTTGTTAGCGATCCTTTGTACTGGGTATGGGTTACTAAGCACAGATAATGGTTGGGAAGGGATGACCTATGGCATTATTGGTTTTGGTATCGTTCTTTCTTCTATTATAGGTGTAGCATTAGTACCTGTTTTGTACAAATATAATACTAATTCACTCGATAAAAAGATAAAGAGGTACACGATGATCATTTTAGGTGTATGTTTCATTCTGTGTTTTATATTTGTGTGGTTCCCTGGGTTAATTAGTTTTTAGGAAAATAATGAAGATGATTAATGCATCATTATGTTCGTTACAATAGAGAGTAGTGTCAGAATAGGGGTTCTCTATTAAGATGTGAGCACTAGGAATGGTTTTTTTACAGTAAAAAAGCATTCTCGACAATCTGTCGACACCTTTTCATAGGGTGTCGGTTTATTTATTTACATGGCATGGAAAAGTGGATCTTCAGGAAAAACGAATTCCATAGGAGTGGATGCGAATGTCTACGCTAGTTAAAAATCTACAATAGATGCAAGAGCTTAAATAAAGGTTACTACCGTATTATGTAAACGAAATACTTATAAAAAGATCAAAATGATAGCTGTAACAGCAGTTGTAGAATCCATTTAGAGCGAGCGCGACCACTTTCACTCCTGCGGGATGTTAAGCGAACTTTGCTTGATATGGAATGGTAAGGCGTCTTCTTGACAAATTCGAGACTATTCTTTACACTATCAGAAAGTAAAGCCGATTAACTATATACATTATATAAATAACGATGAAGAGGAATAGTAGTAAATGGTATAGGTGAAGAGAGGTGACGGTTGGTGAGAGTCACTCCTATACATTACGAACTCGCCTCAGATGTTATAGAAGTGAAATCTAGTAGCTTTTGTCGTTTTCCGCGTTAAGGAAATGAAGTGAGTGTTAGTCTGATAACACTAATGTTGGGTGGTACCGCGGGAATCTCTCTCGTCCCATTATGGGATTAGGGGGATTTTTTTGCGTTCAAGAACATATGTTTCAGTTTTGCGTAATATAAAGCTTATTTATTGGTTTGAAGGAGGATGCGAGAAATGTCGTTTGATCATATTAAAATTGAAGAAAAATGGCGCAAATATTGGATAGAAAATAAAACATTTAAAACAAATACTCAATCGGATAAGGAAAAATTTTATGCACTAGACATGTTTCCTTATCCATCAGGTGCTGGTTTACATGTTGGGCACCCAGAAGGGTATACAGCTACAGATATCTTATCAAGAATGAAAAGAATGCAAGGCTATGAAGTATTGCATCCGATTGGGTGGGATGCTTTCGGTTTACCAGCTGAACAGTATGCTTTAGATACTGGAAATGATCCAGCAGCATTCACTGAAAAAAATATCAACACTTTTCGACGTCAGATTCAAGACTTAGGTTTCTCTTATGACTGGGACCGCGAAGTAAATACAACGGATCCTGATTATTACAAATGGACGCAATGGATATTTTTAAAGTTATATGAGAAGGGCTTAGCTTATATTGACGAAGTACCTGTCAACTGGTGTCCTGCCTTAGGGACAGTTTTAGCCAATGAAGAGGTTATTGATGGAAAAAGTGAGAGAGGCGGACACCCGGTTGAAAGAAAGCCTATGAAACAATGGATGTTAAAAATTACTGCATATGCAGATCGCTTACTAGAAGATTTAAATGAGTTAGATTGGCCAGAGAGCATTAAGGATATGCAACGTAATTGGATTGGACGATCAGAAGGTGCAGAAGTAACTTTTAAGATTGAAAGCCATTCAGACTCTTTTACGGTATTTACTACTAGACCTGATACACTGTTTGGGGCGACATATGCTGTTTTAGCTCCGGAACATCCATTAGTAGAAAAAGTTGTTACCAATGAACAACAACAAATAGTGGAAGACTATATTGATAATGTAAAAACAAAGAGTGATCTAGAAAGAACCGATTTAGCTAAAGATAAATCAGGTGTCTTCACTGGTGCATATGCCATTAATCCAATTAATGGGAAAAAACTGCCTATTTGGGTAGCGGACTATGTGTTAATGACTTATGGATCAGGAGCTATTATGGCAGTACCTGCACATGATGAACGAGATTATGAATTTGCTCAAAAGTTTCAATTAGAAATTGTGCCTGTCTTAGAAGGTGGCAATGTAGAGAAAGAAGCTTTTACAGGTGATGGTCCCCATATTAATTCAGACTTCTTGAACGGACTAAACAAAGAGGACGGTATTGCAAAAGCGATTGAATGGCTTGAGTCAAATGGAGTTGGTGAACGTAAAGTAACCTATCGACTACGCGACTGGTTATTTAGTCGCCAACGATATTGGGGTGAACCAATCCCGGTTATCCATTGGGAAGATGGTTCAATGTCTGCTGTTCCTGAAAGTGATTTACCAATCGTTCTTCCGAAAACAGATGAGATTAAACCTTCAGGAACCGGTGAATCACCGTTAGCCAATATTGAAGATTGGGTAAACGTAACTGACCCCAAGACTGGAATGGCTGGACGTCGTGAAACCAACACCATGCCACAGTGGGCAGGAAGTTGCTGGTATTTCTTGCGTTATGTCGATCCGGATAACTCGGAAGAACTAGCGGATTTTGACACATTAAAAGAATGGTTACCGATTGATGTATATATTGGCGGAGCCGAGCATGCGGTATTACACTTGCTATATGCTAGATTTTGGCATAAGTTTTTGTATGATATCGGTGTAGTACCAACAAAGGAACCATTCCAAAAATTGTATAACCAAGGAATGATCCTTGGTGAAAATAATGAAAAAATGAGTAAATCAAAAGGTAATGTAGTGAATCCCGATGAAATTGTAGAAACTCATGGTGCAGATACTCTACGTTTATATGAAATGTTTATGGGACCATTAGATGCTTCTGTTGCATGGTCAACAAACGGATTGGATGGCGCTAGAAGGTTTTTGGATCGAGTATGGAGATTGCTTGTAACAGATATTAATCAATTAACAGAGAAAGTTACTGAGCAGGATCGATCAGATGATTTAGAAAAAGTCTATCATGAAACTGTAAAAGTAGTAACGCAAAATTTTGAGGATTTACGTTTTAATACAGGTATTTCACAAATGATGGTGTTTATTAATGAAGCATACAAAGCAAAAGAGATACCTAGAAATTATGTGGAAGGTTTTGTGAAGTTATTATCTCCAGTAGCTCCACACTTAACAGAAGAGATTTGGCAGTTACTAGGTCATGACGGAACACTATCCTATGAACCTTGGCCGATATATGATGAAACTAAATTAGTACAAGATGAAGTGGAAATTGTCATTCAAATTATGGGGAAAGTCCGTGCTAAAATGATGATTGATAAAAATGCTTCGAAAGATCAAATAGAACAAAAAGCTTTAGAGTTAGATGCTATAAAAGAACGCATTGAAGGGAAAACGGTTCGAAAGATAATCGTTGTTCCTGGGAAACTAGTGAATGTTGTAGCTAACTAAAAGCCTACAAAAGCCATCCGTGAATAGGATGGCTTTTGTTAATTATAGTAGTGTATAGAATATATAAGTTTGAAGAACAATACTAATTGAATTATGAAAATTTAATTTTATCTTGACTTTTTATAAAAAAGTCTGTAACATATGAAAAGTTGACTCGTTATACGAGTTGAATTGTTATTGACAATAATAGATGAATTTGATATAATTCATTTGTCGCTTTAATGACATTGATCTTTGAAAACTGAACAAAACAACCAGTATGATAAAAACATGAAACAAGCCAGTTTAACAACTGTGCGCAAGACAACTTTTATTGAGAGTTTGATCTTGGCTCAGGACGAACGCTGGCGGCGTGCCTAATACATGCAAGTCGAGCGCGGGAAGCGAACGGAATCCTTCGGGAGGAAGTTCGTGGAACGAGCGGCGGACGGGTGAGTAACACGTGGGCAACCTGCCTGTAAGACTGGGATAACCCCGGGAAACCGGGGCTAATACCGGATAATACATGGTTTCGCATGAAACCATGTTGAAAGATGGC
>NZ_FRCZ01000004.1 GCF_900143085.1 Gracilibacillus kekensis | reverse complement strand
CAAGCTATTAAAACGCTAAATGAACAATTACCCTCTGGTGCCTTTCAAACAGCCACAGTAGACAGAGGCAAAGAGTTCGCTTGTTATCGTACCATTGAACAAGATACCGACATCAAAGTGTATTTTGCGGATCCTTATTCATCTTGGCAACGTGGTAGTAATGAGAATGCGAATGGGCTTTTAAGAGAGTTCTTCCCTAAGCAAACGGATTTAGCCAACGTTTCCAATGATGAGTTAGAAGGAGCTCTATCTTTAATTAACAATAGACCAAGAAAATGCTTGAATTGGAAAACTACACACGAAGCGTTTCAGGAAGAACTGTTGCACTTAATTTGACAAAAGGTCAATGATAATAAGATTTGGTGTGATATACATGCAACAGAAAGCTCGTATAATGTATGATATAATAATGATTTTATTGGTGATACTTACGATCCTGACACTTTGGGTTGACCATACAGTAAATTCAACTATAAATTTCATTGTCTGGATCATATTTTTAGTAGATTATATTATTCGCATTTTTCTAGTTAAAAACAAATGGGATTTTATTAAGAAGAATCCGTTATTACTACTTGCTGTAATACCTTTAGATCAGTTGTTTCAAGTTGCTCGTATCGTTAGAATCGTGTATTTGTTTCGAATTAAAACCATTACTAAATACTATATTAGCCCTTATCTTAGAAAGCTTAGTTATACGAAGAAATTAATAATACTATTAGCGGTTCCGGTCTTGTTGTTCATCGAAACGGTTGTTATATGGCAATTGAATAACAACTTATCCTTTTGGCATGAAGCATTTATTATTGTATCTCAACATTTATTTATTTTTGCAAATAGTTTAGAGACGATTAATCATTTTCCTAGTATCATATTATTAACGATAACTTCAATTTTTGGAGTGATTATCCAAGGATTAGTCTTGCAATGGCTATTTGATAAATTAGAAAAATTTTGGCATGAACGTAAAAAGATATTCTCATCAATGAAAAGTGGGGGATAATCATGTTTTTAATAGAAGCATTTGTGTATATAGGAACTATTGCATTTGCGATTTCAGGTTCTTTAATTGCGATAAAGAAAAATCTAGATGTATTTGGTGTGATACTATTAGGTTTAACTACCGCCTTGGCAGGTGGTGTCATAAGAGATCTAATGATTGGGAATATTCCACCTACTAATTTAGCGGATCCGCAATATTTTTTAGTTAGCCTGTTAGCGAGTATCGCCACCATACTATTTTATGATAAAATCAACCGTTTTGAACATGGTATTTTGTTTTCTGATGCTATTGGATTAGGTGTTTTTACTGCGGTTGGTGCAAATGCAGCAATTAATTTAGATTACTCACAACCGTTTTTAATTGTTGCCATGGGCTTAGTTACTGGAATTGGCGGTGGTGTGTTGAGAGACGTTTTTGTAAGAGAAGTGCCATTAGTGTTTCGTAAAGAGATTTATGGGATTGCTTCTATTGCTGGTTCGATAGCATTAATTAGCACTTATGAACTCTTATCTCCGATAATAAGCTTGTATATATGCTTAACGATCACGCTAAGCATTCGTATCCTTGCAGTAAAATGTAAATGGAATGTACCAATTGTTCATAAAAAGACTGGGGTAAACAAACGAACCATCAATTCATAGCTTTATGGTTCGTTTGATTATTTGTAATGTATCCTGAAATAATAACTCCTAAGGTAATAATAAGGCTCATTATGATTGTAATCCATCCAGATTCCAATAGAAAAAATTGATGAACGATAGGTTCATGTACCATCATATCTACACCTGTATAGACTAATATTGCTGAACCTATATACATTAAATAAGGATAACGTTTTAGTAAATGCACAATAAATTTTGCTCCAAAAATCATTAAGGGAATACTGATCATAACACCAATTGCTAACAACGTTACATTACCTTTAGACGCACCAGCAATCGCTACTACATTGTCTAAACTCATAATGATATCTGCCATGATAATTGTGAACACGGCATGATATAGCGATTGATGTGATGTAATGTTTTGTACTTCTTCATCCTTAATCAATATCTTATAACCAATCCAAATCAACAGTAAACCACCTACTAAATAAATGAACGGGAACTTTAAAAGAAATATTATTCCGCTTGCAAATATAATACGTAAAATTATGGCACCTGCCACACCAATTAAGATGGCTTTATTCTGAAGATTTTTATTTAGATTTTTGGTTGCCATAGCAATAATAAGAGCGTTATCTCCTGAAAGAACAATATCAATAGTAATAATATGTAACAAACTCATCCAATCTATATTTGCCCAATTTAGCGCAATTAAAAAGGTAGTCACCGGTTAATCCCCCTTTACAATCCATCAATTATTGTACGTCTTCACTTTACTATATGCTTGTCTAATATTTAATTATTACTACTTTTTATATGCAATACATGTCGAAATATAATGAAATTTGTAAAAGTGTGTTCAAATCTTGTCTTTTTATGTATAATGAAAATGTTACTAATTACTAAGGAGTAGGCGTATGGAAGCAAAAAAGCAATTAAAATACATAATAGCAGTAACATTAGCAGTAACTTCTATTTTTATTGTGTTTCTGTTATTTAAATCAAATCAAATCATGAATAATATGAATGCTTCTGAAACAGACCCAATTAAAGTCTTAATATTATCTGGTGATACTTTAAATGATCAAAGTTGGGGAAGTTTAGCATATAAAGGTAAACTATTAGTAGAAGAAGAATATAATGCCGAAGTTGAAGTACTAGGTGAGATAGAAATAAGTACTGAAGTTTCTCCTACAGTTGAAGAATATGTAGCGGAAGGATATGAACTGGTAATTGGTCATGGCAGAGAATTTTCAGAACCATTTTACAGAATTGCAAACCAGTTTAAAGATACGCAATTTGCCACATTACATGGAGATTATTTGGAGAATAATTTGGCTGTTTATACGTTTAATCAAAATGAAATAGAAGTTGTTGCTGGAATGGCAGCAGCTTTAAAAACAGAGACCAAAAAAATAGGCTTAATTGATGCAGTAGATAATGAGCACTCTGATTGGGGATTTCCAAAAGGTATAAAAAAAATAAATAAAGATATTGATCTTATTTATGAAGTAGTTCCTGAAAGAACAGATAAGTCAACAGCAAAAAATGTAGCATCTGAAATGATTGACAATGGTGTGGACGTTATCTACTCAAAAGGAAACAGTTACAATCAAGAAGTAATTAACTATGCAAAAGAAAAAGGCATTTATGTTATTGGTTATCTTGAAGACCAATCCTATATGGCTAAAGATGCAGTGTTGACTAGTGTACTAAATAATGTTCCTCAAGCTTACATGGCAATCGTTAAAAATTATTTGAATGAAGATGAAATGATATCTGAGAAAAGAATACTAGACTCTAATGATGGGGTATATGGACTTGCTCCACTTGGCCCGATGTTTTCAGAAGAAGAAATATCGATTATGGAAGACTTAACAAATCAAATTATTGAATATTAAGGAATCAAGTAGGTTAGGAGAAATGTAATGGTAACCTTTTTTAATAAATTATCTTTTCGCAACAAATTATTGAGCATTCTCCTTATCGTTATGTTTATTTTTAGCGGTTTTTCTCTTTTATTAATACAGTCTATTGAAGACGTAAGTAAAGTAACAAATGCAATTAAAGATGAAAATATTCCAACCTTAATATGGTATAATCAGTGGGAAAAAGAATTAGAGATAAAAAAGCAGCTCGTTACAAATCACGTTAATGATAATTTTACTTCAGACTTTCAAGCTGATTTTTCGGAGCATGACATAGTTAAGAATAATACATCTTTACAAGAGGAATATCCAATCCCCAAAAATGTGGAGTCTTTACATAATCAATTGATGTTACTAGACTTTATTATTACAAATAAAGTCTTTGGATTACTCGAGTATAATGAAACTGAGGCAGCTGAAAATGTAATTAATAGTGAATACTTACCTAAATTAGAACTTTTAAAAGAACAAATTATTACGAAACGTAACTCGGAATTTAATGCACTTCAAAATAACACGAACACATATCCGAAGATAATTGAAAAATCACTTTATTTTTTATTGCTCATTACTGTTTTAGGTATTCTATTATCATTATATTTCTCTTTTAAAATGAGCAAAAGCATAACGAAACCTATAGAAACTATGGTAGGTAAAGTTAATAAAATTGCAAATGGAAACTATGGCGAGACTATAGGCAGCTCAACGCAAATAGAATTACAAAGTTTAGCTACCTCTATTAATCAAATGTCGACTAGTTTGCAACAGTCCTTCCAACAAATTGTTGAAGATAAGGTGAAGCATGAACAAACGTTGAACTCTTTACCAATTGGCATTATTACGTATGATAATAACGCAAAAGTATATTTAGCAAACTCCTTTGTTCGAGGATTATTTCACTTTGAAGGGGAAAAAATAAATGATAGTGATTTAATGGAGAAACAAGGTCAATATCCTATTTTTCAAATGTTATTGTCAGATGAATCGATTATAAATAAAAAGATTAATCTTACTATTGATGAAACGGATTATGTCTTTTTGGTATCACAAAGTAACTTAAAAGATCATAATCAGATAACTACTGGAAAGATCCTTTACTTTGTCGATATTACAGAATCGGCTATTTTAGAAAATCGAATAATTCAATCTGAGAAATTGGCATTAGTAGGAGAGATGGCAGCTAGTTCAGCCCATGAAATACGCAATCCATTAACTGTTATACATGGCTTTTTAACTCTTATGAAAGAGTCAATGTCATCTGAAGAAATGAAAAAATATAATTTCCATTTAATGATGAAAGAGATTGATCGATTATATTCAATCGTGGAACAAATGTTGTTGATGTCTAATCATCAAAAACCCGAAAAAGACATGATAATATTTTCTGAACTATTAAATGATTTATTACCGTTAATGTACAGTTCATTGGAAGCAAAAAATATAAAAGTTATTACAGATATACGAGATGAATATATACTAGCTGATCAAAAACAATTAAAACAAGTTTTCTTAAACTTATTTAGAAATAGCAAAGATGCTATTGGGGATAATGGTTTGATCACGATTGAGACACAGGTTGAGGATGATGAGTATGTTATTTATTTCTCTGATAATGGATCAGGTATTCCAAAATCAATCAAAAAAGTACTGTTTGAACCATTTTCAACCTCAAAATCGAATGGTACAGGTTTAGGTTTAAATGTAGTTCGTCGAATAATTAAGAATCATCAAGGAAAGATAATGTTAGATTCAAGCAATCCCAAAGGTACAGTCTTTAAAATTACTTTGCCTTTAATTAAAAATCAATAAAGAACTAGGCATTCGAATTGAAAATAGTTTCTAATGTTGTTACTATTTAGAAAAGGTATTTCCAAAAGAAAGGATTGATTGATAATGGAATTTAATCTGTTTATGGGTGATATAGTAGATTCGGCAAGAAATGAAATCAGACAGGCTGGCTTTGATGAGTTAACTACTACGCAAGATGTTAAAGAAGCTTTAGAAAAAAAAGGAACAACTTTAGTTATGGTAAATTCAACTTGTGGTTGTGCGGGTGGAGTTGCGAGACCAGCAGCTGCAAGTGCTATCCATTATGATAAGCGACCAGATCAATTAGTAACAGTTTTTGCAGGTCAAGACAGAGAGGCTACAGAATTAGCGAGACAGTATTTTGAAGGATATCAGCCTTCTTCACCATCTTTCGCTCTATTAAAAGATGGTAAAATTCAAAAAATGGTGGAAAGACACGAAATTGAAGGACATAGTCCTGTAGAAGTTGTAAATAAGCTTCAAGAAATGTTTGATCAACATTGTGAGGAATTATAAGAAGAAGGAAAAGACATCCAATCTATGGATGTCTTTTCCTGTTATTTTTTGAACAAACTATTACGTGTCTTAATAACTGCTACTAGTATATGTTCTACTTGATAGACAGAAATTCTGAATTAGTTTGCAAACATTGCTAAACCTGCGGTAAAAGTAGATAATACCATTGCAAGAATCATTATATATATAATTACTTTTATTCTTTTTTCACGTTTTGATGCCATTTCAAATCCTCCTTTATGCGCACACTACTCATTTATATTTTACATGTAATTAATCAAGAGGACAAGTAAATAATAATTAAAAAAGGAGCAAACATTGTGATTAATCGAGATAGAATAATTCAACAATTTCTAGAATTAGTACAAATTTCCTCTGAAACTAAAAAAGAAAGAAAAATAGCAAATTATTTAATTAAACTGTTTAAAGAGAATAATTTAGAAGTAATGGAGGATAAATCCCATCAAAAAACGGGCCATGAAGCAGGGAATATTATTGCAAAATTAAAAGGTTCAAATGTTGAAAAACCAGCTATCTACTTTACAGCTCATATGGATACTGTCGAACCAGGGAATGGAGTAAAACCGGAAATATATGATGATGTTATTTATTCAGATGGTTCGACCATATTAGGTGCAGACGATAAAGCAGGTATTTCAGCGATTATCGAATTGATTCATCTAATTAAGGAAAAACCTGTGGATCATGGCGATATATATTTTGCTATTATGAGTGGGGAGGAATCAGGTTTAGTTGGTTCTAAACATTTTAATATAGCTCATCTTCCTGTTCAGTATGGTTATGCATTAGATAGTGATGGGGATGTCGGCACCATCATTACGGGGGCACCAGCCCAAGTGAAAGTTTATGCTACTATTAAAGGAAAAGCAGCGCATGCTGGTGTTAATCCCGAAAAAGGTGTTTCAGCTATCAGTATGACGGCAAAAGCCATTACAAAAATGCCTTTAGGGAGAATTGATGAAGAAACAACAGCTAATATCGGTAGCTTTGAAGGGAAAGGACCAACGAATGTCGTCTGTGAACAAGTTTTATTAATTGCTGAAGCACGTTCATTATCAATAAAGAAATTAGATGAACAGGTAGAAAAGATGTGTGTTGCATTGAAGCAGACTTCTGAGCATATGGGTGGCGAGGCAGAGATTGATTTAAAATATATGTATCCCAATTATCAATTTAACGAATCTGATCAAGTAGTACAAATAGCAATGAAAGCTGTAAAAGCTATTGGAAAACAGCCTTACTTGAAAATTAGTGGCGGAGGAAGTGATGCTAATCACCTTTCAGGTAAAGGTATTCCAACTGTTAATCTTGGCGTGGGATATGAAAATATTCATACTAAAAATGAACGGATTCACATTTCCCACTTAACTGAGTTACCAGCCTTGTTATATGAGATAATAAAATGAGATACTTTATTAAAGGGATTTATAAACAGCCACAATGTTTGATGAAACATATCAGGTAGTTGTCGTCTGTTTATTGCCACACCAATTAAAGTTTAACTCTGAAGGTAGCGATATTACGGACGATGACACCGAATAAAAGAATCAATAAAATGAGTGTGATGAAATGAAAGAATGGTATCCAAAAAGTGGACGAGTCATTTTACACGTCGATATGAACAGTTTTTATGCTTCTGTGGAAATAGCAGATGATCCTAGCCTTAAAGGGAAACCTCTTGCGATTGCAGGAAACCCAGATGAAAGAAAAGGAATTATTGTAACGAGTAGTTATGAGGCGAGGAATAAAGGAGTAAAAACGACGATGTCTCTTTGGCAGGCAAAAAAGTTGTGTCCAAACTTAATTGTAAAGAGACCAAATTTTGAGCGTTATCGAGAAATATCGAGTCAAATATTTCGTATATTAGAAGAATATACCCCTTATGTTGAGCCTGTTTCAATAGATGAAGCCTTTATGGATATCACCGATAGTTATGAGTTGGGAAACCCGCTTGATATAGCTCGTGATATTCAAATACATCTAGCGAAGCAATTAGATCTCCCCTGCAGCATTGGTGTTTCACCAAATAAGTTTTTGGCGAAAATGGCTTCTGATATGAAAAAACCAAATGGGATTACCATATTAAGAAAGCGAGATGTAGCTACTAAGCTCTGGCCACTTCCGATTGAAGAAATGTATGGTATCGGTAAAAAAACAGCAGATAAGTTAAATAAATATCAGATCGAGACAATCGAGGACTTAGTCGAAACAGATACAATGTTATTAAAAGGCTTATTAGGAGTAAACGGAGAAAAGTTAAAAACAAGAGCTTTAGGGGAAGATCCAAGACCAGTGGATCCTGAAAGAGCAAGCAGCTTTAAAAGTATCGGTAGTTCTCAAACTTTCCCTATGGACATCCATCAATATGACATATTAATTGAACAATTAAAAATCCTATCCGATAGTGTGGAGAAACGTTTAAAACGGAAATCAGCTGTAGGCGATACCGTCCAATTAATGATTCGCTATAGTGATAGAAAAACCATTACCAGGAGAATGAAGTTAAATCGTTTCATAGAACTATCACAGGATATTTTATATTACGGAGAAATATTATTGGAAGAACATTGGAATGGTGAACCTGTTAGGTTGTTAGGCATTACCATACAGCATGCGATTCCTAAAGATAATCTAACGTATCAACTGGATCTGTTTCGGTATAAAGAAGAACTTTAGTTAAAACTCACTAAAATGGCTTGTAAGATTCAATGATGCTTGTACAATGCAATCGTGCTATCTTGCCCATTTCTTTTACCACTGACAGAAGTACAACATCTACAAAAGTAAAGCCTTAGAAGTGATTGCCATACAGTAAAATTTCCAGTCAGCTAACGATGTTAAGCACCGAACACAGCAAATAGCTGAGGGAATAACGTGAAAAGGCGAGAAGTAGTTGTAACTTTTGTTACTTCATTATAATTTCTCGACATTACTACTACTATGTAGAATGGTTCAGTGCACAGTAGATTCCTTACACAAGTTAATTAAGCCTAATTTTACAATTGATAAGAATAAAAGTCATAGGCTATGGTCGTGTTCTGAAAATGTTCTTTTGCTTCTGCTACTAATTGATCGATATCATCTGCTTGAAAACGTGAAGAGATATGGGTCAGTATTAATTTTTTTACATTCGCTTTTGCTGCAATCGATGCTACTTGTTCTGTCGTTGAATGAAAATAGTCTAAAGCGAGTTGCTCTTGATTCTGTGCAAAAGTTGCTTCATGAACAAGTAAATCTATTTTAGACAAAAAGGTAATTAATTCGGTTTTTGGTCTTGTATCCCCAAAGATGGCTACACTTTTACCTTTTTTCGATTCTCCTATATAATCGGCTGATCGGACGATTGTACCTGATTGTAATTCCACATATTCCTCCTTTTTAAATAACTGATAAACAGGACCGGGATCTATTCCATCCGCTTTAAGTTTATCAACTAACAGAGGTCCAATTGTATCTTTTTCATCAATTCGAAAGCCGAACGATTCAACACCATGATCTAGCTTCCTGGCAGTCACTATAAATTGCTCGTTTTCAAAAATAATGCCTTCGTCAATTTCTATGATATTGATAGGATAGGAAAGTTTAGATTCACTAAGTAATATAGTGGTTTCGATAAATTTTCTTATTCCAGTCGGACCATAAATCGTGATCGGTTTCTCTCCACCTTGAAACGAGCGACTACTTAACAGACCAGGAAGGCCGAAAATGTGGTCACCGTGAAGATGAGTTATAAAAATCCTTTCTATTTTCCTAGGCTTTATCGTAGTATGTAGGATTTGATGTTGAGTTGCTTCCCCACAGTCAAACATCCACATTGTATTATTCTCTTGTAATAAGTCTAATACGATGGAAGTGACATTTCTATTTTTGCTTGGTAAGCCTGCCCCAGTTCCTAAAAAGGTTACCTTCATATCTATAATCTCCTTTCTATTTTTTTCTTTGTTTTATTTCAGCCGCTAGTTCAGGCACATCGGTAAACATTGCGTGACATTCTAAACGCAGTACTTTAGAAATGGACAACGGGTTATTAACCGTATAAACTGCAACATATAAGCCATTTTGTTTAGCATTAGTTACTAAACGATTGGATAAAAGCCGGTAGCGTATATGTATTCCTTTTGCATGTATCTCTTTACTAAATGAAATTATACCAGAGGTTCGTTTACTGGTTAATAGCGCATAATCAATTTTAACGTTGAGTGAATCAAGCAAAGCAATGCTTTTATGATTAAAGCTAGAAATAACTGTATTTTCTACCATGTTATAACTCTTTAATTTTTCAATTACAATTTTTTCAATGTCGGGATAAGAAATAATATTATTTTTCAATTCTACATTTAATTTTAAGTTTTTTTCTTTATTCCATGCAAGTAAATCGTCTAAAGTCGGAATTTTTGTACCTTTATAAGAAGAGGATTTCCAGCTTCCTGCATCTAAAGTAAGTAATTCCTCATATGTAAAGTCTTTTACAGAACCAGTTCCGTTTGTTGTTCTATTGACAGTCTCATCATGGATTAAGACCGGTATACCATCCTTTGTTAACTGTACATCTGTCTCAATGCCATCAGCTCCCTGTTTGTAGCCAAGTTCAAAAGCTGGCATAGTATTCTCAGGCGCATGTTTGCTAGCCCCTCGATGTGCATAAATAATTGTAGACATTCTTTCACCCCATAATAGTTTATTACTTATTGATTGTCATTAACATCTAGTAAAAAGTCAACAATGGAATCTTTAATTCATAAAAAATATACAGTATCTTAACAATATGCAAGTTATTCTTTAAATTTTTTCGGATGTGATATGATGGAATTGGAGATGATCTTATGAATAAATTAAAAGGAAAACATATACTAATTACTGGTGCATCAAGTGGTATCGGCGAAGCTTTAGCATATAGAGTTGCAGAAAAAGAAGCTATACCCATCTTAATAGCCAGATCTGAAGAAAAATTGGCATCCATATCCAAACAAATGGAAGATCATTTTCATATAAAAGCGAGATATTATTCGGTTGATATTACCGATAGGGCTCAATGGAGCAATGTATTGGAAGAAATTCTAAGATCGGTGCAAACGATTGATGTATTAATTAATAATGCAGGTATTGGATACTTTGAGACATTTGAATCTTCCGATTGGAAACAAGTAGATAATATGTTGCGCCTCAATTTGGACGCTTTATATTATACTACATATCGATTGTTACCGATTATGAAAAAACAAACTCCTGCGCATATAATTAATATTGGATCACAAGCAGGAAAAGTTGCAACACCTAAAGCAGCGATTTATAGTGCTACTAAAGCAAGTGTAATAAGTTTTTCCAATGCATTACGAATAGAATTAAAAAACAGAATTTATGTAACATCCGTTAATCTCGGCCCAGTTAAAACAGCTTTTTTTGAAACTGCAGACCCCACTGGCAGATATCAATCAAATGTTGCCAAGTACATGTTAAATCCTGATGAAGTTTCTACTAAAATTATTAAACATTTGTTTACTGGAAAAAGGGAAATTAATTTGCCCTTTTGGATGCACGTTGGAAGTAGAGTCTATCAATTCTTCCCAAGATTAATGGAATTTATATTAAAAACTGCCTTTAATAAAAAATAAGGAGAGATAATATGAGATTAACTATTACTAATCAAGCGCTTGACAAATTAACAGAACTAGACAATAAAGACAATACTATTCTAGCCCTTTCATATGATACCGAAGGGTGTGGTTGTGGTGTAAACGGTATGCCTACAATTGCACTAATAGATGAAAAGGAAGAAAATCATCAACAAGTGATATGTGATCAAAGAGAAGTAGTGGTCCACAAACAGCAAGCCACTTTTTTCGCTAATGAAATGACCCTTGATTATAATGGTGCTACTTTCCGACTTACTAGCCCGAATGAAATGTTGAATCCGTTTATTCATGTCAGCACTGTGTCTGCAACTTTATAAAAATGCCTTGGTATATTGGCAGAGTATTATCATATGGTAATGCACCTCATGGGAACAGCTCTTTCTTCGCAGAAAATCACTAAAATTTTCTGCGAAGAACATGAACCCAATGGTTTCATTATATTAAGAGTAATGTACATTTACTTACTATTCTTAGCATTATCGATGTTGCTGGTACTTGTTAGCTATTGAAATATTTTGCACTTGCTTAAATTGCTCGGGTTCGAAGTTTTGATTTAACGCATTTACATTCTCTTTTAATTGTTCAATCGAGCTAGCACCTGTTACAACGGAACTTATTGCACTATTCTGTAGTACATATTGTAATGCTAGACCTGTTAACGTTTGGTTCCCTTGTAACACCTCTTTTAATTGTTTCACAGTTTGTATTAACGACTCTTTGTCGTAATCCAAATATCCTTTTTGTGCTTTCGTATTAGTAACTTCTAATCCGTTATTACTTAACATTCCTTTCGCAAGCGATCCTCTAGTTACAACACTGATATTATGCTGATCAAGTAACTGGAACATTTCTTCTTCCGGTCGCCTGTCTAATATGCTGTACTGCATCATTACACTAACAATTTTAGATCTTTCAATATATTGTCTAATAACATTTGGTCGAATTGAGGAAATGCCATAATATCTGATAATGCCTTCAGCTACCAACTCATCAAACGCTTCAATTGTTTCATCTATTGGATCTTCGATAGTCCCACCATGAAGTTGGTATAAATCGATATAATCAACTTGCAATCTTCTTAAACTATCTTTTACCTGGTCTTTGATATAAGATTTACGAGGATCCCAAAACCAACTTCCATCTTCTTTTAAATGATTTCCAACTTTTGTTCCTAAGATTACTTGATCGCGTTTATGCTTTATTGCCTTTCCGACTATTTCTTCGTTTTTTCCCTGGTCATATAAATCTGCTGTATCAAGATAATTTATCCCGAGATCTAATGCTTCATCAATAATATTAGTAGCTTTCGTTACATTCGTCCCTAACGACATACACCCCAGAGAGAGGGGAGATACATGTAATTTAGATTTTCCTAATTGATTTTTATTCATTTGTGGTACATCCTTTCTATCTGTGCTTAGTATATATCCATTGTACAAATCGCAAGAAAGAAATACAATAAAGAGAGACTTCTACTTAGTAGTTTTAAATATCCTACTAGTAATTACAAATATTAACAGAATGTTATAGAACTGGTTGATAAGAGGAATTGAAGTGAAAGAAGGGATGAAAATATATGAAGCATTTTGAAGAAAAAACAACGAATACGCAATCTATCTTTAACGGGAAAGTGATAGATGTTCAAGTAGATGACGTACTTTTGCCGAATGGAAAAAATTCTAAAAGAGAAATTGTAAAACACCCTGGAGCAGTTGCTATCATTCCGATTACACAGGATAATAAAATCATTTTTGTCAAACAATATCGTAAGCCATTAGAAAAGACGTTAATAGAAATTCCTGCCGGTAAATTAGAAGAAGGAGAATCACCTGACATAACCGTTTTAAGAGAATTAGAAGAAGAAACCGGATATACCACTAATCAATTACAATATATTACATCATTTTATACATCGCCAGGATTTGCCAATGAAATTATTTATTTATATGAAACCAATTCCTTAGAAAAAGTACTGGAACCTAAACCTTTAGATGAGGATGAATTTGTAGAATTAATGGAATTGTCCATCGGAGAAGCGGAAAAGTTGATTGCTACACAAGAAATTCATGATGCAAAAACGATGTATGCAATTTTATACTTAAAAAATAAAGGTATGAGATAAAATGTTAAAAGATTATTTTGTAGATTTACATATTCATGTTGGTCGCAATTTTCTAGATAAACCCGTAAAAATCACCGCTTCGAAAAATCTTACGATAACCAATATAATGGAAGAAGCGAGTGAGAGGAAGGGGATTGATGTTGTCGGTGTAATTGATTGCCATGCTCCTGCTGTTCAAACAGAAATTAAAAACGCAATTTCACAAGAAAAAGCACTAGAGCTGGAATATGGTGGTATTCGATACCGTAATACCACTTTGATTCTTGGTGCCGAAATTGAGGTGTATGACGATAATTGTAAGGGGCCAATCCACGTACTATGTTATTTTCCTTATTTGAAAAACATGGAACAGTTTACTAATTGGCTTTCGCAACGCATGAAAAATATCGAACTTAGTTCTCAGCGATATTACGGTAGTGCCATCGATTTGCAAAAGAAAACCCGCGATTTGGATGGTTTGTTTATTCCTGCCCATGTATTTACCCCTTTTAAAAGTTTGTTTGGTAAAGGTGTGTCTCGTTCTCTGGAAGAAGTACTTGACCCTAATTTGATTGACGCTATTGAATTAGGGCTTAGCTCTGATACAAAAATGGCTGATCAAATTACTGAATTACATTCCTTTCCTTATGTAACAAATTCTGATGCTCATTCATTAGGGAAAATGGCCAGAGAGTATCAACTAATGTACTTAGAGAAACCTAACTTTAATGAACTAAAATTAGCCTTAACTAAACGTTCAAACCGAAAGATTAAAGAAAACTTTGGTATGAACCCAAAATTAGGTAAATACCATGCAACCGCATGCGCAAACTGCTTATCTAAAATGGAGGAAGGTAAACCTTGCCCATCTTGTAATTCTATGAAGTTTGTGAAAGGTGTGTCAGATCGCATTCAAGAATTAGCCTCTAGTAAAAAAGTGGTAACAGACAGACCAAATTATACGTATCAAGTTCCTTTAGAATATTTACCGGGATTAGGACCAAAAACAATGGAAACACTATTGCAACACTTTGGAACTGAAATGAATATCATTCATTATGTTCCAGTAGAAGCTCTAATAAAAGTAGTAGGGAATAAATTAGCTGCAATGATTATAAATTTACGTGATGGTAAGGTGAATCTTTCAGAAGGGGGAGGAGGTAGGTATGGGAAAGTGTTAAAGAATTAATTGCCTACTGGTATGTACACAGTTCCGGCGATATTTCTTGATCTTCTTAATTAGTTCTATTTCTATTAATCGATTCATAGATTGTATGGAGAACTAAGTTGGAGGATGTGAAGCTATTGAAACCAGTTAAAAATAGAAAACCAATTACAACTCATTTCACTAAGTATCACACTATTTATATTTTTACAATAATCCTTTTTATAACAGGTATAATTTTCGGGGCGATTATTGTAAATAGTATGAATTTTGTACAAAAGACAGACCTATACTTTTATCTAGAACGATTCTTTCTTAGTTATTTACAAGAAGATACGGTTACACACCAAAGTTTATTTAAAAATGCTTTTTTTTATCATATACAGTTTTTATCTTTGCTCTTTTTTCTTGGAATAGCTGTTATTGGATTGCCTATTATTTGGGTGCTTTTATTCGTAAAAGGAGTTGCTATTGGGTTTACTGTAGGATTTTTTGTTAACCAGCTCGGCTTAAAAGGCTTAATATTTTCATTTTCTGCAATAGCTCCACAAAATTTAATTATTATTCCTATTTATATAATAGCCAGCAGTTTTGCCATGATCTTCTCACTAACATTATTGCAAAGCATGTTCTCTAAGCGATATAAACAACCTATTTTGCAAATATTCTATCGTTATATTATTGTGTTTACCGGTTTACTGGTAATAGTCAGCATTGCTGCTTTATTGGAATCATTCGTTTCATTTGAAACGATGAGAATAATATCTGACCGTATTATTAAATGATAATAATTATTAAGAAATAACACAAAAATCCCTTTTTTATAATAATTTTAATTGACACCTTACATTTGTCTCTTTATAATTATTAATGTAAGGAGGTCTTCGTTATGGAACATCGATTAGACCGGGTTAAAAAAGAATTGCACGCTCAAGGTTATAAATTAACGCCTCAACGAGAAGCGACAGTTCGTGTATTGTTGGAACGTGAAGAGGATCATCTTAGTGCTGAAGATGTTTATTTATTAGTTAAAGATAAAGCACCTGAAATTGGTTTAGCAACTGTATATCGAACTTTAGAATTACTTACTGAAATAAAAATTGTAGATAAGATAAATTTTGGTGATGGTGTATCTCGTTATGATTTGCGGAAAGAAGGTGCGAAGCACTTCCATCATCATTTGGTATGTACTGAATGTGGATCTGTAGAAGAAATTATGGATGACCTTTTAGAAGATGTTGAAACTATTGTACAAACAGATTGGGGTTTCTTAGTTAAAGATCATCGCTTGACCTTTCACGGTATATGCCAAAAATGTCAAGATAGAATATGTCGAAATTGTGAAGCAAAAAAATTAGCTGCAAAATAGGTATATTTTCGGATATTCTCGGTATAAATTCTAATAGAATCTAATTTTTATTAGGAGAATGCCGAATGCCATCCGTTTTTAAACTATTTGGAGAAATGATCAAGTTTTTTATTATATTTATTTTGTGTACCGTTTTATTTTATTATGTAATTAAAGCGGTACACAGTGAATATGAGAAATTAGATCGATACGAGTATCCACAAGGAAACGCAGTGAAAGTATTTCAACAAGAAGATCCAGATGTATGGGAGCGTTTAAGTATATTTTTTCGATTGGGTGAATAATACATGGAAGAGATGCAATATCCTATAGAAGAATTCTTTCATTTTTTGAGGATTGAGAGAGGATTGTCTACCAACACTATCCAAGCATATAAACGGGATCTATTGTTATATGTTGAATATTTGAAAGAACATCGTAGTATCACTCAATGGGAAGACGTTGGTCGCCAAGATGTAATGCACTTTTTGTATATGCTAAATGATAAAGGAAAATCCTCTGCAACCATTGCTAGAATGTTATCTACTTTACGCTTGTATCATCAATTTTTAATTAGAGAATATCAGTTGAAAGAGGATCCTAGCTTGCATATAGAAACACCGAAAGCTAATCGTAAATTACCAAAAGTTCTTTCACCAAAGGACATAGATAAATTACTAACTATACCAGCGACAGATAAATATACAATAAGAAATAAAGCCATGCTTGAAACTTTATATGCTACGGGTTTGAGAGTAACGGAATTAATTAGCCTGACAATGAACGATTTACATTTGACAATGGGTTTTGTTCGTTGTTTTGGAAAAGGTTCAAAGGAAAGAATTGTACCTTTAGGAGATATTGCAAAAGATTCTTTAGAGACGTACATAGGACAAGCCAGATTGCAATTTGTAAAACAGAAGTCAACAGAAACAGTCTTCGTTAATCATCATGGTAATCCATTATCACGACAAGGTTTTTGGAAAATCATTAAAGATGTTGCAAAAACTGCTGGTATAGAAAAAGAATTATCCCCCCATACACTAAGACATTCATTTGCCACTCATTTGTTAGAAAATGGTGCAGACCTTAGAGCTGTTCAGGAAATGCTCGGTCATGCAGATATCTCCACGACTCAAATATATACCCATGTATCAAAGTCAAGACTTAAAGACATTTATAAATCACATCACCCTAGAGCCTAAAAACGTCACTTGTAACATAGTGACGTTTTTTTTATTGCGCGGAAAATATATAACCGGTAGTATTTTGGTATTCAATTACCGTTTTAAATTTAACAACTAACTTGTCGGGATTTATGAACAATATGAAATGAAACGTCGCCCATATTAACACTTATCTCCATTTTAGCGGAAGCACTTTATATGGTGTAGAAAATGTAATTGACTCTATCTTTCAGATAACCTTTTAGAAATATACCACAGAGAATTTAAGTCTATTTATAAGTTTACTTTAAAAATGGTTATACTTTTCAGCTAATTTGGGAAAAATAGAAATGTTATTAATCGGAGGTGACGAATGTTGAAAAATAAAATAAGTTTAATGTTAGTATGCGCGCTGAGTATATTGTGTATCTTTAGCGGGAATGTACTTGCACACCATGAGGAGAATCATGTTTCAATGGAGGTTAATGAGAATAAATCTCTTGATCTTGCTAAACATTCTCAATCAGCAATTTTAATAGAACGAGATACAGGTAATATCATTTTTGATAAGAATGCAAATGAAAAATTACCACCAGCAAGTATGACAAAGATTATGACTCTATTATTGATCATGGAGGCTATCGAGAATGCTCAACTATCTCTTGACGAGTCAATTAGAATCAGTGAAAATGCGGCATCTATGGGTGGGTCGCAAATCTTTTTGGAAACAGGAGAAGAAATGTCTGTAGAAGATTTATTAAAAGGTATTGCCGTAGCATCAGGAAATGATGCAAGTGTCGCTATGGCCGAAAGAATTGCAGGCAGTGAACAAGCATTTGTAGAAATGATGAATAAAAAAGTGGAGGAACTAGGGTTAAAATCTACTAAATTCCAAAATTCCACAGGATTACCAGCAGATGATCATTACAGTACTGCACATGATATGGCGATCATGGCGAAAGCATTATTAAAATATGAAGATATTACCAAGTACACAAGTATCTACGAAGATTATTTACGTAAAGGTCAGGATAATGAGTTTTGGCTGGTGAACACAAATAAACTGGTTCGATTTTATGATGGAGTAGATGGTCTGAAAACAGGTTACACAAATGAAGCAAAATTTTGTTTAACAGCAACCGCAGAAAAGAATGAAATGCGGACTATTGCTGTTGTATTGGGTGCAGGAAGTACAAAAGAACGTAATAGTGACGTAAGCCAGTTACTTGATTATGCCTATGCAAAATATGAAACGAAACCACTTTATGAAAAAAATCAAGCTGTCACTTCTTTTGAATGGTTAAAAGCAGATAAGCAAAAAGTGAATGTCGTAACTAATGATTCGGTTTCCATTTTATATCAAAAGGGAACTGATTTGAACAAAATAGAAACAAAAATAACCATTAATCAAGATATAGATCTACCAGTCGAAAAAGGAAGTATGGTAGGTAAACTGCAAGTTATGGAAGAAGGAAAGGTGATCAGTGAAACAGATTTGATTGTGAAAGATGATATCAAACATGCGAATGTGTTTCAATTATTCA
Source organism: Gracilibacillus kekensis (assembly GCF_900143085.1). Taxonomy (GTDB): domain Bacteria; phylum Bacillota; class Bacilli; order Bacillales; family Amphibacillaceae; genus Gracilibacillus; species Gracilibacillus kekensis. The sequence continues at coordinate 406,831 of NZ_FRCZ01000004.1, read as the reverse complement.
AGCGAACCTTTCAGTCTTTTTTTTAAGTATTAATTTTTCGACATCTATGTAAAAAATCAGCTTTTTAAGCCGATATTGTTCTAGTTTTGTCAATAAGCAGGATTGTTTTAAAGAGATATAGAAAATAGTACTACAGAAATGAATTGGGAGGGATTTTTGATGCAATTGCATTCACAATTTAATATTGTAGAGGATGTACTTATCGTTCGTTTAGATGGAGAATTAGATCATCATTCTGCTGCTCGATTAAAAATAGAATGGCAAGAATGGTTACAAAAAAAAGAAATAAAACATGTTATTTTAAATTTAAGTCAATTACACTTTATGGATAGTTCAGGATTAGGTGTAGTGTTAGGTCGTTATAAGGAAGTAAAACAGTTAGGTGGAGAAATGATTGTTTGCTCAGTCAATCCGGCAGTAAAAAGACTTTTCGACATGTCCGGCTTATTTAAAATTATTCGCTTAGAATCTGATGAAGTATTTGCTTTGACTAGCTTGGGGGTGGCGTCATGAATAATTCAATGGAATTGAAATTTAAAAGTGTAAGCGATAATGAGGCATTTGCTAGGATTTCGGTTGCTGCCTTTGTGTCTCAAATCGACCCCAATATGGATGAGCTTACAGAGATAAAGACAGTTGTATCAGAAGCCGTTACTAATGCAATCATTCACGGATATGAAGAAGATCCGACACAATATGTCTTTATTTCCTGTACTTTAACGGATAACAGTTTATCTGTATTAATAGAAGATAAAGGGTTAGGAATTGAAAATGTAGATTTGGCAAAAGAACCACTATATACTTCAAAGCCAGAATTGGAACGATCAGGAATGGGTTTTACGATCATGGAGAACTTTATGGATAAAGTTGAAATCATTTCTTATCCAGGTGAAGGTACCAAAGTGAAAATGACGAAAGATTTTCAAACTTCGAAAAGCATGTGTAATTAGGTGATGCCGATGAAAACAAAAATGTCGAATGCATCACCATTAGAGGATAAAGAGGTCAAACGGTATATTGCATTAAGTCAAGAGGGAGATGAAGAAGCAAGATCCTTATTGGTTGAGAAGAATATCAGGTTAGTTTGGTCCGTTGTTCAACGATTTATGAATAGAGGTTATGATCAAGATGATTTATTTCAAATTGGATGCATAGGCTTAATAAAATCAATTGACAAATTTGATTTAGCTTATGATGTAAAGTTTTCTACTTACGCAGTACCAATGATAATAGGCGAGATTCAGCGATTTATTAGGGACGATGGTACAGTAAAGGTTAGTCGTTCCTTAAAAGAAGTAGGTAATAAAATCAGGCATGCTACGGACGATTTAACTAAGGAATATTCCAGAGCACCAACTATCCAGGAAATTGCAAATAAACTAGACTTATCTCCCGAGGATATTATCCATGCTCAAGAAGCAACCAAGAAACCACAATCGATTCATGAAACGGTTTATGAAAATGATGGGGATCCCATTACTTTATTAGATCAAATTGCAGATGTAAATGATAATTGGTTTGACAAAATGACGATCGAACAAGTAATAAATGAATTAGATCAACGTGAACGGCTTATCGTTTATCTAAGATACTATAAAGATAAGACACAAACAGAAGTAGCCACTCGCCTTGGTATTTCTCAAGTACAAGTATCACGCATTGAAAAGAAAATACTAGAGAAAATCAAAGAGGAAATAAGCAATTAAGACTATCCATTCGGGTAGTCTTAATTGTTTTAAAAATCAGAATTAATTCATAAAAAAACTAAACTGCGAAGAAAGAGTCGTGATAATTTTGAAATGAATTGTTTATTAGTTATCCGCTCCGGCTGCCCACTTCCCTTTCCGTGGGGTTTTCCCTTCAGCTAACTTTTTCAAGCATAGACCGCTTGAAAAAGTGGATCTTCAGGTAAAACATTCCCACAGGAGTGAAAGTGGGCGGCCTACGCTATAAATAGATTCTACAACGGTTTTAACAGTTATAAATTCGGCCATTCCAGAAATGCTGAGATAGTAGTCATTATTTTAACTCTTGCATTCTCTGTAGAAATTTATCTAGCGCAGGCGTCCACTTCGACTCCTGGGGGATTAGCATGTTCTGAAGATCCACTTTGAAAAGTGTTTTTCTTTTCAAAGTTAGCTGAAGAGCATGCCCCCGGAAAGCGAAGTGGGCAGGCCGTAGCGGCTGTTACGCACATACTTTCATTCAAAATTATCACTTGCATTCATAAATAACCATCAGTTACTTCGCAGTTTGGTCTAATGTATACGAGTGATTTTTTTATGCATGTTTATGTGAAAAGTTCTCATACTAGAAATATATCATTATAAAATTACATTACCCTACATAAAAAAGGTCTGCTCAGAAAAAGGATGAGAAATATGCAGGATGAGAAGGTGTATCTTCGTCTAAAAAAGAAAATATCTGTTGATTCAAATCAACTTTTACGGCTGGGTGATATTTCTTATTTAACTGGAAATATAAGTTACTTAAATAAAGTTGAAAATTTAAAAATTTATCAAATCACTGAAGCAGATAAAAATGTGTCTGTAATTGATGGATTTCAGTTATTAACTACATTGGTGGATACGTATCCATTTTTAACGGTAGAACTAGTCGGAGCAAATCAAGTCATAGTGGAAATAAAAAAAAATCAGAAGAAAGCTAATGTTCTATTAATTCTTATCATCTGGTTACTTCTTTGTATAGGTTCTGCAATGGCAATAATGAATTTCCATTATGATGTCAGTATGGAAGAAGTACATAAAGGATTGTATTACTTATTAACAGGTGATCAAATTGAAAAACCGCTATGGATCCAAATACCTTATTCTATTGGCCTTGGTCTAGGGATGATTCTATTCTTTAATCATATTTTCAAAAAACGCTTTAACGAGGAACCGAGCCCATTAGAAGTAGAGATGTTTAATTATCAGCAAGATCTCGATAATTATTTAATTTATCATGAGAATACTTTAAATAATCAAAATGAAAATTGAACTTATGTATATATTGATCCAAACAATAGTGGGCTTTGGCTCAGGATTAATAGTCGGTTCAGGATTTGTAGCATTTCTAACGGTCTTAGGAATCATCCCTCGACTCGTACAGCTAAGTAAATCAATTAATTGGATGAATTACTACCAGGCAAGTGTGATCATAGGTGCTTTAACAGGCACTTATCTAACCTTCACAGATATGACGATCGACTTACCTAATCTTGTGCTAGTTTTTTGGGGTTTATTACACGGAGTTTTTGTTGGAATGCTAGCTGCAGCACTGACTGAAGTATTAAATGTATTTCCAATATTAATGAAAAGACTAGGTATTGATAAAGAATTATTATGGTTTCTAATGGCTATCGTCATCGGAAAAATAATGGGTTCCCTGTTTCATTGGCTTATTTTTGTAGATATTATTTAGAGGAGGAAGTAATTACTAGTGAAAAATAAAAATGCAACAAAAATATATCCGTCTATCGAAAAAAATCAAGAATTTCTTAAATCAAAACTTGGCATAGGAGTGTCATTTGATGTTGGGTTCCGCGAATTAGTTGTACTTAAGAAAAAAATCCAATTATATTATGTAACAGGATTAGTTGATACGAGTTTTATAATTGAAATTATGAAAAAGTTAGTCTCAATTAATGATGACGAGAATGTACATAGCAATTTATATGATGAATTAAATAATCGTATTGTTCATCAACAAATCGAAAAAGCAAAAACAATGGATGAGGCAATTGACCAAATGTTATCCGGACTGCTTGTAATCTTTTTGGATGGCGAATCTGAATGTTTCATTATCGACGTTCGTCATTATCCGGGAAGGGCGCCACAAGAGCCTGACACCGAGAAAGTTGTAAGAGGTTCCAGAGATGGATATACAGAAAATATTATCGAAAATACAGCACTAACCAGGAGAAGAATTAGAGATGAACGATTGCGACATGAAATTATACAAGTAGGTGAACGTTCGAAAACCGATATTTGTATTTCCTATTTGCAAGATGTAGCAGATCAAGGACTTGTAAAATTAATAAAAGATGAATTAAGCCAAATAGATGTAGACGGTATATCCATGGCAGATAAAACTGTTGAGGAATATTTGGTAAAACAAGGATTAAATCCTTATCCATTAGTACGTTATACAGAGAGACCAGATGTTGCTTCCACACATTTATTGGAAGGGCATGTGCTAGTAATGGTAGATACGTCTCCAAGTATGATTATAATGCCAACGACATATTTTCATCATGTTCAACATGCAGAAGAGTATCGAGAGGCTCCAGCAGTAGGTACTTTTGTTAGATGGGTTCGTTTTATAGGAATTACTGCATCGTTGATTTTACTGCCTATGTGGTTGTTACTAGTGTTAGATCCTACATTATTACCTGAGAATTTACAGTTCATTGGCCCTAATGAGACAGGTAACATTCCAATTATAGTTCAAATATTATTGGCAGATATTGGTATTGAATTTTTAAGGATGGCTGCTATACACACACCTACTCCGCTTTCAACAGCGATGGGTTTAATTGCTGCGGTTCTAATAGGTGAAATAGCAATTGAAGTTGGCTTGTTTAGTGCGGAAGTTATTTTATATGTCGCAATAAGTGCGATTGGAACGTTTGCCACACCTAGTTATGAATTAAGTGTTGCCAATAAGATGGCAAGAATCTTATTAGTAATTTTGACATTTGTTTTTCAAGTTAAAGGATTAATTATTGGAATGACACTATTTTTATTATTATTGATTTCTACCAGATCGTTACAGACTCCGTATTTGTGGCCGTTAATACCGTTTAATGACAAAGCCTTGTGGCAAATATTATTTCGGGTATCTATGCCGTTGTCTAAGACTAGACCAAGTATTGTTCATCCGAAAAATAATCAAAAACAATCATGAACTAGTAAACAAACACTTGAACTACGGAAGCGGCTGTGATAAATTTACTTTATACTTTGTAATGCTTTGTTGAAATGGGAATGAATATATCCCTTGTCCCCCCGTTTTTTGTGAAAAAAAGACGAGGATAAGGGATTTTTGTTTGAACAATCATTAACTGTGAAATTTGTTAAAGGTAGAAGGCGAGGTCAGAATATGTTACACCCGTTCAATGTCAATGCTCAAGGACATCTAACAATAGGGGGTCTAGATTCTATTGAGTTAGCTAATAAATATGGCACCCCCTTGTTCGTATATGATGTAGAAAAAATCAGACAAAACGCGAGGGCATTTGTTGATACTTTTCGAGAACAAGGTATAAAAGCACAAGTTGCTTACGCTAGTAAAGCTTTTTCGTCAATTGCTATGATCCAAGTTGCAAAACAAGAAAACTTAAGTTTAGATGTGGTATCGCAAGGAGAACTATACACAGCTCTAAAAGCAGATTTTCCTGTAGAAAAAATACATATGCATGGAAACAACAAGAGTATTGAAGAAATTGAGATGGCAGTTGAACATGATATTGGTTGTATTGTGATTGATAATTTCTATGAGATTGATCTGCTAGCAAAAACGCTACAAGACAGGCAAAAAGAAATGAATGTTTTGATCAGAGTTACACCTGGAATTGAAGCACATACCCATGATTATATTTTAACGGGTAACGAGGATTCAAAATTTGGTTTTGATTTATCAAATGGACAAGCAGAAGAGGCTATACAAAAACTAATGAATATTAATTCTATTCACATTTTGGGACTTCATTGTCATATTGGCTCTCAAATCTTTGAAACAGATGGTTTTACAATGGCGGTTGAACGTTTGTTTCAAACTCTAAGTGATTGGAAAAGTCGTTTTCAATTTGAATCAGAAGTTTTGAATCTTGGAGGTGGATTTGGTATTCGTTACACGAAAGATGACGATCCACTACCATTATCGATTTATGTTCAATCCTTAATTGATACGGTTAAAAAGCAAGTTCAAACGTATAGAATGGAATTTCCTGAAATTTGGATTGAACCTGGCCGTTCCATTGTAGGAGATGCCGGTTTAACATTATATACATTAGGATCTGTTAAAGATATTCCAAATGTAAGAAAGTATGTTTCAGTTGATGGTGGCATGACCGATAATTTAAGGCCTGCCCTTTATAACGCAGAATATGATGCAGTAATTGCGAATAATGTCTACAGTAAGAACAAGGAAGAAGTTTCAGTAGCAGGAAAATGCTGTGAATCAGGTGATATGTTAATATGGAATATAGAATTACCTATTGTTAAGAATAATGACATTTTAGCCGTTTTCTCAACAGGTGCATATGGTTATTCGATGTCCAATCATTACAACCGATTTCCTAAGGCGGCTGTCGTGTTCGTAGAAAGTGGACAAGATAAACTAGTAATAAAACGAGAATCGTTTGAAGACATGGTCCAAAATGACCTGTCCTACGAATAGGAGGAAAAAATAATGAAACAAGCTGTAATAGAATTTGAAAATGGTGAAAAAATTGAAATTGAATTATATGAGGAAGCTGCTCCAAAAACAGTAGAGAACTTTGAAAAGCTAGCAAATGATAAATTTTACGATGGTGTGATATTCCACAGGGTTATTCCTGGCTTTGTTGCACAAGGTGGGGATCCTACTGGAACAGGAATGGGAGGACCTGGCTATACAATTAAATGCGAAACAGAAGGAAATCCTCATAAACATGTGGCAGGATCATTATCTATGGCACATGCTGGTAAGGATACGGGCGGAAGTCAGTTTTTCTTAGTTCATGAAGCACAACCACATCTTGATGGTGTTCATACTGTATTTGGTCAAATCACAGAAGGTTTGGATATGATGCTTCGTATTCGCCAAGGAGATATGATGAAGTCTATACGTGTTACCGAAGTGTAAACTATTACTGCAATGGCATATTTAGATAAAGATTGACATCACTATGGGAATATACTATTGTAAACATTAGGTATGAGACGTAAAAAGACTCAAAGGAACGATCAAAATGCGCAAAAAAAATAGTATACTCTTTTTAGTATTATTGGTGTTGGCAATTGTATGGGGTTGTTATTATTGGTTTGAAATTGTATTATCATCCTAGTTTATGGAAAGAATATATAAATAGTAACTACTTTTGGATGAAAACATAACATATTCTATATATGATTGTTATGAATAATGAGGGGTTCAATATGTTAATTCGTTTTAAAAAAAGGTTTGAGAAAATTGCAATGGGTTTACTTTCTTTCATGCCAGATGAAAAAGAAGTGAAAAAACTGCAAGATACCATTAATGAGTACGAATCAAATGATAAATGGCAACTATTTTTGTGGAAGCATGAAGAAGATGTCTTAGGTGCTATTGGTGTTTATTTAGATGAGGACTCACAAACCGCAGTAGTGCAACATATCACTGTAAATCCTTCCCATCGAAACATGGGTATTGGAAAAGATATGGTCAATGCTCTTAAAAATCATTACGGTACATCTTATGAAGTGATTCCGAATGACTTAACAGATAAGTTCCTGCAAAAATGTTCGGAGAATTCAAACGAGTGAAAAAGAACCTTTGCTAACCTTATCTAGCAAAGGTTCTTTTATATAATTTACTAGTAATGAGATATTGCAGACGGGATAATTAATTGTCTTCACGGGATAAGTCCACTTATCCTGTGAAGAGAACCTATTATCCCGTTAAGCGCAGGGAATATCCCGTTAAGAAAAATCGATATCCTGTAAAGAACCTCTTCAAATGCTCCAATAACTTCACAGTCTAGTTTAATATTTCGTTATATTAAAAAAGCTTATCGTCATATGACGATAAGCTAGCAATTTCTTTCTAGAACCAAGCTGCACCTACGATAATTAATAAAATAAACAACACAACTATTAACGCAAAACCACCGCTATAAGAATATCCCATTTTAAAACCTCCTGTTGAGTTTAATTTAATCAATTTATAATTGATCTTTCTAGATTAATGTATGCATCATCGCTTAAAGGGTATAGGCACTTATAACAGATAGCCTATAAATTTGAATATTTAGTTGGAGGAACCGGTATGTCAGACCATTATCAAGTTAAATTAGAAACATTTGAAGGCCCTCTTGATCTATTGCTACACCTGATCAATAAATATGAAATCGATATTTATGATATTCCAGTCTCTGAAATAACATCTCAATATATGGCATATATCCACACGATGCAACAATTGGAGTTAAATATTGCTAGTGAATATTTAGTGATGGCAGCCACTTTACTTGAGATTAAAAGTAAATTACTTTTGCCGAACCCAACTCTGGAAATAGAAGAGGAGTATGAAGAAGACCCTCGAGAGGAACTGATGAGAAGACTTATCGAATATCGTAAATACAAAGAAGCTGCTGAACATTTAAAAGAACGAGAAATGGAACAGAGCCAAGTACATACTCGCCCTCCTATGCAAATAAGTAAAGAGGAAACACAAGAGTTGCCAGCAGGGGCTGCAAATATTTATGATATAATTGAAGCTATTGGAAAAGTGATGGAGAGAAGAAAATGGAATAGACCTATGGAAACATCTGTGAAGCGTCAGGAAGTATCCATTGATCAACGAATGGGTGAGATCATGGAAAAGATTAAAGATATCAAACAGCCAATATCTTTTTATCAACTTTTCCCTAATAAAACACGAACTTATATAGTAGCGACATTTATAGCTATACTAGAGTTAATGAAACAGAAACAAATTAATTGTAAACAAGAGAGTAATTTAGACGAATTAATTGTTTTTCGCTACGATGATATACGTTGATGGAGGTTAGCAATGTGGACATTAATGATATAAAGGCAATAATGGAAGGTTTAATTTTTGCTGCCGGAGATGAAGGTATACATAAAAAAGACTTGCGGAAAGTATTAGATTTGGATAAAGATATGGCAAACCATCTCTTAGAGGAGTTGAAATTTGAATATGAACATGCAAAAAGAGGTTTAATGTTAATGGAGTCACAGCAAGTTCTCTTTTTGACTACGAAACCTGAACATAGCGACTATTTTACGAAATTCAAGGAAACCAAAGTTCACTCTAAACTTTCGCAAGCAGCTTTAGAAACATTAGCGATCATAGCTTATTTACAACCAATTACTCGAACGGAGATTGAGCAGATTAGAGGAGTAAAAAGCGAAAGACCAACACAAACACTTGTAGCAAGAGCGCTGATTGAAGAAATAGGAAGAAAAGAAGGTGTGGGAAGACCAATACTGTTTGGAACTACAGTAGAATTTCTAACCTATTTTGGGTTAAGTTCGATTGAGGATTTACCACCACTCCCAGAAGATGTAAACGAAATCGAAGTAGAAGAAGAGGCAGATTTATTCTTTAGTCGCTTACAAGATATTAATAACTAGAAAATCGGACATAAGTGTATCGTAATTATTGAAATCCAAACGATTCGAATAGCTTTCGTTTGGATTTATGTGTATTTATCAGACAAAGTGGATCTTTGGATAAAACAATTCGCTGGAATGAAAGTTACCAAAAAGTATAAATAGATTCCACAATCACTGGAGAAACATAGAGTGTCTTAAACTGTTTTACATTTTTGGCATATGCATAGCCTGTCTGCATACAATGATACAAACGTAGTTGTCATGTGAGAAGAGGTGTGTCATGCGAAAAATCATCTATAGTATTTGTCTTATAACATGTTTTGTTATTTTCCCGAATGTGACTAAAGCTAATGTGCAAGTATCGGCCGAAAACGCCATATTAATGGATCAGAGTACAGGTAGGGTCCTTTTTGAAAAAGAGGCTAATACTCCCACACTTATTGCCAGTATTACAAAAATAATGACTGCGATTATTGCGATAGAATCCGGGAAATTAGAGGAAAAGGTGAAAATAAGTGATAAAGCAACAATAACCGAAGGTTCATCCATTTATTTAAAACAAGATGACGTCATTACCTTAGAAGAACTAGTCTACGGTTTGATGTTACGTTCGGGAAATGATGCGGCAGTAGCTATCAGCGAGCATGTTGGTGGCAGTGAAGAAGGATTCACGTATTTGATGAATGAGAAAGCAAAATGGATTGGTATGAATAACAGTCATTTTGATAATCCTCATGGACTTGATTCAGAAAATCACTACTCAAGCGCATATGATATGGCGATTCTAACAAAATATGCAATGGAAAACCCTGTTTTTCGTGAAATATCTTCTACATCTTCCTATTCAGCTAAATCTAGAGACTATCCTTGGATAAACAAAAACAAATTATTAACACATTTATATAAATATAGTAATGGAGGAAAAACCGGCTATACACGTGCTGCAGGTAGAACATTAGTATCAACAGCTGAAAAAAATGGACAAACACTGATTGCTGTGACTTTAAACGCATCAAATGACTGGCAAGATCACATTCAATTATTCGAGTGGGGATTTAAAGAATTCCCGCTTTATAAATTACAAGAACCAATTACATTTACACTGCCTTCACCTAGTAATCATTCTGAAGTAATCGAAGCTAGTATAAAAGAAGAAATATATTATCCATTAGCAGAGGAAGAACTAAATCAAATTCACCAAAAAAACTATGTAGTAGAAGAACCTTTATCATTTCAACAGATTGGCAAACGAGCATTCTATTTGAATGGAAAATTAATAATCGACACGGCTATTTATCAAACTTCCTCAACTGAAGATAATAGTCAAGGATTTTGGGAAAACTTTTGGCAACAGGTGCATCGATTCTTAGGTGATACTAGTGATTAATATTATTTGGGCAATGATGGCTATCATCGGAATTGTCTATGCTATGTTTAATGGTACAATGGAACAAGTAAATGAAGCCTTATTTAAAGGTGCTAATGATGCAGTGACACTTGTTATCAGTCTAACGAGTGTTCTGGTATTTTGGGTGGGAATTATGAGGGTTGCGGAACATGCAGGAATCTTAAGAGGCTTTGCGAAAGTTTCAAGACCAGTTGTTAGAAGATTGTTTCCAGAACTTCCTGCAGATCATCCGGCTATGGGTTATATCCTTGCAAATTTTTCTGCTAATTTATTCGGATTAGGTAATGCAGCTACGCCGATGGGGATAAAAGCAATGGAAGAAATGAAAAAAATAAGTCAATCTGATCGTGCAAGTAATTCGATGATAACCTTTTTAGTAATCAACACCTCCAGTATTACACTTGTTCCGACAACTGTAATTGCAATTCGAATGGAATATCAATCTGTTGCTCCGACAGAGATTGTTGCAAGCACAATTTTGGCTACCTTAATTACCACTGTTGCAGCAATTACAGTGGACCGTTTGTTAAGAAAAAGAAGAGATTCATTACTTTGATTACGAAGGGAGCGTCCAAAATGGTGGAGTGGTTGACAATCATCAGTATCTGGTTGGTTCCAATAACAATTATGATGATATTGCTTATTGCAATAATCAAAAAGGTCCCAGCATATGAAGTATTTGTTGAAGGAGGGAAAGAAGGCTTAAAAATGTCTATTTCTCTTCTTCCTTTTTTATTAGGAATGTTAGTAGCAATAGCCATTCTTAGAAGTTCAGGTGCTTTAGATGCATTTATTACTTTTCTACAGCCAGTACTATCAAAAGTAGGATTTCCAGCTGAAATTGCCCCGCTTGCCATTTTACGACCTATTTCAGGTACAGCAGCATTAAGTGTCACCTCTGAGATTATTAAAATTTATGGACCTGATTCTTTTCTAGGGAGATTGGCATCAACCATGCAGGGAAGTACTGATACCACACTTTATATATTAACCGTATATTTTGGTGCGGTTGGTATAAAAAAAATGGGGGATGCGCTAAAAGTTGGACTGATTGCCGATTTTATTGGTATAATGGTCTCGGTAATGATTGTTACGTGGTTATTTTTGTAGTAGCGTTTTTATAGCGCTACTCCTTTTCATGTAAAGATCATAAATGGATATGGACATAAGTATTTAAATAAAGTCAAACTTCAGTTAACGGGCTTTTGACTCGATGAAACTCTTCAGGAAGTTAATGATAGATAAATTATTAGAGAAAGTGTGAGAAGATGGAACGATTACAAAAAGTGATCGCAAAAAGTGGGATCACGTCGCGAAGAAAAGCAGAAAAATTAATTGAAAAAGGCTTGGTAGAAGTTAACGGTAAGACTGTAACCGAATTAGGAACAAAAGTTTCTGAACAGGATGAAGTGAAAGTAGAAGGAGTTCCAATCGAAAAAGAAAAGCATCTTTATTTTCTTTTTTATAAACCTAGAGGTGTAATTACAAGTGTTAGTGATAACAAAAATAGAAAAACGGTTATTGACTATTTTGAAGAATACCAGGAACGAATTTATCCAGTCGGTAGACTTGACTATGATACTTCCGGGTTAATAATTTTGACAAACGATGGGGATTTTACTAATTTATTATTGCATCCAAGCCATGAATTCAATAAGGAATATGTAATTAAGACAAAAGGTATTCCATCGAAAGAAAAATTACAGCTATTTAAAAAGGGAATTCGTTCTGAAGGCGACCTTCTAAAGGCTAAATATGTAAAAACAATGTCTGTTGATCCACAAAAGAAAACAGCTATTATTAAACTGGTCTTACATCAAGGTAAAAATAGACAGATCAGACGAATGTTTGAAGCTATTGGGACCCCAGTACAAAAACTGAAACGAGAAAAATTTGGATTTTTAACTTTAGATGGATTAATGCCAGGCGAACATAGAGAATTAACACCACACGAAATAGCGGAATTAAAGAAATTGGCGAAATAATTGTTAAATAACTGTCACAATTTTTGATCACTGTAAATGATACAATGATCGGAGGGAGTGAGTCTTATGAATAAAATTGAAAAAGCGAAACAAACAAAGAAAAATAAAAAGAGAAATCGCTTAATATTTCGCTCTTCTATATTAATTATATTATTCGCAGCATTATTATTTGCTGTAGTTTCCAACCTAACAGCAGAAGAAGATGCAGTTGTAAACATTGGAGATCAAGCACCGAATTTTCAATTGAAACAAGTAGCAACTAATAATGAAACAGCTATGAAATTATCTGATTTGGAAGGAAAAGGCGTCATGCTCAACTTTTGGGCAACGTACTGCGAACCTTGTGAACGTGAAATGCCTTATATGGAACAACTATACCCTGAATATAAGGAAAAAGGGGTAGAAATCGTAGCGGTCAGTGTTGATGCTACCGAAATAGTTATCGATAATTTCGTAGACCAATATAATTTATCGTTTCCTATTCTTCATGACAAAAAAAGTCAAGTTTTGGATGCGTATGGTATACGGCCATTGCCTACCACATATTTCATTGATGAAAATGGTGTAGTAGTGGAAAGGGTATTGGGAGAGTTAACACTTGAGAGACTAGAAGGTTACTTGAAGCAAATTGAACCGAAATGATGGTTAGGGGTTTTTGAATGAACACTATAACATGTAATACATGTGGTCATCTTAATAAAGAAGGCACCACCATTTGCGAAAAATGTGGAAATCCGCTAGATAATGACCAAAAAGGTAAATTGTTAAATATGCGTTATGATGGTAGTTCGATACGTTCCAAAACAAAAAACCGTTCTATCATTGATAAAATATGGAATTTTTTCTCTTCCGTTAAAATAGGAGTTACGTTAATTGCAATTGCACTGGTCGCTTCAGCGTTAGGAACTATTTATCCACAGCAAATGTACATTCCAAGATCAGTGGATCCGTCTGTGCATTATCGTGACCAATATGGAATTACTGGACAAATTTACTATCAACTTGGCTTTCATAATTTATATGGTTCGTGGTGGTATATGATTTTAATAGCTTTAATAGGTATTTCAATTTTTATTGTGAGCATTGATCGTGGGGTACCACTATATAAAGCTTTAAAACACCAAGCGGTAAAACGACATCCTAATTTTCTTAAAAGACAAAAATTGTTCGGGGAATATAAAGATTACTCAGTTGATGAAAAAAAACTATTGATCAGTAAATTAAAGGAAAATCGTTATAAGATTGCTGAGAAAGACGGCCACATACTAGCTGAGAAAGGCAGATTTTCCAGGTGGGGACCATATGTAAATCATCTAGGACTTATTATCTTCCTATTAGGTACGATCTTCCGTTTTGTGCCTTTTATGTATATTGATGATTATGTGTGGGTACGAGAAGGTGAAACGACCGTAATACCAAGTACGAACCAAGAATACTACATAGAAAATCAGGAATTTATCTTCGAAACATACGGTGAAGATGAAGAAGATGCTGTATTTGAAGAAGCTTTACAAAACAATAGTGGTCCTGTACCAAAACATTTTGAGACAAATGCTGTCATCTATCAGGATGTATCAGATGATATTGTCGGAACTGAAGCAGAATTGGAAGAAATAAAGCGTGGAGAAATAATTGTAAACGAACCATTGAAAATTAATGGGTTAGCACTCTATCAAGATAGTTATCAACTAAGTGAATTTGAAAGCATGTCCTTCAAATTACATGAAACAACAGATGAGGAAGAAGAAGCTATTGTAGAATTCACAGTTGATTTAACGGATCCTAAGCGTGAGTATAAGTTCGAAAACGGCTACCGTATCGAGTTAAATAAATATTATCCAGAATATGAATTAGATGATGGACAACCTAGATCAATTTCGAATTATCCTCGGAATCCAGGTTTTGTATTTTTTGTTTATGGACCGGATATAGAAGAACAAGAAGCAAGCTTTTTGGCAATTGGCCAAAATATCCCCTCAGGTGATAATCAGTATAAAATTGGTTTGACTGATTTTAGTGTCAGGGATGTAAGTGGTTTGAAAGTAAGGAAAGATTTAACATTACCTATATTAGGACTAGGTGCGTTTATTTTTATGATTGGTGTTATTCAAGGAATGTATTGGCAACACCGGAGGATTTGGATCCATCAAGGTGACGAAAAACTTTTAATTGCCTGCCATACAAACAAAAACTGGTATGGACTCACAAAAGAAATAGAAAAAGTAATCGAGGGTACGTCATTTAAAATGGTAGAAGATCAAGAAAATAAGCAAAAACAGGACTAAAATTAGGTGATGGAAGGAGGAGAAAATGTTGGATTATATTTCAATTAGTGGTGGGTTATTATATACTGCGTTTGTGATTTATTTAATTTCGATTGTCTTTTTCGCAGCAACTATTAGAGATAAACGAAAAGAGAAACAATTTACACTTGTTAATAAACTTGCTATAGGTACTACGATACTAGGATTTGTTGCGCAAGTAGGTTATTTTATCACAAGATGGATAGCAAGTGGGCATGCCCCAGTAAGTAATATGTTTGAATTTGTAACATTTTTCGGTATGATGCTAGTGTTCGCTTTTATCATTTTGTATTTGATCTATCGAATTGAACTACTAGGATTATTTGCTTTGCCGATAGCTTTATTAATTATTGCATATGCAAGCATGTATCCTACAGAAATATCACCATTAGTTCCTTCTCTCAAAAGTCATTGGTTATATATCCATGTGACAACCGTTGCTTTAGGAGAAGCTATATTAGCAGTTAGTTTTGTTGCAGGAATTATTTACCTTATCCGTCAAATCGATCAAACCAAAATAACATTGAAAACAATAGGGTTAGAGATAATCATGTATTCCGTGTGTGCAACCATTGGATTTGTGCTTATTACCAGTACATTTTCGGCAATGGATTATAATGCTTCTTTTTCTTATTCCGTAGACGGAAATGAGTCAACATTAAATTATCATTTACCTGCAATTTTTGGACCTGGTGATGGTGAATTATTAACAGAAAATAGAATGGAAGCTATGATTCCGACACCAGAGTGGATGCATGGAGCTGAAGCCCCACGTAAACTAAATACATTAGTTTGGTCTTTATTGATTGGTTTAGGTTTATATTTAGTAATGAGATTAATATTGCGTAAACGAATTGCAGCGGCGATACAGCCTATCTTGAAGAAGGCTAATCCAGAATTATTAGATGAAGTTTGTTATCGAGCAGTAGCTATTGGTTTTCCTGTCTTTACATTAGGTGGTCTGATTTTTGCAGCAATCTGGGCACAAGAAGCTTGGAACCGATATTGGGGTTGGGATCCGAAAGAAGTTTGGGCGTTAATTACGTTTTTCTTCTATGCTATATTTTTACATCTTCGTCTATCAAAAGGATGGCACGGAGAACGTTCTGCATGGTTAGCAGTTGTCGGCTTTACGATTATTATGTTTAATTTAATTGTAGTTAATTTAGTATTAGCTGGATTGCATTCTTACGCATAATCTACATCAACTTTTTTAATAAGGTAAGAAAGTGTAAAAATTCACAATGTCTAACTTCGAGCAACCAAAAACTAGGCGACCTTATGAAATAAAGAAGACTTGCCGATTGGAATACCTGTAGGCGAATGTCATTCGGTTCGTGATGGAAGAGCATTTGCTAAGTACACCTATGTCCTGTAGGCAACACAGGTGTTAACACTTTCTGTGTAGTCCGTCATTCCTTTATATCAGTTGATTCTGAAGTCGTAACGGTTCAAAATAAAAGTACAAGAGATAATTGTCTCTTGTGCTTTTTATAGATATACTATAGAAAGAGATAGGGGGGGAGAAGGGTGGAAAATGAAATAAAAAAAATATTAGTAGTAGATGACGAAGAACGTATTAGACGCTTGTTAAAAATGTATTTAGAGCGTGAAGGTTATCAGGTAGATGAGGCAGAAGATGGTGAAGAAGGCTTAAAACTTGCTCTATCTGAAGAATACGAAGTAATACTTTTGGATTTAATGATGCCTGGGAAAGATGGACTCGAAGTATGTAAGGATTTGCGCGCAAAAAAATCCACACCTGTCATTATGCTAACCGCTAAAGGTGAAGAATTAAGTCGGATTCATGGATTTGAAGCAGGGACGGATGATTATATTGTCAAACCTTTTAGTCCCAGAGAAGTTGTCTTACGAGTAAAAGCATTATTAAGAAGATCGAATAGTTCCACAATCATGAATTCTTCCAACCGGTCAAAGGATATGATTGAATTCCCACACCTTATGATCGACAATGACGCACATCGTGTTTTAGCTGATAATAAAGAAGTGAATTTAACTCCTAAAGAATATGAATTATTACTGTTTTTGGCTAAATCACCTGACAAAGTATTTGATAGAGAAGAATTATTAAAAGAAGTTTGGAAGTATGAGTTTTTTGGAGATTTAAGAACAGTTGACACTCATGTCAAGAGACTCCGGGAGAAATTAAGCAAAGTCTCAACAGATGCAGCGAAAATGATTGTAACCGTATGGGGCGTTGGCTACAAGTTCGAAATATCACAAACATAAAAAAATGAATTATGTTTAATGGTGACAATTTCTTAATAGGGAATCTGGTGTAAGTCCAGAACTGTCCTCGCAACTGTAAGTGCAGACGAAATAGCTGATATCACTGTACGTATTACGTATGGGAAGAGGCTAAAGTAGAAGTAAAGCACAAGTCAGGAGACCTGCCATTATTCATCTATATTCATGCTTCGAGGAATAAGCATGTGGTCTAGGTGTATACAGAAATACATACTATAACATAGCTTTTATCCTCAACTAATTTAAATTGAGGAGAATTATAAATGAAAAAAATAACACAAATATTATCTATTATTGTCTTAACAATATTATTAGCAGCTTGTGGTGAAGATGAAGCAATAACAGAAGAAGTAAATGTACAAATAACAATTACAGATCAAACGAGTGATACACAAATCAGTAATGAAAATATTACGGTCGAATCTGAAACAACACTCTTAACTGTATTAGAAGAAAATTATAATGTAGAAGTTTCAGAAGAAGGTTTTTTGACTGCAATTGAAGGACATCAACAAAATATCGAAGAAAAGCATTACTGGATGTATGAAATAAATGGTGAGATGGCGAATGTAGGAATAGCTGATTATGAGGTAAAGGATGAAGATCATATTACATTTGATTTGAAAGCAACTGAATAATCCAATGAATACTTACAAGTTGACATTAATCTCCTTATTGGCAGCACTATGCGTAATTGGAAGAATCAGTTTTCAATTTCTACCTAATGTCCAACCAGTAACAACAATAATTATCATAGCAAGTGCTATGCTGGGTGTTTTGCCTGGAATATTTATCGCAATTATAAGTACCTATCTGACTAACCTTTTTTTAGGAATGGGGATATGGACAATATGGCAAATGATAGCATGGACAGTTATTGCGATGTTATCAGGTTTACTGGGTAAATATGAAAAATCTAATAAAATGATAGCATTCCTTTTATTTTCTATATTGGCAGCTTATATCTATGGATTAGTAGTGAATATAGGGTCGTTTACTTATGCTGGGAGTTTTCTTGCGTATTATTTGGCTGGTATTCCATTTGATACTATGCATGCCATAGGTAATGGGGCTTTTATGCTCATATTGTATCCGATCTTAGTTAGACTATTTCAACATCAAAATGGATAATGTAACTTCAGTAAGAAATCGAATACGAAAAAATAATACCTGTAGTTGGCCAAGATTAATATATAAAATTAACACTACCACAGTATCTATTACTGTGGTATTTTAATTCTGTAAGCAAAAAAAGATATGGAATTCTTTTGTCAGTGTACAAAACTTTCGTAACTTTTTTTATAAATGTACGACAAATATTATATGAATAGGGGGTCTTATAGTGAAGACCACTTTTGAGAACTTATATGATAACTACCATCAGGATTTATTTCAATTCGTCTTTTATATGGTAAAAGATATACAACAAACAGAAGATATTGTGCAGGATGTATATATTAAAGTTCTTCACTCCTATGATAACTTTAAAGGTGATAGTACTGAAAAAACGTGGTTATTTTCAATAGCTAGGCATGTTACGTTCGATCACTTTCGAAAATTAAAACGGAAAAGAAACAAGTTTTTGGAATTTTTTAATTGGAGTGAAGATGGTGAACAATTGCGATCCTCACAGTTCGAACCAGAAGAATATTTACTGTTAGATGATCAAATGAAACAAATATATCACTGCTTGGAACAGTGTAGTGATGACCAAAAACAAGTGATCATTTTACGATACATACAAGATTTTAACATTAATGAAACAACAGAAATACTAGGATGGTCAACCAGCAAAGTAAAAACCACTCAACATCGTGCATTAAAAATCCTGCAACAATGTGTAAAAACATCGGAAAGAGAGGAGGATGATTATGGTGAAGTTTAAAAACAACGAAGAACATCTAAAAAAGCAATTACAGAAAATGCCCAAAGTAGCAGATGGTCGTTCAAAAGATGAAGTGTATCAATTAATCAAAAATAAATTAAACCACAGTGAAAATATCGCTATTAAAAAGCGAAGAAACAAATGGATTCCAACAATCGCATCTGCATGTGCAATTGTTATACTCTTTATTATTGTTTTAAGTCAAGAAAACTTCTCTAACCAATTTGATCAATCATCCTCTAACAAGGAAGATACTGCAATGGACAGTGCAGAAATGGAAAATTTCGATCAATCAAATGAAGCAACTGTAACGGGAGAGAACAGTGACCAAACATTAAATGATTTAGATGATAATGAAACTGTTGAAGAAGAAAGTATTAGCGCATTAGATCAAACGTATAACTACTTACTAAATAGAAAATTAGTTGATTCTGTTGTACGAACTGCTTTTGTTACAGAGCAAGCGCAATATATTGTTCCACTAACACTTACGAACACGGCGGATAAAGATTATTCAACCAATATTGATCTATTAAATACACATATCAATTTACAGAAAAATGGTTTATATGATATTGGAATAAGTGATATGGAATTTGAAACCGAAGATAACATAGTCCATGTACGATTTAAAGATTCATTTCAACTTGAATCAAGTGGTTCGAATGTTTCTAACTTTGAGAAAGTATTATCCTTTATGTTTAGACCATTAGAAATTAGAAATGTTAATTTTGAGGATAATCACCCAATTGTGGAACAAATAGGAGGAAATACTGACAACTATTCGTTACCAGACATTAGTCAAATACCTTATAAATACTTTCAAATGGAAAATAATACTATGAAGTGGTTAGTAGCTATAACAAATAACCAATATAAAACACTATCTTCCGCTTTAAAAGAGATGAAAGAAAATGAAGCAAATAATCAAGTGAGTGCAAGTATACCTACAGATGCAAATCTAAAAGTAGAAGATATGTCTGAAGATCACGTGTTTATTTCGGTTTCTTCCTCACAAATAGCTAATAACCAATTAACAGTATTCATGATTGAAGCAATTCTTGCAACGGCTAATTCGTATGGTTATCAACAAGTAACATTTGATATAGGGGTAGAGCAGGTAGGGAGATATGATTTAACCAAGCCATTAAAAACGACAAATCAAATCAATGTAATTGACTTTAACAAATAATGCTAGGTTAACGAAGACCGCCCGCCTCACTTCTGGAGATAAACCTACAGAAAGTGAAGCGGGCAGCTATAGCCGATATAAGATCTCAATACTATTATCACAAGTTTAATGTTGAAACAATAGAAAATACAATCATTTAGCTAGTATTAAGTGAGTATAGAAAGTGGTTAAGTTTTTTTTCTATTACTTTTACTGATTCTGTTGGACAACCTTCTTCTGCATCTAATAAATCATCTTCATATTGACGGGGAACTATTTCTCTAGCAGAGTTCTTATCACGTTTCGCGAAAGCTATTCCTTCTTCATCATAATCAAATAGTTCTGGAGCAGTCGCCCCACAGACACCACAAGCTATACATGTTTCTTTATCTATATAAGTGTAATAGGGCATGTTGAAGTCACTTCCCTTTATTTTAGTTTTCTATTATAAGAGTACCAAATCACTCTGCCTCTTACAATGAACTAGTATTAATTCTTGTCAATGCTTGTTAAAATAGACATAGAGACTTCACTTTATAGTTAAGAAATCAAAGTAGTGATAGAGGTGAATAAATGTTTAAATATCTTATATTAGACTGTATAAAACAATTAAATGGAGAGCGAACAATATATAATGTTTACCATTTACTAACAGCAAAAAAATCCGCACAGACTGTACAAGACAGTAATATATTTGGGTTAAAAAGTTATTTTGGTATATACAAGACCCTTACGAGAGAAAAATTCGACCGTTTCATTTTCCAACTAGAAAAAGAGCAATTAGTTGAATTTTCAAATAATCAAGCAATGTATCTTACCAAACGCGGAAGCAAATTATTGGATTCTTTACACAGGAAATTATCACCATTCTTATATTTCGATGGTGTTCGATTCTACGATACTTCCGATACTTTTTCCACACGATTAATTTTATTCATTCAAACACTAACTCAAATGCATCAGAAAAATTCTACATTTATTCCAATTATAGAAGATGTGTATGTTCAGAAGTTTGTCAAAAAAGTGTGGAAAGAGCGGAAGGAAAATTCATTAGTACTCCTTGAATTTATCTATCATGATCTGTTCAACGTGTTGCAGACTTTTCCTAGTGTGTACAGTGCCATTTTTGTAGAACATTTAACCACAGCCGAAAAAGTAGGATTAAGTAAAAAACAACTATCTGATAAATATAATCTTCCTATTCATGATGTATACTTATCATTGATCAATATCTTTCACTACATATCACATAAAATTGAAGAAGGAGAAAATCTCAAGGTTTTAACAAATTTGTATCCAGACCATATTGGTAACGGTATGCTTAGTGATTCCGCTACTAAAACATTGCATTTGCTAAATAAGGGTCTTGGTATTGATGAAATCGTTACGATTCGAAACTTAAAAGAAAACACCGTAAAAGATCATATCGTGGAAATCGCTTATATGGATAAAATGCCAAGCTGGGATCAATATATCTCCAAGCAACAGTATCTCTTAATAAAACAAGTACTGGATATTACTTCGACTAAGAGATTAAAAGATATTAAATCTCAATTAGCTGAATCGGTTACATATTTTCAAATTAAGCTCGTAATGGCATTGGAGCAAAGTGAGGGCTATAAATCATGAGAAAGTACACATTAGAAAATTATTTACAATTATATTTTGGTTATGCATCATTTCGACCAGGACAACGTGAAATTATTGAGAACGTATTAGCTAACCAAAACGTCTTTGCCGTTTTGCCTACTGGATCAGGGAAATCTATCTGTTATCAATTACCAGCAATCATTAATACAGGAACGGTCATAATAATTTCTCCTTTACTCTCACTTATGACAGATCAGGTGAAACAATTAAAATCTACGGGTTTTAAACAAGTAACAGCACTTAATAGTATGCTTAAATGGACAGAGAAAGAAGACATATTAAATAATTTAGAAAATTACCGATTAATATACCTATCACCTGAAATGATACAGAATGAAAGGGTTTTACAGAAATTATCTCTCTTACAGATAGATTTGTTTGTAATTGATGAGGCACATTGTATTTCTCAATGGGGGCATGAATTCCGTCCTGACTATTTAAGAATTAAACAAGTGTTTGATCACTTGAATAAACCTACCATTCTGGCCTTAACAGCGACAGCAACACCAGACGTTCAGCAAGACATCTTGAATACGTTAGAGATAGAAGATGCTAAAAGGATCATTTATCCAATGGATAAGCCTAATATTTCCTTTGTAGTCGAGAAGGTGGAACAGTTGAAAGATAAAGAAAATAGAGTCACTAATCTGGTGCAGGAATACAAAGTTCCAACACTTATCTATTTCTCTAGCCGGGATGAAGCTACAAAAGTTGCAACTATTCTCCAGACGAAAGTCCCGAATCGAAATATTGCTTATTATCATGCAGGCCTGGACAATCAAGATCGATTATTGATTCAACAGCAGTTTATGAATAACCAATTAGATGTTATATGTTGTACGAACGCATTTGGAATGGGGATTAATAAGAAGGATATTCAACTGATTGTTCACTATCATATTCCTACTCAAATAGAATCATTTATTCAAGAGGTTGGCAGAGCGGGAAGAGAAGGTCAGCAATGTGTCAGCGTAGCACTTTATCATGAAAATGATTCATTTCTTGCTTTACGTCTTCTAGAAACAGAACTCCCCGATATATCACTAGTAGATTATTTTTTGAAAAGAATTTATCAATCTGACATATCATTGAAGCAATTTAAAGAAGATTTCATTACACGCTCTGGTGGTATGGAGCCTCATTGGCGCTTTTTTCGTTATCAATTAGAACGGATGGGGATTCTAAAAGAGCGAGAAATTGTAAAAGAAGTGATAGATTATGAAGAAGCATTATCAACAATTGGGAATATAATAAACAGGCGGCTAACATATAAACATAAAAAAAGACTTGAAATGCTGCAATGGGTTCATACAGATACCTGTAGGAGAACAAAATTATTTTACCATTTCCAAGACGAGATTCAGACACCGACTTATATGTGTTGTGATTATTGTGATTTTAAATGGAATAACTGGAAACCAAAGGATATAAACAGTATTGAAAATAATAAAGATTGGAAATCACTATTAAAGGGTATATTGTATCAAGGTGACACACAAAAATGAAACAATCTGAAATCATAAGACATTTAACCAGTAAACAATTAAAACAACAGGTCTGGTTCTCACAATTATTATTGATCGTAATCGCTATCCTCTTAACTAATATTTTATTTCAGGATTGGTCGACTTTTTTGTCCTTGTTGAATGCTTCGTTAGATGAGATCCTATTATTTGGAGTGGGAGTTGCAATAGTTGTTGTAACCATTGATATTATTCTGATGAAAGTTCTTCCATCTAGATGGTGGGATGATGGAGGTATCAATCAAAAAATATTTCAAGAGGGATCTTACTTTGAAATTATAAGTATTTGTTTTGTCATTGCCATGAGTGAAGAATGGTTGTTTAGAGGTGTAATTCAAACTAATTTTGGTATAATTATAGCAAGTACCATTTTTGCTGTAATACATGTACGATATTTATCAAAAATCATTCTTTTTGTCGCTATTATCGGATTAAGCTTTTTGTTAGGCTTCGTTTATGAGTGGACAGACAGTTTAACAGTTGTTATAGTTTTGCATTTTTTTATCGATGTGTTGTTAGCAATTATGATAAGAACAGGGAGGTTTCGTAATGCAGCAGGATTATAAGGAAGATCAAGCAGAATCTCTAAGAAATCAAATTAATAAGGATCAAACTAAACATGAAGTTGATTCACTACCATCCAGAAAGGACGTTCATAAGTCAACTAAGAACAAAAATAAGTGGAAGCTATCCTTTCCTTTTATTCGCTTAATATTATTATTGTTTATTGTTATTATCCTTTTATTTTTAACGATTAAGTTTTGGGGAGAGGAGTATCTATCATCAGCCGAAACAACAAATTCTGATCATCGAGTAGAACAAGTGTTTATCAAATTAAATCAATCGAACACTAGTATTGATAGCTTCGAGAATGAAGAGGCGACCATTACTACACATGTAGTAGAACGCATGGATACGTTATTCTCCATTTCAGAAGAGTACTATGGGTCAAGCGAATATGTAAAAAAAATCATAGAGGCTAATCAATTAGAAAACGATACGCTGATAGTAGGAGAAGAAATAATAATTCCAAACATTGATGAACAATAAAAAATATCACTGTGACTTTCCTTTCCGTGGTAAAAACCGGTGGAAGCTGAAGGTCGTAGCTTTACTTATTTATCACTTTTTAATATTTTAAAAACAAAGGCGACTAATAATTGCGGTGTATGTTTCTTATATGTAAGTTAAATCCAAACGAAATCGAATCGATTCGTTTGGATTATTTTGATTAAAATCTTTTGTTATTTTCTCACTCGATATGCTTCTATTGTTCTTACTTTAAAATACTTTTTTTCGATCACGTTCTTCTTTTAAAATCTCGACTGCTTCATGGAATCGCTGGGAATGAACAATTTCTCTTTCACGTAAAAATTTTAGTGAATCATTGATCCAGGGATCATCTGAAATATCAATGATCCATTGGTAAGTAGCTCTAGCCTTTTCCTCAGCTGCAATATCTTCATACAAATCTGCTATTGGATCACCTTTAGCTTGTATATAGGTAGCAGTCCATGGTGAACCCGCTGCATTTTGATAATATAGTGCATGATCGTGGTTAACAAAATGAGGGCCAAGTCCAGCTTCTACAAGTTGTTCAGGTGTTGCATCTTTCGTAAGTTTATAAATCATTGTGGCAATCATTTCCAAATGAGCAAATTCTTCCGTTCCAATATCATTTAATAAACCCACTACTTTATCAGGAATCGTATACCTCTGATTTAAATAACGTAATGCTGCCGATAATTCTCCATCAGCACCACCGTATTGTTCGATTAAATACTTAGCTAACCGAGGATTACATTCACTAACTTTTACTGGATATTGCAGTTTTTTTTCATAATACCACATCGATTATTCCCCTCCTTTCTATACTTGCCAAGGCCATGGTGCTTCTTTCCAATCCCAAGGATAATTAGAAAAACTCTGTCCAAATTGCATTAAAGGGCCAAACTGTTTTTCAAATGTATTTTTCAATTGTCTACTTTCATATGCAGCTTGATTAAACTGTTTAATTGCGTCTAAGTCATCAGGGTGTGTGTCGAGATATAGAGTAAGTTCAACCAAAACAAAATCTACCGCTTGTATTTGTTCTAATAATTGGTAATAACTATCGGGCATTTGTTTTTGTTGTGTCATTCGATTATGTCACCTCGCTTCAGCAAATATGGGTCATATAAACAAGTCCACAAGGTGCCTGCATAAAGAGCATCCCTTGCGGTGGGGAATTGTTCTGTATTTCTTGGTTGGAAGGTTATATATAAATTTGGAGGGGTCGAATAACATTTCTTTAATACTGGTTTACAAGGGTCGAATCTGCTAACATATGGCGAGTAACATTTAACCATTGTATATGTCATGATGGTCTCCTTTCGGTTATACGAACTAAGTTATATGCTTCATTTACATATTATGGTTCCAAAACCTGTCCTATTCCATGTACAAGGATGTTAATTTCACTTTATCTCTTGTTCGTTGTATACTGTTTTTAGCATTTGTAAGTGGTGAGGAGTGAAAAAGGTGCAAAAAGGATATATCGATTTACAAGAAATGATGTTGGAGTTATTAAATAAAATGGGTTATCCACGTGAAATATATGAACTTTTAAAGGAACCAACAAAATCAATTAAGGTAAGAATTCCTGTCAGAATGGATGATGATTCTATTAAGATATTTACTGGTTATCGAACTAAACATCATAATGTGTTTGGGATAACTCAAGGAAACGTGCATTTTCGACCTGACTTAACAGAAGAGGAAATCTCACAATTAGCGATTTTAAGAAGTGTGAAAACAAGTAATATGCAAATACCATTAGGCGGTAGTAGTGGCGGGGTTATTTGTGATGTAAGAGAACTATCTTTTCGGGAACTGGAACGAGTTTGCAGAGGATACATAAGAGCTATACAAACTGTGATTGGTCCTGACATGGATGTATTATCCTCTGATGCTTCCATAGATCCGCAAATTATGGCATGGATGATGGACGAATACAGTCAGTTAAATACACAAGCGAATCCGAACTTTATAACTGGTAAGCCTGTTGTATTGGGTGGGATTAAAAATAAAGATACGGCAATTGAAAAAGGAATACTTTCAACAATTCAATCCTTATTACAAGATGATAAGAAGAAACATCAAGAGCAAGGAATTATGATACATGGCATTGGGCGCATTGGAAGTTATTTGGCGACATCGCTTCATCGATTAGGTTATAAAATCATCGGTATTTCTGATCCTCAGGGTGCAGTATACAATTCAGCTGGACTGGAGGTACCAAATATCCTAAAGAAGAAGGATAACTTCGGATTAGTTACTAAATCGATACCTGAAAGCATTGATTTAGATTCTTTCCTGCAAAAAGAATGTCATATGATGGTGTTAACAGCAAAAGGTGAACAAATCACTAATAAATCTGCAAGTCAAATAAACGCGAATTTACTATTAGAAAGCATTGCAAATTCAATTGAAAAATCCGCTTTAGAGGTTTTGTTTGAGAAACAAGTGTCTGTTATTCCCGAAGTTATAACAACCACTGGTGGTATTATATATGCTTATTTAGAGTGGCTTGAATATAAACAGGGAATTAAATATACAGCAGAAGAAGTGGATAAAAGATTGCATAACATTATCAATGAAGCAATTAGAGAAGTTCGCTATATTTCTGAAAATAAACATGTTAATATGTATATGGCGAGTTATATGGTCGGGTTAAAAAATCAAGCAGAAGCCATTCGTTTTAGAGGATGGATATAATTTTTAAGAATGTAAACATTGAAGGAGTGTCGTAAATAATGCAACAAGAAAAGGCCATTATTATTGGTGCAGGACCATGTGGCATGTCTGCAGCTATTGAATTACAAAACATTGGCATTGATCCATTGATCATAGAAAAAGGTAATATAGTAGAGTCAATCTATAAATATCCTACACATCAAACTTTTTTTAGTTCTAGTGATAAATTAGAAATCGGCGATGTAGCATTTGTAACAGAAAAAAATAAACCGGTACGAAATCAGGCTCTTGCCTATTATCGAACGGTTGCCATGAGAAAAAATTTAAGAATTAATAGTTTTGAAGAAGTTACCATCATAACTAAGGAGAAAAATCATTTTAAACTAGAAAGTGTAAATCAATTTAATGAGAAACAAACGTATTATTGTACGTATTGCATTTTTGCAACAGGGTATTATGGACAGCCAAATTATATTGGAATTAAAGGAGAAAAATTAAATAAAGTATCTCATTATTTTAAAGAGGCACACCCTTTTTACCAACAAGAGGTGACGGTAATTGGAGGCAAAAATTCTGCTGTCGATGCGACGATAGAGTTACATAAGGCTGGCGCTAATGTGACCGTATTATACCGTGGAAGTGATTATTCACCAAGTGTAAAACCATGGATACTGCCCGAATTTGCCTCTTTAGTGAAACATGGTAAAGTAATAATGGAATTTAACGCAACAGTTGAAGAAATCAGAGAACATGAATTAGTTTATCAATCAGATAATGAAAGAAAAACGATAAAGAACGATTACGTATTCGCTATGACAGGTTATCAACCAAATCAAAAATTTTTAAATCAAATAGGAATTGCCATCGATACAGAAACTGGAAAACCAGAATTTAATGACCAGACAATGGAAACTAATGTCGATGACGCATTCATAGCTGGTGTAATTGCCGCTGGATATGATAATAATGGAATATTTATTGAGAATGGACGATTTCATGGTGGGTTAATTGCTAAAGCAATCAAAGAGAAAGAACAAGTTAATTAATGCTATGAATTCTATGGGAGCAACTGGAAAATTAGAACGCTAAATCAATCCAGTTGCTTCATTTTCAGCTTTTAATACGGAGGATGCTTTAGTCTCTAAAAGCTCTCATTATTTCTTGTTGTGTGGCGTTGTTCTCAAGTAAAAGCATTAATTTCAGTCGTGCTTTTGGTCCATTTAAATGATTGGCAAAAATGACGCCTTCTTCAAGCAATGCTCGACCTCCTCCTATATAATCATAGGTTGGTTGAACAATACCTTTGTAACAACGAGACACAAATAATACCGTTACTCCTTGGTTTATAAGTTTTTTGATAGTGGGGACTATCATCGGCGGAATATTCCCTTGCCCTAATGCTTCCAGAATAATACCTTCAATGTTGGCAGACAAAAGATGTTCTATTGATTCATTGTCCATTCCCGCATAAGCTTTTAACAAAAGTACTTTTTTTGAAAGTGAAGCAACAGGAAATACTTCCTCATGATAGGTTTTTTGATAGAAGTATATATCCTGTTTCGTCACCATTCCAACAGGACCAAATTGTGGACTCTGAAAAGTGGAAACATTACTAGTAGAAGTTTTCGTTACATATTGTGCTGTATGTATCTCATCGTTCATCACGACCAAAACCCCGCGATTACTTGCTTTTGGATTTGATGCTACCCGAATAGCACAAATTAAATTATATAATCCATCAGAGCCAATCTCGTTGCTTGAACGCATTGCACCAGTAAAAACAATCGGAATGAAAGATTTAATAGATAAATCTATAAAATAAGAAGTTTCTTCTAGTGTGTCTGTCCCATGAGTTACAACGATACCATTATATAGTTGGGTTTCGACCTTCTCGCTGATAAAGTTGGCTAGTTGCAACATGTGATTAGGTGTTATATGTGGTGAAGGCAAATGGAATAGTTGCACCTCATCAATTGGAAATCTGTGTAAGGCTTCTAATTTCGATAATGGATGTGCTTCCGTTTCAACAACTCCTCCATCATGATTTTCTTTCATTGAAATAGTACCGCCAGTGTGAATAATTAGTGTTTTTTTCAAGATGTGACCAACTTTCTTAATAGTGTTTTTTACAGATGTCTATGGTTAGTATCCCATATTTTAGTGAAGTTAGAAAGTAGGTGGATGATATGTTTGCTCTAATCTCAGTTTCTATTGCTCCGGCATTTGCATTGCTCTCATTTTTTTATTTAAAAGATGAATATGAATTAGAACCAATTTTTTCTATATTTCGAACATTTTTATATGGAGCTTTATTAGTATTTCCTATTATGTTTATTCAATATGCATTTCAAGAAGAAGGGGTTGCTCAATCACTTTTTTTACAATCATATTTCGTATATGGTCTCTTTGAAGAGTTCTTTAAATGGTTCATATTCATTTTTACAACATATAAATATTCAAGGTTTAATACGGTTTATGACGGAATTGTCTATGGGGTTTCAATAAGTTTAGGATTTGCGACAGTTGAGAATATTCTTTATTTGTTTGCACATGGTATTGAGTTCGCCATTGGTCGAGCCATATTTCCAGTTTCATCCCATGCATTATTTGGAGTGATTATGGGCTATTATTTGGGAAGAGCAAAATTCAAAAATAATCGTGGTATTTCTTATTTATTACTTGCATTACTTTTACCTACTTTTCTTCACGGTACCTATGATTTTATTATTGAGAGTATCCGTGGGCAATGGATTTATGGTTTAGTTCCATTTATGGTATTACTCTGGTTATTAAGTTTAAGAAAGGTGAAAATAGCAAATGAAATAAGCCAAACTCAATGAAGAAAAAATATTGTGAAAATCTCATTCTTTAGAGAAATAAATAGGACTAAAATGAAATCCAAAAGATGATAGAAATTCTATGGTTAGAATTCATCATTTTTTGGATTTTTTTATGGATTCCAGAGGTTAAATCCTAAAATTAAAGTGGTATTTCAGGAAAATGTAATTGCTACGGTGTTATCTCTTCTCAACTTTTTATTAATGTCTAAGTTTATTTAATCTAGATTAAATGATGGTATCAAATATATTGTTTTCTAAGTTTTAATGAATAATTTTCACTATTTATTAAAAGCTATCCATAATAAGAAGTCTTTCAAAGAAAGTTTGGAGGTTAACTTTCATGGTAAAAAAGATATCCATTTGTATACTCACCTTTGTGATTTGTTCTGTTTTCTTTATGAATGCGGAAGAAAATAAGGTTAAGGCCTTCTCTGATCAAGTTATTCAGCAGGGTGCTACAGGTGATGATGTAATTGAGTTACAGGCGAGATTACAGTTTTTAGGTTTCTATAATGGCGATATTGATGGTGTATTCGGATGGGGAACATATTGGGCGTTGCGTAATTTTCAATATGAATTTGGTATGGAAATTGACGGAATGGCTGGACAATCAACTAAACAAAAACTAGAAAAAGCTAGCGAATTCGATAAAAATTATGTACATCAGCAAATCCAACAAGGAAAAGATTTCACACATTATGGTGGAGTGGATAAGCAAAAGCAAACAGAGCCAAGTCAAAATAAGACAGGTCAATCAGAATCAGATAAAGCGTCACCTAAGAATAATAAACAAGGCCAACAAGAGGCAGATCAACAGCAACAGCAAAATCAAAAAAATCAAGGACAACCGACAGCTACTGAAGAAGATTTAGAGCCAACTGCTGTAAATGTACCACAGGGATTTTCTCAAAACGATATTCAGATAATGGCAAACGCAGTATATGGAGAGGCTAGAGGTGAACCTTTTGAGGGGCAAGTAGCCGTTGCTTCCGTTATTCTAAATAGAGTTGAAAGTTCAACCTTTCCTAACACAGTTTCAGGCGTTATTTTTGAACCTCGTGCTTTTACAGCAGTAGCCGATGGTCAAATATGGTTAACACCGAATGAATCTGCAAAAAGAGCAGTTTTAGATGCGATTAATGGTTGGGATCCAACAGGAGAGGCATTGTATTATTTTAATCCAGATACTGCAACATCAAGTTGGATTTGGTCACGACCACAGATTAAACGAATAGGAAAACATATATTCTGTATGTAACATTTGGAGGTGAAAAAATGTATCGTTGGACACTTATTACGATTCTGAGCATAGCAATCATTGGTGTATCTGTATGGGGCTATCAAGAACATCAAGAAAAGAATGCGATTTTGATCCAAGCAGAGAATAATTATCAACGATCCTTTCATGGTTTAACGTATAACTTAGATTTGCTTCATGACAAGATTGGTTCAACTTTAGCGATGAATTCTCGAAAACAATTATCTCCTCAATTAGCAGAGATATGGCGTTTAACGTCAATGGCACATAATGATGTGGGTCAGTTACCGCTGACCTTGATACCTTTTAATAAAACGGAAGAATTTTTATCTGAAATTGGTGATTTTAGTTATCGGACAGCGATTAGAGATCTAGATAAAGAACCGCTTTCAGAAGATGAATTAGCCACATTAGAATCGTTATACGAAATGTCTGGTAATATTGAATCAGAACTTAGAAAAGTTCAAAATATGGCATTAGAGGAAAACCTAAGATGGATGGACGTTCAATTGGCATTAGTAAATAATGATGAGCAAGCAGATAATACGATCATTGATGGGTTTAAAACGGTAGAAAAAACAGTTGAAGGATATTCGGAGGGAAAATTAAATACAAGTTTAATGGGAACATCAAGTAAAAAAGATGGTTTTACTAGCCTTGGTAAAGAAAAAATAACGGAAGAAGAAGCAAAAAGAAAAATGCGAAAATTACTCCAAATTGACGAAAATACGGAATTAACCGTTGCAAGTACAGGAAAAGGTGCAAACATACCATTATTTAGTGGTTCCTTTAAAGAAGAAAATAAGACAGGATATATTGATGTAACACAACAAGGTGGCCATCCGATTACTTTAATGATAAATCGAGAAACGTCTGAATCAAAAATAAGTTTACATGAGGCTATGAAAAAAGCAAAAAAATATTTAAAGGATATTGATTATACTACCGATTTAGCTATGGTAGAAAGTAATCAATATGATCATGTTGGTGTCTTTCAATTCGTACCACAGATTGAAGATGTTTGGATTTATCCTGATGCCATTCAAATAAAAGTTGCATTGGATAATGGCGAGATTTTAGGATTTGTGGCAAAAGACTATTTAGAAAACAATCACAAGAGAGAAATTACTACTCCTGAAATAACGGAAAAAGAGGCACGCGAAAGTGTAAATTCTAATTTAAAAATTGAGGAACATCATTTAGCTATTACAGAAAATGATCTCGGAGAAGAGTTGCTAACTTATGTTTTTCTAGGGACTTTAAATCAAGACACCTATAAAATATTTATCGATGCTTCCAATGGAGATGAAGTTAGAGTCGACAAATTAAAACAAGCAGAAATCAAATATTAAAAAAGTAAGAAAGAAGGACTTCCCCTTCTTTCTTTTTTTTGAGATAATATAGTGAGATTTTAATAAAAAGATGGTTAAGAGTTCCACTAAACTCTATATATGAATTTTATCTGGAAGATAGCAGATGTTTATATCTATCTTGGGGTATTACAGAAGATACTATGTGTTACATAGGCTTTTTTCTATTATTTGTTCTAAATTTAATGCATAATTCCTAACAAAGAAAAGAGGATGAACATTGATCAAAATAGGTACATTCTTACAAATCGAAGAAAATAAGATATTTTATAAATGTCGCGTTGTTCATACAAAAAGCAATAAATTGTATATAGATTATCCAATTAATGAAAATACCAATCGGACAGAGTTGTTTTCAGTAGGTACTTTGTTTCGGATTAGTTTTATTGAAAAGAGCTCCGTTTATAGTTTTAGAAGTGAAATTATCGGTAAGGGAAAAATGAAAAATATTCCTACTTTAATATTATCCTTTGAACCAGAGAACCTTAAAAAAATTCAAAGAAGAGAATTTGTACGAATCGAAGCATTATTAGATCTTTCCGTAAAAACTAAAATAAGCTCTCAATCATTTACTACTGTTACACATGATATAAGTGGTGGAGGTTTATCCTTTATTGCTGATTCGGACAGTTCTATAATGGAAAATGAAGAAGTTGACTTAATGTTAATATTACCTCTTGATAATAAAATAGAGTATTTACATATCATAGGAAAAACAGTTAGAATACATGAGAGAAAAGAAGAAAATAATCTGGTATCGATTAAATTTGAAGAAATTAATCCTCATGATCAACAATTAATTGTGCGCTTCGGATTTCTCAAACAATTACAAGCACGTCAAAAAGGATTGTCGTAGTAAAAGTAGTGGAAGGATTGAAATAATAATGAGCAATAAGAAATTAGCCATCGCAATTGATGGACCTGCCGCAGCAGGAAAAAGCACTGTGGCGAAGATAGTAGCAAAAAAATTAGGTTATGTATATATCGATACAGGAGCTATGTATCGAACCTTAACCTATTCAGTACTTCAGCACAAGATTGACATCAGTAAGTCGAAAGCAGTTGTGCAACATTTAGAAGAAATTTCAATTGATATTAATGCACAACAAGAAGTATTCCTAAACTCTAAAAATGTAACGGAAGCAATACGATCTGATGCAGTTACGCAAAATGTTTCTGCGATTGCCTCTATTGCTGATGTAAGGTCGATCATGGTGCAAAGACAACAAATCTTAGCTAAAAATAGAGCAGTCGTGATGGATGGAAGGGATATTGGAACACATGTTATTCCAGATGCAGAGATTAAAATCTTCTTAATTGCCAGTGTCTCAGAACGCGCAAAAAGAAGACATGAAGAAAATGAAAAGAAAGGTTTTCTATCCAATCTTGAACAGATAAAAAATGATATTAAACAGAGAGATAAGATGGATTCAGAAAGAAAAGTATCCCCTTTAAAAAAAGCAGAAGATGCAATTGAGATTGACACTACTTCTATGTCTATTCAAGAAGTTGCAGAAAAAATATTAGCCTTTGTAAATACAAATTAAGGAGTTAAAGAAATGAGCTTTTATCGATTCGCTAAAACCGTGGTTAAGCTAGTTCTAAAACCTAAATACAAAGTAATAGGAAAAGGTTTAGAAAACATCCCTAAAGAAGGACCGGTAATTATATGTTCTAATCATATCTCCAATTATGATCCACCTATCGTTGGAATTACTTGTCCAAGACCTATTCACTTTATGGCGAAAGAAGAATTATTTAAGAATAAGATTTTTGGTTTTATCTTAAAGAAAGTCAATACGATTGTTTTAAAGCGAGGGGCAAGTGACCGTACTGCCTTGAAAAAAGGACTGGAAGTTTTAAAAGATGGAAATGTTTTAGGTCTGTTTCCAGAAGGAACAAGAAGTAAGACAGGAGAGTTAAAAAAAGGTTTGGCAGGAGCTGGTTTTTTCGCATTAAGGTCAAAAGCAACAGTTATCCCTTGTGCAATCGTGGGAAATTATCAAAGTAAAGAACCATTAATGGTTATCTTCGGCAAACCTGTCGAAATGGATATTTTAAGGGAAAACAAAGCATCTGCGCAAAAGGTGACAGATACAATAATGAATGAAATCAAAATGATAAAAGAAAATCATTAAGTTTTTGGTTATAACTTGACAAATCACGCTAAATGTTAGAAGTTAGAAAAAAGCACATTTATGTTTTTGTGTTGTAAATCGAAGGAGGTCTTTGTCATGGACGAAATGAATCAAGAAATTTCTGAAATTAAGGAGCTTTCAGTAGGTGATATCGTACAGGGAAAAGTAGTAAAGGTTGAAGAGAAACATGTCCTTGTAGATATCGGATATAAAGTCGAGGGAATAGTTCCAATTAGTGAACTTTCAGCATTGCGCATTGAAACTGCCAACGATGTTGTTAGTGAAGGAGATGAATTGGAATTACAAGTGAAAAAAGTAGAAGACGAAGAAATTGTTTTGTCTAAAAAAGCGGTTATTGCTGAAAAAGCTTGGGAAGATCTTAAAGAAAAATTCGAAAATGATGAAATTATTAATGCTACCGTCCGAGATGTTGTTAAAGGTGGACTTGTTGTAGATGTTGGTGTTAGAGGATTTATTCCTGCGTCACTAGTGGAAACACACTATGTAGAAGATTTTGCAGATTATCAAGACCAATCTTTGACATTAAAAATTGTTGAATTAGATAAGGAACAAAACAGAATTATACTTTCTCATCGTGCTGTTGTTGAACAAGAAGCACAAGAGAAAAAGAAAACATTACTAGATTCCATCGAAGAAGGGCAAGAAATGGATGGAACGGTTCAGCGAATTACTGATTTCGGTGTGTTTGTAGATATTGGTGGATTAGATGGGTTAGTACATATTTCACAATTAGCACACTCACATGTTGAAAAAGCTTCTGATGTTGTAAGTGAAGGAGATAGTTTACGAGTAAAAGTACTATCTGTAGATAAAGAAAACGAAAGAGTTTCTTTATCCCACAAAGCAACCCAGCCAGGCCCATGGGATCATATTGAAGAAAAAGTAGCAATAAACGATGTAGTAGAAGGTACAGTGAAGCGATTAGTAAACTTCGGAGCATTCGTTGAAGTTTTACCTGGTGTTGAAGGACTTGTCCATATTTCTCAAATTTCAACGGAACATATTGGAACACCTGGTGAAGTTTTAGAAGTCGGTCAAAAAGTAAATGTTAAAGTTTTAGATGTAAGTGAAGCAGATAAGCGAATATCTTTAAGTATTAAAGAAATTGAAGAAGAGCGTAACCAACGTGAAATAAAGAAATATGAGAACGATGACGATCAATCAGGATTTCAACTAGGAGATATGATCGGTGATAAACTAGACAAATACAAGAACGATTAATAGTAAAAACATGCTACTGTTACGTAGCATGTTTTTTTTGTGCAAAACTCAGTTGATGAACTAAAGAAGGATTATGCGACACTATTGTAGTGGTAATTATGACATTTTAGTACTGCGTAACAACCGTTACGGCTTGTCCGTTTCCCTTTCTGCGGGTTTTTCTCCTCAGCTAACTTTTTAAGCAAAGGTCGCTTAAAAAGTGGATCTTCGGATAAAAACTTCCCACAGGAGTGGAAGCGGACGCCTGCGCTTTTTGATGCTCTACAACTAAAGCAAGAGGATGCATTTTTGCTATAATCACAATCTTTTATGGAAATATTCATAGAGATAATCCAAAATATTAGCATTTACAAAAATGTAGAATCTCATTAAGCGTAGGCGTCCACTTCGACTCCAAGGGGATCAGCGCGATCTGAAGATCCACTTTGCGAAGCGATCCTCTTTACAAAAGTTAGCTGAAGACGCGCTCCCTGGAAAGCGAAGTGGGAATGCCGGAGCGGATACCACACTCATATATAATGTCAAAATTACCATCAGATTATGTTGCATTGTCCTTGTTTTGTTCATTACTTATTTCTTTATAGATAAATAGGTCTGTATAGTTTTGTGCGTTTTTTTATATGTGATGGTTAAAATGTTGCTAGTCGGTCCATACTGTTTAAAGGTGATGGAAATGTATCAATTTTTAATTGTCTGGTCATGTTGGTTGTTATGGTGTATTGCTACCTTTTTTCTGTCAAACAACAAAATAAGATTATTGTATTCGACAGGCTTACTCTTATGTTTGATTTTACTGCCATATCAAGTCATTATTATCGATTTACCATTGAACGTTTGTTTTATTTTTTTATTATTATATACAAGTTGTGGTGTCATATATCAGAAGCTTCCTATAAAAAAATATTTATTTATACTTTTTATAAGCTACATGTATGCAATATATTTTCTATGGCGTTTGACTAGTCCAGTATTAAATGATTTTGCATTTATATTAATTGCTGTAGTGAGTGTGTTTTTATTAACTCAGTTCACTTCTAAAAATAAGTATAATCAGATCATTATTTTAATTACAGGATTAACATTCGGACAACTCTTATTTGG
The DNA here is from genome assembly GCF_900143085.1 of Gracilibacillus kekensis. Taxonomy (GTDB): domain Bacteria; phylum Bacillota; class Bacilli; order Bacillales; family Amphibacillaceae; genus Gracilibacillus; species Gracilibacillus kekensis. The sequence goes on along the minus strand of NZ_FRCZ01000004.1, from coordinate 369,631 downwards.
TTTAATATGCCTTAATTATTTTCTTCAGTATACCATTAATTATTTTCATTATTTTTTAATATTATTCGCTGTTCTTCTACTAGTAGCTATCCAACATAGTTGGGAATTTGTAATAGAAAAAATAGAGAGTATTGTGAAGGTTATTGAATTTAAAAAGAGGTGGAATTCGTGAATGAATATACCTACCCCATTCTATTTGGCGTAACAATAGGGACATTTGCAAGAATGATTATGTTAAAAACAGATTATAGACAATATCCTACATATTTACATGGCAAAATTATACACCTTGCCCTCGGATTTATCGCTGCTGGTTTGGGATCTGTTGCAGTACCGGCAATTATGGAAAAAGAATTCACTGCTATCACGTTTTTAACGATAGCTGCATCACAATTTAGAGAAGTGCGTAATATGGAGCGAAATACATTATCTGAAATGGATAGTTATGAATTAGTACCAAGAGGGAATACCTATATAGAGGGTATCGCTGTGGCATTTGAAAGTAGAAATTACCTAGTAATTTTCACTTCACTCTTAACAACGATGGCTTATTTAGTATGGAACATTTACTTAGCACTAGTAGTAACCGTCATTTGTATTTATGTCCTTAGAAAATATATGAGTGGCTCAACACTGGGTGATATTGTTAGCGTTGAAGAAGCAGAAGTATCATTTGATGGGGCTGGTCTCTATGTAGATAATATATATATTATGAATATAGGATTACCGATTAGACAAAAAGAGATCATGAAATACGGAATGGGTTTTGTTTTAACTCCTAAGAACTTTGATGTTCGATCTACTATAGCAAACCTTGGACAACGACAAGCTATTCTACATGATGTATCTGTTTCTTTAGGAGTGATCCGCGATTCGGGAACACCTGCATTAGTACCATTGATTAAGCGGGATTTAGATGATGGTCGGATTGGAGTTTTTGTCTTGCCTCAAGACAAAGATGCTAAAAAGGCGATAAAAGTAATTAGGTCTGTACCGGTCCTGGAAAATGCAATTCGTATGCCATCGGAATCAAAAGCTCAAAATAAGTAATTATAAGGGGTGAAGTAGATGGTACTTGAAAAAGCCATATTAGCTACAATAACAACAAATGCAAATAAAGTAACTGCTGGTGCTTCGATTTTTATTTGTGATGACAAAGAAGAAATGGAAAAAGTAGCTGCCAACCTCGAAGCTATATTAGACGGTATCAGTCATGCCTTAAGTGATGAGTTGTATATTATAGTGAAACACTAAATGTTAACAATAATTATATTATGTTAACTATATTGAATTAACTTGTCTTCATTAGCTGAGTTGTGGTAATTTAGTAAAGTGACACTTTAGGAACAATTTTGAAATCAATACATTTTAGGAAGGATGTGCCTTCATGAGAAGTTCTGTAGTTGCTATAGTTGGAAGGCCGAATGTAGGGAAATCAACGATCTTTAACCGATTAGTTGGTGAAAGGATATCTATAGTAGAAGATATACCTGGAGTAACCCGAGACAGAATTTATGCAGAAGCAGAATGGCTAAATACAAATTTTCGCTTAATTGATACAGGTGGAATTGAAATTGGTGATGAGCCTCTTCTAATACAAATGAGAGAGCAAGCTGAAGTTGCCATTCGTGAAGCCGATGTAATTGTTTTTCTAGTAAATGGTAGAGAAGGAATTACTGCAGCGGACGAAGAAGTAGCAAAGATCTTATACAAATCAAATAAACCTATTGTTTTAGCTGTAAACAAGGTTGATAATCCAGAAATGAGAGAACAAATATACGAATTCTATGCACTTGGTTTTGGGGAACCTTATCCGATATCAGGTACACATGGTTTAGGATTAGGTGATTTGCTCGACGGTGTTGTTAACTTATTTCCGGAAAAGGATAATGAACCGGTTGATGAAGATGTAATTCATTTCAGTTTGATTGGAAGACCAAATGTAGGAAAGTCTTCTCTAGTAAATGCAATTTTAAATGAAGAACGGGTAATTGTTAGTGATATTGCAGGAACAACTAGAGATGCAATTGATACTAATTTCACCAAAGAAGATAGGGAATTTGTAATTATTGATACTGCTGGTATGAGGAAAAGAGGAAAAATCTATGAATCTACCGAAAAATACAGTATTCTAAGAGCTTTAAAAGCGATTGAGCGTTCAGATGTCGTTTTAACACTGATAGACGCTGACGCAGGAATTATTGAACAAGATAAAAAAATAGCTGGTTATGCACATGAAGCTGGTAAAGCGGTAATCATCGTCGTAAACAAATGGGATACCATTGCACAACACGATCAAGCAATAAAAGAATTTGAGGAAAAAGTAAGAGCACATTTCCTATTTTTAGATTATGCTCCGATTATTTATCTATCAGCAAAAACGAAGAAAAGAATCCATACTCTTTTGCCTAAAGTTATTGAAGCTAGTGAAAACCACACAAAACGTGTTGAAACAAATATCTTAAATGATGTAATCATGGATGCCCTTGCAATTAATCCAGCTCCTACTAAGCATGGAAAAAAACTTAAGGTCTTATATGCGACACAAGTAGCTGTGAAACCACCTACATTTGTTGTTTTTGTAAATGATCCAGAATTAATGCATTTTTCCTATGAGCGCTTTCTTGAAAATCAGATTCGTGATGCATTCGGTTTTGAAGGAACTCCTATAAAAATATATGCCCGTAGAAGAAGTTAGAGGTGAAATAAATGAAAAAAGTAGCTGTATTAGGTGCAGGAAGTTGGGGAACTGCGCTTGCGATGGTACTATGTGATAATCAACATGATGTCCGCTTATGGACCCATAATTCCGAGCAAAAAATAAAAATGGAAAAAGACAGAAAGAATCTAAAATATTTACCTAATATAGATCTGCCAGATTCATTACGATTGTTTGATGATCTAGCTAAAGCAATTGAGGATGTAGAAGCAATTGTTTTGGTGGTACCAACGAAAGCAATACGCGAAACATGCCAGAAGTTAAACAAAGTACTTAAACAAAAAATTCCGATTATTCATGGAAGTAAAGGGATTGAGCCGGATAGCCACTTTCGAATATCTGAGATGATTAAAGAAGAAATGTTGCCAGAATTAGTTGACGAAGTTGTAGCCTTATCTGGACCAAGTCATGCAGAAGAAGTCAGTGTCAAACATCCGACCACATTAACAGCGGCTTCTAAAAGCGAAAGGAATGCCATTTTTACACAGGATTTATTTATGAATGATTATTTCCGCGTATATACAAGCACCGATATTATTGGTGTCGAGTTAGGCGGGGCATTAAAAAATATAATTGCATTAGGTGCTGGTATATCAGATGGTTTAGGATATGGTGATAATGCTAAGGCTGCATTAATTACCAGAGGGTTAGCAGAAATCACTCGCCTAGCTACAATGAAAGGGGCAAATCCTTTAACTTTTATTGGACTGTCAGGAGTTGGAGACCTTATCGTAACATGTACAAGTGTACATAGCAGGAATTGGCGAGCAGGCAATATGTTAGGTAAAGGTTTGCCATTAAACGAAGTATTAGATCAAATGGGAATGATTGTGGAAGGAATTCGTACAACAGAAGCAGTGAATCAGATGGCAAAACAGGAAAAAGTAGAAATGCCCATTACTGCTGGCATATATAATGTTATTTTTGAGAAAAAAACACCAAAAGAAGTAGTGGATCATCTAATGACACGAAATCGCACAAATGAAATTGATGATATCTCTACTTTGCTAATTGATAGGTTTAAGCATTAACTGTTTAACTCCTCCATGCATACTATAAACATGACTATAGTAGTTAGGAGGAGTTATTTTGAGTGATTTTAAACAAAACATGTTTGATCAAATTCAAAAAAAATCTAATGTTCAACCAGATGATATTTTTAAAGTAGCACAATCTGTTCAAAATGCTGATTTTTCAGATGAAAAAACAGTACGACAACTGGTTAAACAATTAGCAAGACTTTCGGGAAAATCCGTTTCGAAGCAAAAAGAAGATAAAATTGTGAAAGCAATTACCAACAATAACATGCCGAAAGATATGAATACGTTAAGCAAATTATTTAAAAATTGACTTTATAGGCACATGAGGATGCAAGGTATTATTGCTTCGCATACTATAAATCGCACAAGCATTCACTTTCAGGGTGATTACGGGTACATTATTTAGTCATAACCGAAGTAGATTTTGCCCCTTCTACTTCGGTCTTTTAAATTTTTATAACGGCGCAGTCACATTTTATCAAGATATTATTAGTTGCATGCTAATGGAAAGAGTCTGTTCGTGGAATAAACGGAACCTACATTTCTTTTCGTACGGCTAATAATAATGATAGTGTACTGAATGCAGTCTCACTTTATGTTATAATGTAAGAATTAAGAATGTACTAGAGAGGATGGAGTACTGTTGTCTGATGCATTAATGAAAATGTGGATATCATTTGGTGGGATGGGGGCGCTAATTTTAGCCATGGTCCTTATACTACTAAGTAGATACAAATTAAAAGGAATGATTTCAGGGATCGTCGCGTTTGTCGCATATATATGTTTAGTTGTTGGAGGTCTCATTATTTTCTTAGTTGTGCTAAGTGGACCATCGGCCTAAATAAGAAGGAGATAAGATTCAGAATGTTACATAAAAGAATGATTCTAATACTTAGTATTTTCATTTTATCAGGATGTATGTATCCTTCCGAAAATCTAAGTCAAAATAAAATATCAAATGATGCACAATTGCAAATGGTTCAACAAGCCATTGAACAATATGCAGAGCAAAATAATGGATTGCTACCAATTTATACAAAAGAAAATGAAACACCACTATATCAGAAATATATGATTGACTTTAGCATGTTGAAGAGAAATGGACTTTTACAAACTGTACCAGGAACTGCTTTTGAAAATGGTGGCAGTTATCAATATGTTTTAGTGGATGTAGAAAAAAATCCAACCGTTAAAGTGATTGATTTGAATGTAGCTGATCAAGTACGCACGATCCAACAACGGTTAACCATTTATCGAGATGAACACACTTATCCTCCTTTTGGAGACATGGTAGAAGGTAGTGTGTATGAATTAGACTATGAAGAACTTAATTTAGAAGAACCTCCTCATGTGAAAAGTCCATATTCAGGTGAAAATTTGCCTGTATATATTGATACTGACGGGGAATTATTGATTGATTATCGCATCGATCTTTATCAAAAATTACAAGAAACAGACCATAATTACAAGAATGGTGAGGATATAAGGCCGATTCTGATAAAAGAACATCCAGTAGTACCAGCATATAGTATACCATTTACCGTAAAAGATAACGAACCAATTTTAGCGCCAGAAATCGAAGAAAGTTGGTAGCCTCAAGAAATGAAAGAAACTCGTTTTTATAATGCGAGTTTCTTTTTTATTCTAAATGTTGAATACGTTAAAAAACTAAACTGCGAAGTACCTGAAGTGGTAATTTTGAATGAAGGAATCTGCGTAACAACCGCTCCGGCTTGTCCACTTCGCTTTCCAGGGGGCGCGTCTTCAGCTAACTTTGTAAAGAAGATCACTTTACAAAGTGGATCTTCAGATCGCGCTAATCCCCTAGGAGTCGAAGTGGACGCCTGAGCTAGGTCAAATTCTACAATGAATGCGAGAATTGAGATAATGGCTTTTAAATCATTATCCCGAATAAATTCTTATAAACAGCTCAGAATGATCACTGTCGCAACCGTTGTAGAATCTATTTATAGCGTAGGCCGCCCACTTTCACTCGTGTGGGAATTTTTTCTCTGAAGATCCACTTTTTCAAGCGATCTTTGCTTGAAAAAGTTAGCTGAAGGGAAAAACACACGGAAAGGGAAGTAGGCAGCCGGAGCGGAAGTCTAGTAAATAAATCGTTTCAAAATTACTACTTCAGCAAATAAATATACAACAATTTACTTCGCAGTTTGTGTCAAATAAGAATTTGTGGTCACTATTTGGTTTAATGGGATCATTCGTCTTCGTATAAATTAAAATGGTATATAAACTTCATTCCTGACATATGGATGAGGTAGAGCTTGATTATTCGTTTTTGTTTGGGAAAGTATGAAAGTTTATTTAATGTGCGAATATTTAGCATAATTTAATAGGACAACATCATAGAATAGAATTGTCAAAGATTTGTAGGATGATGAGGTCGAATAGATCGGGAGGGGATCACTTGGAAAGGGTAGATATCTTTAAAGATATTTCAAAACGGACGAATGGTGATATTTATTTGGGTGTTGTTGGAGCGGTCAGAACTGGTAAGTCCACATTCATAAAAAAGTTTATGGAGAAAACGGTATTACCAAACATTACGAATGAAAGTGATCGTTTAAGAGCACAAGATGAATTACCACAAAGTGCAGCAGGTAAAACGATTATGACAACTGAACCAAAATTTATTCCAAATCAAGCTGTCTCATTAACAGTAGAAGAAGGTTTGGATGTAAACGTAAGATTAGTGGATTGTGTTGGTTATACAGTAAAAGGTGCTCAGGGATTTGAAGATGAAAATGGTCCACGCATGATTCATACACCATGGTACGAGGAACCTATACCGTTCCACGATGCGGCTGAAATTGGGACTAGAAAAGTAATTCAAGAACACTCCACCATGGGTATTGTTGTAACTACTGATGGAAGTATTGGTGAAATTCCTAGAGAAGACTATGAAGATGCAGAGGATCGAATAGTTAATGAACTAAAAGAAGTTGGCAAGCCCTTTATTATGGTCATTAATTCGGTTCGACCATATAATCAAGACACTGAATTATTACGCCAAGATCTAACAGATAAATATGATATTCCTGTTTTATCAATGAGTGTCGAAAGTATGACTGAACATGATGTTAACAACGTTATGAGAGAAGTACTTTATGAATTTCCTGTATTAGAGGTTAATGTAAACTTACCGAGTTGGGTATTGGTTTTAGATGAAACGCATTGGTTAAGACAAAATTACCAGATTGCGATAGAAGAGACTGTAAAAGATATCAAGCGGCTAAGGGACGTGGATCATGTCATTGGACAATTTGATCAGTTTGATTATATTCAACAAGCCTCTCTTGCAGGGATAGAAATGGGTGAGGGTGTCGCAGATATTGATCTGCATGCACCAGATGAGTTATATGATCAAGTATTAAAAGAAATCGTAGGCGAAGAAATAAGAGGAAAAGACCATCTTTTACAATTAATGCAAGAGTTTACGAATGCAAAAAAAGAATATGATCAAATAGAAGATGCTTTAAAAATGGTTAAGCAAACCGGATACGGTGTAGCTGCACCGGCATTAACTGATATGGCCCTGGAAGAACCTGAAATCATTAGACAAGGTCCAAGGTTTGGTGTTCGACTAAAAGCAGTGGCCCCATCCATTCATATGATTAAAGTAGATGTAGAATCTGAGTTTGCCCCAATAATAGGTACCGAGAAGCAGAGTGAGGAATTAGTACGATATTTAATGCAAGATTTTGAAGATGATCCTTTATCCATTTGGCAATCAGATATCTTTGGCCGATCACTAAGTTCTATTGTAAGAGAAGGAATACAAGCGAAATTGTCATTAATGCCTGAGAACGCTAGATTCAAATTAAAAGAAACGTTGGAAAGAATAATTAATGAAGGATCTGGTGGGTTAATAGCTATAATTCTATAAGGATTTTCTAAAAGCGTTGATGCCAAAGCATTGCGCTTTTTTTGTTGAATAAAACATCTAACTTTTGGTAATAATAGGTAACAAAACAATACAAACATCCTAATCGACCAAAGTATTATTATATCAACGTTTGAAAACACTTGCATAGACAAATGACATATGATAACATTCTTGATAACTTGGTAATTACTTAGCAGAAAAAAAATTTTTTCTGCAGAAACACGAATAATTGTTGAATTATCTTTAATTCTCAGTTATTATAAGCCTTGTCATCCTTTGAAAGATGGCAACTAGCTATATATATTTCATTCGATTGAAATATATAGCTTAAATTGGGAGGAGGTGAATATCATGAACAAGACAGATCTAATTAATGCAGTTGCAGAAAAAAGTGAACTTTCTAAAAAAGATGCAACCAAGACTGTTGACGCAGTTTTTGAATCTATCATGGATTCACTTAAAGATGGCGAAAAAGTACAATTAATTGGTTTTGGTAATTTTGAGGTACGCGAGCGTGCTGCACGTAAAGGGCGTAATCCACAAACTGGGGATGAAATCGAAATTCCAGCTAGCAAAGTGCCTGCTTTTAAACCAGGTAAAGCCCTTAAAGATATCGTAAAATAATATGATATTACATATGGGCAAAAAAGGGTGCAGATTGCACCCTTTTTTCATATCATCTATTCTGAATAACCCTCTGATTGTTTTCCTGCCATAAAGTAAGAGTTATCAGTTTGTAAACGTCCGTTCATTCTTCCATCAGCTTCTATCCTCATGTGTTGCGGATAATTATAATAACACCGTGATAAAACCAAAACTTTATCTATCCCGTAAGATGTAAACTTATGCTATACTATGTTAATATAGAATAGGATTTTGAAGAATTGTGGTGAGCCTAATGAAATATATAGAAATAATAAAGTATTATGAAAAACTGATAACAAAATCCATTAAGCAGGTTTATCTCCAAGAACATTTAAAACATCCTCTTATCGAAATACATAAAATAGTCGCGCTTAATGAATTAATAAAATCTGACAAAAAACAGGAAAACCTTGTACTAACTACTATGCTGGTGCAAATAGCTTTAAATACGCATGATCAAATTGGCAATCATTTTGATGAACGGCATAGTGAGAAAGAACAACAACTCACTGTCTTAGCAGGAGACTATTATTCAGGAATTTATTATCACATTTTAGCCTCTAACAATAATTTATCTTTTATTCGATTATTAGCAGATGGAATAAATGAAATTACTCAAAAAAAAATGCATGCATACTATAATACATATGAAAATATAGACATTTTTCTTAATGATTACGAACTAATAGAAGCAAAATTAATATCTAAAGTCGCAAGCTATGTAAATGAAAAGAATGCGATTCCGTACATAAGTAAATGGTTAATGTATAAGAAACTACAATATGAATTAGTTCAAATTAACAATGATAGAAAAACGTTCTATCAACAATTAATAATAGAAACTGTAATTGGTATAAACGGTAAAAAACAATTAAAGAACACACTTACTTATAGTCTTGAAAAGTTAGACCAGGATTTATCGGTAATGAATAAACATCAGTGGTCAAATACTCTCGAAAAAGATTTAGATCTTTATCACATTTCACTATTACAAAAAAAAGGGAATATGACGTTGGAAGAAGGATTATCAAAATGACGAAACAAACAAAAGAAGAAAAAGTACATCAAGTTTTCGAAAAAATTTACAGTAATTATGATAATATGAATTCTATTATTTCATTTCAAAGACATAAAAAGTGGCGGAATGATGTAATGAAAAAAATGAATGTGAAATCAGGTACGAAAGCCTTAGACGTATGTTGTGGTACTGGCGACTGGTCTTTTGCTTTGTCAGAGGCAGTAGGAGTAGAAGGGGAAGTAATCGGTTTAGATTTTAGTCAAAATATGTTATCAGTAGCCAAAGAACGCAAGGAAAATCATGATTTAAATAATCTGCAATTTGTTCATGGTAATGCCATGGATTTGCCCTTTGAAGATAATTCATTTGACTATGTAACAATTGGTTTCGGCTTGCGAAACGTCCCTGATTATTTGCAGACATTAAGAGAAATGCAACGTGTTGTAAAACCAGGCGGCATCGTTGTTTGCTTAGAAACTTCGCAGCCAGAAGGGACAGCGTTTCGGAAATTATATTATTTTTATTTCAAAAATATCATGCCATTGTTTGGCAGATTATTCGCCAAAAGCTACCAAGAATATGTCTGGCTACATGAATCAGCAAAAGATTTCCCTGGTAAAGAGCAATTAAAAAAAATATTTGAAGATGCAGGTTTAATAAATGTGGAATATAAAAGCTATACCGGTGGAGTAGCTGCCATGCATCAAGGTGAAAAACAAGTGTAGAAATAAAGGTGACGACAAATGAAGCTTGCTAAAACGTATGCATTTTTAAAAAAAGATTTATCACTCATAGAGGACGCCTTAGAAGTGTCGGTCTACGCAGATCAAGAAATATTGAATGAAGCCTCCCTGCAATTATTAAAAGCTGGAGGCAAAAGGTTAAGACCAGTATTTGTCTTACTCGCATCTAAATTTGGTGACTATAATCTGGAAAAGATTAAAAACGTCGCCAGCTCATTAGAATTAATTCATATGGCTTCACTTGTACACGATGATGTAATAGATAATTCTGATTTAAGACGTGGTAAGCCAACAGTGAAAGCGAAATGGGATAACCAAGTAGCCATGTTAACTGGTGATTACATATTCGCAAAAGCTCTACAGCAATTCACCGAGATTGAAGAGCCAAGGGCACATCAAATCCTGTCACACACTATGATTGAACTAACAATTGGTGAAATTGAACAGATCAAAGATAAATATAAAGTAGATCAAAACTTTCGAAACTATTTAAAAAGAATAAAACGGAAGACTGCTTTATTAATATCTTCCAGTTGTCAATTAGGAGCTATAGTTGCTAATACCGATAACAAATCAGAGAAAGCTTTGTTCAGATATGGTTATTATATGGGAATGTCATATCAAATAATAGATGATATTTTAGATTTTACAGCTTCTGAAAAAGAATTAGGCAAACCGGCAGGAAGTGATCTCATCAATGGAAACATCACATTACCGGTGTTATATGCATTAGAAGATCCACTGATTCATAAAGAATTAACAAATTTGTTCTCTAATAAAAAGCAAGTGACTAGTGATGCAATTAAACCTATTATATCTAAAATAATCTCTTCAAATGCGATTGAAAAAGCAAAAAAAGTAAGTGATATGTATTTACAGAAAGCATATGAATCACTTCAATTATTACCAAATAATCAAGCTAAAGAATCATTGGAGAATATAGCTAATTATATAGGCAACCGAAAAATATAAAGAGGTGAAGCAAATGGAAAAAACTTATGTAATGATTAAACCAGACGCAGTTCAACGTAATTTAGTAGGAAAAATAATAGCTAGGTTTGAACAAAAAGGTTATAAACTTGTTGCCGCTAAACTTATGACAATTTCTGAATCTCTTGCTAAAAAACATTATGCAGAACATGACGGTAAACCATTTTTTAAAGACCTGGTTTCTTTTATAACTTCAGGTCCTGTTTTTGCAATGGTCTGGGAAGGCGATAATGTTATTGAAGTATCTCGGAAAATGATGGGGAAAACAAATCCTCAAGAGGCTGCTGTTGGTACAATCAGAGGAGATTACGGCATTGTTACTCATCGGAACATTATTCACGGATCCGATTCAGTGGAAAGTGCCGAACGCGAAATTAATTTATTTTTCACACAAGAAGAACTACAAAACTACAGCAAAAATATCGACGATTGGTTATCATAATTATTAAACCATCTATCTTGAGGGAGAAGAGACATGTCAGAATATCAAGCTTTCATCGGTCACATACATAAAAAAACCGGCTTAGACTTATCACTATATAAAGAGGTCCAAATGAAACGACGCCTTACATCCTTACGTAATAAACGTGGATATGGCACGTTTCAGGAATATTTTACCGCTATTAATTCTGATCAACAATTATTACAAGAATTTCTCGACAAAGTAACTATAAATGTATCTGAATTTTATCGAAACCCGACAAGATGGAAAGTATTGGAAGATAATATTTTACCTTCATTTCAAAAGGAAAAACGAAAGATAAAGATTTGGAGTGCAGCATGTTCAACTGGTGAAGAGCCGTATACACTTGCTATAATTGCTAACCAACTATGGGACTTGAAAGATATTGAGATTATTGCTACAGATATTGATCCTAATGTGTTAGCAAGAGCCAAGCAGGGCATTTATAACGAACGAGCACTGCAAGAAGTTCCTGCCGCGATTAAAAAGAAATACTTCCACCAAGAAGGTGAAACATTTAAAGTGGATGAAAAATTAAGAAATGCTATAACCTTTAAACAGCATAACTTATTAGCAGATTCATATCCTAATAATGTAGACCTAATAGTTTGTCGAAATGTATTAATCTATTTCACAGAAGATGCGAAAAGTAAAATCTATCATAATTTTAACAAATCATTAGCCAGTCAAGGTGTCTTCTTTGTTGGAAGTACCGAACAAATTTTCAGTCCGGAAAAATATGGGTTTAAAGTTTTGGATACATTTTTTTATGGAAAGTTATAAAAACAGCAAATTTCTACACACATTTTTTGTGAGCTGTGTTATAGTAATACAAAAAATAAAATAAGGGGGATTACAATGCGTTATTTAACTGCAGGCGAGTCGCATGGTAAACAACAAACAACGATCATAGAAGGCCTTCCGGCGAAAATGCCAATTACTAAAGATGATATTAATGATTCACTTTTGCGTCGCCAAAAAGGACACGGTAGAGGTAAAAGAATGCAAATAGAAAAGGATTTGGTAGATATTGTTGGTGGAATCCGTCATGGATACACTTTAGGATCACCAATCGCCCTTGTAGTACATAATGATGACTTTAAACATTGGATAGATGTGATGGGTGAAGACCCAGTGACTGAAGATCAAAAAATCAGAAGAGTGGTAACTCGACCACGTCCAGGTCATGCAGATTTAAACGGTGCCTTAAAATATGGACATCGTGATATGCGAAATATTTTAGAACGTTCTTCTGCACGCGAAACTACTGCAAGAGTAGCTGCAGGAGCTGTAGCAAAAACATTATTAAAAAATCTTGATATTAAAATTGTAGGGTATGTTAAAGAAATTGCTGGCATTAAAGCAGAAGAAAATACGGAATTATCGATCGACGAAAAGATTCGTATTTCAGAGGAGTCTCCTGTACGTAGTCTGGATGAAGTAGCAGGAAAAAAAATGATGGACGCTATCGATCATGCTAAAAAGGATGGAGACTCGATTGGTGGAGTTTGTGAAGTTGCCATTGAAGGTCTTCCAGCTGGACTTGGGTCGTATGTACACTATGATCGCAAATTAGATGGTCGTATAGCTGGAGCTGTACAAAGTATTAATGCTTTCAAAGGAGTAGAATTTGGTATTGGTTTTGAAGCTGCTCGCAAGAATGGCAGTCAAGTACATGATGAGATCCTTTGGTCCGAAGAAAAAGGTTATTATCGTCGAACCAATCGTCTTGGTGGTTTTGAAGGTGGTATGACAACAGGAATGCCTGTAATTGTAAAAGGTGTAATGAAACCAATTCCGACTCTTTATAAACCATTGCAAAGTGTTGATATTGAATCGAAAGAACCTTTTAATGCCAGTATCGAACGCTCTGATTCATGTGCAGTTCCAGCAGCAGCTGTTGTTATGGAGCATGTTGTAGCATTTGAAGTAGCAAAAGCTATTCTAGAACAATTCCCTCATGATCAATTTCCAAAACTAAAAGAAGCAATTGATCAATACCGAGAGGAAATTAGGTGCTTCTAAATGCATAAGCAAACTATAACAACAAGTACTAATCAATATGATGTTATTGTTGGAAACGGCATTATTGATAAGATAGATGAATTTTTACCAAAAGAATATCACAACATTTTAATTATTACGGATACTATTGTAAATGATTTGTATTCGGACAGTGTAAAAAAGAATTTGCCGAGTTCTGCTCATATCTCAGTAAGTGTGGTACCTGCAGGAGAAGCATCTAAGAGCATTGATCAGTATTATCGTTTATTAACAGCTGCTATTGAACATCAGCTAGACCGCCAATCTCTCATTATTGCTCTTGGCGGTGGGATGATTGGTGACTTAGCAGGTTTTGTAGCTGCAACATATATGCGAGGCATCCACTTTATTCAAATACCTACTACAATCTTAGCTCATGATAGCAGTGTTGGTGGAAAAGTAGCAATTAATCATCCTGAAGGGAAGAATTTAATTGGTAACTTTTATCCTCCAGTAGCTGTAATTTATGATACAGATACATTGATTTCTTTACCAGATAAAGAAAAACGATCAGGCTATGCTGAGGTAGTAAAACATGGTTTTATAAGTGATCAAGACTTTTTGCATGATGTACTACAAACAGACATTACTTCACAGCTTCATGCAGCAAAACTTATTGATCACTTACAAAAAGGCATCGCTGTTAAAGCTAATGTAGTAGAAAAAGATGAAAAGGAATCAAATATTCGGAAATTTCTGAATTTTGGACATACTTTAGGTCATGCGATTGAATCCGAACTGGGATATGGTAAAATCACACATGGTGAAGCGGTTGCCATTGGAATGCTGTTTGCTATTCAAGTAAGTGAAAAAACGTATGATATTACGTTACCCTACCATCCATTAAAAAATTGGCTAGAAAAGAATGGATATCCTTTGAATATACCTTCTTTACAAGTGGAAAGATTAGTGGAGCGGATGAAAAAAGATAAAAAATCAGAAAATGCCACGGTTCAAATGGTATTGTTAAAAGGAATTGGAGAGCCGATAACAGAAAATATCACGGATCAAGCTTTATCCAATCTTTTAGAAAACTTTTTGAGAGAGTTGGGTTCATAATGATAAGAGGAATACGTGGAGCAACCACTGTCAGCAACAACGAGGCAGAAGAAATCATTGAACATACAAAAATAATGATTGAACAAATGGCTAAGAAAAATAATGTCGAACCGGACTCCATTGCCTCGGTGATAATTTCTGTGACAGCAGATCTAAATGCAACATTTCCTGCGAAAGCTTTACGCTTAATCGATGGATGGAAGTACGTTCCCGTAATGTGTATGCCAGAAATTGATGTTCCAAATAGTCTGCCACTTTGTATTCGTGTTATGATGACGGTGAATACTTCTAGATCACAAAAAGACATTGAGCATATATACTTAAACGAAGCAATAAAGTTACGACCTGATTTAGTAGAGGAATAGAAGCTTGATATATCAAGGGGGTATTTAATTTGAAAGCAAAGCAAGTATTTCAGGATATGTCACCATACACACCTGGTAAACAGATAGAAGAAGTCAAAAAAGAATATGGGTTAACTAAAATTATCAAATTAGCATCTAACGAGAACCCATTTGGTTATTCAAACAAAGTAAAAGAAGAGATTCCGAAAATGATTGATCACTTAGAGATTTATCCTGATGGTTATGCTGCAGCCCTCAGAAAATCACTCGCTCATAAATTAAATGTCGGTGAAAAACAATTAATTTTCGGATGTGGTTCAGATGAAGTAGTCGATATTATATGTCGTACCTATTTAGAAAAAGGAACAAATACGATAATGGCTACACCTTCGTTCCCACAGTACAAGCATAACGCTTTAATACAGGGTGCAGAAATTGTAGAAATCCCTTTAGTAAACGGGTATCACAATTTACCTGAAATGCTTAAGGCTGTAAATGAACAAACAAAAGTAGTGTGGTTATGTTCACCAAATAATCCAACTGGATCTTTAATCAATAAAGATACGTTAGTTTCCTTTTTAGAAAAATGTCCCTCCAATGTGATGGTTGTATTGGATGAAGCCTACTATGAATATATAGAAACTAGTAATGATCCGAATAGCATAAATTTATTAGGAAAATATAAAAATTTAGTCATTTTACGTACCTTTTCAAAAGCATATGGATTGGCTAACTTACGGGTAGGTTACGGTGTAGCATCAGAAGAAATTGCTACCTATCTCAATATTACACGCGGACCTTTTAATACTACATCAATTTCACAAATGTCAGCACTTACGGCTTTAAAAGACGAAACCTTTTTACAAAATACGTATCAAGAAAATCTTGTGAATAAAAAAGCCTTTATGTCTGCTTGTGACAAAATGAATTTAAATTATTATGATTCTGAAGCCAACTTTTTATTCGTTCAGTTACCTACTACAGGTGACGAATTGTTTGAATACTTATTAACAAAAGGATTCATTGTTCGCTCAGGTGAGGCGTTAGGTCATCCTAATGGCGTTAGAATTACAATTGGTTCAAAAGAGCAAATGGATGAATTACAAAGTTATATGAGACAATTTTTAGCATCACATAAAGGAGAATAATCGTGAAGCAAACGGTTTTAATAGCGGGTCTCGGACTAATTGGAGGCTCGCTTGCTTTAAGTATAAGAGAAACGGAAGATATCCGTTTGATCGGATTCGATTCGAATTATAGCAGCTTAGAATATGCCAAAATGAATAAAATTGTTGACGATGTATATAGTGACTTTGGTGAAGCGGTTGTACAAGCTGATATTTGTATACTAGCTGCACCTGTTTCAGTTACAGTGGAATTAATTCATCAACTGAATCATCTTTCATTCACTAATCCACTTATCATTACCGATGTAGGTTCAGTCAAAGGACCGATTATGGAAGCTGCTAATCAAATTAAATCAGAAAATATCGCATTTATTGGTGGACATCCGATGGCTGGTTCTCATAAAAAAGGAATCCAGGCAGCAAAAAAAAACCTGTTTGAAAATGCTATATATGTTTTATCGCCTACTACAAGTAGCTCGGAAGAAGATTTAGAGAAGTTACAAGCATTATTAACCCCAACGAAATCTAAATTTCTCATCCTAGAACCTGATGAGCACGACGAAATGACAAGTGTAATATCACACTTCCCTCATTTAATCGCCTCATCTCTCGTTCACCAAGCACGTAAATGGCAGACGACACATCCTTACATACCTAAATTAGCAGCTGGTGGATTTCGGGATATTACTAGAATTGCATCAAGTAACCCCTTGATGTGGCGAGATATTTTCTTTCAAAACCGGTCGAAAATAAGTCGTTTATTAGCTGACTGGATTGAAGAGATGATGCACCTGAAAACACTGATTGATGCAGGTGAAAAATCGCAAATTCAAGAATATTTAGAACAAGCAAGGGAATACCGAGATGGACTTGATAGTAGAAAACAAGGGGCAATTCCATCATATTATGATATTTACGTTGATATTTTTGATCAGCAAGGTGCAATATTAAAAGTAATTGAATTATTGGCTAAACATGATATTAGTATAAAGAATATCGAAATCTTAGAAATAAGAGAAGGGATCACAGGTGTCTTACGATTAAGTTTCCAAAACAAGAATGATCAGGAACTAAGCCAAGCTGTCTTAACGAAAAGTCGTTATGACACAGTGATTGAAGAATAGGAGAGGGTTATCTTGTCTAGCAAAGTATTAAAGTATCAACATGCATCACTTTCTGGTCAAATAACTGTACCAGGAGATAAGTCTATTTCTCATCGTGCAGTGATGTTTGGCTCTTTAGCAAAAGGTAAAACAAACATTACAAATTTCTTAGCTGGTGAAGATTGTTTATCAACAATTTCTGCCTTTCAATCAATGGGTGTTTCTATAAAAAGAGACGAGAATACAGTTTGGATCGAATCTGACGGTATCGAAGGATTAAAAGAGCCTACAGAGCCAATTGATTTAGGTAATTCTGGAACTACAGCTCGTTTATTAATGGGAATATTATCAGGTTTACCTTATCACTTCACATTGTTTGGTGATGAATCACTTTCAAAACGTCCTATGGATCGAATTGCTAATCCTTTAAGAGAAATGGGTGCAAAAATAGACGGTCGTAATAATGGTCGGCTACTGCCTATGTCTATCAGAGGTGGTAATCTTTCATCGATCGATTTTAAACCACCTGTAAAAAGTGCACAAGTGAAATCCGGTGTCTTATTGGCAGGGCTATTTAGCGAAGGTTTTACAACTGTGGAAGAGGAAACGAAAACGCGTGACCATACGGAGAATATGTTAAAAGCATTTGGAGCAGAAATTGACGTAGAGGGTACCACAGTTAAGATTCACGGCAAACAAAAACTCCACGGTTGCGATATTGAAGTACCTGGTGATATTTCTTCTGCTGCCTTCTTTTTAGTAGCTGCCGCAATTACTAAAGGCAGTAGTGTCACTGTAGAAAATGTAGGGTTAAATCCTACTCGAACAGGAATTATTGATGTTTTGGAATTAATGGGAATTTCCATTGAGGTAGTCGAAAAGAGAACAATCGGCGGTGAGCCAATCGGTGATATTAAAGTTGCATCCTCGACACCAAAAGCTGCTGTAATAGAAGGAGATGTCATTCCACGTATTATTGATGAAATTCCTATTATTGCATTATTAGCTACCCAAGCTGATGGCCAAACCATCATCCGGGACGCTGAAGAACTACGTTTTAAAGAAACGGACCGAATTGACTCAGTCGTTTCTACTCTTACGAAATTAGGGGCTTCTGTTAAAGGAACAAAAGACGGTATGATTATTGAAGGTAATACTTTATTACATGGGGCCGTAACAGAATCATTTGGCGATCATCGTATTGGTATGATGATTGCGATCGCCTCATTATTGACGGATGAGCAGGTGGAACTCCATGATGATGAGTGCATCGCTGTATCATACCCCACCTTCTTTGAAGACCTAGACAAATTAACGTCAATCAACTAAATGACACCCAAGAAATATCCAACAAGAAACTTTTGTTGGATATTCTTTTTTTAAAAAACCCACTTCTGTAACATAAAAACTAAACTGCGAAGTAACTGACATAGGATTATTGACAAAAGGATTGAGATGAATGCTAATCCTACGCTACGGAAAAACACTCCCTTTCCGGGGGCACGGCTGAAGCTAACTTGGTAAAGAAAAGCACTTTACCAAGTGGATCTTCAGCTCGTGCTGTTCCCCCAGGAGTGTCGCATTTTTCCTCCGCTTTGTTAGATATCTGTTGAAGTACGAGAAAATATGCTGTGATATCAACATTCTAGCTGATTATAAATGTGTAGAACACTATAGAAGCGTAGTCCATTTACGTAGACTCCAGCGGGAACAGCTACTTCCGAAGACCCGCAGGCAGTGATTTTCTGCCGAGGAGGCTGAGGTGACGCCCGCGGAAAGCGAAGTAAATGGACGGAGCTTTTGCCTAGCATTCATCATACTTTCAAATTTGTCACAACTTCGCAGTTTGTGTCAAATGTCTGGGATATTTTTTGTTATTGATTATGTTTAATATCACAATATACATCCTTATAAAGCTTTCTTAGTTGCTCGTGTTATGTTATTTCGTTACTATGGAGATGAGAAATATAAGATTATTGATTAGTAGAAAGGTTGAAACCATTGGAAAATCCTATCGAACAAGCGATCGAAATGATACATATAGGTGAAATAAAGGAAGCATTAACGCTCTTACAAGAAGCATCAATCACTGCTGATGGTAATACAAAATTAGAAATTGCCCAACTATTTATAGAATTAGGGAATCAGGATCTTGCAGAATCCGTATTAGAAGATATACTAAAACAAGAACCAGCTAATAGTGATGCAAAATTAATGTATGCAGATATAATGATCGACGATAATAAAGATGAGCAAGCAATAGAGTTACTTAACGAAGTTCAGGAAGACGATGATAATTATTTACAAGCATTGGTTCAATTAGCTGATCTGTATCAAGCTCAAGGTTTATTCGAAGTGGCAGAAAGGAAACTATTAACCGCCAAGAACATTGCACCGGAAGAACCAATAATAGACTTTGCTTTAGGGGAATTATCATTTTCAGCTGGAGAATATCATAAATCAGTCATCTACTTTGAAAAGTTATATAAAAACCATAAAGAATTCGCTGGTGTAGAAATTGCAGGACGATTAGCTGAGGCTTATGCTTTAAATGGAGAGTTTGAAGAATCTCTCTACTATTATCAGACAATCGACACAGAAGATCCTGAAATACTTTTTCGTTATGGTTTCTTAGCTTACAAATCAGAAAGGTATGAAATAGCGATACAAGCATGGGAGAAGTTATTAGAGGAAGAATTGGAATATCCATCCGTCTATTTATACCTTGCTAATGCATATGAAGAAGAAGGACTCGCTAAAGAAGCAATCGAAGCCGCGATGAAAGGTGTAGAGATGGACCCATTCAATAAGGAAATATGGTTCACCGCTGCCAGGCTAGCTTTGAAAGCAGGCGAAGCTGAGAAGGCTTTTGAATATGCCGATAAAGCAATCTCCCTGGATGGCGAATACCAAGAAGCATTATTATTTCTGATTGAAGCATATAAGACTCAAGAAGAACATTCTGAAATCATCACTCTGCTTACAAATAAAGTAGATATGGATCCATTGGATGGAATTTTTTATTGGGAACTAGCAAAAGCCTATAATGAGGAAGAAGCGTTTAAACAGGCATTAAATGCTTACCAAAATGCATACAATAAAATGAAGGATGATACGGACTTCTTAAAAGATTATGGATACTTTTTAATTGAAGAAGGGAGGAGCAAAGACGCCGTCACGGTCTTTGAAGAATATATAGCTGCTGAGCCATCTGATTTTGAGATTCAACATTATGTTCAACGTTTAAAGGAACAAAATAACGATACTCTCTTTTAAATGGAGGGGAAGTGGAAAGTGGAAACTTCTATTAGAACTGAAGATAAGAAAACATTTATTCAATGGTTTTTAGGTCATTATCAATTAAAAAAGCGTGAAAGTGTATGGATATTAAATTATTTATTGAATCATGATGCGATCCTACAACATGTACATTTTGTTCTAGAAGCTCGTTTTTGTCCAAGAGCTATGATTATATCCACACATTGTTCGAAAGAGATTGCATTTCGTTTTTATAAAAAACATATCGTAACAACTGATGCCGATAAGTCTTTTCATGATATTCGCTTACATTCGAAAGAACCAATCTTTATCCAGCTAAACTTTAAAGGTTCTAATCAAAGTATTCCTTATATGAAAGTATTAGAAGATAATCCATATATACCTGATGATTACTTTTTAACAAAAAGTGATAAAAAAATGGCAGAAGAATGGTTGGAATATGCTTTATATGAATACAAAAAAGAAGAGTTGGCTAACAAGATTAACGAAGCACTTGACCAAAAAGACCAACAATTATTTGAATATTATTCTGATCAATTGAAGGATTTGGAAAATTCCTATATCATAAAAAGTGAATAATACTTTTTAGCGGGAGAACCAACAGAATTTTGGTGAATTCCGTTTCTTTTTGTGTTAAATTCAACAGGGGCAGGAGGTGTGGCGATGAAATGGCAAACTAAAAACTTAGCATTGTATTTTCAATCACAGGAATATGTTGACACGCTCTGTATTCCTCTTATACCAATTGAACTTAAGAATGAATTAGAGGCTATAAAATTAGCAGATCAACAGAAATCCTTGCAGCTTATTTCAGATGAATTAGAAAGGAATTTTACGGGAAGAATATTTCTAAGTCCTTCATATACATATATTAAGGAAAGCGATTTTGATGCTGAGTCAAAGCGACTAAACCAATGGACAAGCTCTTTGTCGCAAAATAAATTTCAACATATTTTTTTCCTGACTTACGATGTGAATTGGAAAAAATACGAAAATAACCTAGAAGGTAGTTTAATATGGCTTACTGCTAACTCGATAGATGATTATCAATCCGATCAAACAAAGAATTGGATAAAAAGCCAAATAAATCAAATTAGTGAATTAATAAGAAGCTATTGGTAATAACAATTTTCAATAGAAATAAATAGAATAGATTAGATTTTATTGACCCTAGCTTTAGTTTACGCTATCATAGTAATGTCCTAGTAATATATGAGATATGAATCCATGAAGTCGGAATATGTGTAGAGGGGGGTAAACGATGTCAGAGAAAAAGCAACAAGTGTCCCGTCGCCAATTTTTAAATTATACATTAACAGGTGTTGGAGGATTTATGGCTGCAGGTATGCTTGCACCTATGGTTCGTTTTGCAATTGATCCTGTACTACAAGCATCTAGTGGCGGTGATATGCATGCAGTAGTTGACGTATCAGAAATTACAACTGAACCACAACGCTTTGATTGGACAATTGAACAAGTAGATGCTTGGTATACGTCAGATGTTACACATAGTGCTTGGGTTTATAAAGATGACAATGACGAAATTGTAGCTTTATCACCTACGTGTAAACACTTGGGTTGTGCAGTAAACTGGGCGGGTGATCCAGATCATCCAGATCAATTTTTTTGTCCGTGCCATGAAGGACGTTATTACAAAGATGGGGTAAATGTTCCTAACACACCTCCAAATGCAGCATTAGATTTGTTTGAATTTGAGGTAAGAGAAGGTACATTATATCTTGGAAATGCTATCGAAAGAGGGGGGGATAATTAATGCTACAGAAGGTTTATGATTGGATTGATGAACGTGTAGACATTACTCCACTCTGGCGAGATATAGCAGATCATGAAGTACCAGAGCATGTTAATCCTGCACATCATTTTTCCGCATTCGTTTATTGTTTTGGAGGCTTAACATTTTTTGTTACAGTCATTCAAATTCTTTCAGGGATGTTTTTAACCATGTATTATGTTCCAGATATTGAAAATGCTTGGCGATCTGTATATTATTTACAGACGGAAGTTGCACATGGTCAAATCGTAAGAGGTATGCACCACTGGGGAGCAAGTGTTGTTATTGTAATGCTATTTTTACATACGTTACGTGTTTTCTTCCAAGGGGCTTATAAGAAACCAAGAGAACTTAACTGGATGGTTGGAGTATTAATATTCTTCGTTATGCTTGCATTAGGTTTAACTGGTTACTTATTACCATGGGATAATAAAGCATATTTTGCAACAGTCGTAACACTTGAAATCGCAGAAGGTGTACCTGTTATCGGTGAGATGGCAAAAACCTTATTAAATGGTGACCCAAATATAGTAGGGGCCCAAACATTAGCTAGATTCTTTGCGATTCATGTGTTCTTCTTACCAGCAGCACTATTTGCACTGATGGCTATTCACTTTATTATGATTCGTAAACAAGGGATTTCAGGCCCACTATAGAATTTTGCTAAAAAGGAGGGATAGCAGTGAAAAGAGGTAAAGGAATGACGTTTGTTGGTGACTCACGTATACCTTCAGACAAAAAGAAGTTTATTCCAAAAGATTATTCAGAATATCCTGGTAGAACGGAAGCGTTTTGGCCAAACTTTCTTTTGAAAGAGTGGTTGGTTGGGGCAGTATTTTTAGTCGGATTTTTATGTCTAACCATTGCACACCCAGCACCATTAGAGAAAATGGCTGACCCAACAGATACTGCTTATTTACCGCTGCCAGACTGGTATTTCTTATTTTTATATCAATTATTGAAATATAAATTTGCAAGTGGTCCTTTCTTTGTATTAGGAGCGATGGTTATTCCTGGACTAGCATTTGGTGCGCTTTTCTTAGCACCTTTCCTAGATAGAGGGAAAGAACGTCGTCCACATAAACGCCCAATTTCAACAGGACTAATGCTGTTAGGTTTCATTGGAGTTTTCTGGTTAACGTACGAAGCTGCTGCACATGTAGATTGGGAAGCGAAAGCTGAAAATAATAAGCCCGTCTTACCAGAAGAAACGAGTGTTGAGATAGATACCGAGGATCCTGGTTATGCCGTTTATGAAAACAGTTGTTTACAATGTCATGGTGGAGAATTAGAAGGTGGCGCAGCTGCTCCAACATTAGTTGGTATAGAATATAGCGTAGATGAGATTAAAGATATAGCTGTAAATGGTATTAATACAATGCCAGCAGATCAATTCCAAGGTTCTGATGAAGAATTACAACAACTTGCAGAATTTATTGTTTCGGTAAATGAACAAGCTGCAGAAGAATAAGTTTGGTTCACCCTCGCTCGTGTGTTAAATGAGCGGGGGTTTTTATCTAGATGAGATGGAGGGAGCTCAGTCAATTAAAATGCTAAAAAATATATTGTTTCATCCTCAATTTATCATGATCCTATTTATCATTAACCTGGTTGGAACGATTTATGGTTATTTTTGGTATGGAAATCAGTTAGCCAATACGCCACTATATTTTTTACCATTCGTTCCAGATAGTCCTACTGCAAGTTTATTTTTTGCGATTTTTTTATTTTTTATTTTACAAGGAAAAAATGTCCCAATAATCGAAGCTTTAGCCTTTACAACACTTGTTAAATATGGTGTATGGGCTGTAGTAATGAATATCTTAACTTTACTTATTAATGGCAGCCTCAGTTGGCAGAGTTATATGTTAATTGCATCACACGGAGCAATGGCGATTCAGGCGTTCCTTTATGCACCACTTTATAAAATTAAATTATCCCATTTAACAATTGCAGCAATATGGTTATTACATAATGAAATCATTGACTATGTATACGATATGATGCCTACATACGGAAGCTTATCAGATTATCAAAATCATATCGGTTATTTTACTTTTTGGTTATCAATCCTAGTGATCATTCTTGTTTATCACATATCAGTAAAAAAACAGAATCAAGCTAAAAGGCTTGCTTAATAATTGAATTCAATGCATATCTAATTAGCACATTTCATACATTTAAAGAAAAAGCAAGATGGAAGAAGGGGTATGTGTGCGCATTAGAATGTACATTGGCATTTTATTGATTCTATTTGTTATACAAGCATTCCATTCAATTAGTATCACAGCACAGTCCAACAATAATTATATGCATACTTTTGAAAGACTTGTAGAAGAAAAGCGATATAAAGTTGCTGCTCAATTACTAGAAAACAATAAAACAACCATATTAGAAAATGTTAAAAATGAAAAGGATGCTTACCAGCCTATCATGGCACAATACTTGAATAATACTATCGCTAAACTAAAAGATGATACTTATTCATCAACTGATAAGTTAATCGCTACACAACAAACAGTTATCCTTTGGGATGCAATCATATATGAAAATGCACCACTATGGACAACATGGAAAAGGGAATTAGAAAATAAAATGGAAGTAGTATTAGAACAGAAGGAAGTTAGCACAAAAGATCTAGATGAAATTGCATATTATGTGAAAGTAATCTCCCCAGTTGCTCACTTACATTTAGATGATCAACAATATAAATCGTATCAAAAGTCATTAAACCTGCTAACTAATAATCAAAATGAATATTCTGAAATTGAACTTGAAGAAACATTTTCTCAAATATCTAAGTTGAATGTTGATACATGGAATCAGGCAAATTCGCAATACACCAATTGGTTGATAATGATTGTAATTGGATTTATTTTCTTGAGTTTATCTTATGTGGCCTGGGCAAAGTATAAAGGTGAAGCTAACTAATCATATCGATTGACATTTTTAAAAATTTGACTAAAATTGACCTTAGAAAGAGAATAGATGGAGGAATGGAAATGCTGGGTTATCTAATATATTTTGCCTTGTTGATGATCATTCCATTATGGGCGCAGTCTAAGGTGAAAAACACGTATAAAAAATATTCAAAAGTTATGAATTCGAATATGGTAACAGGAGCACAAGTCGCTCGTAAAATTCTAGATGATAATGGTCTTTATCATGTAACAATTGAAGAGACAAAAGGGACATTGTCCGATCACTACGATCCACGAAAGAAAACGGTTCGCTTATCAACTGATAATTTTCATGGCTATTCCGCTGCAGCAGCTGCTATTGCAGCACATGAAGTAGGACATGCCATTCAAGATGCAGAATCTTATGCATTTTTGCGATTTCGTCACAGTTTAGTACCTATTGCAGGTTTTGGGGATAAGATGTCTTTTATCTTCATCATCGCAGGTATTTTTTTACAAGCAACAAATTTAATTCTAATTGGTGTCATTTTCATGTCGTTTGCAGTGTTGTTCCAGCTTGTTACTTTACCAGTAGAATTCGATGCTTCGAACCGTGCAATGAATCAACTCGTTTCTTCTGGTATTATTCGTAACAATGAAGAACGTCAAACAAAAAAGGTGTTAAATGCCGCTGCCTTAACTTATGTCGCAGCAGCTTTAGTAGCAGTAGCCGAATTAATCCGCTTTGCTTCGATGTTTTTACTTGCAAACGATGAATAGTTTTAATTAAGATGTAAGAGAATGGGACAAAAATAATTATTGTAAATACAAAATCCAAACGATCAGGATTGAATCGTTTGGATTTTTATGCATAGTTGGAAAATACTCTGTAATAAACTTGCTACGGCTTGCCAACTTCGCTTTTACCACGGGCATAAGTCAACATCTGCTAAAGCAAGCTTTCGCAGTGTATCCTATACCAGGGGGCGCGTCTTCAGCTAACTTTGTAAAGATGATCACTTTGCAAAGTGGATCTTCAGATCGCGCTGATCCCCCTGGAGTCGATGTGGACGCCTTCGCTAATTTGATATTCTACAACGCTAGCATGAGGAAGCATATTGGTATTTTTATCATTTGAAAAAGTTAGCTGAAGGGAAAAACCCCACGGAAAGGGAAGTGGGCAGCCGGAGCGGGTGTTAACCAGGTGGATCAATTTCAAGATTACTACATCATTTACTGCACATTTTCCTTGTATTGTGCAAGAATAATTATTGCGTCGTTCGTATTTGAGGTTAGATTAATTATTTATGTCCCAGTTTCTTTTTATTTTGTCAATGGAGGGTGTGCAATGTATAATAAAGAAAGTATCCAAGATATGCAAGAGAGAGTAGATCAGTATATCTCACAGTTCAAGGAAGGTTATTTTTCTCCTCTAAGTATGATGGCTCGTTTCACGGAAGAAATTGGTGAAT
Organism: Gracilibacillus kekensis; assembly: GCF_900143085.1. Lineage (GTDB taxonomy): Bacteria > Bacillota > Bacilli > Bacillales > Amphibacillaceae > Gracilibacillus > Gracilibacillus kekensis. Next base: position 342,990 of record NZ_FRCZ01000004.1, on the reverse strand, counting down.
TAGCTCGAGAAGTAAATCATCAATATGGTGAAAAGCCTAAAAAGAATACAGAAGAGGAAAATACAATTGAAGATGAATTAGGAGATCTATTATTTGTTATGATATGTTTTGCTAATTCACAAGGATTTAGTTTAAGTGAAGCATTTGAAAAATCAATGAATAAAATAGAAACTCGAGACAAAAATCGATGGACAAGATTGGAACGACAGGAGGATAAAGAATGAGTAAAGTAAGAGTAGTAGTAGCTGGACCTCGAGGAAAAATGGGAAGTGAAGCACTAAGAATGATTGAAAAACAAGAGGATCTTGAATTGGTTGCTTGTTTAGATCATAAGTATGAAGGCAGAAAAGTTAGTGATTTTGAAGAACTTCCTAATTTGGATGCAATCTTTTATAGCGATATCAACAATTGCTTTCAATCAGTGAAAGCTGATGTGTTAGTGGATCTAACTACGCCTGAATTCGGATATTTACATACAAAGACTGCCATTCATTATGGAGTAAGGCCGGTAGTAGGTACCACTGGCTTTACGGAAGAACAACTTCAAGAATTAACTGATTTATCTGAGGAAAAAGGGGTCGGAGTCATTATTGCTCCAAACTTTGCTTTAGGAGCAGTTTTAATGATGCAGTTCGCTAAATGGGCAGCAAAGTACTTTCCAGATGTTGAAATTATTGAAAAACATCATGATAATAAGTTAGATGCACCGTCTGGAACTGCAGTAAAAACTGCAGCATTAATTAAAGAAGTAAGAGAAACTAAAACACAGGGACACCCAGAGGAGAAAGAAACGATATCAGGTGCAAGAGGAGCTGATGTTGACGGAATGAGAATACATAGTATGCGATTACCTGGTCTTGTTGCACATCAAGAAGTAGTTTTCGGATCATCTGGTGAAAACCTAACGATTAAGCATGACTCCTTTCACCGTGAATCATTTATGACAGGTGTAAAGCTTGCAATAGACAATGTTATGAAATTAGATATTTTAGTTTATGGATTGGAGAACATATTAGAATAGGAGCGAATGATATGAATATTGCTTTAATTGCACATGATAAGAAAAAAGTAGATATTGTAAATTTTAGTGTTGCATATTCTACTATCTTAAAAAATCATACACTTTTTGCTACAGGTACTACGGGGAAAAAAATAAGTGAAGCGACAGGACTTAAAATCGAACGTTTCCAATCTGGACCACTCGGTGGGGATCAACAAATCGGTGCAAGAATTGCAACCAATGAAATGGATTTAGTCATCTTTTTTCGTGATCCTTTAACAGCTCAGCCACATGAGCCTGATATAAGCGCTTTAATGCGTCTGTGTGATGTTTATCAGATTCCACTTGTCACAAATATAGGTGGAGCAGAAGTGATGATAAGAGCACTTGATGCAGGCTTTTTCGATTGGCGCAACATACAATAAATAAGCGCTTCAATCAAAACCATATTACCCCGTATAACTTCTTTGTTAAAGCTCGATTTTTGAAGCAGGGTAGTATAATACGAACGATTATAACGTGATAACAATCACGTAGAGTTAGGTGGGTAGCAATTATGTTAAAAATAGGAATTTTATGTTATCCATCTGTTGGTGGATCTGGTATTATTGCAACTGAATTAGGAAAAATGCTCGCAAAACAAGGACATGAAATTCATTTTATTACATCAAGTATGCCTTTCAGACTGGACTCATGTTATCCTAATATATATTTTCATGAAGTAGAGTTAAATCACTATCCTGTTTTTCAGTATCCACCGTATGACTTAGCATTAGCTACTAAAGTAGCTGAAGTAATTGATACAGAGAAACTAGACATCATTCATGCACACTATGCCGTGCCTCACGCCATTTGTGCTATATTAGCGAAACAAATGGCCCAGCATCCGGTTAAGATTGTGACAACACTTCATGGAACAGATATTACTGTCCTTGGAATAGATTTAAGTTTAAAGAAAATGATCCTTTTTGGTATCGAGCAATCAGATGCAGTAACTGCTGTTTCTCATAGTTTAGTAAAGCAGACACAAGAAATGTTAGAAACGAAGAAAAGTATCCATGTCGTTTATAATTTTGTTAATGAAATAGAGTACCAAAAAGAAAATAGAGATTTAAAGCAAAAATACGGAATTTCAAGTGAAGAAAAAATACTTATCCATATTTCGAATTTTCGAAAAGTAAAACGCTTAGAGGATGTTTTACATACTTTTGCTATTGTTAATAAACAGGAAAGCACCCGCTTATTATTAATCGGTGATGGTCCGGAATACGGTAGAATTCATGAAATGGTCAAAGAGCTTAAGTTAGACAAAGTGGTTCACTTTTTAGGAAAACAGAAGAATATTCCTGAACTATTATCCATTGCTGATATTAAGCTTCTTTTGTCAGAAAAAGAAAGCTTTGGTCTTGTATTGTTAGAGGCGATGGCAGCTGGTGTTCCTTGTATTGGTTCCAACGTAGGAGGTATCCCTGAAGTTATTGAACATGGTGTGACGGGATATATCGAAGAACCAGGGAATATTAAGGCTTTTGCAGCAAGGGTGTTAGAATTGTTAAATGATCCTGTTAAATGGGAGAATTTTTCTACTAAAGCAAAAAATCGTGTGATCGAACATTTTTCTTCGGATACAATTCGAAGGGAATATGAGACGATATACCAAACTGTATTAGGTGAAACCAATGATTAATAGTTATTTTCGGTTAGCACAACAAGTCCTGCTTCAGCTCGAAAAGAAAGGATTTCAAGCATATATAGTTGGTGGAGCTGTTAGGGACTCTATATTAAATCGAAAAGTAGTAGACATCGACATAGCAACGTCAGCACTTCCAGAAGAGGTACAGAGTATTTTTTCAAAAGTAATACCTACAGGAATACAACATGGGACAGTTTTAGTTCGTTACCAAAATGAATCATTTGAAGTAACTACTTTTCGTACAGAATCGACTTACAGTGATTCCAGACACCCAGATAATGTATCGTTTGTTTCTAACTTAAAGGAAGATCTTGCAAGAAGAGATTTTACAATGAATGCGATTGCGATGAACCGATCTTTTGATTTAATAGACCCTTTTCAAGGTCAACATGATATCGAATATAAATTGATTCGAACTGTTGGCCAAGCGAAGGAACGCTTTCTGGAAGATGCATTACGAATGATGCGTGCGATTCGTTTTCAAAGTCAGCTAGGTTTTAAAATAGAAAAATCAGCATTCATGGCTATAGAACAGAATAGACAAGGCTTATCGAAGATTGCAGTTGAACGAATCGCTGCGGAGTGGGAAAAAACCATTAAAGGGAATTATTTTAATGAAGCCATAAAAACCTTATTTTCTACAAGACTATATCAGAACCTTCCACTTATAGGCAATAACAAACAGCTGATACAAGCAATTAAAGAATTACATAAACCAATACCTAGTTTTGCCGCTTTTATAGCATATATGAATATATCTGTCCAAGAGATAGAAGTTACGGATTGGATAAAAGAGTGGAAATTATCGAATCAAATAAAAAAAGAAAGTAAGAAACTCGTTCAACTATTATCTCAATATCCGACAGAAGCATTGCGATGGGTTGTATATCAATTACCATATCATTTAATAGAGGACTTTAGTGTATTAACAGATTTGTGTTCAAGGAAGACTATTTCACAGCAAGAAGTGATAAAACTCCGAAAATCACTAAGCATTCAAAGTAGAAAAGAACTTGCGATTGACGGAAATGACGTAATTAGTTTCTTCCCTGAGCGCAACAAAGGTTCATGGATTCAAGATTTACTTTCTCAAGTTGAACATGGAGTTGTATTAGGAAAGATTGATAATACAAAAATAGCAATAAGAGAGTGGTTGAAATATGGTTAATAAGAAACGCCATGAATTAATAGCTATCTTGTCTCAAAATGAAAATCAATTTATTTCAGGACAAACGCTATCAGAAAAACTAGATGTTTCACGTACTGCGATATGGAAACACATCAATGAACTAAAAAAAGATGGATATCAATTTGAATCAGCTCCAAAAAAAGGCTATCGTCTGCTTACTAAACCTGACCAACTGAACGAAACCACCATCAAGTGGGGACTAGAAACCGAATGGTTAGGTAAATCCATTATTTTTAAAGAGAAGATCGATTCAACACAAGACGTAGCTCATAGATTAGCAAGAAAAGGTGCTGAACATGGAACGATTATTATAGCAGATCGACAATTGTCTGGGCGGGGAAGAATGGAGAGACAATGGATTTCTGATGATTCTGGCGGAATATGGTTAAGTATGATCTTGAGACCTCCCATTCCACCGCATCAAGCATCACAAATGACATTATTCGTTGCAGTTACATTGGTTGAAGCACTAGAACGAGCAACAGGACTGTCTATTCAAATAAAATGGCCAAACGATTTATTTATTAACGGGAAGAAAATAACAGGAATTTTAACCGAAATGCAGGCTGAATTAGAAGCAATTCAATATCTAATTATTGGCTTTGGAATCAATGTAAATCAAAATATAGACCATTTTCCAGAAGAAATTCGTGATTTAGTTACTTCATTACAGATAGTCTCAGGTAAAGAATGGAACAGGACGAATCTAGTTCAAACTATTTTGCAAGAGTTTGAAGAAGCATACCAAAACTATATTGATAACGGTTTTGAACTTGTTAAAAAAAAGTGGATTGCCCATGCTTACAAATTGCACGAGAAAATATGGATCAAAACGACACAAGCTTCCTTTTATGCAACCGTTCAAGGAATATCAAATGAAGGTGCTTTAATCGTAAGAAATGAGAATGGTGAGGAAAAATTGATTTATAGTGCAGAAATTAACTGGTAAGGAGTAATTTGTGTGAAAAATACAATACAGTTTCAAAAGATGAAACAAGAAAATGAAAAAATTACGATGCTTACTGCCTATGATTATCCTTCCGCTAAAATGGCAGAAGATTCGAAGATCGATATGATTTTAGTAGGCGATTCATTAGGCATGGTAGTACTTGGCTATAATTCAACCATCGAAGTCACAGTTAATGATATGATTCATCATGGAAAGGCAGTTACAAGAGGAGCTCCTAATACTTTTACAGTGGTAGATATGCCTTTTATGTCTTACCATTTATCGTTAGAAAAAGCGATGGAAAGCGCACAAAAAATGATGCAACAAACAAATGCACAGGCATTAAAAGTTGAAGGCGCTTCTAAGGAGACGCTACGTTTAGTAGAACGACTTACAGAAGCGGGCGTTCCAATAGTAGGTCATCTCGGTTTAACACCACAATCTGTTCATGTGTTAGGCGGTTATCGAATACAGGGTAAAGATAAAAAAACAGCTGAAAAATTAATTAGTGATGCTAAATCATTAGAAGAAAGTGGAGCATTTTCAGTAGTATTGGAATGTGTACCAGATCTTCTTGCAGCTCATATTTCTAAAAAGCTATCTATTCCCACTATTGGCATTGGAGCTGGTAAAAGTTGTGATGGACAGGTATTAGTTTTTCATGATATTTTACAATATGGAGTAGAATTCAAACCCTCTTTTGTAAAAGTTTATCATGAGCTTGATAACGATATAAAAAAAGCGGTTGAACAATATCATAATGAAGTGAAAAGCAAAACGTTTCCTGACTCCTCTCATACATTTGCCATGGATAAACAATTAGCAAAAGAGTTAAAATTGGAGGATTAATGGTGAAAGTAATAAGAACAATAAATGAGCTAACAAATATCACCAATCAATTAAAACAAGCAAACGAAACCATAGGATTTGTTCCTACAATGGGGTACTTACATGAAGGTCATACCACTTTAATGGAAGAATGTAAGAAATATGCAGATACTTTAATAGTTAGTATTTTTGTCAATCCTCTTCAATTTGGACCGAATGAAGATTTTGAACGCTATCCTCGTGATGAAAAACGCGATCAAACCATTGCGATGGAACATGATGTTGATTATTTATTTATGCCTTCCGTAGATGAAATGTATCCTGGGAATGATATTATTACACTCCACGTAACTGATCGTGTCGATGTATTATGTGGTAAGAGTCGCCCAAATCACTTCGATGGGGTTGTTACAGTTTTAACCAAATTATTTCATCTCACAAGAGCTGATTATGTATGTTTTGGATTAAAAGATGCTCAACAGGTAGCAGTTGTAAAAGGTCTTATTGATTCTTTCAATTTCACATTAAAAATAATTGCTGTACCTACAGTAAGAGAAATGGATGGCTTAGCTAAAAGTAGTCGTAATGTCTATTTATCAGATAAAGAAAGACATGAAGCTACATATCTATTTAAAGCCTTAAAAGAAGCGAAACAATTAATGATTGACGGTGAAAAAAATCCTGTTATGATAAAAGAGAAAGTAAAAAAATATATTAAACATCATACTAATGGTGAAATAGATTATGTTGATATTTTAACTTTCCCATCGTTAGATACCGTGGAGACGATTGATCAACAAATCATTATTGCAGTCGCTGTTCAATTTACTAAAGCTAGACTGATTGATAATATCATAGTGGACCATAGTGGTACAGTGCCTAATGCAATCATTTAGGGGGAAAGAAAATGTTACGAACTATGATGAAATCGAAAATTCATCGCGCTCGTGTAACAGAAGCAAATTTAAATTATATAGGTAGTATTACCATTGATCAGGATATCATAGAGCAGGTCGGCATTTTGCCGCATGAACAAGTACAAATTGTCAATAATAATAATGGCGCTAGATTAGAAACATATGTCATTGCTGGGGAACGTGGTAGTAAAGTGTTCTGTTTGAATGGAGCAGCAGCTAGACTAGTCCAAACAGGTGATATTATTATTGTTGTTTCATATGGTATAGTATCAGACGACGAACTTAAAACTTTTAAACCAAAAGTGGCAGTAATGGATGAAGATAATAATGTAAAACAGCTATTAGAGCAAGAATCACCATTCACCAGCCTCTAATTACCAAACTCTTATCCTTAACCGATAAGAGTTTCTTTATTAAAATCAACACATAATATCTAAACTGCGAAGTACCAAATGTGTAATTTTTAATGAAAGTGTATGCGTAACAGCCACTACGGCTTGCCCACTTCGCTTTCCGGGGGGGGCGCGTCTTCAGCTAACTTTGTAAAGAAGATCACTTTACAAAGTGGATCTTCAGATCGCGCTGATCCCCCAGGAGTCGAAGTGGACGCCTGCGCTAGGTGAAGTTCTACAATGAATGCGAGAATTGAAATTTCGACTATTTAACTCATTATTTAAATTAAATTCATATAGTTAGCTTAGAATGATAACTGTCGCAACCGTTGCAGAATATATTTATAGCGTAGGCCGCCCACTTTCACTCCTGTGGGAATGTTTTACCTGAAGATCCACTTTTTCAAGCGATCTGTGCTTGGAAAAGTTAGCTGAAGGGAAAACCCCACTGCATAGAAATCACTACGAAAGCTTGCTTGAGTAGATGTTGCACTTGTGCCCGTGGTAAAAGGGAAGTGGGCAGCCGAAGCGGATATCTAGTACACAACACATTTCAAAATTACCACTTAGGCTAATGAATTTTAAACAGTTTACTTCGAAGTTTGTGTCTTTTGTGTAGTTTTAGTTGGTTTTTGGTGAGATATGGTTAGAGTAATTTGAAAAAATCGGGGATGATCTTTTGCAAAAATTTGTTGTTATAGATGTAGAAACAACAGGACAATCTGCAACAAAAGGGGATCGAATTATCGAACTTGCTCTTGTTGTTATTGAAAACAAAGAAATTACAAAACAGTATAATCAGCTCATCAACCCAGGTAAATCAATCCCAACTTTCATATCCCAATTAACATCGATCACTGATGAAGATGTATTGGCTAAACCGATGTTCGAAGAGGTTGTTGATGACTTTAGTGAATTACTGGATGAGGCTATTCTTGTCGCACATAATGTCCCATTTGATTTGACATTTCTTAATGAAGAATTAGAGCGAGTAGGCAAAGATAAAATTAATCCATATGTTGTCGATACTGTAGAGCTAGCAAGAATACTACTTCCGCAAGCACCTAGTTATAAATTGAATGAGCTTGCAGAATTTTTATTAATTACTCATAACAATCCTCATCGAGCAATATCAGATGCACTAGTAACAGCTGATTTATTAATACTGTTAGTAAACAAATTAGAAGCATTACCACATAATGTGATTGAACAATTACTAGATCTATCCTCACCGCTAAGAACAGATCTATCGTTAATATGTAAACCAGTGGAGGAAAATTATAGAGATGATCTTGAAGAGTATCGAGGGTTTTCACTTAAGAAACCAAAAGAGTTTGATCAGGAGGAACAGGCAAAGATAAGTGAGGATTTTAACACCTATATAGAAAGTATGTATCATGAAAATGGAAATTTGGCACAAGCATTTCCTTCTTATGAAATCCGAAAGGGACAAGTATTTATAAGTGAGACGATCTATGATCATTTTCGAAAAAAAGAGCATGCATTAATTGAGGCAGAAACAGGTATTGGCAAGACGATCGGCTACTTAATTCCTTCAATATACGAGGCATTAGCTCACAATGAAAAAGTGGTTATTAGCACCACTAACACTAATTTGCAATCACAATTAATCGATCAAGATCTAAGAAAACTTAATATTCCAATTTCCACGAGTATAATTAAAGGGAAAAATCACTATTTAAGCTTGCAAAAATTCGAGGAATTTTTTCACGATTCCAGTTATCGTTCCTATCAAGATACATTATTAAAAGCAATGATCTTAATTTGGTTAACAGAAACTACATCAGGAGATTTAGATGAGATCCAATTTCCAATCGAGAAATACCCTATTTTTCATCAAATCGTCGTCAGTAACGAAAAAGCTAATGAAATATGGCAAGACTACTGCTTTTATATGAGGATGATTGATCAAGCTAATCACGCTAATATCATAGTAACCAATCATGCATTATTGGCAATTGATATGTTGGCCGAGCAAAAATTATTGCCTAATTATCAACGATTGATTATTGATGAAGCGCATCAATTAGATCAAGTCGCTACCAATTTCTTAGGCGCTTCATTAAGTTATTTTGAACTAACTGCTCTTTTTCAACAATTAGATAGAAATCATACGAATTACCCAGATTTTTTAAACTTATTAGTAGATGTAAAATATGAAATTGATTTATTGTTTCGAAACTTATTCCAATTTGTAAAAAATGAAAATCTACAAAAGAAAGCTGTGACAGATGTTGGAAGGCTAAAATCAGTGTGGGAAATCAACAATCAATCCGAAATTAAAGAAGTGATCGATCGTGTCAGTTTAATGGTGAGACAGTTATCAGCATTACTAAATGAAGACAACCAGCAGCACGATCAAGAACAGCTTATTCACTTGGAGAAACTTTTACAATTGCTACTAATTAATAATAAGGCAGAAGCAGTTACATGGCTTGAAATTGATCAAAATGGTGCTGAAAATGCGGTTTTTATTCACCGAGAGCCATTCTCCATCCAAGACGAATTACGCAATTATTTGTTTCAGTCGAAAGAGTCCATTATTTTGATAAGTTCGACACTTACAATGAATGAATCATTTGATTATATTAAAAGAAAAGTTGGTCTGGATTCATTAACGTCTAGTGAGTATATCGTTGATCATCATTTTGATTATCAAAATAATGTACAATTACTAATTCCAAAAGATCTTCCAGCCATACAGTACCCTAATAACGATCAATTTATTTATGCAATTAATGAGGCGATTATTTCAATATCCGAACAAACAAAAGGAAGAATGTTAATATTATTTACGTCTTATGATATGTTACGAAAAAGCTATTACATTCTAAAGGAATCAGAATTATTATCAGATTACATGATTATTGGTCAGGGTGTAACAACAGGAAGTCGCAACCGTTTAATAAAACAGTTTCAGGCATTTGATCAATCTATATTATTAGGAACAAATGCCTATTGGCAGGGGATTGACATTCCTGGAGATGATTTATCCTGCTTAGTAATTGTCAAATTACCTTTTCAATCACCACAAGACCCTATTTTCATGAAAAAAGCTGATTATCTAAAAAGAAAAGGCATCAATCCTTTTATAGAATTAGCATTACCACAAGCTGTGTTACAGTTCAAACAAGGTTTTGGCAGATTAATACGAAAAGATAGCGATCATGGAATAATATTTGTGTTTGATGAAAGATTAATGACCAAAAAATATGGTAAAACTTTCATAAATTCAATCCCCACCATCCCAATCAAATATGATAATATGCAAAACTTGTTAAAACATGTTGATAAATGGATTTGATAAAGTGACACCTTTTGTGAAAACCTATTTATATCACGAGATAGAAAGTAGGTTTCCGTATGCGCAGATTAACTATTCTCCTTAGCACTATATTCTTAAGTTACCTAATACTAATAAAATCAGTAAGTGCCATTCCAGATATTCCCGAATTGCAATCTGATCAATTAGATATTATTTTCTTTAATGTACCTCATGGGGAAGCAAGCTTAATAAAAAATAACAGAGGAGAGCATATATTAGTTAATACAGCAAGCAAACGAAGTCAAAAAACATTATATCAACAACTAAGTAAGCTTCAAGTAGACCAAATAGATACAATTATCATTACGAACCAATCAGAGGAATACACAGGTAATTTATTGTATTTTTTGGAGCATTACCAAGTCAATAATATTATTATTCCAAATCACATGAATGAAAGTTTCTCGGAAGATCTCAATGTGAATAAGTGGACAATGGATAGTGAAGTTGAATTATGGGAGGATCTCTATATTCAAACTCTTGATCAAACAAAAGATGGTGATATTTCATTTTTAATGGGCTATGGTAAACAATCGATTTTATTTTTAAATGATAAGGATATTGCAATAGAACAGAAGCTGATTAACCAAACGGTAAATGTTGATATTTTAAAAGTTGCAGCATTTGGAAGCGGTCATTCTCCGTCACAAGAATTTTTGGAACATATAGATCCGTATATGAGTATTATTTTTCCTAGTCAAACACACAAAATTAATGAATCCTTAATAGAGCGATTAAATGCAACATGGATCGATGTTTATTTTTTAAAACAGTCAGGTACTGTATTTGTGCGCTTAAGTAAGGATGATTACGAAATTCTAACGGAAAATAGCTCTGTAAGTTAAACACCTCGAAATTTGCGCATATATATTTGAATATCTTGCAAGTTTTTAGTTGAAAAAAAAACGAAAGTCTATCAAAATAAAGTATGGAATGTTTTATGAAAGTTGGAGGTGTCCCAAATAAATCACTCAAAAATAACCACATTATCCACTGTTCAATTAGATTATTCAGAAGATTTGTATAAAATTGTCGATAATTTAAATCGTACACTTAAAGAAGATGATCTCATGTTTGGACTAACATTAAGTGAGGAAAATGATGAAAAAGCTATCTTTACCATTTATCGAACATAATAAGCTAGTAGCAATTGCCGTTATCAGTATTATTATATTATTAGGAGTAAGTTATTATTTTTTTTCTCTTTATCAAGATGTTATGGAGAGTAAAACAAGTGAATATAAAGAGATGGAACTAATGGTCATTGATAATACTAATCTCTCGGAAGTTCATAGCATTGAAAGGTATCATGGTGACCAATTATACTATGTATTAGATGGTGTTACTGACAATAATGAGGAATCTTTCGTGTATGTGTCACAGAATGATCAGGACTGGAAATTCGAAACTTTTAATAAGGAATCTTTACATTCTGAAGATGTATTACTTAAAGAATGGGAAAATCGATGCCAAAATTGTGAATATTTAGGGTCAACAATTGGATTGGATAACAATACTCCCATACTAGAAATTAAATACTTAGATTCATCTGAAAGACTGGTTTATGAACATGTCATATTAGAGGATAAATCGCATTATCGATTAACATTAACGCCATCATTTCAATAATAGAAAGGTGATAAAAACAATGGAATTAGCAAACAGAGTACAAACATTAACTCCTTCTGCCACTTTAGCGATTACCGCTAAAGCGAAAGAATTAAAACAAGCTGGACATGACGTGATTGGCTTAGGCGCGGGTGAACCAGATTTTAACACCCCTGAGCCTATTCTAAAAGCAGCAGCTACAGCAATGTATGATGGCTTCACAAAGTATACTCCAGCTGGGGGAACAGCAGAATTAAAACAAGCAATCCAGAAAAAAATGAAAGATGATCAAAAACTTTCCTATGACTTAGATCAAATTATTGTTACTATTGGTGCCAAACATGCACTATACACTCTTTTTCAAGTAATTTTAAATAAAGAAGACGAAGTGATTGTACCTACACCCTATTGGGTAAGCTATCCAGAGCAAATTAAATTAGCTGAAGGCAAGCCTGTGTTTATCGATGCAATGGAAGCTAATGAATTCAAATTAACTCCAGAGCAATTAGAACAAGCAATTACTAAAAAAACTAAAGCAGTTATTTTAAATTCTCCAAGTAATCCTACAGGTGTAATGTATGAAAAAGAGGAACTAGAAGCATTAGGCAAAGTATGTCTAAAACATAATATTTTAATTGTTTCAGATGAAATTTATGAAAAACTTACTTACACATCAACAGATCATGTATCTGTAGCAGAAATATCTCCTGAATTAAAAGAACAGACCGTAATTATCAATGGTGTATCTAAATCTCACTCGATGACAGGGTGGAGAATTGGTTATGCAGTTGGAAATAAACAAATCATTAAATCAATGACCAGCTTGGCTTCTCACTCTACCTCAAATCCAACATCCATTGCACAGGTAGCTGCGGAAGCGGCATATACTGGTTCACAAGAACCTGTGCGTGAAATGAAGGAAGCATTTAGTGAAAGATTAGAAAAATTATACGAATGGTTAGTGGCCATTCCAGGAATTGAGTGTGTAAAACCAAAAGGAGCATTTTATTTATTTCCAAATGTGAAAAAAGCATCGGAAATGAACGGGTTTGATTCAGTTGATGATTGGGTTAAGGCATTATTGGAAGAAGAAAAAGTAGCCCTTGTTCCTGGTTCCGGTTTTGGTGCGCCAAATAACGTAAGACTTTCTTATGCTATTTCACTAGACCAACTAGAAGATGCAGCAAACCGCATTAAACGTTTTGTTGAAAATCATCAGTAACAGGTTGTGGAGGATGACAAATGAAAACAACAATTAGCCAATCAGAGACATATCTAAATCAAGAGGTAACGTTAGGAGTATGGCTTGCTAACAAACGCTCAAGTGGTAAAATTGCCTTTTTACAACTCCGTGATGGTACAGGTTTTATTCAAGGAGTAGTAGTAAAAGCAGACGTTACTGAAGAAATTTTCAGTTTAGCTAAATCATTAACTCAAGAATCTTCTCTTTATGTGACTGGAAAGATTGTAGAGGATACTCGTTCACCGTTTGGATATGAAATGCAAGTGAAGCATATTGAAGTCATCCATGAATCAAGTGATTATCCTATTACACCAAAAGAACATGGACCAGAGTTCTTAATGGACCATCGTCATTTATGGTTACGTTCTAAGAAACAACATGCTATTATGAGAATCAGAAATCAAATTATTCAAGCGACATATCAATTTTTCCAGCAAGAAGGTTTTGTTAAAATTGATCCGCCTATATTAACAAGTTCAGCAGCTGAAGGTACGACAGAGTTATTCCACACTCAATATTTCGATGAAGAGGCTTATTTATCTCAAAGTGGACAGTTATATATGGAAGCAGCTGCAATGGCTCTCGGACGCGTTTTTTCTTTTGGTCCAACATTTAGAGCTGAAAAATCAAAAACGAGAAGACATTTGATTGAATTCTGGATGATTGAACCAGAGATGGCATTTGTGACACATGAAGAGAGTCTTGCTATACAAGAAAGCTATGTTCAATTTATTGTAAAGTCTGTTTTAACACATTGTAAATTAGAACTGAGCACGTTAGATCGCAATATCGACATGTTAAAAAATATATTAAAACCCTTTCCACGTATTACTTATGACAAGGCGATTAACATGTTAAAAGAAAAAGGTTTTACAGATATAAAATGGGGGGAAGATTTTGGTGCCCCACACGAAACAGCAATTGCGGAAAGTTTTGAACAACCAGTGTTCATTACCCATTATCCAAAAGACATTAAAGCATTTTATATGAAACCTGATCCTAATCGTGAAGATGTTGTTTTATGTGCAGACTTGATTGCTCCAGAAGGCTATGGTGAAATCATTGGTGGATCCGCTCGGATAGACGATCTAGCATTAATGGAACAACGGTACCAAGAGCATCAACTATCAACCGAAGCGTATGGTTGGTATCTTGATCTACGTAAATATGGCAGTATTCCACATGCTGGTTTTGGTTTAGGATTGGAAAGAACCGTAGCTTGGATTACTGGTGTAGAGCATGTTAGAGAAACAATCCCTTTTCCAAGGTTATTAAACCGATTATATCCATAAGTTGATTTGACTGAACTGTTCGTCGTACAGTCTTTTAGCAGCAAGAGAGTATACCGTATAATCCTTTGCAATTTGTTGTAAAGGATTATACTATTTTAGTATGTTATTTATTCAATAGAAGGTGGCTTTATACGATGAATCAAAAGTTACAATATATACTTCAGGATCAGATTAATATACCAATGTTACTGATTGAAAAACATGCAGCATTAGGTATTACAGAGAGTCAATTAGCAATTATTTTACAAATTCATGTCACACAACAAAAAGGAAACTTTTTTCCTACACCAGAAGAAATTTCAGAGCATTTAACCATTTCAAGTGAGGAATGTTCTTCTTTATTAAGACAGCTTATTCAAAGAGATTTATTATCGCTTGAAGAAGACAAAGGGGACGAAATGATTAAAGAATCGTATTCATTAGAGCGATTATGGCTAAAGTTATACAGTGAGAAAGAATCCGATGTAAAAGATGAGCAGCATATGGGAGAAGTGTTTCAAAAGTTCGAAAGAGAGTTCGGTCGTCCATTATCTCCATTTGAAATTGAAATGATTAATAATTGGTTAGATGAAGACCAACATGACACTTCTATGATTTATGCAGCCTTAAGAGAAGCCGTACTAATGGGTAAAGTGAATTTTAAGTACATTGATCGGATATTAATGGAATGGCAACGAAAAGGGGTTAAATCTGTTCAACAAGCCCAACAAACAAGTAAAGCTTTTCATCATAATCGTCAAACGGTCAGTGCTGAGAATAAGAAAGACCATCCATATGATAAATCATTATATTATAATTGGTTAGAAGAGTAGGGGAGAGTAATGTTAACAAAAAGAGAAATAAATATTGTACTAGACCAAATTGAAAAAATGTTTCCAGATGCAGAATGTGAACTTGTACATGACAATCCATTTGAATTGTTAATTGCAGTTGTCTTATCGGCTCAGTGTACAGATGCATTAGTGAATAAAGTAACAAAAGATTTATTTAAAAAGTACAAAACACCTGAAGATTTTTTGAGTGTTTCATTGGACGAATTACAACAGGATATTCGATCCATTGGATTATATCGTAACAAATCCAAAAATATCAGAAAACTCTGTACAACGCTGATTGAAAAGTATAGGGGAGTTGTGCCAAATACAAAGGCAGAGCTCGAAAAACTCGCAGGAGTTGGACGCAAAACAGCCAATGTAGTAGCTTCAGTAGCGTTTGATGAGCCAGCAATTGCAGTGGATACACATGTTGAACGCGTATCAAAACGTTTGGGAATATGCAAATGGAAAGACAGTGTTTTAGAAGTAGAAAAAACACTGATGAAAAAAATACCCAAACAAGAGTGGAGTAATACACATCACCGATTGATTTTTTTTGGCAGATATCATTGTAAAGCGAAAAGTCCCCAATGCGACATATGTCCATTACTAGACTTATGTCGAGAAGGAAAGAAAAGAATGAGAAAAAGCAGCAAGGTATAAAAACCTCGCTGCTTTTTTGTTCTTACTGATTTCCCTGTTCCTGATTTTGATCGTCTTGTTCATGTTGTTCCTGATCATCATTACTGTCTCCATCTTCATTATTATCATTTGGCGTTTCATCATCATCTTGCTCATTTTGCTGTTCTTCTTGATCTTCTTGATTGCCATCTTCATTCTCATTCTCTTCTTCATTGCCAATTCCTTGAGTCGACACTTCGATACTTGCTGATGGACCACGGACATCATTATTTTTTAAGAAAGGTGTCACACTAATTGTATAACTCTTATTGTTTTGTAGTTGTTTAATATTTACTGATTTCTTATTTGTATTGAATTGATCAATAGTCTGACCGCCCTCTTGAACGGTAATTTCAAATTCAATTGGACCATCTTCATTATATTCCCAACTAATTAATGCTGAACGATTTGCAGGGTCAAAGGTTTGATGCAGCTGACTAACCTGTGGTAAATCTTCAGGTTCATCTTCTGGTACTTCAACGGTAACGGTAACTGGATCACTTTCCATATCATCATTTACCGCAATAACTTCAATAGTATATGTTGTTCCTTTATCCACATTTGAAATTTCCACTTGCTTATCATCAGTTTCTGTTAGTTCACTTAGTGAACCATCAGTTCCTGCTGAAACGTTAAATTGAACGTCATCTTCCTCATATTCCCATTTCGCCGTAATCATCTCTTCTTCTTCATCATACGAAGCTGATAAGTTGGAAACAGGATCTAATTTATCATATTTCTCTGACACTTCATTTTTACCAGGTTCTGTTCCTTTGACAAATAACTCTGTAACGATTTCGGAATCAGGTGTGAATTCACTTGGGCGCTTGGCCGGATTGGACCCTTTTTCCACTTGTACCTCAACTACGGAATCTGGTTTAACAAAATCCGCTGTTTCCACATCTTGAGAAATGAATGACATTGTTTCTCTAAACAGATCTTGCGCTACCTTGGTATTGTTAAGTGCTTTACGCTCTTTATCAATCCCTGTCCATACAGCAATCGTATAATTGGTGGTATAACCAGCGAACCAAGCATCAGGACTCCCACCGCCTTCTTCATCCGTAAGGTTTGTTGTACCCGTTTTCCCAGCAAGTGGTAAGTTAGATACATTAGCTCGTGTACCCGTTCCCTCAGTTACAACTGTTTTTAACATATCTGTAACCATATATGCCGTAGAATCTGACATGGCAACAGTAGATTCAGATTGTAATTCTTCTGATCTTCTATCCGCATAATCTACTCTTAAGACGGAAAATGGTTCATTGTACATTCCTTCATTCCCAAAAGCAGCGTACGCACCTGCCATTTCAACAGGAGTGACACTTGAACCAGCCCCACCTATAGCGTCTGTTATTGTAAAGTCAGCCTCAAAATCCATTCCAATTCCTTCAGCAAATTCTTTTGCAGTACTATAGCCTACTTCTTCTAGCGTTTTGACTGCTGGTACATTTAATGATTCTTGTAGGGCATATCGAATCGACATCCATCCTTGATAACTTCGATTCCAATTTCGGATGGATTCATCAGTCCCTGCAATTGGGTATGGCTTATCATCGTTGATTTGATGATAGGTAGACCATTGTAATTCCTCAATAGCAGGGCCATAAGAGATAATTGGTTTCATGGCAGAACCACCTTGCCGCCCATCACCGTCAATTGCATAATTCCATCCGTTATTACCACGATTTCTACCAGGACCAATCGCTCTAATAGCACCTGTTTTAGTATCTAATACAGTAAGACCCACTTGCATATCTTCATCTTCACTATAATCAATAGGATTATCCTCTGCATCACTTAATAACAACTCAACATGTTCTTGTGCTTCTGGATCTAGCGTAGTATACACATTTAGACTATCTTTATAAATGTCTGCACCTGTTTTTTCCTGTACTTCTTTTCTCACTTGTTGGATAAACCCTTCATATTTTACAAAGTCCGGTTTTTTCTCTGTTAATAACTCTTCAATATTTACTTCTCTAGCTTCATCAGCTTCTTCTTCGCTTATTTTGTTATGTTGCACCATTAGATTTAAAACTGTGTTCATTCTTTCTTTCGTTAAATCTGGATTAACAAAAGGATCATAAGCGCTTGGACGTTGGGGGATACCTGCTAGTATTGCAGCCTCAGCTAAAGTAAGTTCTTCTAAATCTGTTTTTCCAAAGTACACTTCGGCAGCCATCGCAACACCATACGCACCTGCTCCATAATAAATTTTATTTACATACATTTCCATAATTTCTTCTTTGCTAAACTCTCGATCTAATTTAAGCGCTAACCATTGTTCTTGTACTTTTCGTTTTAATTTTTTATCATTTGATAAAAAAGAGCCTTTTACTACTTGCTGGGTAATCGTACTGGCACCTTGAGATCCAAAGCCATCCCTAAAATTAGCGATCACAGCACCACCAATGCGTTTTAAATCAATTCCCATATGATCATGGAACCTTACATCTTCAGTAGCTAAAATAGCATCCTCTAAAACTGTAGATAACTCACTATATTGTATTTTTGTACGTTTTTCAGCTCCTAATTTTGCAAAAACTTCTTCGTTTATATCATATAAATTTGTTGAAGCAGGATCTGAAAGTAACTCAGCATCCAAAGGAGGGGCAGTACTAATATAATAAGTGAAGAGCACTCCGACTCCTAAACCTATTAAAAGAATAGCTATTAATGCATACTTCATTATTTTTTTTCCGATTGGTTTCTTTTTGGATTTATTTTGCTTTAATTGTTCTCTTCTGGCAATTCTGGATCGACTTTTATCTGCCATCTGTTGTTCCTCCGTTCTCCATATAATACTGATCAATAACAGCTAAATAATCCACTTTCGCTTGATATCGAATAGGTATTATATAACCTTGCTTTTTCACAGTTTCATAACGTAATGATTTTCTTCCATTATTCTTAAATTGCTGTTCCCAATATTTGAATAGATTCTCAGCAGGGAACAAATAGGTTTCCTGATAGACGCTAAATCGAATTAAGATAAAGCATATACCGTAATGGTCTATCACTTGTTTCATATGATCAATTTGATGTTGATGAATATTATGAAGTGGAAAGGAATGTTTATTTTTAGTTTCCTTTGCTTCAAAATCGATATATTTCCCTTTGTACACTCCATTATAATCTGTAGTCGAGGCTTGCTTAAAATATGCCTCTTTTATAACTGCTGCACTACGTTTTGGATAGTCAACTTGTACTATTTGAACAGGTGTTGGCTTCTTATGAATGATAGCTACATTATGTGATAAGTAATATTGATTTGTATCATTAATATCTTTTTCCAGTGACATCCCACGGTTACTGTATACTGTTTGTTTAACATTACCTTTGTTTCTAATTTGTGATGACTTTTTCCCATTTGGATATTGCATAAAACTCCCTCCTACATCACCTGAAAACCATTTTAATCAATCAATAATGGATAGATCCATCATACGCTAACCAACCAAATTCTTCAATCAAAACGGATGTTAAAGCTTGCTATAATAGGAATGTCCTAACTTTAATATTCGATATTTTGTAACATTTATATGGGGGGAGTTTCATAAATTGCATCTATATTTAGTTGAAAGTCGACATTACGGGAGGCAATGTCGACTTTTGTTCTAGGTTGATGGGCGATTTGGTCCATTAAGTTTTTTATCGTTTTGCGTAGGAATTTCTTTGTTTTGCTGTTTCTCACGTTTGTTATTCATTTTTCGCTTATTATTTACTCGCAAAATAAATCCCTCCTTCATAATTTAGTTTGACTCATTTTGTTTAAATAATACGTATTATGCACCGCTGTGTCATGTTATTTCTAGTTTTGTCAATAACAAGGTATTTCAAACCTTAAACTCGAATAATATAAAAAAAGAAATGGAGGGATTCAGATGGACAGCAATGATTTTATTTTTACTAAAGAAATATGTGAAAACAAGTTAGATCATTTGATCAATATAGTAGAAAAGATGGAATACACATTAGAAACAAAAATTTCCCCTGATAAGACCTATTCCTTTTGGAAGAATAAAGAGGGGGCTTAACAGTATTATTTTCTTTCGAATCATGTTACAGTAATGATGGTTATTAAGTGAGACTTCAATCAGTGGAAGTTTTCCTTCCTACTGATTGTTAGCGAAACTTATTAGGTCGTTATTTCTTCACCTATACGAAAAACGGACTTGGAGGGTATTACGAACGGTTATGCCATGATAACTGAGAAGAAAGGCGGTAAGTCATTGTTACTGTTAACATATATGGAAGAATTAGAAAAAGAGCTATCCTCGTTACAAGAATATTATCTTACACATGAAAAGCCAGAAAATAAACGTGATCCGGAATTTTTTGCATTTGTAAAAGAACAAACGGAACCTATATTTATTAAAGTAGATAAGTGGTATGAAGAAGCTTTAGTATTTGTGAAAAATCGAGATGTGCAAGTCCATCCCCAACAAATTGAGTCGACCGAAGAAAATATAAAATTATTGTTGCTCCATAGTTATTACATTGACGTACGAAAAAAACGGTATATGGAGTTATATCAATCTGTATTATATGTATTTGACTTGTTAAAGAATGACATAAGTTTATAAAAATTCGGACTAATAGGTTGATGTCTTAGACAATCTTCACTAGTATGACATACGCTAGTATAGAATAATATTAGTGAGGTGACTATTTATGAGACATCGAAGACCTTTTGGCTGTGGAATGCCAACACAAACAGTTGTCCATCCAACGAAATATAATCAAGTGAACACTTGTACCGAAAGTGAAGTAAAGCATATTCATCCATCACATACGAACTGTGTTAATCATCACCTTGTGAAAAACACTCATTATTTCCCACACACGACCTCTTATCAAAATACGGTAGATCAAGTTAACGTATATGGTGGACCAATGCAAGGACCAGGGCAATTCGGGGGTTTTAGTCAACCCGGACCAGGGCAATGGAACCCGCAAAACAATATGCCGCGCTAAATCAACAAAACTGTCATGATCCAATCATGACAGTTTATTTTTATTTGAAAAAAATATACTTATTTAATGAACAAAAGAAGGATTATAAGACACCACTTAGGTGGTAATTATGAGATTTTACAACTGCTTAACAGTCGCTCCGGCTTGTCTGTTTCCCTTTCCGCGGGTTTTTCTCCTCAGCTAACTTTTTAAGCGCAGTTCGCTAAAAAAGTGGATCTTCGGATAAAAACTTCCCGCAGGAGTGGAAACGGACGCCTTCGCTTTTTATATTCTACAACTTAAGTAACAATAATCATGTTGACTAATTCACTTTTTCCTAACAAATTGTAATTAAATTACTCATCATTGTTATTAATTTAATCTGATTTATTGTCTAATTGTAACCATCCAAGATATTAGCATTTGCAATAGTTGTAGATTCCCAATAAGCGGAGGCGTCCACTTCCACTCCTGTGGGATCGTTTTCCCTGAAGATCCACTTTTTTATGTGGTTTTTGCATGAAAAAGTTAGCTAAAGGGAAAACCCCACGGAAAGGGAAGTGGACAAGCCGAAGCGGTTACTACGCACATATATCCTTTCAAAATAACCTCTAGAGTTATGGCATTGTCCTACTTTTGTTCACTAAGTATATTTTTCAACTAATATATTTAGTGAGAGGGATCGAGGTTTATTCTTATAAATATTGCTATATACACATAGAAATTTTGACGATGACTAGAATATCATGGTGATATGTTTTATACTAGTACATAAAGTTTCTTCCTTTCGAGAAAGTAGTGTATAAAATTGAAGGTCATAACAATAGCAGGTAATAAACCGATGGAATTGAATATAAAAAATGAGAAGGATACGCGCATCGAATTTATTAAAACTGCTTTTAAACAAAGATTATTATCCCTAATCGATGAAGGCTTAGAATGGGTTATATTGTCCGGACAAATGGGAGTTGAGTTATGGGCGGCACAAGTGATCCTGGATTTAAAATTGATGTATCCGATAAAATTAGGAATATTTCCTCCATTTCTAGAATATGAATCTAGATGGCCGGAGGTTTATCAAGAAGCTTTTTTACAGGTAACTGAACAAGCCGATTTCTATCAGCCTTTATACAATGAAAATTACAAAGCACCATTCCAATTTATTAATAAAGATTATTGGCTATTAGAAAAATCAGAAGGATGTTTAATGCTTGTAGATGAGGATTATCCAGGTAGTGTTAAGTTTTTTTTGGATAAGGCTAAGAAGGAACAAGAATCTAATAATTATGTGATATTGTTTATTACACCAAATGACCTTGAAGACATCGTTAGAGATCAGCAGGAGAATAATGACATAGAATTAGATTAAAAATTGACAACTTATATCTTTTTTGAAAAAATGAGTAGTAATGATTAAATGAGGTGGAAATAATGGCAAATCAATTGAATGGAAAAGATATTTTAGAGAAAAGCTTTAAAACATCAATGAGAGGTTATAATCAAGAAGAAGTGGATGAGTTTTTAGATGTTATTATTCAAGATTACGAATTCTTTCAACAGGAAATTGTAAGACTACAACAAGAAAATGATCGTGTGAAAAAGCAATCCGACAATACAAGGATCAGACCCAGTACTTCCAATCATCAAGTTAATTATGATATTCTGAAACGACTTTCGAATTTAGAAAAAGCTGTTTTCGGAAAAAAGTATGAAGATTAAATTGGAAAGTTAAGATATGTTTTCCATTGACTAATAAAGGATACATGTTACAATAATGAAGGCTTAATCAGCGAAGGAATGAATGTTGAGTAATCGCTGCATATATTGAATATGTAGAGGAAAGTCCATGCTCACACAAGCTGAGACGCTTGTAGTGTTCGTGCTTGACGAAATCATAAGTCAAGGTAACCTAATATGGTTAACGGCAGGGAAAACACCTACGTCTTTTGATATGGTGTTACTACCTTGAAAGTGCCACAGTGACGTAGCTAAATAGGAAACTATTCAGGTGGAACGAGGTAAACCCCTCGAGTGAGCAACCCAAATATTGGTAGGGGCATCTTCTAGTAGGGAATTCAACCGAAAGAAGGACAAGTTTTTGCTTGTAGACAGATGATTACACCTTTGGTACGAGGCTGACCACCGTTTGGAGTACGAAAGAACAGAACATGGCTTACGGACATTCATTCGGTCATTTAATTGATGAAGAAGAAACCCCTTTTTTAATAAAAGGGGTTTTGTTATACATAAAGTGACACACATCAGAAAGAAAGGGATGCAGATATGAAAACGGTGAAATTAATAGCAACTGCAGCAATGGGACTTGAATCACTCGTCGCAAAAGAAGTACGTCAGTTAGGATATGACGATGTAACAGTAGAAAACGGGAAAGTTATCTTTAATGCTGATCATCATGCAATTGCCAGATGTAATTTATGGTTACGTACCGCAGATCGAATTAAATTAATTGTTGGAGAATTTGAAGCGACAACGTATGACGAGCTCTTTGAAGGAACCAAAGCATTAGATTGGGAGCAATACATTCCTGAGAATGGTAAATTTCCAGTTGTCGGCAAGTCACACAAATCCAAATTATTCAGTGTGCCCGACTGTCAATCCATTGTAAAAAAAGCGATTGTTGAAAAATTGAAGCAGAGGCATGGGATTGCAAACTGGCTAGAAGAAACCGGTGCTGAGTATAAAGTGGAAGTTGCCTTATTGAAAGATAAGGTGACGTTAACATTAGATACCTCTGGTGCTGGACTCCACAAGCGTGGATACCGTATTGGACAAGGGGATGCGCCATTAAAAGAAACACTAGCGGCAGCACTTGTTCAATTAACAAATTGGCGAGTTGATGAACCGTTTCATGATCTCTTCTGTGGTTCTGGAACAATTCCCATTGAAGCAGCCTTGATTGGACAAAATATTGCTCCAGGTTTTAATCGTTCATTTGCTGCAGAAGAGTGGGAATTTATCTCTTCCTCTGTTTGGGATAAAGCTTTAGAAGAAGCTGAAGATTTAGCTAATTATGATCAGCCGCTTGCCATTTATGGAACAGATCTTGATCCAAAAGTAATTGAAATTGCAAAAGACAATGCTATTGAAGCTGGATTAGCTGATCTGGTTAGTTGGAAGCAAATGCAAGCAACAGATTTTCATTCCCAAGAGGAGGGAGGATACATTGTTAGTAACCCTCCCTATGGCGAACGTTTAGGAGATAAAAAACAAGTAGAAGCTGTCTATCAAAAGCTTGGAAAAGTACTAAAAAATTACCCAACCTGGAGTATTTACATTCTAACAGCAAACGAAAATTTCGAATCATTATTTGGCCAAAAAGCTTCAAAAAAGAGAAAGCTATTTAATGCTTTTATTAAAACCGATTACTATCAATATTTCGGTAAAAAACAATAAATTAATTATGAATAATAAACTGCACCTCCCAATCAAAAACATTGGAGGTGCAGTACTTTTTTACATTTTTCTACCCGAATCTAGTATTAAGTAAGAGGGTATCCACTAGACTTCTAACTTAAAAAAATCTATACTAACATTAGAATCATTTTAAATCTGAGATAAAGTATAGTACCAACCAGTTGTTTTTTTACTACTGGTTGTTTGCGGATCTTACCAAGATGTTTTCGTCCATTTATCAACTTGAAGTATGAAATACGGACGGTTTGTACTGTATAAATAGTTTTACACGAGCGAGGGATTAGTAGTGAAGGACAGTGAAATATTGGCTCATTTTTTAGAAAAATTATGGTCAAAGGGATTTAAGCTTACAGATGAAGAAGTTCATTTTATTTATTTTGGACAAAAATATACAAATACTTCAGTTGATCATGTTGAATTGGCATTACTGTACACCTTACAATTACAAATGACATTTGATCGAAGCTTTTACATAAGTTTGTTAGAATTATTTGCACGTCACAATGTCAAAAATAGAAAGCAAGCCATTTTGATTCTTAAACAAAATGACTTGATGGATTAATTTTGATTCATTAAAGCTTTCCGTGCCAATATATCTGCACGTTTATTTTGTTTTTCTGGAATCCATTTAATAAAAAAATAGGGAAATATATTTGTTAAACTATTGATTCTATCTAAATAGATTTGATAACTTTTATTCTTTACATAATTTTTATCAATAGCATCAACTACTACTTTAGCATCCGAACGACAAGAAATTATTTCGGTAGAGAAATGTTCTCTACAATATTCTAAAGCTTTGATAACAGCAATAAATTCCGCTTCGTGATTCGTATATTCCCCAATATACTGTAATTCTTCTTTTTGTATTTTGCCATATTTGATATAGATGCCCACACCACTAGGCCCGGGATTTCCTCTACTGGCACCATCCGTATATACTTCAATCATAGCAGCCCTACCTCCTAAAAGATAAGAAAAATAGTTATTCATCTTTTACTTTATACATTTTCTTTAAGCTTTGGTTTCATTCTTTTTGCTATATATAAAAATGGTGTATCTAAGGCTGAAACTACAAATTTTATAACATAAGTGGTAAATAATATGCTAAGCCAAACATCAAACTCATACTCACTATAAAAAGCAATAGAGCAAAATATTAAAGTGTCTACAAATTGACTTATCATCGTACTACCATTGTTACGAATCCATAAATGTTTATTAGATGGGAGCAGTTGCTTCAGTTTCCCGTATATCCACACGTCTAAATACTGACTGACTACATAGGCTAGCATACTGCCAATTGCGATATTCGGTATTAGTTCAAATATTGTTTCTAATGCGCCTTGTGCAAAATCATCTGCATGTGGTGTAAATCTAATCGCAACTTGCATGACAATTGTCATTATCAGAAGGGAAGAAAACCCCATCCAGACTGCTTTTTTCGCTTCCTTCTTACCATGATTCTCGTTTAAAATATCGGTTGCTAAAAAGACGGTCCCGTAAGTGATATTACCGAGAGTTGCGACAAGTCCCACCATTTCAACGGCTTTTAATACTTGAATGTTTGCAAGTACGGTTGACATCCCAATCCATACGAATAAACCTGCTTTACCAAATAATCGGTACATAACAATTAAAAGTGCAAAATTTATAAGGGCAAAAATTAGCCATAAAAGTTCATTTTCCAAAAATATCCTACCTTTCTGTGCTGTATCTAAATTGATATGATATCTGTGTATACAGTCAATAAATAAAAATACCATAAATCGTGTAAATATGTAAGTGAAACATTTATATAAATTTTAAAAAAATTTCCAAAGCATTATAAAAGGCGATGAATAGATCATCGCCTTGGTCTTTATATTTATTTTTTCTCTACATTTGCAGCTTGTGGACCTCTTTCGCCTTCAACGATTTCAAACGTTACTTCTTGACCTTCCTCTAACGTTTTGAAACCTTCCTGTTGGATAGCAGAATAATGTACAAACACATCATTTCCTTCTTCCAATTGAATGAAACCATAGCCTTTCTCTGCGTTAAACCATTTTACTACACCGTTTTCCATGTTATCTTTCCTCCTAAAACCTTTCACGCAAAAACGTGGTAATACAAAAAAGATGATGACTAATGAAAAAGGTAGCAACTACAGAAGTTAAGGATCATCATTCCATAGACTTCCAGAGAAGCTACCTGATAATAATGAAACCAAAACATCTTCTTTGCTTGTAACCAATATAGCTTATTTTACCAATATCGTCAAGATTTCTTGTATGTAAAAAGCCCTTTATTGTTAAGGGAACAATCCTTTTCATATCATAAAAAAAATGGTATCTTATTAGCAGTAATTTATCCAAGTATGCTCTAATAGTTCACTATAGAAATCACAAATGAGGTGTCGAAATTGTCGATTTTAGTAGGCTTAACCGGGTGGGGAGATCATGCTTCCTTATATCAAAATGCTAAAGATAGACAAAATAAGCTATATACATATAGTTCCCAATTTCCAGTAGTTGAAATTGATAGTTCGTTTTATGCTATACAGTCGAAGGAAAATTACCAAAAATGGGTAAATGAAACACCCGAAAATTTTTCGTTTGTGATTAAAGCGTTTCAAACCCTTACTGGACATGACCGCAAGTCCCTAACAAATAGAGAAGCTAAACAAATAGTAGATGACTTTATCGAATCCATTACACCTGTGATTCGTGCGAATAAGTTAAATACAGTATTATTTCAGTTTCCACCTTGGTTCTCTGTGAAACAACGAAATCTTCAAAAAATTAAAAAAATTAAGCATTGGATGGGGGATATACCAGTCGCTATAGAATTCCGTAATCGTACCTGGTTTGAGGGATATCAAAATGAAACCCTTTCTTTACTAAAAGAATTAGGCGTTACACATGTAATATGTGACGAACCACAAGCGGGAGAAGGATCTGTCCCTATAGTAGAAGATAGTACAAATGATCATGTATTAATTCGTTTCCACGGTAGAAATGTCCATGGCTGGAATAACCATGGACAGGAAAACTGGCGAGAAGTTCGATTTTTATATTGCTATAATCAAAATGAATTACAGGAATGGGCGCATCGTATTCAAACATTAACCAAGAAAGCAAAATCAGTCACAGTACTGTTCAATAATAATTCAGGAGGGGATGCTGCTGACAATGCTAAACAATTATTAGAATTATTGGATATAGATTATAAAGGTTTAAATCCAAAGCAGATTGATTTATTTGATTTTTAATGTCATCTAACATTTTCACTTATTGAAAAGTTACGCGCTTTGCTCCTAAGTATCTTTCAGACCAATAACTGTTATCTACACTTGTAATTTCGACACCATTTGACTCTCCCGCATGAATAAATTGTCCGTTCCCTAAATAGATGCCGGCATGAGATGGCCCTGGTTTATATGTTTCAAAAAAGACAAGATCTCCCACAGAAGGCTGGTTTACTTTTTTAGTAGCATTCCATATGTCACTAACGGTACGAGGTAGTGCTACACCAATCTGTTGAAAGACATATTGTAAATAGCCACTACAATCAAACCCTGCAGTTGTAGTTCCTCCCCAACGATAAGGAGTTCCTATAACTGCCTTTGCATTTGTCAGCAATCCACCAAGATTTTCAGTATTAGTTGTTTTTTGCACTGATTCAGCTGTGGTTTTTTGCTCTTCTTTATCAGGTGACTCTGATGTATTTTCCTCCTGCTTTACTACTTCAACAGAAGCAATTTGTGGTTCAACTGTTTTTTCTTCTTTGATTTCTGCTTCAATGTGATGGATCTCTAAGCCTTTATCTTGCTTGTAAGCACGTAATGCCTGATCCGATTTTTCTCCAAATATACCATCGATATTTGCACGGTAATAGCCAAAATAGTGTAATGCTTCTTGTAATTCCTTGACCTCATCACCTGTGTCACCGATTGAAAACTCTAATTCATCATTTAACTGTTGAAGGTAGTATTTTTCTTCCTTGTCAATAATCGATTTGACTGTTTGCTGATCCGCCTTTCCATTTTGATCGAGTACTTGATCTTCTTGAAATTTCTTTAAGGCGTATTCCGTCAGGATACCAAACTCTCCATCAATCGATGAATCGTAGTAGGATAGCTTTTGTAATTTATGTTGTAGCATCCGAATTGATTCATGCTGCATGCCGTATTTGAGCATGTTCGACTGTTCCAGTATTTCATTTTGCATCATGGGATATGCGTCGACATAAAAAGAAAAAGGTTGACTAAATGCAAAGCTGTAAGCGACGGAGTGTTTTACTACTCGTGATATTTGATCTTGTAACATCATAAAACCACCCCTTGCGAATAGTATTACTTACAAAAAATTTATGTTAAAATGATAAAAATATGATTTTTTGTTAGTATTGTTACGAATTTGTAATAATTATGCACTAGGAAGGAAGAATAGAATGTCAATGAGTGAGAAAGCTTATTTGGATTTATGTGAAAAAGTCTTGGCAGAAGGCACAAAAAAAGATGATCGAACGAACACTGGTACATTATCTATATTTGGTCATCAAATGCGCTTTAATTTAGCGGAAGGCTTTCCTTTGTTAACAACTAAGAAAGTTCCATTTCGATTAATTGTCAGTGAATTATTATGGTTTATCAAAGGAGATACCAACATCCGTTATTTATTGCGTCATAATAATAATATTTGGAATGAATGGGCCTTTAAAAAGTGGGTGGAAAGTGAGGACTATAATGGTCCAGATATGACCGATTTTGGTCATCGTTCCACAAAGGATCCAACATTTAAAAAAGATTATGATAAGCAAATGGCAATCTTTAAAAAGAATATTCTTGAAGATGATGATTTCGCCGAAAAATTTGGTGACCTTGGCTCTGTGTATGGTTCACAATGGAGGGCATGGAAAACAACTCAAGGCGAAACAATCGATCAATTAAAAGAGGTTATTGATTCCATAAAACATAATCCTTATTCAAGAAGACACATTGTTTCAGCCTGGAATCCCGAAGATATACCAACAATGGCATTACCGCCATGTCATACGATGTTTCAATTTTACGTAGCGGATGGTAAATTAAGCTGCCAATTGTATCAACGAAGCGGAGATATCTTTTTAGGTGTACCATTTAATATAGCCAGCTATGCATTGTTAACTTATCTTATTGCAAAAGAATGTGGTTTAGAACCAGGGGAATTTATCCATACATTCGGTGATGCACATATTTACACGAACCACTTAGAACAAGTACAAACACAACTAGAGCGTGAACCTAAAGCATTACCTACACTTTCTATTAAAGATGGTGTGTCTGTTTTTGATGTAGAAATCGAGGATATTGATCTAAAAAATTATGATCCACATCCAAGCATTAAAGCGCCAGTAGCAGTGTAAAAGGAGGAGAAGTTGAATGATTTCGTTACTTTTTGCAATGGATAGAAATCGAGTCATCGGAAAAGATAATACATTACCATGGCATTTACCAAAAGACTTAAAATTTTTTAAGGATCTTACATTAGGTAATTCCATTATTATGGGTCGTAAAACATTTGAATCGATGAACGGTCCTTTGCCAAAACGAGATAACATTGTATTAACTTCAAATACAGATTTTCAACATGGAAATTGCAAGGTAATTCACTCGATTGAAAAGATAAAAGAATGGGACAGTGAAAACCCTGAGAAAGAATGGTTTGTGATTGGTGGGGAAGTAATATTTAAGCAAGTGATTGACTTTGCTGATCGCATTTATATGACCTATATTGATGAAGCGTTCGAAGGAGACACTTTTTTTCCTGACTTTGATGAATCCAACTGGACGGTGACATCTAAGGAAAAAGGGGAAAAGGACGACAAAAATAAGTATGATTATTATTTTATCCAATATGACCGTAAAAAATGATACTAATTTCATCGTTTGTAAAGACAAGCATGTTAAATCATGATAAGATGAGAGTAATTATGTTTTGACTTTTTATTAAAAGGGGCGCAATATATATGTTATCTCAAATTGGAATTCCTGGTTTAATTTTAATATTAGTGATTGCTTTAGTTATCTTTGGGCCGAAGAAATTACCTGAAATCGGCAAAGCAACAGGTGAGACATTACGCGAGTTTAAAAAATCAGCAAAAGATATCACAGAAGATGATACTGAACCAAAAGAAAATAAATCATAATAACTTTATGAATAATAATCGAGGTGAAAGTTATGTTATCTAATATTGGCTTTCCTGGTTTAATGTTAATATTAATCATTGCTTTAGTTATCTTTGGGCCATCTAAATTACCTGAGATTGGCAAAGCTGTTGGTAGTTCATTACGTGAATTCAAGAAAGCAACGAACGACCTTATGAATGACGACAAGGATAAATCAAGCAAATAATTTGAAAAAGGTGTAAAAGGACTTCTTTTACATCTTTTTCATGAATGCAAGTGTTTTTAATGAAGGGACGTTAATTATGGAGCAAGACAAGTCAATGCCAAATGAAAAAGAGATGGGGTATGTAGACCATTTCGCTGAACTTAGAAATCGATTATTATGGACCGCGTTTGTATTTGTCCTTTTCTTTGTGGGTGGTCTTTATTTTGTAGAGGATATTAGGAATTTCTTCTTGGATGACATTGATATAACTTTAAATCTAATTTCTCCTGAAGAAATCATCTGGATTATCTTTATGATTGCATTTGTTGTTGCGTTTGCGGCAACACTTCCATTTTTATGCATCCAATTATGGCTTTTTGTTAAGCCGGGGCTGACCAAGAGAGAACAACGGGTGTCATTGGGATATATCCCAATCGTTTTCGTGCTTTTTCTATCTGGTTTAGCATTTGGTTATTATATTTTTATTCAGCTTATTTTACCTTTTGTCTTATCTTTAAATGATGGCATGTTCGATACGATGTTTACGGTAGAAAATTATTTCCGTTTTATCTTCCGCGTTACATTACCGTTTGCGATTTTTTTTGAAGTGCCTGTGATCACGATGTTTTTAACCAGCCTTGGGATAGTAACACCGCATTTTTTAAGTAAAACTAGAAAATATGGCTATTTTATTTTAATTATTATCGGGACCATGATTTCGCCGCCAGATTTTATTTTGCAAATTGTTGTAGCGATTCCCTTAATCGTTCTATATGAAATTAGTATCGTACTTTCACGAATCGTCTATCGCAAAAAAGAAGAGAAGCATCAAGAATTTATGGAAAACCAATAAAAAAAGGAATGTTTGCACACAATGAAGTCTTTTTATCATTTTATGATGCAATATAGAGGGAATAAACAATTAGATGACCCAAAAAAGCTGGCAGATTGGATGTTTTATGATCACAGCTTTCCAAAACATGCGAAGGATTATGATGAAATTAGCGATTATATGGAGTGGCATACGCCATTTCCTGAAGCAATTGTAACGTTTGATCAGCTATGGGAGCTTTATATCGAAGAAGTAAGGCCATGAGTGATCCAACTCATGGCTTTTACTGATCATTTAGTATCTCAACAGCAACGACGTCTTTAAGCTGTATTACTCTATGCTCCTGCTCATTATAAAGACGGATAACTGAAGTTTGGTTATTTTTTATTTTATCTATTTTTCCAAAGAATGCCTTCAGTTTACCAGCCGAATGATACTCTATTTTAATTTTTTGTTTAACGCGTATTGCCTTTTGTAACGAATATTCCATTTCCAACAAATAATCTTCACTTAATATAGGTTTTTCAACTGGTCGTTCTTCTTCAAATAACTCCTGTAACATTGTGACGTGTTCTGGTAACATCAAAGATGCCCATTTAATTTTTCCTCGGTCGTGTACCACACTTATCACCTCATCAACAGTATACACAAACATACGTTCTATTTCAATAGACTTCGATACTTGTTCGTGTATAATATATTTAAAATTATGGAAGGGATGGTGAATGCTTCATGAAGATTTTACATACAGCTGATTGGCATTTAGGAAAGATTGTCCATGGCTTGCATATGACAGAAGAACAGGATCTTGTTTTACAACAATTGATAGATATCATTCAACAAGAAAGGCCTAACGTAATTATTATTGCCGGTGATTTATATGATCGAGCGGTTCCACCTCGGGAAGCAGTAGAAATATTAAATCGTTTTTTTACGAAAGTATCTGTAGAATTAGAAATCCCGATTCTAGCTATCGCGGGAAATCATGATAGTCCAGACCGATTAGGTTTTGGTACTAGTTTATTTCGATCTCAACAATTATATTTAGCGACATCGATCAAAGAAATATTTGATCCAATCCAATTTACCGATCAGGACACAGATTATTATTTTCACTTAGTACCTTACTTAGAACCAGAACAAGTGAAAAACTATTTTGAAGATGATTCCATTACCACGCATCACGATGCGATGAAACGTATTATTGAAGAAATAAAAAAAGACATGTCAGAAGATGAGAAGCATATTTTAATTGGACATGCTTTTATTGCTGGCGGAATGGAATCCGAATCAGAAGAAAGGTTAACGATGATTGGTGGATCACCATATATCGAGGCAGACTTATTTCGTTGTTTCGATTATGTAGCACTCGGACACCTTCATCAAGCCCAACGCATAACAAATGACTTTATCCGCTATAGCGGCTCTATTATGAAATATTCGTTCTCAGAAGCACATCATAACAAATCCATCACCATTATTCAACTCGATAAAGATGAAAAACAACTGAGAACAATACCGTTAACATCTCCACGAGATTTACGAATAGCGGAAGGCTATTTTAATGATTTATTAGAAGGAAAAGTTATCGAACCAACGGAAGACTATTTACAAATACAACTATTGGACGACGGACAGATTATAGACCCCGTTTCAAAACTTAGAAAACATTTTCCGAATGTCTTACGGTTAGAAAGAAAACACCAACTGGTCCATCAATCATTAAAAGAAATTGAATCTATTAGAGAAAAGCAAGAAATGACCCACGAACAGTTATTTGCGGCCTTTTATCAGGAAATTAAAGGAACTGAGTTAACAGAAAAACGTGCAAAATATCTTAAAGAAGTCATCCAAGACGTAATTGTCGACGAAAGGGGGAAATAACATGCGCGCATTAGAACTAGAGTTAACGGCATTTGGACCTTATAAAAACAAACAGCAAATCGACTTTACACAACTTGGCGATGAACCGATCTTTTTAGTAACAGGACCAACAGGTGCCGGTAAAACAACGATTTTTGATGCTATTTGTTTTAGTTTGTATGGAAAAGCTAGCGGAACTGAACGTGATCAAGACGCATTTCGCAGTCATTTTGCCCCTCTGTCTGAACTTACAACGGTTACTTTCACCTTTGAATTGCACCAAAAAAAATACCGTATAACAAGAAGCCCAAAACAACAAAAACCGAAAGCAAGGGGAGAGGGGTATACGGAAGAAGTAGCTAGTGCTAGCCTATATCGCGAAAATGAAAATAATCAATGGGAATTACTTGTTTCAAAAATAAAAGAAGTAAATGAAACAATAGAAGAGATGATTGGTCTTGATTATGAACAATTCAAGAAAATGATCATGATTCCACAAGGTGAATTCAGAAGGCTTATCTCTGAAAACAGTAAGGAACGAGAAGAAGTGTTACAGAAAATATTTCGAACTTATTTCTATAAAGATATGACAGATAAATTAAAGGATAAAGCTAAAGCATTAAAAGAACAAATGGAAAAATTAGAATGGCAATACAATCAGGAAAAAGATAAGCTACCTGAAGGATATGTTGATGAAGAATCAGAACAAGAAGTTAATGTTCAATTAGAAAATCAACTAACAGAGCTTTCTGAACAAAGAGAAAACTTAAAAGCCGATTTTAACAATGTCGCAAATCAATTAAGCTCCTTACAAGAAAAATATTATTACCAGAAACAGCTCGTTGATTATTTTAATGAGTATGCACAACAAATCGAGAAAGAGAAGGAATTCGAAACAGGCGAACAAAAAATAAACCAACTTCACAGACGGTTAGAACTAGCCAAAACAGCTGATAAAATAAAACCAGTAGAAGATTTATTGAATACTAGAAAACGAGAATGGTATGAACTACAAACGAACTATAGAAAATTAGAATCGGAAAAACAAAACCAGCAAGAAATGTTTGAAAAAGCAAAACTACAATATACAGAAGAAAAGCAAAATGAAAAAAAACGAGAGCAACAACAATTCGATCTAAAGGAACAAAAACAGTTATTATCGAAATTGGACAACTTCCAAACCACCACAAATCAATTAAAAAATGCAAAAGAAAATATCCAACAAACAGAAACAAACCTGTCAACCTTAGAGCAAAAAGTCACTGAATTAGAAAAAGCGAAAGAAGAAAGTTATCAAATTCGGGATCAAATACATCAAAAGAACGAAGTGGTTCAAAAAGCAATTTATGACTTAGACCAGTTAGAAAACAAGTTAGATAATGTAAAAGAATTACTAGCAGAATTTCATTATTTATTAGTCCTAAGAAAAGACTACCAGCAATATAACAAAGTAGTCGATAAATTAAATAAAGAAACTACTCATCAAAAGGAACTTTGTGAAACATTAGAACAAGAACGTAAAAACCATTTAGCTAGTCATCTTGCACAACAAATACAAGAAGGAGACGCTTGTCCTGTTTGTGGTTCAGAACAGCATCCTAATCTTGCTAACTTTCCCAAACAAGCTACTTCCGATGAGAGAATAGAAAAAGAAACAAGAAAATTAGCTTCGTTGCAAGAAGAAACGAAAGAAATGGAAATGAAAGTATTACAGATTAAGGAACAGGGAGAGGGAAAGAATCAGCTAGTCTCTCGCTTATTGAAAACGATCAAACTTGAGAAAGAACAGTTATCCGAAGATGCCTTAAGTAACTTAGCAGTATCCTTAACAAGTGAAGTATATTCGAAGAAACAATTAAAGCAGACTCAAATGAGTGAGTTAGAAAAACTACAAAGGAAATTAAAACAAACTGAGGAGATGCTTACAAAACTTGAACCTTTGAAAGTGGAACAGAAAAAATTACAAGCAAACTATCAACAGTTTTCACAAGAATATCATCAGCTTGATGCTACCTATACACAACTAAAAGCACAATTACCGAATGATTTTGAATCTGTTCAAGCCTTTCAAGGCAAAGTAGCTCGATTAGAAAAAGAGGTCCAAGCTGCAATTCAATATTGGAGAGACGTACAAGATTATTATGAGAAGGCATTAGAACAAAAAAATACAACAACAACCAAGAGTGATGAAGCAAAACATTACATGATTCAAGCTCAGCAAAAGTTTAAGGAACAAGAAGATAAATTTAAAGAAGTTCTGGATCAATATCAATTCTCATCGCTTGAATCGTATCAACAAGCCGTGTTGGTGAATGAACAACAGAAAAAAATAGAAAACGAGATTAATTACTTTTACGAACAGAAACATTTAGTGGAAGATCGTTTAAAAAGATTAAAAAATGAAATTAAGGATGCTACTAAACCAAACTTAACGATCGTGGAAGAAGCTATCCGAACGAAAACGAAAGAAAAAGAAGAGATAACCAAACAACAACAGACAAACTCGATTCATCTAGACCAATTAATGAACTCGATCAAACGACTAAAGACAATAGAACAACAGATGCAGGAAATTAATGATGACTATTACCATGTTGGCGAATTAGCAGACCTTGCCAAAGGCGACAATACAGCAAGACTTTCATTTGAAAGATTCGTTTTATCTACTTTCTTAGATGAAATTCTACTACAGGCAAATATCCGCCTCGCTCAAATGAGCGATCATCGCTATCAACTCATTCGCAGTGATGAGATCGCCAAACGCGGAGCTCAAAGCGGGCTTGACTTAGAGGTTCTTGATCATTACACAGGCAAAAGGAGATCTGTTAAAACATTATCGGGAGGAGAAGGCTTTAAAGCGGCCCTCAGTCTTGCACTTGGAATGGCGGATATTGTCCAAGCACATGCTGGTGGTGTACAGTTAGATACTCTATTTATTGATGAAGGGTTTGGAACTCTTGATGAGATCTCCCTTGAGCAAGCAATCAAATGTTTAAAAGATTTACAACAAGACAACCGGATTATCGGTGTTATTTCCCATGTAGCGCAATTAAAAGAGGAAATAAAAGCCAAATTAGTAGTAGAAACCTCTCCAAATGGATCTACTGCATCCTTTAAAATTGGTTAGACAGTCAAAAGCTAACAAAATCCAACATGAATCTTTTCAATACTGTCAAATCATGCGCTTGCCCAGGAAATATTATTAACCAAGCCTGTTGATCTTTATTTTAATTAATAAACATAGCTATAACTGTTGATCTTACAGATAAAAAAGATAAATTAACACCATGAGTAGTTCAATTTTTGAGAGCAACTGCATAGTTTGCACTCTTAAATAGAACTACTCTTTTTATGTAAAATTCTTTTAAATTATAATTAGATTTGCATTAAAGCCCTCACAAATCATAAGAGTATTTAAGGGCACATGGTGTTTTTATGGTAAAATAAGTTAAGGAAATAATGTTCAATGAAAAAGGTTATTTAAAGTAGTTAAATTGAGGACAAGGTAACAGAAGAAAATTGATGAAGATCTACATGTTCGAGAGGAATGAATTTAAGAGAATTAATAAAGAAACGAATTATAGTCACCGAAGACGAAATAAAAGAGGTAATTCCTTTGCCCATATGAACATTGTAACTTCATTAAGTGAACTGATTCATCTTAATATTAGGTAAAGGATGTAGAGAGCGTGCAAAACAAATTTCTAAAATTAATTTCATACGTTGAGGATATAAAAGAACGCAATAATAGCAGTGCTTCGTCTTTAGTTATAATTAAAGATAACAATATTATATTAGAACACTATAGCGGTTATCACTCTAACTCACTGGATTCACTACCAATTACTCCAATTTCACAATTTAATATAGCTTCTGCTCGAAAAAGTTACTTAGGTCTAGCGATATCTTATGCCTTATATGAAGGTAAAATTAGGGATATTGATGATCTAGCAATAGACTATTTAGAAACTCCCTATAAGAAAATATTTGCTGGTACAACAATAAGGCATTTAGTTACGCATTCACACGGATTAAATCAGAAAGAAGACGGAACGATTTACCGTGAATTTAATCCTGGAGAGAGTTGGGTTAATAGAGGAATTAATGTTTTAATGATGTCTCAGCTTATAAACGAACTGTATGGTAAAAGCTATCCTTTATTATTAAAAGATAGGATATTTTCACAACTTGGATTTAAAGAAACCTTTTGGCACATAAAACCTAATGAAAATTTAGTGCCAGTAATAGAAAATCCTGAGGTCAAAGCAAATTTTAAACTGGGTAAATCTATTGATGGAACTGAACCCAACCTACATACCTCAACTCGTGAGTTTGCGTTATGGGGCAACCTTCATTTAAATAATGGATTTGTGAATGGAAAACAACTTGTTCCAAAAGAAGTTATACAAATGGCGACTACACTTCATAGTCCAAATTATAAAGATAATCAATTACCGAAAAATGGATTTTTTTGGTATGTACAAGACAAGCCATCGTTAAAAAGCGAAATTGGTGAAAGAGTTCCTAAAGGTTCATATCAAATACTGGGAATTACAGGACCAACAT
The DNA here is from genome assembly GCF_900143085.1 of Gracilibacillus kekensis. Lineage (GTDB taxonomy): Bacteria > Bacillota > Bacilli > Bacillales > Amphibacillaceae > Gracilibacillus > Gracilibacillus kekensis. The sequence goes on along the minus strand of NZ_FRCZ01000004.1, from coordinate 305,026 downwards.
TGTTAGTAATTCCTGAGTATAACCTTGTCGTATCAAAAATGTACAATAAAATGTATAACTATGGAGGTGACAATTATCTTCATTACTTAAGAGAATTCAGTAATCTAGTAGTTGATATTTTTAAATAAAGGTATTACCAGGATATTATAGGTATATATATCGTAAAAAAAATTGTTGGTTCAACACATGATTGTTCTAATTAGCACTCAATAGTTTAAATAAGAATAGGGTTTGGTATAACATGACAACTCTCCACCTAATGGTCGGGCTCCCTTGCAGCGGCAAGACTACCGATGCTCAGAAACTCGAAAATAAATATTCAGCTTTACGACTTACTCCTGATGAATGGCATACGCGATTAGGTCATGATTTCGGATATAACATGACAGAAGTGGATGAGGCTATCCACAACAAAAGACATGATGCGGTGGAATCTCTAATGTGGGATATTGCAGCTAGAATGTTAATTCTTGGTGTTGATGTTATCTTAGATTTTGGATTTTGGACTAAAAAGGAGCGGGAGGAATTTCGTTTTCGTGCTAATACATTAGGAGTTACATTAAAAATCCATTATAACGATATTTCAAAGGATGAATTATTTGAACGTTTAAGATCTAGAAATGCTCAGAAACCTGAAGCGACTTTTATTATTCCTAAAGCAAAACTAGAGGAATGGATAAAAATCTTCGAACCACCTTCAGCAGACGAGCTTGACTAATACAAAACTAGTGCATGTTGTTTTATATTTTGAAGTTTAAAGGCGGTTACGTTATGAATGAATTTAATTATGAAAGTTTCTACAATAAGATCGGAAAAGTTAATGGTTGGGATTTTAGCAATGTAAAGTCTTTCACTGAAGGTGTTACGTGGGACTTTTATGATGAAGTTCAGAAAAGAAGTAAACAAACGGATGTACTATTAGATATAGGTACTGGTGGAGGAGAAAATTTAATACGAATTTCATCTTCATTATTGTTCTCAATTGGAATAGATTTATCAAAAGGAATGTTAGAAACTGCAGCAACCAACCTTAAAAATGCTGATGTTTCGAATGTGAAATTTTTTCATATGTCATCTGACTATTTGCAATTTCCCTCTGGCTTTTTTGATGTCGTTTCAAGTCGCCATGCACCATTTTCTTCTACAGAATTATTTAAGGTATTAAAAAGTGGTGGATGGTTTCTGACACAACAAGTAAGTGAAGCAGATAAATTAAATATAAAAAACACCTTCGGTCGCGGGCAAGCTTATGATAAAACGGACGGAACATCAAAAGGAAGATATATTCGTGAACTTAAAGAAGCAGGCTTTTCTGAGGTTCAATCTGTTGAGTATGATGCCATTGAATATTTTCAACGACCAGAAGACCTACTCTTTTTACTGACTAACACACCAATTATTCCTGGTTTTGGGGAAGATAGGAAAGACTATAAAATATTAAATGAATTTATTAAAAACAATCAACATGCAAAAGGGATACGAACAAATTCTAAGAGGTTCCTCATTATTGCCAAGAAGTGAATTAAATAAATATATTAATTAGAGGATAAAGACTTATTTTACTATAAGTCTAGAAACGGCTGATCATTAGGGAGGAAAACTTTATGAATAAATTAATTAAGGTTCTTTTAGTTGTGACCATAGGGGTATGTTCTATATTTATTTTAATTGGAATAGTTTCTTTTTCTTCGATTTCCAAGACTGAAAACCAACTGCCAATTGAGATGATCGCCTTCAATAGTCTGTCTGATGAAGAAAGTGATTTAATACCAGCAAGCCCAAAGGATTCCATCGTAAAAAATATACCCGTGAATAACGAAATAAAAAAATCTATTTCAAAAACTTATAATAAAGACAAGGTTTATTCTGTTACTTTTAACCATACGGAGACAGATACTACTGGAAACCTTGTAATTTTTGTTGGTTTAGATAAAAAAACGGTTGTCGGCAGTAAATATCAGCCTAAATGACGATGCCTATACACATAATGGTCTTCCTACATAGACTATAGCAACATGTATACGGAAAGGAGAATGAGTCATGTTTCGACCACCTAATCAACCACCGTTTTTTTCCCAGCAACAAATGCCACCACAGTCATTCCTTAATGGGTTCCCGCAACGATCAGCTCTACCAAGCCAAATGACAAATCCAACAGGACTACAAGGAATGCTTCAGAGAATTTTTCCTTCACAAGCTGCTAACGTAGCTTCAACTGCTGGTGGAGGCTCAAATTTAATGGGTACGTTGAATAATGTGCAGCAAGTTTTAAAAGTTGCACAACAAGCTACACCGTTAATAAAAGAATATGGTCCAATGATTAAAAATGCCCCAAAATTAATTAATATGATGAAAGCTTTAAATGATATAAATAATGAAGATGACGCAGAAGAGGAAGCATCAATGAATACAGAAGAAAAAGCTGAAACATCATCTGAAAAACAAACACAAACGAACTCCACTCCTCAAAAGATAGAAACAAAAGGGTCACAACCAAAACTTTTCATATAATAACCTAGAATAGCGCAGAGCCCCCACTTAGAAACGTAGCGACTAAAGCAGAAATAAAGGAATCACGGTGAGCTTTCGAGCCGATGATTCCTTTCACCAATTGTCAAGTCTTCTTTATCGTAGATTGATTCGTGAAGGCTCGGAACTAGACACCAGCTAAAATTTTATACTTTTCAAATGTAATACTAAAAACAGAGCACTTGCATTTTTTTACTGTGAAGAGCACAATAAAAGTAAATAGATAAATAGGAGGCTTTTTCTATGACAAAGCAATCTTTAGAAACTGCAATATTCGCAGGTGGCTGTTTCTGGTGTATGGTGGAACCATTTGATCAACAACCAGGTATTGAACAAGTTGTTTCAGGTTATACAGGAGGAGACAAGCCTAATCCAACATATGAAGAAGTTTGCACCAATACAACCGGCCATCGCGAGGCCGTAGAAATCACTTATAATCCTAATGTTTTTCCATATAAAAAATTATTAGACCTCTTCTGGCAACAAATTGACCCTACAGATCCAGGTGGTCAATTTCATGACCGTGGTGAGTCCTACAAAACCGCAATCTATTATACAACGGAGCAACAAAAACATTTGGCAGAAACATCGAAGCAACAATTAGAAGAAAGTGGAAAATTTAATAAACCAATTGTAACTGATATTTTACCAGCTAAAACGTTTTATGAAGCAGAAGAGAAACATCAAGATTATTATAAAAAGCAACGCTTTCATTATCAGATGTATAAAAAAGGTTCAGGACGAGCGGATTTTATTAAAAAAAATTGGAGTAAATCCTTCACAAAAGAAGATTTAAAAGAAAAGTTAACCCCCATCCAATACCATGTTACACAAGAAAATGGAACGGAAAGACCTTTTGACAACGAGTATTGGAATAACCAAAAAGAAGGTGTCTATGTAGATATTATTAGTGGTGAACCTCTTTTTACAACTAAGGATCAATATGATGCTGGATGTGGTTGGCCAAGCTTTACCAAACCATTAAATCGGAATGCGATTGAAGAGAATATGGATACTTCACATGGTATGCGTCGAATTGAAGTAAGAAGTGAAGATTCAGATTCTCATTTAGGTCATGTCTTTGACGATGGTCCAGTCGATAAAGGTGGAATGCGTTATTGCATTAATTCAGCTGCTCTCCGATTTATCTCAAAAGATAAATTAACAGAGGAAGGGCTTGACCACTATTTATCATTATTTGAATAACTTCCCGTCCAAGCGGGGAGTTTTCTCTATTATAGAGTGATCCGTTTAAAGGGTGTGCGACAAATGATCAAAAATATATACTATCTGTTATTAATGTATGCCGTTTCATTGATTACAACTGGTTTGTTTATCGTATTACATATTCCGTTGCCGTGGATATTAGGGCCATTAGTTGCTGTATTCTTATTAAATTTTCTGACCAAATTTCACTTGGAACAAAATAAAACCATCTTAAATGTAAGTTTTCTACTAACGGGTGCTCAAATTGGTTCTACTTTTACGTCTACCACATTAAAAGGAGTAATTCCTTATTTTATTCCATTTTTAATAATTACCATATTATTAATAGTCATTTGCATTCAAAGTGGAACACTCTTAGCTAAATATGCGAATATAGAAAAAACGACTGGCATTTTAGGCAGTGTTCCCGGTGGTTTATCGGTGATGGTTGCTATGAGTGATTCGATGAAAGCTAATACAGGTTTAGTTGCTATATTTCATACAATCCGCTTAATGGCTGTCTTATTTATCGTACCCTTACTAGCTTCCTTCTTCTTTACTGATAATCATGCAGAGCTAGCTTTACCAAATGAAACACCTTCAGAGTTCAGTGGGTGGACATTTGTAATATATGTATTACTTTTTGGTTTAGCCTTTTTATTGCGTTTTAAAATTCCTGCTTCATATGTTTTGATACCGATGATGATTATTGCCGTAATCAAACTATTATCACTGCCAATAAGTGATGTACCAATAAGTTTGTATCATTTTGCTCAGTTATCTATCGGAATACATCTGGGATTGTCTATCAGAATGGCAGACTTAAAAAAAGCGGGTAATTTTTCCTGGATTTTCTTCTTATTTACTTGTTTTATTATTTCAATATCTACCGGATTAGGATATATATTTGCGCTATTTTCCGAATTAAGCTTTGCTACAGCTATGTTAAGCTTAGCACCTGGAGGTTTAGTGGAAATGGCAATTACTGCCGGGGAAGTTAATGCAGATCCTGCTATTGTTGGTTCACTTCAGTTAGTGCGAATGCTTTTTATTATTTTACTATTGCCATTTTTGTTAAAGAAAATGTACATCCTTCCAATAGATAGACAATAATAATATTATGTTAACTATTATAGAAATCCTTGTATAATCAACGATTAATGTTTATGATAAAAGAGAGGAGGGAAGTTGGCATGATTCATCAAAATTGGGAGAATAACGAAACAATTAAGAAAATAAAATGTATCCACACAAACGCAAAAAAATACAAAGTGAATTCTGTTCTTACAGAAGGAAAAATATATGATGTAAAAAATGAAACAGATGAGTTTTATTTTGTAATCGATAATACAAATCGCATAGCTGGATTTAAAAAGGACTATTTTCAACATGTATAATCTTGTTTATACCTGCAAATTGTTGGGAATAAATAGATAATAGACTTATTCGTATCTTTCTAAACTTTTCAAAGATTCTCCATAGGAGCTGATAAAATGAAAAGAATTCTTATGATCCGTCATTGCCATGCCATAGGTCAGCACAGTGATTCACCTTTAACAAAAAAAGGAAATCAGCAGGCTTATGAATTAGCAAGAAAATTAGAACAACTTAGTTTTCCAATACACCGTATTATTACTAGTCCGTATTTACGTGCGCAAGAGAGTATAAAACCATTTGCCACTCGTCAAAATATATCTATAGAAATAGATGAACGTCTCAAGGAACGCTTATTAAGCGAACAACCAATCGATGACTGGATCGATATTTTAGAAGAGTCTTTTCAAAATTTCCATTTTAAATTACCTGGGGGAGAATCTTCGAGTGATGCCTATAGTCGATCAGAGGCATTATTAAAAGAATGTATGGAAGATGTAGAAAATGAGAACATTATAATCGTAACACATGGTAATCTACTTGCTTTAATGTTGCAAAGATTTAATATTGATTTTGGATTTCAAGAGTGGAAGACCCTTACTAATCCTGATGTGTTTCTTATCCAACGAATTGGCGGAGAATATATAACAGAGCGTATTTGGGAAGAAAATCAAACAAATGATTTTAAATATTGATTGCAATCTCTAGGAAATGAGCTATAATGGTATTCGAACTTTCGAAATTATGATAGAATAACTATGTATAGAGATACATAACGATGAATCGTTAAAGGAGGGGATCGTCTTGGCATTTGTAATAACATCGCCTTGTAAAGAAGAAAAAGCAGGAGAATGCGTAGAAGTATGTCCTGTAGATTGTATAGAGGAAGGGAAAGATATGTTTTATATCGATCCGGATATTTGTATTGATTGTGGGGCATGTGAAGCTGTATGTCCTGTAGAAGCAATCTACATGGAAGATGAAGTTCCGGATAATGAAAATGAATATATTTCATTAAACCGCAAATTTTTCGAGGAAAAATAAGATATAAAAAAAACCGCTATGAGTTAGCGGTTTTTTAATACACAATTTCGAATTTTTGATAATTATGAACTGTTTCACACTCAGTTACTTCTATATTTTTGACCTTAGCAAAAAATGAAGGACCTTTCTTCACTTTTTTTATAAATTGATCTACTTGTTTATCTTCACCTACTGCTTCAACCTCAACTGCGCCATCAGCGAGATTTCTTACCCATCCAACAATATCGTTTTCAATAGCTGCTTGTTGCGTATAAGCCCGAAAACCTACACCCTGAACTCTACCTGACACAACTAGATGTATACGTCTCACTAACATCACCTCTTAGGAAAATACTATCATTCTTTCCATTGAATTTCAAAGCTTAGAAAGGAGTATTATTTTGAAAAAACTATTTGTAGATGAATTACAAGACTTTAGAATTGGCCATCAACAAGATACCGATGCTCTAACTGGCTGCACAGTTATTATTTGTGAAGAGGGTGCTACAACTGGAGTTGATGTGAAAGGTGGTGCACCTGGCACAAGAGAAACGGATCTATTAGCATCAGAGAATACCGTAGAGAAAGCACATGCCACATTTCTATCAGGTGGCAGTGCCTTTGGGTTAGATGCAGGCAGTGGTGTTATGTACTTTTTAGAGGAAAGAGATATAGGATTTGATGTTGTATTTGCAAAAGTTCCAATAGTACCAGGTGCGATACTTTTTGATCTTGGAGTTGGTTCTCCATCAATAAGACCAGACAAAATGATGGGATATCAAGCATGTGTAAATGCTTATGAAAATACAAGTGTATTCGGAAATGTTGGAGCTGGATGTGGCGCGACCGTTGGAAAAGCTTTGGGAAATGATTATAGTATGAAATCTGGTATTGGATTTGCAGCATATCAGTTGGGTTCATTACAGGTCGCAGCAGTAGTTGCTGTAAATGCGATCGGTGATATTGTGGATCCTATCACAAATCAGACGATAGCTGGATTATATGATAAAACAAAACGACAATTTTTATCATCAGAGGAAACTTTAATTTCACAGGCGGAAAAGAAATTATTAGCTCAAGATCGCTATTCGGGAAACACTACAATCGGTACTATTATGACTAATGCTAACCTAACAAAAGCACAAACTAATAAGATAGCTAGTATTGCTCAAGATGGAATTGCAAAAACAATAACCCCTTCTCACACTTTAATAGATGGGGATACCTTATTTATGATGGCTTCCGGTAAGGTAGAAGCAGATCCAAACGCAATAGCAATAATAGCAACAAAAGTAATACAGGAAGCAATTATTGATGGTGTAAAAAAAGCAACATCAGTTGCAGGAATTCCCAGTTATAATGATATTTTTTAATGATGAGCAGATAAACACTGCAAATAGTTCATATATTCAACCTTCTTGGGTAAAGCTATTATAAAAGGAGACTTTATAATCTTATCTAAAAGGAAGGGTATGACGATGCATAAAACAATCTGGCAAGATACTTATAACCTTACTCCATTTTCAGCTTTAAATAAAAGTTTATCAACAGAAATAACCATCGTTGGAGGAGGTATGACCGGCATCCTTACTGCTTATCTTTTAAGTGAAAGGGGTGTAAAAGTTATATTAATAGAGAGAGATCGGCTGGCGCTAAGTACTACGGGACATACTACTGCTAAAGTTACGGCGCAACATGGATTGATTTATCATGAATTAATCGAGCACATGGGGTTAGAAAATGCTCAACATTACTACCAAAGTCAGTTGGATGCCATAACCCTTATTCAAAAGTTAATTGAGGAAAATGAAATACATTGCAATTTCGAAGAACAGCAGGCGATATTATATACCAATGATGATAAAAACAAAAAGAAGTTATTACAAGAAGCAGAAGCATATCAAAAATTAAAAATAAGTGGTCAATTGAAAGATAATATTCCTTTCCCAATCCCAGTAAAACAGGCATTGGTAATGAATAAACAAGCACAATTTCATCCATTAGCATTTTTAGAAGTGATCATCAAGAAACTGATGAGAAATGGAGTGGAAATTTACGAAAATACCACTGCAGTTGATATTGATGTACAAGAACAAACGATTGTCAGAACTGCTCGAGAATATAACATTATATCAGAAAAAGTGATCGTTGCTACTCAATTTCCGTTCTACGAAGGTCAGGCATTTTATAGTACAAGAATGTATCCTTCAAGATCGTATTGTTTAGGATTTACTTCAGAAGATAATTATCCGGGTGGAATGTACTTAGACATAGACCAACCAAAGCATTCCTTGCGATATGTAAAGCATAACGAAGAAAACATATGGTTATTGGGTGGAGAATCACACAAAACAGGGCAATATAATAAAGAAAACCATGATCCATATAGTGACTTAGAGAAATACGCTTACAAATATCTACCTGTTAAGGAATGGAAATATCAATGGTCTGCACAGGATTTTACAACTTTAGATAAAGTTCCTTATATAGGAATTTTAAATAAGAAACATCCAAATATTTTTGTAGCGACTGGATATCGAAAATGGGGTATGACGAACAGTGCGGTTGCCGCACAAACATTAACAGATTTAGTTACAAATAAAGACAATCCGTATCAGGAATTATATAAGCCACAAAGATTCCATGCAGATCCTGACTTAAAAAAGTTTGTCAGTAATAATACGAATGTAGCGAAAGAATTTATTAAAGGAAAAGTGATGAAAAAGCCAACAGAACAAATAGAACGGAAACAAGCAACAAAAACAAAAATAGATGGACAAACAGTTGGCTTATACAAAGATAATAATAATCAAATTTATGCCGTCGATACAACATGTACACATTTAGGCTGTGAATGTAATTGGAATCAAGTTGAACTAAGTTGGGATTGTCCATGTCACGGTTCGAGATTTTCATTTGATGGTAAAGTAATCGAAGGTCCAGCAACCAAAGATTTAAAACAAGTTGACTATAAATAATAAATTGTCTCAATATCTCAAGTATACTTTGAATTTGAGATGTTGAGACCAATTCTATATTTAACTTCCGATAATATATATTATGTAAACTAGAAATAAAACTGAACAAAATAATAACGAGCCGTACGAATCTAATAATTATGGTGGATGACCCTATAACCTATTTGATTCGATAATAAATGTATGATCGGAACAATTTTTTTTCTACTTTCATAAGTACTAGGTACTCGTCAATTGCATCAATAAGTGTACGGAGCTGATTGATTTTACGTTGATCCCGCCTTAAATAATACCAGAATACATTCAATTCCTTACTATTCACTGAAGCAATATCATTGTTTTTAAATTGTTCTTCTAAATAACTTAAATCAATAATTAACATTATGCGGATTTGTTCTAGTATTATGTTAATGGTCCTATGAATAGAGAGATTAGGTCGGATATATATCATGAGAATAATAAACAATCAAGAGTAACTGGAATCACTTCTTCCACTGCCTTTGATTCATCTACCTTACTCCTTTAATCACTTACTTAACAGGCCTAAACCCCCACCGATGGAAGTCTCACTTTATTATAAAAAAATACCTAACCATATTGCGATAGCAAGAGCGAGGCAAAGCAGCCGCTTCTCAACTGCTGTTAATTCCTCTACATTCTCTCCATTTACTCTTAAAACAATCCAGATTGCATAAACTAAGATAATACCAACACCTATTGCGGCAACCGGACGCGTACAAGCAATCCAGATGAATAGCAATCCTACAATCATAAAGTAAAGTAAAACAGGAAATTTGGCTCCTTTAGTTCCCATACGTTCTACTGCCCATACGACAGACGTTCGTTTCATTGGTTTTGCTTTTTGGTCTGCATGTCTGTCAGGAATATGATGAAACATGACCCATGCCATGCACCAAACGGCATTAACGAGCGCATTTTGCCATGCCCAAGCTGGTATAGATTCTAGCATTATCCATGGCAAGGCAATGGCTATCGCTAGCATGGTAGGAAATAAGCTGAACCATTCTCCTATAAAAGGAATATAAGCAAATTGAAATGGCTTCAAAGAATACGACACTGCACCCCATATACCAACTAAGGTTAAAATGGCGAATTCTAGATAACCGAATACAGTAAAGAGAAATGCCATGAAAATTAAGAAAACACTCATCAATGTGCCAAGCTGCTTTAGCATGGTTACCGTCATTGCATTCGTTTGGATCACTCTACTTCCACCAGAAAGTATGCCTGGACTATATTGATCTGTTCCCGATTGATGGTCCGCTATATCATTTAACACATGCGTTAATACACCATGAATCAAAATAGCACCTACCAAAAGCACAGAGGTGGTTCCCAATAAGGTTAACCACGAAACTTGATAATAGAAAATCAGTGGCAGGAGCATAGATAAAATCGTTGCTACACTGGAGAATACAACGGCAACTAGACGTAATAACATAGCAAATCCTTTTAGACTAAATGCTGATTGAACTGGAATCATAGCAAACATCCTTTTTATTTTTAATTATGGGGTACAGACAACATTTTAACGAAAATATACGCTAAGACGATATTTTGAACAAATTTTAATATATCAACCAGTACCAGGTCATGAAGAATACATATCGCAGCACCTGGACCCATTTATGAACCAGCAATAGAACCAGCAGCTCCAAATACGGCTTTCCCCATCCTATTCGTAATTTAACCAGGTTTCAGCATACGTTCAGCACGAGTCGTTGTACCAGTATCCGTTCCAGTATTTACGCCAACCGTTTTCTTTACATCTGGACTATCTTCGTTTCCATCCTAAATCTCCTGAAATCACCTTTTCTAGCTTTGCGATGACTTTGATGACTTCTTTCATATTAGGTTCAATCATGAATACAACTCCCTTATTCCAAATAAGCCCCCCGTTAGTGACTACTTTAAATCGTTTGAGGGCTTTATTTTCTCTTCATAATCGTCCTTAGTAATCTCCCAAATGTCGAAGTCCACTTTCTGAAGACGATTTTTAAATATGTATTTCATACCCTCACCCACTTTATAATTTTAGGTCTTAAATATTATTCTACAAACACCCAATCACTTCTTTCTTCAATTTACTGCTAGTTAGCTCAATATCTGTGTAATTTAATTTTAACATAACATTCCCTCGAATCATCCACAAAAAGAAAAGACCATCATGTTAATGATAGTCTTGGTTCAACTCTTGCCCCCGTTTGTTTAAGTACATTCTTTCACAAACATAACCCATAATCTTCATTTGTTACAGTAATGCTTCACAGTATGTTTTCACTATAACTAGCACTAAGTATAATCCACCAGAAATCAGTTTTCTCTGTTTTTAAGTTGTAGACGATTTAGAATTGGAAATCCCCATCCTTCTTTAGCAAGACTTCAGTTCCACCTTCTTTAATGCCCACTACTTTCATATCCTCGGTACCAAAGGTCACATTGACTAACAAAAGCGAAGTATTAGACCCGCTGCCTTCAACTCTTCTTCAGATTGGTCAATGCCATTCTGAATATTGGGAGGAGATGCATTTCCGATTCAATATGACGGGCTTACGTAAAAAATGGATTCAATTTGATTTTACGGAATATTTAATGCGTTCAAAAAGCAAATAATTGGCCAGTGAAAAAGATTAACCCACACTTCGTTCTCCCTACATATTTTTTTGTAATAGTGTCTACTGTTATATTAGGTATGACAACTATCTACTTCTATATTCCCATCCAAAAGCAAAAGAGGACAGAAATCTCTGCCCTTCTTTTCAAAGACTTATACTTTTGTAAGGTTACAATAACAACAGAAATTATAATTTTTTTGAAGCCAATAAATAAGTTCTCGTCTAACTCTAGCCCTTTATTCCATACAAAAATGCTACAACAGTTGACTACCCTAAGGAAAATTTCCTCACTCTTTTTTTACTCTAATATTATTATTGTGAAATAATATGTTTAATCGCTTCCTTAGATGTTCCGAATTTAGGGACGTTATACAAACCTTTTTCAATTGCTAGACTTTGAGCTAATTCAGGTTTAACCCCCACCATAAAAGCTTCAATCCCCATAAGAGATAAACAGCTGCTCATTTCATTAATTTTATTGGGTAGTTCTTTATTCCATTTCTTTATCCCACTAAAATCAATGATTACATATTCAGTATCTTCTTGTTCACACTGTTTTATTAATTTCTTTAATATAATTTTAAAACGGCTTTTATCTACAATTCCTAATATAGGGATAGCTAGAGTATTATCCCATACATGTAGAATAGGAGCTGATAGTTCTTGAATGATTTCTTCCTTTCTTTGCTCTTCTTCTACAACAGTAGTCACGTCCATTAACATAACAACATAACCAACAATGGTTTTATCACTTTTAATTGGGTTAATAATTATATCAGCGACATATTCATTTTTTATATTTATTCTTGAGGAATGAGTATCAAGTAAGTTGTCCATAATTTTTTTTTGATAATCTGGATTTCGGTGGAAGTGACTCATATTAATTCCTATTATGTCTTCTACCTTTTCAACATCAAAAAATGAAATAACCTTTGTTAACAAGTTAACTGCTTTAGGATTAATCCAAACTATATTATAATTCACATCAGCAACGATAATATTTTCTCCAATAGCTTCTAATATTTTTTTTGCGTCACTAAAAGAGGATAAGGTTCCAATTGAAGTCATTATATAAATCCTCCTCGTTTTTTTAAAATCTCATAATATTAATTTCATATTATATCATTTTTAAACAAGAATTTCGATTGAGAATAATTCGCTATAAGAAAAACATTAACTTGCTTCGAATACTTCACCCGTTATTTGCCTACAAAACGATTCCTTTATTGTGTATGTAGGCTTTTTTATTCATAACACACCCGAAAAGGTGGTGATGTGGATAAAAACATTAAAAGAGTGCTTTTACTATTCTATATTTAATTATCATGTAGTTGCTTTCGAGGATAATTGTTGGGTGGAAGATAGGGGTAAATATGAAAATAGAGCTACAGTTATGTGCTTTACGAATGGCGATTATTGCACGTCAACTGGAAGCGAGCTTAATACACCATTCAGATGAAAATAAGCATGAGTCGGACAGGCACTATGTAAATAACTGAATGGTTCCTAAATATATAAGGCTCTTTAAATTGATTTTTTTGTGTTTATACTCAAATTCGAGATTAGTTCTCTGCGTAAATTTTAGACCCTTAGAGAGCCGTGTAAACCTCTTGAAGCATAATAAGGATTCTGCTCCATTGTGGTACATAAAAACCGTGTCATAGCGACGATCACAAAAGATGGCAGCGCCTAGTTCTCTAATATTACCAGGCGTTTTTACCCAGCTCGATGTTTTTCTATCAAAGCTATCAAATTTCTGTGGCTCACGGTATTGTTCTTCCGTTAAAAGTTCAATTCCCATGTCATCTGCCATATCAATAGCGCTATTTTCTGGTTTGTGTTTTTTCCTTGATTCTAGAGCTTCACGATCGTAACAAACACTTCTACGGCCCTTAGGACTTCCCTCTGCACAATCATAAAAAATGAACTCATCATTCTTCTTATCATAACCAACAACATCTGGTTCACCGCCAGTTCTTTCCATTTCACTAAGTGCCCATTTCTTGTCCGGATTGGCTTCCAGTTTTGCTTGAACTTTGGCCCATTCAACATCTTTAGGGCGGTGCGTGTTTTTTTAAAAACCGATCTTTCAATGCTAATGCTTTATTATAACATGAAGAAGAACGAATCACCTTTATTATCTCAAGTGCCTTCTATTATTAAATAATTGTACAATACTATCAATGATCACTAAACCATTTCGTAACCTTGGTCCCGACACCTACAAAGGTTTCTAAAATAGCTTGTGCTCCTGCAATAGATAATATAAAAATTACTGGCCATGCTAAATCTGGAATCATCATAAAAGCAATAGTTATAATAATTGCACTCCAAACTCCAGCACACCAATAACAATTAAGAAGATAGCCGAATTTAGATGTTGGAACGTTTTTTGTATGCTCCAATCCACTACCATCTTTTGTTTTCTCTTTTTTTAAAAATGGTTTTCTGATAAATTCTGTTATTTTGTCAAATACAATCAAGTGTGTAAAGCGATAGCTTGCTAATATAATAATTAAATAAGTTAGCCAATCCATGTTTTGCAACTATTATCTATCCTTTCAAACGTTCATTAGTAAATAGTTTACATAATAATATTACTGTAAATTATTAACCGAAAAACTCTTTAAAGGCCTGCTTAGTAGCTTCACGATTTATTTTTGCGATTGAAGTAGTTAACGGAATTCCTTTAGGACAAACTTGTACACAATTTTGCGAATTACCACATGATCCTAGTCCTCCGTCTCCCATAAAAGATTTTACACGCTCACCTTTCTGCATTTCTCCGGTTGGATGAATATTTTTCAAGTCGATTTGTGCAAACACAAATGGGCCTAAAAAGTCAGAGCTATCATTCACATTCGGACAAGCTTCTAAACATACACCACAAGTAAAGCATTTCGATAATTCATAACCCCATTGACGTTTTGTCTCAGCCATTCGTGGACCAGAACCGATATCATATGTACCATCTATTGGAATCCATGCTTTTACGCGTTTTAAGGCGTCAAACATTCTCTGCCTTTCTATCACTAAATCGCGAATCACTAGAAAAGTTTCCATCGGTTTCAACCGAATTGGCTGCTCTAATCGATCAACTAACGTAGAACATGCTTGTCTTGGTCTATCGTTAATGATCATAGAGCATGCTCCACACACTTCCTCTAAACAGTTCATATCCCATTGTACAGGAGCCGTGTGTTTACCTTGTTTATTAACCGGATTTCTTCTAATCATCATTAATACAGAAATGATATTCATATTAGGTCGATATGGTACAACAAACTCTTCCTCATACGGATTTGATTCTGGATTGTCTTGTCTTTGAACGGTAACTTGTAAGTTTTCCATTGTGTCTCTCCTTATTGACCTTATATATAAACCAATCATCCCAGTTTAACGAAATTATCTCGGAAGCAGAAAGTTGGCCTGATCTTGCTTTCTCCATCTCCTGATCTGACAGTCTGATGTTTAAAACGCCAAATACTTTCTGTTCTGTTTTTTCTTCCTTCCAATCACCAAACACTTGGATCAGATTATATAATGTGTATACGGATAAGCTCTCAGCGTAAAATTCCCAATAAGTATAATGTTGTTGATCACAATCTCTTTTAAAACGAACCCTATTCTGCTTAGTAAACTTTTCATGAGGTTTGAATGGGATATCTAAAGGTTGAATATGCATGGTCCGCCCTCCTTTGCTTCTTCATAGTGTGAGACAAATAATTCCATATTATTCATCTTTTAAGAAGTAAGACGGAAAAAACAGCTATAAAAATAAAAAACCTAAAATGAAGATACTACTCGTCGTTTTAGGTTTGAGGGAATACTTATGCTATTTGTCCATTTTGTAACCGTAAGTAATACCTTTGCAGTATACGATTAAAAAAATCTATAGAAAAGCTTGATCTATTGGGAAGAAATCTCTTTTAAATGATACATATTTCCAAATTTTAATGAATGCTAATAGGCTCCAATAGAACCAAATCCAATAAAAAGGATAATCAGTATTGAAAAAAAATCATATTTGACAATTGGTTGTTCTTTCTTTGAAAAAATTAAATAGATCATGATTTCAGCACCTAATATTATAATTAAACTCGAAAGCCACAATTGGAATAGCATCACGATATCCCAACTAGTATTGAATTGAGACAATAATAAAATAATTCCTAAGCCTATTAATGTCATTCCCATTGATATCGATCCTACCCGCCATTGTCTCATTCTACATCCTCCTTCTTGGTTTTTTTGAACCAATAATCAATTTGAAACCACCACCAATTAATAATAAAGCAACAATAGTTACTTGGAAATATTGGTGGTAATAATGCCAAATATCCACGTTAAACAGCTCTCTAATCGTATCTGCCATAGTTGGTAATAGAACGGCATCAAATAAGTAAAAGAAACCTAATACCAGTAAACCTATCCCGATCCATTTTTGCTGATTTACTAAGTATTTTATTACAGGTACATCATCCACAATTTCATATTCTAATTTGTTTGCTAATTGGAGCGCATCAAAAAAACTGAAAAACCATATGATTGGAATTAAAAACAAGAAAATAGATAGATTTAATACATCCAAAATATAGATCGATAGTAAAAAGGCCACCATTAATTGCAGACCACGTTTTTGCAAACCTAAGTACATATGTCCAGCCCCAGGAAAGATAGATAATGCGGTAGCTAACATTTTACTTTTCTTACCTTCTTCTCTAAAGTCATCAAAATCATCCATGATCGTTTTATCTTTTACTGGATCTCCTATTTGCTTTTTATTTAAAAGTTGTATTGCGTCAAACATACTATAGACCCATATTATTGGGAGTGCTAATAAGAAGATTAAAAATACAGCACTCGTTATGAAACTCACAAAAAATACCATCGTTATAATACCGAAGAATGCTGTCACAATCGTTAATCCCCTATGTGTTAAACCTAAATAAAAGTGGCCAACACCAGGGATTAATGATAATAAAATGGTTGAAAAACGCTCATTTTGCTGTAGTTTTTCTTCACTAGAATCTGCTTGTTTAAGTTTAGAATCTATATTGGACCTTGTTATCAATGTGAGGACAATGTCAATCATATTTACAATCCAGATTAAAGCTGCTACTGCAAAAAAGAATAGAAATATAGTATCGCTATATACCAATACTCCTGTTATAAAGGCTAAGCCTAACACACCAATAAAGAAAAATGGATACAGTACACCACGAACTTTAAAACCTAGATATAAATGGCCGAAACCAGGGAAGATCGCTAAGAAAAATGCTAATATTGGTGATTTCATTAATTATCTACCTCCTTAATTTGATCTAATAATTGATTTGTTTGATGCATGAGTTGTTCAGTTATGGATGGTCTACCTTCCAACTGTTGATCATTTGTTACCTCTATAAACACCTGAAAGACTCCCGTTAACATTAATACAACAGTCAAACCGGCCGCTATAATGTAATTAGCAATTACTTTTTTTGGACTTAATTGGCGAGGATTACTTTTGGGATGTTGCTTTTCAGCTTTTTCTACTACTTGATTAGTAAAATCATCAGATAAAGTAATAGATAGTGAATGATTTTCTAAAAATGCAAAATAAGTATCCATACAACCTTCACATTCATATAAATGATTTTCTATGATTTCTTGATGATCAGCATCTAAATCTCTACTAATAAACTTCCTCAAGCAACTCTCCTTAATATGACTCATCAAAAATCCTCCTCCTTCCAATGTTGCTTCATCCAATTTCTCGCTCGATATAAACGCATTTTAACAGTAGACTCTTCTAGCATTAGCTTTTCTGAAATTTGCTTATAACTATATCCTTTTAAGTAGTAATAATGAACAACTAATCGTAATTTTTCTGGAATTTGCTCGAGTGAATCTCGAACACGCATTATTTTTTCCTTTTCCAAAACTTCCTTCTCAACATGGTTTCCTGTACTCCATTGATAGTCTTGATCAAAAGCGGTAAGCTCTTCTTTTTGACGTTGTTTTTTTCTTTTATAATCGATTGCTTTGTGGAGTGCGATTCGGCTTATCCATGTTTTAAATCCTTGTGACTGATAGGTGGAGAGTGCATCGATCATCTTTATAAATGCTTCCTGTGCAAGATCTTCTGCATCTTTTTCATTATGTACAACACTTAGAGTTACTTTAAATACATGATGTTTATATCTTTCGATAAGCATTCTTAATGCTTGCTTATTTCCTGCTTGTATTTTTTTAATTAACAGCTCATCGTGAATAGCACTCTCCCCCCTTTCATTTTATTCCCACTTCTATAGACGATATAAAATTAAAAACTACTACAAATTTTCAGTTATTTTTTTAAAGTTCACCATAAAACTCGCCACTATAGTGAAGAGAGGTTCATAAACACACATCTAGAACATGAACATACACTATCGATAATAAAGGAGAGATTACATGTATTATCATAAATATCAGCCCTTTTATAATCCGACTTATTACAGATCCTATCCGGATATCGATTTAACTATGTTTGAACAATCTATTCAACAATCACAAAAAATCGCAAATGATTGTCTCATTATGTTAAATACATTTTCCAACAAGGAATTCGCATATCAGGTAATGTCAGCTGCGCAAAATGGGAATCAACAAGAAGTTGATCGACTCTTAGAATCAATTGGAGTTGACTCCTCTATTACTTCCACATACACTCCTAGTGGAATATCGCTAAAATTGCATACAAATGCTTATGAATCTCCCTGCTGTTTCTTTACGATCTTTTTAAAGTGGGGCGAATAGCTTGAACAGGTACAATTCTTCGGTTAAACTTATAAATTATCTTAAACATGCTATAATGTAGTAATAGTAAAATGACGTCAGGAGTGAGGAATTGCCTAGAATAAGAAATCTACTATTTCTATTAATAATTGTGGGATTTATTTGGTTTCGTTATGGTGATAATTATCAGACAGCAGGAATTGATAATGTCTGGCAGGAGATGCAAAGTGATTTTCAAGCTGTCAAAGAAAGCCCTGTTGTTACAAGTGCAGTTAACAATATTCGATTTCAAATCGAACGTTTATATAGTATGATTACGGACGATCAAGAAGAGATATCCGCTCCTCCACAAGTCGAAACCCCGAAATTAGATCAACCTGATAAACAAAGATTTTCTATTCATAATGTAGAAATAACGGATACTAAAGATGAAGTAGAAAAATTACTTGGAGAAGCTAAGCGTACTTCTATAAATGAATATGGAGTTGAATGGCATACTTACCATGAACAGTATCAAAACTTTATAATGGTTGCCTATAACTCTGACAATCAAGTGGCTGGTCTATTTACTAACCAGGATCTGATTCGTTCAACCAGCGATATTCGTTTAGGAAGTACGAAGGATGAAGTAAATAATCAATTAGATGAACCACTTGATTCTATTCAAAAAGGTTTTGTGAAATATCGAATTAATGATGACAGCGAACAGGATACCTATTTAATCGACGAAAATTATGTGACCATCTTCTATGATGTTCATCAAAATAATAGCGTAGCTGCAGTTCAAATCATATCGAAACAATTAGAAAATCAAAAAGAAGATTATTTTGCCAAAGCAAGCAGCGATTTAGCGGATGGTTTGGAATATCAATTATTTGATTTAACTAATGCGGCACGAACTAAGTTTGAACAACCATTGCTAGATTGGCATGAAGAATCTCGCAACACTGCTGAAAATCATAGTAAGGACATGGCAGTACAGAATTATTTTTCTCACACCAATTTAGATGGCCAGTCTCCTTTCGATCGACTGGAAGAGGACAACATCACTTTCCGTATGGCTGGAGAGAATTTAGCAGCTGGACAGTCAAGCAGTATTTTTGCCCACCAAGGTTTAATGAATTCAAAAGGGCATCGAGAAAATATCTTAAAAAGCGAATTTCGTTTAATGTCTGTTGGTGTAGCATTTAATGAAGATGACCAGCCTTTCTACACGGAAACATATCTCACAAAATAATGCTTACTTGAAAAAGTAAGCATTATTTTAATCATTAATTATCTCTCTTTTTGTGATGCTTACGATCCCACTTCGGAATAAAATTGTTTTCTTCTAAAGTTTGATATCTTTCCTCGATGTGTTGGATAATTTTATCACCTTTTTCTTTAGAGAAAACACCGTATTCAACATATTTAGAGATGATCGATATTTCGTTTTCAAGTGCTTGTTGTTGTAAGATTTTCATTTCTTCTACCTGTGCCTCTGTTAATGTCACCTCATCACTTTTTTCAGCATAAACGGTATTAATTGCTCCAACAGACAACATTAGTGTGATGCCTATTACCAATAGTTTTTTGGAACGCATAAAATCACTCTCCTTTTATGATTAATATGTGCTGCATTTGTAGCACTATACACTAAAAGAGAGTGATTTTATGTTTAAGAATGGAGTTGCACATCCTTCATCCAATTTATCAGTAGATCCTCACGATATAAATCATCTGGATAGGTCACCATACCAGTATCCTCTTCTTCATATAGATATTGCAAAAATTCATTGAGTGCTCCCATATATTCTTGATAAAAAAATTCATAACTAATGGTTTCTTTAGGCATCAGATTAACTTCGCAAACTTTAGGAGTAATATAGTTTACATACGTTCTACATGGTATCGGTCTTATTTCATAGGCTAAACACTTATTTTCCTTCGTATCTAACATGAC
Source organism: Gracilibacillus kekensis (assembly GCF_900143085.1). Taxonomy (GTDB): domain Bacteria; phylum Bacillota; class Bacilli; order Bacillales; family Amphibacillaceae; genus Gracilibacillus; species Gracilibacillus kekensis. The sequence goes on along the minus strand of NZ_FRCZ01000004.1, from coordinate 284,576 downwards.
ACAAGGTAACATTTTTTTCTTATAGCTATATTTAAAATCATCATCCACTTCATCAACGGCATTAACTTGTTGTAACTCACTTTTATACGTTTTATAGTAGTCATTAAAATGTTTCTGTAATGCTTGTTGACGTTCTTCTGGAAACTGTTTCATAGACGCTTTCATTATTTTTGCTTCCATCTCATTAATAACAATTGGAAAATAACAGCAAAAAGCACATCCCATTTGACAGGTTGGCTGTAAATCTACCATTTTTTCGATTGCCTTGATTTCATTGCTAACCACTTGTAATAGTTGCTGATAACTAGCAATTAACTTTTGATCTGTCGACAAATCTGTGTTTGCTAAATTTTCAATTACCGAATAAAACTTTTCCTCTTCTATTTGGTATTTCTCATTTAATTGCTGACATTTATCGATCACTTCCTGATAATCCATATAACGCATTCTAAAATCCCCTATTTCTAATGATTGAATTTGCACGTCCGCTTTCACGTATTCTCTATTATAGCAAAAAAGCCACCACTTAAGTGGCAGCTTTTAATCCATTCTAACATTATCGACCGGAAATACTGGATAGATAGTACTTAACCAAATAGAAAACACAATAATAGTTACTATCAAAGTAATGAAATAAAGATCCTTAAGAGAATATGACACCTGATAATAATACGTTCTGTCGTTAGAAAATTGCTTGGCTTCCATGGCGATCGCCGTTCGGTGAGCTCTACGTATACTTTGAGCCAGTAAAGGAATGGAAAAACGTTGGATTCGTTGATAGAAACCTTTTACCCCTCTATCGTACGTAACACCCCTCACCTTTAAAGCATTGCGTAAGTTTTGAAATTCACTCACCATAATCGGTAAAAGGTTGATAGCGGCCATAAATGCATACGCATATTTTGGATTTAATTTAAGACTTTGCATAGAGGAATAGAATAATAAAACGGGTCTAGTTGTTAATGCAAAAAGTAAACCCAATAAACCAAAGAGTATACCTCTGAATCCTAAATGAAGACCACGGTAGAAACTTTCCTCTGTGATATGAATCAATCCGAATTGATACCATGTTGTATTACCCTCCCCGAAGAACATCATGGATGTGGCGGAAGACACAAATATAATAAAAAAAGGTATCGACAATAAGCTAATCAATTTGAGTGAATGACCAGTCCAACCAATGTATAAAACTCCAAAACCTATTAGCAAATATAACAAAATAGTAGGATTATGGATGAATAATATCGCAATAAACAGTACAAGCACTATGATAAACTTCAGAACCGGATGAAGCAGATGTAGCCAGGTTTGTTGATAATTTAATTCAAAGTGCATGACTGCTTACACCTACCTTTTCAGATTGAAACAGATCATGGTACTTTTCCTCTACTAATTGCCCTTGATCTATTTTCCATTCCTTAGTAGCAAAATGATCGACAATTTGCTGATCATGTGTGACCATCACTATGGTAATACCTTTTTGTCTCAGTTCTTCTAAACAATCTAGCATCATAAACGTATTGATAGCATCTTGTCCGAAGGTTGGTTCATCTAAAATTATGATATCATCTACCTTAATCGTCGCTGTTGCCACACTAAGTCTGCGTTTTTGTCCGACCGATAACTGATATGGATGATGATCATTTACTTGTTCCAAACGATATCGCTTTAAATGTTCTTTTATTTTCGCTTTTTTATCGGTATCTTTCGATGTTAGAGAAAAAGCCAATTCCTGATAGACGCTATTTGTTACAAATTGCAATTCTGGATTTTGAAAAACAAATGCTATTTTTTGATAAATAGGAAGGTTTTGTTCAGCAAAAAAGTAATGTATCGAACCTTTTGTATTGATTAATTGCATGATCATCTGTACTAAGGTGCTTTTTCCAGACCCATTAGGCCCTGTTATCGCAATCCAATCACCTTTGTTTATGACAGCTTTATCTACTAAGATTTCTCTGTTTTTATGATAGTAACCACTAGCGGAATCTAATTCTATTAATGTATGAGCTGTTCGGTCATTTCCTTTGTGTTGTGGAGTTCGAGAAACAAGATAATCGCTCCATGATGATGGATGCCAAATACCAAATTGATCAAACATTTGTTTATGATCTTGGAACACACGAGTTGGTGAACCATCTGCGACCAACTCCCCCTGATCATCCAACATTATCACACGATCAACGATATCGCTGACAAACTCGATTTTATGTTCAATAATTACGATGGTTTGTTCATCTTGAATTGATTTGATCGTATCCCATACCTGTTTGGTTCCTTCAGCATCTAATAAAGCAGTAGGTTCATCCAAAAATAATACATCTGGTTGCAATGCTAGTGCACAGGCGATAGCCAGTCGTTGTTTCATTCCTCCAGATAATTGATTGATCGGCGTATGGATATCCTCAAGCTGTAAATCCACACGTGCTAGTATTCGCTGAATCTTTTCCTTCATCTCTCTAGAAGGAACCTGTCTATTTTCAAGAACAAAAGCAATTTCTTCATCTACATATGGCATACAAAATTGTGAATCAGGATCTTGAAAAACCATGCCATAATTAGAATCTACCTGTAATCTGTCCGCTTTTAACGGAACTTCTATCACACTCGGTATAAGACCTGCCAGTATTTGTAGTAATGTTGATTTCCCTGACCCAGAAGGACCGACAATCAAAACTTTCTGACCAGAAGGAATCGAGAGTGATAGATCTTTAAATATAAAGTTTTTCCTATCCGGAAATATGACTCGAAGTTTCTCAATCTCTAACATATACTCACCCTGTTTCTTTTTCTAATGATTGATAGTCCTTGGATGACAATGGACGGATTAATTTTGTTACGCCTGTTTTTTCTAAAGCTTTGACAATATAGAATGCAAATACGCCTGTAATCAAAATCGCACCAATCAAACGAGCCACAATTAATAAGGTTAAATTCCATAGTGCAAGTTGATCAATATAGCCATAGAAAATGTCTAACACTAACGAACCAATGGTCGCACCAACTGCTGCTAAACATACGGTTAGCAAATGGTAGCTTTTATATTTAAAAATAGCGAAAACGACTTCACAACCAATACCCTGTACGAAACCATAAAGTAATAAGGAAACACCCCATTGACCACCAAACAAGAATTCTCCTTGAGCGGCTGCAAGTTCTGCAAGTAATGCAACACCAGGTTTTCGAATGATTAAAAAAGCAACCGTTGCTGCCATAAACCACATACCGTAAATTAATTGATCGATATGTAAGCCAAATACAGAGAGTACATTATATAAAGGACCCCATATTTTATAAATCACACTAAATATCAACGCAATCATGATGGTTACTAAAATATCAGTTCTAGTAAGTCCTTTTCTCATTTATTTTCTCTCCTTTGTTATGAGGGAATGCCAATCTTCTTGTTGATAAGCCATTTCCCAAAACATTAATTCATAGTGGCTACTTAACAAGAAATGTTCTTTCATTCTATCTTTATCTTTGTCGTTCACTTGTTCTGCTATATCATCTAATCGATTAATTTGTTCTTCCACAAGCATTCTAAACCAATCTTCTCCATATGCTTCTATCCATTTTTGATAAACTGGATGATCCGGTTCACAATGCTTTAATTGTTCACCCACTTCATAATAAACCCAATAACAAGGTAATATCGCTGCAATTACGTCTCCTAAGTGTCCTTGATATGCTGCACGATACATATGTGACGTATAGGCATATGCGGTTGGAGACGGCTTAAAGTTTCGTTTCTCTTCTTCCGTAATCCCAAGCATATCTGTAAAGGTTCGATGTAAAGCTAGTTCCGCTTCATATGTTCCTTGTGCATGTGCTGCCATACTTTTTGTTACTTCTAATGTTTCTGCTTTTGCGGCACCAAGAGACTGAATACGAGCAAAATGGGATAAATAATACGAATCTTGTAGTACATAATACTTAAAATTTTCAATTGGCAAGGTTCCATCACCTATCCCTTGGACAAATGGATGAGTTAAGCTAGCTTGCCAAATTGGATCCGCTTCTTGTCTAATTACTGTCGAAAATTTCATGAAAAAGTTCCTCCTAAAAACGCAAAAAACCACTATCCATACGCAGACGTAAAGATAGTGGCTATACTTATATATAAGTATCACTTCTTGCCACTTCCCTACGCTGGTATAAACCAGATCAGGTTCTAAGGGTCTTAAAGTAATACTTTAATCTCAGTCTTTAAAAGACACCCCTAGTGGTTTCTCGCTTTATTATTTTATTCCCATTCATCATATCAAAATTTTCCAGTATGTCAAGAAAGAATTTCATTTAATCTAAAACCCTCTTGCGTAGCAATAAAATATTTGTTACAATTCTACATAACGTAAAACAATTTCATAATATTTTACTTCAATATTAATTGAAGTGAGAATAGAGGTGCAAAAACCATTAGTAAATAATCGGAGGACGATGTAGCCTGTGATGATTATTGAAAGGGGAATTTGCCGAAGTGATTTAGAATTACATTCTTCTCTGTCACTGGTCCTACATTGAAAAAATGTCGGGCTGTCATATAGTGCTACACTATATGGAGGGCTATCTCACGCATCGATACCATGTGAATCCAAGATGCAGCAATGAGACCCTCATTGTTGCATCTTTTTGTTTGCAATGGTGATGAGATACCCTCTATTCAAACGAAAATTTCGAATTGTTTTAAATCTTTGAATAGAGGTGGATATAACATGAATTTTGGTCGTGTATTAACAGCAATGGTAACTCCATTTGATTCGAACGGAGAGATTGATTACGGAAAAACAGAAAGATTAATTCATCATTTATTACAAAATGGAACAGATGCATTAGTTGTGGCTGGAACTACCGGTGAGTCACCAACTTTATCAAAAGAAGAAAAAATATCTTTATTAAAATTTGTCGTAAAAATAGTAAATAATAGAGTTCCGGTGATTGCTGGTACAGGGACAAACAATACGAGAGAATCGATCGAACTTACCAAAAAAGCCGAGCTCATTGGTGTAGATGCGATTATGCTTGTTGCACCATATTATAATAAGCCGTCACAAGAAGGTTTATACCAACATTTTAAAGTAATTGCAGAAGCCACAACATTACCAGTGATGATCTATAATATTCCTGGTAGAACGAGCGTGAACATTGAACCGGCAACTATTATTGATTTATCTAAAATTGAAAATATCGTATCTGTTAAAGAAGCTAGTGGAAACTTAGATGCAATGGCTACGATCATTCGTGAGACAGACGATAATTTTTCTCTATACTCAGGTGATGATAATCTAACACTACCTGCAGTGGCAATTGGGGCAAACGGAATTGTATCAGTATCGTCCCATGTTGTTGGCAATGAAATAAATGAAATGGTAGCTGCTTGTCAACAAGGTGATATGCTTCGAGCTCAAAAACTACATCAGTACTTATTGCCTATTATGAAAGCTCTTTTTATGGCTCCAAGTCCCTCACCTGTCAAAGCTGCATTAGCGATGAATGGAATCGATGTCGGAAGTGTTCGGTTACCATTAGTAGCATTAAATGAACAGGAAATGAGCTTATTACGTCATGAATTACATTTTACTCATGAGAAATATAATGTAGGATAGAATAAAAAAGACGCAGATTAGTATCATAACGGGTTCGGTTTTGGAGTACAAAACAATAAAAAACCGTGGAAATAGATCCTTAAATGGTTAAGAACTAATGAAAATGACATATCAATTAACAGTGAAAATAACACAATAAAAAGGAGCTTGATTATCCAAGCTCCTTTTCCTATGTTTTTAATTGTCGCCTTCTTCCACTAACGCAGCTCGTTAGCTTAAGAGGATAAAATTTGTTTTATAAATTCAGTAATTAAAGGGTGGGGATTTTCAACAGTTGATTTTATTTGTGGTACAAATAATGTACCAATAAAATATTTGTGATTTTTTAACTCTAAAATTCTTGTTTCACCGTTTTCATCTTCACCAACAGTTAACAAGCCCGATTCATCTAATGCACCCTTGTATTCATGGTTTAAGCCAAAATTACAATAGTATTGTTCTACAATTTTATTTGAATTGTAAATTTGATGAGTTTTAGATAGTTTGTCTGTCAAATTAATTTCTAAAGATTTTCCAGCAAGAGAACACACCAAATGATTTATTACCAATTTTGATCCATAAGGGTCATATTCAGCGTGTTCTGCATCAGTTATATTTAATACATTACGTGCAAATTCAATAACAATATGTTGAAACCCTCCACATGTACCAAACAAAGGTACATTATTTTTTCTGGCAAATTCTATGATTTTTAATGCACCTTTCATACTTTTGTAGGGGCTACCAGGCGAAATCCAAAATCCTTTATACTGCTTAGTTATATCCTGAAAATCGGATTCAGCTATTTCGGTAGGCACCCATTCTCCTTGAAGTTCTGCATTCAACAGTTGACAAGAATGTACTATTGCTTCATTTGTTGTTACATGCGGAATAAAATCAGGATTAAAATCACCAATAATTCCAAATTTCACTAATATCACCCCATCCTTTTCTTTAATCATAAAAGTAGTTTATAATATTAGTCAAATTAATGTTTTTAATATTAAGAATGAGGAGAATTCATATGAACATTACTCATCTACAAATATTATGTGCAGTTATTGAAACTGGTACTTTTACAAGAGCAGGGGAAAAACTTAATATTACTCAATCTGGAATTAGTCATGGTGTTTCTGCATTAGAACAAGAATTAGGAGTTTCATTATTAGTGAGAGATAGGAGTGGAATATATCTAACTGAAAGTGGAGAAAAGGTTCTAAAACATGCAAAAGAAATTCTTAACCATATAGATGGTATTAAAGAAGAGACAAAATTACTGTCTAATTTAGAATCTGGTAAAATTCGAATTGGGAGCTTCCCCAGTGCTTCAAGCAGTTTTTTACCAAAATTATTAGCTTCTTTTCAAAGGAAATATCCCAAAATTGAAATTGTATTATTTGAAGGAACTGATCAAGAGATTATAGAGTGGATTAATAATCGAATAGTTGATGTAGGTTTTACGACACTTCCACAAGACAATTTAGATACTTTTCCAATTGGTAAAGACCGTTTTTTTATTATTTTGTCTGATAAACACCCTTTAAAAAATAAACAAGAATTATCCATCCAAAGTGTAATTAAAGAGCCATTTATATTATCTAAGGGAGGTTGCGAACCATTAATTACTAAGGTATTCAAAGATAGAAAAGTTTCTCCTATCATTAAATATGAAGTAAAAGATATGGCAACAATTTTGGCTATGGTTAAAGAGGAGATTGGGTGGACGTTGGTTCCAGAAAAGGTTCTACCAAATGAAATTATTGAGTATCATGCGATTCCTCTTGATCCACCTTTTTGGAGACAATTAGGATTAGCTGTAATTTCCTTATCAAAATGTTCTAATGCCGTTCGAACATTTATTAAAGAGAGTCAAGTTTTATATCCATAAAATTTGCTAACAAGTATTTTCTTATTGTAGTATCCTGCTTCGTTAGTTGAGCAAGCTTATTCAGTTCTTATATATTCATTTTAACATAAAATTTCCATTTACCTTCAAAAAATAGAATAGTCCACATTCCTTCCAGTGAACTATCTAAGATATATAATATCTTCCAAAGAAAATTCTTTATCTGTTATCCCTAATCTTTGGGCAGGGGTTTTTACGGTTGTCTGTTTACCTTCCTTGGTTTTGAAAGGTAAACAGAAGTTGCGGGTTTTAAAGCTATAATCCATTCCAAAATTACTACTAAAAAGATCGGGTGGGCTTTCCCAGTTTTTCTTAGTATAGTTATCTATGAAAGACATTACCGATTATTCTTTTTTCGCTAATTCATCTATCACATAAGCAAGCAGTACGGTTCTAGGTACAAATGAGTTTAATTCTAAATATTCACTTTCACGATGTGCCCGTCCTCCAATAGGTCCTAAGCCGTCAACGGTTGGTATACCAAGTGCAGATGTAAAAGAAGCATCCGACCCACCGCCTGTTTCGGTATCTTTAATAAAAATATCGAGTTCATCCCCTACTTTTTTGATAATACGCAAAAGTTGTTCGGTTTGCTCTGTTTTTTCCATTGGCGGACGATTAATATCGCCTTCGATCTTTACTTTCGTTCCATCGACTTCCGTGCTTTCAATGATTGATTTTATTTGCTCTTTAATTTCGACTACTTGTTCTTGTGTTCGAAAACGCACATCGATTTGAGCGGTGGCATGATCAGAAACCGTATTTACCGAAGTTCCACCTTCAATCAAGCCTACATTAACATGAATACCTTCTTCCTCATCGGTAATCTCATAAAATTGAATAATTTTATGTGCTAGTTCTTCGATCGCACTTCTCCCCTTCTCGGGTTCAATTCCTGAATGAGCTGCTTTACCAATCACTTCTAACGTGTAAAGCCCCTTACCCCTACGCGCTGAGACAATTGCTCCATTTTTACGAGCTGGTTCCATTACTAATGCATATTTTTTATCCGCTGCACGTTTCTCAATTATTTCCCTTGACGTTAACGAACCTATTTCTTCATCACTTGTTAATAAAATTTCTACTTGATAAATTGAATCTTTTTCACTATCTAACAATGCTCTGATAGCAAAATAGACAGACACAAGGCTTGCTTTCATATCAATCACACCTGGCCCATATGCACGACTTTCATCCATTCGAAAAGGTCTTTCATTTACTGTACCTTTTTCAAATACGGTATCCATATGAGTCATAATTAAAATGGTTGGTTTTGTATTGTCTGTGTTTTTCTTTTTTATGATTAAATGATTACCAAACTCTTCTTGTTCTATTTCCGTAATATCAAAATCAAGCTCTTGATATAATTTTTTCATAAAGTTACCTACTTGATCTACACCTGCTTTATCGTAGGAACCACTATCAATATTTACTAATTTTTCAAGCATTTGTACCATTTCATCGTGATGTTTCTCTATATACGTTTTCATTATGTAATATCCCTTACTTTCTTTATGGATTAACAAAATCATACTATAATTTGCTTGTTTTTGCTATACTAATCGTAACTCTACTATTAAAGAAGGAGATTTCCAAATGCACATTTTTGTAGATGCTGATGCTTGTCCGGTTGTAGATATTATTATCGCGGAAGCTAACGCAAAGGAAATTGAGGTAACATTAGTAAAAAGCTATAACCACTTTTCCATGAAAGAGCATCCAGCTCATGTTACGGTTAAGTATGTAGATGATGGCGCAGACTCAGCAGATTATCGCATTGTCCAAATGATTCAGAAAAATGACCTTGTAATCACTCAGGATTATGGATTAGCTTCTTTATGCTTAGAAAAAGGATGCTTCTGCATGCATCATAAAGGTTTTCGTTATACAAAAGAAAAAATGGATCAAATGTTGCAGGAACGACATATAAATGCAAAAGCCAGAAAAGCTGGATACCGAACGAAAGGACCAAAAAAATTTACAGAAGAGCAAAAAGAAAACTTCCGTAACAAATTACGAAGGTTTTAATGAATCATTAGTTATCTTCCTTATTCTGTGAAACAATCTCAGCAATTCTGCTTACTTGCCAGCGTTTTGCTGTTTCCTCGTTCACTTCATAAATTTTGCCTACGCGCAATAATTCTTTGTTATACGTTGATTGAACCAACATTTTTACTTTTGTCATTCTGAATCCTCTCCTTGATGTATATAACCATTTAGCCAATCAAGACAAGCATTCTTCCATTCTCTTGTGTTTGGGTGTTCATCTGCAAGACCTAAGCCATGTCGGCCATCTTGATAAATATGTAATTCATAAGGAATGTCATGCGCTTGCAATGCTTCTGCATATTTTAAACTATTAAATGCAGGTACTGCTTCATCATTAGCCGTTGTCCAAATAAATGCTTGTGGTGTATCTTTATGCACAATTTTTTCGCAAGAGTACTTATCAATTAAATTCTGCTCAGGATTTGAACCTAATAAATTCTCTTTACTGCCTTGATGCGTATGTTTTTCCATTGTGATCACAGGATAACATAAAATTTGAAAATCTGGTCTAGAAGAATATGTATTAGACTGATTATCATTAACAGAATTTTCGTTATAATGATTACTAATAGTTGCCGCTAAATGACCACCAGCTGAAAAGCCTAGTACACCTACTTTAATATCACTGAATAATCCCCATTCTCCTAAACTAGAACGAATCATCTGGATTGCAATTTGTCCTTGTTCAATGGTTATTTGATTTTGTATCGGCGCTATCTGATACCTTAAAACACAAGCATGATAACCATTTAAGTTAAGCCACTCGGCAACAGGCTCTCCCTCGTGATAAGCACGATGCTGATAACCACCGCCAGGAATCACTAAAACTAGAGGAGCATCTGGTCGATTCTCTAATAAGTAAGGTGTAATACTCGGACAATTTTGATGTAATGCATCCTCTTCCCAATTAACTTCTTTTTTATCTAAGATATTCAATGGAACAAACCACCTTTATATACCATTTTGTACTAGTATATCATAAGGGATCTTAAGATGTATCTAGTCAAAATCATTATAAACTTCTCGTTATATAGGTGAATACCCTATCCATTTTGATAATGTTGCATAGGCTACTATCAAGTGATGAAAGTTTATTGCAGGAAGGAGAATTCATCATGTATCATCAGCAACCAATGAGACCACAACAATTCAGGCATCAACCACACCCGCAAGAGAGGTTTTTTGGCCCAATTGGCCCCTTAGGTGCAGGTTTATTAGGGTTTGGTTTAGGCTTTTTAGGTGGAGAATTAATCGATGGACCACCTGGCCCCTATCCATATCCACCTTACCCACCCTATTACAATTATCCACCATACGGACCACCTTTTCCTCCAGGACCAGGTATAGGTCCGGGGCCAGGCCCATATGGACCGGGACCTTATTTTGGACCTTTTTAGTCTGTCATGATAAGAAAAGTGCTCAGATTTTGTTCATCTGAGCACTAATTCATTTCTTTTCATAAAGTACCTCATTATTGGTATTTAACCCTCTTTATTTTACCGCATATGTATTCTCCACCTCAAAATTCTTTTAGCTCGCATACTGGTGCTCTGCTCCCTTTTCAAAATCATACTAGAAATAAACACTGACAGACAATCTAATAACGAAACCTATTTAATGTTAAATTCGTCTTAACATGTAATGGGAGGAGTGTATCTATGAAAAGAAAGCTATTCATTGTTTTTACTGTTCTATTGTTAAGTATTTCAATAGTAGGGTGTGGTAATTCTGATATGGAAGGAATTATTTTAGAAGTAACAGAAAATGAGTTATTACTTTCAAAGAATCTTTCTCTGGACAAGTATGAAGATATGAAAAACAAATCAATTTCAGAGATACAGGAAGAAGAAAAGGGTATTTTTTTAATTTATTTAACACATGACAATACAAAGGAATGGTCAAAAGGTGATGAAGTAAAAGTATGGATTGATGGAGATATACTTACCTCCTATCCTGAACAAGCTAAGGCTAAAAAAATCCAATTTAAAAAATAAGTTTCTCAACAGTCCGGGGTAATTAGCCAGTAAAAATCGTATAGCATTAACTATACGATTTGACATTAATTATTTAATTAAGTGAACTATTTAACAAAATAACCTGTCCACATATACGTGCAACAATCTAATTTCTAAAACAAATGCATGCTTAAATAACGTTCTCCTGTATCAGGTGCGACACAGACAACTTTTTTGCCTTTACCAAGTTTTTTAGCAACTTGTATCGCTGCAAATACTGCTGCACCTGCTGAAGGTCCGACAAAGATACCTTCCTCTGATGCTAATCTTTTGAAGGTATTAATCGCATCTTCATCACCTATTTGAATGATTTCATTATAAATAGACGTGTTTAAAATATCTGGCACAAAACCTGGACTTGTGCCCACTAATTTGTGCTTACCTGGTTTACCTCCTGATAATACAGGTGAACCTTGAGGCTCGACAACTGCTATATGTAAGTGTGGAAGCTTTTCTTTTAAGGTTTCACCAGTTCCGGTAATCGTACCACCTGTACCTGCAGTTGCTACAAAACCATCTAGTTGTGCATCCATTTGTTCTAGAATTTCTAATGCAGTTGTTTTTCGATGAATATCTGGATTTGCTTTATTTTCAAACTGTTGCGGTATAAAACTATTAGGAATTTCATCCACTAGTTCTTTTGCTTTTTTTATCGCTCCTGGCATTTTTTCACTACTAGGTGTTAATACCACCTTTGCACCAAAAGCCTTTAAAATATTTATTCGTTCCTGTGTCATGTTATCCGGCATTACCAAAATTGCCTTATATCCTTTTGCTGCCGCTGTCATCGCTAAACCGATGCCAGTATTACCACTGGTAGGCTCAATAATGGTTGAATCTTCTTTTAATAAACCCAATCTCTCTGCTTCTACAATCATATTATAAGCGGCACGATCTTTGACGCTTTTCGAAGGATTAAACATCTCTAATTTTACATATATATCTGCTGCATCTTCAGGTACGATCCGATTTAATTTAACCATTGGTGTATTTCCAATCAACTCTGTCATATTTTGATATACATTCATATTTTGAACCCCTTCCTAACCATATAAGCCCATCTTACCAATAATTAAAGATAATACCAACGATCATGCTTTGATACGTTCAAAAGAAAACACTACAAATGCTTGCTTGGGAAGATGTTGCACTTGTGTGCACACTTCTCCTTTTAGGCGATATATATTCTTTTATCGGACACTTGGGTAGGTGCGCACTTCTCCTTTTGGGCGATATATTCTTTTATCGGACACTTGAGCAGATGCACACTCCTCCTTTTGGGCGATATATTCTTTTATCGGACACTTGGGCAGGTGCACGCTTCTCCTTTTGGACGATATATACTTTTAATAAACTATTTCGGTTAGTGCACAGTAATTTAGGAAAATGGGGATACCCATGGTAAATGGAAAGTGGACAGCGGGAGCGGAGGTTAACCATTTAAGACTATTCCAAAATTACCGCACAGTTTATTGCTAGTATCTTCCTTATACGCAAGAAAATCCAAACGATAATAATCGTTTGGATTCTTCTAATTCCAGGTTCTTTTTTGCTGTATTCTTTTAAATGTCGTCTACTACAATGTAAGCAGCTCTGATCGGTCCGTGTACTCCGACGACAAGATTCATCTCAATATCGGCACTATTACTAGGTCCTGTGATGAAATTTATACAGGATGCGATATTCTCGTCATTCTCAACTTTTTGATGAATGTAATCTGTCGCTTGGGTCATTCTTTTGACAATTGTTGATTTAGGTATAATCGCGATATAGTTAGCCGGTAATAAACTAACGGATCTGCCCTGGCCCTTATCATTTAACAAAACCACTGTACCCGACTCTGCCAAAGTTATATCACTAAAAGTAATACCAATTTCTGCACGCTCTGCAAATTTAATAGAAGACTCTCGATCCAGTCGATCCCACTTAAACGAATCTAATTGTGCCAAAAAATCAGAAATATTGGTTTCTTCAAATCGTTTATCTTCAGAATACACCACTGTTTTTGATTGGTATTGATTCATAATTGACTCGATAGTTGCGGATAGTTCATTTACATTAGTCTGAAAAAAATCGGTATGGATATTGTCACACTGATCTTTTAATACTGTAATTAACTGATCTTGGTCATAGCCTTCTAATACATTACGTTGTGGGGTAACAGACCATGTTGGTTTCTCCACTGGTTTGTCAGAAGCTATTCCACCAATTTTTGCTCTAATATTTTCTAAAAAACGATCACGATTGATAATATTACCTTTTGGCATCTTGTTCACCTCGTTTCTCGCGATTCTTAAACCAATCACGAAAACGTTCATTCTCCGGTTTTGGAAAATCTCTTGCATGTGTCCAGTGTTTAAGTGGACCCGGTCCTTTGGTGATCATTTGTTTCCTAGCAAATGGTGTGGACATAAATGGCGCCATTTTTGTTGCTGTCCGATAAAGACTTGCTGAATTCATTAGCTGTTCAAATCCTCGCATAGCAACTCGCTCTGACAATGTTGTTCTTTTCTCATCCTCAACCATTTTACGTCGATGCATGATCAGTTGTTCATGAAGTGGAATTTTAACTGGACATACTTCCGTACAAGCTCCACATAATGAGGAGGCATAAGGCAACTCTTTATATTCGTCATAATCCGATAAAAGTGGTGACAGTACAGCACCAATTGGTCCGGGATAAATCGATCCGTAAGCATGGCCTCCTACATGACGATAAACAGGACATACATTAATACAGGCGGCACAACGAATACAATGTAATGCTTCTTGAAATTCTGTACCTAAGATTTTCGAGCGACCATTATCGACAATCACTAGGTGAAACTCCTCAGGGCCATCTGCTTCTTCTAATTGTTTTGGTCCGGTTAAAGCTGTAATATAACTTGTCAGCTTTTGGCCAACAGCTGCACGTGTCAATAAACTGACGACGACATCTAGCTCTTCCCAACCAGGTACAATACGTTCCATCCCCATCACCGTAATTTGTGTTTTCGGTAAAGCAGAGACCATTCGTGCGTTTCCTTCATTGGTTACCAAAGCAAATGAGCCTGATTCTGCGACAGCGAAATTACATCCCGTGATGCCCAGATCAGCCGAAAGAAACTCTTCACGTAGTTTCTCACGTGCAAATAGTGCTAATTCTTCTGGTTTTTCAGTCTTCAAATAACCTAATTTCTCATTAAATACATCCCGTATTTGCTCTTTATTTTTATGAAGTGCTGGTGCAACTATATGTGATGGAGGATCATGATCATCTATTTGCAGAATGTACTCTCCTAAGTCTGTCTCTATCACTTCACACCCTATTTCCTCCAGTGCCTCATTCATCGAAATTTCTTCGGTTACCATCGATTTCGATTTCGCTATTTTTTTTGCTTCTTTTTCTTTTGCTATTTTTTGGATATACTCATTTGCCTCTTCGCCTGTTTCAGCAAAAAAGACATGACCACCTAATTCCGCAACTTTTTCACTTAATTGATTTAAATAATAATCGAGATGCTCAATCGTATGGCTACGAATCTCTGAACCTAGTGTACGCCAATCCTCCCAATCTCCTAACTCATCTGCAGCTGTTGCACGCTTATCCTGTAATCTCCCTTGAGCTGAGCGCACAGCACCACGCATGAAGTCATCTTCAATTCCTTTTGTTACTCGTTTTTTAAAATCTTTTTCACCAATGTGCATCGGCATTATACGTCACCTCTGCTATTCAGAATTTCTGCAATATGCTTCACTTCAACTGGACTTCCATTTCTGGATAAACGCCCTCCGATATTCATCAAGCAACTGCCGTCAGCACCTAATAAAAGATGTGCCTTCGTCCCTTCAATATGTGCTACTTTTTCATCTACCATTTGTTCCGAAATATCACTCATTTTAATTGAAAAAGTTCCACCAAATCCACAACAATCATGACGATTCGGCAGGTCAACTAATTCCAAGCCTTTTACATTTTGTAATAATCGAAATGGTGCTTCCTTCACACCTAATAAGCGAGTCATATGGCAAGAAGTATGATAGGTCGCCACACCTTGATAACTTGCACCGACATCGTCTACCCCTATAACATCTACAATAAATTGTGTTAATTCATAGGTTTTGTCTTTTAAAGCAATCGCTCGTTTTTGCCAATCTGATCCTTCTTCAAATAACTGCGTATATTCATGTATCATATAAACACACGAACCGGAAATACCAACAACATATTCCGCATGTTCGAATGTTTCGATCAAATGTTTTGCTACTTCAATCGTTTCTTTTCGGTAACCGCTATTATAAGCGGGTTGACCACAACATGTTTGGGCTCTCGGAAAATCCACCTCACATCCAAGACGTTCCAATAACTCAACCGCTGCTTTTCCCGCATTCACATAAAACATATCCCCTAAACATGTAATAAAAAATGACACCTTCATTTTGTTTACTCCCCTTTTAGGAACAAGCCTTAGCCTTTTGTCTATTCTAGCACGTTTTAGCTATATAGTAGAATGGATAAACCCTCTAAAACGAGAGTTTATCCATTCTCTTTTACTATCGTGTGAATGCTGCTGCAACTCCGCCATCTACTGTCACCATACAACCTGTCGTTTTAGCAGATTTTGATGAAGCAAGGAA
Source organism: Gracilibacillus kekensis (assembly GCF_900143085.1). GTDB lineage: Bacteria > Bacillota > Bacilli > Bacillales > Amphibacillaceae > Gracilibacillus > Gracilibacillus kekensis. The sequence goes on along the minus strand of NZ_FRCZ01000004.1, from coordinate 268,404 downwards.
TGCAATTGATTCTGCAATATCCTCTGGTAAAATGTTCACATTTAATATCGTACGTTTACGATAATGCGCTTCTAAGTCTTCTGTTCCAATACCATAGGAAGATGCACGTTCTTTTTTCCATGAAGAATCCCAGATCTTAGATCCTCGAATAACCGCATCTGGAAGTACAGAGTTAACACGGATTCCTAAAGAACCTCCATCCGCTGCAATCGTGCGAGCTAAGTGCACTTCAGCAGCTTTTGCCGTACTGTATGCTGCTGCATTTTTTCCAGCATAGATTGAATTTTTTGAACCGATGAATACCATATTCCCACCAATATCTTGCTCCTTCATCAGTTTGAATATTTCGCGAGCTACCAGGAAGTATCCTGTTACTAGTACATTGATATTTAAGTTCCATTGATCGATTGTCGTTTCTTCAAATGGACTGGAACTTGCAAGACCTGCGTTATTTACTAATATATCGATACCACCATATTTACGGACCGATGCTTGGATTGCGGCTTGTACTTCTTCTTCTTTTGTTACATTCATCTTGACTGCGAATGCACGATTTGCTCCATATTTTTCATTGACTTCATTCGCTAAATTCTCAGCACCTTCTAGGTTAATATCTGCAATAACAACATGTGCTCCTTCGTCTAGCAAACGATACGTTGTAGCAGTACCAATTCCGCCTGCACCACCGGTTACAAAAGCTACCTGACGTGAGAACTCTACTTCAGGGGGAGCTAAGCTTAGCTTATAAAGCTCAAGTGGCCAATATTCCACACCATAGGATTCTGCTTCATCTAATGACACAAAGTTCCCTAAAATAGTAGAACCTGTCATTACCGCAATCGCACGGTGATAAAGTTGCTCACTAATATTAGCAGCAGTCCAGCTTTTACCGGTATTGACCATTCCAAGACCAGGTATCAGAATAATACGTGGTGCTGTCTCTACTAGTTGGTCACCTTCATTTTTGTTTCTTTCAAAATAGGCTGTATATTCTTCTTTATATGTTGCAAGACCTTCTTTTATTTTTGATTTCAGTGAGTCTAGGTCTCCAGATTGTGGATCCCAATCGATAAATAATGGTACTCGTTTCGTGTGTACTAAATGATCCGGACAAGCTGCACCAACTTGTGATAATTCTTTGGCATCGTTACTATTAACGAATTCTAGAACGCTATCATTATCATTATAGGTTGTTAGCATTTTTTTATCTTGACTAACCTGTCCACGAATAACAGGCATAACTTCAGCAAATAAAATTTCTCTTTTTTCAGGGGAAAGAGATTGGTATTTAGCGCCACCAAATAGGGTTTTAGCGGCAGCTTTTTGATTAATATAGCTCTCTGCTTCATTAATAATATCAATCGTTTTATTGTAGCTTTCTTTAGAAGTTTCTCCCCATGTAACAAGACCGTGCTTCTCCATAATCACTAATTCTGCATTCGGATTGTTTTGAACACCTTCCGCAATCATTTTCGAAAGTTTAAAACCTGGGCGGATATAAGGAACCCACACATAACGATCGCCAAAAATCTCATTTGCAATTTCTTTTCCATTATCTGCACAGGCAATGCTAATAATTGTATCTGGGTGAGTATGGTCCACTTGTTTATAAGGTAAAAATGCATGTAAAAGTGTTTCTATCGATGAGCGAGGGTGTTTCGCATCAATCATACAATGTGACAGGTATTCCACCATTTCCTCATCTGACATATCATCACGCTCAAGAAGTGGACGTATATCATCCAATTTTAAGCCAGTAAAATTGGATGATTTCATGGTAGCCAAATCTGATCCACTACCTTTCACCCACATTACCTCCACATCGTCTCCTTTAAAATCTTTCTCGATCGTTTTTGAAGAAGTATTGCCTCCGCCAATATTTACGACAGAACGATCTGAACCTAATAAATTTGAACGGTACACTAACGATGCTAACCCATCATCTTGTTTGATTTTACTATCATCCCATTTGTTTTGAACCAAAGGAATTCCTCCTCTTAATCTTTGTTTATTTTTATATTATACTACTAAACAAAAATAAATCAACACAAACAAATGTTTATATGTTGATTTATTTGTGAATTTTATCGTTGTGATAAAACTTCCTTCTCATAAGATTTTACTTCATCCAACCATTTCTCCTGTGCGGGCACTTCCATTTGTTCACAATAATAGTCCCAGATCGCACCGAACGGATAGGTTTTGAATTCTTCCAATAATGCTAAACGGTCGGTGAAATTTCCTTCCTCTTGAAGTTGTTTCAAATGAGTGTTAGGTAATAATAGAGCATATAATAATGACTTAATCATATTCCTTGTACCTATTGTCCATGCTGCGACACGGTTGATACTCGCATCAAAGAAATCCAAGCCAATCATTACTTTATCCAGTGCATCGTTGCGTACGATCTCAAGACCGATTTCACGTAACTCATCATCCAATATCACCACATGGTCACTATCCCAACGAACTGGTCGTGATACATGTAAAGCTAATTGATCACTAAATAAAAGCATGGCAGAGATTTTATTAGAAACCACTTCTGTTGGGTGGTAGTGACCTGTATCAAGTAAACACAATTTATTGTTCTTCAAAGCATAACCCATATAAAATTCATGTGACCCTACGACGTAAGCCTCTGAACCGATACCAAATAGCTTACTTTCAACAGCATCTACGTTTAGTGACTCATCAACATCAGCTGCAAAAATCTCGTCTAGAGAATCTTTTAATCGTTTTCTTGGTGTTAGACGGTCACTCGGGATATCTTTATATCCATCGGGAATCCAAATGTTTGTTAATGCCTGCTGTCCTAATTCTTTTCCAAAATACTCTCCGATTTTGCGTGATTGGATACAATGTTTAATCCAGAAATCACGAATTTCTTTATCAGGATTTGTTAGAGTTAAACCATCTTCTGCTTTTGGATGGGAAAAAAGCGTAGGGTTAAAATCCAATCCTAAGTCATTTTCCTTTGCCCATTTCACCCAATTCTCAAAATGTTTTGGTTCTAGTTGATCACGGTCAACCACTTCGCCTTCCGTTTCTGCATAAATCGCATGTAAATTTATTTTATGTTTTCCAGGGATTAACGATAACGCTTTTTCCAAGTCACTTCTCAGCTGTTCAGGAGTAGTCGCTTTCCCGGGATAATTACCAGTAACGTCAATGCCGCCTGATAACTCTTGTTGGTTCACTTCAAATCCTCCAATATCATCACCTTGCCAACAATGAATGGAAATCGGTACTCTTTTTAATTGTTCAAATGCCTCCTCGATGGAAACTCCCCATTTTTCATATTGTTCTTTTGCTCTTTTAAAATTATCTTGTACACTCATTATCTTCACCTCTTGATTAAAATTTTTGAATATCAAACGATTGATTAATAATTTGTTTGGATTCTGCGATCGATTTAATCTGACCTGTTGCTATCATTTGAGCTAATAGATTCCCTATCGCTGTCGCTTCACCTGGACCAGTGTAAATTTGCTTACCTGATATATCAGCTAACTTTTCATTCATATAATTGTTTTTACTGCCACCCCCAATAATATGAATCGTGTCGTAGCTTTTACCTGTTAATTGTTCAATTTCTCTGGCAGTTTGATCGTAGCTGTAAACTAAGCTATCAAAAATACATTTTGCAAATTCACCAGCTGTTTCTGGTATGGGTTGATCTGTCTCTTGACAGTATTCCTGAATAGCCTGCTTCATGCTAGATGGACGTAAAAATCGTTGATCATTGACATCGACTGTAGATGAAAAGTCTTTCGTTTGGTAAGTCATATCCACAAACTCGCTGAAGCTGATCTCCTCATTCCATTCTCGTTTTACTTCTTGAATCATCCATAGTCCCATGATGTTTTTCAAGAAACGAATGTTACCATTTGCACCACCTTCATTGGTGAAATTGTAGTTAAATGCCTGAGGTGTACTGATCGGTTCGTCAAGTTCAACTCCCATTAAAGACCATGTCCCAGAGCTGATGTAAATCGTTTCATTGCTAGGTACCGCCATAACAGCTGAAGCAGTATCATGTGTACCTGGAAGCACTACTTTAAGGTTACATTCTAGTTCCTCTTGTAACTCTTTTGTGAGCGTGCCGATTTGTTGTATTGGTTCTTTGGGTTCTGCAAACAAATCGTTTGGAATCCCTAATAAGTCTAAAAAGGAAGTATTCCATTTTTTGTCTTTTGCGTTTACTAATTGCGTGGTAGTAGCATTCGTATATTCATTCGTTATCGTGCCTGTTAATAAATAATGGAGATAATCTGGAACCATTAAAAAATGTGCCGCTTTATTTAAAATGTCTGGATTTTCTTTCTTCAAGGCAAATAATTGATAGATAGTATTAAATGGTTGGAATTGTATGCCTGTCTCTCGATATAGTTTCTGCTTATCAATGTGTTGAAGTACTTCTTCCATCACACCATCTGTCCGGTGGTCTCTATAAGCGACAGCATCTGTTATCCTTTTCTTCTCTTGATCTAATAAAACAAAGTCAACCGCCCATGTGTCTATACCAATGGAGACTGGTTGATAGTGAAGAACCATGCTTTGTTTTATTCCTATCTTTATTTCTTGAAATAGCCGATCAATATTCCAACATAAGTGACCTTTCTTTTCTTCCATTTTGTTTTCAAAACGATGAATTTCGTCTAAAATAAGTTTACCATTCTCGAGATAGCCAGCAATCACTCGACCACTAGATGCACCGATATCCACTGCCAAGTTACATTTTTGCAACTGTATCACTTCCTTCTTGTAAGCGATTTATAAACTTATCATATCGTGTTTTCTGCTTTATATTAATATCGAAAATTACCTATTTATTGTCCTTTTTTGCAAGTGTTTTACAAATGAGATCTATAAAATTCGATGGATCAATATAAAAAACACTATGAAAGACATGTGTGTGCACTCTTTCATAGTGTTTTTGAATCTAGAATGTTATTCTTTTTTAAGGAGTTGAGTTTGGTATACTTTTGGAGTCATTTTATATTTTTGTTTGAAAATTCGGTAAAAATAACTGATATTTTCATAGCCTATTTCTTCAGCAATTGCTTGCATAGACAACTCACTGTATAGCAATAAGTTCTTCGCCACTAACAATCTTTTCTCCTGAACCAGGTCCTTAAAATTTTGATTCGTTAATGCTTTAACTTGTTTACTTACCCAATAGGCAGTTTGATTAAATTGTTTGGCTAATGCTTGTAAGTTTGCTTCTCGATAGTTTTCTTCTATATAGCGAAATACTTCCGTTAGAAACGTATGTTTTTCCGTATAGAAATTATTTTGCTGTGTCTGCTTCTGTTGCTCAATCAATTCTAAAATTAAAAGTCCCATAAGAAATTTTATTTTTGATTTAGACAGAATCGATTCCTCAAACATCTCTTCTAATAATTGGCTCATAATCTCCTGAATTCGAATCGAATCGGAAACTGGATAATACAAAAATTGACCGGTCTGATTATAATCAAATATGCTATTCATTAAAAAATGGATCATCTGACTCTGAATAAAACCTGTAGAAAGATTGGATAGGATATAATCAAAAAAAGCCGGGTGAATAATAAAGTTAATAATAATATCCTCTTTTTTACAAGCTGTTAGCTCATGTTCAATGTGCTGATTGAGTAGCAATATATCTCCCTGTCTTAAAGTCATTGACTGGTTTGCGACTTTTTGATGAAATTGACCATTAAACACATAATTCATTTCAATATAATCATGCGAGTGTTTCGGAAAATCGATATATCTAGGATGCTTACGAATCATAATTAAATCATCTTTTAAAAATTTCTCGCTTTGGATGATAAAATCTGAGGTTAAGTTTGTATAGATTTCCTTATTAACCGCCTTATCGCCCCGCAAGATCCCACGTTCCTCATCTGTTTCCAACATCAGCTCATTTAGTAAAGTCTTATTCAAAACGAGTCTCCCCCAAACCATACCTTATCCTTTACTTTCAAAAAAAGCTCATCACCATATCGAATGGCGACAAGCCTGTCATTTAATTTCAATTTTTCATATCGTAAATTAACGCAAAATCAGATTAATAATTGGAATAGTTGTTCATCTTTATTGATTTCGATATAAGTAAATCCTTTTTTCTCCATACGCGATATAATCTGATGATAATCTTCAGCTCTTTGCAACTCGATGCCTACTAAAACTGGCCCCTTATCACGATTATTTTTCTTGGTATACTCAAAACGAGTGATGTCATCGTCTTTTCCTAGTACTTCATCCATAAATTCTCTTAGTGCACCTGCGCGTTGCGGAAAATTAACGATAAAATAATGTTTAAAACCTTCGTAGATTAACGAACGTTCTTTAAATTCCTGCATACGATCGATATCATTATTACCGCCACTTACAATACATACAACGTTTTTCCCTTTTATTTCATCACGGTAGTCATCTAGTGCTGAGATTGGTAACGCTCCTGCCGGTTCTGCAACAATCGCATTTTCATTATATAAATCTAATAGGGTAGTACATAGTTTACCCTCTGGTACAACTGCGATATCATCAATAAAATCTTTGGCAATATCAAACGAAATATCCCCAACTCTTTTGACGCTTGCACCATCCACAAATTTATCAATTTTATCTAATTTAACAACTTCATCTTTTTCTAAAGCAGCTTTCATTGATGCTGCTCCTTCAGGCTCTACTCCGACAATCTTCGTATCTGGACTGATACTATTTAGGTACGAGCCGACACCCGAAATCAAGCCGCCACCGCCAACTGCCATAAAGACATGGGAAATCGGCTCTTCCATACAATCTAAAATTTCAAGACCAATAGTACCTTGTCCCGTAATTGTCCGTGTATCATTAAAAGGGTGAATGAATGATGCATCATGTTCATTACAGTATTCCATTGCTTGATCGAATGAATCATCGAAGGTATCCCCGATTAAGCGAATTTCAACAAATGGTCCGCCGAAAAATTCGACACGGTTTACTTTTTGCCGAGGAGTTGTACTCGGCATGAAAATGACACCTTTCACTCCTAATGCCTTACAAGAATAGGCAACACCCTGCGCATGATTTCCCGCACTAGCACAAACCACTCCATTGGCCAGTTCTTCCTGGGTCAATCCTTGCATCAAATTATACGCCCCTCGAATTTTAAAGGAACGTACGACTTGAAGATCCTCTCTTTTTAAATATACATTACAATCATACTTATCAGACAGAATCGGATCACGCTGTAATGGTGTTTTAACTACCACATCTTTTAAAACTTGATTTGCGATAATAATATCTCTAACTTGAATTGGATTAACTTTTGTACTCATAATTTGAACCCTTCCTACTTCAATTGTTAGATTTATACTAACATAAACAAGCAAATTAGAAAATATTTTTATCCTAATATGTAAAGCTTCTTAAAGTTGAAGTTAACAAACCTCCGCTTCCATTACTTATGAAGCGGAGGTATATTAAGTCCAATCTTTTCAATAGGTTAGGATTGCTACATCCGTATGACCTATATGAATTTCATCTGTAACTTTTTGTTTGTTTAAGCAATTCGTGTAGGTCACACCTTTATCCAGAGAAATCGTTACCGGATCCGTATTGTGATTTAAAATGAACAGGTAAGTTTCATTACTATTTTTCCTTTCCACAACTTCCACATTAGTTGGCACTGAAAGAGGTGCGGAAATACTTAATTGTTGCAAAATCCCCTCAAATAAATTATCTACATACGCTTCAGATGGATTGGTACCAATATAAATCGAACTACCTTTACCATACTGATGAATCGTCACTGCTGGAGAGTCTTGATACCAATTTTCTTTAAATGTTGCAATTGATTTAGCACCTTCCAATCTAATAATATCAGCCCATGTATCAACAGTTGACGGTTCTCCATTTGCAACAATCGTATTAGTTTCTTCATCAGCCATTGGAGCAAACTCCTCAACCGTTAAGCCCAATAACTTACGAAGAGGTGCCGGGTATCCACCTAAGTGAATATGGTCCTGTTGATCAGCAATTCCACTAAAAAAGCTTACTACTAGTGTACCCCCTTGATCGACAAATTGTTCTAAATTTTTTTCTTCTCCGTCTCGAATCATATATAGCATCGGAGCGACAACTAATTGGTAGTCTGAGAGATCACTTGTAGGATCTACAAAGTCTACTGCAATATTTTTCTCATAAAACACGCGATAATATTGATAAACTTGATTTAAATAGGATAATTTATTATGTGGCTTTCCTTCTAATTCCACTGCCCACCAATTTTCCCAATCAAATACAATGGCCACTTTCGCATTAGTTCTAGCATCAACTAGTCCATCAAGTTGCTTTAACTCGTTCCCTAATTGTTTAACCTCCTGATACGTACGACTCTTAGGGTTATTCGAGTGCGGGACCATTGCACCATGGAATTTTTCTGCCCCAGCTCTACCTTGTCGCCATTGGAAATACATGACCCCGTCACCGCCTCTTGCAACGGTTGAGTAACTCCACAGTCGCATTTCTCCTGGTTTTTTTGTCAGATTAATATCTCGCCAATTCACATGAGAGGTTACCTGCTCCATTAAATAAAAAGGTTGACCATGCTTCAAACTTCTCATTAAGTCATGATGCATTGCATGTCGATATGGTTTTCCTTCTCTTGGATCTGGGTAGGAATCCCAGGTTACTAAATCCATATCTTTCGCCCATTCAAAGTAATTAAGTGGTTTAAATTCATACATGAAGTTAGTGAAAACAGGGATCTCTGGTGTAATATCTCTAAGTACTTCTTTTTCTGTTTTATAAAGTTCAAAAATCGCTTCATCCATAAAACGCTTGTAATCTAACTTCTGACTCGGGTTATAAAAAGTTGGTAAATTTGCTGGAAATTGAATCTCATCCCAAGCATTATAGCGTTGACTCCAAAAATTTGTACCCCATTTCTTGTTCAAGTTATCCATTGTATGATATCTATCTTTTAACCAAGTACGGAACGCTTGCAAACTTTCCTCACTATAGCACTCAGCTAGATGGCATCCATATTCATTATTTATATGCCACAATTTAACTGCAGGGTGATCTTTATACCGGTTGGCCATTTCTGTAACTAACTGTTTAACAGCATATCTAAAACGCTTACTATTTGGCGAATAATGCTGTCTGGATCCAACTTGGAAAGGTACACCATTTTCTTGTACAGCTAATACTTCTGGGTATTCTTTGGATAACCATGCTGGTGGAGAAGCAGTTGCAGTCGCCAAAGCCACTCCGATTCCATGACTATGTAAGATATCTAAAACCTTATCTAACCAAGCAAAATCAAATTGACCTTCCTTTCGCTCGATAACAGACCAGCTAAATATCGCAACAGAAACAAGGTTTACCCCTGCTTCCTGCATTAATTTTGCATCCTCTAGCCAAACCTGTTCATCCCACTGTTCTGGGTTGTAATCTCCACCAAAGGCTATATGTGGCATGACCTCTTTGATTTGCTTTACCATATATATCTCTCCTATCTTTATTAATTATATTTATTAACTATTACGTACATCTTATAAGAAAACGTTGTCATAATCAACTATTTATTATTTTTCAATTTTGAATCCAAGGCAATTTGAGATAATTTTCATATTATAATTTTTGAGGTGATCTTATGTCAGAGGATAATGATAATCTATTATTTGGAGGATGGGTAGTAGCAATCGGCACCGTTATTTCTGCTTTAGCAAATACACCTAGTTTTTCGATCACACCTTCCGCAACAAAAGATTTAAAAATCATTGGAAATTCTCTACAAGCAACCGGAAACGCTATTCAAGTTGAACGACTTACTTCAGTACAGTTAGAAAATATCGCAAATGAAATCCAGGCAATAGGTAACACCACCGTTATAAGTTCACTAATACTACAATTAGATAAACAAACAAAAAATGCACTTAATAAAAAAGGTAACCTGCTTCAAGCACTCGGAGGAAGTATCAGCTTTTCGGAGGACTGGAATAAAAAACGAACAATTAATGTTTTGTATAGTGGTATCGGTAATTTGTTACAAGTAATCGGTAACAGCATGCAAGCTTTGTCAACACAAAGAAACAATAGTGAGATGGAGTGGAATACAATTGGCAACTGGATTCAAGCAACGGGAGCACTAATGACAGCAATAGCTGTTACAATTTAATGTAATTCAATCGTCCCGTAATGAAACTGTGCCGTTTTGCGAATATGCCGGGTAAAGCCGTAATGCCTAAAACGTTCACTTTGCCAATGATCTTTTAGAACAATCCGTTGTTTTGCGACACGTCTTGCTTCTGACAATATTTTATTCGTAAGATCTGTATTTACGGCAATCATTCGTAAAGGAGCTATACCATCAGATTCTTTGATTTCTTGTTGAAACATAGGGTCAAAATAAATGACATCGATACTTTTAGTTGCTGCATTTTTCAAAAAATGATAATGGTCCTCATTATGTACTTCAATATTCCTCATTGCTTGATCAAAAAAATCTAACGAACTTTCGAATCGCATTAATCCTTCCTTCACAATCATAGATATCATTTTACTTGCTTCCACTCCAATAACTCTTCCAGAATTTCCAACAGCTATACTGGCTATGATACTATCAGCTGCTAAACCAAGTGTGCAATCTAAAAAACTCATCCCTTGCTTTAACTTTGTAACTTCCAAAAATGGTTCCCTTTCTCCTTTAATAAAACGTTTAGCACGAATCATGGAGAGGTTAGGATGGAAGAAGATTTTTTCATCGGAATCGATAGGTGATATGTATAATTCGTCATGACTAAACACAAGAATATCTGTTTTATATTCTTGCTTTAATTTTCTTAAAGAACGTTGATTTCTCACTACATATTGCAAGTGATACTGATTCGCTAATGCTTTTGCATCTCTTTCCAATTTAAACTGTTTGCGAGAAGCTGTTGTTATAATCATTGTTTTTCATTCCCATATGTCATTTCTTTTAAGATAAACCAGGTAATTCCCTGTTCCTTTTAGTAGTAATTTTGAAATGGATAATAGACTTAATACTCGCCATGGCTTACCCACTTCGCTTTCCAAGGGAAAACGCCACTGCATAGAAAACACTACGAAAGCTTGCTTGAGTAGATGTTGCACTTGTGCCCGTGGTAAAAGGGAAGTGGACAGCCGGAGCGGTGGGTAACATCTACTATATTTCAAAATGGCTACATTTAAAAAGCGTTGTTACCGCAGATTATCTTTCCTTGCTTATGAAAAAGGATGTTAACCAATACATGATTAACACCCTTTAATGCATTAACTTGCCGGTTTAAAATACATTTTGCAAATTCGGTACGACTTGTTTTTTACGTGATACTACGCCTTTTAATGTTGCTGTTTTGTTCTCAAGTGTTACATCAAATGCTTTTGCTACTTTGTCTTCTGCTTCCCCTACTGCAAGAACAACAGAGTCATTGTTAAGAATGTCGGTAATAACAAAGACAAATAGCTTTAAGCCTTTATCTGCAACAGTTTTCTCAATAGCCGGTTCGATTTCGCTGCGAAGTGCTAATACATCGTCAACTTCCACTGTATTTACCTGAGCGATTTCTACTTTACTTCCATTCATATCGAATTCCTTAGCATCCATAGTGATTAAGTCTTGCGCTGATTTGTCACTTAAGTCTGCACCTGCTTTTAACATATCCAGACCGTATTTTTCAATGTCGACACCTGCAATTTCCGCTAGTTCTTTGGCTGCTGCTACATCTTGATCTGTACATGTTGGAGATTTAAATAATAATGAGTCGGAAATAATTGCTGACAGCATTAGTCCTGCTGTTTCTTTCTTTATTTCTACATTGTTCTCTTTATATAGCTTATTAAGAATCGTTGCTGTACAACCAACAGGTTCTGCACGATAATAGACCGGATCTTTTGTTTCAAAGTTCGCAATACGATGATGATCAATTACTTCTAATACTTGCACACGATCAATGTCTTCTGCACTTTGTTGTCGTTCATTATGGTCTACCAAAATAACTTGGTCGACTTCATCTGACACATTCTCTACCATTCGAGGTGCAGATTGATTAAAATGATCTAATGCATATTGGGTTTCGTTATTAACTTCTCCTAATCGAACTGCTTCTACTTCTTCACCTAAACCAGTTTTTAACTCGGCATAGGCAATTGCAGAACAAATTGTATCTGTATCCGGGTTCTTGTGTCCAAAAATTAACGTGTTTGCCATGTTTAAAACTCCTTTTTTTACCATTTATATGTTCCAGTTTTATTATACAGGAATTATCCTCAAAGAAAAATTATTTACTTAATTTGACCAGTTCCATGCAATAGGTATTTTGTAGACGTCAATGCTTCTAACCCCATAGGTCCACGTGCATGCAATTTTTGCGTACTAATGCCGATTTCAGCCCCAAAACCAAACTCAAAACCATCTGTAAAACGAGTGGAAGAATTATGATAGACTGCAGCTGCATCTACCTCATTCATAAACGCTACCACATGTTCCTCATTCTCTGTAATAATTGACTCTGAATGATGGGTACCATATTTGTTAATGTGATCAATCGCTTCTTGAACAGAATCAACAATCTTTAGAGCAACTATGTTATCCAAATACTCGGTTTCGTAATCTTCTTCTGTCGCTTCAATAATATTTTCGCCTTTTGAAACAGCAAAATCGTCACCATGGATTTCCACATCTGCTTTTTGTAAGGAAGTAATTAATGATTCCAAGTTATTTTCTGCCCATTTCTTCTCGACTAGTATCGTTTCTATTGCATTACATACAGAAGGTCTTTGTGTTTTGGCATTAATCGCTATATCAATGGCCATTTGTTTCTGCGCTGTTTCGTCAATAAATAAATGACAATTTCCTGCTCCAGTTTCGAGAACAGGAACAGATGCATTGGCTACAACAGTGTCAATCAACTTCTTGCCACCACGTGGAATTAAAACATCTAAATAGTCATTTAATTTAAACATTTCAGATGCTGTCTCGCGGCTTGTATCCTCAATTAATTGGACTGAATCATTTGGAAGTTCAGATTGTTTTAAGGCATCATGAATTACTTTTACTAAAGCTGTATTGGAATGAATGGCAGACGAGCTCCCACGCAGTAGTACAGCATTTCCAGTCTTTAAACAAAGACTAGCTGCATCAATCGTGACATTTGGTCTTGCTTCATAGATCATTCCAACTACTCCAATTGGAACTCGTGCCTTCTGTATATTTAATCCATTTGGACGTGACCATTCTTCCATAATTTCACCGATAGGGTCCTGTAATTCAACAAGCTCTAATAAAGCATCGGCCATATCATCGATCCGTTCTTCATTTAAAATCAAACGGTCGATTAACGATTCATGTAACCCGTTATTTCTTCCTTGTTCAATATCACGATTATTTTCTTCGATAATAAACGTCTTTTGTTCCTTTAATTGTGCAGATAATAGTTCCAGTGCTCTGTTCTTTTGTTCTGTCGTATTGGTAGCTAAAGCTGTTGTTGTTGCACGTACTAATTTAGCTTTTTGCAATAAATCACTCATAATTATAGGCCTCCTTAATTGATAAAACGAGTCGGTCACGATGAATGACTTCCGGTCGTTTTCTTGCTGATTGTTCCATCGCAATCTTACTCGATTCTCCTTTTGATTTAATTAATTCCTCTGAGGAATAATTCACCTGTCCTTTTGCTATTACATCATCATCAAAGACAATTTCAACAACCGAACCTACGTTAAACTCTCCATCCACCCATTTAATACCTGCTGGTAATAGGCTTTTTCCTTGATGTAAGATAGCTTCACTTGCGCCTTTGTCAACATGTAGTTTTCCAGAAACGGAAGAATGGAAAGCAATCCATTGTTTTTGTTTGCGAAAACTACTGGTAAGTTCTTCGCCAATATAGGTACCATCACCTTGGTTATTGATAATTCTGACAAGCTTATCCTCTCCTTTACCTGTTCCGACAAATACGCGAACACCTAAAGAAAGAGCAGTTTTGGCTGCAAGAAGTTTGGACTTCATACCACCTGTTCCAAATTTAGAACCTGATTCATGTTTGGTTTGTTGCAGAATTTCAGCTGTTAATTTTGGTAGTCGATGATATTTTTTAGCAGTTGGATCTGTCTTAGGATTCTTATCATATAAACCGTTAATATCGGTTAGCATCATTAAAAAGTCTGCATGTACCAGCCCGCTTACTAAAGCGGACAACATATCATTGTCGCCAAACGTTAGCTCATCGATGGCTACTGTGTCGTTTTCATTAATAATCGGTATCACGTCTCTTTTTAATAATTCGGTTAAGGTGGCGTAAACATTACTGTACTGCATTTCATTACTAAAGACATCTTTCGTCAAAAGTAGTTGCGCAGTCACCATGCCATATTGACGAAAGGCATCTGTGTATGCTTGCACTAATAATCCTTGGCCCACTGCCGCTGCTGCTTGTTTTCCTGAAACGGTAACAGGTCTTGTTGGGTAACCGAGATCAAAGAATCCAGCAGAAACTGCTCCCGAGGAAATTAATATGACTTCATAGTTCTCTTTTTTTAAGGCGGCAATCGCTTGAGCATGCTCTTTTAATTGAAGCAAATCTAAACCACCATTTTTATTTGTTAGTGAACTACTCCCTATTTTGACTACGATTCGCTTTTTTGCCATCCTATTCACGCCTTCGTTTATTTCATCTATCAAAAAAGACCCTCTCATCCTTCATACAAAGGACGAAAAGAGTCTTTTCCGCGGTACCACCTTAGGTTGATCATATTTTTAGATACGATCCACTTACCTCTTTAACGCAGAGCGACGATTAAGTTTATTCTTAACAGTTCTTAGAGTAGGTTCATTCGTGTATTGGGTGTTGGAATTTCCCAGCCTTTGAATTCCAATCTCTTATCACCATTTCACCAACTACTGGCTCTAATCATAACTTTTTTATTTATTCTATTGCTATTATAGAAAATAGTTGCCAGAAACTCAAGTGTTTCCGCTTATTAATATTTCACTTTAACAATCCAGTTAAATGGATCTTTTTCTTCCCCATATTGGATGCCTGTTAATGTATCATACAACTTTTTGGCAATCTCACCTGTTTCACCATTGTTAATATGCATCTTCTTGCCTTCCCAGGCTAATTCTCCAACTGGTGAAATGACAGCTGCAGTTCCGGATCCAAACGCTTCTTCTAATTCACCTTTTTGATAATGATCATAAAGTTCATCCATGGTAATTTTTCGTTCATTAACCGTGATATCCCAATGTTTTAATAATTCGATAACAGAATTCCTCGTAACACCTTCTAAAATACTGCCGTTTAAAGCTGGTGTAACGATTTCTCCATTAATTTTGAAGAATACATTCATGCTACCTACTTCTTCAATGTATTTTTTCTCGACACCATCTAACCATAAAACTTGAGCATAACCTTCGTCAGCTACTTGTTCTTGCGCTTTTAAACTTGATGCATAGTTACCAGCTGTTTTCGCTTCCCCTGTACCACCTTTTACGGCACGTACAAATTGATTCTCAACTGCAATTTTTACAGGATTAATCCCTTCTTCATAATACGCACCAACCGGTGATAAAATCACAATAAACTGATAGGTAGCAGATGGTGATACTCCTAAGTATGGTTCAGTAGAAATAACAAACGGTCTTATGTATAAAGAAGTGCCAGGTGCATTTGGTACCCATTCTTGATCAATATGTACAAGATGTTTAATCGCATCAATCGCAAACTCTTCATCAATTTCAGGGATACACATTCGATCATTGGAACGATTCAAGCGTTCCATATTTTTATCAGGACGGAATAATTGAATCTTATCACGTTTGGTACGATATGCTTTTAATCCTTCAAAAACGGTTTGACCATAATGGAAGACGATCGCAGCAGGATCTAGCACTAATGGCTGATAAGGTACGATACGTGGATTATGCCAACCCTTCTCCGGATTATAGTCTTGAATAAACATATGATCCGTAAAATATTTTCCGAAAGAAAGCTGATCTGATTGCGGCTTTTCTTTTGGTTGTTCGTTTTTAATATAAGTGATTGTGTACTCTGACATAAAAAGACTCCTTATTTGAATGAATTCGATACATGTTTGGCAAAATAACCTATAACCTATATTTTATTACTAAACAAGTCAATATGACAACCATTAAATTTGAAAATTTTCAAACAATTGAAGGAGTATGACCATGGCGTTTGAATTATCCGAAAGATTTGAAACAGCATTTAACCAAATACACGACAAATTATGTGATTATGTTAATGAACATAATAACCATGCTTCTTTTACAGAAGTCTTAACTAAAGCAAAAATTCAACATCCGGTCATCGAGCAATATTTTGACCTTTTAAAACAATGCAGCAAATTAAGAAATGCAATTGTGCACCGTAAAATTAAGGAGGATTTCTATATTGCAGAGCCGCATCAAGAAGTGGTCCATGAATTAGAAACATTGGCTAAACTTTTAAGAGAGCCTCCTTCTGCACTCTCCATTGCATCTAAACCAGTAGAATTTTTCTCCTTAGATACTCCATTTAAAAAAGTAATGGATTGTCTAATAAAAAAAGGTTATTCCCAATACCCAATATATCACGAAGATCGATTTGTTGGGCTTTTAACTGATGGAGATATAGCTCACTGGTTTGCTGAAAATATGGATAGCGGCAAAAAAATATCATCCGATCAAGCAATAGGAGACTTTTTTAAAATGGAAAATAATGTGCACACAGTCATAACCCGAAAAGAAACAAGTGTGATAGAAATTGAAAGCATGTTTAAAAAATATATAGAAAACAATCAAAAATTAGAAGCAATCATCATTACTGAGACAGGTAATAGTAAGGAATTGCCGATTGGACTTATTTCCTCATGGGATTTAGTCCGACTGAGAAAACACTCATTTCCGCTATTAAGACATACTTAGGTAATATTTTATACACGATTTAAATGAGTATCTTTAAAGTGAGTAGGATATTTTAAGCCATAACCAAACATTCTGTCCATACCAATGTGAGATGACAAGATTAATCCAGCAGCTAAAAAGATTGAATTTGATAAAAATATTCCAATCAGAAAAATGAGTATTGCGACGCTTAAGGTATGTATGAAGTTATAAACCATCGAACCCACCTTATTATTGATCAGATATCCCAGCATAAAAATATCCGGGCTTAACAACAAAATAAAAAACCAGATCCAGCTAAAACCAAAATAAAAGTAACCATACAAACTTAATAATAATATTGCCAACCCTTCTACATGTAATAGAATTTTATTCATATTAATCATCCACTTTCCATTTACTTATATATTAGCACAAACCTCATATTATTTTACTTCGAATTTTTCCAAATAAAAAGGATACAAATTAACTTGCAATTTGTATCCTTTACTTTATTTACATATTCGCAACCGATGGCAATGCTGTCTCTCCCATTAGGAACTCATCAACATGACAAGCTACTTCTCGGCCTTCGTTGATTGCCCATACGATTAGACTTTGACCACGTCTTGAATCACCTGCAGCAAAAACATGGTCTACATTCGTGCGGAAGTCTCCATATGCTGCATCCACTCGATTTCTTTCTGTTTTCACATTGAATGCCTCAAGTACTGGATGTTCAGCACCTTCAAAGCCAATTGCAATTAATACTAATTGTGCTGGCCATACTTTCTCTGTTCCAGGAATTTCTTCAAATACAAACATTCCATTCTCATCACGTGTTTTCTTCATTTCCACTGTGTGTAATTCTTTCAATTTGCCATTATCATCAGTAACGAATTTCTTCGTTTGGATCGAATACTGACGAATATCCTCTCCAAATTTCTCTTTCGCTTCTTTGTGAGCATACTCTAAACTGAAAACTTGTGGGAATGCTGGCCACATATTATCATCTGAGCGTTTAATCGGTAATTGTGGGTGTTTACCGAACTGGACAATACTCTTTGCTCCTTGACGAAGTGCTGTCGCTATACAGTCAGCACCTGTATCTCCACCACCAATTACAATAACGTCTTTTCCGTCTGCATCCAATTCACCTTCAACAGTAAAACTGTCATCTAAAAGCGATTGCGTTGCTTTTGTTAAATAATCCATCGCAAAACGGACACCTTTACTGTCACGACCTTCGATAGGTAAGTCACGGTGCTTTTGAGCTCCTGTACATAAAATAACGGAGTCAAACTGCTCTTTGATTTCGTCAGCAGCAATATCTTTACCCACTTCCGTATTTAATATAAAGGTAACTCCTTCATCACGCAATAACTGCACACGTCGTTCTACTACATCCTTATCTAACTTCATGTTAGGGATACCGTATGTTAAAAGTCCCCCTGCGCGATCGGCACGTTCATATACCGTTACCTTGTGTCCTGCTTGGTTCAATTGATCTGCAGCAGCTAAACCAGCAGGTCCAGAACCGATAATCGCTACGGTTTTGCCTGTACGTTTAACTGGTACACGAGGTTGAATCCAGCCGTTTTCAAAACCTGTATCAATGATTTTCTGTTCAATATTTTTGATCGTAATTGCCGGGTCGTTAATGGCTACTGTACAAGAGCCTTCACATGGTGCTGGACAAACTCTCCCGGTGAATTCCGGAAAGTTATTTGTTTTCATTAAACGATCCAAAGCTTCTTTCCATTTCCCTTTGTACACCAAATCATTCCACTCAGGGATGAGGTTATAGACAGGGCAACCAGAAGTTGCCCCATCAATATCCATCCCAATATGACAGAATGGTGTACCACAATCCATACAACGTGCTCCTTGTGTTTTTGCTACTTCATCTGAGAAAGGAGCAGAGTATTCTTTCCAGTCATGAATTCTTGTTAACGGATCACGCTCATTTGCCGTTTGTCTTTCAAACTCCATAAAACCTGTTGCTTTCCCCATATCATCTGTCTCCTTTCTATTTCATCACAATTTCTTCTCTATTTATTTCTACTGTCATTTTGTTTTCTTTTTTTGCCGTAAATGCTTCTAATCTCGCTTCTTCCTCAGAAAAACCTTGAGCTTCAAACCATTCGATTTGTTGTAACATTAATTTATAATCAGTAGGAATAACTTTTACGAAATTGACTACTTCTTCCTCCCAGTTTTGTAAGGTAATCATAGCCTTATCACTATTTGTATACTCTTGGTGATTCATAATTAATTCTTTCACTTCCTCAATTTCATCTGGATCTGTAAGTGATTCAAACTGTACTAATTCATCGTTACATAGACGTTTGAATTTTTCGATATTATCAGGTTTCACGTAAGCAATCCCGCCAGACATACCTGCTGCAAAGTTTTTACCTACATTTCCTAAGATGACAATGCGTCCACCTGTCATATATTCACAACCATGATCTCCAACACCTTCGACTACAATGTTGGCTCCACTGTTTCTTACAGCAAATCGTTCTCCTGCATATCCTTGAATATAAGCTTCCCCGCTAGTTGCACCATAGAAGGAAACATTACCAGCGATCACATTGTTACCAGGATCAATGGTAGACTTTTCGGATGCACGTACAATCACCTTTCCACCCGATAAACCTTTACCAACATAGTCATTGGCATCTCCTGTTACGGTTAGTGTCATACCAGAAGGAATAAAGGCACCAAAACTTTGGCCTGCTGAGCCTCTGAAATGAAGATTAATCGTATCCTCCGGCAATCCTCTTTCACCATATTTTTTCGAGATTTCACTACCAACAATCGTACCCACTACTCGATCTGTATTTTTAATCGGGAAAGAGGCTTCTAATGCTTCTCCTGTTTCGATCGCATGTTGTACAGTCGGTAAAATGTATTTAAGGTCTAATGATTGATCAAGCTTATGATCTTGTTTTGTTGTATTGGTACGAGTACCCTCTGCTTGATATAATAAGGTGGTTAAATCAAGATGTTTTGCTTTCCAGTGTGCCTCCGCACGTTCAGAAACCTCCAAGACATCTGTTCTTCCAACCATTTCATCTATCGTTCTAAAACCAAGTTCAGCCATGATTTCACGAACTTCTTCGGCAAGGAATGTCATGTAATTGACGACATGGTCAGGGTTTCCGGTAAATTTCTTGCGTAGTTCAGGGTTTTGGGTTGCTACCCCTACTGGGCATGTGTCATTATGACAAACACGCATCATGATACATCCAACAACAACCAATGGTGCTGTTGCAAATCCATATTCCTCTGCACCAAGTAGTGCAGCCATCACGACATCTTTACCTGTTAATAATTTTCCGTCTGTTTCTAAAATGACTCTATCTCTAAGGCCATTTAACATTAATGTTTGATGTGCTTCTGCAAGACCTAATTCCCACGGTAAGCCTGCATGTTTAATACTTGTTTTAGGTGAAGCACCAGTACCACCGTCATAACCAACAACAGAGATAACATCTGCACTGCCTTTTGCCACACCTGCAGCGATCGTACCTACACCAGATTTTGCTACTAGTTTGACACTGACACGTGCATCACGATTGGCATTTTTTAAATCATGAATAAGTTGTGCTAAATCCTCAATCGAATAGATATCATGGTGTGGTGGAGGTGAAATTAAGTCAACGCCTGGTGTGGACCCACGAACATCTGCTACCCATGGGTATACTTTCATGCCTGGTAACTGTCCACCTTCACCTGGTTTTGCCCCTTGCGCCATTTTTATCTGTAATTCTTTGGCATTCACAAGGTAATGGCTTTTGGCACCGAAACGTCCTGATGCTACCTGCTTGATTGCACTAGAACGTAAGTCACCATTCTCATCAACCGTAAAACGATCCGCATCTTCGCCACCTTCACCACTATTACTTTTTCCACCTAAACGGTTCATTGCAATAGCCAATGCTTCATGGGCTTCCTTGCTTATCGAACCAAATGACATTGCCCCTGTTTTAAATCGTTTGACAATCGAATCAACGGATTCCACTTCTTCAATTGGAATACTATTCGATTTCTTGAAGTCGAATAAATTACGCAAAAAGCCAATTCGCTCTTCATTCGCCGTTTTCGAGAATTTTTTAAATAACTTGTAATCGCCACGACGGCATGCCCATTGTAATGTATGAATCGTTGTTGGATTAAAGGCATGGTGCTCACCTACTTGACGCCATTGGAAATCACTTCCTGATTCTAGTGACTGTTCAATCGCTTTTTTATAACCGTCTTTATGACGTTTTTCTGTTTCTTCTTGAATCACGTCTAGATCAATACCATCGATTTGTGAAGCCGTACCTGTAAAATGATCTGCAATCACTTGTTTGCTGATCCCTACTGCTTCGAATATCTGTGCACCACGGTAACTTTGAACTGTTGAAATACCGATTTTTGACATTACTTTGATAATACCTTCTGTTGCCACACTAATAAATTTATCTTGAACCTGTGCTAAATTCATTTTTAGTTGATTGTTTAAAATCGTTTCATAATAGGTTTGGTACACTAAATACGGATGAATCGCATCAACACCATAACCCAGCATTGTCGCAAAATGGTGTACTTCACGGGCTTCACCAGTTTGTGCTATAATACTTGCCTTTGTACGCAGTCCTTCACGCACTAAATACTGATGTAAACCACTAACAGCTAATAGAGTAGGAATCGCCTTAGAACTTGCATCCATATCTTTATCACTAAGAATAATGATATTGCTTCCTGCTTTTATCGCTGCTTTTGCATCTGTAAACACTTTATCAAGGGCTTTCCCCATATCTTTTGTAAAAAGTGTGTCGATCACAGTCGCCTGAAATCCTTCGATTTTATTGCTCTCTAATTTTTCGATCTGAGAATTAGATAAGATTGGCGAATCTAATCGAATTCGATATCCCTTTGTATTTGTCGGGTCAAGAATATCTCCCTCTCCACCTATCCATGTCAACATTGATGTAACTAATTGCTCACGGTAAGCATCGATTGGTGGATTTGTCACTTGTGCAAATAATTGTTTAAAATAATTGAACAAGCTTTGCGGACGTTCTGATAAAACAGCTAATGGCATATCATTTCCCATTGCACCAATTGGATCTTTTCCACCTTCAATCAGCGGAAGCAAGTATTTCTCGACATCTTCTGTTGTATAACCAAATGCTTTTTGTTTTTGTAGAAGCTGAGGATCTAAATACGCATCATCTTCCGCATCCACTTCTAATGGCACAATTTGTTCCTCTAACCATTCTTGATAAGGATGAGCTTCTGAAATTTCCTCTTTTATCTCTTTATCTGAGATAATTCGTCCTTCTTCAATATCTACTAATAGCATTTTGCCTGGGCTTAAACGTTCTTTTAATAAAATATTTTCTTCTTCGTAATCAATGACACCAACTTCTGAAGAATAGATAATATAGTCATCTTTTGTCACATAATAACGCGCAGGTCGCAACCCGTTACGGTCAAGGATTGCACCGATTTGCTTGCCATTTGTGAATGTAATCGAAGTTGGTCCGTCCCACGGTTCCATCATCATACTATGGTATTGATAAAAGGAACGTTTGTTGGGATCCATGTGTGGATTTTTCTCCCATGGTTCCGGAATCAACATCATGGCAGCATGAGCTGGCTTACGTCCGGCTAAAGTGAAAAATTCCAGTGCATTATCTAATGTTGCTGAGTCACTGCCCCCGCCATTAATAATCGGCATAACTTTTTGCAAGTCCTCACCAAACGCTTTCGAAACAAATTGTTGTTCTCTTGCACGCATCCAGTTTACATTTCCTCGCATCGTATTAATCTCACCATTATGAATGAGATAACGGTTAGGGTGAGCTCTTTCCCAAGATGGAAATGTATTCGTACTAAATCGTGAGTGTACTAACGAAAATGCTGATACAAAATCTTTCTCTTGAAGATCTAAATAAAATTTATCAACTTGATCCGGCGTTAGTAGCCCTTTATAGACAATCGTTCTACTTGATAAACTTGGGAAATAAAAACGATATTCTTTTTCATTTGCCCAATTTTCAGCTTGTTTACGGATAATATATAACTTTCTTTCAAATGCAAGATCATCTTCTAATTCGTTTGCCGCCTCAATAAATACTTGACGTACATTCGGCAATGTATCAATCGCACCTTTACCAATGTCTGCAGGATCTACAGGCACATCTCTCCAGCCGATTAGTTTTTGTCCTTCCTGTTCAATTAATTGATTGATTTTATCGATCGCTTCTTCTTGTTCTTTTTTATTTTGAGATAGAAATAACATACCAACTCCATAACGACCTACAGCTGGTAGTTGAAAGTCTTTACATACTCTTCTAAAATAAGAATCAGGGATCTGTACCATTAATCCAGATCCATCACCTGTAAGTGGATCACTCCCTTGTCCACCACGGTGTTCTAATTTGCATAACATGTCTAAACCTTTTTTTACGATATCATGTGTTTGTTTCCCTTTTATATGCGCATATAAGCCAATACCACAAGCATCATGTTCAAAATCCGGATGGTATAACCCTTGGGCACTAGGCAAATCTTGATACGTCATATATGTCGCCCCCATTCAAATATACTTTAAGGTGTCTATTAACATTGTAAGTTTTATTATTGATCGAAACAATATATAATAAATATGATATTGTTCTAATTCTGATATATATTATGAGGTGAAACCTGTGGAGTTACGTCAATTGCGTTATTTTGTTGAAGTAGCGGAGCGTGAACACGTATCAGATGCGGCAGCGGAATTGCATGTTGCTCAATCTGCTATAAGTAGACAAATTGCTAATTTAGAGGCAGAGCTAGGTGTGGAGCTCTTTGAAAGAGAAGGAAGAAATGTGCGTTTAACACATATAGGGAAGATATTTTTAACACATACCAAAACGGCATTAAAAGCAATCGACCATGCAAAAAAACAAATCGATGAATATATCGATCCAGAACGTGGCTCGATTAAAATTGGTTTTCCTACCAGTTTAGCAAGTAATTTGTTACCAACAGTGGTATCGGAATTTAAAAAGAAACATCCTAAAATTGCTTTCCAATTGCGACAGGGATCGTATAACTTTTTAATTGAATCAGTCGAAAACCGTGAAATTGATGTTGCATTTTTGGGACCTGTACCAACAGAGCATCCCGATATCTTGGGTGATATTTTATTTACGGAGAGCTTTTATGCATTAGTTCCAAACTCACACCCTATCGCCGAACAGAGTAGTGTGAACTTAAGAGACTTACATGATGAATCATTTGTTTTATTTCCAGAAGGGTATGTTTTGCATCAATTAGTAATAGATGGATGTAAACAAGCTGGATTTACACCAAACATATCATCACAAGGGGAAGATTTAGATGCGATTAAGGGGTTAGTCGCTGCAGGTATTGGTATCACATTATTACCGGAAAGTGCTTTTAACGATTTGAATCCATATTACAGTGCAAAAGTAGCAATACAGAATCCAGAATTAAAACGTACTGTAGGAATTATTATTCCAAAAAACAGAAAGCTTGCTCCATCTGAACAAGTATTCTATGAGTTTATTAAGGAATTCTTTTCTATTTTACAACGGTTTCAATAAGCGGAATAAAAAAACAGAGTTATTTAGCCAAAATAAAAAACCGAACTTTTTGTAGTTCGTTTTTTGGGTATTTTCTACATTAAATGTCGTGGTTAATTCTACAACAATATGTGATTGATATGTTCACGGGATAATACCCTCTCTTGACGGGATAAGACTCTCGCTTAACGGGATAATTAGAGTTATCCCGTTAAGCGAGAGTCTTATCCTGTGAAGAATATTCTTACATTAGATCAAAGCTATTTTATCATTTTCACGATTTAATGACTTAACTCTAAGAAGAGTTACAACGATTCTTTCCTCTGTCGTAAGTGATGTCCCATCCTCTTTCGTAGAACATATATATTATTCGTTTACTTCGCCATTTGTAATTTACCTAACCAGCGTTCAGGATTCTTAAATTCTAAGTCTTCTAATAAAAAGGTGTGGATACTACTGTGATCTTTATTCCATAAGGCATCCTCAATCGAAAATGTTAATGGTACCTCTGTATATATTTCTGCTAGTTTGCGAGAAATTTCAAGATCTTCTGCATATTGATCCAATTTATTTTGCATCCCTTTTGTTAAATTATCTTTATCAGCTAGCATGTTATCAATCGTTTCATACTGCTGTAGAAGCTTTAATGCAGTCTTTTCACCGACACCTTTAATGCCTGGATAATTATCGGAGGAATCGCCCATTAACCCTTTCAATTCAATAATTTGAGCTGGGGTAAGCCCTCTTTTTTCATAAAAGTTATCAATATTAAACACATCATAATTGCCTTGTCCTTTCTTCATGATGGCAATATTGATCTGCTGGTCTACAAGCTGCAGTAAATCTTGATCCCCAGTTACTACTGTCACTTGATGATCTGCTTGTAGTTGTTTTGCTAAAGTACCAATACAATCATCTGCTTCATACCCCACAATTCCTACATTGGGGACTTGAAATGCAGAGACAATATCTTTTGCCAAATCAAACTGTGGAACCAACTCCTCTGGTGGTGCATCACGGTTTGACTTATAGCCTTTGTATAAATCATTTCTAAAAGTTTGACTTCCCATGTCCCAGCAACAGATAACATGTGTAGGCTGAAACGTTTCTATCGCATTACAAAAGTAATTTAGAAAACCAAACAATCCGTTTCTTGGGATCCCTTTACTATTTACCATAAAATTACCGGTAAATGCTGTTGCAAAGAAACCTCTAAACAGCAACGCCATTCCATCTATAATTAAAACATTTGATTTGTTTGTCATTCAATTCACCTTCTAAGATTAATTAATTTACTTCTACATACATAATTAGTATATTAAATGCTAGACTTAGATTTTGCAATATAAAGGAGAAAGATTGATGGATAAAAAATTCGAAAAAGCGACATTTGCTGGTGGCTGCTTCTGGTGCATGGTAAAGCCTTTTGATCAGTGGGATGGTGTCGAAAGTGTTATTTCAGGTTACACTGGTGGCCATATCGAAAATCCCGTATATGAAGAGGTCAAAAAAGGAACAACAGGACATTATGAAGCTGTTCAGATAACATATGAGCCAGAAAAAATTAATTACCAACAAATATTAGATTTATATTGGCCACAAATCGACCCAACTGATGATGGTGGTCAATTTCACGATAGAGGTCCTCAATACCGGACAGCCATTTTTTATCATAATGAAGAGCAACGATCACTTGCGATAGATTCCAAAAAAGCATTAGAAAACGAAAATAGATTCCAGAAAGAGATTGTTACTGAAATTTTACCAGCAGCTACCTTTTATCCTGCAGAGGAATATCATCAGGAGTTTTATAAGAAAAATGAAAAGGAATATAAATTAGATCGTGAACAATCTGGTAGAGACGAATTTATTGAGAAGCATTGGGATTAATGATATATACAGCCAAAGTTTAATTAGTATGCCGTATTTTAGGCATACTATTTTTATAAAATAGAGCTGCCATAATCGACTCTCTCTGTTTAACTATTGTAGCCTTAAATCGATTTTAACATATATATTTGAGACTTTTCGTACTCACATTTCATTTTATATCTTATTGAGTACCATACAGTAATAGAAGGTACTCTATACACAGGAATCATTGAACTCATTGTTATTCTCGTCCGCTTAATTCCAAAATATTTAAACCCTCGGATGGCTCTGGTGCTTCAAAAAATTTAGTAACATGATTAAACACCTCTTCCGTGTCAAAAGCCCTTCTTTCGGGTTGTTCGTTACGTCTTTGTGCAATATGACGTAAGCATTTCTCGTTATTTAGATTAAGGAAAATTAGTTGATGGCTTGCATTTATCTCTGACACCATATCCAAAAACCACTTTCGCTGTTTTTGAGTGTTAGCCGGAAAATCCATCACTACATCTGTACCAACACTTAATATGTTTTGGACATGCTTTTTCACCAACGGTTTAAGCTGTGCTGAGAATTTTAGATAGTCTTCAAATGTTTCAATCTGATTTGGATAAAGAAATGACAGCCATTCATCCTCAGACATCAGTACTGCATGTTTTTCTATAGTCAATTGTTTTGATTTAGTTGATTTTCCTGCACCCATTTTTCCACAGAAAAAGTATAGCTTTCCCAATCGTTTCATATACTAACCTCCCAGGCTTATTTATTGGATAACTCTGTCCATTAGCTCAAAAAGCAATAAAACACGCGACATCAACAACACCTCGTTCCACTAAAACATTCCGTTAGCTTAATAGTCCAGTAGATTCAAAATCTCTATTAAACATTACATACCCTAAACTTGCACCGACAAAAAAAGGGAATATTTCAGGAATTATATACACCTTTAGTTGAAGAGTATCTTATATTGAATTAGCTATTTTAATTAACTCGTCTTCTAATTCCTTAGTGTCCTCACTATAATACATTATTTGTAAATTATATTCTATCTTTCCATCAAACCAATGTAATTCAGCTCCACTGATTTCTTTGTTTAACTTAAACAAACCAGTTATATCATCACCTATTTTAATTTCATCATATCCATTCATATCTGCATACTCGCT
This sequence comes from Gracilibacillus kekensis, assembly GCF_900143085.1. Lineage (GTDB taxonomy): Bacteria > Bacillota > Bacilli > Bacillales > Amphibacillaceae > Gracilibacillus > Gracilibacillus kekensis. The sequence goes on along the minus strand of NZ_FRCZ01000004.1, from coordinate 240,895 downwards.
ATAATACCTATCGAAATTTGCCACAGTATAATTAACATTCGGTATAGCTGGTTGATAGATGGAACCTTCATTCCATCTATCATCTTCTTCTATCGAAGGGTATCTAATAGATGTGACAATCTTTTCATTGCTGTCTTCCCATCCCACAATAGCTACATTTGTTTCTTCGTGCTCAAAAGGGAAATATGTCGGGTACTCAATTTCATATGGCAATACTACTTCTGCTTTTTTCTTATCTACGGGTTTATATAATATGTTTACATCTTCTTCTGCCACTTCAAGTTTCCTTGTGTCCAGTTTTTTTTCAGATGTACAAGCACTCATAATAAGCAGTAGGAACATTATCCAAACAAATCTCTTAAACAAAATTACACCCCATTAAAAATATACTTCTTATTGTACTAAATTGCCCGTTAGTTGAATACTGATGAATAAATAACCTAATTAGTTAATTCATTGTTCTTATATATTTTTCTTAAATTTTAATTCAAACTTTGGCTTAGTTATATAGTCCATATAATGGACACTTCCGTTATAATCTAAATATGCTTGATAGCGTGTACGCAATGCAGGAGCTGAGACCATATCTAGAACTTGCTCTTTACTAATCCAGCAACTTTCTGATGTTTCATCCGATGTTGTCAATTCCCCTCCTATGGGTTCACATACAAAATCAAACATAACTTTTGTAGGTACTATCTTTACCCCACTATGTCCCTCATATGGTGCTCTATTAGAGAAAACTCCTACCAAATGAGATACTTTAACATCAATTCCACTTTCCTCTTTAACTTCTCTTCTTAACCCATCTATTAAATTTTCCCCGACCTCCACTTGACCTCCTGGAAATACCCAGTGACCATCTCGACGGGTTTTTACTAATAATATTTCGCCTTTGTCATTTTCTACAAAGCCTCCCGCAGCAACAATATGTACTGGCATTTGCATTGAATATTCCCCCATTATAATATGAATTTCTTCCACAATCCTGCCCGCTAGTTCAATAATAACCAACTTTAACTTAAGGATTTAATGCAGATTAAACCCTTATCAGCTGAAGTCTCAATATAACCGATAATCTGTTCAAGTGTGAATACATTTAGTGGCTGCTCAAGTTCATCCTTACCATAATTCATATCGCCTATAACATATGGGATAAATTTGTTTATATCACTAGATTTTACCTCTTCTGTTTCAATGATAGTACCATGTTTACTTAATGCTTCATTTAGTTGTTGAGTGAAGTCATAATAATCTAATAATTTTCCATTTAGTAATCGAAAATCATTGTGATACCTATTGAATACGTTTTCATCTTCCTCCATTCTGTTTTTTAACCAAGGTAAATAAAAACCTTTCAGCCATATATCATCGGCAATTAGGTGAGTATAATATCCCTGTATAAAGTGAGAATTCATATTATAGTTATGTTTATGTATGAATTCTTTGTAGTCAATATATCGTGAATAGTCTTTTACGTCACCGTTGTAAAAATGAGATTTGTTTTTATGTGAAACTGCATCTGCTGCAATGCCCCCTAATAGAAATGATGTTTTATCTTTTATTGATAGGTCATCAGCAATTCTATTTGCAATAACCAGGTGCATAATTCTCGAACCCAATTTAATTCCTCCTTCACTAACTTTTATTACTAGAACAAACTGTCCGTTAGTTGAAACTGTAATTAGATATGCTATATCGATACCCCTTTATTACTATCCCTTTTAATCTCAAATTTTAATTACCTATAATTCTTTCATAAGTTTATCAAGATCGTTAACCAATCCAGGAATCCATTCACGTGCAACCGAGATAGCTTTAACACCATACTCTAAAAGCTGCCGAAGTACATAAATTATCCAGCAGATACCACCAATATTTATTTGCCACTCAATATCCTGTGACAAATTATCATCTATCCCCTCACAATAAGCATCAATCAAATCGGTTGATTCTATATTGCTTTCTGATGCGGAAGAAATTAAGCAGTATAGATCACCGAGGTGGGGACTAAGTTTTGCTGATGCCCAATCAATCACTGCTATTCCGTTATTGTTTTTTATTATATTTTTAGAATGATAATCATTATGTGTAAGTGTTACTGGAAGAATTTCATACAACTTACCGATATGATACGGTAAAACTTTTAGAGCTTTCTTTAAAATATTAACTTGACTAGTTTCTATATATTCACATTGTTGAATTATAAATCTTAAATCGTCTATTATATTTTCTTCTGAAATGTAGTTCTCCAAATACGTTTCATTAGTTAGCCTTTTATCTATAATTCCTAAGTTTGCCTTGTTACGAATTTTTGCTAAATGTTTCGCAGCCTCTACAAAGTCTTTATGCTGAGGGTCATATTCTAACGTCTTTCCCTTTAAATCTTTCATAATTAATATACCAGTAGCAATATCTTCATAATATTTATATATGGTTGGTATATCCAATCCAAGCGGAGTCAATAAATGTTTATAGACTGAAACTTCACGTGAATTTTCTCTTGTTCCCTTTTTGACAATAAAAGAACTTCCATCCAGCTTGCCTACTCTCCACACTTCGGAAAGTGACCATTGGCGCAGCAGTTCCCAAGAAGTTGCCTCTTTCCAAAACGGAAGTAAGTCTGTGTATTCAACAAGTGACGAAGGAATCTTGTCCATTTCTTCCTCCTCGGCAAACCTGTATTCAAAAGAGTAGCTTATACATTTATACTTATACAGTTATAATATAAAATTGCATTTTTCACTTAACCGATATCCCCTATTTGTATAATATGATTTTTTCACGAATGCACATTGCAGTTAATCCATTCATTTCTGTAGAAAATCCAAATTTCTCGTAAAATTTTACATTTCCTGGAGTTGCTACTAAAGTAGGCATTAATTTATTTTCAGCCAATAGACACATAAACTCTTCCATTACAGCTGTTCCAATTCCTTTTCTACGGGTACTGAGGGTGAATAAGCAAATGTAATACATATGCATGTTGCAAGCTATCAGAAAATGCACGTACAAAGCCAACTAGCATCCCATCCTCATCTCTAGCAGTAACCCATCCCCATGTTTTATTTATTGATGTTTCTAACTTATTCAAAGGCATTCCATTTTTGTGTAGCTAATAACTCATTTAGCTCAACAGGATTTATTGGTTCATTTCTAACAATCTGCATAAGTATATCGCCTCTATCTTAATAATTTGAGATAAATCGGCATCCATCTGGACATGAGAACTTTTGTTCCATCCTTGCAAATTTCAATGACATTTTTGTGTAATTGTTCACCAAAATGTCCAACACATCTTCAGCATCATTATATAATTATCGTTCGTTCCAAATATGCACTCCACCAATTTAAGAATTAATTATTTTTTAATAGCCTTTAATATAAACACTCCTATTCCAACAAACATTGCTAATATAATCAATATGAGTAATAATCCAGGCACTCCAAAACTACTTATCATATTAATCCTTCCACTATAATTGTTTAATTTACTCTTAAAGTTCTATTTACCAAAATATAACTATAATTTATTTTATTCAAGAAAAAATAACAGCTCCGTTTTTTCACCTATTTTCATAAAACCATTCTTTTTGTACATTTCTTTTGCAGTATCCGCACTATCAGTAATAAGATAAGCAATTTCGATATTATCGTTATAAGCAATTTCTAATAAGTGCTTTAAAACGAATGTTCCAAATCCTTTCCTTTGGTGTTCCTCTATGATATCGAAATCCTCTAATTTTATCATTCCGTTAAATGGCATATACTCGATACTACCGATAGGAACCCCGTCACAATAGCAAACAAAAAATTGTATCTCTTTATTATTATCACTATAAACTTTAGCTTTCCTATTAATTCGTCTTTGTGCAAAATCAAGACCCATCTCTGTTTGATTGGCTATTATATCCACGTTCATTCCATCTTCTAAAACCTTATGATCTTCTGCACTGAATATATTACAAGCTAGGTTTCCTTTCAGTTGTGAGAATTTATTAGTTTCAATATACATTAAATCATAGGTACATATTTTGGGTTTAACAGGGAAACTTTCAATTAGTTTGCTACTTATCGGATATGGTGTCTCTATCCTGAAAAATCCTTTTTCTTTTGTATCGTGTTTCTCTATTTGTTCAGTGACAAATTCACCCAAACCTTGTTTAGAGTTATACCATATAAAATTGTGCGTATGCATATCCGGCAACGCAGAGTCAATGTATCTCATCGTTCCATCGTTTTCAATTGCTCCAGAAAATAAACCCACATATTCCTTTTCCAATTCTAACATTTGATCTAACAAAGGACTTTTATGCATTTCGAGCTCTCCTAATCTATCAAATTTTAATTTTTTAATTTTAATGTTTCCCTAAAGAAAAACCTTCAAATAAACGTCCACCATAAAGCTGTAATACATTATCAACCAATTGAATCACTGTCTTTTTCTCTTCAGTTTCGTAAAAAGCATTAAATGCTACTATAAATTTTTCAGTAAATTTCTCATCATACTGTTTCAAAGCACGAACAATCCATTTTGAGGAACCTATCCACTGACAATTTGTTCGTAAAACAAATTCATGGACTAGTTCTGCCAAATTGTTAGCAATAAAGATGTCTTCAGCTCGGTTAGTGCTGCCTATGAAATCATCTAAAGCATCGGTGATAAAATATCGCTTCTGTGTAATCATTTCATCAGACCATTTTTCAGGACCTTTCTCTAATTTCTCTTTCGCTTCCTTTTTTATAGCTACTAAGATTCCTTCATCTTTTAATATAATACCTTCAGAAATCATTCTCGCCATTGAGGGTTTCCCTGCTTTGCAGTCCATTTCGATAAAATATTTATAGGAAGTTAAATTATGAACGAAAATCTCTATTGGCCATCCATAATCAATCATAGACTCCCTATATGAAGCAGTAAGGTTTTTATCAAAAATCACAATATCAAGATCCGATGTTGCTGTTTCTTCCCCACGGACAACACTTCCAGCTAATAGAGCACCCTGGCTATGTGAAAAATTCTGATTCATAAATTGCTTAGCTGCTTCCATTGAACTTATTTTTCGCATTCAATTCCCCCTTTAATCTCATCTATTTTTCTAATAGTCGTTTCCCAACATTTTATCAATTAACTACATAATAATCTTTATTTCGTGTAAATATTTAACAATTTCATAGTTTGTTAAATGGAAATATTGGTTCAGATGTCTCCCATAGTTAAAAAAACCATGTTCCATTCCTTTAAATGTTTTTAATTTTATTTCGTTACCTTCTTGCTTCATCAGCTTAATAAACTCTTGATTATTTTCATAATCTAAATCCGATGTTCCGCATAACCATAATGTTTGAGGTAAACACTTCTTAATATTATGTATTGGTGAAATATCAATCGCTATGTCAAGTAATTCAGGATAGCGTCTGCTCATTATATCCACACCATCCATGACTCCTGCAAAAACAACTAAAGCGTCGGGAACATGTTTAATCCTTTTATTATCATATTCCTGTTCATCATTTAAATCATCAAACATAATAGAAGACACAGCAATATATGCACCTGCAGATGAACCACATACAACTATCTTGTTCGGGCTTACTCCCCATTCAGAAGCATTTCTCCTTATCCATCGTACAGCAGACTTAACATCACAAATTGCTTGGGTTGGTAAGAAACCTTCATCCGACCCATTTCGATAATCAACACATATAGCAACCATGCCTTCAGAAGAAAAGTAATTTGCTTGATGTTGGAATTGTACTGGTGATTTTGGGTCTTTCTTAAAGCTAGCTCCATTAAAAAATAAAATTGCTGGCCTGTCTACTTGTTGCTTTAATTCAGACTCAAATATAAATAATTTTAATTCTCTTTTCTCTACTGTTTTATAAATTTTTTCCGTCACAGGATAATCAAAATTAAATTTCTTCATTTCAATCCCCCTCTACAGTATCGTAATTAATTTATAATGGGAATTTTGCAAATCATGTTTTAGTTCCACAACAAGCTAAAAGAAATACCATCATAGCATATGAATCAAGGTTACTTATAAATTATCATACAATTTTTAAACAGCTGAAAGTAATTGTAAGATAACATTCTGATAAAAACCATCACCTATTTTTAGATTGAATTAATCCTTTAACCCTTCTTTTCCTAATAATTAACTATGAATCGAAATCGCAACCAAATCGATGGTAAAAATTCTGCCATTTACATTAATCTCCGTATGGTTGGTCAACTTTTACTTAATATACTCTAATACCATCATGAATACGGATACACTAATGATAAAAGCCGCAGTGAATGTTGATAGAACAAAATATTCTTTTTTACCGGTAACTATCATTTCAATTACTCGAACTACATAAGTTAGCCCTAGACAAAAAAACATGACGCTCGATAACAAAGTCGGAGAATCATCGGTTGTATTTGGGTTGACTAAGCCAGATATAGAAATGAATAAAACGTGAATGGCCAAGTACAACACTAATAGAGTTAATAGTATATCCAAAACTAAAAATTTCTTATTTCTCTCACTAGCTTTTTTACGAATCTTCGCTACTATGTTCAACTTTTATCACTCCCGATCTTAAGATCAACATACAATATGAGTGCAGATTCTTATCTGTTACTTAATTTCCTTCGTTTCCAAGTATATAAGAAGGTAATACACGAACCTACTAAGATTCCTATTAAAGCAAATAAGGACAGATTCCACATTTCTCCGAACCAATTACGCGTAATGTCCTCTGTAAAGAGCATTATCAAGACAATAATGAACCCAAACCATTCCATTAACTTGTAGTCATTTATTTTAGTAGATTCTTTCACTTATAACCCTCCTGATCAAACATTTGAAAGGAAACATTGCATTTTATTAAGATGCCTTCATTATAACAAAACTAGAAAAATATGTATAAGGTAATTTATATTACATAAGATTTTAATTATGAATATCCATATCTTCTCGTGCAAAACAAAAAAACACCCAGATAGTCTGGGTGTTTCTCACGCATATTACCATTTTTCAATTTCTGCACGGTCGCCTTTGTTGTTCCCTTTTTTAGCGAATCGATTGGATAATTCTTGTTTGACATCTTCTAATGAAACTCCTTGATTCGCCATCATCACGAAGGTATGGTAAAGCAAGTCACTTACTTCGTTTGTTAATTCTTCTTTATCCTCATTTTTAGCGGCAATTACTACTTCGCCGGCTTCTTCAATTACTTTTTTACCAATCTTATCGACACCTTTGTCATATAAATAATTGGTATAGGAATTTTCAACACGTTCTTGTTTCCGTTGTTCCACCTCTAGCATCACGTTATCAATAATCGAAGCATCATAGTTGGTTTCCTTTTCAGCCACTCTGTTATAAAAGCATGAGACCTCTCCCGTGTGACAGGCTGGACCTGCTGGTACCACTTGAATCAATAATGTATCCTGATCACAATCTAAATCAATTGATTGGACTTCTTGTGTGTTACCAGACGTTGCACCTTTGTTCCATAATTCATCACGTGATCTGGAATAAAACCATGTTTGTTTTGTTTCTAATGTCTTTTGATACGCTTCTTCGTTCATATAGGCAAGCATTAATACTTCTTTTGTATGATAATCTGTTACGATTGCTGGTACTAACCCTTTCGAAAAATCAGGCTTCACGAATATTCACTCCTTGCTGTCGGCATACATCTTTTACTTGTTGTACCGTAAAGGTGTTCTCGTGGAAAATAGAAGCTGCTAAGCCTGCAGATACGTCTGTCTTTTTAAATACTTCAGGAAAATGCTCAGGCTTTCCAACTCCACCAGAAGCAATCACTGGTATTCTTACCGAATTTACTACTGCCTCCGTTAGAGCAATATCAAATCCATCCTTTACACCATCTGTATCGACACTGGTTAGCAAGATCTCTCCTGCTCCCCTTTTTTCTGCTTCTTTTACCCACTCAATCGCATCGATACCAGTATCTTTACTGCCACCGTGGGTCATTACATGCCATTTATCACCGACTCTTTTGGCATCAACAGCAACAACCGTGCATTGGGCACCGAACCGATCCGATGATTCTGTTATTAATTGGGGGTTTTGAACCGCAGCAGAATTCATACCGACTTTATCTGCTCCTGCTTTTAATAAGCGATTGACATCTTCAATTGTTTTAACGCCGCCACCGACTGTAAATGGCACAAATACTTGCTCTGCAGTTTGCTTTACTATATCCACCATGGTTTGGCGCCCTTCATTGGTTGCTGAAATATCTAAAAAGATGATTTCATCTGCCCCTGCTTTGGAATAGTTGGATGCCATGGCAACAGGATCACCTAATTCACGTAATCCGACAAAATTTGTACCTTTTACCACTTTTCCTTCCTTGACATCAAGACAAGGAATTATCCGCTTTGCAATCATGCTTCCAGCCCCCTAACAGAAGTGGTTTGTTCCATAAATACTTTCAACAAGTCTACGCCAACTTCTCCACTTTTTTCTGGGTGAAATTGCATGCCGTACACATGGCCATTCTGAACAATAGCAGGAACCGTAGTACCATAATCTGACGTGGCGACCAGATAATTTTGTTCAGTACGCGCTTGAAAAGTGTGTACAAAATAGACATGCTTATCTTGAAAAACTTGAAAAGCTTGATTATTATTCTCTATTTGCAGCTGGTTCCAACCAATATGAGGTAATATATATTCAGTTTCTATTACATTTACATCACCTGGAATTAATCCTAAACCATCTGAAATGCCATTCTCATAACCTTTTTCAAATAATAATTGCATGCCTAAACAAATACCCAGAAAAGGTTTTTGCTGTGCTAATTTTCTTAGTGGTTCAGCCAAATTACGTTGATTGATCTCCTCTACGGCTGCTTGAAAAGAACCAACACCAGGTAAAATAATGTGCGAGGCTTGCTCTAATCGTTCAACGGAGTCGGTTATTTCTACTTCATACCCTAGACGTAAAAAAGCGGTTTTAACACTTGCGACATTACCCATGCCGTAATCTACAATAGCTATCATTCGATTAACCCCTTTGTAGAATTAACCCCTTCAATATCCGGATTAATTCGGACTGCTTCACCTAAGGCTCGACCTAATGCTTTAAAAATAGCTTCAATTTTATGATGTGTGTTGTCCCCATATAATACTTTAGCGTGAAGTGTAATCGCTGATTGGAAAGCAAAAGCTTGTAGGAACTCCTGAACTAATTCTGTATCAAAATTGCCTAATTTCTCGTTTGAAAATTCTGCATCAAATACAAGAAAAGGTCTTCCACTAATATCTAATGAAACAAATCCTAATGCTTCATCCATTGGTACGTAAGCAGTTCCGTAACGATTGATTGACTTTTTATCACCTAATGCTTCTTTTACTAATTGACCCAGTACAATTCCGACATCTTCTACCGTATGGTGACTATCAATGTGCAAGTCACCTTCTGCTTTGACCGTTAAGCCAATGCGACCGTGACGAGCAAAAGCATTTAGCATGTGATCGAAGAAGCCAACCCCCGTATCAATGCTTACTTGACTTGGATCATCTAAATTAACGGCTACTTCAATTTTAGTTTCAAAAGTTTCTCTTTTTTTAGTCGCAGTTCTCATTATTTCTCCTCCAAACGTTTACTTACCGCTAAGCCGTGTCCTTCTAGCTGCTCTTGGTTTGCAATCTGAATGACGTCCTGACTTGCCTCACGTAATGCAGATTCAGAATAATATAAATACGTTGTTTTCTTAACAAAATCATCGACAGATAAACCAGACGAAAAACGAGCTGTACCTGAAGTCGGTAAGACATGATTCGGTCCTGCATAATAATCACCGAGTGCTTCAGGGGTATAGTGTCCTAAAAAGACAGAGCCTGCATGTCTTACTTTGCTTAGATAACTTAAAGGATCAGCTACCTGAATTTCTAAGTGTTCTGGCGCCAACTTATTGGAAACGGAAAAAGCCTCTTCCAGTGACGGTACAACAACACTTGCTCCTTTATCTTGGAGAGATTGGGACGCAATTTCTTTTCTTGGTAGCACGTCACATTGCTTTTTAAGTTCTTTATTCACTTTCTCAACTAACGCTTCCGAAGTTGTAATTAAAAAGGCGCGAGCAATCGTATCGTGTTCTGCCTGAGCAATTAAATCTGCAGCTACATATGTCGGGTTAGCTGTATCATCTGCTACGATCGCTACTTCACTTGGTCCAGCAATCATATCAATTCCTACATCACCGTAAACTAATTTTTTGGCTGCGGCCACATAAGCATTACCCGGACCGACAATTTTATCTACTTTCGGAATCGATTCAGTTCCATATGCTAAAGCAGCAACGGCTTGCACACCACCAACTCGATAAATATTGGTTACACCAGCTATATCAGCTGCTACCGCCAATATCGGTGCAAGACCTTCCCCGTCTTTCACTGGTGTAGTCATATTTACTTCGCATACTCCAGCTAGTACGGCCGGGATGGCGTTCATTAATACCGAAGAAGGATAAACAGCGGTGCCGCCAGGGACATAGATGCCGACACGGTCTATCGGACGATATAATTGCCCAGAAATAATATCACCTTCTGCTTGCATCATACGGGAATTTGTTAATTGTTTGCGGTGAAAAGCTCTGATATTGTCTGCTGCACGTTGTAACGATTGAATTACGTCATTATCGACTATATCCCAAGCAGCCTTTCGTTCTTCTTCTGAAACAAGAAAAGATGCTGGTGCTTTTCCATCGAATTTTTCAATATACTTAACGACAGCTTGATCACCATCTTCTTGCACATCTGCAATAATACTACTGGCAGCTTGCAAGAATTTTTGTTGGTCGCCACTGTTTGTTTTCTCAGGTGCTGCTTTTTCTAAAAACTTCTCGATTGTTAATAAAGGAATCATGCTTTTTTTGCTCCTTCCTTAAATCGCTCAATGACAGGAACTAATTGATCTCTCTTAATTTTTAGTGAAGAACGGTTGGCGATTAATCGTGCACTAAAGGATATAAATTCGTCTTCAATTACTAAGCCGTTTTCTTTTAATGTTGTACCTGTTTCAACAATATCAACGATGGCATCTGCTAAGCCTAGTATTGGTGCAAGTTCAACAGATCCTTCTAGCTTAATAATATCAACGGACTCTCCTTTATCTTTAAAATAGTTCTTAGTGATATTGGTAAACGTACTTGCAATTCTTTTCTTCTGTTCAGGCCACTGATAGTTTGCTTTTGTCGCCAAGGCCATCCGACAATGACCAAATGGTAAAGGAAATAAATTATATACATCCGGTTGGTGCTCAATTAAAATATCGCCACCCACAATTCCGATATCGGCAATTCCATTTTCAACGTAAGTGGTGACATCGACTCCTTTTGCGAAAAAGAAGGAAAATTCACTCGTTTCAATTTGAAGTTTTCTCCCCTTTTCTAATAATGGGTCTACTTCAAATCCTAACTCAGCAAAAAATTTCAAGAATTGTTTTTCTAATCTGCCTTTCGTTAGTGCTATTACCGGCTTCATTTTTCAACCACCTTATACTGACTGTCCTCTTCGACAACTTGATAGATTTTTTGATAATTCGCATCACTTTTTAATTGGTATTGGATATCGACCACTTGTTCTTCCATGTCGATTCGAAACTGTTCTGCAACTGCATGAGTAGCAGGAGTTGCAAGAATACAAATTTTTTCCGGCTCTTGTTCTGCATTCATATGCTTTGCTAAAGTATCAACATCAAATGCTAACCCGACTGCCGATGTTTTTTGTTGGAATTGTTCATATAATCGGTCATATCTTCCGCCAGAAAAACAGGTGGAACCATCATTTGTTAGAAAACCTCTGAACATAATGCCATCATAATATGGCAAATTTTTAACGCGACCAAGATCGACAATTACTTCTGTTACACCTGCAGATTCTAATAAATCCATTAGTTTTTCTATATGACTCAATATATCTAATAAATCTTGATGTTTCTTCCAGCGCTCACGGTAAGTATTTATGATTTCTCTAGACCCGTATGCATCAATCAGAGCTACCAATGGTTCTGCTAATGCTGGATGTCCTGCTTGTGTAACAATCTCTTCGACAAGGTCAGATCGCTTATCATGCATAGCGTCGAGTAGCACTAACTCTTGTTTTTCATCAAAATGATACGGTCCAACAATCGCATCAAAAATACCAGTATGACCAAGTTCGATTACGTAAGTATCAATCGTTAAATTTTTCAGGTAAGCAATCGCTGTAAGAAGGCTTTCTGCTTCACCTAAAAATTGATCTGCATGAACAATTTCGATGCCTGCTTGTCTATTCTCTGTTTCGTCCTTATCAAAGCGAAAGACACTGCCTTGATAGGACCATTTTTGTTCGGATGGGTGTTGCCCTGCAATGGCTCTTGCAATAGCTGCTGTCCAATCTGGACGCAATACTTCGATTTCACCCTCGGCATTAAACCATTTTAACATCGAGTGTAAATCCATCCCTGCCATTTGATTCGTGAATGTATTAGCATATTCCACAACAGGTGTGGAAATAGTTTTAAAGTTACGTTTTTTGGTCACTAAGCGAAAACTCTCCGCCGCTCTTAAACGGTTAGAGATTTGAATTCCCGTTTCATCTTGACTTCCTGCTGGTAAAAACATCTCGTTCACATCCTATTTACACTTTATCAATTTACCACTCTACCGTGGTAAAGCGTTTGTTTGTAATCTAACCTTATCATATCATTTTGTTGTCTGTCAATCCTCACTTTTAAATTATATCACTTCAGTTTACAATAGAATAAGTATCTAACTGAAAATAGACGAGAAGGAGTAGTGTCATGACAATCAAAGGAGATTATCACATCCATACACCATTTTGTCCGCATGGATCGAATGATGCCATTTTTATGTATATCGAACAAGCGATAAAAAAAGGACTGACGGAGCTTTCATTTACTGAACATGCTCCATTACCTAAAAGCTTTACTGATCCAACACCTGAAAACGATAGTGCAATGGCTTTGGAAGATCTTGCAGCCTATGTCCAATCAATTAAAACAGCCAAAGAAAAGTATCAATCGAACATAAAAATAAATCTTGGATTTGAAGTAGATTATATTGAAGGCTATGAAAAAGAAACAACTTCTTTTCTTAACGAATATGGAAATGTGATCGATGATGCAATTTTATCGGTACATATGCTCCAAAGTCCTGATGATGGTTATGTATGTATCGATTTTAGCAGTGATGAATTTGCCCGTATTATTCAACAATTTGGCAGTGTAGAAGCGGTCTATGATCAATATTATAAGACGTTAGAAAAAGCTGTTTTATCTGATCTTGGACCTTTCAAGCCTAAGCGTATTGGTCATCTAACATTGATTCAAAAATACCAAAAAAAATATGCAGTTGATCAAAGTTATCAAGCTACCATTGATCACCTGCTAAATCTGATACGACAAGAACAATTAGAGTTAGATATAAACACGGCTGGTCTCTATAAAGAAGATTGCCAAATGCTTTATCCAACAGAAGAAATTATCGAACAAGCAATCGCAAAAGGCATTGTACTTAAGCCAGGATCTGATAGTCATGAATCCAAAACAATTGCTAGAGGATTCGATCTTATTGCTCGTTTTTTTTAGAGAAATAATTCACGAGATAAAAGAAAAACTTATCTCGTGGTTTTTATTCTAAGTTAGCATTTCTTTTAATGTTTTGTTGATTTTTTCTAATTGTTCTTTATTTTCCTCTTGCTCTTCAATGCCATCGATCACTTGACGGTAGTAGCTTTGAACTTCTTCTAGATAATCGTTGAATACTTTTTGTTCGTGATGATTCCATTGTTGATGATAAAAATTCAATAATTCTTTTTCAATCTGAAAGATTTTCTCTTGCCATTTAACGCTCAAAAAGGCAGAGACCTGCTCTTCTAATTGCTTTCTGCCATCTTCTGCAAAAAAGCTTTTCGTGTCTTTGTAAAACTGGCTCCATTTAGATAACAGTGATTCATCCGTACTTATTGCTTGTAGTTCGACTTCTGGTGGATCAAGGCGAATATCCTCGAACTGTGACAAGGAAAAGGTCGAATCGATCTGGATTAATTGGCGTTCGATATCTTTTTTCATTTCATGCAACGATTGATTCCATGTTTGTTCAATGCGAATGGAGATCGCTTCAAATTCATGCTTCATACGATTATGAATCGTTTTGAACAAAGCCCGAATCGCTTCTTCCAATTCCTTCTTTCCTTTTCTTCCATTGGTTTGAATAGCACCTGGATGAATATGATCTTTCCAAAGATCTGTAAACTGAATCGAGAATCGTTGTTTGGCATAGAAAGTTTGCTTATTTAATTTTTGGGCTACCATTTCTAGATAGTCTTCTGATTTGCGCGCATGTAGCACATTTTTCATTTCTGTCTGATATCGTTTGTTTTGTTCAATCAGTCGATCTTTTTCCTGCTGGTCACTATTAATCATCGATAACCAGTTAGAGACTAAGCTATTAGCTCTTGCTAAATCGGTATAAATGGAACGCATCGACATTTGTGTTAACTCTTCCTTAACAAAACGATAGAAATGATCTTCGAATTGTGGGAGTCCACTGCGCTCACTCTTATCGTCGATTGCCAGTTTACTTGAGACAGGGAACATTCTTGGATTTTTGATATCAAATCGCTGCAATTCATTACGAACATAATCAACGACTAGATTTTTTTCGTCTTCATTTTTAGCAAGATCAATCGCATTTATCATAAAGAACATTTTATCTAATTCAAAGGCATCCTTCACTCGACCTAAACGCTCCAAAAACTGTTGATCTGGTTTCGAGAATGGATGATTATAATACGTTACAAATAAAATAGCATCTGCGTCTTTGATATAAGAGAACGCCAAATCTGTGTGTCTAGCATTGACTGAGTCAGCACCTGGTGTGTCGACTAAAGTGACATGATTGTTTGTCAGTGGACAATCATAAAAAAGTTCCATTTCTTTCACAAAACATGCGATCGTTTCCTCACGAATGTAGCGCTCGAATTCTGTAAATCCAATGATATAAGACGTTCCAATTCGATCTTTTATTTCTTGATAACCTTGATAAAATGCACTAAGGAAAGACTTATGTTGATCCGGAATATCTAATTTTGCTAGTTTTGTTTTTTTAATCCACCGATATCCCTCATCTAATTGGAGAAAGTCTTTTTCGGTAATATCATTGATATCCGCTACTAATTCTTCTTTATTTTTCAATATTACGTATACATCTTTATGCTGATAGCCATCCCTTACAGGACTAATTTTATTAATAGCGGCAGTCGTTGGGTTTGGTGAAACCGGCAACACTTTTTCACCAATAAGTGCATTAGCAAACGAAGATTTTCCAGCACTGAATGCACCAAATAAAGCAATCGTAAAATGGCGATCCGTTAGCCTGTCTTTTTTGTTAGTAAGTTCTTGTCTGAGCGAGTCCAAGCCATTAATTGGTTCCATTTGCCGATTAGCATTCTCTGCATCCGTTAATGTTTGTTGATAAGAGTATGTCTTCGCTTGTTCGATGTTGTTTTCTATATTTTCTACCTTCGTTTCTTTTGTATCATTCGATGTAATGGCATTTATATCGACTATTTTGTCTACTTTTCTTTCTCTTAGCTTTTCCTGTATTGCTGTGAGTTCAGCTTGATTACCTATCAATTCCCTATCACAAATGGATTCCAATTGATTCTTATATTCAATAAATGCTCGTTTAACTTCTGAAATTTCGTTCTCTATATTGGTGTATTGTTGATAAAACTCTAAATAGGTTTTGTATTCTTTTAGTTTTTCATCAAGTGGTGATAATACGCTTTGTTGGATCTCTTGCCATTTATTCTTATAAAATTGACGATACATTTTCTTAATCGAAGCGGCTACCTGATCTGTGTAAACTAAGATGTATTCACCATTAACTGTAGCACCCTCTTCTATTAATACGATTAAATGCTCCGCCTGAAATTGCTGTTCAAAGAGTGATTCCGATACAGTAAAAGAAATGTAAGGATTCAAAAACTCTGATACCTTATCGCGTAACTTCCATTCTAAGCTAATTTCAGCCTTTTCTTTCAATACTTTATATAAATTGTTTAATCGTTTTTCACGCTCTTCCTCTATTTTTCTGCGGTTACGAAACATGCCGGTTTTAAATTTTGGTTCATAAGATTCCAGTAAAATTCTCGCCTTTTCACGAATTTCAAAAGGCATGATTTGGGCATTTTTTGTAGTTTGCTCGATCATATGCATGAATTCTTTTTCAATATTATCTCGCTCTTCTTTTAGTGAATCATAAGTAGACTGAATGGAATTAACGTTAACATCACTAGGTAAATCAATACTCTTTAATCTTGCATCAAGTTCTTCTATTGCATCATCCATTTGTTTTTGCTGTTCCTGAATACTGGATTGTACCGTATGGTTCGTTCCGTGTATCAAAGTCTCTTCTAAGGTCATTTGATGGTTATTACTTACAATTTGATGAACACGTGCTTGTAATGAAGCGAATTCATTAATTCCTGTGTCTCTACTATTAGCCATGGATGTATAAAAAACATGTTTTGGGCGGATATGCCATTGCTCAAATACACTTTCTAAACTACGCTGGAATTCAGTGAAAGTTATTTCCGTTTCATCGTGTTTATCCATTTGATTGATAATGACATAATATGGCTTGTTCATGGCATCTATCTGCTTAAGGAATCTGGCGTTTACTTCTGATTGAACATGATTATAATCCATAACATAGAACAAAACATCGACTTGATGAAGTGCTGATTCTGTCATTAATCGATCTGCATCATTTGCCGCATCAATGCCTGGCGTATCCATTAACGTTACACCATTAGGTAATTCAGCCATTTCTTTATAAATTTCGACCTTTTTAACTTCATCACCGTCTCTGCATAATTGGTGCAATTTTTCCATTGATGGCAGAGTCTCCATTTTAATCGCTGTTTGATGGTTAAAATGAACGATTACCTGCTCTTTACCTTGTTTAATTTCAACAATATTTGCACTTGTTGGAATAGGACTCTGAGGTAATAGTTCCTCCTTCATCAAATTATTGATTAACGTTGACTTTCCTGCCGAGAAATGTCCACTAAAACAAATATGAATCATTTTTTTTTCTAATTTCGCATAATAGTCTACGATTTGTTCCTTGTATTTTTTTTCGTTTTTTTGATCATAAAAATGGTGCAAGTCTGCTAATTGCTGTTTATCTACAGCTTTTTTACTCGTTGTCAACATTATATAAACTCCTTGATTGATCATTCTATTTTCCCATTATACGGTTTTTTTCTTATTATTGCTATATGTAAGGGGTTAGAATTTTAGTTTGGAGAAGCTAAGTAATCTGAATGTAGAGTATTTTTATAGATTTCTTATTTATCTTACACGAGCACTATCAGGCTTAGCTTCTATTGGGTGATATATTCATTTATCGGACAGAAGCACCTTCCATTTTTACTTCTTTTGGGCGATATATTCATTTATCAGACAAAAGCACCATCTGGATTCCTTCCTTTTGGGCGATATATAACTTAATATAGCATAATCGTTTAAAATAAAAAAAAGTAGCTCAATTAAGTGTACAAAATGTCTTCTGTACAACAAAACTGAACTACATTTTCGATTATTCATTTGATTGATGATCAAATGCTTTCGAAAGGCCTCTTTTCTGATGAATCGATGTTACTTCACCAGTAAGATCTGTATCAATTACGTACGAGCCATTGCTATAACGATCACTAATTGGAAGATCCATCGGTTTTACTGTGTGGTGTTCTCCTTTTATGGTCATTAATTTGATCACATCATCTGTCTCGACCAGATCAAAACCAACTATACGGTGAGGTTTTGATTTTAACTCACGTAACATTACTAAACCTTTCTTAGCACGGGAGGATTTTTCAAAACGGTCGATCGTCATTCTCTTACAGGCACCACGTTGAGTAGTAACGAATAATTGCCTTTTCTCCTGTAACTCATCCATCAAAACACCATTTACGACAAATTCATCTGATTTTAACTGGATCGCCTTAACCCCAGCTGCTCTTTGACCGATCACCGATACTTCTGTTTCATGGTACCAGAGGCCGTATCCTTTACTCGTTGCAACAAATATATCTTGATTACCATCCGATAAATGGACATTAACCAACTGGTCCTCTTTTTTTAGATTCAGTGCAATTAGCGGTCTCGTATAGCGTTGAGAATAATATAAATCTAGTGTACTTCGCTTCACCATCCCATTTTTAGTAAAGAATACCAGATATTTATCTTTTGAAAACTCTCTAATTGGGATTGCTTTAACGATCGTTTCTTCTTTATCGAGTGAAGCTATATTAGATAAGTGCTGACCAAGATCTTTCCAGCGAATGTCCGGCATTTGGTGTACTGGAATAGGGATATACCTTCCTTTATTCGTGAATAAAAGGAGGTGGTCTGTGGTATTTAGTTCGTATAACGAAATTAAATGGTCATTATCTTTCATCGTAAAGTCGTCATCCGTTGAAGCTGTATAAGATCTAATACTTGTTCGCTTCACATAGCCTTGTTCTGTAACAGACGTAATAACATCTTCACTAGCTATCGTAACTTCGACATTAAATGTTAATTCTTCGATTTTTTCTTCGATTTTTGTTCGACGATCCTCTGCATAAAGCTTTTTCATTTGTTTTAAATCTTTTTTAATTACAGATAATAATTTATTCTCATCTGCCAAAATGGCTTGATAACTGGCAATCGCCTTTTGTAATTCCGCTGCTTCTTTTTCTAAAGCGGTAATATCCGTATTGGTTAATCGATATAGCTGCAAGGTTACAATTGCTTCTGCTTGTGTTTCGGTAAAACCATACGCATCCATAATTCTGTTTTTTGCGTCTTGTTTATCATTCGATGCTCTGATAGTTTGAATTAACTCATCCAGTATCGAAACAGCCTTGATAAGGCCCTCTACAATATGTGCTCTTCTTTCCGCTTTGTTTAAGTCAAAACGTGTTTGACGAGTCACCACTTCTTTCTGGTGACCAACATATGCATCGATCATTTCAGTTAAACCGAGCAATTGTGGTGTCTTGTCTTTAATCGCAACCATGTTGAAGTGATACGTGATCTGAAGATCTGTGTTTTTATATAAATAATTTAAAACACCTTGGCTATCTGCTTCTTTCTTTAATTCAACAACTATACGTAAGCCAGTTCGATCCGTTTCGTCGCGAACTTCTGCAATACCTTCCACTTTTCGATCTAAACGTAATTCATCCATTCGCTTCACAAGGACAGCCTTATTCACTTCATAAGGAATTTCATCAATAACAATTTGTTCCCTGCTACCTTTTAACGGTTCAATCTTTGCTCGACCTCGAACTACTACTTTCCCTTTACCAGTTTCATAAGCTTTCTTAAGTCCCTCATAGCCTTGAATAATACCGCCAGTAGGAAAATCTGGTCCTTTAATGATTTGAAGCAATTCTTCGACCGTGACAGATGGTTTATCCATCCGCTTTATGACAGCTTCAATTACCTCAGCTAGATTGTGTGGAGGAATCTCTGTCGCATAACCAGCAGAAATCCCTGTCGAGCCATTAATTATAAGGTTAGGAATTCTAGCAGGTAAAACAACAGGCTCATCAATCGTATCGTCAAAGTTCGGAATATAATCGACGGTTTCTTTATCAATATCTCGGATTAATTCGGATGAAATTGCAGAAAGTCGCGCTTCCGTATAACGCATTGCAGCTGGTGGATCGCCGTCCACACTACCGTTATTTCCATGCATTTCAACTAAAACGTTGCGAACTTTCCATGTCTGACTGAGACGAACCATCGCTTCATACACAGATGAATCACCGTGTGGATGATAGTTACCGATTACCGTACCCACCGTCTTTGCAGATTTACGAAAGCCTTTATCGTGCGTGTTTTTTTCTTCATGCATCGCAAAAAGGATACGGCGCTGTACGGGTTTTAACCCATCTCGTGCATCTGGCAAGGCACGATCTTGAATAATATATTTACTATAACGTCCAAATCGATCACCCATCACGTCCTCAAGCGGGAGATCTAAATACTTCTCTTCTACTGCCAACGGTATTCCTCCTATAAAGCACTAAATTTGTATATTCTCATTGTCAATAATATTTTCGTCTTCTTCTAGGCTAAACTGCACATGTGACTCAATCCACTTACGACGCGGTTCAACTTTGTCGCCCATTAAAGTAGTCACTCTTCGCTCTGCTCGTGCCAGATCATCAATCGTAACACGAATTAGCGTACGAGTATCAGGATTCATGGTTGTCTCCCATAACTGGTCCGCATTCATTTCCCCTAGACCTTTATAGCGCTGTAACTGATATCCATTTTTGAATTTTTTTGTTATATCTGATAATTCGTCTTCTGTCCAACAGTATTCAATCCTTGCTTTAGCACCTTTCCCTTTCGATATTTGGTATAAAGGCGGCAATGCAATAAATACTTTACCCGCTTCGATTAATGGTCTCATATAACGATAGAAAAAGGTAAGCAATAATACTTGTATATGAGCACCGTCCGTATCAGCATCAGTCATGATCACAATCTTTTTATATTGCACATCGTCTAGTGAGAATTCACTTCCAACTCCTGCACCAATGGTATGGATAATTGTTGAGATTTCTTCGTTCTTCATAATATCTACTAATTTCGCTTTTTCAGTATTAATAACTTTACCTCTTAATGGCAAAACAGCCTGGAATTTCCGATCTCGACCTTGTTTTGCTGAACCACCAGCAGAGTCCCCCTCTACTAAGTAAAGTTCGTTTTTATCTGCATTACGAGATTGTGCTGGAGTTAATTTCCCGCTTAGAAGCGAATCTTTACGACGCTTTTTCTTGCCACTACGCGCTTCTTCTCTTGCCTTACGTGCAGCTAAACGTGCCTCTTTCGCACGAACCGATTTTTTAATTAGCATCGATGCGATATCAGGGTTTTCTTCTAAGAAATATAACAGGTGCTCTGCTACTACAGCATCGACAGCTGAACGAGCTTCAGCAGTTCCTAATTTCCCTTTAGTCTGCCCTTCAAACTGTAGTTTTTCTTCAGGAATTTTCACCGAAATTACAGCCGTAAAGCCTTCTCGAATATCATTGCCATCTAAGTTCTTATCTCGTTCTTTTAAAATATTTACTTTTCTGGCATAATCGTTGACCACACGCGTAATCGCAGTTTTAGCACCAGATTCATGGGTTCCGCCATCTTTAGTCCGTACATTGTTAACAAAAGACAAGATATTTTCGGCGTAACCATCATTAAATTGAAAGGCAAAGTCCAGTTCCATCTCTTGTTGTTCGCCCTCAAAAGCAACCACGTCATGAAGTGCATCTTTTTCTTCATTTAAATATAAAACAAACTCTTTTAATCCATCGGGATATTGATAGGATTCCTCTACGCGTTCTTCATTTCTTTCATCAATTAATTCTATTGTTATTCCTTTTAATAAAAAAGCAGCCTCTCTCAATCTCTCTGCTAGTATTTCAAACTGAAAAGTATCCGTAGAAAAAATAGAACGGTCTGGTTTAAATGTTATCGATGTTCCAGTTTTCTTTGTTTTGCCTTTTTTCTCTAGAGTTGTTACTGGTTTTCCACCGTTTTCAAAACGTTGTATAAACATGTTTCCATCTCTAAAAATTTTCACTTCTAACCATTCGGACAGGGCATTAACAACAGATGCACCTACACCGTGTAATCCACCACTTGTTTTATAGCCACCTTGCCCAAACTTACCGCCTGCATGCAAGACTGTTAAGATAACCTCTGGTGTCGGTCTTCCTGTTTGATGTATTCCAGTTGGCATGCCACGTCCATTATCAGCTATTGTTATACTCTGATCAGGATGTATCGTTACGTTTATATGTTCACCAAATCCAGATAATGCTTCATCAACTGAATTATCTACTATTTCAAAGACCAGATGATGTAAACCTCTCGCATCTGTACTGCCTATATACATACCCGGTCTCTTTCTAACTGCTTCTAGTCCTTCTAATACTTGAATGGAATCGTCACTATATGTTGTATTATTACTCATTAAATTCTCCCTGCTCCTTCCCTGCACAACCAACTTATATCAAAATGATAGAACATTCGTTCTTGTTTGTAAAGTTATCGCATTAAAACAGAATGTGCTACTTTTATACATCGGTCCATTATGACTTGTTTATTATGTTTCGTTAAATAATCATATGCTGCTTGATCTGTTACACCTGGTTGCATCCAAACATAATCAGCGTCCGTCTTTACAATTTCTTTTGACAGGTCATATAAATAAACCGATCTTCTGAATACATTAATCAACTGAAAGTCTTCTTTAACATCTAGAATTGCATTATATGCTTTTTCCCCTAGTGCTTCTTCTACATTCGGATTTACAGGAATTATCTTGTAACCCGCTTGTTGCATTGCTTTTGCAATTTGATAGGAAGTTCGTGATGGTTTGTCAGATAATCCAATTACTGCAATTGATTTTGTATTATCTAACATTTTTTTCATCAATAATTGTTCCTTATCGTTATTCATAATGTTACACCTCATTTTTATTGATTAAACCATTTAATAAGCTTTCACGCAAGTAAACTTTTAAAAAAATCAAACTAAAGACCCATTAAATTCTAACCTTACCCCTTATCTTTAACACAGTTTAACAAAAAATTAAATAATCGCTGTACTCTTTTTTATCATAACATGCTAAAATAATAACATCCGTAGCAATGATAACATTATATTTAAGGAGTTTGACGATGGAATACATTATTTTTATCTTATTAGCCTATTTATTAGGTTCAATCCCAACTGGATTAATTGTTGGAAAACTAGGTTACAAAAAAGACATTAGGGAACACGGAAGTGGTAACTTAGGTGCTACTAACACCTTTCGTGTACTCGGAATAAAAGCTGGAATAATTGTAACAGTCGTTGATATTTTAAAAGGGACACTCGCTGCTGTGCTACCAATTATTTTTCAAGTGGAAACAGTTTATCCACTAATCGTAGGTATCTTTGCTGTTATTGGACATAGCTTTCCAATATTTGCAAAATTTAAAGGCGGTAAAGCTGTTGCTACTTCTTCAGGTGTCATATTAGGTGTAAACCCATTGTTGTTTGTGATTATGGTCTGCAGCTTTTTAGTAATCCTTTATCTAACAAAATATGTATCCTTAGCATCTATGTTAACAGGCCTTATCACTATTATTGTAGCGATTGTACTGCAGGAAATCGCATTAACTATCGTAATTTCAATTCTAACAGCATTTGTAATATATCGACATCAAGCAAATATCAAACGTATTTTTAATAAAACAGAACCTAAAATAAAGTGGATGTAAGGATCTAACCTCCTCGTTAGATCCTCTTTTTGCGTATTTAATTCCACTTCGAACCGTTTTATACCAAATTAAGGAAAAAAGTTTCTGTTTTAAGATTTTTAAATTGAATATTAATAAAAGATTAAGTATACTTTGATATAGTTGATGACGAAAGGGGTCTAATCATGAAAGAAGCAAGTTCCAAACAACTTCCAAACAAATCAGTGAGACATAAATTGTTTGGCTCTGTTCAACCTGGTGAAAAAATTAAACCAACAGAAAAAGAAAAAATGCCAGATTTGCAAAACACAAAAAAAGATTTTTTATTTGATATAGATCAAGTCGGAATTGCCAATGTTAAACACCCTGTTCAAGTGTTTAGCAAAACAAAACCTTTGGCACAAACAACGATAGGTACTTTCAAGATGACTTCATCGATTCAAAAGAATCATAAAGGTACAAATATGAGCCGATTTACTGAAATGATGCAAGAATACAGTGAAAATAGTACATTTGATTTATCGATCGCATCATTAAAAACCTTCA
Organism: Gracilibacillus kekensis; assembly: GCF_900143085.1. Lineage (GTDB taxonomy): Bacteria > Bacillota > Bacilli > Bacillales > Amphibacillaceae > Gracilibacillus > Gracilibacillus kekensis. The sequence continues at coordinate 217,005 of NZ_FRCZ01000004.1, read as the reverse complement.
CCAAAGAGATGGCCGAACGATTGGAACAAGATGACAACCAAATTACGGTTTCTTTTCCGTGGTTTTTTGAACGAAGTGGACCTGCCTCAGATATGACTGGTATGAACCATGCAGATGCTGAGATTACGATACTCTATGAGAAAAATGCAGGATATCATGTCACGGTCTCCTTACAAGGAACGATAACTACGTTGTGTCCATGCTCGAAGGAAATTAGTGAATACAGCGCCCACAATCAACGTGGTATAGTTTCGATGAAAACAGAACTAACTGGAGAATATAATGAAGATGAGATGGACTGGAAGCTAGCACTTCTAGAAGCAGCTGAAAGTAATGCAAGTGCAAGAATTCATCCAGTGTTAAAAAGGCCTGACGAAAAAATGGTTACGGAACAAGCATATGAAAACCCTCGATTTGTCGAAGATATGGTTCGATTAGTAGCTGCTGATCTTTATGAATTGCCATTTGTCCAAAAATTTTCGGTAACATGTCAAAATGAAGAATCGATTCATTTACACGACGCCATTGCAACGATTTCTTATGATAAATCATTGCACAATTGAGGTGAATGATGCGAAAACTTTTTATATTATTTATACGTTTTTATCAACATTTTATAAGCCCGATGTTTCCACCAAGTTGTCGCTTTCAGCCTACCTGCTCACATTACAGCCTGGTATGCTTTCACCGTTATAATATTTTTAAGGCTATTTATTTATCAGTAAAGCGGATATTAAAATGCCATCCATTTCACCCAGGTGGTTTTGATCCAGTTCCAGATAAAAATCATAAGCGTAGTAATTAATCCAAACGATTAAATTTAAGTCGTTTGGATTTTTCATGGATAAAAAGATAATACACAATAATATAGTGTTTCTCCATTAGAATTCTACAGTTTAAATCTTTTAATTTGTTCCCATTGTTCTTCTTGTTCTAAAATTTCTTTCTGGCGTTCTCCAAATAAATCAAAATGAGGAAAAGTCGGATCTTGGTGGATCCATTCTTCTCTCAGCCCATATTTTTTACCCCAGCTAATTAATTTTGGATAATTTGCACATCCCACTTTTGTAACGGTATTACAACCTGGAAAGCGATCATCTAACCAAAAATGTGTAAGAAAGGCAATACGTCCCTCTTGTACATCCTTTTTCCAGGCCCTTAAAGTCTTGCGGTCAATACCAAATGCCATTATTCTTCATATCCTTCTAATGCACTCTGATAAGCATGGTGCCACTTTGGAAATTTCTTTTTTAAGGATAGGGGGCGAAAGCTATCCTTTTTGACAATAACGTGTTGTGTTTCACCTGTTACAGCAGTATTTTTATCTTTATCAAGTATTTTATAACCATAGGTTGTTCGAATCCCATTATAGGATTGAACCCAGGTTTCAACAAAGGCATCATCACCGTAGCGGATTGGTTGCTTAAATTGAATCTTTGCATCTATTACAGGAGAAACAACACCTTCAGCCTCCATCTCATGATATTTGAATCCTAGCTCCTCAATAAAGGCAGTTCTTCCAATTTCAAACCATATTAAATAATTGGCATGATACACGACACCCATTTGATCTGTTTCTTGGTATCTTACTTTAATTGGTGTGGTTACTTTCATTGCTGCTCGATCCCCCTAATTGTTTTCCAGGCTAATTCAAAATCTTTTTTTGAAAGCTGTTGAAATAAACCTCTATCCTCAGATTCCATATTTAATCGTAATGCCTGATATTGTATTGCTTCATTTATCAAATTAACAACAAAGCGGCCATTCCCTGTTATCACAGTGTCTTCAAACTGTTCGGATAAATAGTTTTCAACAGCATTACTTATTTGGTATTGATATTCTGTAGCATGATGATGAACCATCTTTAGTAATTCTTCTTTCGAATAGTCTTGAAAATGAAAATATTTTTTAAATCGCGATTCTAACCCTGGATTACTGGAGATAAAACGGTTCATTTCACTTTTATAACCAGCTAAAATAATAACCAGATTTTCATTGTGTTTTGTCATTTCATCAACTAACGTATCAATTGCTTCTTTGCCAAAATCTTTTTCCCCACGATATAAGGAATAAGCTTCATCGATAAACAATACGCCACCTAATGCTTCCCGCACTTTATTTTTCGTTTTAATTGCTGTCTGTCCTACATATCCTGCAACAAGATCACTTCTTGATGCTACAACTAGATGTCCTCGCTTTAACAGCCCACATTGCTTTAATATTTGAGCAAAAATTTTGGCAACTGTTGTCTTTCCAGTTCCAGGATTTCCAGAAAACACAGCATGTAATTGAATAGGAATACTCGGAAGATAAAGAGATTTTCTTTTTTGCTGTACTTGTACAAACGCTGACAATTTTTTTACTTCCTGTTTCACATTCTCTAATCCGATTAATTGTTCCAATTGATCCATTGGTTCTGTCGATTCATTTTGGTCGTCTAGTGCAGCAATATCTTCTTCGGTAATTCGCATATGGTCAATCCAGTTATTTTCTAACGGGAGTCGATGATTAGCACCGATATAGAAGATAACCTTTAACACAAGATCTTTTACAGTTCTCGCATTACCGAATGACTCATCAACACGTGATTTGTCAATTAAGGATTGGAAACGATGTCGTGCTTTTTCGGTAAAAAAGTAATCATTTTGCAACGCTGTTTCTTCAGCTATCTTTAATAACTCTTCATTTGAAAAATCAGGCAGCTTAATAAAATTCCCATCTGGAAACCGGCTTCTTAGCCCTTGGTTTGACCATAAAAAGTGTTGCATCTCTTCTGGATAACCTGCCATTATAACAGCAAACTTATTTGCATATTCCTTACTTGTCATACTGGACACTAACGTATCAATCACAGCTTGACCATAATCATTTCCAGTTTGGTCTTCTCTTTTTAAATTATACGCTTCATCAATAAATAGAACGCCACCTAATGCTTTTTTAACATAGTTTAACGTATTTTCTTCACTTTGACCCATGAACGACCCTACTAATTGTGATCGATTCACTTCAATTACTTCATTCGATTCTAGTAAATTGAGACGATAATAGATATCTGCCAGCAAACGCGCCATAGTGGTTTTACCTGTACCAGGGTTACCGGTTATAATCATATTTAATCCTTGCTCATCTACCATTTGAAAGCCTGCTTCTTTTCGCTTTTGTTGGTATTTTAAGTATTGATAATAATGGTTAATATAGTCTTTTATTTCTTCTAGACCAATCATTTGGTTCAACTCATCCAACGGATCTGATGATTGATTTTCTTTAATAAATGCTGGGAATGCATCATAGAAGATCGTGATATAGTAGGATAGCTTCTCTATTGCATCATTATAGGGCTGAATTTCTTTAGTGGATTTCCGTTGTTCTAATGTAAAAACCATAACTTCTGCAAGATCTTCTATTTTTTCTATTTGTTTAAAAATTTGATCATATGCCTTTTTAAGCTTACTAGTAGAAGCTGCCTGTATTGATTTCAATTTCGTTAAACGATCCATCTCTTCTAATAGTGCCTTTGCTTTTTTTAATTTTACCGGATCAAAATCAGTCTCACGAATGTGATATTGTACCAGCTCTACATCATGTAATACATTGAAAATGTGAAGATAATGTTTCAAAGCTTGAACTTCAGTAACCATAGGATGTTCACTATCTTTTTTCAGAACTTCTAAATGACGATTTAAATGATCATCCGTAACGTTCCGTTTTAAACGATAAAAGGTAAGCATACTATACAGTATTGCCTTTGAATCTACTTGTAATGAAAAAGTAGCTTGTTCAACCTTATCAAGAATTCGTAGTATTTCAATTTCTGTATATGGCGGAATATCATCTAGTGTATTCCAACGTTGAATTTTATTTTCTATTTCATTCCATTTTATTGTTGACACAAACATACTCCTTCCTTTTCTTTTCATCACGTGTTTAGTTCATCAAAAATTTGTTCGAGCTGCTCAAGGGAAACAGCTCCATTGATTCTTTTCATGATTGTCTGATCACTTGTCCTTATAATAAAACTAGTAGGCATATTAATAACAGAATAACGATCATACACCGCGTTTTCTCCATCTAAGACAACCGAAAATGTGAATGATTCTTCCTCCACAAAATTTTGAACTTTTGACACCGATGTTTCTGTTTCAGTAACATTTACTGCTATGACTTTTACTAAGTCTGGATGTTGATTTTCAAATGTTTGTAAGTCCGGTAATTCTTCAATACATGGCGGACACCATGTTGCCCAAAAATTAACTATTACATATTCTTGATTATGATTTAAGGCATTTATAGATTCATCATTAAGGTTAGGTAATGTAAAATTAGTTGCAGTTTCTCCTTCTTGAAGCTGTTTCACATTGGGTCCAGTAATAGTTACACCGTCTACAGAAGTATCACCTGTAACATCAATTATATTTGGAGTTGACTGCTTTTCTCCAATATCAGTGAAATTCATTACTAACAAAATGACAACTAATACTAGCACAACTAATATAGAGAAAAAGTTCTTTTTCATGTTATGACATCCTTTATTTTAGCGCTAACACCTATTATATAAGATAAAAGCTGGGTCGTCTAATTATCGAAATTAAATAAAAATTCTTCTGTTGTCCTCCTAATTTTCTAGACTAAAATGTTAGGTTATCTATGGAGAATGCTAGGTTAAATTTAAGCGATAATGTTTCATTTCTTACATTTCGCACAGTTCTCCTTGCAGGATTTTCTTCTCTTCTTGCATTTCACACAGTTCTTCTTGCAAATTGCTTTCGAATGTATAAAAAAAAAGATAGCCATTGTTTTGGCTATCTTTTTCATAATTACTTATGCTAGTTTGTTGCGTAGTACCATTTGAAGAATACCACCGTGACGATAGTAATCCACTTCTACTTCACTTTCAAAGCGTGCAACTACTTCAAATTCTGTCACTTTACCATCTTCAGCAGTAGCTTTTACTGGTACGATATCACGTGGTTTAACAGATTCATCTACCTGTACCTCAAACGTTTCCTTACCATTTAAACCTAGCGAATCGGCGCTATCACCATCTTTAAATTGAAGTGGCAATACACCCATCATTACTAGATTTGAACGGTGGATACGTTCAAAGCTTTGAGCGATTACGGTTTTGATTCCTAATAGATTCGTACCTTTTGCCGCCCAGTCACGAGAACTTCCCATACCATAGTCATTTCCAGCTAATACAACAAGACCTGTGTTAGCTTCTTGGTATTTCATAGCTGCATCATAAATAGGCATTACATCACCTGTTGGCCAGTAAGTAGTGTATCCACCCTCTGTACCAGGTGCTAGTTGGTTTTTGATACGGATGTTGGCAAATGTACCACGCATCATTATTTCATGATTACCACGTCGTGAACCATACGAGTTAAAGTTACGAGGTGATACATCCTTAGACTGTAAATGTTTACCTGCAGGCATATCTTTAGCAATCGCACCTGCTGGTGAAATGTGGTCGGTTGTAACGGAATCACCGAATTTACCAATGGCACGCATTCCTGATAAAGGTTCTACTTTACCTGGTTCTTTAGCTAATCCTTCAAAGAATGGAGGGTTTTGAATATAAGTAGATTCCTCATTCCAAGTATATAATGGTTCATCGGTTGTTTCGATTGCATTCCATTTTTCATTTGACTCAAATACATTCGCATATTCTTTACGGAAGATTTCTGGAGTAACTACTTTCGCTACTTCATCACGTACCTCTTCCATAGATGGCCATAGGTCATCAAAGAATACATCATTACCATCTTTATCTTGTCCAATTGGTTCATTTTTAAGATCGACATCAACAGTACCAGCTAAAGCGTATGCTACTACTAATGGTGGTGATGCTAAGTAGTTCGCTTTTACTAGTGGATGAATACGACCTTCAAAATTACGGTTACCAGAAAGTACCGAAGAAACAGTTAGGTCATTATCAGCGATTGCTTTTTCAATCTCTTCTCTTAAAGGACCTGAGTTACCGATACATGTTGTACAACCATAACCTACTAAGTTAAATCCAAGTTGGTCTAAATAATGCATTAAACCTGAGTCTTCTAGATAACTTGTAACAACTTTTGAACCAGGTGCTAGTGATGTTTTCACATATGCTGGCACTTCCAAACCTTTTTCAACTGCTTTTTTCGCAAGCAAGCCTGCTCCTAGCATTACGTATGGATTCGAAGTATTTGTACAAGATGTGATCGCTGCAATTGCAACTGCACCTGTCTTCATAACAGATTTACGTCCATTTGGATGATCAATCTCAACTTCTTTATCGAATTCTGCTTTATCCAAACCAAAGCCTTGATTACCCGCAGGCGCAGTTATAGCCTCATTAAATGATTTCTTCATATTTGATAATGGAATTAAATCCTGTGGACGCTTAGGTCCTGAAAGATTCGGCTCTAATTCAGAAAGATTTATTTCCACTAATTCTGTAAAGTCAGCATCTGCTTGATCTGGTGAATACCATAAGCTATTTTCTTTACAATATTTTTCTACTAATGCAATCTGTTCTTCACTACGTCCTGTTAAACGAAGATAGTTTAATGCTTCTGCATCAACTGGGAAGAATCCACACGTTGCACCATATTCAGGTGCCATGTTAGAAATCGTTGCACGGTCTGCTAATGGCATATCCTGTAATCCTGGTCCAAAGAATTCAACAAACTTACCAACTACTTTTTTCTCACGTAATACTTGTGTTACTTTTAGAGCTAAGTCAGTAGCGGTAGTTCCATTTGGAAAGCTTCCAGTGAATTTAACACCGATTACATCAGGCGCCGGGAAGTATGAAGGTTGGCCAAGCATACCAGCTTCTGCTTCAATTCCACCTACACCCCAACCAAGTACACCTAAACCATTAATCATGGTAGTGTGTGAGTCAGTACCTACAAGTGTATCTGGGAACGCATCGATTTCACCATTATCATTTTCCACACCATGGACAACATTGGCTATGTATTCCAAGTTCACCTGGTGTACAATACCTGTTGCTGGTGGAACAGCACGATAATTATCAAATGCTTTTTGTGCCCAATTTAAGAACTCATAACGCTCTGCATTACGTTCAAATTCTAATTCCATGTTCGCTTGAAGTGCATTTCTTGTTCCGTATTCATCTACTTGCACGGAGTGGTCAATGACTAAGTCTACAGGTACCTCTGGATTGATTTTATCTGGTGAACCTCCCATATCAACCATTGCTTTTCTTAATGAAGCAAGGTCAACTACTGCTGGAACACCCGTAAAATCTTGTAAGATTACACGTGAAGGTTTGAATGGTACGTCTTGTCCCTTCTCTTTTCCCCAGTTTGCTAGACTTTTTACATGATCATCTTTAATAACATGTCCATCATATTGACGAATTAATGATTCAAGTAATACACGAACAGAAAAAGGCAAACGATCAATATTACCAATTCCTGCTTCTTCTAAAGCCTTCAATTGGTAATAGTTATACGTTTTTCCGTTCAGATCAAATTGTTTTTTTGCTTGAAATGGATTCTGATTTGTCATCTCGTCTAGTTACCCCCTTAAAAAATGTTAGACCGAAATCGGATCTCTCGTCTCTAAATACTATATCAAATAGTATGCACCATACTATTTTAATTGAAATCGGTTTATAAGTAAAATGTTTCACAACAAAAAATCTATAAAATCTATATTAATAGCTTTATTGCTTATTATCCTCACCGATAAGGAAGATATATACAAAACCTACTTCCTTTACCGTTTTCTGATTCGATCTCTAATCTGCCTTTATGATTATCAATAATTTGATTGGAAATCATTAAACCTAATCCAGTTCCGTTTTTCTTAGTGGTAAAAAAAGGCTCTTTCAATTTATGGATAAGATGTCTTGGTATACCTGGTCCTTCATCTTGAATCGCTATTAAACATTCGTTGTCTATTTTCTTCATTAATACATGTATTTTTCCACCATCTGTCATTTCCTCAATTGCATTCTTAATTAAATTTATAAAAACTTGCTTAATTTGAGAGCGGTCACAATGCACAATTAATTCGTCATCCACTTCTAATATGAGGTCAATATCATAGAGATTTGCCTGTGTACGTAACAATGTCATTACATCAGACAACATTTCATAAATATTTTCATCATTTTTATCGTCTGTCATTGGCTTAGAAATGAACAATAATTCTGAGGTAATGGAATTAATTTTATCAATTTCATCAATCATTATTTTATAATACTCACTTTTGCTATCAACACCGCCTTGCAGTAATTGAACAAATCCTTTAAGTGAAGTAAGCGGGTTTCTAATTTCATGAGCTATCCCTGCAGCAAGTTGACCAGCAATAGACATTTTTTCGGAACGTATAAGCATTTCTTCTGCCTGCTTTTTATCCGAAATATCTCTTGATAATGAAAGAATTCTATTTTGTCCTTCCCACCTAATAACTTGCATCACTGTTTCAAATGCGATATATCTTCCGATTTGATTACGAATATGTATATAAAACTTCTGCTCTTCACTATTCTTTATGTCGAAATACGTTCTTAGATATTTTTGATCATCCCTCATAATATACCGAAACACAGACTTTCCAAGTAACTGTAATTTTGTAAAACCGAGTACCTGTTTAACCGATTCTGATATATAATTAATTTTCCCAGCATCATCACTAATGCAAATCAAGTCAAAACCATTGACTTCAATTTTGTTTAGGACATCCTTTGGTAATTCAGAAAGCATGATGTTAATAGTATCTTCTTCATTGACACTTGTGCCTTCAGGATGGTCGACATAGTTTAGCAAGGCCTTTCCCCCTAACTTTGAATATGTATCGTTTATAAATACATGTAATCATGCTATAATAGCAACGTTCTTGTAATTTATATGAGAAATTTAGGTTTTTATGACTGAATATATGAGTCATTGTTATATTACTATATTTTACCTAAAAATAAAATGCTCTTTCTATTAATTAGCAATATTAGTAAACTGGGGGTGTAAATAATGACGTTTAGTTATATGATGTTGATTGTATTTTGGACCTTTATTTTATTAGGTTTGATGACCATAGGTGGCTATTTTATGTTTCGGAAATTTTTAAAAAGTCTACCAAAAGATGATGGTAAATCTGATTTAGATTGGGAAAAATTTTATATCAATAAATCAAAACATTTATGGAGAGAATCCGAGAAAGCCTTTCTAGAAGAATTAGTATCTCCCGTTCCAGAGTTATTTCGTGACGTTGCGAGGCAAAAGATTGCTGGTAAGGTTGGTCAGTTAGCTTTGGAGAAAAAGGAAAAGCAGATTACACAAGAAACTCTTATTCAAGGCTACATAATGGCTACCCCAAAGCGGGATCATAAGTTCCTGCGAAAAAAATTAAAAGAAAAGAACATAGACGTTGTACCTTATGAAACCTATTTTCATTACTCTCCGGAAGACTATCAAAATAAAAAATACGCAGCAAGATCACGTAAAGAAACCCCTTAAACGTGTCTTGCTGCGTTTTTCATTACCGGTCACTTGAAATCGTCAGTACAATTGTCATTGTTACACCAATAACTGTTAAATATACTCCTAAATCAAATAGCAAAGCAGTAGCTAATTCCATTTTCCCAAAGATAGGAAAATTAAAATAATCGTACGTTTGACTAAGGAACGGTTCACCAAACAAAAAAGATCCAACACCAGTAGCAATCGCAATGAGCAAACCAATCGTTAGTAGTGTGCGATAATTTATTGGTAGCACTTTATTAATTGCTCTTTCTCCATATGCCATGTACATCAAAATAATAGCAGCTGCTGTCATCAAACCACCAATAAATCCACCACCTGGTGCGTTGTGACCTGCAAAAAATAGATTAACCGAAAAACCGAATAAAATAAAAGAAATTAATACCGTCATCGTTTTTAATATTAAATCATTTGTTTTCACCATATACGAATCCTCCTAGCAATTATGTTCTCCAAAGTGTACCTTTAGAATCCTTGAAAATTAAAAAACCCGGCAAGAAAAGATGTTAATTTCGTCATAAAATCAAAAAACAAGAAAAAGCCCATAAATATCATCACGTAACCACCAATTTTTACAAGCTTTTGCGAATGACGTTTGATCCATTTCATTTTACCAACAAAGAAAGCTAAAATAAAGAATGGAATAGAGAATCCTAACGAATAAGCTGTCATTAACAAAATACCTACTTCTGTATTCGTCGCAGCTAATGAGATCACAGCCATTAGTATCGGACCTGTACAAGGCGTCCAGCCCAAGGAGAAGGCCATTCCAATAATAAAGGAACCGAGAAATCCTGCTGGTCGATTCTTGAAATGTACTTTCTTTTCTTTCATCAGAAAGTCAAAATTCAATGCCCCGATAATAATCAATCCAAAAAAGATTATTAATATCGCTCCAACTTGTCGTATTAGATCATCCCATCTTGTTAGAAATTCCCCGATAAAACTAGTAGTGAAACCGAGAATTATAAATATACTTGAAAAACCGATCAAGAAAAATAATGTATGTAAGATACTTTTATAGTTAAACATGGCATTCTCTTGTTTTATATCGTTTACACTCATTCCTGTGATATAGGATAAAAAGGCAGGATATAGTGGTAGTACACAAGGAGATATAAAAGATAAAAAGCCGGCACCAAATGCAATAAAAATGTTCACTTCTGTCAAATTGGTCACTCCAAAATAGAAAATTATAGTTATGTATTTCCTATAAATATAATAAAACCCTTGCTGTAAATAAGCAAGGATTCTAATTCGACAATTATGTTACAATGCGTTTTATTTGTTATCCATTTGATTATTCATCGAACGCATCATTTGTTTAATTTTCTTTTGAGATGGTTTCTGACCCATCTGCATCATTAATGTTCGTAGCATTTGTTCGTTAATTGGTGGGTTTTTCTTTAAGTAATTCATCATATACTTTCTCGCAATAAAAAAGCCTAATGCCACACCAGCAATTAGAGCACCTACTGCGATAAGTATTACCCAAATTGTACTCATTCACTGTTCCTCCTTCAACTCGTCTCTTATACAGTATAGTAAAAGTTATCTAATAATACAAGCACTTGTTTAAGAGATCTCATGCAAAAAAACAGGACGAGGAACCCGTCCCTCGTCCCATTTATTATTTAAAATAATTCATTCACGTGTTTAACAACATTCTCTACAGTGAAACCATATTCTTCAATAATTTTGTTCCCGTTTGCCGAAGCACCAAACGTGTCAATTGTAATGGTTTTACCTTCGATACCTACGTAGCGTTCCCATCCAAGAGATGCAGCCATTTCGATACCTACTCGTTTAGTTACTGTTTTTGGAAGTACAGCTTCTTTATAAGCAGCATCTTGCTTATCAAAGCGATCCCATGATGGAATGCTGACAACACTGACATCTTTACCTTGTTCTTTTAGTGCTGCTTGTGCTTTGACTGCAAGTTGAACTTCTGAACCAGTTGCAACTAAAATTGCATCTGGTGTTTCTTTTGAAGCTGGACTTACTACGTAGCCACCTTTTTTAACACCTTCATATGCATTTTTAGCTGTACCTTCAAGTGTCGGTAGACCTTGACGTGTAAGAACTAATGCAGTTGGCTGGTCTGTTGATTCGATCGCTAAACGCCAAGCAGCTTGAACTTCATTTCCGTCAGCTGGACGAATAACAGAAAGGTTTGGCATGGCTCTGAATGCTGCTAATTGTTCAACAGGCTCATGAGTTGGTCCATCTTCCCCTACTGCAATTGAGTCATGAGTTAATACGTATGTGACAGGTAGATTTTGAATCGCTGATAAACGAACAGCTGGACGTAAGTAGTCACTAAATACAAAGAACGTTCCACCGAATACTTTTAATCCGCCATGTAATGTCATACCATTTAACGCAGCTGCCATCGCAAATTCACGTACACCAAACCAGATATTACGCTCTTCTGGAGTAGCTGCAGAAAAATCACCAGCATTGTTAATATTCGTTTTGTTAGAACCAGCTAAGTCTGCACTACCACCAAATAATGTTGGTACTGCATCAGCGATTGCATTTAAAACTTCTCCTGAAGTAGCACGTGTCGCTGCTTCGTCTTTTCCAGCTTCATATACAGGGAGATTTTTATCCCAACCTTCAGGTAACTTGTTATTGATTGCGTCGTCAAGCTCTTTTCCTACTTCAGGAAAAGCTTTCTTGTATGAATCAAACAATTCGTTCCATTTTTGTTCAGTTTCTTTGCCTTGTTCTACGATTTTTTTGTTGAAGTCCTGGTAAACTTCATCAGGTACATGGAAATCTTCGTGTTCCCATTTATAAAATTCTTTTGTAAGTGCCACTTCATCAGCACCCAGTGCTGCACCGTGTGATGCTGCAGAACCTGATTTATTAGGTGAACCATAACCAATAACTGTTTTCACTTCAATAAGTGTCGGTTGGTCTGTGTTTTGCTTTGCCTCTTCAATTGCTTTTGAAATGGCTTTTGTATCATTACCATCTTCTACACGAATGACTTGCCATCCATAAGCTTTAAAGCGATCTTCTACATTTTCAGAGAATGACTTATTGAGCTCTCCATCTAATGAGATATCATTAGAATCATAAAGTGCAATAAGTTTGCCTAATTTTAAATGTCCTGCTAATGATGCCGTTTCGTGTGAAATACCTTCCATTAAATCACCATCACTAACAATAGCATAGGTGTGATGATCTACAACATTGTAGTTGTCTTTGTTGTATTTTGCTGATAAATGTTTTTCAGCCATAGCCATACCTACACTCATCGCAATACCTTGCCCTAGTGGACCAGTAGTTGCTTCTACACCATCTGTATGGTGAACTTCAGGATGGCCTGGTGTTTTAGAATCCCATTGACGAAATCCTTTTAGGTCATCAATAGAAACATCATAACCTGATAAGTGTAATAAGCTGTAAAGTAGCATAGAGCCATGACCTGCAGAAAGTACAAAACGGTCACGATTAAACCATTTCGAGCTCTTTGGGTTATGGTTCATGTGTTCAGTCCAAAGTGTGTAAGCCATTGGGGCAGCGCCCATTGGTAAACCTGGATGACCAGAATTAGCTTTTTCAATCGCGTCTATAGACAACGTTCGAATTGCATTAATAGACATTTGTTCCGTTTGGTTTGACATGATTTTTCCCCTTTCGATATGCAAAATATGTACGCACATTTATAATCCTATAACGAAATGATGTTAAAGACAAGTATATCAATAAAAAATGCAACATTTTTCTATATTTTTATCAGTTTTTGCTATATTAATGACAGTATAAGGTAGAAAAAGAACAACTCATTACTTTTTCTTTGACTGCAATTTCTTTAATTTTTCAGGAGTTACATCATTTCCGTTTGGATCAACAACTGTCATGCCTTTCATGTGGTTCTTAAAAGATTTTCGGACGTTTTTTAAATAGGCGTCCCGTAAGGTTTTTTGTTCTTTTTTTTCTTCCTCGCTCAATCCTTCGTTCTTTGATTTATTTGCTAGTTCATTAATACGAGCAATTTTCTCCTTTGATAACATGAATAACACCTCTTTTCTCTCGTATTATTTTATTTATTGTTTCAAATTATTAAGATAAAATTATCTGACTCAGCTAAACAAAAAAGAGTATACACAATTGGTATACTCTCCTTTATTTTAATCCTCATTCTGTAAGTTTTCAAGTGTTTGATATTCTTGGTAGCGACGATGAACCGTTGCTTTTGAAACTTCATAGCCCATTCCATTTAATACAGAAGCAATTTCTTTAAAGGTTAAATCATTTGATTTAAGCCGTGCTACTTCATTAATAGGAAATTCCTTGCGTTCTCTTCCTTTAGCTAAATGTTGATTCGAAAGATTTTCAGCGGGATTGAAACCATTGCTTACTGCTTTTCTCATACCTCTTTTTATTTTAGCATTATGGAGTTTTCTCTGGTACTCTTCCACGATGGAAACGATTTGCAACACCATCGAGTCTCCTTCTGAAAGTTGTAATTCTCCATTATGTGATAGAGTATAAATTGATATATCTAACTTATTTAATTGATGAAGTAACGCTACCTTTGTATTTCCTCTACCTAGTCTGGTTTCATCTTGAATCAGAAGCGTATCTGCTTTCTCATTCTGAAAATCATCCAGTAATTCAAAAATACCTTCTCTCTCGATTTCATAGCCACTTTGTTTCTCTTCGATAACTTTTAATACTTCTATATGATAGCGATTGGCAAAAGAACGTAATTCCTCTTGCTGACGTATAAGAGATGTTTCCTGAGTGTGTTTGTCTGTACTTACACGACAATAAATGATAGCTTTTGGCATTGTGTTCTCCTTCATTCTATAAACTAGTAATTGCTGAAAAGTAAAAGAAGACAAGAGCTAGAATAAAAGCTACCAAATAAAATACATCGACTTTTGATAAATTTTTTAACATATAAATCCCTCCACAGAACCTTTGTTCGTACTTTCATTATACACGAACAAACGTTCATGTCAACTATTTTTTCGAACGAATGTTTGTAATACTTACGATGCTGTGCTATAATTTGGTTAATAAATAATACGCATGAGGAGATTTAAATATGACAAATCTATCAAAACGACAAGAGGAGATACTAGCTTATATTAAAGAGCAAGTAGACCTTAAAGGCTATCCCCCTTCTGTGAGAGAGATAGGAGAAGCAGTAGGATTAGCTTCAAGCTCAACTGTTCATGGTCATTTAGCTAGACTTGAAAAAAAGGGTTATATAAGAAGAGACCCAACAAAGCCACGTGCAATTGAAGTTCTTCAACAAGAAGGAGAATTTGACATTCCAAAAACGGAAGCAATGTTCGCTCCAGTGATAGGTAAAGTAACTGCCGGTCTACCAATTACAGCTGTGGAAAACATTGAAGAATACATTCCCATTCCAAATAATGAAATGCATGCGAGCGAACAATTATTCGTTCTTATCATTGAAGGGGATAGTATGATTGAGGCCGGTATACTAGACGGTGATAAAGTGATTGTTAAACAGCAAAACACAGCAATTAATGGTGATATCGTAGTAGCAATGACAGAAGATAGCGAAGCAACCGTTAAACGATTTTTTAAAGAAAAAGACCATATCAGACTACAACCAGAAAACGCAACAATGGATGCCTTAATATACGAGAATGTTAGCATTTTAGGCAAAGTCGTAGGATTATATAGAAGTTTATAACAAAAAGAAGTGCGTACAAGTTTACTAACGCACTTCTTTTTTATTTCATAGCGAAGTGAAACAATTAATGGCTTACAGCTGTTCCTTTCACTTTAACCTTCATTCACATGATATCGCACAAAATCTCCTTCCCTATCTTTAGAAATACATTTGTCGATATTTTGTCGGGGTCAATCCTTCATTTTCTAAAAACAGCTTATTATAATAACTTGGATTGAGGTATCCAGATCTTTCAGCAATTTCCTTGATCGTTAAATTCTTTTCTTCTATCAGTAATTTCTTACTCCATTGCAAGCGACACAATGTTACAAACGCCATCGGAGTCATCTGTGTGACCCGTTTGAACAATCGACAGAAATAATATGTGCTTACACCTGTTTCTTTTGCCCAGTATTTAAGATCAAAGGCCTCTGGCGCTTTTAGTTGCATTTTCGGTAATAGTGATTGTATCCTCTGATCTAGCTCTTGTTTAGAAGCAGATTCTCTAGGCATCGCACTAGTAGTAAATGTTGTTAAGAAGGAATAAGCTAGTGTAGATAATTGTGATAGTTTTAAAAAGCTATTTACTTCTGCTTCTTTTAATAATTGCTCATGCTTCGCTTCTAATATCGTTAAATCCGGTAATTTCCACAAGGTATACCTTCCAAAACCTATTTCAGACAAAAATGTGTGTATCGTATTTCCATAAAAGTGAAGCCATCTAATACTCCATGGATCATTCTGGCTACTATAATATTTTTGTTCCTGGTGTGGGTAAAAAAGAAAGGCATCTCCTTTCCTTAAGGTATATTGCTTTCCATCGATTTCTACATAACCAACACCAGCTAAGACAAAATGAATGCTGAAATTGTCTAATGAACCTGCTGCGCGATAAACCTCATGATTTATAGCTGATCGATACGACCCAACTGACTCTGGCAGGATCATATATTCATGTTTCTTTAATGTTGGTAATAATACTTGACGGTCCATTTCTTCACATCCCAGGACAATATTGTTTTATCTTATAGCAAAAAGCTTCTATTTTAATATTAATATGAATCGATTATAATAACAATAAAGTTATAGAAGGAGGATAAAAAATGCCAATTAGATGGGGAGTTATAAGTACAGCTAATATTGCTCAAAAAGCTGTCATTCCAGGAATAATCGAATCAGAAACCGGAGAAGTTGTTGCGATTGCCAGTCGGAATTTAGACAATGCAAAGGAAATTGCAAAAAAATTAGATATCCCAAATACTTATGGAAGCTACGAAGATTTGTTAGAAGATAGCAATATTGATGCCGTTTACATTCCCTTACCAAATCATCTTCATAAAGAATGGGCCATTAAAGCAATGGAAGCAGGTAAACATGTGCTTTGTGAAAAACCAATTGCATTAAATGCTAAAGAAGCACAAGAGATGGAAGAAGTAAGTAAAAAAAATGATGTTATTTTAGCAGAAGCCTTTATGTATCGTTATCACCCGAGATATCAAATGATCCAGGAATTGATTGAATCCGGAGAAATCGGAGAAATTCGTGGTATTCATGGAGCATTCACGTTTAACAATGCATCAGATAAGACTAATGTCCGCTACAAAAAAGAATGGGGCGGTGGTTCCCTGTATGATGTAGGAGTATATCCAATAAGCGCTGCTCGTATGATCTTAAAAGAAGAACCACAAGCTGCGACCGTTCATGCATACTTCTCAAAAGAGCACGATAATGTTGACATGATGGCCTCAGGCATTTTGGAATTTAAACAAGGTGTTGCACTCACTTTTGATTGTGGGATGTGGGCTGATTTCCGTAATCAATTAGAAATTTTAGGTACAGAAGGCAGAATCGAGGTACCGTCTGCTTTTATGGTTAATCAAAATGAACAAGATCATTTTTATGTCCATACGAGTAATGGGGCTAGAGAAGTTAAAGTGCCTTATTTAAATCAATATGCATTACAGGCAGATGCACTTGGAAATAGTATACAAACAGGTACGCCGTTACCTTTCTCTAGCTCAGATGCATCTTTAAACATGAAAGTATTGGATGCATGCCTTATCTCTGCAGATGAACGTAGAAGAGTAGAAATATAGGGAGGATAAACATGAAAACAATTCAAATTAATGGGCTAGATAAACCTGTTACTACTTTAATTCAAGGATCTGATTATTTTAAACCAAGTATTTATGATAAAGTTTGTCAGGTTTTAGACCGTTATGTCGCGCTTGGCGGTAATACAATTGACACGGCTTATGTATATTGTGGAGGAGAAAGCGAAAAAGCCATTGGAATGTGGCTAAAAGAACGCAATAAGCGAGAAGACATTATAGTATTAACTAAAGGAGCACATCATGACGAAAATGGGCCAAGGGTAAATCCTGAAGCTATTAGGCACGACCTTTTTAAAAGCTTAGAAAGACTTGGAACAGATTACATTGATTTATATGCGTTACACAGAGATGATCCGAATGTTCCGGTCGATGTGATCATCGATGAATTAAATGAACATATCAAAGCTGGCAGAATCAAGGCAATTGGTGGATCTAACTGGACCACAGAACGAATCCAAGCAGCCAATGATTATGCAGCTGCCAATGGTTTAGTAGGCTTCTCATTTAGTAGTCCAAATCTTAGTTTAGCTAAAGCAAATGAGCCATTCTGGGAAGGCTGTGTTTCCACAGATAGTGCTGATTTAAATTGGCATCAAGAAACGCAATTACCTATACTATCATGGTCTTCACAAGCAAGAGGATTTTTCACAGGCCGTTTCACTCCTGAGGACAGAAGTAATGAGGATCTAGTTCGAGTGTTTTATAGTGATGCCAATTGGGAGCGTTTTAGAAGAGCGGAAAAATTGGCAGAGGAAAAAGGCGTTACTGCGATCCAAATTGCATTAGCATATGTACTAAATCAATCTTTTCCAACTTCTGCATTGATTGGAGCTCAAAGTGAAAAAGAATTAGTCTCATGCGTAGAAGGATCTAACATTGAGTTATCTCATGAAGAAGTAGTTTGGCTAGAAACTGGTGAAGAATAATACTTAAGCTGACAAATTTCAAAACAAAAACCCTTGGCACATATTGCGCCAAGGGTTTTTTCTTATTAATAACTAGACATATATTGTTCTCTTTCCCAAGGGTGAACTTGAGTTCTAACAATACGTATTAATAGGAAGAAACTCAATCAAATAGATTCAAATGATTGATAAATCAGTATTTTTTGTTATGTAGTAAATCAAACATTTTCACCTTTATTTACAAAAGTGGGGCAAATATTATATAAAGCACCTACTTCGGTAGGTGCTTCTTTTTATTTTACAGGTTGTAAAATGATTGGAATGTTTGCTTCAATTTCTTCACCTTCTAAGGCTTCAAGGGGTATCTTGTAAAAGTCTTGGCAAGGACTGAACACAATGATAAGGAAGCAATAATCCCTTGTTCAGTATAATAGTATATCTTAAATTGATTAACGAACTCTTCTCTCTTCTGACGGTTCCTCATCAAGATCTGGTTCTTCTTCATCCATAAATAGAGTTTCAGTATCGTTTGATCTTCTGATATCTCAATTGTCCGAGTTGTTATTTTGATCTGAACGGTTTGGTTCGTAATTCATGTTATTTGGATCTTCATTCATATTATTTTCATTGTCCATGCCGCATGCCGTTAATACTCCTAGTGAGATAGCTACAGATATAACAAATGTGATTATTTTTCTCATAAGATCCCTCCTCTTCTCTATTATTCAAAATTCATAATTAGCTTGTGCTAATAATATTATTTTTAGTCAATGATTTTTTTCAAGTACAATGAAATGATTCCCATACATTTTTTATTATGATGGTCACAAAATAGTAAAGGCTTCAAAAGCTAATTATTTAATTCCTGGAGGTGTATATAATGAGAAATATGAATTGGTTATCAATTATTGGTTCTGTTGGTATTGGTATTGCAGCTTATAATATGATGAATGGGCAAGGGAAACAGATGCAAGAGTCAATCTCTAACCTCACAAACATGGGAAATCAAAAATAATAACAGTTACACGACGACCTATCTATTTTTTAGGTCGTCTTTTTGCAGTTAAAAACCCATCACTATGAAATGATGGGGAGAAAGGGGATATGGCAGTGGTCGGCAATGAGGATCACTGCTTTTTTAGTGTGTGCAAAATATTTTGTAAATATGCAGGCACGTTGTTTAGATTCCTTTTTTTATTTTTAGAAACAAGACATACATCTATACAAACGTACAATCCTTTCATAGAATATGACTGTTAAAGAAATATTTCTTAGTAGGAGTGTTTAATAGTGAGTAAAAATAAAGTTGTTGAAGATGTTGGCAGTGTAATCAATAACGAAAAGGACTGTGTCTGTGATGTGGTCCGTGCCATAGCTGACGCACAAGATAATGTTGTAGACCAACACTGTGATGTTAGCTGTGCACAATCAATTCGTGATTTAGTATCACCAGTATCAGGAAATGGTTTAGACACTGTGCCTTTCATTTTATATGATAAAAAAGGGAAACCTTTTAAAGGGTATGGTGCTGAAGTTCGTACACAAGGTGGAGGTCCTGCTCGATTTGACTGCTTTGACAGCTTCATTTTTCGCGTCAACGAAGTAGATGCGGAAGATTGTTGTGCGGTATTAGAACTATTAGTATTTGATAATGATGAATCTGCAGGTCATGATCCATGTGATCAAATTGACAATGAACAAGTGTCAGATTTAGAACGCACTGGCATCTGTATTACAGTTGACTTAAATTGCTTCTGTGCTATTACTTGCTTACCAGCAGTTTCTGTATTTTAATGGTTTGTTTTATTCTTCTCTAATTTAAAATAAAAGCATAACTTTGGAAATAGGGAGAAATATGATTCAAGCACCGGTTTTCCTCGCCGGTGTATTTTTATATATCATCGGTTCAAGTCATAATTTTAATAGTTTTTTCACCTTGATTATATTCTTATGGATCCCTCGAGACAAAGTTATCTATTTGCACGAATGAACCTTATAGCTACTGATTATAAAAAATTTTCAATTTTTATCTTTATCCTTCAAGTAATCAATTATATATAAAGATTGAGTTATTAAAATAGATAACATTATTATTAATAAGGTTCCTAATGAATATAATACTTAAAAAGATTTTGATGTATTTTTTCATAAAAAACCCTCCTTTTGTAAATTAAATCATATTTAACGATTATTTGTAGCAAAAAAAGGAGGACAAGTCTGTGTCTTCCTATTATTAAAATAATTAATATCTGACCCATCTTCTCAACTCTCGTTTATTTCTTTGAAGTTCAAATTCTAAATAATCTATTTCTTGCATCAGAGATTGATAATCTTTTCTATTCCTACATACCTCATAGATATAGGCATTAAAGGGATTACGGATGATCAGAAACAATGCAGCGCAGGTTTCTTAACATTTTCACTCTCTCGAGTCATTTGACTCAACATCATGAAACAACAATTCATTTCCCTAGCTATTTGTTTAGCTGTACCAGTTACATTACCGATTGATTGCCTGCGCTCTTGTTTCCTGTTTCTTTTGAGTAAAGCTCATGATCTGTAAATAATCAACTGCAATCATGGCAATATTACCATATTGACGCTTGTATCTTTAAGCTGACATAACTAGTATACCTATTCATTCCCATAGTCATACTCATGCAGTTTTATTATTGGAAGCTGGAAATGATATGAAAATCATTCAAGAAAGATTAAGACATGGTAGTTATCAAATTACTGCAGATGTTTATTCTCATATTTCAAAAAGATTGGACAAGGAATCAATGGAAAAATATGAATCGCACTTTAATGTGATTAATAAATAATTTTTTTGGGGTGAGACTTGGGGTGATGGAAATATCTAAATTTCAATCTCAAAAATAGAAACCCTTAACACCAATGGCATCAAGGGTTTCTTCTTATTAATAACTAGACATATATTGTTCTCTTTCCCAAGGGTGAACTTGCGTACGGAACATATCCCATTCGATTTCTTTAGATTCAATGAAGTGTTCGAATAAGTGCTCTCCAAGAGCTTCGACAATTATTTCGTCTTTTTTCAATTCATCTAAAGCGTCCGCTAATGTTGCTGGTAAATCTTTTACTCCATTCGCTTCACGTTCTTCTTTGTCCATAATATAAATGTTACGATCAACAGCTTCTGGTGCATCAAGATTGTTCTCAATCCCGTCTAAACCAGATGCTAATAATACAGATAGTGCTAAGTATGGGTTCGCTGCCGGGTCTACACTACGTACTTCTACACGTGTACTTAAACCACGAGATGCAGGCACACGGATTAATGGACTACGGTTGGAACCAGACCACGCTACATAACAAGGCGCTTCATATCCAGGTACTAAACGCTTGTATGAGTTTACTGTTGGATTTGTTACAGCAGTAAATGATAAAGCATGTTTTATAGTTCCTGCAATAAACTGGTATGCTGTTTTGCTTAACTGAAGTGGACCATTTTCATCTAAGAAAGTGTTGGTTTTCCCTTTGAATAACGACATATTACAATGCATACCAGAACCGTTCACACCAAATAATGGTTTAGGCATAAATGTAGCATGTAAACCGTGTTTACGGGCAATTGTTTTAACTACAAGCTTAAATGTTTGGATATCATCTGCGTGTTTAACCGCATCCGAATATTTGAAATCAATCTCGTGCTGACCTGGTGCCACCTCATGGTGAGATGCTTCAATTTCAAATCCCATTTCTTCTAATTCAAGTACAATGTCACGACGGCAATTTTCACCTAAGTCAGTAGGTGCAAGGTCAAAATACCCACCTTTATCATTCAATTCTAGAGAAGGATCCCCCTTCTCATCCAATTTGAATAAGAAAAATTCAGGCTCTGTACCGATGTTGAAGGCTGTAAAGCCAAGGTCCTCTGCTCTTTTCAAGTTACGTTTTAAATTGTAACGAGGGCACCCTTCAAATGGAGTACCATCTGTATTATAAATATCACAAATAAAACGTGCTACTTTCCCTTTTTCAGAAGTCCACGGGAATACAACGAATGTATCCAAGTCTGGATAGAGCTTCATATCTGATTCCTCAATACGAACAAAACCTTCGATAGATGAACCATCAAAAACCATTTGATTGTCTAATGCTTTGTCCAATTGACTTAGTGGAATCTCAACATTTTTGATTGTACCAAGTAAATCAGTAAATTGAAGACGAATAAACTTTACATTTTCCTCATTAATTTTTTGCTTGATTTCTTTTTTAGTTAATCCCATTGATTACACTCTCTCCTTTATTATTTTTAATGGAAGAATCGTGATAACTCTCCCTGTCTTAACGAAGCTTTACCTAATCTGCCAGCATCTAATAATTCTTTCTGTAAGATTTTTCTTAGATCTTTCTCAGAAATTTCGGATGCTTTTTTATCTGAAGCTGATTTTCCAGTCTTCGGCAAATCTTTCATCAACAGGACTTGCTTAATACCTGCTAAGTTCAAACCTTTTTCAATTAATTCTTTAATTTCTAGTAGACGATCTACATCATTAAAAGAAAAAAGTCTTTGATTTCCTTCTGTTCGAGATGGATGTATCAATTGATGCTGTTCATAATATCGGATTTGTCGAGCAGTTAACCCTGTTAGTGATTTTACAATTCCGATCGAAAACAAGGGCATGGAACGTCTATCTAAATCACCCATTTCATTCACCCCTCTCATCTGTTTTCTATAACTATATTATACATGGTGTAGTTTTTATGTCAAGAGATGTAAGGTAAGTTAACATGAAAAAGTGTATATTTTAATAACAAGGAGTACATTTATTATGTATTCCCTATTCTGCTTTAAATCACACGCGATTTTTATTAAGATATTTCCTTACAAAAAAAAGCAGTTCTAGTATGGATTACAACACCACTTGTTGTCTTCCAACACCGAACTGCTTTATTCTAAATCCAAATCTTTTTTACTTGAATTCTCTTTTATAAGATTAATTCTTTTGCAGCCTCTATAACGGCTAACTTAACATGACTATACGTAAGTCCACCTTGGACAAAGGCAATATATGGCGGTCGAATTGGTCCATCTGCTGTTAATTCTAAACTTGCTCCCTGAATAAAGGTACCTGCTGCCATAATAACGTCATCTTCATAGCCAGGCATTGGTGCTGGATATGGTGATACATGTGAATTAATTGGTGAATGTTTTTGGATTGCTTGACAAAAGGCAATCATTTTCTCCGCATTTTGGAAAATCACAGATTGGATAAGATCAGTGCGTTTCGTATCATACGCAGGAGATGTATGATAGCCTAATTCTTCTAAATACGCAGAAGTGAAAACGGCTCCCCTTAATGCCTCACTAACCACATGAGGAGCTAAAAATAAGCCCTGATACATCTCCTGTAACATGCCGATACTTGCACCAACTTCTTTTCCGATTCCCGGTGCAGTTAACCAATTGGCTGCCATCTCAACGTATTTTTCTTTCCCAACGACATATCCTCCCATCCTGGCAATTCCCCCACCAGGATTTTTGATAAGCGAACCTGCAATTACGTCTGCACCAATATCTGTTGGTTCAATGGTTTCAACAAACTCTCCATAGCAATTATCGACAAATATAACTGTGTTCGGATCTATCTGCTTAATTTTCTCTATGACTTGTTTCATCTCATCCATTGTAATTGACGGACGATCATCATAGCCTTTTGATCTTTGTATAGCAATTACTCGAGTTTTGCTCGACATCACATTTGGCAAAGCTTCTACATCTATTTTTCCATCTTTTAAATCCATTTGACGATATGTTATACCAAAGTCCACCAGTGATCCAGTAACATGCAGTTCATGGCCAATCACTTTGTTTAAAGTATCATACGGTTTTCCAGTAATATATAGTAGCTCTTGCCCCGGTCTTAAGATACCAAACAGCGCTGTACTAATCGCATGTGTCCCAGAAGTGATCTGTGGCCTGACAAGGGCATCTTCCGCTCCAAAAACACTTGCATATACGGCCTCTAACTTATCCCTGCCAAAATCATCATATCCATAGCCTGTCGTAGGATTAAAATCACTATCACTAACTTGATGGTTACGGAATGCTTTAAGTACTTTCTCTTGATTATTTAATTCTATTTGATGAATATTTGTAAAAATGGGTTCTATCTTATTCTCGATTCCCCTAATGAGTACTGCTTCGTTCATTCTTGATGAAACTCCTTTATCTCTTTCATAATGGCATGGTTCGGGTCTACAAACCCTTCCACACGGTATGCAAATCTTTCTTCATGATACTCTTCCTTTTCCAGTATCGTGTACTGACGGATTTTCGCTAATTTAGTTGATTCATGTTCTGGTACAAATCCAGAAAAGTATGTCCATTGTAGCTTGATAAGTGACTCTGTTTCCATCTTCACTTTTTTAACATCTTCCATATCTAAGGCACTAATGAGTAAATATGGATGGGAACCTGGTACAAACTCAGCATCCTCAATTAAATCTTTCTTGTTATAGATGGTGAGCATGGGAATTTGATCTGCGCCTAATTCGGTTAATAACCGATATACCGTTTGTTCCTGCTCTTCTTTATTCGGTGCCGCTACATCAATTACATGCAGAATAATATCCGCTTCTTTTACTTCTTCTAGTGTGGAACGGAATGCAGCAATTAATGCTGTTGGCAAATCTTGAATAAAACCAACAGTATCTGTCAGTAATACTTCTAAATTAGAAGGTAACTTCATTCGTCTGGATAATGGATCAAGGGTGGCAAAGAGCTTATCTTCAAACAGTGAATCGCTTTTTGTTAAACTGTTAAACAATGTCGATTTACCTGCATTGGTATAGCCAACTACCGCAATTTGAAACAATTGCTGTTTTTTTCGATTTCCACGATACTGGTCTCGCTGGTTTACAACTTGTTCTAACCTTTTTTTAATATCGTCCATGCGCCTTCTAATATGTCGACGATCGGTTTCTAATTTTGTTTCACCAGGACCTCTCGTTCCGATACCCGCACCAAGTCTTGATAAATCGGTACCTTGTCCGTGTAACCGTGGAAGCATATACGTGTATTGAGCTAATTCTACTTGAAGTTTCCCTTCTTTTGTCCGAGCTCTTGCTGCAAAAATATCTAATATTAATTGACTGCGATCAATAACGCGAACTTCAAGATGTTCCTGAAGATTTCGAATTTGACCACCAGACAATTCTTCATTTGTAATAACAACTTCTATTTCATTCTCTTCTAATTTCTCTTTTATTTCTTCTAATTTACCTTCACCTACATAAAAAGCACGATGTGGCGTTGGTCTTTTTTGAATAATGGTATCGATCACTACTCCTTCAGCCGTTTTAGCTAAAGCTTCTAATTCATTTATTGAATAATAAAATTGTTCCTCATCACTCTTATCATGCATGACAGCTACTAATAATACCTTCTCGATAACAATCACCTGCTTACTTTTCTTATTATCACGATGTAATCCATTAAAACGTCGTGTTTAAAGTTTATTTTGACATCCCTGCTTATTTTAATGCATAGGAAAAGGCGCTACTTCTTCATAGCGCCTACTATCATTCATTTATTCCTTATCAATCGTAACATTTTTAGATGGAACAAAAGTAGATATTGCGTGTTTGAAAATTAATTGTTGTTTACCATCTGTTTCAAGCATGACCGTGAAGTTATCAAAAGCCTTAATTACACCTCGTAATTGAAAGCCATTTGTTAAAAAGATAGTCGATGGAATACGCTCTTTCCGAAGCTGATTGAGATACTGATCTTGAATATTTACTGATTGAGACATGGTAGATCCTCCTCTTTTTTCTCTATACTTTATCACAGACGTAAAGCTTCCTGATAAAATTTGCTAACCACAAGTGATAGAATTAAAATACATCACATATGGAAGTCTCACTTTATTTATTCTATCTTTCTTTATAGAATCCTTCTAAATCTGATAAAATAGTTTGAAAAACTTGATCTTTGGTTTCTACTGTAATCGGATACCATTCAACTGGCATTTTGTTTTTAAACCAAGTATATTGACGTTTAGCAAATCTACGAGAATTACGCTTCAATAGATCTACCACAACTTCTAAGGATTGCTCCCCTTTTAGATAAGGAATAATTTCTTTATAACCAATTCCTCTCATTGCTTGGGCGTTTTCTAATCCTCTTTGATAAAAATGGTTGACTTCATCTATTAAGCCATTTTCAATCATTTTGTCTACTCTCTCATTGATACGATCATATAACAATTTACGATCCATTTCTAGTCCAATTATCCGAAAATCATAGTTTGACTCCATTTGTTGTGTTTTCTGATAATCCGTCATTGTTATTCCAGTACGATCATAAACCTCTAGCGCTCGAATGACTCGACGATGATTATTCGGATGAATTTTTCCCGCTTGCTGTGGGTCAACACTTTTCAACCGGTGATAAACCTGTTCTATACCATTCTGTTCGATCTCTTCTTCAATATTTTGTTGATACTGATTAGATCGTTTACTATCTGAAAACTGATAATTGTATAGAACAGATTGAATATATAACCCTGTTCCACCTGCGATGATCGGATTTTTATCCTTTGCCGCAATCGTTTTAATATTTTGGTTTACCCGTTTTTGAAAATCAGCTACGGAAAAAGATTGAGCCGGATCTAAAATATCAATCATATAATGAGGTATTCCAGTCTTTTCCTCATCCGTTACTTTTGCAGTACCTATATCTAATCCTTGATAAACTTGCATCGAATCTCCACTGATTACCTCACCATCAAAAGCCTGAGCCACCTTAATAGATAAGGCAGTTTTTCCTACTGCAGTTGGTCCAACAATCACTACTAATTTCTCTTTCAAGTTATCACTTCCAATGGTGACTTTACATTCTTTGTTACAGTATACATTAATTTAGCCAAACCTTCATCTATTTACATGACTCGCTTGAACATTTTTTCCATTTCATATTTGGTAAATTGAATAATGATTGGTCTACCATGTGGACAGGTAAATGGTTCATGACACTGACGCAAATCATCAAGTAACCGTTGCATATCGTCCATATTTAAATAGTGGTTTGCTTTGATCGAACGTTTACACGACATTAAAATCGCAGCTTCTTCTCTTAATTTGTGAACATTCACTTGTTTATCATGAATTAATTGATCTACCATATCGCGAACAATTTCTGTTTCCTCCCCTTTTGGAAACCAATAAGGGTGTGAACGAACGATATAGGCATTTTGGCCAAATGGCTCTAAAAATAAACCTACTTTCTTAAATTCATCCAAGTATTGTTCGATAAGGAGTGCTTCTTGTTGGGTGAATTCAAACGTTAAAGGTACTAATAAGTCTTGAATATGACTTTCCACTTCTCCAATTTTGTCACGGAAAAATTCGTATTTAATTCTCTCCTGTGCAGCATGTTGATCAATAATATATAACCCTAAATCATTTTGAGCCAAAATATAGGTTCCGTGATGTTGTCCGATTGGATACATTTTAGGAACGCGATCTATTTCTTCAGCAGTGGTCACAGCTTCTACGTGTGTCGGTTCTTCGACTATATCTGTCTGTTGTTTATAAGTTGTTTCTCTACTTACACTATTCCCTACTTGTTCAGCTTCCCTAATAAACTCACTGTCTAAGTTTGGTTCCATTTCTATCTTTTGTTTGGCAAAACTATTAGTAATTGGTGTTGGTTGATCAAATTCAAATTGCGGTTGATCAGACTTTTCTTTTTTAACGCTAGTTTTTTGACCACTAGGTATTAATGTTTGCTGGTGTAATGCATCCTTGACCATCCGTTCCACCGCTTGATATAACTCTTTTTCTTTACTAAAACGAACCTCTAATTTTGTTGGATGAACATTAACATCTATTAAATAAGGATCCATTGTTATATTTAATACAACGATCGGTTCCCTGCCAATTGGTAAAAAGGTGTGATAACCATTTGTTATTGCTTTTGCTAATCCAAAACTTCTAATAAACCGACCATTTACGATTGTTGTTATATAATTTCTTGAAGAACGGTTTACTTCCGGTTTGGCAATAAAACCTTTAATTTCGTAATCAAGTGTGCTTGTTTGAACCGGAATCATTTGTTTCGCTACTGACATACCATAAACAGATGACGCAATTTGCCTTAAATCACCCTTACCCGTAGTTTGAAAAATCCGTTTATCATTGTGTGTTAATTCAAAGCGAATCTCAGGATGGGAAAAAGCCATACGATTAATGATATCAGTGATGTGCCCTAATTCAGTGTGAACAGTTTTCATATATTTCAGTCTTGCCGGTGTATTAAAAAAGATATCTTGTACCGTGATTTCAGTTCCCTTTCGAGCATCACTGCGAGCTTCTTCCTTAATATGACCACCTTCAATACTCATTTTTGTTCCAGCTTCTTCACCTGTTGACGTTTTAAGCTCAAGTCGACTAACCGCAGCAATACTTGCTAAAGCTTCCCCTCTGAAACCTAAAGTGCGCACATGAAAAAGGTCATTTTCACTTTTTATTTTACTTGTCGCATGACGTAAGAATGCTTTTTTACATTGGTCATGTGGAATACCTATACCGTCATCCGTTATTTTTATTTCTTGTAAGCCTGCTTCTTTAATATCAATTTTAATTGATGTACTTTTGGCATCCACACTGTTTTCCACCAATTCCTTCACAACAGATGCAGGACGCTCAACGACCTCACCTGCTGCTATTTTATTAGCTAAATAATCTGGTAGTTCGTTGATTTGCATCTAGTTTCACTCCTTTTTTCCTTCAACTTTCTTCTGTAATTGGTATAGTTCATTCATGGCGTCCATAGGTGTCATATCTAACAAATTCCATTGTTTTATCGTGTTGAAAATCGCTTGATTCTCCCTGCTTTCTTGCTTCTTTGTCGGTTGCTCCTGTGCAAAAAAGGCCATTTGTTCCATTGCCAATGCTTGCTCTTCCTTTTTCTTATCAGTTTGTGGTTTTTCTTTCGTCATGCTTTCCAATTGAGATAAAATCACATTTGCTCTATTTATTAATGGATCCGGTAAACCGGCTAATTGTGCGACATGAATACCATAACTCTCATCCGCTGCCCCATCATGAATCTGGTGAAGAAAAACGACTTTTCCTTCAATTTCTTCCGCACGAACATGAATATTTTTCATAGCAGGCAAATGATCTTCAAGGCTTGTTAGTTCATGATAATGTGTTGAAAATAATGTTTTTGCCTTGATGTGGTCATGAATATATTCGATAATTGCCTGCGCTAAGGCCATACCGTCATATGTGCTGGTACCACGGCCAATTTCGTCTAACAAAATCAAACTATCTTTGGTTGCATGCTGAATCGCATGGTTTGCTTCTAACATTTCGACCATAAACGTACTTTGACCAGAAACAAGATCGTCGGCTGCACCAATACGAGTGAAAATTTGATCGACAATAGCTATTTCTGCTTTCTTTGCTGGAACAAAGCATCCAATCTGAGCCATGATAACCGTTAAGGCTAATTGTCGCATAAAGGTACTTTTACCAGACATATTGGGCCCGGTAATTAACAATAAATGCTTATCCTCAGATAAATCAATTGTATTTGGAACAAATTCGTCCTTCATGACCTTTTCAACTACCGGATGACGACTTTCTTCTAAATAGACACGATCATCCGTTGTAAACATTGGTTTCACATAATTATTTTCTTCACTTACAGTTGCAAAACTCTGTAACACATCTATTTCACTGATAATATCAGCTAAACGTTGTAAACTTGGAATGAAATCTTTTACCTTTTCCCTAATTTCTAAAAAGAGTTGATATTCTAAATCAACGCTTTTTTCCTCTGCTTCCAGTATCAATGTTTCCTTTTCTTTCAATTCCTCTGTAATGAATCTTTCCGCATTTGTTAATGTCTGTTTTCTTTGATAACGACCTTCCGGAATTAATGGAAGGTTTGGTCTCGTTACTTCAATGTAATAACCAAATACTCTGTTAAAGCCAATTTTTAATGATTTAATATTTGTTTCTGCTTTTTCCTTTTGTTCTAATTCAGCTATCCAGTGCTTCCCATTTGTGGATGCATGGCGATATTCGTCTAAGGATTTGTTATAACCGTCCTTTAAAATTTTGCCATCCATTATCGAAATAGGTGGATCCTCTGCTATTGCTTGGTCCAATAAATCAAACAATGGAGGTAAACCATCGATACCTTCCGCTAACCCTTTTACCGCTTCATTATCAAATTGTTTTAATTGCTCTTTAATAGTTGGAATCTTCGCTAACGAGCGTTTTAATTGGATCAAGTCACGTGCATTCACATTACCAAATGATACTCTACCTGATAATCGTTCCATGTCGTAAATGGATTGCAGCGCTTCTCTAATTTCTTCACGTTCAAAAAATTGATCATAAAATCCTGTAACAAGGTCAAGTCGTTTCTCAATTAAGGATTGAGTCAACAATGGACGTTCTAACCATTTCTTTAATTTCCGAGCACCCATTGCCGTTACAGTCCGATCAATTACCCATAAGAGACTTCCAAACTTTTCTTTGCGCATTAAAGAAGCAGTTATTTCTAAATTTCGTTTAGAATACATATCTAATGTCATATATTCTTCCAATTCGATAACTTGCGCTTTTTTTAAGTGTTCAATCGCACGTTTCTGAGTATGGAATAAATAATTATAAAGCGTAAGACAGGTCTGTTTTAAATTTCTGTCTTCCACATTTTCAACTAATAATTGCATATCATCTGGCAGTTTGATCTCTTTTGCATAGGAAACCGTTAATTGCATTTTATCGGTTAGCTCGCTAACGTAATTTTCAGATAGACTTTGCTCCACAACAATTTCCTTAATTGGCCTATTATATAACTCACTTAATACCGCATCCCATCCACGCTTGATATCCATAACAAACGTTTCACCGGTCGACATATCTGTATAGGCAAACGCAAATTGATGTTCCGTTGTTTGTGTTACCGCTGCTAAATAATTATTTTCTTTATCATCTAGCATATTACCTTCCATGACGGTCCCAGGTGTGATCAGTTGAACTACTTCTCTTTTGACAACCCCTTTAGCAACTTTAGGGTCTTCCACCTGCTCGCAAATGGCTACCTTATATCCCTTTTCAATTAATGCTTTTATGTAGTTTTCTGCAGAATGGTAAGGCACACCACACATCGGTATCCTTTCTTCTCCTCCACCATCCCGGCTTGTTAGTGTAATTTCAAGTTCAAGGGCAGCTTTTTTTGCATCCTCGAAAAACATTTCATAAAAATCGCCTAAACGGAAAAATAAAAAGCAGTCTTGATAATCTGCTTTGACTTTTAAATATTGCTGTATCATTGGCGTAAAACCCATTATAGTATCCCCCAACATCCTATCATTCTTGTAATATTATAGCATAGATGAACTTGGTAGATAAATAATTATAACGCCAACTTAAAACGAACTGCTATTAATAATCTTTTTTATTTTTTTAATCATTATAATACCAATTACAATCATTCATAACCTAACAAAACCACTGATTAATATCTTTTTTAAAATAAAAAAATACAGTGTGAGCAGCCCCACACTGTAGGTATTATTCTTCTTCTAAGTCATCAAGGAAATCTGGTTCTATTTCATCCAGTTCGTCATCTGAAATTGCCAGGTCCCAATCTTCATCATCGTATACTTTTCCTTCAGGATCAACTTTGACACAGATCTTAGTTTCACCAATTACTTCAACTAAAAATTCTCGTTCAACGTCTACCTTAATTTTATTGCCCTTTGTTTCAATACTGCACTCTAAACAATTTGGCTGTTGAATCACTTTCGCAAGTACTTCACACTCATCACCAATGTGGTGTTTATCACGAATGGATAATGGAACATAATCACAATATTCTACGCGCTCTGTTACTACCTCTGTTTTTGTATTGTCATTAAATGCATACCAAACATTAACATCATAGTGACCTCGGATTTCTACTGTTTCTTTTTTTACTAATTTTGCGTGATAGTTATGATTGATGATCCAACAACCTAGTATACTTGATGGACGGTGTGATGGTGTAATGGTGTTCGTATCTTGCTTAAACTTTCTACCCTTGCCAATGACCGCTTTTGTTATAATTTCTCGGTATTGTTGGTCTAAAAAAGACATGGAATTATAACCTCCCTCTTATTTCAATTCCATCATATGCGAGATATTCGTCTATAGTGCCATCATTCTTTTAAGAATATGTTAACCATAGATTCTACTCCATCCTATGCAGAAGCCTAGAAAAGTGTACTTGATTTCCAGGCTAATGACATCGTTTATATATCCACCAACCACAAACAACATTCACATATAAGATTATAGTTTAAAAAAGAAGAATTATGTGACATAACCCTAGTGGTAATTATGAGATTATAAATGTGCGTGAAAATCGCTGCGACTTGCCCACTTCCCTTTCCATGGGCTTTTTCCTTCAGCTAACTTTTCCAAGCAAAAACCGCATGGAAAAGTGGATCTTCAAGAAAAACGATCCCACAGGAGTGGAAGTGGCCGCCTCCGCTTAATGAAGTTCTACAAAGATTACAAGTGCTAGAATTTTGTATTGTTACAGATATGAACATATTTTGTGCATTTGGATAAGTAATCTAGATACAAATTCATACTTGATATGGATTAATTTATTCTTAATTTAGTTGTAGATCATTAAAAAGCGCAGGCGTCGGCTTCCACTCCTGCGGGATGTTTTTATCCGAAGATCCACTTTTTAAGCGTACTTTGCTTAAAAAGTTAGCTGAGGAGAAAAATCCGAGGAAAGGGAAGCCGACAAGCCGAAGCGATTGCAAAGCACATATAATATCTTATAATTACCACCACAATAGTATCGCATTGTCCTCCTTTCATTCACCAACTGGCTTATTTGTTCTTAACAATGATTTCCTAACATATAAAAAACCACGATCAACAAGTATGTTGATCATGGTTTTCATTAGCAGTGGCTTTTTCCTTTTTTGGAGCCTGTTTCTCCTGATAATACATCGCCATCGGTGGAACGAATGACTTCGTTGGTAATCTCTCTTGCTATTGTATTGGTAACTAGTTGCAAGATATCATTAATCACAACTTGTGATTCTTTAAACTCTTGAACAACAGGAATTTCATCGATTTCTGCTTGTAATCGATCAATCTCTGCTTCTACCCGCTTAAGTGCCTCTTGCTTACCATAAGCTTGAAAGTTCACAGCCTGTTTTTGTAGTGCTTTTATTTTTTTTATAGAACTTTGAATCTTATTATTATCATTTAATTTAGCTTCTAAATGTTTAAAGCGATCAATCTCTTCAATGTTAGCCATTTTGTTTGCCAAATTGTGTGCTTCTTCAATCACTTCTGCTCTTGTATATTTTGCCATTTAATTCACCTCAACTGCTGATTCGACCATTTCGCCGTCTAATGTCCACGTTTTTGTATTTACGATTTTAACTTCTACAATTTCACCAATGATAGACTTTGGTCCTCTAAAATTCACCAATTTGTTACGCTCCGTGTATCCAGATAATACTTCAGGATCTTTTTTACTTTCACCTTCTACAAGCACCTTAACTGTTTGACCCTGGTATTGCTGCATTGCTTCTGCGGATTGCTTGTTAACTAACGCATTTAAACGCTGAAGACGTTCCTTTTTTACTTCCATAGGAATATTATCTTCCCAACGTGCAGATGGAGTTCCCTCTCTTGGTGAATAAATAAATGTATAGGCACTTTCAAATCCGACCTCTTCCATAAGGGTCATCGTTTCTTCAAACTGTTCATCCGTTTCATTTGGAAATCCTACGATAATATCCGTTGTTAATGTTGCATTCGGCATTTCTGTTTTAATTTTTCTTACTAATTCAAGATACTGTTCTCTAGTATAACGACGGGCCATCACACGTAAAACGTCTGAACTTCCAGACTGTACTGGTAAGTGAATATGGTCTAACAAGTTTCCACCTTTTGCTAATACTTCAATTAAACGATCATCAAAATCCCTTGGGTGGGATGTAGTAAAACGAACACGTGGTATGTCTATTTTACTCATTTCTTCCATCAAGTCGCCAAGTCCATATTCAAATTCCAGATCTTTTCCATAGGCATTCACGTTCTGACCTAATAGTGTGATTTCTTTATATCCTTGTGCTGCTAAATGACGAACTTCCTGAATGATGTCCTCAGGCATACGGCTTCGCTCTTTACCTCTTGTGTAAGGAACAATACAATAGGTACAAAATTTATCGCAACCGTACATAATATTTACCCAAGCCTTGATCTTTCCTTTACGGACTTTCGGAAGGTTTTCAATAATGTCGCCTTCTTTTGACCAAACTTCTACCACCATTTCTT
The DNA here is from genome assembly GCF_900143085.1 of Gracilibacillus kekensis. Classification (GTDB taxonomy): domain Bacteria; phylum Bacillota; class Bacilli; order Bacillales; family Amphibacillaceae; genus Gracilibacillus; species Gracilibacillus kekensis. The sequence goes on along the minus strand of NZ_FRCZ01000004.1, from coordinate 182,480 downwards.
TTCCGAACATTGCTTCATTAATCAATTGTGGCAATCGATGGATATTGTGAGTACCAAATATCAAATCAATAAAAGGATGCTTCTTAAGGATTCGATTGACGACAGATTCTTCCTGAGACATACAGCCACAAACACCTAAAATAACATCTGGATTTTCTAATTTTAGCGGTTTTAAATGACCAATTTCTCCGAAGACTTTATTTTCCGCATTTTCACGAATTGCACAGGTATTTAGTAGAATAATGTCTGCCTCTTTGGTATCTTCTGTTGGTGTATAGCCCATGTTAGTGAGAATACCTGCCATTACCTCTGTATCATGTTCATTCATTTGACAGCCGTAAGTACGGATAAGGAACTTTTTACCTTTTCCTATTGCTTTCATTTCTAATGGTATATCGAAATCATAATGAACATCGACATCTTTTTTCAAACGTTTCTTTGCTTTTCTCATATTCGGTGGTTCATATGTTGTTTGAAAATATTTAGAAATTAAATCATCACTAGATAAGTTCTTTAATCGATCCAAATTATCATTCGTATCGGATTTTACGTCCGTTGAATTCTTTTGGTTGATTTGTTGACTTTCTAGTCGTTGTTTTTCATTCATTTTGTTTAACTCCTTTCTTACCCCTATTCTATCTTATAAGATAAAACTACTTCATCTATTATAGGGGATAACCCCTTGAAATACAAAGCGTATTTCCTGGATTTTATTAATTAGGATGGAAAATGTCTCAGAAAGTTCAAATAACTTATTTTCTGACACTGTTTCAGAGAAAATCTTTGATGGAGTGTTAATTGCAATGACCAATAATTATCGATAGCGGATAAGTGCTCTATAAATTGATCCGTTCCATCAAAGTCAGAACCAAATACTATATGGTCCTCAGCACCCATCTGAATAAAATGTGCAATATGATAAATTAAATCTGCAATTGTGGCTTTTTCTTTCTTCACAACGAAATCTTTCACAAATGTAATACCAATGAGTCCATTTTTTTCGATGATTTTTTTTATCTGTTCATCATCGAGGTTTCTGGCATGATCACAAATTTTTCGACTATTAGCATGTGAAACAATGACATGATTCGCTAATTCGATAGCATCATTAAATCCCTGCGTAGAGATATGAGCTAAGTCTATCCACACTTTTTCTTGATTAGCTAGTTGAATCACTTTTTTTCCAAAATCAGTTAGTCCCGCAGCTCTTGATTCGCCTATACCGTCTACGGCTAAATTAGCTGTGTTCCAAGACATACCAATCATCTTAACTCCTAGTCGAATGAGCAACCTTAATTTAAACAGATCATTCCCTATACAATCAAGTCCTTCTAAGGTTAGCATTGCTCCTTTCTCATATGATTTTAATTCTTCTATATCTAATTTTTGTTTTATCCATTTTATATCTGAGTACGGTTTAATAATTTTCTCAATAAACAGATCGATCATTTCGAGTGCGATGATAAATTTTGACTCTGTCGGAATATGTTCTGGAACATAAATTGCAAAACATTGAACCCTTACTGGACTGTTTATCCATTTTTGTCGATTTACATCTAACACGACATCATCAATGAAATCCACTTTATGCAACCACATTTTTAACAATGCATCACAATGGCAATCAATGATCATCCGTTTCACTCCCAAAAGCTTGATTGCAATCTATTTTCATGAGTAAAGAAAGTGTATAATCCGCAGTATCAACTCTTTTTCAATGTAGCTTTTTTGAAATATAGTGACTATTAATCCACCGCTTCGGCTGTCCACTTCCCTTTCCATGGCGTTTTCCCTTCAGCCCCTTGGAAAGCAAAGTGGGCAAGCCGAAGCGGGTGTTTTACCTATCTTATATTTCGAAATTACCACTAAAAGGACCGGGTGGGCTCCCGCTTTTTCTTAAATACACACAAAAACCTGTTTGTCAGCAACAAACAGGTTACGAAAAATTACTATTATCTTGGTTCTACAATTAATTTGATTGCAGTACGCTCTTCATTATCAATCATAATATCAGTAAAAGCTGGAATACAAATGAGATCCACTCCACTTGGAGCAACAAAACCGCGTGCGATCGCAACTGCCTTCACTGCTTGATTAAGTGCACCAGCACCTATCGCTTGGATTTCCGCTGAACCACGTTCTCGTAATACATTTGCAAGTGCGCCTGCTACAGAATTCGGGTTTGATTTTGCTGAAACTTTTAATATGTCCATTCCTGGTACCTCCTTCAATTGCTATTGTTATCCCACTTTAACTATATTCATGATAATGAAAGATATTCCTTTTAATTATGAAGGATAAAATCAAAAATTTCAAATAAAGCGAGCATTCTAACAAAGGAGATTATTAGATCTCATTGAATGGTAGAGAATTTTATCAGATGGTAGTGCCATTTACCTTAAACCTTAACATTCGGAATATTACGAAAGACTACACCGTGATAGAGGTTATGAGAAAAATGGATGGTCATCGTTTATTTGTATTCGTTCAATCTTAGAAGCTTTACCGGTAGATGCCTCTACATCAATTAGAACTCCACTTAATTGATTTCGACCTGTTTTTGGAACTTCAAAACGGACGGGTAGTCCAGTCAAAAACTTCTTAATCACTGCATCACGTTCCATACCTAAGATACCGTCATATGGACCAGTCATACCAACATCAGATATGTAGGCAGTACCGTTTGGTAATATGCGATTATCTGCTGTTTGGACATGTGTATGTGTTCCTACAACAACACTAGCTTTTCCATCTGTATACCAACCAAAAGCTTGCTTCTCACTTGTAGCTTCTGCGTGAAAGTCAACAAAAATAATGTTTGTACGTTTTTTTGCTTGTTCAATTAATTCATCTAGCTTGCGAAAAGGATCATCGACAGGCTGCATAAATGTTCTGCCTAGTAAATTTATTACAGCTATTTCTTTTCCGTTTGATTTAATATAAACAATTTCATTTCCTGGTGTATCAGGTGGCAGGTTCCCAGGACGAACCATATATGTAGCATCATCAATAAAGTTAAAGATTTCTCTTTTATCCCAAGTATGATTCCCCATCGTTAATGCTTGTGCGCCCCACTCTAATAAGCTTTTATAAATCTTTTCGGTAATACCCTTTCCTGCTGCTGCATTTTCACCATTTATTATGGTTACATGTGGCTGATATTTCAATTTTAGTTTCGGTAAGTACTCTTGTACCATATCTCTTCCAGGTGAACCGACAACGTCACCAATAAATAATATCTTCATGAACGTCTACCTTTCTCTTATAGTAACCATAGTTTTGCATACAATATTGTAAAAGTCAAAATATCTAAGAAAAGTGAATCATGATGTCATTCTCCTAAGAATAGAGAAGGTGAAAAAGGATCTGGTTTTACCATCTTCAACTTTACTCTAACGCAGAAGCCGATTTATAAAGTAGCCAACTTTTTAGGAAGTCCATATCTTGTCTTTACTGATAATTGTATTGATTCAAAAAGCTCTCTCAAACATGAAAAATCCAAACGATGTATCGAGATCTAGTCGAATATCGTTTGGATTTTATCAATTACAAAAAGTTTGTACGAGTTTTTATTTTGCGTATTCTACGGAACGAGTTTCACGAATTACCGTTACCTTTATGTGACCTGGATAATCCAACTCATCTTCAATTCGTTTTCGGATATCTCTTGCAATTTTAGTAGATTCGGCATCATCAATTTCATCTGGTTTAACAATAATTCGTACTTCTCTACCAGCTTGGATTGCAAATGATTTCTCTACTCCTGCATAAGATTCGGAAATTTCTTCTAACTTTTCTAGACGTTTAATATAATTCTCTAACGTTTCACTACGTGCACCAGGTCGAGCTGCAGATAATGCATCAGCTGCTGCAACGATCACAGCGATCACAGAAGTTGCTTCCTCATCGCCGTGGTGTGAAGCTATTGAATTAATCACCACTTCATTTTCTTTGTACTTCGTTGCTAGTTCCTTACCAATCTCGACGTGACTTCCTTCTACTTCATGATCGATTGCCTTACCAATGTCATGTAATAAACCAGCACGTCTGGCAAGCGTTTGATCTTCTCCGAGCTCAGCAGCTAATAGACCGGATAAATAAGCTACTTCCGTAGAGTGTTTAAGCACATTTTGGCCATAGCTTGTACGATATTTTAATCGACCTAAAATTTTAACTAAATCAGGATGAAGACCATGAACTCCTATTTCAAATGTTGTCTGCTCTCCAAAATCACGAATATATTCATCGACCTCACGTCTTGATTTATCCACCATTTCTTCAATTCTAGCTGGGTGAATTCGTCCATCTTGCACTAGTTTTTCTAATGCAATTCGAGCAATTTCCCGACGAATTGGGTCAAAACCAGATAGGATAACTGCTTCTGGTGTATCATCAATAATTAGATCAATTCCTGTAAGTGTCTCTAAAGTACGAATATTTCGACCTTCACGACCGATAATTCGACCTTTCATCTCATCATTCGGAAGATTGACAACGGAAACAGTAGTTTCAGCAACATGATCCGCAGCACATCGTTGAAGAGCTAAGGATAAAATATTTTTGGCCTTTTTATCCCCTTCTTCTTTCGCGCGATTTTCTGCTTCTTTGATGATCATAGCTGATTCATGCGTAACTTCTTCTTCCACACGTTGCAAAATGATTTGTTTTGCCTGATCAGTGGTATATCCTGAAATCCGCTCTAATTCTGCTTGTTGCTCGCTTAGCATTGCTCCAACTTTGCTTTCCATTTCCTCAATTTGTTGTTGTTTTTCTGTAAGCGAACTTTCTTTCTTTTCTAGCAATAGCTCACGCTTGTCTAGAGTTTGATCTTTACGATTTAGATTTTCTTCCTTCTGCATGAGACGACTTTCAAGCTTTTGAATTTCTGCACGACGTTCTCGTAACTCTTCATCAGCTTGTTGACGAATTTTATGGTTTTCGTCTTTCGCTTCTAACAATGCTTCTTTTTTGGCCACTTCTGCGTTCTTATGACCTTCTTCCACAATTTGTTTAGCTAACTCTTCAGCGCTAGAGATTTTCTTCTCCGCTAATTTCTTTCGAATCAGATAACCAACAACAATACCGACAAATGTAAGCAAAATGGAGATGACAATAAATAGTAGATCTTCCACACCTTCACCTCCTCTTGCTATAAACTTGTACAATTTTTTTAAGTCGGCATGTACAATGAATACTGTTTAATAAATTTAAGTGTATAATATTTTTAAATTATACATGTTAATTTTAATCTTCTATTACTAGGATGTCAAGGAATGTAAAGGATATCACCCTATAATATTTAAGCTCCGTAACCATTGGCTACGGAGCTTTGTTCTAGTTTAGCAGACTTGTGTATAAAGCTTAACATATATATACGTGTCAAGCTCTGAGCGCAAAAACTAGGTAACTCTCGTAATGATAAATCATCATCATGATAAATCATCATCATTTCGTAAAGTGAGGAGCATCTGCTAAGTACGCCTACGTCCTATAGGCAACACTTCCTGTGTAAGTTAGTGATTTCTTTATTTTAGTTAATTACGAAGTTGCTACCTTTTTTACCTGCACTCTGCATTTTTGTTCTTATTCATCTAGCAAACTTTGAGGTGCTTCTTCATTTCCCTCTGTTTCTTCTACTTCATCTAATTCATAATGTGCTCGTATTGCACGGTGAATTTCATCTTGAATCTCAGGATTTTCTTTCAGAAATTGTTTTGCATTTTCCCTTCCCTGACCAAGTCTTTCATCATTGTAGGAATACCATGCACCACTTTTAAGCACAATATCTAAGTCAGAGCCAATATCTAGAAGTTCTCCCTGTCTTGAGATACCTTCTCCATACATGATATCTACTTCAGCCTGTTTGAATGGTGGAGCTACCTTATTCTTCACCACTTTAATACGGGTTTTGTTTCCGACCATATCATTACCAATTTTTAATGTTTCAGCACGTCTAACCTCTAAACGGACAGAGGAATAGAATTTAAGTGCTCTACCACCTGGAGTTGTTTCAGGATTTCCGAACATTACCCCAACTTTTTCTCGAATTTGATTAATAAATATTGCCGTAGTTTTAGATTTATTAATAGCACCTGATAGTTTACGCAATGCTTGAGACATCAGTCGTGCTTGTAGACCGACATGGGCATCACCCATTTCACCTTCAATTTCGGCTTTCGGTACTAATGCTGCTACCGAGTCAATAACAACTATATCCACTGCACCACTACGAACTAATGCTTCAGCAATTTCTAATGCTTGTTCCCCGGTATCTGGTTGAGATAATAATAATTCATCTACATCAACACCTAATTTTCTCGCATATATTGGGTCTAGCGCATGTTCTGCATCAATAAATGCAGCTTGTCCACCAGCCCGTTGTGCTTCCGCAATCGCATGAAGCGATACCGTTGTTTTACCTGAGGATTCCGGACCATATATTTCAACAACTCTCCCTCGTGGATATCCACCAACACCTAACGCAACATCAACTGCGATTGATCCACTGGAAACAGTAGCCATTTTCTGTTCTGCTTGTTCCCCCATTTTCATAATGGAACCCTTACCGAACTGTTTCTCAATTTGTTTTAACGCCATATCTAAGGCCTGTTTTCTATCACTCACATTTATTCCTCCTTCATATTCCTATTACTATCTTACATCCTTTTTTCGTGTTTCACAAGTAATAAATCGAATAAACGTTCCCTTTTTTTCACCGAAATTACTTATATAAGTTGAAATTCCCATAAGGAAAGCATTTTTTCACGTATAAATCTCATAAAAAAATGCTTTTTTATTAGTTTTAAATTTTTTCTTTCATTCTTTTAAATAATTAAAAAACAGTTCATATGCTTTTTTTACCGCTCTATTTCGAATCGCTTTACGGTCGCCATTAAACTGAAATTTCTCTGTGTAAAAAGTATTATCTTCAGCACAAATCGATATATATACCGTACCAACAGATTGATTCTCGATTTCCTCAGGACCAGCTACACCTGTAAAGCTAATACCTATATCAGAGTGATAGACTTTCTTTACATGGGATGACATTGCCTCCGCACACTCTTTACTTACAGTACCATGTGTCGACAATAATTCAGAGTCAATTTTTAGTGCAGCTGCCTTTGAATTAGTATGGTAAACAACAGCAGCTCCTTTAAAAAGGATGGACGCCCCTTGATGATCTACAATACTAGAAGCAAAGGCACCACCTGTCAGGCTTTCAGCACTAGCGATAGTAAGCTTATTATGTGTTAAAAGATCCAATACTTTTTGTTCAATATTTACTTCATCATAGCCATAGAGATAATTACCGACTATTTTTATAATTTTTTGCTCAACGGTATCAATCATTTGTTCCGCTTCCGAAGCATCTTTCGCTTTTGCCGTTAATCGTAACGCAACTTCCCCTTCTGAAGCTAATGGGGCAATCGTTGGATTTGTTTGATTTGATATCAACTCTTTCAACTCAAATTCAAGTTGTGACTCACCAATTCCGATAAAGCGTAACATCCGAGAACGAATTACCGTTTCTAATTTAAATTGTTTCGAGAGAAATGGAAGAACTTCTTCAGTCATAATCGCTTTCATTTCCCGAGGAACACCTGGCATAAAGACCCAAATTTTTTTATTATATTCCACAATGATACCAGGAGCAATGCCTACTGAATTTTTTAACACAGTTGCTCCTTCAAACACATGTGCTTGTTTGAGATTGTTCGGTGTCATCTGACGATTGTTTTTAGCAAAAAATTGGTCCATTTTTGTTAATGTTGCTTGATCGTAAATAATCGGCAAATCAGAAATATTTTGAAATGCTTCTCGTGTTAAATCATCTTCCGTCGGTCCTAGACCACCAGTGATAAAAATAACATCAGATCGTTGCTCTGCTTCACTAAACACAGTCGTTAAACGTTGTTCATTATCTCCTACTACCGTGTGATAATAAACGGAAAGCCCGTTATCTGCTAAACGCTGTGATATCCAGGCTGCGTTTGTATTTACAATTTGTCCTAATAAAAGTTCTGTTCCAACAGAGATAATCTCTGCTTTTATCTCTCTCATTATTTAGAATCCCCCATTACATGCCAATTTTTCACAAAATATTCTAATCCAGACCAAATAGTAATAATCAATGCTGCATATAATAGGATGGTATCCATAGGTAACTCCATTGCAGAAAAAGGGATATTATGTAATAGCATAACAATGATAGCTACAATTTGCAGTACCGTTTTTAATTTTCCCATTTGACCTGCAGCAAGTACAATACCTTCACCTGCAGCCACTAGTCGCAATCCGGTTACTGCAAATTCACGGCTGATAATCAAAATAACTACCCAGGCAGGTGCCATTTCTAAAGCAACTAATAAAATAAAAGCTGCTGAAACTAATAATTTATCTGCCATCGGATCAAGAAACTTTCCAAGATTGGTCACTAATTTATATTTTCTTGCATAATAACCATCCAGCCAGTCCGTCGCAGAGGCAACAGCAAATATAATTACTGCTATTAAGTGAGATACAGGAAGCGATTGATCTGCAATTGACAATTGCCCCCAATCAAATGGGTAGGAAAGTAATAAAATAAAAATTGGGATTAACATTATACGTGAAATGGTAATTCTATTTGGAATATTCATTCGGTACACTCCTTCTTTATCAAACACATTTATCTTAGATTCTTATTCCCGATCATAAGTTTTGCAAACTGTGGAAATCTTGTATAAGTTATCTTTATTTTGTAAACAGAGTAAAAACAAACCCTCTTTCTTTTTAGCAAAGAGGGTTCTTTCTAATCGTATTATTGTTCATCGAGGGTTATCCAAGCTTCCTGTACAGTTGAAGCTTGAATTTCATCTGACAATGTTAAATCTATCTCATTAATGCTAATATTTATCGATTGAGGTTCAGCAAATTTAATATAAACTTCTCCCATATCTGAAATATTTATCTCTGTAGGACTATTATCAGTAGTTAACATTTCATAAAACAAACGTTCACCGTTTTCATCCTCAACTTCTACCCAGTTTTGATTCTCCGTGTTTAGCACTAATTCCACATTATCTTCTGAAGTCGTGACCGTATAATACGATTCATTATTTTCGTAATTATCCAGGCTTATTTCTGTTTGAGGTTCAGGTTCCTCTAATTCTTTTTCTTCTACTTCTTCTTCATCTGAATCTTCAGAAGTGTCCTCTTCATTGTTACCATTGGTATTTTCATCTTGTGATGGGCGTAATTCAACTGACTCGCCAGCATTAGAATCATTATCATCAACTGGTGTTGGATCACCATCATTGTCGCTCCCAAAATAACCTTGTTTAAATAACCAAACAAGTACGATGATACCAATGATCAATAAAACAACAATAATACTTGGTAAAAATGAAAAGATAGTAGGTGAATTTACAGTAGGTTTATTTTTTTTGCTACTTTTCACTCGGGTTAATGCAATATTTTCTTCCTTTTCAAAAGGCAGATCATTTTTATACTCATCCATTAATTCTTCAGCATTTATGCCCAATACATTGGCATATTCTTTAATAAAAGCCCGTACATAAAAAGAACCCGGCATTACATTAAACCGTTCTTGTTCAATAGCATCCAAATATCTTGCTTGTATTTTCGTCATTTTTTGGACTTCTTCTAAAGTCATATTTTTAAGTTCCCGTTCTTGCTTTAATCGTTCTCCGATTCCCATATGTAACACCATCCATCAATCTTTAATCTATAGTTTTAATTTAATGTTCTTTTCTATTCAAACTTAACTCTATTATATATGACGTTTAATCATTGCTTATCGTTTCATGTAAATAACATATCTTCATCATATCTTAAAATAATACGAATGAAAAGTGATATTTTTCTGGAAAACAGGAAAAATAAGAAATTTCTTACTTTCCATTTACATCCATGCTTATTTTAGCAGCTCTAAAAATTGAAAAACCCTATAAAACATAAAGTTCTATAGGGCATGAAAACTATTTTGTACCTTCATTTTGGACTAGCTTTACCATTATATTAGCAATGGCATGCTGTTCTTTTTGATCTGCTGCATTCCATAAGTCTCGCAGGATCTGTTCTTGATCATTTTTTGCTTCCACTTCTGTTGATAAGTAACCACCAATGTCATAAGCAAGTTCAGATATTGCCTGGTTACTTATTCCATTATTCTCTGCATCATGTAATCGATCACCTAAAAAATCTTTCCATGACTCAAAATTGTCAATAACAGACATGTTCATTCCTCCTTTATCAGCATACATTACTATCTTTCGATAATTTCTGAAAAATATGCATACTAACAAATAGAGAATGTCATCATCCCCACGCGCCATTCACTCGAATTATTTCACCTTGAATATATGTTGCACTGTCGCTACACAGAAATTGGACAGCTCCCGCTACATCCTTAGGAGTTCCAGCACGTTGTAAAGGAATGTCTTGGATGAGTTCAGCTTTTTCTTCTACTGTTAACGTGTGATTCATCTTTGTATCAATGAACCCAGGGCTTACTCCATTTACATATATATTACTTGGACCAAGTTCTTTTGCCAACGATTTAATGTAAGCCTGCTGTCCACCTTTTACAGAAGAATAAGCGACCTCACAACTTGCTCCAATTTCACCCCAAATAGACGTTATGAGCACCATTCTGCCGAAACTCTGTTGTATCATATTAGGAATCAACCGCTGAGATATCTTCCACGGTGCTTTTAAATGAAGGTGCAGCATCTCATCCAGTGTTTTATCGTCCATATCTTGAAACAAACCATAATAGGTCGCACCACTTGTAAAAATAAAATGGTCCAATTGAGATGGCAGTTGCTCAAGAAATTGATCCAGCCCATTCGGAGTTGATAAGTTGGATTGGATAACTTCAATAATTTGTTTTGCTGAAATGTGATTAAGAATATCATCGATAGCAGCTCTGTTTTGATGATAATGCAATACCAAAGAATGTCCCTGTTCAGCTAATTGTATTGCAATGGCTTTTCCAATTTCTCCACTCGCACCCGTAATTAACGTTCTTTTTTTCATGATCAACCTCTATTCATTTGTGACAAAACACGTTGATAGTTGTTGCTCACTGATCCACGTTTTCGTAAATGAAGTAATGTCTTCATAGGTCAATTGTTCTAACCACTTTACGCTTTCAAAAAAGTCAATGCCTAACAATTGATAATGTGTATATTGATTCGCTATAAATTCAAGAGAATTCATAGCACGTAACAATTGGCCAATTTTTTTTCGTTTGATACGTTCGAAGCTATCTTGATCTATTGGAGATGTTTTTAAATTTAATAATTCTTCTTTTACTAATTGTGCTAATTTCTTTGGATCCTTTGAATTGCCACCGATTATACTGAAACCAAAATTGCGTTCCAAATGTGACTCACAACTAAAGGACTGATCAATTAGTCCAGCTTCATACAATCTCTCATATGCAACACCACTTCTTGAGAACAAGTGATCTAGCGCAATGTCCATCATCCATTCCTTCAACATAAAGGTTTTGGGGTCCTCAGGAATCTGATTTTCCTTAACTCCTATTAAAGCTTTTGGTACAGAGACGGGCATTTTGATTTCAAGTTCTTGTTCAGCTACATGATCAGGTTCATTCGGAAATTTTCTCGTAATTGGGCTTGGTTCGTCAAATTGCTTTTGCTCTTGATTTTCTTTTATAAATGACATTGTTTCCTGTGGATCGACATTCCCAGCTATAAATAACACCATATTATTGGGATGATAAAACGTATTGTAGCACGTATATAAATCATCTTTAGTAATATCATTAATGGATTCCACTGTGCCAGCAATATCGATTTGAACCGGATGGTGGTGATATAAGCTTTTTATCGTACCAAAAAAAGCTCTCCAATCAGGCTGATCATCGTACATTCGGATTTCTTGAGCAATAATCCCTTTTTCTTTTTCGACAGATTGCTCTGAAAAGTATGGATCTTGCACAAAATCAACAAGTGTTTTCAAATTTTCCCTGATTTTAGATGTTGCAGAAAATAAATATGCTGTTTTAGTAAAGGAAGTAAAGGCATTTGCAGACGCTCCTGTTTTAGAGAAGTCTTGAAATACATCACGATCTTCTTTCTCAAATAGTTTATGCTCTAAGAAATGAGCAATGCCATCTGGTACTGTTTGAACATCCTGTTGATTAAGTGGCACGAAACTTTGATCAATCGATCCATAATTTGTTGTAAAAATAGCAAATGTTTTAGCCATTTCCTTCTTCGGCAGGATAAAAACACGTAATCCATTGGGAAGCGTGTCAGAATATATATTTTCTTCAATCTGTTGATAATAATTATGCTTCATTTTGTGCTGCCTCCTTACTAGTCAAAAGATAAACCGTGTCTAGCTGAATTTGATTAGCTACTTCTATCACTTGTTCTTTCGTAACATGCTTTACATTTTCTAATAGATTATTTGGTGATAATGTAGATTGAGCTAAAACGCTTTGATAATGAAGTTCAATCATTCCTTGAGGATTATCTAACGTTTCTCTTAATTGATTAATTGTCATTTCTTTGGTTTCAAGTAAGTCTGTATCCGTAAATTGTCCTTGTCGCATCTGCTCCATTTGCTCTAAAATAATTTCTCTTGCTTTGTCATATTGATCTGGACCAATTCCGCTAAATACAAACATTAAACCTTTATGACTTTCGATTCTTGACGCTGCATAATAGGCAAGACTGTGTTTTTCTCTGACGTTCATAAATAATTTGGAACTAGGAAACCCTCCAAATAAACCATTAAATACATGCAGTGCTGGATAAGCAGGATCGTCATAGGTAATATTTGTTCGATAACCAAAGTGTAACTTAGCTTGGTTTAAGTCGTCCTCTTCGATAATGGTTTGTTCGGTCGGCTGAACAACTTTCTTATCCTTTTGAATAGCTGGCTGTCTTCTACCACCATCAATCAGGTTCGTGATTTTTTCTTCTACAGGCAAACCTTCAATGTCCCCTAACACAAATACATCCAGATGGTCATTCTCTAACATATTTGTGTAGTATTTATACATGTCTTCTGCTGTTATATCATCCAGATCCTCTTCATAACCATGAACACGTAGTCGATAAGCTTCGTCTTTACACATTTCCTCAATCATTCTATTATTAGCAAAACTCATTTTATCTTCTTTCAATGCATCTATTTTATTTTGTAACGTTTGCTTTTCGCGAGTAACAATTGCTGAATCAAAGGATTGATCTTCAACTTTAGGTTGATAAAGCACTTCTCTTAAAAAGTCAATTCCGTTATTTAATAAATCCTGAGAACCAGCAATGTACTGTTCATTCGGTAGTTCCAGTCGAATGGTTAATATATGGTTTTCACCTTTTTTACTGCTATCTATCGATAAAACCGTTCCATATAATTCATCCAAATGTTGTCTTAATTTTATAGCTGTTGGGTAATTTTTTGTACCTTGCTGCAAAATATAAGGTAAAAGCGCTCTTTTAGTCACATTCTCTCTAGTCAAGGTTGTCGTAAATTTTAATGACAAGTGAATTGTCTTAAATTTCTTAGTATGTATAAGGTGTACATCATAACCATCTTGTTCAATAATTCTCTCTAATTTGTCTACCATTAACATTACTCCTTTTTATTAAAATTACGTTATCTTGTTATATTCTATCAAAAAAACCCAGATATTATGCTTCCCATCAAAAAAGACCCTTAATTTTATTAATAGACCAAAAAAAGCAAAAGACACTAACTGCGAAGTTGTGACAATTCATAAAATTTGGTCCCCTTCACGGGATATGAGGTATTGTAGACAGGATAATCGATTGTCTTAACGGGAAAAAGTGATCGCTTCACGGGATAACTCTTGTTATCCCGTGAAGGAAACCAAGTATCCCGTGAAGCGATAGGTATATCCCGTCAAGAGAAGTCATTATCCAGTGAAGAACATTTTTCATATATCTTAATTACTTCACAGTTTAGTTTTGTTGTGATATTTTTGTTTTGAAAAAGATCTGGTAAGGTACCAGATCTTAATGATTACAATCGTTTTCGTAACACATAAAAACTAAACACATCTGCTCTAAAGAAGTTTGCCGAATATAAAACTGGTTCATTTTCTTTGGTATAATGCATTTGTCGTAACAATAACAAAGCTTGATCGGGTTCACAATTTAATATTGGTGAAATTCGTTCATGGTAACCAATAGGTTCAATATAGGCCACCGCATAGTCTATATCTTTTTTAGCATATGTCTTAAGTGCTTGAAAAATTGACTCCTGGCTATGGATTAGTTCCAATGGCATAACTTGATGATCAACACGATCAATACAGTAGACAACAGGCTCACCATCCGCGGTCCTAACACGCTCTAATTGAGCGAACTGATCAATTTCTAATGGCTCGAACCTTCGCTTATCCTCGTCCGTAGGTTCTGTGAGATCCGCAGATATATATTGTACACCAGGTACCTTACCGGATTTTAATATCATCTCAGTCACACTACCTAGTTGTTCTATTCCTGAAGATAGAATCGGTTTCGTGTGCACATAAATGCCAACACCAGGACGTCGAATTAAAATATTTTCCTCTTCTAAGATGGAAATAGCGTCTTTTATTTCTTTTCTTGAAACACCTAAATTTTTTGCTAATTCGTATTCTGTAGGCAATTTCTCTTTCTCTTTATAATGCCCTTCTTCTATTAATTTTTTTATATATTGAACAGCAGTAATCGTTGATCCATTATTTAAATTAGATAGCATAGTTTCCCCCCAACCAATCTATATTCAACTGTAATAATAGTATTACAAACAAATATAACACTTTTAAATCTAATAATAAAGCGAGACTTCCATCAAAGGGAAGTTTTAACTCGATAAACATCACTTAATAAATGTTAGCACCCTTCACCTTATTTTGTGTAGAAGACATATATTAAAATTATCAAGGTTTATTTTTCCTAATTAATTGGTTGAGTTTGTTGCCATATCATCTGTTGATTGACTTTGTAATACTGTTCTTGGTTTAGAGCCCTCATATGGACCAACGATTCCTCGCGCTTCCATGGCATCTATTAGGCGTGCAGCGCGTGTATAACCGATACGAAAACGGCGTTGAAGCATCGATACACTTGCACTTTGCATCTCTAGTATTAATTGAACGGCATCGTCATATAAATCATCATCTACTTCCTGAACAACTTCTGTTTCTTCTTCTGGAATCATCTCGTCTTGATATTGCGCTTTTTGCTGTTCAATACAATGATCTACCACACGTTCTACTTCATCATCTGAAAGGAATGCACCTTGAATTCGAACTGGTTTTGATAAACCTACAGGAATAAACAACATATCCCCTCTACCAAGTAATTTCTCAGCACCACCTGAGTCTAAAATCGTTCTTGAATCAGTTTGCGACGAAACACTAAAGGCAATTCTAGAAGGAATATTCGCTTTAATTACACCAGTGATTACATCGACTGATGGGCGTTGCGTAGCAATGATTAAATGAATACCAGCAGCACGAGCCATTTGAGCTAACCGTGTTATTGCATCCTCCACTTCATTCGATGCTACCATCATTAAGTCTGCTAATTCATCTACAATCACCACAACATAAGGTAGCTGTGGCTGTTGATCTTCTGAATCAGTGTTATGTCGTTTAATAAATTCGTTATAACCTTCAATATTTCTTGTGCCAGTTTCCGAAAATAAATCATATCTTCGTTCCATTTCAGCCACCACTTTTTTTAGTGCGCGTGATGCTTTCTTCGGATCTGTCACAACAGGTGTTAATAAATGGGGTATACCATTGTATACATTAAGCTCTACTTTTTTAGGATCTATCATCATCATTTTTACTTCATGCGGTTTTGCACGCATTAGAATACTGGTAATGATACCGTTAATACAGACACTTTTACCACTTCCTGTTGCCCCTGCTACTAATAGGTGGGGCATTTTGTTTAGTTCAGATATGACAGATTCACCTGAAATGTCTTTTCCTAGAGCAAACGATAGCTTATTCTGCACTTGATTTTTCTTCGTTTCTAATACCTCTCTTAACGTAACCATCGCTGTTTCTTCATTTGGCACTTCTATCCCAACAGCAGACTTACCGGGAATAGGCGCTTCAATCCGAATATCCTTTGCAGCTAATGCCAGTGCTAAATCATCATGAAGGTTAACGATTTTACTTACTTTAACACCAGCTTCTGGATATACTTCATATTTCGTCACAGATGGACCAACATGAACCTTGGTTACACGGGCTTTTACACCAAAGCTTTGAAAAGTTTTTTCTAATTTTCGAACGACTCGCTGAATATGCGATTTTTCTTGCTGTTTCCCATGATTTTTGGGTAATTCTAGAATATTCATTTGCGGTAATTTGTAATCTTGATTTTCGAACTCAGTAGTTGGTAATTGGTCCGTTTCCGTAGTTTCCCAATTTTGAATAGAATCATTCACATTGCTATCCACAGTTGATTCAGATTTAGGTTTTTCTACTGGTGGTTCCTCCTCAGCTTCAACCACTTCTAGTTCCTGATTAGCATACGCAATTGCCGGTAATTGATCATCTTCATTACTGCTATTTTCTTCTACTATGACTTCATTCTCATCTCTGGATTTATTTTGTTCCGAGCGATTATTTTTCCAATCCAAGAAACGCTGTTTGATCGTTTTCAGCCATTCTTGTATTTTATGAAAAATCTTTGAAAGCATATCTCCTATTGATAGATTACTAAAGATAATAACCCCAATTACTAGAAGAAAGAAAGCAAAAATCTTCGCTCCAATGTTAGAGAATAAGAAGTTACTTATCGCAAATAATAGAGCAGCATATATTCCTCCACCAAGATAAGCAGAAGCTCGAACTCCTTGTAAATATTCCACATAAAAAGCATAACTTTGACCGATAATTGATGGGTACTGCTCAG
Source organism: Gracilibacillus kekensis (assembly GCF_900143085.1). Lineage (GTDB taxonomy): Bacteria > Bacillota > Bacilli > Bacillales > Amphibacillaceae > Gracilibacillus > Gracilibacillus kekensis. The sequence goes on along the minus strand of NZ_FRCZ01000004.1, from coordinate 165,552 downwards.
GTGAAGAGTAAGCTGATTCAAAAGTTTGGATATGTGTCCATAATAGCACTCCTGAAAAAATAAGAAGTGTGGCAACCCATTTTCTCGTTTTTAGTACGGGCAATTTCCTTTTTATCATCATATAAATACCTATAAACAAAAGAAGTAGAGAAACGAGAAAATACCAGGTACCAAAGAAAAAACGAAATACGTTTTCTAATAAGGAAGATACCGCTCCATCGCTGATCATGGTCGCACCACTTCCAAATATAGCTAGAAAAATAAATAGCAACCCGATTAATTCCATTTTTATATTAGTTTTTAATGTTTGTTTTTTTCGTCTTGTTTTTTTCTTTTTAGCCATAAAGGACACTCCTCAAATACTTTAAACTACATGATTGATGTAAACTAAGATTGTTATGTATGAAATACCCTTGCCAAATGTCAGCAAGGGCGTGATCTTCCGTGATTTCCAACTATTATTATAGCATAGTTTAATGAATAGAACGAACATTCTATTGAGAAGTTCTTTGATTTGATATGATAGTACCAGGAATAAAATCATTTAACAAAAAATCATTTGGATCAGTGGATAATAATTGAACTAATCTCATATCTCCATTTTGCATCCGTTCGATACAGCATTGTTTATTTTGGTACTTGATTACCTCATATTGTTTGTATTCATCACCTAAACCATTTATATCTTCGTAACTTAAAGGTGTGTACAGCATTATTGAATCAGCTCCTGGGAGTCCTTTTGCGCATCGATTAATGCATTAAGTTTAGCCAATGCGCCACTTATACCGCCCTCTTCGTCTATTAAACCATATTCTACTGCATCTTTACCGACTACATTTGTACCAATATCCCTAGTAAGGTTACCTTTTTCAAACATGAGTTCCTTAAATTTTTCTTCTTTAATATTAGAGTGTGCTGTAACAAACTGAATTACGCGTTCTTGCATTTTATCAATATATTCGAATGTTTGTGGTACACCTATTACTAATCCCGTTAAACGTATCGGATGAATTGTCATAGTGGCAGAGGGGGCTATGAAGGAATAATCTGTTGAAACTGCAATTGGCACACCAATGGAATGCCCTCCTCCTAAAACAACAGATACGGAGGGTTTGGATAATGAAGCAATCATCTCGGACAAGGCAAGTCCTGCTTCCACATCGCCACCTACCGTATTTAAAATAACTACTAGTCCTTCTATTTTAGGATTTTGTTCAATCGCTACAATTTGCGGAATAAGATGTTCATATTTTGTTGTTTTATTTTGTGGTGGTAATTGAACATGACCTTCTACTTGTCCAATTATCGACAAAACGTGAATATTTGAGTCAGGTGCATTCGGTATTGTGGATTGACCTAATTGCTGTATTTTTTCTACAAGTGATGATGAATGAGATTCTTTTTCTTTTTCTTTTGTTTCCTGTTTTTGTTGGTTCATGGCCTACAACTCCTTTACGCAATATTATTAACTAGTATGAACTACCTCAGAAAATTCATACCGAATCACGTAAAAATAGCCAATCCATTCAGATATATTTTAAGAAAAAATAACATAAGACAAAAACTGCGAAGAAATGAAAACTTCATCACATAAAGAATAATGATGAGTGAACTACCACCGCTACGGAAAAACACTCCCTTTCCGGGGGCACGGCTTCAGCTAACTTCGGAAAGAAAACCACTTTCCAAAGTGGATCTTCAGCTCGTGCTGTTCCCCCAGGAGTGTCGCATTTTTCCTCCGCTTTGTACAGATTTCTGTTCAAATATGATGAAATAACCTTTATTAACAATATTATAGCTGTTACTGACTTTGTCGAACTTTACTTAAGTGTAGTCCATTTACGAAGACTCCAGCGGGAACAGCGCGAGCTGAAGATCCCGCAGGAAAAGCGTACTTTGCTTTTCTGAGGAAGCTGAAGCCGTGCCCGCGGAAAGCGAAGTAAATGGACGGAGCTTTTGTATTCCACTCATCAAAATTTCAAAGTGAGCAGTACAGGTACTTCGCAGTTTAGTTTGACTCCGCTTTTTGACAAAATAAAAGTGACTACGGTTAGGTAGTCACTTACTGAAAGGGATCGATTACTCTGAATAGGTTTTGTTCTTCGAAAGGTGATAATGGTACTAATGGTAATCGTACAGATCCTACTTCAATTTGTTGATATTTTAACGCAGATTTTACTGGCGAAGGAGATGGTGCCATAAATAACGCACGCATAACTGGTAATAGTTTTCGATGCATTTGTCCAGCTTCTCTAACTTTGCCTTGTTCAAATAAAGCAATCATTTCTCTCATTTCTTTTCCGATAATATGGGAAGCAACCGATACTACTCCAGATCCACCTATGGAATGAATAGGTAATGTTAAAGAATCATCCCCACTATATACTGTGAATCCAGCTTCTACTTGTTCTAGTATCGAAGCAATACCGTCTAAATCACCTGTAGAATCTTTTACAGAGACAATATTTTCGATCTGTGACAGAGCTACCACAGTTTCAACATTTAGACGCACTACTGCTCTGGAAGGAATATTGTATAACATAATAGGTAGCTTCGTTTCCTCTGCAATTGCAGCAAAGTGTTGATATAATCCTTCTTGATTAGGCTTATTATAATATGGAGTCACTATTAATGCTGCATCGACACCTATTTGTTCTGCTTCTTTCGTTAATTCGATAGATGCTTGTGTATCATTATTTCCAGTTCCAGCGATAATAGGAACTCGCCCATCTACTACTTTAACAACATGTTCAAACAATTGCATCTTTTCTTCATGACTCAATGTTGGAGACTCTCCAGTAGTCCCAGCAACAACGAGTCCTTCAGAACCTGTTGCCAGCAAATGCTCCACTAATTCTGTTGTAATATTTAAATCCATGCGGTTATTCGTATCAAAAGGTGTTACCATAGCTGTTAAAAGTCTTCCAAAATCCATAATGTCACCATCTCCTTTCCAATCTCCTTCACCTTATCATAAAACGGTAAACATTTTTTGATTAAATTACTATATTTATTTGTTTATTGATTACATGTTGATGGTTTTCATCAAGTAAAACTCCTCAGATGGAAATTTCACTTTATATAGAAAAATGGCGAACATAATTATGCCATGAATAATCAATTTCATCAATAGGAAAAAGAAAAAGAATTTAGATTATTTCTCTAATTGAAAAGCAACGTGCAATGCATTCAGTGCCGTTTCTAAATTCTTGTTTTGTATGAGTACCCAAATGGTACGATGACTGTCAGCAGATTGCAAAATTGGAATCTGTTTATTTGTTAAAGTTTGCACTATTTTTGAGGTTACTCCGGGTAAACCAGACATTCCAGCACCTACTAACGAAATTTTAGCACAATCTTCTGTATAAGTTGGATTAACTTTTAATTCTTTTAAAACTTCTTTTGCTAATGGCTCATCTCTTTCAAAAATCGTATATACCACACCATTTGGAGATATATTGATAAAGTCCACTGAAATCCCAGCTTCAGCCATCGCTTTAAATACCATGACATGTAGTTGCTGTGGCTCTTTTATCTCTTGTATACGGATTTGAGTAATATGGTTAACATATGCGATACCTGTCACAAGTTTATCATGAATACTCTCGGAATAATCCGCTTCTGGTGCATTTGTTATAAGTGTTCCCTTGTCTTTTAACATCGTTGATCGTACTCGGATAGGAATATTTGCTTGCATGGCAATTTCGACTGCTCTTGGATGAATTACTTTGGCACCTTGATAAGCTAAATTACAGATTTCCGTATAGGAGATCGCTTCTAATTTTTTTGCATTTGATACGACTCTAGGATCCGCAGTCATGATGCCATTTACATCAGTAAAAATATCTACAAACTCAGCTTGTAATGCAGCTGCTAATGCTGTGGCAGAGGTATCGCTGCCACCCCTGCCAATTGTTGTAACTTCATTATTTTCTGTCTTTCCTTGAAAACCTGCCACTATTACGACTTGATGTTCCTTCAATAATTGATGAATATATTGAGTATCGATCGTTTTTATCTGTGCATTAGAGAAATTACTAGTCGTAATAATTCCTGCTTCTCCACCACTAAGAGCAACAGATTCAATTTGGTTTTCCAGTAGATCATGCGAAAATACCGTAGCAGATATTGTTTCTCCACAAGATATCAGTAAATCTTTTTCTCGATTACTTAATTTTGACTGATTTCCATTGATCAATGATAATAAGGAATCCGTTGCATAAGGATCTGGAAATCGCCCCATTGCAGAGACCACTACAACTATTTTATAGCCTTCTGATAAAGCTTCTTTTATATGACGGATTGCATGTTGTCTTGATCGTTTACTTTTTACAGAAGTACCACCAAATTTTTGAACCAGAATCCGCATGAGTACACCTCATTTATTTTTGTAGCCAGTTATTTTTAATTAACGATTCAGCAATCTGAACAGAATTCCAAGCAGCACCTTTTAATAAATTATCGGAGACTACCCATAAATGGAACCCTTTTTCATTATCTAAGTCTTTACGAATACGGCCTACAAATACATCACATTTTCCTGCTGAAGAAAGCGGTGTAGGATATACTTGATTTTCAGGATCATCTTCTAATACAATACCTTCTGCATTGCTAATTGCTGATTTAAATTGATCCGCTGTGACTCCTTCTTTATTCACTTCCACATATACACTTTCTGCATGAGAAGTAAAGAATGGTAATCTTACACAAGTTGCGGCAACGTGAACTTTATCATCATGCATGATTTTTTTCGTTTCATTGATCATTTTCATTTCTTCAAACGTGTAGCCATTTTCCTGAAATACATCAATCTGAGGTAAAGCATTAAACGCAATCGGATAATGATGTTTCTCACCTGATACCGGTAATAATTCGGCTTCTAAGTTTTCACCTTCCAAGAATGCTTTTGATTGTGTACGCAATTCGTCAAGTGCCTCATTTCCCGCACCAGAGACTGCTTGATAAGTAGACACAATGACTCTAGACATACCAAATTGATCTTGGATCGGTTTCAATGCGGCTACCATCTGTATTGTAGAGCAATTAGGATTTGCAATAATCCCGTTATGTGTTTTAATATCTGCTTCATTAACTTCAGGTACTACTAACGGAACTTCTGGATCCATACGATATGCACTTGTATTGTCGACCACTACAGCACCACGTTTTACTGCTTCAGGAGCAAATTTCTTTGAAACAGATCCTCCAGCAGAGAATAAAGCAATATCGATCCCTTCAAAGCTTTCTGGTGTTGTTTCTTGTACAGTATATGTTTTCCCTTGGAATTCTAGCTCTTTACCTGCTGAGCGCTTTGACGACAAGAGGTATAATTCATTAATAGGAAAGTTCTTTTTGTCTAGTGTTTCTAGCATTTTTGCTCCTACTGCACCAGTAGCACCTACTACTGCTACATTATATCGTTGTGTTGTTGTCATGTTATTTGTCCCCTTCCATTGGATTCAATGAGTATTTATTAGATTATCTTTTTTATCATAACATATTAACGGCAATTCTTTAATTATTTCATCATATTTAGCGATTTCTTTCAATGATTACCGGTTGTATTTGTTTAAATTCTAATGCTTCTTTCACTGTCTCTGGAATAAGTGTCATATCAGATACTAAAGAGTTTGGTTTTTTGTATGGATCATCTTGACCATAGGGTACAAAGTAAATTAGTTTTGTTGCCATTAACCTCATTAAATTAACCCCGTTTAAACCTAAAGCATCATTTGTTGATACTCCAATTACTACTGGATTTCCATTTCGTATCGTTGCTTTAGTAGCCATTAAAACTGGACCATCTGTAATTGCATTTGCTAATCGACTCATAGAGTTACCTGTTAAAGGAGCTAATACCATAACATCTAATGGTTCAATTGGACCTAATGGTTCCGCGTCAACAATAGTCGATATCGGTTCTCGACCCGTGATTTCTTTCACTTGATCCATATGGTCTTTCGCTCTACCAAATTTACTATCCGTTTCTTTAAATGTATGTGAAACAACTGGCACCAACTCAGCACCTAATTCAACTAATTTCTTCATTTGCGGAAAGACTGCCGCATACGTACAATGAGAGCCAGTAAGACCAAAACCAATTTTTTTACCTTTAAGTTCCACAGAATCCCTCCTAAGCATTACATGCCTAACCATTTGTATCTGATTAAGCATTGGGCTAGTTATATGCCCAGTATATGCCCAAATTAAATAGGTGTTACTGGGAGCTTAGAAGTAAGGTTGCGATACGGTCAGCTAAAATTTCACCAGCAGTTTTTGGTGCTACCATTCCAGGTAGTCCTAATGCATGGATGGCTTGAATGCCTCTTTTTTTAGCAAATTCAAAATTAACTCCACCTGGCTTTGATGCTAAATCTATAATGATAGCTTGACTATTCATTTTTTCTAACAAAGATTTGTCTATGACTCGTGCAGGTATTGTATTAATTAATATCTGACACTTTTCTATTTCATGCTCGATCTGATCAATAGAGTATCCTGCCCATCCCTTCTGATATATTCGAGCTAAATCTGATTCACTCTCGGAAATAACAGAGATATTTGCACCAAGACCGGCAAAGCTATCTGCAGTAGTTTCTCCAACCCTTCCATATCCAAAAACAAAAACCTGAGCATGATGTATTGTAATATCGGTATGTTGAATAGCGAGCATAATCGCTCCTTCAGCGGTAGGTATTGAATTATAGATAGCCACATCATTTCTTTCCATTAGTTTAACCAAAGAAACATTACTTGATGAAACAAATTCATTTAAAGTATTATTTGATATTCCTGTAAACACACGGCAATGCTTAGGCAAAGATTGAAACCATTGTTTAGTTAATTGTATAGGCTGATTGGAGAACATAGTTTCAACGTTGCCTTGATTATCAACACCAGTAATCGGCAGTATAACCCCGTCAAGATCAGATGTCTCTAAACTATCTATCGTTGATTGCATTACGCCTGTGTAGCTTTGTTCAACTTGCTCAAACCCTAATATTTGAATTCGAAAATCACTCATTTTATTAAGTGCATGTATTAGAGGTAAATAACGAGCGTCTCCCCCAATAATGGCAATATTTTTCTTTTTCTGCATCATTTCACCTCACAAAAATCAAAAACATTTTATTTCATTATCTAACCTATCATATGTAAGCAGGGTACAGAAGTGAAGAGGCAAGTATCACGGTTCGTCTTCAATTTCAAAAAAAGAAAAAACCAGGCAAACAAGCCCGGCTCCATTAAACATATTAGACACAAACCGCGAAGTAAGCAGAGTGGTAATTTTGATTGAAAGTATGTGCGCAATAGCCGCTACGGCTTGCCCACTTCGCTTTCCATGGGGCATGCTCTTCAGCTAACTTTGAAAAGAATAACACTTTTCAAAGTGGATCTTCAGATCATGCTAATCCCCCAGGAGTCGAAGTGGACGCCTGCGCTAGCTAAAGTTCTACAATGGATGCAAGAGTTAAAATAATGACTACTATCTCATTATTTCTAGAATGACCAAGTTTATAACTGTTAAAACCGTTGTAGAACCCATTTATAGCGTAGGCCGCCCACTTTCACTCCTGTGGGAATGTTTTACCTGAAGATCCACTTTTTCAAGCGGTCTATGCTTGAAAAAGTTAGCTGAAGGGAAAACCCCACTGCATAGAAAACACTACGAAAGCTTGCTTGAGTAGATGTTGCACTTGTGCCTGTGGTAAAAGGAAAATGGGCAGCCGGAGCGGATGGCTAATAGACAAATAATTTCAAACTTATCACGACTCTTACATCGCAGTTTAGTTTTTATACGAACAATAAATAAGATAAGAGCTTTAAAATTGAAGTTTTTTAGATTTGATCGGTTTCGACGATGATCATATCATCGCCTACTTTTTTTATTTGCTTCCACTCGATTCTCGAATAAGTTTCGGACTTTCTTAAACCGAACATACTATACTGCGGAATGGTAAATGAAAGAATTTGACCTGTCTTTTCATCAATTTCTAAATCCGTTTGTCCTAGTACCCCTAGTCTCGAACCTGTGGTTAAATCAATCAACTCTTTACTGCTCAAATCATTAAAACGCAACAATAACACCTCCATTTCCTAGTTAGGTGCAATAATGGCTGAAGCCGATTTATTCGCATTTAATAACTCTAAAACTCCATTTATATCATTTCGATTTACCTTATCAATTTTTTGCAAAATATCATCTAATGAAGGATGTTCATGCAAAAGCAACTCATTCCTGGCATTACGACTCATTTTACTATTAGTACTCTCAAGACTTAACATATATAAACCCTTTAGTTGCTCTTTACTGTTCTCCCACTCTTTTTCCGTGAATCCTTCAGATTGCAATTGTTGTACTATTTTTTCTATTTTTTCACGGACTGTCACTAATTGATGTTTCGATGTACCAGCATAAATGGTTAATAATCCACTATCTAAAAATGAACTATGGTAGGAAAAAATAGAATATGCCATGCCTTCTTTTTCTCTAATTTCTTGGAATAAACGAGAACTCATACTACCACCTAAGACATTATTAACCATCATCATTGGATAGATTTGATCATCTTCAATACCCACTCCCTCATAGCCTAAACAAATATGGGCTTGTTCCGTTTCTTTGGTTTGTGAGACGTGATTTGAATAAAATAAAGGTTTTTCAGTTTCAATCTTCGATAGATCACTACTATGAGTGTTGAAAGATAGAAGATGTTCTACCGTCTTAATAAAATCGTTTTGCACATTACCTGCAATGGAAACAACTATGTTTGAAGGAATATAGTGTTCTTTTTGATATTTAAGTATGTCTTCTTGGTTAAAATGAGCAACAGTTGATTTCGAACCTAAAATAGGCATTGCTAAAGTATTTGATTTATATGCTGCTTCTGCTAATAAATCATGAATAATATCATCAGGTGTATCTTCTGTCATATTAATTTCTTCTAACACAACTTTTTTCTCACGTTCCATTTCTATAGGATCAAAAGTGGAATGTAATAGCATATCTGAAAGTATTTCTATCGCAAGATCTTTATGAGAATCAAGTACTTTTGCATAATAGCATGTATATTCTTTCGAAGTGAACGCATTAATCTCTCCTCCAATACCATCAAAGGCTTCTGCAATTTCTTGAGGAGAGCGAGTTTTGGTTCCTTTAAATAACATATGCTCTATAAAATGAGATATGCCGTTTTGTTCTGCTGTTTCATCCCTTGATCCGGTTTTTACCCATATTCCAATTGTTACCGAGCGCACTGTATTAATCTCCTCTAATACGATTCGCATTCCATTTTGACATTCTTTACGATGTAACAAAAAACAGTCCTCCTAGTATATAACTTCTTTTATTAAAACTTCTTACTGCAGCGTTGACATTTTTTATGTATAAAAAAGAAACTGGTTATCCAGCTTCTTTTTGTATTACTTATTTTTATTTTCTTTTTCTTTCTGGTCAAGAAGTACAGCTTTTCGAGAAAGATTCACTCTTCCCTGGCGGTCAATTTCTTTTACTTTAACCATAATCTGGTCACCGATTGAAACAACATCTTCTACCTTGTCAGTTCTTTCTTCTGCAAGTTCAGAAATGTGTACAAGACCATCTTTGCCTTTGAAAAGTTCAACAAAAGCACCAAATTTTTCAATGCGTTTGACTGTACCAAGATACATTTGACCTGGTTCAACTTCACGAACAATATCTTCAATTAATTTTTGTGCTTTTTTATTCATTTCACTATCTATAGAGGAAATAAAGACATGTCCATCTTGTTCAATGTCAATTTTAACGCCTGTTTCTTCGATAATTTGATTGATTTGTTTACCACTTGGTCCAATCACATCACGAATTTTATCAGGTTTAATATCCATCGTTAAAATTTTAGGAGCATAATTTGAAAGCTCTATTTTCGGTTCTTTTATCGTTTCTAACATATGAGAAAGGATATGCATTCTACCTTTTTTCGCTTGTAATAAGGCTTCTTCTAGAATTTCACGAGATAAACCTTCAATTTTTATGTCCATTTGAAGAGCCGTAACACCATTTTCAGTACCTGCTACTTTGAAGTCCATATCCCCCAAGAAATCTTCCATACCTTGAATATCACTTAGTATCGAATAATCTTCACCTGATTTAACTAGCCCCATTGCAATACCAGCGACCGGTGCTTTAATTGGAACACCTGCATCCATCATCGCCAACGTACTAGCACAAATACTAGCTTGAGAGGTGGACCCGTTTGATTCTAATACTTCTGAAACAAGTCGAATCGTGTATGGAAATTCTTTTTCGTCAGGAACCACTTTTTCTAAAGCACGCTCACCTAATGCCCCATGACCGATTTCACGACGACCAGGTCCTCTTATTGGTCCTGTTTCCCCAACACTGAAGGACGGAAAATTATAATGATGCATGAAACGTTTTGATTCTTCTGCATCCAGTCCATCTAAAATTTGCACATCACCAAGTGCACCTAATGTACAAATACTTAATGCTTGAGTTTGTCCACGAGTAAACAATCCTGAACCATGAGTTCGCGGCAAAACACCAATACGAGATGAAAGAGGTCTGATTTCATCTATTTTTCTTCCATCTGGACGAACTTTTTCTTTCGTAATCAGACGACGCACTTCTTCTTTAACAATCTTATCTAAAACATTTGCTACTTGTTTAAGCTTGTCCGCATCTGCTTCTGCTTCTTCATATTTGTCCATTACATCTTTTTTAACTTGATTTATTGCTTCTTCGCGTGCACTTTTTTCAAAGACTTGAATTGCTTTTACTAAATCTTCTTTTGTTGCGTTTTCCACTTCTGTAACGACATCTTGATCTAATTCAAACAATTTGATTTCCATTTTTTCTACCTGAACCGCTTGAATAATTTCTTCTTGGAATGCTATCAAACGTTTGATTTCTTCGTGACCAAACATAATAGCCTCTAACATAATTTCTTCGGGAACTTCATTCGCTCCTGCTTCCACCATGTTAATCGCGTCTTTTGTTCCTGCCACTGTTAGATCAATATCACTTTTTTCACGTTCTTCTAAGGTTGGATTCACCACAAATTTGCCATCTACTCTACCTACCACTACACCAGCAATTGGTCCACCGAATGGAATATCAGATACACTTAATGCAATAGAAGATCCAATCATTGCTGCAATTTCTGAAGGTAAATTTTGATCCACACTCATTACCGTACTTATAACCTGAACTTCATTACGAAAGCCATCAGGGAACAATGGGCGAATAGGACGGTCAATTAATCTAGAAGTCAATACCGCTTTCTCACTTGGTCTACCTTCTCTTTTAATAAAACCTCCTGGTATTTTACCTACAGCATACAATCGTTCTTCATAATTTACAGTAAGCGGAAAGAACGGTAAGTCTTTTGGTTCTTTTGACGCTGTCGCAGTCGCCAATACTGCTGTGTCACCATAATGCACCATACATGCACCATTTGCCTGTTTTGCCAATTCGCCGATTTCAACACGGAAAGGTTGGCCAGCAATTTCTGTTGAAAATACTTTTTTCTCTTCTACCATTATAGTACTCCTCTCAAAACAACTGTGCTTGTTCTTCACTATTCCTTATTTTAGCACGTTGTTTCCTCATATGTAACTAGTTCCATTTATTTAAATACAATTTTAGATAATACTAGTATTTTCTAATTTGCATGGAATTAATCAATTTAATTTTGATTTGTTTAGAAACCATTGCGATTTTTACATACAGAAAAAGCGGGATCACTCCCGCTTTTAAAGTAGTTTATCGACGTAAACCTAATTTTTGAATTAACGTACGGTAACGTGCAACGTCATTGTTACGTAAATAGTTCAATAAGTTACGACGTTTACCAACCATTTTCAACAGACCACGACGTGAATGGTGATCTTTTTTATGAATACGTAAGTGGTTATTCAAATTATTGATTTCCTCTGTAAGGACAGCAATTTGAACTTCTGGCGAACCAGTATCGTTCTCATGTGTTTTGTATTCACCAATGATTTCATTTTTACGTTCTTGAGTGATAGCCATCCTGTTCACCTCCTAAAATATCGTGAAACACCAATCCCCTAGCAATCGACGGAGAAATCAAATTGCCAAGCAGATGGTTCCCACATAAAAGATTACAACTTTTCGACTTGAAATGCAAGTAGTATTAATCATTTATCGAAAAAAATTCCCGCGATTTTACTTCATCTTCTCTAATCTTGTCAATTAATTCATCAACACTAGAAAATTTCTCTTCGTTTCGGATATACTTTTTCCAATAGACTACTACATTCTCACCATATATATTCGCATCAAAATTGAATATGTTTACTTCTAATTTCGCGTTTTCTCGATCATCCGAAAATGTTGGATTATAGCCAAGATTGGCCATGCCATAATATATATCATTTCCGACCATTATTTGTACTGCATAAACACCTATTCGAGGTAAAAAATAGTAATCTTCAATTTTAATATTTGCTGTTGGATAACCAATTGTTCTGCCACGCTTATCACCATGAATAACCTCTCCTGCTATTGAATAAGGTCTTCCGAGTAAACGTTCAGCTTCTTCCATTTCACCTTGTCCCAATACTTTTCGAATTCTAGTCGAACTTATTTTTTTGTTGTTCAGATCTAACCGACCTACAGTTGTTACTTCTGTTTCATCGTTTATTAAATTATGAATATTATCCATATTTCCTGAGCCTTTATGACCAAAGGTAAAATCAAAGCCAGCTACTATATGTGTTATGTTGATCTCTTCAATAAAATGTTCGATAAATGCTTGTGGTGATAGCATTGCTAATTTCTTATCAAAGCGAATAATATAAAGATAATCGACTCCCAGTGATTCGACATGCTTGATTTTTTCTTCAATGGGCGTAATATACCGAACTGTATCTTGTTTATTCTGTAAAACGACAGATGGGTGTGGATCAAAGGTAATAACTGCAGCTTTTCTATCCGATTGTTTTGCGATTCTAATGGCTTGTTGAATCACGGCTTGATGTCCCAGATGGACACCATCGAAAAAACCAATGGCAGCTACCGTATTTTGTTGTTTTTCCTTGGTTATTTGATGTGGATACACTAGAGAATGTACTTCCATCTGTTTGTCACCTACTTTCTATCTTCAAATCTAAATACGCGAGCTGGCTTTATTTCTTGATTATTGTCATGAATTTGATAAATTGCTACGATTTGTTCTTGAAAAAGGACTCTAAAAAATTTTGTTTTAGGTATTGGATTAGGTAACGGTAGCTTTTGACCGTGAAAAACTTTCCGCATCGTATCCATGTCAACATTCAAGTAATCTAAATGTGGTAAACCTTGGTCAATAGCTAAAAGCGGTAAGTCTTGCTCAGAATCAATCATATCTTGAAGCGTATTAAGTGTGACTGTATCTTTTTCAAGAAAATTTCCTGTTTCTGTTCTAATTAGAGCTGACATATGAGCAGGATAACCTATTTTTTTACCAATATCTAAGCATAAGGTACGGATATACGTCCCCTTTGAACACGAGACATCAAAATCGATTTTTTGTGTCTCATTTACTTTATCATATGTAGTGTCTAAAAAACGAATATTGTGTATATGGATTTTTCGATAAGGTCTTTCTACTGGTTCATTTGCACGCGCATATTCATAAAGCTTTTTTCCATTTACTTTTATTGCCGAATATAATGGGACTTGTTGTGTGATCTCTCCTTCGAAACTTTTTAATATATTTTTGATTTCCTCAGCGGAGAAAGCGGACTTTAATTTTTTTTCTTCCTTCTTTATTCCAGTTTGATCTTCTGTATCGGTAGAATATCCCAATAAAGCAGTTGCTCGATATGTTTTAAAAGTATCCGTAAGGAATGGAACAATTTTAGTCGCTTCACCTACACAAATAGGTAAGACACCTTCTACTTCCGGATCAAGTGTGCCAGTATGACCTACTTTTTTTGTTTTTAGCATTTTTCTCACCTTAAACACACAATCATGTGATGTCATCCCTTTTTCTTTCCATAATGGTAAAATCCCATCCATTGGCCACCCTCCCTTTAATCAATCATTACACATTAATTAGATCACAATCACAATTCCAAATATCACTTATCGTAACAAAAAGAACCAAAACATACCACTTTCCTTAACTTCAAACACAAACGTTGAAATATATTGATAAGCAATATAACGGTACTGCTCAGTAAATGATGTAGTATTTTTGACTGTATATATGAGGGTACCCACCGATTAGGCTTGTCCACTTCGCTTTCCGGGGGCATGCTCTTCAGCTAACTTTGAAAAGAAAACCACTTTCCAAAGTGGATCTTCAGATCATGCTACTCCCCCAGGAGTCGAAGAGGACGCCTACGCTAAGTAAAGTTCTACAATGAATGAAAGAGTTGATATAAAGATTTTTATCTCGTCATTTATATGACATACTATTAGAAAATTCAAAATGATAAATGTCAAAATCGTTGTAGCATCTATTCATAGCGAAGGTGTCCGCTTTCACTCCTGCGGGATGTTTTTATCCGAAGATCCACTTTGGTAAGTGATCTTTGCTTACCAAAGTTAGCTGAGGAGAAAAACCCGCGGAAAGGGAAGCGGACAGCCGTAGCGGGTGTTAACCATTTAAATCAATTTCAAAATAACCACATCAGTTATTGCCTATTATGCTCTTTATATGTATGAAAATCCAAACGACATATCGATGTCTAATCGAATAATCGTTTGGATTTTTAATCACTACAAATTATTTGTTCCAGTCTCTTAGCCATTCTTATTGCTCATTTGTGTCATTTAATTCTCTCAAAATATGCTCAATACGATTTCCTCGTTCAATAGTATCATCAAAATCAAACATTAATTCAGGTGTCTTTCTTAAACGAATTCGTTTCCCTATCTCAGAACGAATGAACCCTTTTGCTTTAGCGAGACCGATTAAAGTCTCCTGTTTTTTATTTTCATCACCTAGAACGGAAATAAATACTTTTGCTTGTTGAAGATCTCCCGTCACTTCTACATCCGTAATTGTAACAAAACCAACCCTTGGATCCTTGATTTTTCGAGAAATAATATCACCAAGCTCTTTTTTCATTTGTTCGGCGACTCGATTAGAGCGTAATTCACTCATCTATATCACCTCTTTCCAACGCTATCTTAATTCTACATTTGTGATTGTTCTTTCTACTTCCGTAAACGAATCGATCACTTGAAGTGCTTGTTGTATAACATGTTCTCCAATTTCACCTGATTCAGAAACCGTTACAATACCAAATTTTGAGCGTTGCCACAAATCTTGAAAATCTAATTCTGATAGGGCGATGTTTAAGTCTTTTGTTAGACGATTTTTTAATCTTTTTAATATCGATCGCTTCTCTTTTAATGAATGACATTCATATAAAAAGATTTCTACTTCGGCATACGTGATCATTTCACTTCAATTTCCTGCATCACATACGCTTCAATAACGTCGCCTTCTTTAATATCATTATAATTTTTAATGGTTATACCACATTCATAATTTTGTGCTACTTCTTTCACATCATCTTTAAAACGTTTTAGTGTGTCAATTTCACCTTCATAAATAACAACACCGTCACGAATTAGGCGAATACCTGCATCTCTGGTGACTTTACCATCTGTTACATATGCACCAGCAATGGTTCCAATTTTGGAAACCTTGAAGATTTCTCTTACTTCTACTTGACCAATTACTTTTTCTTCAAACTCAGGATCTAACATACCTTTCATTGCTGCCTCTACTTCTTCAATTGCTTTGTAAATAACTCGATGCAAACGAATATCCACTTTTTCAGATTCCGCTGCTTTTTTCGCATTATTGTCAGGACGTACATTAAAGCCGATAACAACTGCATTCGATGCAGAAGCTAAAATAATATCAGATTCTTTAATTGCACCTGCGCCAGTGTGAATAATATTAACTTTTACACCTTCTACATCAATCTTCTTTAAAGATGCCGCTAGAGCTTCTACAGAACCTTGTACATCTGCTTTAAGAATGACATTAATATCTTTAATATCACCTTGTTTAATTTGTTCAAATAAATCATCTAAACTAACACGAGACTGACTACCGCGCTTTTCTTCGATCTGTTTTTGTTGTCTCATTTCACCAATCTGGCGTGCTTGCTTTTCATCTTTAAAGACAACAAACTGATCACCTGCTTGTGGTACATCATTTAGACCAGTAATCTCTACAGGGGTAGAAGGACCAGCTGATTTAATTCGTTTACCTAAATCATTAACCATTGCACGCACACGACCAAACGTATGTCCAACTACAATTGGATCCCCTACTTTTAGTGTGCCGTTTTGTACTAATAATGATGCAACAGAACCGCGACCTTTATCTAATTGTGCTTCAATTACAGTACCATTTGCGCGACGATCAGCATTAGCTTTAAGTTCTTCCACTTCTGCTACTAACAAAATCATTTCTAATAAATCGTCAATACCTTCACCTTTTAGTGCAGATAACTGTACGAAAATGGTTTCGCCACCCCAGTCTTCAGGAACAAGCTCATATTCAGTTAGTTCTTGCATAACACGATCTGGATTAGCGCCTTCTTTATCCATTTTGTTAACTGCTACTATGATTGGTACTTCGGCTGCTTTCGCATGGTTAATAGCCTCAATCGTTTGTGGCATAACGCCATCATCCGCTGCTACGACTAAAATAGCGATATCCGTTACTTGTGCACCACGTGAACGCATGCTTGTAAACGCTGCGTGACCAGGTGTATCAAGAAAAGTTACTTTTTTATCATTTTCTCTTACTTGATATGCACCGATATGCTGAGTAATACCGCCCGCTTCCCCTGCAGTTACCTTCGTATGACGAATCGAATCTAATAACGTTGTTTTACCATGGTCTACGTGACCCATAATGGTTACAACTGGTGGACGTTCTTTTAATTTATCCGCATTTTCTTCTTCGATATAAGTGGAAAGATCTGCTTTATCTACTTCCACTTCTTGTTCAACTTCGACTCCGTACTCACCACATATCAACTCCAGAGCATCTTCATCAAGGTCTTGATTTTTCGTCGCCATAACTCCTAAGAACAATAATTTCTTAATAATTTCATTTGTTTCTTTGTTTAACTTATCTGCTAACTCAGATACAGTTAATGTTCCTGAATAAGTAATTTTACTCGGCTCTTTTGGTTGTTCTTTTTCTGGTTTTTTTGCTTCTTGCTGATTATCTTGTGGCTTATTTTGCTGTTTGTTCTTATTCTGCTTCTTTTGATTATTGTTTTGTTTAGTATTCTGTTTAGGTTTACTTTTTTGGTTATTAGATGCCTGGTTTTTTTGTGTATTTTTCGACTTTTCAGGCTGGAAAGATTGATCCAACTTCGCTTTCATATCATCTGAAAGTGTGGACATGTGGTTAGAAACAGGTAGCTCCAACTCTTTTAGTTTATTGATAATTTCTTTACTTGATTTGTTTACTTGCTTTGCGTACTCATATACTCGTATTTTTGACATACGTTCACCCCCGATTATTTTCATCAAGTAATGTCATCAACTTCTTCGCAAATCCTTGCTCATGAATTGATACTGCTACACGACCTGATTTACCAACTGCTTGTGAAAGTGTTTCACGCTCATCCACAAAGAAAAAAGGAATATTATAAAAAACACATTTATCCGTTAACTTCTTACGTGTCTGATCGCCTGTATCACTTGCAATTAATACTAACTTTGACTTTTTAGATTGAATTTCTTTTACAATTAATTCTTCTCCGAATGTGCATTTACCAGCACGATTCGCTAATCCAATTATATTTAAATAGGCACTGTTACTTACCATATTATTTGCCTTCAATCTGTTTTCTTAACTCTTGATAGATCGTTTCAGGAACTTTCATTTCCAGGTGTTTTTCTAAGGCACCATTCTTCTCAGCTTGGTCCACTACCTTTATATCTTTTGAAACATAGGCTCCTCTACCATTCTTTTTGCCAGTGGGATCTACAAAAATTTCGCCTTCTTTGGTTTTCACCACTCGAATTAACGATTGCTTAGGCATCATTTCTTGACTTACCACACATTTTCTTAATGGGATTTTTCGTTTTTTAGTCATATGAATTCCTCCTTACTTGAACAGATCTTCATCCATATCTTCGTAGGAATCTTCATAATCTAAGTTATCCTCATATTCAAGCTCTTCTAAACTTTCTTGTATTTCTTCTTCGGTAATTAAACCTTCTTCTTTTGCTTCTGTTTCACTCTTAATGTCAATTTTCCAACCTGTTAACTTGGCTGCCAGTCTTGCATTCTGTCCACGCTTACCTATAGCAAGAGAAAGCTGATAGTCGGGTACAATGACAGTAGTTGCTTTTTCTTCTTCGTTAACATTAACTTGAACGACTTTTGAAGGACTAAGTGCATTGGATACATAGACTACTGGATCTTCAGACCACTCTACAATATCAATTTTTTCGCCTTTTAATTCATCCACTATGGTTTGAACACGCTGACCTTTTTGCCCAACACATGAACCAACCGGATCTATTTCCGGGTTTTCTGCATGCACAGATATTTTCGATCGATCTCCTGCTTCACGTGCAACTGATTTTACTTCCACAGTACCGTCATAGATTTCAGGAACTTCCATTTCAAATAAACGCTTCAGTAACCCTGGATGAGTTCGAGAGACAAAAATATTCGGTCCTTTATTTGTGTTTTCTACCTTTGTTACGTACACTTTTATTCTGTCATGTACATTATAAGTCTCAGTAGGCATACATTCAGATTCAGGTAATTTTGCTTCCACCTTACCTAAATTGACATAGATAAATCTACCATCCATACGTTGAATGGTCCCATTCATAATATCTTCTTCGCGATCAATATACTCATTAAATATAATACCACGTTCTGCTTCACGTACTCGTTGTGTCACCACTTGTTTTGCTGCTTGTGCTGCAATACGACCAAAATCTCTAGGCGTAACTTCAATTTCGACTACATCACCAATCTCGTAAGCAGGATTAATGGTGTGGGCTTCTTCAATTGACATGTGCTGATTATGATCTTCTACTTCTTCCACTATTTCCTTTTGTGCAAATACTCCCATGGTCCCTGATTCTGCGTTCAAATCAACACGAACGTTTGTAGCTGATTTAAAATTTTTCTTATATGCAGAAATAAGTGCAGCTTCTAGGGCTTCCATCAATACTTCTTTATTAATTCCTTTTTCTTTTTCTAAATAATCCATTGCATCGAACAATTCTCTGTTCACAAATTTCTCCCCCTTTAATCAAAAGTAACAGCTAAACGAGCTTTCGCTATTTTCTTAAACGGAATTTCAACTTCTTTCTTTTTTGCTTTCTCCTTATATTGGATCCACACATAACCGTCTTTAAAATCAATTAAGTCTCCTGTAAATTCCTTTTCGCCACTAATTGGCTCGTATAACTTAACATAGACATGTTTACCGATATTAGATTCAAAATCTGCTTCTTTTTTTAGAGGTCTTTCCACTCCAGGTGATGAAACTTCTAAAAAATAGGCGTCTGTTACCGGATCTGCATCATCTAACTTTTTACTTAGTTGTTCTGATACCTGACCACATTCCTCTATGTCTACTCCGCCTTCTTTATCGATATATACTCTTAGAAACCAATTAGGGCCATCTTTTTCAAAAACAACATCGACTAGTTCTAATGAAAGTTCATCTAAGATTGGTTGGACTAATTCTTCTGTTTGTTCTGTGACTTTATGTGACATCTTGATACCTCCTCTACTGCTTACAAACTCTTTATGATATAATTCCCATAATTGCTAAATGATACACATGTATAACTATGTACTAGGGAAATGGAATGATAAATCCCTTGCCATGAATGGCAAGGGATTTATCAAAACCCTATATCGTTGCAACGTTGATAGGTAAGAAGAAAGAGTGGGTATCCCCACTCTTTTTTCGTCCGCATCAAATGAAATCTGTATAAAATATAGCATGGATTTCTAATAAATGCAAGGAATTTAATGGATTCTTCACAATAAAGTGATACTTGCACCAAAAAAAATGAAATCCTTCAGGAGATTACGTCCATTTATCCTACACATAGGCTCTTGCGATAGTTTCAGTAACAGAGAGCTTTATTAAAACAGGGATAGTTGGTTTTTGTCTGCCATTCCTTCTAAGCATCCGTGCTGATCAAGATATTCTAAGACAGTCTTAGAGATTCTGCTTCGTTCTCTTAAGTCTTCCTTAGAGAGGAATTCACCATCTTCTCGAGCCTTCTCAATATTGATCGCAGCATTCGTACCTAGACCGTCCACAGCATTGAATGGCGGAATTAAACTCTCACCATCCACCAAGAATTCTGTTGCAGTCGATCGATATAAATCAACCTTTTGAAAATGAAAACCGCGTTCATTCATTTCTAGCGCGATCTCCAAAACCGTTAGTAAACTTTTTTCTTTCGGTGGTGCGTCATTCCCTTTATCCAGAATTTCCTTAATTCTCATCCGAATTGCTTCAGAACCTTTAACCATTGTATCTAACTCAAAGTCATCTGCTCTTACAGTAAAATATGAAGCATAAAAATAAAGTGGATGATGAACTTTGAAATAAGCAATGCGAATCGCCATTAATACATATGCAGCAGCATGTGCTTTCGGGAACATATATTTAATTTTTTTACACGAATCAATATACCAATCAGGTACATCATGTTTTTTCATTTCTTCAATCCACTCTGGATCTAAACCTTTCCCTTTTCGCACAAACTCCATAATTTTAAATGCTAATGAAGCATCTAGCCCTTTGTGCATTAGGTAAACCATGATATCGTCACGGCAACCAATAACATCTGGTAAACCACAGATACCATTATTAATCAATTCCTGTGCATTTCCCAACCAAACATCGGTCCCGTGACTTAAACCTGATATGATGACTAATTCGGCAAAAGTTTTCGGTTTGGTATCCTCTAACATTTGGCGAACAAATCTTGTACCAAACTCTGGTACCCCTAATGTCCCTGTTTTGCACATGATTTGATCGGCAGTTACACCAAGAACGTCAGGGCCTGAGAATATTTTCATAACTTCTTCGTCATCCGTTGGAACCGTTTGTGGATCAATTCCACTTAAATCTTGAAGCATACGAATCATCGTCGGATCGTCATGACCAAGTATATCTAGTTTTAACAAATTATCATGAATCGAATGAAAGTCAAAATGGGTCGTTTTCCACTCTGAATTCCGGTCATCTGCTGGAAATTGAATTGGAGTGAAGTCATAAATTTCCTTATCATCCGGTACAACTATTATCCCACCAGGGTGTTGACCTGTAGTACGTTTTGCCCCAGTACATCCTTTAACAAGACGATCAACTTCAGCTTGTTTAATCGTTAATTCTTTATCACTCGCATACCCCTTCGCATAACCATATGCTGTTTTTTCAGCAACTGTACCAATCGTTCCTGCTCGATATACATTGTCCTCACCAAACAACACTTTTGTATAATTGTGTGCTTTTGGTTGATACTCACCAGAAAAGTTCAAGTCAATATCAGGTACCTTATCCCCCTTGAATCCTAGAAAAGTCTCAAAAGGTATATCTTGTCCATCTTTTTTCATTGCTTCTTGACACTCTGGACAGTTTTTGTCTGGTAAATCAAAACCACTACCAACTGAACCATCGTCAAAAAACTCGCTATATTTACAAGATGGACAAACATAATGGGGTGGTAATGGGTTCACTTCAGTTATTTCAGTAAAGGTTGCAATTAAGGATGAACCAACAGAACCCCTTGAACCAACCAGATATCCGTCATCTAACGATTTTTTTACTAGTTTTTGAGAAATTAAATAGATAACGGCAAAACCATGTCCAATAATACTTTTCAACTCTTTTTCCACTCGTTTTTCAACGATTTCAGGAATAGGATCGCCATACACGGATCTTGCAAAATTGTAACTTAGTTCACGGATTTCCTCTTCCGCTCCATCAATATTCGGCGTATATAAATCTTCTTTTACCGGCTTCACTTCTTCGATTCGGTCTGCTAATTGATTCGGATTAGTGATGACAATTTCCTTCGCCTTCTCTTCACCTAAAAAAGAAAATGCCTCCATCATTTCAGCGGTGGTTCGGAAATACGTGTTAGGTAAAGTTTGCCTATTTAATGGGTTACCACTCTGAGATGAAATTAAGATCTGCCGGTATAATTGATCGTTTTTTTCCAAATGATGAACATTTCCGGTTGCTACACAAGGTTTACCTAAATCATCAGCTAATTGGACGACGTTGCGAATAATATCCATCAGCTGTGCCTCATTTTGTACTAATTCTCTATCATATAAATGGACAAAATTACTAGTTGGCTGGACTTCAATGTAATCATAAAACTTAGCTACATTTTCCGCTTGTTCTTTTGATTTTTGCATCATTGTTTCAAAAACTTCCCCTTGATCACAAGCTGTACCGACGAGAATACCTTGTCGGTACTCTTGTAATTTTGATCGAGGAATGCGCGGAACACGGTAGAAATAATCGATATGTGCCAACGAGACAAGTTTATAGATGTTTTTTAATCCTTCCTGATCCACTGCAAGTAACGTCACATGGAAAGGTCTTGAACGTTGGTAAGCATTGCCTTCTCCCATATGTTGATTGAATTGATTATGATTTACAATATCACGTTCCAATGATAGCTTTATAAACTTCCACAATAAATAACCCGTTGCTTCAGCATCATATATCGCACGATGGTGTTGCGTTAATTCGATATCTAACTTTTTACATAATGTATTTAAACGGTGATTCTTTAATTCGGGAAAAAGTAAACGCGCTAATTCTAACGTATCAATTACGGGATTACTTGCATCTTGGTAATCGATCCGTTTAAAGCCAGTATTTAAGAAGCCCATATCGAAATCTGCGTTATGTGCTACAAGAATGCCATCTCCCATCCATTGATGGAATTCCTTTAGCACATCTCCTACTTCTGGAGCATCTTTCACCATGTCATCTGTGATGCCCGTTAAATTAGTAGTTGTTTCAGACAATGGATGATGCGGGTTAGCGAATGATTCATATCGATCAATAATTTCGCCATTATGTACTTTTACCGCTGCTAGTTCAATAATCGTATCATAAATAGCAGATAGTCCTGTGGTTTCCACATCAAAAACAACATAGGTAGCTTCCGCCAAGTCCCGGTCCGCATCATTATAAGCAATTGGCACACCATCATCGACAACATTTGCTTCTACTCCATACAAAATTTTCACACCATGTTTTTGACCAGCTGCATATGCTTCAGGATAAGCTTGGGCAACAGCATGATCGGTAATTGCGATTGCTTTATGACCCCATTTACCCGCTTGTTCAATCAACTTAGATGCGGACACAACAGCGTCCATTTGACTCATTACCGTATGTGCATGTAACTCTACTCGTTTTTCATCATGGTAACCAGGATCTTCTCTGGTAATAGAAGGTACTTGTTGGATATCTTTGGCCATCATTGTTAATTCATTCGAAAAATTATCGGTTTGAATCATCCCCTTGGCTTTTACCCACATACCTTCTTTTAATTGCTTAAATTTTTCTACATCCTGATCACCTTTTGAGAACATTTTAATTTGAAATGAATCGGTATAGTCAGTTACTTTAATTATTAATAAATGTCTTCCAGATCGCAATTCCCGTATGTCCGCATCAAATAAATAACCTTGGAATACGACACTTTTCTCTTCTTCGACAATTTCTTTCATACTGATCGCATTCTCTTTAATCGGGTAGCCTAACTGGACAGGGCCAGTAGGACTTTCTGGTTTTGATTCTTTTGCTTTTTGCTCTTGTGCCTTAAAGGCTTCTTCGACTCTTTTTCGATCTTCTATCGCTTTTTCTTGTTGGAATTTTTCTAATTCTTCTTGTTGGTTACCAATTTCCAACTGAATCACATGTTTTGGTATGCCTACTTTCGTACAAAATTGGTCAAACCTTAACTGAATATCTTTATTCATTTGTTCTTCTATCTGATTGCTTACAGTTAACATAATATTATTATTGTTAAATAGAGGTTTTTTATTTTCAAATGTTCGGTATTTAGGTGAATCTGATGTCAGTTCAGATAAGAAGATTTGCCAATATTGATTGGTTTCTATTTCATCGATAGCAGGATCATTTACGTTTATTGTCCAAGAAACCTTTGCTATTGAAGAAAACGCCTCAGTTAATTTTAAAATAAACATTTGATAGACATCCGCAGGGATTGACTGATCTAAATTAAAATGAAAATGCCACTTCTGATTAGATCGATACACTTCCAGTTTCTCTATGGAGCCTTCCTGAAGGTACTTATTTTTCATGTCATCTGCTATCCCGATTTGTTGCAGGAGTAATTTAAACTTTTCTTTATTAGAGATACCCATTTTCGATCTCCTTTTCACAATTTTTCTAATAATCAACTACCTATTCATTCAAATTGAGCTCTAAAGTTTATGACTAACTTGACTACTCTACTTTATGCTCAACTTAAACCAATACAAGGCGATAAACGATGCGTATAAATTAAATTCCCTTGCCTAGTAGTTGTGACAAGGGAATTTTGTTATTTAATCAATGAAGAGATTCTCTCAACTAGGTCATTAACATGAAGATCCTCTTGTTCTCCATTCTCTCTAAGCTTGCATTCAACTATACCTTCTGAAGCTTTCTTACCAACCGTTATTCGAACAGGTAATCCAATTAAATCACTATCTGCAAATTTAACACCAGGTCTTTCTTTACGATCATCAAATAATACGGAGACATCATTTTGTTGTAATTGTTCATATATCTGCTCAGCTAGATCTAGTTGTTCTTGGTTTTTAGGATTCACCGCAATCAAATGCACTTGGTATGGCGTTATTTCTTGAGGCCACATTATACCATTTTCATCATTGAATTGCTCGACGATAGCAGCAAGTGTTCTTGATACGCCAATTCCATAACAACCCATGATCATCGTTTCCTGTTTGCCTTGCTCGTTTAAGTATTGAGCACCTAACTTCTCAGCATAAAACTTACCTAATTTAAAAATGTGTCCAACTTCAATACCTTTTGCAAATTGAATTGTACCCATACCATCTGGTGACGGATCACCTTCTTGTATGAACCGTATATCTTCATATGATGATATATTAAAGTCACGTTCAACATTTACATTTTTATAATGCTTGTCCGTTTGGTTTGCACCACAATAGGAGTTACGCATGGCAGCAATTGCATGATCTGCGATAACTCTAATATCTTTCTGAACCCCTATTGGACCGATAGAACCAACTTCAGCTAGTAACTGCTGTTGTGTCTCCTCTTCGGTTGCTAACTCTACTTCCGTAACACCAAGTGCATTTTTAAGTTTTATATCATTTACTTCATGATCACCACGAGTCAACACCATTACATACTGATCATCTGTTTTAAAAAGTAATGATTTAATCCCTTTTTCCATTGGTAGCTGTAAGAATTCAGAAACTTCTTTCATTGTTTTATATCCTGGTGTATCTACTAACTGTAATTCCTGTAAACTCTCATTACTTTCTTCATACGATACATTGACAGGTGCCATTTCGATATTGGCAGCAAAATCTGATAGATCAGAATAGGCAATTGTGTCTTCACCAATCTCTGAAAGTACCATAAATTCATGAGTGTCTTTACCACCCATAGCGCCTGAATCAGCGATTACGGCTCTAAAATTCAAACCACACCGGCTAAATATATTTTTATAGGCTGTGAACATCTTCTCATACGCTTCATCTAAGCTTACTTGAGAAGTATGAAATGTATAGGCATCTTTCATCACAAATTCTCTTCCTCTTAATAAACCAAATCGTGGACGTTGTTCATCTCTGAATTTAGTTTGGATTTGGTAGATACTAAGTGGCAGTTTTTTATAACTCTTTACTTCCTCTCCAATTAAACTTGTAATGACCTCTTCATGAGTAGCTCCTAAAGCGAACTCTCTATCATGACGATCATGCAGTCGCATTAATTCAGAACCTAGCTTATACCAACGGCCTGTTTTCTTCCATAACTCGGATGATTGCAAAGCTGGCATGAGCATTTCAACTGCCCCAGCTTTTTCCATCTCTTCCCGAACAATCTTTTCCACATTCTTTAAGACTTTATTTCCTAATGGTAAAAAACTATAAACTCCCGATACCGTTTGTCTAATAAAGCCTGCTCTTAATAAAAGTTGATGACTCCTTATTTCAGCATCTGCAGGTGTTTCTTTTAGTGTTGGAATTAATGTCTGGCTATGTCTCATCTTTCTTTTCACCCCATTGGTTCGATATTTGCTCATGTTATAGTTAAAATGGTTATAATTGTTAGTAATTTGAATTTATTTCGATATATGTTTGTTGCATACTATTCTACAAAAATAATCGTTGTATGTCATTCCACGTAACAACAATCATCAGCAGCATCAATAACGCAAAACCGACAAAATGAACGACACCTTCTTTTTGTGGGTCAATCGGTTTTCCGCGTATTGCTTCTAAACCAACAAATATCAACCTGCCACCATCCAAAGCTGGTAATGGAACCAGATTTATAATACCTAAATTGACACTTAATACCGCCGTCCAAGTTAAAAAGTTAAGGAATCCCGTTTTAACTACTTGATCGGTCGCATCATAAATACCAACAGGTCCTGATAGCATGTCGATCGAAAACTGACCGGTAACGAGCTTACCAAGGTTGGTCAGAATCAATGTTGACCATCTATATGTTTCTTCCAAGCTATATGGTATAGAACGGATAAATGATTTCTCTAGCGCAAGAGTCACACCTACTTGACCAATGTTTTGTTCCGGTGTTTCAATCGATGCTGGTGTAACTTCTAACGGTATTTGTTGATTATCCCTTAAAACCATCATCTCTAAAGGTTCCTCAGGATTTGCCTGTACAATTTCTTGGAACTCATCCCATTCACCAATAGACTGGCCCTCAATCTCAATAATCGTATCATCTGCTTTGAAACCAGCTTCTTCAGCAGGACTATTTTCGACTACGGAACCAATTCGGACATCATCAACTGGCACACCTTGAATATTGGCTAAAATAAGAAATATAACTACGGTTAAGACAAAATTCATTAGTGGACCCGCAAACAATTGTAAACCTCTTTGTCCAACTGTTTTAGATGCAAATTGACGGTTGTATGGTGCAATTTGTGTCGCTTTTTCATCCATGATAAAATCAGCTTTTTCGTGGACGCGGAAGGAATACTTGGTTTCTTCATCGATTTCGTAACCTTCAATAAAAAGGTGATGATCAAGATCAATGCGTTCTACTTCAATAACTAATGCATCGGGATGTTTTGCTTTATTGTTTACAATAATTTGGTCAACTTCGCCAGCATCATTAAAAGTCAAACCAATATGCTGACCTGGCTTGATATCAATTATTTCGGGATCTTCACCTGCAACCCGAACATAGCCTCCCATTGGTAAAAGTCTTATCGTATAAAGTGTTTCATTCTTTACCGTCGAAAATACTTTTGGACCAAATCCGATTGCAAATTCCCGAACAAGCATCCCTGTCTTTTTAGCTACATAGTAATGACCGAATTCATGAACAAATACAAGCAGGCCAAACATTAATATAAAAGCAATTACTGTATTCAAATAAAGCTCTCCTTCCACTTTACCAATTAACGATAACTTTCATTTATTTTACTTCGTATTTCTAAATCAATAGCATTAATAGTTTCCAAATT
The DNA here is from genome assembly GCF_900143085.1 of Gracilibacillus kekensis. Lineage (GTDB taxonomy): Bacteria > Bacillota > Bacilli > Bacillales > Amphibacillaceae > Gracilibacillus > Gracilibacillus kekensis. The sequence continues at coordinate 137,810 of NZ_FRCZ01000004.1, read as the reverse complement.
AGGATTTTGTATATTATTGTGCGTTAACATAGCGTGTTCGATAATATTCTCAATTTCTAAGAATGTTATCTGTTCATGTAAAAACAAATCAACGGCTGTCTCATTTGCAGCATTCAAAACGGTAGGCATGGAGCCACCTGTTTTTCCAGCTTGATAAGCAAAGTCCAAACATGGAAAACGATTTAGATCCATTTTTGAAAAGTGAAGTTCACCCATCTCAACTAAGTCAAGACTTTTGGAAGATGATAAAGATAATCTTTGCGGATATGTTAAAGCATATTGAATAGGTACACGCATATCAGGTGTTCCAAGCTGAGCAATCACACTTTTATCAGCATATTCCACCATCGAATGAATAATACTTTCTTTATGTTGAATAACTTCAATCTTCTCATATGGCATATTAAACAACCAATGGGCTTCAATGACTTCCAAACCTTTATTCATCATTGATGCAGAGTCTATCGTTATTTTTGCTCCCATACTCCAATTAGGGTGTTTTAAAGCATCAGCAACCGTTACACCTAATAATTCTTCTCTGGATTTATCACGAAAGCTCCCACCTGATGCTGTTAAAACAATCTTGTTTATGTCACGATACGACTCACCATTTAACGCTTGAAAAATAGCAGAATGCTCACTATCAACCGGTAGCAAATCGACTTCATATTTGTCGGCTGCATCCATGACTAGATGTCCAGCAGTAACTAAGGTTTCTTTATTTGCAATAGCAATTTGTTTTCGATGCTCAATCGCTGTCAAGGTTGCTTCCAATCCGACACTTCCCATTACCGCGTTAACTAAGACATCAGTATTCGGATCAGCGCTAACCTCTTGCAACGCTTCTTTTCCAACTAAGAAAGTAGTATAACTGTTATGTATTTGTAATGCTTGTCTAATTGTTTCATCAAGTACAACCACTTTAGCTGGATTAAATTTATTTATTATCTCTTGAGCTTTCTTAATATTCCTGCCAAATGCAATTGCATACAATTTAAATTGATCTGGATGTTCTGCTATGACATCCAATGTTTGCAAGCCAATCGATCCTGTTGCTCCCAACAGTGTTATGCTTTTCATCTTTAAACGCTCCAATTACTAATAGTCTATGATATAAAATGGATAAAATGTAACAAAGGAAAAACAAATAACCAACTATCAAAGCGATCTAATATACCACCGTGACCTGGTAATAATTTCCCTGAATCTTTTACATGATAGTGTCTTTTAATTGCTGATTCTACAAGGTCACCTATCTGAGCAAATATGGATGCAATAATGGTAACCAGAATAACTAATAGTAGTGAATCATGTACCGGAAAAAAATAATGGAAAATAATCGCTATAATACAAGCTACTAGGATACCACCTAAAGCTCCTTCAATTGTCTTCTTTGGACTAATCTGTGGCCATAATTTATGTTTCCCAAATGCCCTCCCAAAGAAATACGCTCCAGTATCTGTTGACAGTATCACTAGAATAGCATAAAAAATATAAACTAGTCCATTTTCCACTTCTCTGGTTTGGATAAAATAATAAAAACCTAAACCTACGTATATTGCTGATAGGATGAGGAATCCAGCGTCTTCGAATGTGAATTTATTTTTAACTAATACCGTATATCCTAATAAGATTAGGACAAAAAACATCAGCAGTTCTAGTCTAGTAGAAAAAAAGATATATTCATCCTGGAATAATAATGACCATGTTAAAATAACACCTAAAACAGTAGGAATAGGATACTGTGTCATATCTCTCATATGTAATAATTCTAAGAAGCCAATAGTGGCAATAAAATACATAACAATTTCAAATGGTAGACCACTTAAAAATATAAATGGGAAGAAAAGTAATATAGCAACTATTGCTGTGATAATTCTTGTTTTCATTATATTTTCACACCTTATATTCCACCATAACGACGTTTTCTTTTTTGAAAATCGTTGATAGCTTTTTCGAATTCTTCAAAACTAAAATCAGGCCACAATGTGTCAGTAAACCATAATTCCGTGTATGCTGCTTGCCACAGCAGAAAATTACTTAAGCGTAATTCACCGCTTGTTCTAATTAATAAATCAGGATCTTTAATATGGGAAGTATATAAATGTTCACCTAACGTAGCTTCTGTGATATCATCAATTTCATACTTTCCATCTACAACTTCTCTGCAAATATCTTTAATCGACCTTATCATCTCAAAACGACTACCATAATTAATGGCAATGTTTAAAATTAACCCTGTATTATTTGCTGTTTGATCAATTGCCCTCATAATAGCTGCTTTTGTATTCTTGGGTAGATCATTAACTTCTCCAATTGTCTGGACTCTGACATTTTCTGCTATCAGTTCCGGTAAATAATGCTGTAAAAAATCGATCGGTAGTTTCATAATATATTCTACTTCTTTTGTTGGCCTTTTCCAATTCTCCGTTGAAAAGGCATATAACGTCAAAATTTCTGCTTTAAAGTAATTGGCTGCTTTTACAATTCTTTTAACATTATCCATGCCTTCCTGGTGTCCAGCAACTCGGGGAAGTCCTCGCTTCTGAGCCCAACGTCCATTACCGTCCATAATAATTGCTATATGCTTTGGAATGTTATCTATCGGAATTGTACTCTCAAATGAATCATGATTTTTTTTATTTTTAAAAGGAAGCTTAAACAAACGCATAAATTATCCTCCACCATTCAAAAACCGTTCTTTTCATATAGTTTAGTTTATCTATCTTTTAAAGTGCAAAAACCCTCTTCTAATAAGAGGGCTTTAACACTCACCATATATTCTACCTTTTTTTTGCTTAAACTTCCATAATTTCTTGCTCTTTTTCTTTTGTTAAATCATCAATTTTCTTAATATGTGCATTTGTTTCGTCTTGAACATCATCCTGGAAACCTTTTAAATCATCTTTTGTAATATCTCCATTTTTTTCATCTTTCTTCAACTGATCGTTGGCATCTCGACGAATATTTCGGATTTGCACTTTAGATTCTTCCGCATACTTACCTACTACTTTGACTAGCTCTTTACGACGTTCTTCCGTTAATGGAGGAATGCTAATCCGAATTATATTTCCATCATTGGAAGGTGATAATCCTAAGTCTGCTTTTTGAATAGCTTTTTCAATATCAGACAATGATGATTTATCAAAAGGTGTAATCACTAACAATCTCGCTTCAGGTACCGAAATAGAAGTTAATTGATTTAATGGTGTTAAAGCACCATAATATTCAACCTGAACACTGTCTAGTATAGCTGGATTTGCTCTTCCAGCTCTTACAGTTGCTAAACTTTTCGAATAGGCTTTTACAGCTTGATCCATTTTTGCCTTAGCATCTTTGATTAGTTGTTCTGACATATTTAGTTCCCCCTTATAATTGTTCCGATATCTTCACCGATTACGGCTCTTTTAATATTGCCTTCTTCTGAAATGGAGAATACGAGTAAAGGAATATTGTTATCCATACACAATGATGAAGCAGTTGAATCCATCACACCTAAACCTTCATTTAAGATTTCTAAATAGGACAACTCCTGGTATTTCTTAGCATCTTTATCGACTTTAGGGTCAGCGGTATAGACACCATCCACATTGTTTTTAGCCATCAGAATCACGTCTGCTTCCACTTCTGCTGCTCGCAGTGCCGCGGTAGTATCTGTAGAGAAATATGGATTTCCTGTACCTGCTGCAAAAATAACAACACGTTTCTTTTCTAAATGGCGTATCGCTTTACGTCGAATATAAGGTTCTGCCACCTGGCGCATTTCAATAGATGTTTGAACTCTTGTTGGAATTCCTACATTTTCAAGGCTGTCCTGCAGTGCAAGTGAATTCATAACGGTAGCTAACATGCCCATGTAATCAGCATTAGCACGATCCATTCCCATTTCACTTCCTACTTTACCTCGCCATATATTGCCACCACCAACAACTATTGCAACTTCAACACCTAATTCCACTATGTCTTTTACCTGTTTTGCAACAGATTGAATAATGGTTGGTTCAAGGCCAAAGCCTTGCTCACCACTCAAAGCTTCACCACTTAATTTCAAAACAATTCTTCTGTAGTTAGCAGTAGCCATAATTACCTCCATATATGTAAATATTATAAAATAAAATGTCTTAATACGCCACAGATAATGATGACATTTGTATGTTAGTGTTATTCTATTATCTATACTGGTTAGTTTGCAATAAAATTATCATTTATGTAGATTATTGTCAAAGAAAAGGGACACCTTGTGCCCCTTTTCTTTACACTATCAATTATTTTTTGTTAACTTGGCTCATTACTTCTTCAGCAAAGTTATCTTCACGTTTTTCAATACCTTCGCCTACTTCATAGCGCACAAAAGATTTTACTTCTGCATTTGCACCTTTAGCTACTTGCTTCACTTTTTGGTCTGGATCTTTGACAAAACTTTGCTCTAGCAAGCAAATTTCTTCGAAAAATTTATTTAAACGACCTTCTACCATTTTTTCAACAATGTGCTCTGGCTTACCTTCATTTAATGCTTGTGTTTTAAGTACTTCACGTTCTTTTTCGACATCTTCTTCTGATACGGCATCACGTGATAAATATTTTGGATTAACAGCTGCAGCATGCATTGCAATATCTTTTGCAACTTGCTCATCTGTTGTACCTTCAAGTACTGTAACAACACCAATATTTCCACCCATATGGATATATGCACCAAACGCATCTGCATCCGTTTTGGTAAATAGTGTGAAACGACGCAGTGATAATTTCTCACCAATTTTAGCAATATTACTGTTAATGAATTGCTCTAAAGATTCGCCGTTACCATGAAGTGGTTGTTTTAGAGCATCCTCTACAGATGCTGGTTTTTCAGAAAGAATGTGTTTAGCAAGTTCTTGCATTAATGTTTTGAACTGATCGTTTTTTGTAACAAAGTCTGTTTCACAGTTTACTTCTAAAAGTACTGCGTCATTCCCAGAAACTTCCACATATGCAGATCCTTCTGCAGCAATACGATCTGCTTTTTTAGCCGCTTTTGAGATACCTTTTTCACGTAGATAATCAATTGCTTGATCGATGTTGCCATCTGTTTCTTGTAGTGCTTTCTTACAGTCCATCATTCCTGCACCGGTTTTTTCTCTTAGTTCTTTTACTAACTTTGCTGTAATTGCCATTAAAGATTCCTCCTTAGATATCATGTATTGCTGAAAAAAAGGTGATAAAAGGTCTCCCTCTTATCACCAAAACCTTTGTTTACTCTTCTACAGACTCCGTTTTTTCCTCTGTAGCTTCTGCTTGTTCAGGAGCTTCTTCTGTTACTTCTCCTTGCTTCGCTTCTAAAATCGCATCCGCCATTTTACCAGTAAGAAGTTTCACAGCACGAATTGCATCATCATTTGCTGGAATTACATAATCAATTTCATCTGGATCACAATTAGTATCTACAATACCTACGATCGGGATATTTAATTTATGTGCTTCTGCAACAGCAATACGTTCTTTTCGTGGATCAATAATGAATAAAGCATCAGGAATTTTATTCATTTCTTTAATACCGCCTAAGAATTTAACTAGACGCTCTTTTTCTTTAAGAAGACCTACTACTTCTTTTTTAGGTAAAACTTCAAAAGTTCCGTCTTCTTCCATTTTTTCGATATGTTTTAAACGATTAATACGTTTACGAATAGTTTCAAAGTTAGTTAATGTTCCACCTAACCAACGTTGATTCACAAAATACATTCCAGAACGAATTGCTTCGTCTTTCACTGATTCTTGTGCTTGTTTTTTCGTACCGACAAATAAAACAGTTCCGTCATTTTCTGCGATTTCTTTCACAAAATTATACGCCTCTTCTACCTTTTTAACTGTTTTTTGCAAGTCAATAATGTAAATACCGTTACGCTCCGTGAAGATATATTTCTTCATCTTTGGATTCCAACGGCGTGTTTGATGTCCAAAATGAACACCAGCTTCAAGTAGTTGTTTCATTGAAATAACTGCCATGATGTTTCCTCCTAATAAATTGGTTTTTTATTCCTCCGTTTGTTTCATGTAGCACAAGGACTAATGAACTAGCACCACTCGCACTTTCCACAAACGTGTGTATTTAACACCAAAAACAAATATACCATAACAAAAATGTGCAATCAAGCATTAAATCATTTTTTTTGTTGGAATTTCAATAATAGTTCAACTTCTGTCTTTCCTTTATTTAACTTTTTTGCAATTTCTTCAACAGTAAAGCCCTCAGCATTTAAATGGAGAATAGATGCTGTTGTGGAGTTTTCCACTACATCCTCTACGTTCTCAACCGGCGAAATAGGCTGATACTCTTTTGTTTGCTGAGTAGACTCTTTATCAAATGTCTTAGATTCAATTGGCGTATCTTCATTCATTTGTTTTTTTGATTCTGTTGCTTGAGCAGATAGATCCACCCGTTCAATCTGTTTCATAAAATGCTCGTTCTCTTCTTTTAGTTCGACTAAATAAATGGCAAGCGTGTCTTCCATATTTTTTACTTGCTGACTGACGTTGTCTTCAATTGTCTCTAAGTTATCTTGTTTCATTTTTAGTTGCTTAATGATAATAAATGTGATGACATGAATTATAAAACTAATAAGTAATAATAAATATAGCATAATCAACCTTCTCTTCTTATCCGCTGAAGTCTACTCGATTTCCTAGATAAGGATGTTTATATTGTGGATGTTGCTGATCTGTTTTTTCCATAGAATGATTTGTTTCTGGATCATTTGCTCCGCTTCTCTTTTTATCATTTTTTAACTTTTCACTTGCTTCTTGTTCTAAAACCTGTTTTCTTTTTCTAAGTTCATCGTTTGCCAGTTTTTGTGCCAACTGATTCTGGTCTATTCGGCCTTGTTGCTGCATCTGGTCTTGTATTTTTCCGGCATCTTGAGTTCGTGGTAACGCCACCTGCATTTCAACAGCTTTCCAACTCATAGGATGACCTCCCGCATGTAGTGAAAGAAATTTAATACTACACTTATTATAAAACGAGACTTAAGTCAATGAAAGTTAAAATTTCACTTGACTGTTAGCGAAACGTATCTCAATGACAGTTTTCTTATAAGGATGTAATCGTAACTTCTTTCTCCTCTAAATATGCTTGAAAGTATTTATGTTCTTGATGCAAGACACGTTTATATTTACCAAAAATTAATTCGACATTTTCATAGGCTATATTTTTTACAATTAATTTCATATCTTGAAAATTACCAATTTCATATTGAAGTTCTTTTAATTCTTCTTCAACCGCTTGTAATTGCTCAATTGTTTTTTCATACATATTACGTTGTTTCAGCAACATAATACGTTCTTTAGTCAATAACTCACCAACCGCATCTTTTTTTTGCTGGAGCTGGTCACCGAGCATTTTTAATTTTCTTTTATTATCTTTTAATTCCTTATTAGTGTTTTGTAGATACGTTACACGATCAACAACTTTTTTACTTACACCAAAAGCTAATTCAGTTTTTGAATTAGCCACATTTCCTATCGTTTTTACTTCTATAATCTTACCTGCCGAACAATTACCTCCTATAATGCTTCCATTTGGACAAAGTATATCACCCTGAGCTACACATGTGGAATGCATAATGGATTTTCTAACTTTCAGATTATTTCCTGCATATACTTCGGCTTGATTGATATATCCTACCTCTATATCTTCACCAGCAGTAACAACAGCTTTTTCCATACCGGCAATTCCTTCTCTTATTAAAACGTTACCCCCTGCTTCAATAAAGGATGCTTCCACAATACCATATACCGCCACGTCCCCTTTTGCTTTTACTCGATAGCCAGTTGGTATATTACCTCGAATTGTAACAGATCCATTAAATTCAATGTTACCGGTTTCAAGTGATAAGTCGCTCCTTACTTCATAAAGTGGGTATACATTGATACTTTGATCACCTACAGATAATTGTCCAGATAAAGTAGCAAAAAAGGTTAAATCATCTTCATTGAAAGTGACATTTTCACCTGCTCTACATTTAAATGCTTTGCCTCTTTTTTGTTTTAATGGTTGATTTAACACATCTATTCCAGGTTCACCGTCTGTTGGTGGTATTAGTTGCGCTAACACATCATTTTCATCGACCATCGGAATTTTACCAACATCTCGAAAATTTGTTTTTTCATCTTCACTAACTGCATTTTCGGTAGATTGTTTCACAATTAATCGACCATTTTTACCGTTCTTAGGTTTTAAACCTTCAGCAATTATGAATTCATATTCATCTTGTAATTTTTGTTTCCACTCCATTTGATTCCAAGGTAGAATGCCATAAGTTATCTTATATTCAACCAGTATTTTCTCTACTTCTTCCTCTGTTAATTCTTCCAATTGATCAATATCTTTAATTATTATAGTTGCTGTCAATCGATCTTGTGATATTTTAATATCAATTTTTTCCTTTAATTCTTTTATTTCACTCATGGTCAAGCCCCGCCTATACTATTATAATTTTGATATAACTGACGAACTTTCATTATGGCCTGTTTATGAATCTGTGAAATTCTTGAAGTCGTTAAGCCTAATATTTTTCCTGCCTCTGTAAAAGTTAATTCTTTCTCGTAAAATAAGCTTAATACCATTTGTTCATTTTCATTTAACTTTTTAATACATTGTGCTAATTCGCGATAATTTTCTTGCTGGACAATATTATTTTCTGGTAAAGGCTCCCGTTCATCAGGAATCAAATAGCCTATTCCTTCTTTAGTATCATCTGTATTATGCTTACTTTTTTCTTCCATTGATAAAAGATTAGCAAAGAAACTATCTTTCAATACCTCTTCAACCTCTCCAGGTTTCAGATTTAAATATGCCGCAATATCCTGTGCAGTTACTTCTCTTTGCAATGATTGCTCTAAAATTCCAATGGTCTGATCTATTCTTTTAACCTTATCTCTAGTTGTTCTTGGTAACCAATCCTCTTTGCGCAAGCCATCGATTATTGCACCTTTTATACGGAATGAAGCATAGGTATCAAATTTCAGATCTCGACTCGGGTCAAATTTTAAGATCGCATCGTACAAACCAAATAAACCCAGGCTTTTTATATCGTCCTTATTTACACTTTTAGGTAAGTTGATAGCAATTCGTTGGACATGATAATTTACTAGATACATATAATTTTCAATTAATTCGTTTGTGTTGTCCTCACTTTTGTTGTTTAACCATTTTCTCCACAAATTATCTTCTATTGTTGTATCCTTGACCATCGAATCACCTCAGTTCAAAATTTCTTTAACATTATATCTCACTAACACCGCTATTGACTGTTCTTACTTCTAACATACCTTTTTCAATATCAAAAACAATCGTTCTACCTTTGTTGCCTCCGACATCCTCAGAGATTACAGCTATTCTATTTTTAGCCAATTTTGTTTTTACTGCCTCCACATTACGATCTCCGATTTTCAACATATTGTTATCCGATTGAAAAGAAAACATATGGGCCCCACCAGCTATTTTAGCTTTTAATCTGTTTCTTCTAGCACCTTCATTTATTAGTAATTCTATTAGTATATCAATCGCTGTGTCCGCATATTTCATTTCATTCTGTATACCCTTCTTCGATGCGGTTGAATCAGGTAACATTACATGCGCCAGTCCAGCCACTTTATGATCAAAAATGACCACCCCTACACATGAACCTAAGCCAGATGTCTTTAATGTATTTGGAATTTTAGTTACTTTTAAATCTGCAATTCCAACTTTTACAACGGTTGTTGTGATTGTCATTAATCTTCGACCCCTAGTGCTTTAAAAATTTTATCGAAAGAGTCGGGGTCTGGTAATAAGAAAAAATGACCTTTCACCGACTCGTTTGACTGATCTTCCTCTTCTATCATTGTATCAATAATAATGGCATAATCACTTTCTTGTGAAATCTCAATAAGACCTTGCATTAAAATTGCGGCCGCCATATCTATTGTTAAGTTTGGTACAGTTGGCTGCAAATTAATCGAAGTAAAATCAGATAAAGCAGATAGATACGATCCAGATAAAATATTACCTATTTCTGATATAGCCGAAATTGCTAATTCGTTATCCTCAAGATTGTCTGCAGGTGTTCCGATTAATTGTTCTACTAATGAATGAGATTCTTCTGGGGATAATACAAAGAACATACTACCCGGTGCTTCCCCTTGGATTCGTAAAAACACACTGACAATTACCTGCTCAGGACCACCAACATATTCCATCAGTTCATTAAAATCCACGATTTTAATTGAAGGAATAGACATATCAATTTTTTTATTTAATAAACTTGATAAAGCAGTTGCCGCATTCCCAGCACCTATATTTCCAACTTCTTTTAATACATCTAAATGCTGTTGAGATAGATTATCCATATTTACCATTGTTTAACCTTCTAGTCCTTTAGCATTAACAAAAGATTCTTGGGATAGCACTCTATCTAATTGCAATAACATGATTAATCGTTTGCCAACTTTCGCCACACCTTCAATATAGTCTGCATCAACTGTTCCAATCACTTTTGGTGCCGGCTCAATGGATTCTTCTGGAATATCCAACACATCATAAGCGGCATCCACAATAAAGCCTACAGAAAAGTTTTCCATTTGAACAATAATAATTCTAGTACTATCTGTTGATTCAATACTTGACATTCCGAAACGTTCTCTTAAATCAATAATTGGTGTTACCACGCCTCGAAGATTAATCACACCTTTAACGAAAGAAGCCGTTTTTGGAACTCTTGTTATATGCTGCATTCGTTCAATTGCTCCTACCACTTCTACCGGAATTGCATATTCTTCTTTATCCAATTCAATTACAATAGATTTATAATTACTTACTTCTTCCATACTAACCCTCCTAATTAATTAATGTATTGGTATCAACAATTAAAGCAACTTGTCCGTCACCTAAAATCGTAGCACCAGAAATCGCAAACACATTACCTAAATAATCGCCAAGTGATTTTAAAACGATTTCTTGTTGACCGATAAATGTGTCAACTACCAAGCCTGCCATTTTGTCACCTTTACGAATGATTACTACAGAATAAAGCTCATCGTCTTCTTCCTCTGTCGGAACCTCAAAAACGTTTTTTAGGTCTATTAGTGGTACCACCTTACCTCTAAAATCAATCACTTTTTTGTTATGAGCATTTAATATATCATTCTTATTAATAATTGCTGTTTCGATAATCGATGATAAAGGAACTGCATACTTTTCTTTTTCGACTTCGACTAATAACACAGAAATAATTGACAGTGTTAAAGGTAACTGGATCGAAAATAGCGAGCCCTTGCCTTCTTCTGACTCGATTGTTATGGATCCACCTAACGATTCAATCGTATTTTTGACAACATCTAATCCTACACCACGACCAGAAACGTCACTAATAACATCTGCAGTAGAAAAACCACTGGACATGATCAACTGATAAACTTGCTTATCTGATAGTTGACTTGCTTCTTCATCTGTAATAACTTTATTAGCTATTGCTTTACTTACTACTTTGTCACGATTAATGCCTGCTCCATCATCAGATATTTCTATAAATACGTGGTTACCACTGTGATAAGCCTTTAAAAGTAAGTGACCTTCTTCGTTCTTACCATTTGCCTTACGATTTTCAGGTGTTTCCACCCCATGGTCTAGCGCATTTCGTATTAAATGCACTAATGGATCCCCTATTTCGTCAATAACTGTTCGATCTAATTCTGTTTCTGCGCCAACAATTTCAAGATTTATTTTCTTTCCAAGATCTTTCGATAATTGTCTTACCATTCTAGGGAAACGATTAAACACTTGTTCTATTGGCACCATACGCATATTTAAGATAATATTTTGTAAATCTCCTGATATACGGGTCATGCGCTCCACTGTTTCTTGCAGTTCCGCATGTTTTAAACTGGATGATATCTGTTCCAATCGACCTCTATCAATGACTAATTCTTCAAATAGATTCATCAAACCATCTAATCTATCAATATTCACTCTTATTGTTTTGCTAGTTACAGCCTTCGTCGTTTTTTTCTTATTATCTGTTTGTTGTTTATTTTCTGTACGATTTTCTATACCAGCATCTTCAGCTTCGCTTTCAGTAGTACTAGAAATAGATTCTTGCTTATGATGATCAAAAACAGAAACTGTTACTTCCTCTATCTCTGAAACTTTTAAAATTTTCTTTTTTACTTCTTCTGGAGTATCTTTCGTTACTAAAAGCACATGAAATTCAAGCTCGAAATTCTCTTCTTCCAACTCTTGTACGCTCGGATCGGATTTAATTACTTCCCCGACCTGTTCCAAAACTTCAAATACCATATAAACTCGAGCTGCTTTTAATAAACAGTTTTCATTAAGTTTCACTTTTATTTCTAAGTTGTAGTGACTACTTTCTAGTGATTGGTCTAAGATAGCCGTTTCGAATTGATCCAACTGATTGAAGTGTCCGTAAATGCTTGGACTAGTTTTTTCATTTGTTGTTGGAGCTTCTTGAGTATTAATTGACTCTGGATCCTCTTTCGATTCTATTGCCTGTAGTTTATTGACCAAACCTTGCACATCAGATGAACCATCACCACCGTCAACTATATCTAAAACCATACCCTCTAATTGATCAACTGCCTGAAAAATGACATCTATAATAGCTGTTGTAATTTTTAATTGATCATTTCGAACTAAATCCAAAACATTTTCCATTTTATGAGTTAAATCTGCTAGATCTTGATACCCCATTGTAGCTGCCATACCTTTTAATGTATGAGCAGATCGAAATATTTCTCCAACAGTGCCCATATTTTCTGGTTCTTTTTCTAAAATTAATAATTGATCGTTTAATGATTGGATATGTTCCTTACTTTCCTCTATAAACACTTCAAGGTATTCATTATTTTCCATGACTACTTCACCTCTTCTTAGGAATTTTTTGTACTAGTATTTCACTTATATTTTCTAAATCCTTCACGTAATCTACTAAACCGGTTTTTTCAGCTGACTGCGGCATCCCGTACACTACACACGTATCTTTTGATTGTGTAATTGTAATTGTCCTTGGATGCTTTTTTTTCAGTTGTATAATACCTTTGGCTCCATCACTTCCCATTCCTGTTAACACAACGGCAATTGGATGACAATCAGATAATTCTGATATGGATTCAAATAATACATCAACTGCAGGTTGATGACCATTCACTGGTAGATCTTGTTTAACTTCTGCAACAAATTGGTGATTGACTTCTTTCACTTTAAATTGTTTTCCTCCTGGTGCTAAATAGACATTACTTTGCTCAATCAGATCTCCATCTTCTACTTCCTTAACCGAAACATTTGAGAGTTTGTCTAAACGTTCTGCTAATGATTTAGTGAAACCTTTTGGCATGTGTTGAACAATCACAACAGGTGCTTTCAGGTTTGTAGGAAGTTGAGTAATAATTTGTTGCAAGGCACGAGGACCTCCAGTTGATGATCCAATAGCAACAATTGGGCGATTACTTATAATTGGCTTATAGGTGTTTTTATCTACTTTTTGTGTTTGCTTTGTAACCAAATGATAATTGGCTTGGGTTGCATGTTCGACTTTCTTTACTATTTTTGCTTCAATATCCTTAATATTTAAGGAAATAGATCCAGAAGGCTTTGCTATAAAATCAACTGCACCGTAGGACATTGCTTCTATTGTTTTATCGGCACCCGATTTTGTTAAACTCGATAACATTACAACTGGTGTAGGTATCTCTCGCATAACGGCTCGCAATGTTGAAATGCCGTCCATTAGAGGCATTTCAACATCCAAGGTAACCACATCCGGCTTCAGTTTCTTTACTTTAGCCAAAGCATCTTGTCCATTTCGAGCAGTATCAATAACAGCTAAAGACGATGAAGTATTAATAATATCCGATATCATTTTTCGCATGAAAGCTGAATCATCAACAACTAAAACGTTTTTTTTGTTCATAGATTTCTACCTTTCTGTTATTAATCTTTTAAGTTTACTTAGAAATCCTGAATTATCTTTTATCTTTGGTATCTCCCCTAAAAACTGTTTTGTTACTTGCTCAATTGCTTTAGAAGCTTTTGCTTTAGGGTTATGTAAAATAAACGGCTGTTGATCAATTACTGCTTCTACAACAGACTCGTCATCTGGAATAGTCCCAAGTGGTGTTATATCATGATGCAAAAAACGTTTGATTGCACTTGACATACGATTCATGATATCGATTCCCTGTTTTTCGCTTTTTGAACGATTAATAATAAGATGAAATTGAATCGACTGTTGGGATAAAATGTGCTTCACCATGGAATAAGCATCTGTCATCGATGTTGGTTCTGGCGTTGTGACAAGAATACATTCATCAACAGCCAATATATAATGGATAGTTTCTCTTGTAACACCCGCCCCCATATCAAAGATAATATAATCGTACTCACGAAATAATAGTTCTAACTGCTCAAGAAAATAGTCTAGTCTTTCATCGTCCAAATAAAAAATATGATCCTGACCACTACCACCCGCAATATAAAATAGTGAATTTGGTCCTGATTCTATAATATCATAAATCGACAAATTATTCTCGAACATATTTATGATAGAATACTTAGAAGATTTACCTAATAAAATATCAATATTTCCCATACCAATATCTAAATCAAAAAGAAGTACTTTTTTCCCCTGATTTGCAAGAGATAGTGAAAAGTTAAGGGCAATGTTAGATTTTCCAACGCCTCCTTTACCACTAACAATTGCAATCGTTTTAGCATGAAACTGACTGTTTAGCCCTGTTATTTTTTGTCTTAACTTTGATGCTTGATCGGACATTGTTTAATCACCAACTATTAGTTTTGCCATTTTTTCGATAGAGAGTTCTTCAATATCATCTGGTACATCTTGACCATTAGTAATATATGCTACTCCAATGTTGTGTTTCAAACATAGATTTAACACGGATCCATATGTCTTCGTTTCATCTTTTTTTGTAAGTATTAATTGCTTTAAAGGAATGTTATGAAATTGCTTGTAGATATCTTCTAAATCACTTCCTCTAGTCGTTAATGATAATACAAGAAAAGTGTCTACTTCATGGTTCAAATCTACAATTTTTCCTAGCTCTTTAATATATTTCTCATCTCTAAAGTTCCTGCCCGCAGTGTCTACAAACACAAAATCATAATCATGAAATTTATCTTTGGCTTTTTGATAATCGTCTAAATTATAAGCGATCTCAATCGGAATATCTAAAATCTTAGAGTATGTCTTTAATTGTTCGATCGCTGCAATTCGATAGGTATCTGTTGTGATAAAAGCTACTTTTTTCTGTTGTTTTAAAACACAATGTGCCGCCAGTTTAGCGATGGTTGTTGTTTTACCAACACCAGTTGGTCCTACTAAATGAATATACTTCTTATCAAAAGTAGTCATTCCAAATGTACCTTTATTTGAAAGACGATGTTTAATTTCAAAAGATATCTGTTTCCATATTTCGCTTTCTTCTATCTCATTCTGATTTAATCTCGCTTGTATGGTCTCGATTAAATCATAGGCGATTTCTTGATCCACTTCTTGTTTTAACAATTTTTCGTATATAAGTTGAAAAGTGGGGAGAAATTCTGACGTTTGGTTATTATTTTGCTGCATCCACTTTTTCATATCCCGTAATTCTTTCAACACATCATCTTGATTAGATGTAGCCTTATTTGGCTGTACTTTTGATTGTTTCACATCTGGCATTATGGATAGATCTGTTTTCTTCTTCGGTAGACTTGTTTGATCGATAGCAGCCAAAACTTCTATTTTCCTTTTTTTGAATAAACCTAAGAAGCCACCTTCGTGTATCACTTTCGAATTTAATATTACTGCATCTGATCCTAATTCTTTTCGAACAACTTGCATGACTTCGGGCATTGTTGCTCCTTTAAATTTTTTCACCTTCATGCTACATTCACCATCCCGATGCTTTGAATTTCTGCTGTTGGTTCAATTTCGTTATAGGATAATACAATAACTTGCGGATAAAACCGATCTAGCAATTGTTTGAAGTACATTCTAATTGTCGGCGAACATAAAATAACAGGGGTTTCCTCTTGCAAGCTAATGTTCTCTACATTTTCTGAGACAGATTGAATCACCTTTTGTTGGGTATCCGGATCCATTGCTAAGTAGCTGCCATGTTCTGTCTGTTGAATGTGTTCTGCGATCAACTTTTCAACTTCTCCTGAAACAGTTATTACTTTTAACTGTTGTCTGCCTTGCACAATATCATTAGTTATTTGTGCAGATAAAGACTGTCTGACATACTCTGTTAATAAATCAGTATCAGATGTCATTTTTGCAAAATCTGCTAATGTTTCAAAAATAACTGGTAAATTCTTGATGGAAACATGTTCTCGTAATAATTTTGCTAACACTTTCTGTACATCACCGACTGCTAATGGTTCTGGTGTGACCTCTTCTACTAAGATCGGATTACTTTCTTTCAAATGATCGATAAGTTGTTGTGTTTCCTGACGACCAATTAATTGATGAGCAAATCGCTTAATTAATTCTGTTATATGTGTTGATACCACTGATGGAGGATCTACCACAGTATAACCAGACATCTCTGCATCATCTTTAGCATCCTCAGTAATCCACTTTGCAGGTAAACCGAATGCTGGTTCTACAGTATCGATTCCTTCTAGTTCATCTTCTTCAATTCCAGGACTCATTGCAAGGTAATGATCTAAAAGCAATTCCCCACGTGCCACTTCATTACCTTTGATTTTTAACCGATATTCATTTGGATTGAGTTGAATATTGTCCCTGATTCGTACAACTGGTATAACTAAGCCTAATTCTATTGCAAGTTGTCGTCTAATCATTACAACTCGGTCTAATAAATCTCCCCCTTGATTAGAATCTGCTAGTGGAATAAGACCATAACCGAACTCAAACTCAATCGGATCCATATTAATAAGACCTACCACATTTTCTGGTGATTTCATTTCTTCTGATTCGGATTCATCTACTTCATCAGGTGTTGGCGGTTCTTCCACTTGAGATTTTCTAGTTAACATATAAGCACTACCGATTAATACAAGAGCAATCATAGTTGTTAACATAAAATTAATTGGTGTAAGTCCTAGGAAAAAGATCGTACCACCAGCTATGTACAACAAGGTAGGATAGCGCAACAACTGTTTAGTTACATCTGCACTTAAATTTCCTTCAGATGCCACTCTCGTTACAACAATCCCTGTTGCTGTTGAAATAAGCAAGGCAGGTATTTGACTTACTAAACCATCACCAACAGTAAGACGCATATAGATATCAATAGCTTCATTAAAACTTAAACCTAATTGAGCCATACCGATAATAAGCCCGAATATAATATTGATCAGTACAATAATAATACCTGCAATAGCATCACCTTTAACAAATTTACTGGCACCATCCATTGCACCATAAAAATCCGCTTCATGTTCTATTTTTTCCCGGCGATCCTTTGCTTGCTGTTCGTTAATCATACCTGCATTTAAATCTGCATCGATACTCATTTGTTTACCAGGCATTGCATCTAATGTAAAACGTGCAGCAACCTCTGATACACGTTCACTCCCCTTCGTAATTACAAGGAATTGGATGATTACTAAAATAACAAACACTACAAAACCTACTAATGGATTATCACCAATTACAAATGTACCAAATGTTTCAACTACTCCACCCGCGTCTGCTTCCGAAAGAATCGAACGTGTAGTCGATACGTTTAAACCTAATCGGAATAATGTTAATAATAATAATAAGGACGGAAAAACGGAAAATTGCAAAGCTTCTGTTGTATTCATTGACACCAAAATAACAATTAACGCTAGAGATATATTGATTAAAATTAATACACTTAATAACCACCCAGGTAAGGGAATAACTAACATAATAATGATCGATATGACACCAAATAAAACGGAAAAATCTCTAGCTTTCATTTTCTTACAACTCCTTTAAAGTAACACTTCCTCTGAATGCACCGGCGATTCGTGGTATTACTTTTCCTTCAAATCATACATTGCAGTATTAAATCTTTTTTTGGATTCGGTAAACATATGCCAGTATTTCGGCAACTGCTTTGAAAAAATCCTCTGGAATTATGTCATTAATCTCTACTTGGTCATATAATGCTCTTGCTAAAGGTCGATTTTCTACCATGACAATGTCGTGATTTTTTGCTATATCTTTAATTCTCATTGCGACGAAATCAACACCTTTTGCAACAACATATGGCGCATCTGCTTTGTTTTCATCATATTTAATAGCAATCGCATAGTGCGTAGGATTGGTAATTACCACATCTGCATTTGGAATTTCACTCATCATCCTTTGCATCGCCATTTGCCTTTGCTTTTCTTTAATTTTTGATTTAATTAAAGGGTCACCCTCGATGTTTTTATGTTCATCTTTCACATCATTTTTCGACATTTTATTCTGCTTTTCATAGTCGTATCTTTGATATGTATAATCAATTACAGAAATAATAAGTAAGCCAATGGCAGCTGCTATTCCCATCTGAATTGTCATTTGTCCAAAGAAAGCTAGTGCACTGTTCACCTCTTTATCTGCTAACATCATCATTTCGTCACGATTCATCCAAATAATCGAAAAAGTAATAGCTCCTACCAAAGTAATTTTCAGTAAAGATTTAACTAATTCTACAAGTGCTCTTGCCGAGAAAATTCTTTTAGCACCTTGAATTGGATCTATTTTATTTAGCTTCATTTTTAACGGGTCGGCTGTAAATAGAAAACCAATCTGCAAAAAATTCGAAGCAAGTCCAGCAACGATCGCGATTAACATAATCGGTGCAAGCGCAATACTGATTTGTGTCAGAACATCCCATAACATGCTAAATACTTCTTTTTCTGTTACTTCATGATGAATATATTCGGTGAAAGATTTACTATACATGCTTGTCATTGTATCCTTTAATGAACCACCTGTTACCAATAAAATAATAAAAACAAAAAATAACAGAATAGCAGTATTAACATCCTGACTTTTAGCTACTTGACCTTTTTTTCTAGCGTCCTGTCTTTTTTTCGGAGTTGCCTTTTCAGTTTTTTCACCAGCGAAAAATTGCAGATCCAACTGTAATCTCATTGTTAAGCACCTCCGAACATTTGCATTAGATTTTGCATCGTCTCTAGTGTGAATTGAAATAATTTCTCAACAATCATCATATAGAAAGTCACAAACATAAACAAAACAAGAAAAGACACTAAAATTTTTAATGGAAGACCGACTACAAAGACATTAAGTTGTGGAACTGTTCTAGCAATAATACCTAAGGCAACATCGACTAAAAACAAACAACCGACAACTGGTAAAGCCAACTGAAATGCCATGAGAAACATCTTACTGAAAGTTTGTAGAATCAACTCAATATTATTAAACTCTATCAATTGATCCAGTGGTATTTCCTCAAAACTATACATGATACCGTTAATAAATAAATGATGCCCATCAACAGTTAACAAAAAGAGAATCGCAATCGTGTAAAAATATTGTCCAATTAATGGACTTTGTGCCCCTGTCTGTGGATCCACCACATTAGCGATGGCAAAACCCATTTGGAAATCGATAAAACCACCAGCGATTTGAATCGCGCTCAAAATAAGATAAGCAATTAATCCAAGAAACAAACCTATAACGGCTTCTTTCATTATATATAATAAATACATACCATCAAAAGCTAATTCCGGAACCTCAAGTGTGTAAAACATAATCCATGCTATAAATACACCAAACCCAATTTTTAAATGAGTAGGTATATTTCGGTAAGAAAAAATCGGCACAGTTGCAAAAAATGATAATACTCTTATTAAAATTAATATAAATGCTGGAAAACGATTAATATCTATTAATTCAAACATATGTTATCCTACAAACTGATTTAAATTTTGAAATAAATTAGCAGCAAACTCAACCATCGTTGACAACATCCACGGTCCAAATACTAAGACCCCTAATAAGACAGCAACAATTTTCGGAATAAAAGCAAGGGTCTGTTCTTGTATTTGAGTAGTAGCTTGGAATATACTAACTAATAAACCAACTACTAGAGCAAGTAATAAGAGTGGCCCTGTTACTAATAGAATTGTAAATATTCCTTGTTCAGCCAATGAAATGACAAATTCTCCACTCACTCTATCTATCCCCTCTCAATACCTGTCAAAGCGGTAGAAACCCATCTAACAACGAATGTGTTATCAAATACCAGCCATCCACAAGCACAAATAATAATATTTTAAATGGCAATGAGATCATTACTGGTGGTAACATCATCATCCCCATGGACATTAAAACACTTGCAACAGCCATATCAATAACGAGAAATGGAACAAATATCATGAAGCCCATTTGAAAAGCTGTTTTTAATTCACTGATCGCGAAAGCAGGCACTAATGCCGTTAGTGGGATGTCCTGAATGGTTTCAGGACGTTCTATTTCTGCATAATTCATAAACAAAGCTAAATCTTTTTCTCTTGTATGTTTGGACATAAACTCTTTTATTGGAACACTTGCGTTTTCATATGCTTCTTCTAATGTTACTTCTTCTTCAAATAATGGTTGTAATGCTTCTTCATTCACTTGTTGAAAAGTTGGGGCCATTATAAAGAAAGTCATAAAAAGAGCTAGGCCTATTAATACTTGATTCGGTGGCATCTGTTGTGTCGCTAATGAAGTTCTAACGAATGATAAGACGATCAAAATCCTAGTAAAACTAGTCATTAATATTAATATACTAGGAGCCAAGGAAAGTACCGTCAATAATAATAGTAATCGGACAGAAGTCGATACACTTTCTGCATCGGATCCTGAAAAGACATCAATTAGACTAATCATCATAATCTTGTTTTCTCTCTCTCAGCTTTTTATATACGTTTTTTCGGCCTTCTTTCATAGTATGTAGCTCCTTACTAAACAACTTTTCGAAATTATTTTTATTTTGATCTTGAGAGTAGGAAGTGGACTTTGTTATCTTCTCTTTTATCTTACTGATTGAGTCATTTGTGTTTTCTTCCTGAGAAAGAAGCTGTTCAATCGTATTATTATCAGTAATTTCCATAAGTAATTCAATATTATCTGCTACACCAATAACATAGAATCGATCACCAATTTTAATGGTTTGAATGGATTTATTGGAACCTACTGTAATTCCACCATAATTCTCAATCACTTTATGTCTCTTAAGAAAACCATTTTTTTTCTGAAGAAACTTTGATATAAAGATAATGAGACCTATAACTAAAGCTAAAGCAATCAACAGTTGTAAAAAACTAAAAAATAGATTTGGTGAATCAACCACAGGTTCTTCACCACTATTTTCATCAGTCTCACCTTGTTGTTCACCTTGATTCTCAGCTGGTTTTTTATACATATCTTCTACTGTTGCATAAGTCACAGCAGATGGAAGTTGAAAAAACAAAAATGTTACTGTAACTAGAAAAAAAATTAATTTACGGGTAATGCTGACCACCTCATTAACCTATTACTTTAGAGATTGCTTCAATTACTCGATCTGCTTGGAACGGTTTAACAATAAAGTCTTTTGCACCTGCCTGAATAGCATCGATAACCATCGCTTGTTGCCCCATCGCTGAACACATAATAACTTTAGCGTCTCCATTAATACTTTGAATCTCTTTTAGTGCTGCAATTCCATCCATTTCTGGCATAGTGATATCCATTGTTACTAAGTCTGGTTGTAACTCTTTATATTTTTCAATAGCATCTTGGCCATCCTGTGCTTCTCCAACAACATCATATCCATTTTTAGATAGAATATCCTTAATCATCATTCTCATAAAAGCTGCATCGTCTACAATTAATACTGTTTTAGCCATTTCATTACATCCTTCCAAATTATCTATTTTAATTGTTTCAACCTGTCTTCTTTACTTACAATATCTGTGACTCTAACACCAAAGTTTTCATCGATCACAACAACTTCACCTTTAGCTATTAATTTCTGATTAACTAATATATCTACCGGTTCACCAGCTAATTTATCTAATTCAACAATAGATCCAGAAGACAATTCTAAAATTTCTTTCACAGTTCGCTTTGTTCTTCCAAGTTCAACTGTTACCTGAAGAGGAATATCCATTAATAAATCTAAATTTCGCTTTTCGCTTTTTTGTAAAGGAACGTCTTCAAAATTTGAAAATGATGCTGCTTGTACTTCAGGATTTACTCCTGCCATATTTCCACCAATTTGTTTTGGCTGATGTGGCTGTGAGCTTGATTGTGTTTGTTGCATTGGTTGTTCTTGTTGCTGAGAATTCTGAACGTTATGCTTCTCTATTTCCTGATTACTGTTGTTTTGGTCATCCTCATTCATTTCAACAGTTGGTTCATTTTCTGTTTCGGGTTTATCCGACACACTTAAAAGCTGATCAACTAAATCTTTCGCAAACGTAACAGGTAATAACTGCATTATTTTAGAATCGATCAACGTACCTATC
Organism: Gracilibacillus kekensis; assembly: GCF_900143085.1. Lineage (GTDB taxonomy): Bacteria > Bacillota > Bacilli > Bacillales > Amphibacillaceae > Gracilibacillus > Gracilibacillus kekensis. Next base: position 115,330 of record NZ_FRCZ01000004.1, on the reverse strand, counting down.
TTTAATTGAAACGAAACTTTGATGAATACATCATCATCAGGTTTAAGTGATTTTGTTTCTTCTGCCGTCACATCCATTACAGATGTAGTAGGTGGTGAGATATCAACCCTTTTATTAAATACGGTCGACATACTGGTTGCAGCAGTCCCCATCATTTGATTCATCGCTTCCTGTACCGCACTTAAATGAATGTCATTCAATTCATTTGTATCTGGTTCCCCATTACCACCTAACATTAAATCAGCTATTATTGCTGCATCTTTTGATTCTAATATAAATAAATTTGCTCCGGTAAAACCTTCTGTATATTTAACTTCTACTCCTACATACGGGACTGGAAATTCTTCTTCTAACTCCCCTTTATGAATTACACTTGTGGTTGGAGTAGTAATTTCTACTTTTTGATTCAAAATGGTAGATAGTGTCGTCGCTGAACTGCCAAAAGAGATATTACCGATTTCCCCTAATGCATCCTCTTCTATTGATGATAAATACTCACCTGTGGAAGGAGTTTCATTTGAAGTAACCTCTTCATCGGTATCATCTGATCCATTTAGTAGTGCATCAATTTCATCTTGGGATAACATTCCATCATTCATCATCTTGGTCCCCTCCCTTAATTTCATCTAATACTTGAACAGCCATTTTGTGTTTGTTCTTACCCGGCTGCACATAAAACTTCGGTTCTCTATCAACCATTAAATCTAATGGTTGATTTATACTTTTATTAAGTACAATCGTGTCACTATTTCCTAGAAACATCAATTCTTCTAACGTTATTGTCGTTTCACCTAAAATTACAGATACATCAAGGCTCGTTTGTTTGATATTTCTTGATAAAGATTGATATTCTTCAGGCTTACGTTCTTTAGAATTTTCATTTTGCATCCAATAATGTACGGAGAGTTTAGGGATTATAGGTTCCAATACGACATGTGGAATACAAATGTTGATCATACCACTACTATCTCCGATTGTTGTATCTAATGAGACTACCACTACGGTTTCATTCGGTGACACTAATTGTAAAAACTGTGGATTTACCTCAAAATCTTCTAACATTGGATCGATATCTACGACTGAACCCCAAGCTTCCTGTAAATTATCTAGTGCTCTTTCAAATAATTGTGACATTAAAGTAGTTTCTATTTCTGTCAAACTATCAATTTTATTTACACTACTTCCTTTACCACCAAGTATTCGATCTAACATTGCATAAGCGATATTAGGATTAAATTCAAATATGATTCTGCCATCTAAAGGTTCAACACTATAAACATTTAAAATCGTTTTGGTTGGGATCGATCTGATAAATTCCTCGTATGGTATTTGATCAACAGATGCAACTGAGATATGTACATACGTTCTTAATTGCGCTGAAAAATAAGTCGATAACATTCTTGCGAAATTATCATGAATTCTCGATATACTTCTAATTTGGTCTTTTGAAAAACGTAGCGCTCGTTTAAAATCATATACCTTTACTTTTCTTTCCTTTTCTTCTTCTTTTAGCTGATTAGCATCCATTTCCCCTGAAGATAATGCTGATAACAGGGCGTCAATTTCATTTTGTGATAGCACTTCATCTGCCATTTTCCCACCTCCATTCCGGAGTTTAAGTTACTGAATAACTTTACTTGTTATTAATACATCTACGATTTTTCCTTCAGTCATTTTTTCATTTATTGCATTTTGCATATTATCTTCTATTTCTGTTAAATTTTCTTGTAAGTCAGTAGCTGTTAAATCAACAGATTGTTTGATAAATACATTCTTTACTTGAAATTCTCTTTTTTCAATCTCATTTAGTGCATCTTTGCTGTTGGTGATAAACTGGAATTGAATAAGTACAAAATTTCCATCATTTAAATCTGTTCTGATTTCTTCAGTTGTGTATGAGTATTTGACCATTTCATCTAATGTCATTGTTTCATTATCATTTGAAGTGTTATTTAATAAAAAGTAAAGCGTGATCGCTCCAGCTATTGTTATTACTAATAGTACTGCTACTAAAATTTTAACTAATTTAGGATTCATTTTTCTGTTCACCTACTTCTTTTTGAAGTTGATAAAGACCTATCATTTTATAAAAATCTATCATCATTTCTTTAACTTCATTTTCTGATTCTTTGACAAATAGTTTCTTCTGATTTACAAGTGTGATAGTTGTATCTGGAAACGATTCAATACGCTCTATGTATATTGCGTTAACAGTAATCTGATCATTATTTATTTTAGTTAAAGTTATCATGGTTTGTGAGAGTTAAGGGATCCCTTAACTCTCATCCTCCCTTTTATCGTTTTAAGTTAACGAGTTCTTGTAAAATTTCATCTGATGTCGTAATTATTCTAGTATTTGCCTGAAACCCACGCTGAGCGGTAATCATTTCAGTGAATTCTTCAGATAAATCAACATTAGACATCTCTAATGCACCAGCAACTATCGAAGCTGTACCATCTGATTCTGGTTGAAAAAATAAAGTTCCATTACCAGCACCATCTAATTCACCAGTTTCAATCTGCCCATCATTTGGACTAGTTTGAAACATGTTAGAACCTACTTTTTCAAGACCTCCAGTATTAGAAAACTTAGACACCGCAATTTGACCTGCGACATATGTTTCACCATCTTGAATATAATTAACAATACCATTACCTTCAATACTGAAACTTGATGCAGAGTCTGGTATCTGAATTTGTCCAACAGCACTATGATCAATATCGTCTAATGAGGTTGCCGGTGTCGGTGGAGTAGTAGTATTATCCATCGGGGCATCAAAACCCATTAAGTATTGACCGTTAGCATTTACAACATAACCATTATCATCTAAATACATGTTACCTGCTCTTGAGTATTGAAGTTCAACATCGTCATTATAAGCATCACCTGGTGCCATATTTCTACCAAAGACAAACATTCCATCTCCTTCTAACTGAAGATCTAATGGTCTTTCTGTAGTTTGGCGATTCCCTTGTGTATGAATATTATCTATTGAACCTAATTGTGCACCTGTACCAACCTGTGCTGGATTAATACCACCTCGAATATCTGTTGGTGCGCTTGCTCCTTGAATTGGTTGACTCATCATATCCTGAAAAGTTGCTCTTCCTTTTTTAAAACCAGCTGTATTAACGTTTGCAATATTATTACCGACTACATCTAACTTAGTTTGAAAACTTTTCATCCCTGAAATGCCTGCATACATTGATCTTAACATTGTATTCCGCTCCTCTATTTTCGAATATTTGTCGCTTCTGTCAGTCCACGACTTCAGGCTTCTCTTTTCGAGTCCAGCCTAATCTATTAATATCGTTCCATTGATATTGGTGAAAATTTTACTTTTCATTTCTGATTTTTCCATTGCGGTTATTACCGTTTTGTTTTTAGCATTTACAATAAATGCTGCTTCGTCGGTAATTACTAACGAATCCCGGACACCTTTCTTGCTCGCTTCTTCTAGCTTGCTCTCCATCTCATACCATTTGTCTATGGTGATTTCAATATTACGTGAAGCCATTCGTTGCTCGGCATGCTTACTGATCTGTATAGGTTGTTGTTGTCCTAATATTTCTTTAAAAGATGTTTCAACATTCTTTTTCTTATTATTTTGTTGATTTGGAAGGATAGTTGGATGTAATGCATGAATTCGATGATCCATTGTCTCCCCCCTTATTCTGCTTGACTTTCTTCTTTGATTCTTAAGACTTCATCTGTATAAATTTTCACATCATTTTCTAATTCTATTACAGCATATCCTTCCTGCTGCGAAATTGCTTTCACCTGTCCAGTTACAATTTCCTTCGGTTCTGCAATTTCACCGGACTCTTCATCAATCCGATAATGTTCGACTTCCTTGCCAATTAGATGACTGTATTGAATCACAGGAGACACAGTCTGATTCTGCACTAATGAATCGATTGATTTGGACATGGACATCATTTGCTCTAAGGAAGAAAATGTCGCCATTTGAGAAATGAATTCTTTATCTTCCATCGGATTTAACGGGTCTTGGTTTTGCAATTGTGTCATCAAAATTTTTAAAAATTGATCTTTCCCTAAACTGCTACTTGCTTCTCTTGACTTAGTCTGATTAGCGAGATAATAGGTTGGATCTATTGTAGTCATATTTATCACCTACACTTTCGCGTCCATTAATAAATCATGGAAATTTATTTTGTCTTGTTCCTCTGATTCAGATTGCTCTCCATCATTTTGGTCGTTTTCACTTTGACCTTTGTCATCCAATGAATCCTGATTTTCATCGGTTAATTTTTCTTGACCTGTTTGTGTTAATGTATCTTGACGTTCAATCAACACTTGTTGTGGAGAGAACATATGCCGAAGTTGATTTAAGTTCCCTTCAAGTAATTCTTTAGCACCTTGTGATGCAACCATCATTTTTACAACCATTTCCCCATTCACTTGTGTCAGTTTCACCATAACATCACCTAAATGTTCTGGTTGCAATCTCAACATTAATTGATTCGTACCATTTGGCATTTTCATAAAATTACTTTTTTGAATGGCCTGTTGAAATTGATCAATTAATTGTTTCTGTGCCACTTGTTGTTCGGTATTTGTTTGTTGCGTGTGAATCACATATTGCTGTACCTTTGAATTGACTTGTTGGTTCATCAAAGTTTGCAACTCGCTTCTTGTTTGAGATAGTGCCTGTTCTTGATTCATGCTACTACCTTGATTTTCCATTGCACCGCTAATCCATTTGGCAATATCTTGTTGTGTTACTTTTTGACTCTGACCATAGTTTTTTTCCATCGCCATACGATTTTGGAAATTTTCTAAAAGTTTGTTCCAGATTTCATTAGTTTTCGTTGGTGTCATTGCTGCTAATAAAGCTTGTGCATTACCTTTCGCATTGCTATCAAGTTGTGACCATTGCCTCAACATTTCATTTAATTGTTTGAAGTCGTGCTGCGAAAGTTTATTTTGCTCTAATTTAGTAAGAAGTACTTCCACTTTTTTTACCATTGCATCAATTTTCGTTGCATTGCTTTCACCATTCACGTTGTTCGATGGAGCCAATAAAATTTGGTTGATAAAGCTATTATTCACTTGCTGTTCATGTGCTGAAATTACTTCCATAATTTGTCCGAGGATACTAAGCTCGTGTTCTTTGTTGCTATTATTGGAATTGTATCCTTTCAATAGTGTCAATTGTTCTTCTGTGAACATGGATGATATTTCTTCTGAGTCTGCATTCTCAAGAGTTGAGATAAGTTTTTCTAGATCTAAATCCAAATTATTTAATACATCTTTTATTTGTTTTAATGTTTCAAGATCAAAACCTTCGGGTAATTTAGATAATAGAGTTTCTAATTCATTTTTGTTTAACTCAGCTGTTTGACTATTGCTTATACTCAATAACTGTTTTTGAAAGGATGTATTACCATTCAGCTCAGACCTGATGGGTCCTTTCATTTCAGGAGTTACAGGATTAATTAATAAATTGGCTGCGACATGCATATTTTTCACCCCCCTTCAAAAGATAAATAAAATAACTATTCATTTACTAATAAATCACTATAATCAGCTGCAATTTCAGGTTCCATTTCACCTAAAATTTCACCACGTATTTCTGCATCTAGTTCTCTTAGCAGTGGTAGAGCGATTGTATTTTCCATATTCTCAATGATAGGTGCAGCAACTTTAGGTTTCATAGCTGAAAATGACTCAGATAATTCTTGATAACCACTACCAACATCCGTACTTTCCGTAGCTTGTTGTTCAAGCTCAGCTAATTGTGTAGTTAGATTTTCTATTTCCTCTTCTAGCTCTGAGATCGTACTATCTTTTCCTTGTGCTTCATATTGTACGACTTCTAGTTCTTCTTCCAGGTTAGAAATCTCTTGATCTTTCTTTGCTAAATTATTTTCAAATAATTCTTCTGAGTCCGTTGTTACTTGCTCTTCTATAAAAGGAACCTTATTCAATGTTTCTTTGGTGTATTTGCTAATATCAATACCCATTGTTACTAAAATAATGACTGTAATTAAAGCAGCGAATAGAAGTGAAACAAATATAACGATCAGCCATTGAAAAATTCCTGCCTTTTTTTCTTTGTTCTTTGATGGATTGGGAGCCATTTCTTCACCTATCCTTACTTTCTGAATACTTACGAATGGATAATTCATCCATAAACATCAAGTCTTTTCTTTTTTCGAATTGATTATATTCACTTTGTTTTTTATCAATTATTTTTTCGATCTTTTTCACTTCGATATATTGTTCAGTAACTCGGTCTTGCAATTCATTCATTTTATTTCTAGCCTTTTCCACTTTTTGCTGTGTGTTCAATATACTTGGTGTTAAGAAGTCAAGATATTGATGATAGGATTGTAATGTTTCCACCTGAGATCGATCAGCTAAAGATTGTTTGTAACTTTCCTCTATTTTTTCTTTCTTTTTCAATAAGTCATATAAGTTCGTAGCATGTTGTTCAAACTGACCTGCAGCTTCTTGATACATTAATTGAATTTCCTTTTTTTGGTTATCTTTCAACAGTCTTATTTTTTCATATCCACCTAGTTGTTTCATGAGGAGTTACTCCTTTTTACTAATTGCTCTAATTGTGAGAATCCAGTCTGATCATCCACATTTTCATCCATCCCCTGTTTCAAGGCGTTCATAATGTGTGGTTGGAGTAATATTGCTTCGTCTACAACTTTATTAGATCCTCTTTTATAAGCACCGATTTGAATCAATTCTTCATTATCATTATAAGTTGCTAATACCGTTCTTATATTTTGAACAGTATTCAACCTGTTCTTAGATACAATTTCTGGCATAACTCTGCTTACAGATTGCAGAACATTAATTGCCGGGAACTGACCTTTCTCGGCTAGCTTTCGATCCAATATGAAGTGACCATCCAGGATTCCTCTTGTTGTATCTGCTATTGGCTCATTGAAATCATCACCATCGACCAACACCGTGTAAAATGCTGTAATTGAACCATTCTTACTCGTTCCTGTTCTTTCCAGTAACGAAGGTAATAAGGCAAAAACAGAAGGAGTGTACCCTTTAGTTGTTGGCGGCTCACCGATAGCAAGTCCAATCTCTCGCTGTGCCATGGCGACTCGAGTTACCGAATCCATCATCAAATTAACGTTATATCCAAGATCACGAAAATATTCACTAATTGCTGTTGCTGTATACGCTCCTTTTATCCTCATAAGTGCGGATTGGTCTGAAGTTGCCACAACAACAATTGATTTTTTCAAACCTTCAGGACCTAAATCACGTTCGATAAATTCTTTTACTTCTCGACCACGCTCACCTATTAAGGCAATGACATTAATGTCTGCACTACTATTTCGTGCTATCATACCTAGCAATGTACTTTTTCCGACACCACTACCGGCAAAAATTCCAATTCTTTGACCTCTTCCAACGGTTAACATGGTATCTATTGCTTTTACGCCAATTTGAATTGGTTCATTTATTCTCGGTCGCTCTAATGGATTAGGTGGTGCCTGTTCTGTTGGATATTCTTTTAATCCTTTAGGTAAATTCGAACCATCCAACATTTTGCCTGCAGAATCAATTACTTTTCCAATTAATGATCGCCCAATCTTAATTTTTAGAGAGTGTTTAGTCGCCTCTACTAAACAACCAGATGCAATATTTTGCAATGAGGAATATGGCATTAATAACACTTTCTCTTCGTAAAATCCGATTACTTCTGCCATTATTGTCTCGTTAGCCATCTTAGTATGGATATAACAAACTTCTCCAATTCTTGCCTCAGGACCTCTTGCCTCGATTAATAATCCGACTACTCGATCTACTTTTCCATATCTTTTGTATGAATCCACCCGTTCAATTTCATTTAGTATCATTTGTGTTTTCACGTGTGATCTCCTCCACTACATGAAAAAGTCTAGTTCTAATTTCTTCTAACTGAGTATCAAGTGAAGCGTCAATTCTACCAAAAGGGGTTTCAATTAAAACTTGTTCTTCCTTTAGGTCGGCAGAAGGGTAAATCATGAATTCCATCTGATTATGAAGAATAGAGCTAAGCTCCTCCTTATTTTCTAGCAAGAGAGTATAATATTTACTTGAAACCAACAACTTTATATGTGGATGATCTTTCACTTGGTTTATTAACGAATGAACTATCCCTAAGAATTTTGCAGGGTCTTCTTCCAGCACTTGATGAAGCACTTTTTCTGATGTTGCCATTGCGATTTCAAGTACAGTCTCGTCACTCTCGGCAACAATGTTGTAATACTCTTGTTTTGCATTGTCTAAAACATCTACAGCTTCAGTTATGATTGTGTTATATTGAGTTAAACTATCTTTTTGACCTTGTTCGAATCCTTGTTGATACCCTTCTTGCTGTGCTTGTTCGATATATTGTAGCTTTTCCTGTTCCCAATTCTCTTTCGCTGCTTGTATCTCTTTGTTTGTTGCTTCTTGCATTTTTCGCTTCTCTTCTATAACTTTTTCAAGTTCTGCGTTAGCTGACTCTATCTGTTTATACATTTTTTGCAGCTGATTTTCTGCTTCTTGTTCTGAGTAGTTCTGTTTTGGAATATCAATCTTACGCAAATGAATTTGCCTATTTGGCAGGGGATTGTTAGACAATAATATCATCTCCTCCACCTCTGGCGATGACAATTTCTCCCACTTCTTCTAAACGTCGAATTGTAGAAACAATTCTGGATTGTGCTTCCTCTACATCACGCAAACGAACAGGCCCCATAAATTCCATCTCTTCTTTAAAGGTTTCCGCCATTCGAGTAGACATGTTATTAAAGACGATTTCTTTCACCTCATCACTTCCAACTTTAAGTGAAAGCCTTAAATCATCATTTTCCACTTCTCGAATCACACGTTGAATCGCACGGTTATCGAGAGTAACAATATCTTCAAATACAAACATGCGCTTCTTAATCTCTTCAGCAAGTTCTGGATCATCTATCTCCAATGTGTCTAATATCGTTCTTTCTGTGCTTCGATCAACACCATTTAAAACTTCCACAACTGCTTGAATACCACCAGTTTGTGTATAATCTTGAGAAACAGTAGTAGATAGCTTTCTCTCAAGAATTTGCTCCACTTCTGCAATAATCTCTGGTGAAGTCGAATCCATTACTGCTATTCTTTTGGCGATATCTGCTTGCATTTCTTGCGGTAATTCTGACAGAATTTGTGCGGACTGTTCAGAATCCAAGTAAGATAAAACGAGTGCAATGGTTTGCGGATGTTCGTTTTGAATAAAATTAATGATTTGGCCTGGTTCTGCTTTTCTTGCAAAGTCAAATGGTTTCACTTGCAATGAAGATGTTAACCGGTTAAGCAATTCTCCGGCTTTATCTTCGCCCAATGCTTTTTCCAGAACTGTTTTTGCATAACTAATCCCACCTTGCGAGATATAGTCCTGTGCCATCGCTATTTCATGAAATTGCTCTAAAATTTCATCTTTTTGTGAACCTTCTACTTTTTTTACTGATGAAATTTCCAAGGTTAATTTTTCGATCTCTTCTGGTGTTAAATGTTTATAAACTTGTGCTGAAACATCTGGGCCTAAAGAGATTAATAGAATAGCAGCTTTTTGCTTTCCATTTAGTTGTTGTCTTTTTGCCATGCTAATTAACCTCCTTTAATCCTCTGATATCCAACTTCTTAATAATTTGGCAAACTCTTCTGGCTTATCTTCTGCATATTTCTCAAGTTGTTTACGTCTTACAGATGAGTCTGAATCATCCGTGTGTGTAATTGGTGGAATTTCTCTTTCTTCGACCGCAGTTGTCTCCACTTCTTCAACGACTTCTTCTCTTTCCCGTTTCCTTCTTAGCATGATCATTAATATAATAATAGCAACTAACAAGATTCCTAATGCAACATACACCCATCCAGGAATAGCCGGAGATACGGTTGTGTTAGGTGTTATATTAGTACCTTCAAATGGTTGCAGGACAATCGATACTTTCTCTTCAGGTGAAACTTCACCGTATGACTTATCAATTGTTGTTGTGATAATCGAATCTAAAATAGATGCTACACTCTCTTCGACTTGTGCTTGTTCTTGTGGCGATAACTCCTCCACTTCACCATTATCCAATTCTCTCGTATTGTCGATCGCTACCTGAATTCCTAAATCTCTAATTTTATATGGGCTTTCTACGATATCTCGTTGTATTCGATTAAACTCATTGTTAACCGATTCTTTTACCAATTCATAATCGCCAACATTTCCATCAAGTCCAGCAGGATAATTCGCGATTTCACCTTCTTCAACACCAGCTGCTCCATCTTCTGGTTGAGCACCTGTAAATGATTCAGTAATTGTTTCAATACTTACTGGTAATGTATCATTCTCTTCATCCACTGGCTCCACTAACTGTTCTGTGCGTTGTTCCTGCGTATAGTCGATATCAGCTGTCGCAGAAATTGCTACTTTATTCATACCTATCATAGAACCTAGCATGCGCTGAACACGTCGTTCGATATCTTGCTCGATATCACTCTTGATGTGTTGTTGAGAAGTATATGTATCCCCACTAGCAAAAGAATTTTCGTTATTTAAGTCAAAATACTCAAAATGTTGATTCATAATGACGATATTATCAGTAGGTAAATTTGGTATTGACTTTGATACCAAGTGATAAAGTGTACTAATTTGAGTTGGCTCAAATTGATATCCAGGTTGAGTTTCAATCACAATCGATGCAGTTGCTTCCTGTTGCTGATCACTGATAAACACAGGATCCTCAGGCATGTTTATCATAACCTCAGCAGCTTCTATCCCATTAATCTGTGTAATTAATGTAGATAATTCCGTCTGCATTGCATCCAGTTTCATGACATCAAATTCATTATCTGTCACACCCCAGGAACTATTTTCAGCAAAGAAAGAATAATCAATACTACCACTATCAGGTATACCCTGAGCAGCTAAGTCCACTAAAAGTGAATCGGCACTCGCTTCAGGAACTTGTACAGCTGTTCCACTACCTGTGATATCGTAAGCTACTCCTCTTGCATCTAACTCTTCTTTGATTTGACCAACTTCCGGTAAGGATAAATCATTGTACAATGTTACCATTGAACCTTTAGAAGTAGTCAATACCGTTATAAGAATAATTAGAGCAACCATTAAAGTTATTCCGCCAAAAAGTAACCTTTTTTGCAATTTGGACATCGATGCGTAAAATGTAGTTGCTTTTTCCTTGTATAGTTTGAATTTCTCGTTCATTTTGTGCCCCCAAAATCATTACTTGCTTACAACTATTTAACTGTTAGACTTGCATTCTCATTACTTCGTTGTAGGCATCGACTACTTTTTTCTGAACTTGTACACCCGTTTGTAACATAATACTTGACTTTTGTGCAGTAACCATGACATCGTGTAAGTCATCTATCTCTCCTCTTGCAAGAGCTTCTGTTTTTTGATCAGAAGCTTTTTGAGCATGATTGATACTATTGATAGCTTCTTTTAGATTGTTTGCAAATGCTTGTTGTGATTCACCAACTGTTTGTTGATCATTAGTATGTATTTGATTAGGACTAGCTTGAATATTTTGTAAAGAATAAATGTTCATTAGTCTTCTCCTCCTTTGCTTTTAATAGTTACTTACCAATTTCCAATGCCTTCATTAACATTGTTTTAGTAGCATTTAAGGATGTGACATTTGCTTCATACGACCTAGTCGCACTCATCATATCCACCATTTCTTTTAAAGGGTCAACATTAGGCATCTCCACATAACCATCTTCATTAGCATCAGGGTGGTTAGGATTAAATACAAGTTTAAAAGGTTCCTCATCTTCTGCAATCTCTGAAACTTTGACGCCAGAACCTTCGTCTTGACCTCTATGGGTTGTACGTTGGAGGATCGAAGAAAAGCTTTGATCCTTCGGAGAAAATACCGCTATTTTTCTACGATATGGTTCGTATTCACCGTCTTCATTAATAGTGGCTCTCGTACTATCCATATTTGCAATATTTGATGAGATTGTATCCATTCTCAGTCTTTGAGCGGTCAGACCACTAGCACTTGTATTAATGCCGCTAAAAATTGACATAATTAATTCCCTCCTCTTATAACACTTTGTAAACTATTAAATTTTCCATTGATACGATCGACTACAGCCTGGTAATATATCTGATTTTTTGCTAACTCGGACATCTCTTTATCAATATCTACATTATTCCCATTATGGTTATACATGGTCGAACGATCAGTAGTAACTTTAATGTTAGAATTATTTGTTGAAAAAGGAAGATGTCTTTCATTTGTTTGTTTCGCTTCAAATTGATTCGACAACTGATTTTTAAGTACCTCATTAAATTGAACATTTTTAGCCTTATAATTTGGTGTATCTGCATTCGAAATATTATGAGCAATGGTTCTATTTTTAACAGATGCATAATTTAATGAATTCTCTAAAGTTTGAATTGTTCCAGAAAATAATGACATTATAGAGAACCTCCATTTTTTTAGAATTAACCGTCATAAAAAATCTTTATCTATCGAACATTGTATGATAAATTACAACAACTGTCTATGACTTATCGTCATATTCTTACTAAAGTAGGGTAATTTTTTTGTTTGTTTAGGTCTAAAGTCTTGCATTTACTCAATGTTTTTGTAAACTTTTGATAATAAATGTCGAAGAAGGACTAATGAGTGAGACGAAATGGGTGCTCTAAATAGACTGAAAATGGGACAAAAGTGATGTATGAAAGATTAAATCTCACAAATAATAGGATATTGTTCAACAACAGAGGTTATAATTGACAAATGTTAAGAGTGGAAGCGGACAAACCAGAGTGGTTACAAAGCAAATAGAATAACTTATAATTATCTCAAAGCTATGTCACATTTTTCATCTAATACGCATAAAATCCAAACGATTCGATCGTTTGGATTTTTCTAGTTAAATAATTCTTTTGTTCTATCCTATGGTTAAAAGCGAAGTGGGTAAGGCGTAACGGACGTTTAATCTATTATCCATTTCAAAATTACTACTAAAAAACTGGTGGGCTTTGCCAGATTTTCTAATAATCTTTTTTCACTTAAATATGACTATGTTTTAGTTCAAATAGAAACTTGTCATTTAATACTTTTATATACGTACCTTTCATACCTAATGACCTAGATTCAATCACACCGGCACTTTCTAGTTTTCTTAATGCATTAACGATAACAGAACGCGTAATACCAACACGATCCGCTATTTTACTCGCTACTAATAATCCCTCGTTACCATCGAGCTCTTCAAAGATATGGACAATTGCTTCAAGTTCACTATAAGATAACGAACTAATTGCCATCTGAACTACCGCAGTACTTCTTGCCTCTTTTTCTATTTCTTCTGTTTTTTCGTGTAATATTTCCATCCCAACCACAGTTGCACCGTATTCACCTAGTATTAAATCATCATCATTAAAACTATCTGACAACCGACTTAATATTAAAGTTCCTAAACGCTGGCCACCACCAATAATGGGAACTATTGTTGTTAATCCCTTTAGAAACAAATCACGGTTTTCAACAGGAAAAGCTGTATATTCACTGTCTATAGTTAAATTAGTTGTTGTTGAGGTAATATTAAATAAGTTTTCAGTATAGTTTTCAGGAAATTGTCTTTCTTCCAGCATTTTTTTCATACGTTCATTTTCAATTTGTTGATTAATTGAAAAACCTAATAGCTTGCCACTTCTACTCACAATAAAGATGTTTGCACCGATTACGTCACGCAATGTTTTTGACATTTCTGTGAAATCAACGGATTTTCCTTTTGTTTTCTGAAGCATTGCATTAATTTCTCTGGTTTTTTCTAATAATCGCATTTTTTCACCATCCAAGTTATAAAATAAATTGACTTAAATCTTTATTTGTTGCAATCGTTTTTAGCTTTTCATTTACATAGTGTTCTGTAATTTCAATATTTCCGACACCAATATCCGACGCTTCGAATGATAGTTCCTCAAGTAACTTTTCTAAAATGGTATGCAACCTTCTTGCTCCAATATTATCTGTTTCTTGATTAACTTCGTAAGCTATTTCTGCCAAACGGTGAATCGCTTCATCTGTGAAAGATATTGTAATACCTTCTGTTTCTAATAATGCTTTATATTGTGTCAACAGTGCATTTGATGGTTCTTTCAATATTCTCTTAAAATCAGCAATTGTTAGCTTTTCGAATTCAACTCGAATTGGAAATCTACCTTGTAATTCTGGTATCAAATCAGAAGGCTTAGACATATGAAAGGCACCTGCAGCGATAAATAGCATATAATCAGTTCTCACTGAGCCATATTTTGTAACAATCGAAGAACCTTCAACAATTGGCAGTATATCACGTTGAACACCTTCTCTTGATACGGCAGCAGATTGCTCTTGTTTGACTGCGACCTTATCGATCTCATCGATAAAAATAATACCCGTTTGTTCCGCTTTTTCAATAGCCTGCTGAGTGACTTGATCCATATCAATTAATTTATTTGCTTCCTGCTCTCTTAACACTTTTCTCGCTTCTTTAACAAAGAGAGTTCTTTTTTTCTTCTTTTTAGGAAATAATGAACCTAATGCATCTTGCATATTCATTCCCATTTGTTCCATACCTGATCCTTGTAACATATCAAACATATTGGGAGTTTGCTCTTCAACTTCAATCGTTACTTCACGATCTTCTAACTCTCCTAGATCTAGTAATTTTTTCATCTGCTTCCTTTGTTCTCTAATATTTTCCTTTTCTTCTGAATCATTCGCTTGTTCATTACTTGATTGCTGTTGATTTGGATTCATAAAAATATCAAAAGGGTTTTTTGATGTGTTATTTTTCTTTTTGGAAGGTACCAATAATTCAACCAGTCGTTTATTTGCTAGAGTTTCAGCTTTTGCTTGTACCTCTTTCATTGCATCTTCCTTTACCATGCGGATGGAAGTTTCAACTAAGTCTCTAACCATTGACTCAACATCACGACCGACATATCCTACTTCTGTATATTTAGTAGCTTCCACTTTAATAAATGGTGCTCCCACTAATTTTGCCAACCTTCGGGCTACTTCTGTTTTCCCAACACCGGTCGGCCCGATCATTAAGATATTTTTCGGTACAACTTCATTTTTTAAATCCTCAGTTAATTGCATCCTTCGATAACGGTTTCTTAACGCTACAGCTACTGACTTTTTGGCACTTTGTTGCCCTATTATATATTCATTTAGTTTCTCAACTATTGCTTTAGGAGTTAAATTGGTTAACATAAACTCATCCTTTCTTACTCTAGCTCTTCTAGAATTAATTGATCATTTGTAAATACGCAGATTTCTCCAGCAATTTCAAGAGATGCTTTAGCAATTTCTTTAGCTTCCATATTAGATGCATGTTTTTTTAATGCTCTTCCAGCACTTAACGCATAGTGTCCACCAGAACCTATTGCTAATATACCATCATCCGGTTCAATTACTTCACCTGTACCTGAAATAAGTAATAATTCTCGTTTATTCATTACGATCAACATTGCCTCTAATTTTCTTAAGTATTTGTCATTTCTCCAATCTTTTGCTAATTCTACAGCCGCTCGAGAGAGATTCCCATCATATGTTTCTAATTTTGTTTCAAAACTTTCAAAAAGAGTAAATGCATCCGCTACTGACCCAGCAAATCCTGCTAAAACTTGGTTTTGATATAACCTTCTTACCTTTTTAGCCGTATGTTTCATAACGACTTGGTTTCCGAATGTTACCTGGCCATCACCGCACATAGCAGATTTACCATTATGTTGAACTGCAAATATTGTTGTTGCATGAAATGCATCCATTATAATTCCTCCTCACCATTTTACCGCTTAGCACGTGGGTGTGCTGTTTGATATACTTTTCGTAAACGATCTTTAGAAACATGTGTATAGATTTGTGTAGATGATAAATGTGAATGACCTAATAATTCTTGAACGGCACGCAGGTCAGCACCATTGTCTAATAAATGTGTTGCAAAACTATGTCTTATTTTATGTGGATGTATATGTAATGTCAGTGCTGCCTCATTCACTTGTTTATTAATAATTAGGCGTACTCCTCTAGAAGTTAGCGGATTCCCTCTTGCATTTAAAAACAAGAAGTTTTGTGGTTGACTTTTAGCAGTTACCAATTCTGACCGGCTTTCATTAATATATAGTTGTAATGAATTACGCGCAAACTCTCCAAATGGTACATATCTCTCTTTATTTCCTTTTCCTAAAACTAATATTGTTTGAAGGTCAAAATCAATTTGGTCCAGTTTTATTTGTACACACTCACTTACTCGAATTCCTGTGCCATATAAAACTTCTAATAATGCCGCGTTTCTTTTACCCAATTTTGAACTTCGATCAATCGAATCAAACAGTTTTTCGATTTCCGCTTGATATAAAAATTCTGGAATTGTGTAAGAAGTTTTAGGTAAGTGTAAATGAACAAAAGGATTTTCTATAACAGTTTGCTCTCTAACAAGAAAATTATAAAAAGTTCTTAAAGTTGAAATGTGACGGTTTATTGATTTAGTAGCCAAACCTTGTTCATGTAATGTTGTTAGGTAAGTACGAATAATCGCATAATTTACTGCGGCTAAGCTATCTAAGTTTTCAGATCTTAAAAAACGAAAAAAATGAGCTAAATCTTTTTCATATGCTACTATTGTACTTTTGGAAGCATTTTTTTCAATTTGTAAATAATCTAAATACATTAACCAATCTTTATAAAAATTCATTCAGCCACCTCTAAATGCGTTAAAATACTAACACAACAAGATATATACTGCAATTATGTTATATTATCACATTTTATTAAAAATATAATTAAATCAATAATTCCCTTAATAGTGTAAATGTAAACAGATATTAGTTGAATAAGCTCTATTTTCGAGCCATCACAATTATTGAAAAACAGAAACTCCTTATACCTATCATAACATTAAATAATACCCAAGAAAAATCTGACATCATCTAACGACAAGTATGTTAAATGCTATTTTTTAATTATAGAAGTTATAGTCAAACCTATCTATTCTCTTTATCTATTTTAGTATCTTATTTAGTACAGGTATTACTTAATTTTCACGTGATTTAGTGTAATATAAAGTACTATTTTTGATTTCAGCATAAAAAATCCAAACAGAACCGAACATTCATTCGGAAACGTTTGGATTTTATTATATACCAGCTATTTCGGTTTGGAACTCTGCTCTTCCATTATCATTGTTGTTCTTGTTCTTTATAATCACATGAAGAACATTGAACTTGTGCTTTTTTCTTTGATTTCTTCTCGACAAGCATTTTATTACATTTAGGACAGCTTCTTCCGACCGGTTTATCCCACGAAATAAACTCACATTTGGGATAATTATCACAACCATAAAATGTTCTTCGTTTTTTTGTTTTTCTTTCTACAATGTTACCATCCTTACAATCTGGGCATTTAACACCAATTTCTTTTAAAATTGGTTTTGTATTACGACAATCCGGAAAATTAGAACAAGCTAGAAATTTTCCATACCTGCCCATTTTATAAACCATTTCATGTCCACATTTTTCACAATCAATGCCAGCAGGTTCATCTCGAATTTCGACCTTTTCCATTTCTTTTTCTGCTTTTTCTAATCGTTTATCAAAACCTTGATAAAATTGGTCAATGATCTTGATCCACTCTGTTTTACCTTCTTCTACCGCATCTAAGTCACCTTCCATTTTTACAGTAAAGGCTACATCAATAATCTCAGGGAAAAATTCTTCCATTACATCTGTAACAATTTCTCCCAATTCGGTCGGTACAAAACGCCGACTATCTAAAGCCACATAACCTCTTCTTTGGATCGTGTCTAAAGTGGGTGCATAGGTAGATGGTCTACCAATCCCCTTTTCTTCCATTGTCTTCACTAATCTTGCTTCTGTATATCTCGGTGGAGGTTGCGTGAAATGTTGATTTGGTGAAATTTTTTCTGATTTTACCGTTTCGCCTTCTTTCAAATCTGGCAGCCATTTATCTTTTTGTTTTTCCTGATCATCCGAGCTTTCAATATAGACCGTCATAAATCCTTTAAATTTAATTTTCGAGCCTGTAGCTCTGAATTCAACACCATGATTGGTTAAATGTACTGTCATTGTATCCATTACAGCTGGGGCCATCTGACTTGCAATAAATCGCTCCCAAATGAGTTTATATAATTTAAATTGATCCCTGGACAATACCGTTTTTAGTGATTGAGGATCTCTTAGTGCATTCGTTGGTCTAATTGCCTCGTGAGCATCTTGAGCACCTTCTGCATTTTTAGATTTTCGATTAAAACCACTATATTCTTTTCCATATTTATTTTCAATGTAATCTTTAGCTTGATCTTTGGCTGTGTTGGAAACTCTGGTTGAATCTGTACGCATATATGTGATCAGACCATTAATGCCTCCATCTCTTTTGCCTAAATCAATACCTTCATATAGTTGTTGCGCTACCATCATCGTTTTACGTGCTCTGAAATTCAATTTTCTTGCAGCTTCTTGTTGTAAGGAAGATGTTGTAAATGGTGGAGATGGATTTCTTTTACGTTCTCTTTTGTTTACTTTATCTACTAGAAACTCATCACCTTTTAAAGTTGATATGATCTGATCAACATCAGCTTTAGAATGCAAAGCTTTTTTCTTACCATCCACACCATAAAAAGCTCCTTCAAAAGATTGTCTCCCTTTTTTAAATAGTGATTCAATACTCCAGTACTCTTCAGGTTTGAAGTTTTTAATTTCATTTTCTCTATCAATGATCATTTTAACTGCTACCGATTGGACACGACCAGCACTTAAACCCTTTTTTATTTTTTGCCATAATAAAGGACTGATATTGTATCCCACTAATCGATCTAAAATTCTTCTTGCTTGTTGGGCATCAACTAAATCCATATTAATTTTTCTTGGTTGCTTGAAAGAATCCTTCACTGCCTCTTTCGTTATTTCATTAAATACAACACGACAATCGGAATCTAAATCGATATTTAGACTATGTGCTAAATGCCATGCGATTGCTTCCCCTTCGCGATCGGGATCGGCTGCGAGAAAAATTTTATCCGCTTTTTTTGCAGCAGTCTTTAATTCTTTTAAAACAGGACCTTTTCCACGGATGGTTATATACTTCGGTTCATAATCATTTTTTACGTCAACACCTGTTTGGCTTTTTGGTAAGTCTCTTACATGACCCATTGATGCTTTTACTTTATACCTTTTTCCTAAATATCTTTCAATAGTTTTTGCTTTTGCTGGTGATTCAACGATAACAAGATATTGTGCCATAATTTTTCAAACCCTCCCAAGAGGTAATTTCAAGTTCAAATTCTTTTATCTATAGTATTCTGTTATTAGATATGATAAATCTTCCCTATTATTAAATACTTTGTTAGTGTTTGTCAAACAAAGCAACAGAAAAAATGTTGAAAATGATTAATTTTTTATTGCAAAAGATGGTGTTAATTCGCATTCCTCTAATATATCATTGCTAGTTTGAATCAATTTCGCCCCATCTTGAATAAGTTGATTACAACCTGAACTTGTCTCTGCAAGAATAGACCCTGGTACTGCAAAAACTTCTTTGCCTTGCTCTAAAGCTTGATCCACTGTAATAAGAGTACCACTCTTTTTTTTTGCCTCGATCACAAGCGTTCCAAAACTTAAACCACTTATGATTCGATTTCTTTCTGGAAAATGATACTTCTTTGGAGGCTGATCTGGAGGATATTCTGATATAATTAGATTTTCTTTCGACAGCTCGTTAAATAAATGTAGATTTTCTTTTGGGTAGATATGGTGAAATCCACCACCTAAAACAGCAATTGTAGGATTATTATGTTGTAATGCTAATTGATGAGCAAATCCATCAATCCCTTTTGCCATACCACTTGTTATTACAAAATTGTAATTAAATAATGGAATTAAAATTTGATTCATTATAGATAAAGCATGTTTAGAAGGGTACCTGGTTCCTACAACACTAAGATTCGGTGAATTATTAAGTAATGACGGATTGCCTTGGAGGTATAGTACGAGAGGTGGATCTGGGATGACTTTTAAACTGGTGGGATAACTCTTACTAAAAATAGTCATGACATTATAAGACTTAACATGTTGAACTACTTTTCTTTGAATAGACTTATCGTTAAGTTGCTGTATAATAGATTTTGCTTTCTGGTCACTTAATTTAAATAGTTCTTGCCATTTTTCCATTTTCCAATGATAAATTTGCTCTAAATCAGGTTCATAATTGATTACTTTTCTTAATTTTGATCTGCTTATTTCTTTAATATGATGAAGGTGTATGAGCCGCCATTCTCTTTTATCCATAAAACCACATCCTTTTTAGAAACATTGACACATTATGAGCATCAAAGTTTTTTTATTATATACAACGAACAAGTGAAAATAAGTAATAAGCTAGGAAAACTCCTAGCTTATTACTTATTTATTAATGTGTTTTACATTTATCGTATATACCTTTATCTTTTAATACACCTATAAGTGTTTCACCCATAACTGATGGTGTTTCTGCTACTTCAATACCACAGCTATTCATTGTTTTAATTTTTTCTTCGGCAGTACCTTTCCCACCAGAGATAATTGCCCCTGCGTGTCCCATACGTTTTCCAGGAGGTGCTGTAGCGCCGCCAATAAATCCTACAACTGGTTTTGTCATATTGGCTTTTACCCATTCTGCAGCTTCTTCTTCTGCCGTACCACCGATTTCACCTATCATCATAACTGCCTCAGTCTCAGGATCTTCATTAAATGCTTTTAAAGCATCAATAAAGTCTGTTCCGTTGACAGGATCGCCACCGATCCCTACCGCAGTTGATTGACCAAAGCCATTTTCTGATAATTGATGTACTGCTTCATACGTTAAAGTACCTGAACGCGATACAACACCAATATGTCCTTTTTTATGAATATAGCCAGGCATAATACCAATTTTACATTCTTCAGGCGTGATAACACCTGGACAATTTGGACCTACTAATCTTGTTTTCTTTCCTTCCATATAACGTTTTACTTTTACCATATCCATAACCGGAATATGTTCTGTGATACAAATAACCAAATCTAATTCAGCGTCTACGGCTTCAATAATCGCATCTGCTGCGAATGGTGCAGGTACATAGATAACAGTGGCATTTGCGCCTGTTTCGTTCACAGCTTCAGCAACTGTGTTAAAGACAGGTACACCTTCTACTTCTGTCCCACCTTTTTTAGGTGTTACCCCACCAACAATTTTCGTACCATAATCTAACATTTGCTTTGTATGGAAAAGTGCTGTAGAACCGGTGATACCTTGTACAAGCACTTTTGTATCTTTATTAATAAATACACTCATGTAAATGGATCCTCCTTTTTTCCTTTAGAGATAAACTTTTAGTTTTTGTTAACAAGTGCAACAATTTTTTCAGCACCGTCTGCCATTGATTCTGCTGGTGTAATATTCAAACCGGAATCGGCTAAAATTTTCTTTCCAGCATCAACATTTGTACCTTCAAGACGAACTACTAAAGGAATGGTTAAACCAACTTCCTTGGTTGCTGTTACGACACCTTCTGCAATAACATCACATTTCATAATACCGCCAAAGATATTAACAAAAATACCTTTTACATTATCATCGGATAAAATGATTTTGAATGCTTCTGTTACTTTCTCTGCAGTGGCACCGCCCCCAACATCTAAGAAGTTAGCCGGATCGCCATTATAGTGTTTGATAATATCCATAGTGGCCATTGCAAGACCAGCACCATTAACCATACAGCCGATATTGCCATCTAAAGCAATGTAGCTTAAGTCATATTTAGATGCTTCGATTTCTTTTTCATCTTCTTCATCCAGATCACGATACTTTACTATATCTTTTTGACGGAATAAAGCATTATCGTCAAAATTCATCTTTGCATCTAAAGCTAAAACATTACCATCACCAGTAGTCACTAATGGGTTAATCTCAGCAATTGAACAATCTTTTTCAACAAATACTTGATATAATCCCATCATAAATTTAACTGCTTTAGATAAATATTCAGCAGGAATATTTATGTTAAAAGCTAATCTTCTTGCTTGAAACGGTAATAGTCCTGTTACAGGATCAATCACTTCCTTAAAGATTTTTTCAGGTGTTTCAGCCGCCACTTCTTCAATTTCTGTTCCGCCTTCTTCAGACGCCATCATGGTTACTTTTGAAGTAGCTCTGTCTAATACAAGGCCGACATAGTATTCTCTTTGAATGTCACAACCCTCTTCAATTAGTAAACGCTTTACTTCTTTGCCCTCTGGACCTGTCTGATGTGTTACAAGTGTTTTACCTAGAATTTCATCAGCATATGTACGGACTTCATCGATATTCTTAGCTACCTTCACACCGCCTGCTTTTCCTCTACCCCCAGCGTGAATTTGAGCTTTTACCACTGAAACCTTTGTACCCAATTCATTCGCAGCTTCCACAGCTTCATCTACTGTATATGCAACTTTTCCATTCGGTACAGCTACACCGTAACTACGCAAAATCTCTTTGCCTTGATACTCGTGAATATTCATCTTTCATCCTCCCATCAATTAATCACTGCATTCTCATTGTAAGAAAACTATCGACAATTGTCTAGAAAATACTATGATTATTCCAATGTTTTTTTGAGATAGCAATAAAAGGGCTATTTTTTAAAAGAAAATATCATTTAAGGGACGGAGAAACTAAACCTGCGAAGTATCTGCCTTGCTCAGTTTGAAAATGTCTTGAGTGGAACGCAAAAGCTCCGTCCATTTACTTCGCTTTCTGCGGGCGTCACCTCAGCCTACTCAGAAAAGCCAAGTACCGCTTTTCCTGCGGGGTCTTCGGAAGACGCTGATCCCGCAAGAGTCTTCGTAAATGGACTACGCTTTATTAATATTCTACAAATAATGTAATTGCTAGAATATTGATAATTGAAATCAAAAGTTATTTCCTCGTACTTGAACAGAAGTCTCTACTTAGCGGAGGAAAAATGCGACACTCCTGGGGGAACAGCACGAGCTGAAGATCCACTTTGGAAAGTGGTTTTCTTTCCGAAGTTAGCTGAAGCCGTGCCCCCGGAAAGGGAGTGTTTTTCCGTAGCGGTGGTAGTTCACTCATCATTATTCTTTATGTGATGAAGTTTTCATTACTTCGCCGTTTTTGTCTTTGCTGAAGTTATGTTAGTGAAGAGGTAAGGTATACTAATTGGTCTTTTTTCCTACTTTTTGGTCGACTTGGTAGATATAAGCGAAGACTTCTGCTACCACTTGATATAGTTCTTCTGGAATGTTCTCATTTATATTTAACTGTGAAAGTAACTCTACTAATGTTGGATCTGATTGAATTGGGACATTGTTTGCTTTCGCTTTTTCGATTATCTCTTCTGCTACATATCCTTTACCGGTTGCCGTAACTTTAGGCGCATCATCACTTTCAAAATCATACTGTAAGGCTGCCGCTCTTTTTCGATATCTATCCTGTTCATTCATACTCTAAAATCAATCCCTTCTGTTGGGGCTGTGGGATAAGTTTCGCGGGAAGAATGTGTTCCTGCTGATGAAGCTTCAGAATCACTTAATAACTTATTGGAAACAGAAGATAATTGATAATCCAATCCATCTAATTTCTGTTTTAACAATGGCTTAAATTGATCGATTAATGGTTTAAGTGCTTGAGAATCATTGTACACCGTGATATTTATAACTCTTTTTTGGATCGATAATGTCATCATCGTTTCACCAAGATTATTTAAATCAAGATGGAACAATATACGACAATAATCGGGATCTATCTCACCAGTTTCATTTTTTTGTTTTCCTTCAAACTGCATACGAATATCATGCGCTAAACCAAATCGTTCACCAGGTATTTGAAAGTTTTGTTGTAATAGTGTTTGATCATCTTGAACCATGTTGATTTGCATACCTGTTATAGTTTGAACGAGACGTTGAATTCGATCACCGGCAAAATCTATTGTTTGTTGGTTTGCTTGGATTAAATTTTGTTTTAAGGATAAATCTTGGTCACGTAATTGTTGAATAGATGAATCTGATTGAGAAAAGAACTGCCGAATCGCTTGCATAATTTGTTCTTTGTTAAATGGTTGATCTGTCGTATCTAAAAGTGTCAGAAGATTACGGACCACATTCTGCTCTACTTGTGGTAACTGTTGTACATTCATGCGGTGAAGCATATCAGTGATTTGCTGATTTTGGGCAGCAGATGGTTGTGTCTGTTGTAACCATTGCTGAAATGTTTGTTGTTCAGCAGTGGGTAATACGCTTTTTATAGACTGCATAAGTGCCACCATATTAGCTGGTGAGCCATTAGAAGAATTCAAAGTATTTGCTATACGCGTTTCATCTTGAATGCCGCTAGTGTTGACAAAATGTTTAAGTACATGAAGAAACTCATCACGTACACTTAGAGTATCGTTATCCACTTGATTCATATGTAATAAAAGTGTGCGTAGCATATTTTGATTTTGTTGTGTTAATTGCTGACTTGCAACATTCTGTAATATAGATAATGTTTGTTGTTGCTGGACTACTGAAGACTTAGGTTGCTGCAACCATTGCTGTATTTGACTTTTATCTTGTTGTGACAATACTTGCATTACTTTTGAAAAGAGGGGATTTTGTTGAAATATATGTTTTAATGAATCTGTAGCACCCTCTTGTTGGACTACTTGACTAAAACGATTCAAAAAGGTCTGAAAGGTTTGCATTTTATTAGAGCTTAAAGGCAATTGTTGCTGTAAAACTTGGTGTATCTGTTGGGCAGTATCTTGTAGTTGTGTACTTGCTAATCCATTTCCGGATGACATTTGTTGTAAGATTTGAGCACTAACTTGATTCGTATTTTGAAGTGCCTGTTGATTCGTCTGTATGAATTGACGCAGTATCATTGCTGCATCTCTATTATTGGCTCCGAAAATAGCTAATTGTTGTTGTAAGTTAGCCATAGATACTTGAGATTGTCCTGGTTGCTGTAATGCTTGTTGAAGTTGACTGATTTGTTGACCTAACTGTGATGACTGATAGCTTTGTAAATTTTTAAATACACTCTCTGATAATGGAAATCCTTTTTGTAACATCATTTGCATTAATTCACGATTACTACTCGATCCACCGAATTGTTCGATTAAATTCGCAATTGACTGCGCCTCTTGAAAGTTAAAAGGAATATTTTGATTCATTACCTGTTGCATAAATGCTTTTAATGCACGATTATTTGGAAGTCCAATTTGTTGCATGATTTGATCACTTAACAACCTGTTTTGAATAGGAGCTTCACTTATTTTTTTTAAACGGATTAAATCTCCAACAGAGGTTACTTGAAATAAATAATCCTGTTTAGAAGATAGTGCTGTTTCCAATTGCGCGACGATCTGAGAACCACCAAGCTGAATCGAAGCTTTTTGATTCGGATATAATTCCAGTACTTTGCCAGTTAACATTTGACCAGCTCTCAAGCTCGCTTGGGAATTGTTTAAACGTGTATTCTCAACCCGTAGCGCATTGGAAAAAGACTGCATGTTTACCATTTTTCAGTTACCTCCTAATTGTAGAGACTTTAAAAAGCTCCGACGATGATATCTGGTTAAACCATTCTCTTCTATCGCTTTTAAATGAACTTTAGTTCCATACCCACTATTTTTGTGAAAGTCATAACTCGGGTATTTTTCATGTATGTTTTCCATCATTTTATCCCGTGTTACCTTTGCAACGATGCTTGCTGCTGCAATTGACATACTTTTCTGATCACCTTTTATGATCGCATTACTTGGAACTGATAATTTTTCTAATTTAACCGCATCAATTAACACATAATCTATTTTCATTAGCCCGTTGATTGCATGGTACATAGCTTTCTTTGAGGCTTGTAAGATATTAATTCGATCTATTTCAGCTGCATCTACAACTCCTACACTATAATCGGTCGCGTGTGTTGTTATATAGTGATAATATAATTCTCGTTTTTTCTTCGACAGTTTTTTCGAGTCGTTTATTCCTAATAATTTGAAGTCGCTTGGTAAAATAACTGCTGCAGCGACTACAGGTCCTGCTAACGGACCTCTGCCTACCTCATCGACTCCTGCTATATGTGTAAGCCCATTTTTCCACAGTTCCTGTTCAAAACGGCTTATTTTAAGAAAATGATCTTCTTCTGCTTGCTTTGCTGCTAATCTATTTTCATATTGATTTAGCATTTTTTTTACACCAATGCGCTGATCACAATATAATTTTTTCAAGAGATCCTCTGAAGGTTTTTCATCACTAAATAAATAATCTTTTATTTGATTGATTGTCCACTTATCTGTCAATTTTATTACCTCATTTCCTAAAATATCGGCATTTTCTCAAAAAAATGAAGAGCCTGGAACCTAACATTTTTCTCAACTTCATATAAGTATGAGAAAATAGATATTGTTACACTATAAACATCCACAAAGAATGTAAGTAGTAAAATTATATATTTGCAAAATTTAATAAAGTCAAACGGATAGCTGTTTGAAATTTTTAACATTACATCATAAAAAAGCTGACCTCTTTCACTCCTATGGAAAGCTTATAGGAAAAGAAAGTTGCCAGCCGAAGAGGGTATTAAACAATTAATACAATTTCAAAATTACGATTAGAACTTTATACACAGCATCTTCTTAGCATGTATAAAAATCCAAACAATCATGCTATTCGGATCATCGTTTGGATTTTACTAATTAAAAGTTATGGCTGTCCTAATTTTTTTATTCTTCATTATGAGGATTCTCCAGCGTAATTCTACCGAGTTTTCCTGATCGAAGGTCTTGCAGAATCACATCTGCAGTTTTTTCATAATTAACATGCCCACCTGATTCAAGGCAGCCTCTTCGTTTACCTATTTGTTCAAAAACATCCTTCATATCGATCACAGCTTCTTGCAAATTGTATCGTTCAATTAAAATACTTGGATAAAAATCTTGGAGATATTTAATTACAAATGCTGCTATATCTTCAATTGGCAATAACTGATCTTTTATTGTCCCAATTGCAGCTAATCGATAACCTACTATTTCTTCTTCAAACTTGGGCCACAATATACCAGGAGTATCTAAGAGTTCAAAGTCTTTCTTGACTTTAATCCACTGTTGGTTCTTCGTTACCCCTGGTTTATCACCAGTTTTGGCTATTTTTTTTTGGACTAGACGGTTAATTAATGTAGACTTACCAACATTGGGAATACCTATAATCATCGCTCGCGCTGGCCTTGGTCGGACACCCTTTTTTTTGAGACGCTCCATTTTGTCTTTGGCAGCTTCTTTAGCCGTGTTAACCACCTTCTGAATATCCTTTTGCTCATTAACGTTAACGGTGATCGCTTTTATCCCCTGGTTAGAAAAGTAATTCAACCATTCACCTGTCCAAGATGGATCAGCTAAGTCATCTTTCATTAAAACAATCATTTTAGGTTTCTGGTTCAATATTTGTTGTAACAAAGGGTTTTGCGAAGACCTTGGGGTTCTTGCATCTACAAGCTCGATCACAAAATCAACTAATTTTAGTTTTTCTTGTACTTCTCTTTTGGCTTTCGCCATATGTCCGGGAAACCATTGAATTGGCATACATAACCACCTCCATGATGCAAAAACTATTGCACTAATCCTATGTTCTCAAAGGGCCAATACGTAACCCCTGCTATACCGACGATCTGATCTAGCGGTATATAACCTAAGTGTCTACTATCCGTAGAATTTGGTCTATTATCACCGAGAACAAAAACATGTCCTTCTGGAACTATTTCTGAATTACCTGCTATATCTTGTAAAGTAAAATTAGCAGTGTATCTTGATCGATCTTTAGCTATTTCTTTGTCAAGAAATGGTTCAGAAACAGGCGCACCATTTATGTATAATTGATCATCTTTATATGTAATTGTATCTCCTGGTAGACCGATCACCCTTTTTATGTAATCCTTCTTTGCAGTAGCATGAAAAACGACAACATCAAAACGATCTGGTTCACTAAACATTAAACTGAATTTATTAACAATCAATCGATCTTTATTTTCTAATGTGGGAAGCATTGATGGACCTTCAACTACGATCGGCACTGCAATAAACATACGAAACAAAACCACAATGATTGCTGTAATAATTATTGTCTTTAACCAGTCCACCCAATCATTCTTTTTTGTTGCCATGTAATTAGATCCTCCATCATCGTTCCTAGATTTATAAAGATAATTATATAGAAGAAAAAGGAGCCTGACAATGCAAGCTCCTTTTTATCATACACTTAGCGGATTTCTTTAATACGAGCTGCTTTACCACGTAAATTACGTAGGTAATAAAGCTTAGCACGACGAACTTTACCACGACGAGTTACTTCGATTTTCGCAAGACGTGGTGAATGCACAGGGAACGTACGCTCAACCCCTACACCGTAAGAAATTTTACGAACTGTAAATGTTTCACTAATACCACCGTTTTGGCGTTTAATGACAACACCTTCAAATACCTGGATACGCTCACGGTTACCTTCGACAACCTTCACGTGAACTTTTACAGTATCACCTGCACGAAATTCAGGTAAGTCCGTTTTAAGTTGATCCTTTGTAATTTCTTCGATTAATTGTTGCATTCTGATACACTCCTTCCAAACTAATGCTCTTACCGAAACTATACGATAGCGGAACATCGTTTTTATACCTTAAGCGTTCACTTAAGCACAACTATCAATATATCACAACAAGCATTAGTTTTCAACTATTTTCTTGAGAGGTTTGCCATTCTTTCAACCATTTTTGATCTTGATCTGTTAACTCCTGATGCTCTAGTAAGTCGTTCCTTCTAAAATACGTTCTTTTTAATGCTTCCTTGCGTCTCCATTCGTCAATATGAGCGTGATTCCCCGATAGTAAAACGTCAGGTACTTTTAAACCACGAAAATCTGCAGGTCTCGTATAATGCGGGTGCTCTAATAAACCGGTAGAAAAGGAATCTTGAATTGCAGAATCATCATTACCAAGCACTCCAGGTAATAATCGAACCACACTATCCATCACTACCATTGCACCTAGTTCTCCACCAGTCAGCACATAGTCTCCAATGGAAATTTCATCCGTAACAAGATTTGTACGTATTCGTTCATCATAGCCTTCATAGTGACCACAAATAAATATTAAATGTTCTTCCTTCGCCAATTCTTCCGCTTTTTTTTGATTGTAGGGTTGCCCTTGAGGACACATTAAGATAACACGTGGCTTTTTCGTTGTTTTCTGCTCAATAGCTTCCACCGCATCAAAAATTGGCTGTGGTTTTAAAACCATTCCTGCCCCCCCACCATAAGGATAATCGTCTACTTTATTATGCTTATTATCTGTATAATCACGAAAGTTTACATAATTATATTGAAATGCTCCAGATTGGTGGGCTTTTTTCAAAATAGAAGATTGTAAAACTCCCTCAAACATTTCTGGAAATAACGACAGTATATCAATTCTCATTATTCAAATAGCCCTTCCATTGGTTCTATTTTAATTAATTGCTCGTTTGTATCCACTTCTTTCACTACTTGTTCAATATAAGGAATTAAATATTCTTTTCCCTTATTGTTTTTAACAACCCATACATCATTAGCACCTGGTGACAGTATTTCGGTCACATTACCAATTATTTCACCGCTCGTTGTTTCAACACTGCAACCAATTATTTCATGATAGTAGAATTCATTATCATCCAATTCAGTTGCTTCCTCTTTTTTAATGAATAGAAATGCACCTTTATACTGTTCCACATCATTTATGTTTTCATAGCCCTTTAGGTGTAATAAATCGAAGTTTTTATGAATGCGATGACCGTCAATGGTGACTTCCAATAGATTATCATTATCTTTTATCACTAACTTTAATCCTAACTCAAAACGATCCTCAAAGTCCGTTATTCTTAAAACTTTGATCTCACCCTTTATACCATGTGTATTGACTATTTTTCCTACCTTTAAAAGCTCCATTTATTTCAAAACCACCTATTTATGTAATTTTAGTTATAATGCCATCTTTGACAATGATTGTTTTATGCTCAGATAAATCATCCCAATTCATACCTTCTTCAATTTCAATCATTGCTTCCACTTCTCCATCGTTAATTTCGCTGCCAGTTGGTAAAATCTCTAATTGCTCTAGTTTGTATTTGTTCCATTTTATCTGATCTTTGCGATTGGATATTTCTTTATAAAATCGATGCGTTATGTCTGCTTTCTTATTGGTTGCCTGATGTTCTAATTTTTTCTGTTCAAATTTTAATCGCTCACACTCTTGTTCCAATTTAAAAATTTTCAGTTGATATTCTTCTCTTAGCTGTGCCTTACTATCCTCAGTAACAATTTTTTTAACGGCTACCTTTTTTATAATATTCATATTTAGCCTCTCCCTCATACCAGAAAAGTATGGACATACCTAACAAAAGAATAGCACGTCAACAAACCAAAGCGCAAGTGCCTAAAAAAACAGAACCAACTAATAATAAACTAATAAAACATCATATATTATGTCACAATAGACACAAACTTCGATGTAAATTGTTGTAAATTAATTAGCTGAAGTAGTAATCTTGAAACGATTTATTTACTAGACATCCGCTCCGGCTGCCCACTTCCCTTTCCGTGGGTTTTTCCCTTCAGCTAACTTTTTCAAGCACGCTTGAAAAAGTGGATCTTCAGGGAAAACATTCCCACAGGAGTGAAAGTGGGCGGCCTACGCTATTAATAGGTTCTACAACGGTTGCTACAGTGATCATTCTGAGCTGTCTATAAGAATATTGGGATAATGATTTAAGAGTCATTATTTCAATTCTCGCATTCATTGTAGAATTTGACCTAGCGCAGGCGTCCACTTCGACTCCTTGGGGATTAGCGCGATCTGAAGATCCACTTTGTAAAGTGATCTTCTTTACAAAGTTAGCTGAAGACGCTCCCCCTGGAAAGCGAAGTGGGCAAGCCGGAGCGGTTGGTACGCATACAATTTCATTCAAAATTACCACATTTGGAACTTCGCAGTTTAGTTTTTATATACATTTTTACAGATTATTTTTACACAAAAAAGAGGGTGGTTGCCCGCCCTCTTTTTTACATGATATCTAAGTAGATTTTCTTGTTAGATTTCATTCCAGCTGCGTATACAACTGTTCGTATTGATTTTGCAATGCGCCCATTTTTACCGATCACTTTACCAACATCATTTTCATGCACTTCGAGATGGTAAACAATTTTGTTTTCCTCTTCTCTTTCCGTGACAACAATTTCTGCCGGGTGATCGACTAATGGTTCTACTATTGTTTCAATCAAAGATTTCATCGCGAATCACATCACTTTGTTATTGATTTTTTGATTCGTGGAATTTCTTCATGATGCCTTCGTTTGAGAATAAATTACGCACCGTATCACTTGGTTTCGCACCTTTTGTCATCCAATCAAGTGCTTTTTCATCATCTAATTTCACTTCAACCGGGTTAGCAACCGGATTATATGTTCCAATTTGCTCGATAATACGTCCATCACGTGGTGAACGAGAATCCGCAACTACGATACGATAGAAAGGATTTCTTTTAGAACCCATACGCTTTAAGCGAATTTTAACTGCCATATATAACACCTCCATATAAATATCTCACACAAGATAGAATTGTATCAGATTTATTTTAGTCTGTAAAGGGTTTTTACCTTACATGAATGGAAAATTTAATCCTTTTGGTTTTTTACCCTTTTTCCCTTTCTTCCCTTGTTGCATATTTGTCATCTGTTTCATCATTTTCTTCATCTCTTCAAACTGTTTTAACAATCGATTTACTTCTGAAACAGAACGTCCGGAACCTTTAGCTATTCGTTTTCTTCTACCTGCATTCATTAAACTAGGATCTTGACGCTCTTTTGCAGTCATTGATTGAATGATCGCTTCTACATGGGCAATTTGTTTCTCATCAAAGTCGACATTTTTGAGACCTTTCATCTTGTTTGCACCAGGAATCATATCCATCAATTCGTCAAGTGGTCCCATATTTTTCACTTGACTCATTTGTTCTAAAAAGTCATCGAATGTGAAAGTAGCTGAACGCATTTTCTCTTCTAGTTCTTTGGCTCTTTTTTCATCTACATTGTCCTGGGCCTTTTCGATTAAGGACAGAACATCACCCATCCCGAGGATCCGAGAAGCCATACGCTCAGGATGGAACACTTCGATTTGATCTAATTTCTCACCCATACCAGCGAACTTGATCGGCTTATCTGTAACAGCTTTAATGGAAAGAGCAGCACCACCACGAGTATCACCATCTAGTTTCGTAAGCACCACACCTGATACTTCTAACTGTTCGTTAAAGCTTTCCGCAACATTTACAGCATCTTGACCAGTCATCGAATCGACCACTAAAAATACTTCATCAGGATTTACATTTTGTTTAATTTGAACTAATTCATCCATTAGATCATTGTCGATGTGCAATCGACCAGCGGTATCGATTAACACATAATCCAAATGTTCTTCTTTGGCATGTGCCATTGCGTTATTAACAATATCGACCGGATTTGCATCGGTTCCCTCAGAATATACCGGCATGCTCAACTGTTTACCTAGTGTTTCTAATTGGTCGATTGCTGCTGGCCGATATACGTCAGCAGCTACCAATAATGGTTTACGGTTATATTTCTTTCGC
The DNA here is from genome assembly GCF_900143085.1 of Gracilibacillus kekensis. Classification (GTDB taxonomy): domain Bacteria; phylum Bacillota; class Bacilli; order Bacillales; family Amphibacillaceae; genus Gracilibacillus; species Gracilibacillus kekensis. The sequence continues at coordinate 82,629 of NZ_FRCZ01000004.1, read as the reverse complement.
AAAAGATTGGCCAGTTTACCAGTTGTGGTTGTTTTACCTGCACCTTGCAGACCTACCATCATGATGACAGTAGGGGGTTTATCAGCAACAGCAATTTTACTTTCATCGCCACCCATTAAAGCTGTTAATTCTTCTTTTACTACTTTAATGACTTGTTGACCAGGTGTTAAGCTTTCCATAACTTCCTGTCCAATTGCACGTTCTTTTACTTTTTTAACAAAGTCTTTCACAACTTTGAAGTTAACATCCGCTTCTAAAAGTGCTAGTCGAACCTCTCTAGTCATTTCTTTGACATCTTGTTCGGTTACTTTACCTTTTCCCTTAATTTTCTGTATCGTATTCTGCAGGCGGTCGGCTAAACCTTCAAATGCCATAGACAATGCCCCCTATTCCATTTCAATTATCTTACTAATTTTATTTTTAAATGTTTGATCTTTATCGCCGATCATGTCGCTCAATTCAAGCAATAATTCTTGTCGTTTCAAAAATTTCTGATATAAGCCTAATTTCTTCTCATATTCCTCTAACATTTGCTCTGTCCGACGAATATTATCATATATCGCTTGTCTTGATACATTTGCCGTCTCAGAAATTTCTCCTAGAGAAAAATCTTCTAAATAATACATCTCCATATAATTTCTTTGTTTATCTGTTAGTAATTTGTGATAAAAATCATAAAGAGCATTAATCCTTGTCGTTTTTTCTAACATAGAAAGGACTCCTCGTTAAGTAAAATACCTTTACACTAAAGTCTACTCATGATAAACAAGCACTGTCAAGCCTAAAGGTTATTCCTCTTCCAGCATATCAGCAAATAGTCCATAAACAAAGGCATGGGGATCAAACTCTTGCAAATCTGTCATTTTTTCACCCAATCCTACCAATTTAACTGGAATACCGAGCTCATTTCTAATTGCTAACACGATACCACCTTTAGCTGTACCATCTAGTTTCGTTAATACAATACCAGAAACATCGGTTGCTTGAGAAAATGTTTTAGCTTGACTTAAAGCATTTTGACCAGTAGTTGCATCTAAAACTAATAACACTTCATGAGGAGCATTAGGAACTTCTCTCTCTATTACTCTTTTCACTTTGGATAATTCATTCATAAGGTTCACTTTATTTTGCAGGCGACCTGCTGTGTCACACAATAACACATCTGCTTGTCGTGATTTTGCCGCTTGAATACCATCATAAATAACTGCTGCCGGATCACTTCCTTCGCTATGTTTAATTACATCGACACCGACACGCTTACCCCATTCATTTAATTGCTCAATGGCACCAGCACGGAAGGTATCACCAGCCGTTAATATTACTTCTTTACCTTCTGATTTCAATTGATGCGCTAATTTTCCAATCGTAGTAGTTTTTCCTACACCATTTACACCAACAAAAAGAATGATCGTCAATTCATTTTCTTGCAAATTTAAGTCTGTATGATCCTCTTGATCATCATCACCTTGATAAATTTCAACTAATTTTTCTGAAATAACCTGCTTAACTTCTTTCGTATCTTTGATGTTCTGTCTTTTAACTTCCATTTCTAATTCTTCAATTAACTCCATTACAGTAGATACACCAACATCAGCAGAAATAAGTACTTCTTCTAGGTCTTCAAAGAATTCTTCATCTACTGTGCGATATCGTGCAACGAGATCATTAATTTTTTCAGAAAAAGATTTTCTCGTCTTACTAAGGCCATCTTTATATTTGTCAGATACTTCTTCATTTTCTTCATTTGTTTGGAATTTTTCTTTTAATTTTTTAAAGAAACTCATATTTTTACCTCCTTTATTATGTTTTTAATAACTCTGGTGCTTCTTCTAATTTCACAGATACCAATCTTGATACACCAGATTCTTGCATCGTAACACCATATAATACATCCGATTCTTCCATTGTACCTTTTCGATGGGTGATCACAATAAATTGTGTGTTTTCACTGTAATGTTTTAGATATTGCGCAAAGCGAGTAACATTTGCTTCGTCTAAAGCAGCTTCTACTTCATCAAGTACACAAAACGGAACAGGACGGACGCGTAATATTGCAAATAATAAAGCAATAGCGGTCAAAGCTCTTTCTCCACCTGATAATAAACCTAATTGCTGCAGCTTTTTCCCTGGTGGTTGAGCAATAATATCGACACCCGTATCTAATAGTTGAGCTGGATCCGTTAATTTTAACTCGGCATGTCCTCCACCAAATAAGCGTTGGAAAACCACCGTGAATTCATCTTTAATTTGGGTGAAAGTCTCTTCAAAACGTCGAGTCATTTCTTCATCCATCTCAGCTATAATATCATAAAGGGTTCTTTTTGCTTCTACCAAGTCTTCTTGCTGGCTAGTTAAAAATTCATATCTTTCTTTTATTCTTTCATATTCATCAATCGCACCTAGATTAACATTACCTAACTCTTCAATCGATTTCTTAATTAATTTCACTTGTTGTTTTGCCTCATCTAAATGTTCAGGTTGTTCGAAATCAATTTTAGCTTTCTCAAACGTAATGTTGTACTCTGTTTCTAAAAATTGCAAGCGATTTTCCAAATCGAGATCAAGTCTGTTTCGTTTAATTTCAATCGATTGAATTTCTTGTTGCAAATCGGCTATTTCCTTTTGCACTTGCTTAATCGATTCTTCTAAAGTTGTTATTTTTTGCTGTGTTTCTGAACGATTATCCCGAATTAGTTGAAGGTTCTCTTGTTTTTTATCTTTTTCTATTCTTTTTTCTTTAATTTCTTGAACAATCTCTGCTTCTGTTTGTTGATTATTTTTTACTTCAATTAATTGTCTCAGTTGATTTTGTTTATCTTCTAGAGCTAATTTAATTTCTGTTACGTCTGCTTGGGCATTTTCTGCTTTTTCCTTTTGATTCGATAGTTGACTTCTTGTTTCTGCTTGCTGCACGCGAAGAGCTTGTAACTTTTGTTTTAATTGTTCCTCTTGCGCCTCAAAATTTTGATGTTGATCGGTTAATTCTTCGATTTGACTATCCAACGATTTTAATTTTTCTTGCAACGTTAGTAAACTTTGCTCTATTTGATCTGCTTGCTTAACTAAATATTTACGATCTTCTTCCTGTTGCATTTTATCTTGATCGTAAATGGATAACTGATCATTTAAATGTTCGAGAGATAGTTTCCACTCTTTATAGTTACTGTGGTGTAATTGGTAGGTCGCTTTCATTTCTTCTAATTGTTCAAGTTGTTCACTCTTATTCGCCTCAAGACGTTTTAACTCCTCTTTTTGGCTATTGATTTGACTTTCATAATCTCTTACTCGTAATTGATATTCTTTATACTTTTTAGATAAGTTTTTCAACTCACGATCACGAGTGAATAGTGACTGGTTGTTCTTCTTTTTAGCTCCCCCTGACATCGATCCTCCCGGATTCACAACATCACCATCAAGGGTCACAATTCGGTATCTTCTTCCAGTCTGTTGAGCAAATTTATTAGCAGAAGCTAACGTGGTCGAAATTATCACATTTCCTAGCAAAGCTTGCATAACAGCTTTGTATCTGTCATCAAAATTAATGAGATCTACCGCTACTCCTAGATAGTCCTTATCATCTTCTAACATACTAATCATATTACTTGGTAATTGTTTTGGTTTCATCGAAGTGATTGGTAAAAAAGTTGCTCTACCCTTATTTGTCTTTTTTAACCACTTAATTGCTTCTCTTGCAGATTTTTCTGAGTCGACTACAATATGTTGTGCTTGTGCACCCAATGCTGTTTCCATTGCATCTACGAGATTGTCATCAAATTCGATAAGCTCAGGAATGGCCCCATGAATTCCTGACAGCACCTTTTGTTCCCTTGCTTTTAATACTTCTTTTACACCATAATAGAAACCTTGAAAATCTTCTTTAAGATCTTCTAGCATTTCTTTCTTAGACTTTAAATTCTCTACCATTTGGTATCCCTTGAACAACTTTTGTTGCATATCATCCAAAAGCTTAGATTCCACCGTGATTTTTCGATCTACTTGGTCATATTCGGTTTGAAACTTATGTAACTGTTGTTCTTGGTTATTTAATGTTCCCTCAACTTCTTCAACATTATCTCTTAATTTTATTCGCTCTTGGTGAAGGTGTTGCCATTTTGATGACTGGACACTCTCTTTACCTTTCATTCGATCTAACTGTTGCTGAATCGAATTTTTTTCATTTCGCTTTGCTGCTTGTTCATTCAATAATTCGATATAATCGCTTTTTAATGATTCGATATCTTCCTCAATCGTATTTTTTCCTTTTTCTAACTGTTCTTCTGCTAATTGTATTTGTTTAGAAACCTGTTGATTTTGTTGTCTACTTTGCACTAATAATTGTTGTTCATCTTCTACCTTTTGAATAAGTATCTCTTTTTTCTTTTCTGTCTCTGTAATTTCTTGTTCTATCTTCTCTTTATTTTCTTGAAAATGATGAAGGCGTTCACGAAAGATTTTTTTATTTCCTTCTAAACCTTCAAGTTCTTGTGTCACAACAAGCAACTCTTCTTGCAGTTTTGTAATTTTCTCATCCACTTGGTGAATTTGTTCCTTATATTGACTATTCTCCGAGTACCTTGATTCAACCCATTGTTGTTTGTTTGTTAACGATTGTTTTTTTTCATCTATATCTTTCTGAGAATGTTCCCATTGATCATTAAGGTGTTCGATTTCCTTTGCTAATAATCCTACTTCAATATTTTTCAAGCGTTCTTTTTGAGTTAAATATTCTTTAGCAATGGTTGCCTGCTGTTCTAAAGGCTCCAATTGACCATCTATTTCATAAATAATATCTTCTACACGATTTAAGTTCTCTTGTGTTTCAGCGAGTTTATATTCGGCTTGCTTTTTACGATTTTTATATTTTAATACTCCAGCCGCCTCTTCAAAAATAACTCTTCGTTCTTCTGATTTGGAACTTAATATTTCCTCTACTTTACCCTGGCTAATAATCGAGAAAGCTTCTCGACCTAACCCTGAATCAAGGAAAAGTTCGGTAATATCTTTTAGGCGGCAGGGTTGTTTATTCATTAGAAATTCACTTTCACCAGAACGATACACTCTACGTGTAACACTGACTTCCTGGTAATCTACAGGTAATCGATTATCAGAATTATCTAAGACTAATGTTACCTCTGCAACATTTAACGCTTTTCGAGTTTCACTGCCTTGAAAAATAATATCCTCCATCTTTACTCCACGTAAAGACTTGGCTGATTGCTCACCAAGCACCCACCGAATGGCATCTGTAATATTACTTTTTCCACTACCATTTGGTCCAACTACTGCAGTGACACCAGTTACAAATTCAATTTTTACTCGTTCTGCGAAAGATTTAAAACCAATTGTATCTAATTGTTTTAAATACATGTTAAAACCCCTATTTTTTTGTCTTTTGAAGACGAATCTAATTTTGAAATACAATTTACCCTTTGCATTTCAACCTATTTATTTTATCATAAAGAGTAGAGTGTGAGAAGGAAGATTACTAAAATACGAATATAGGAGTGAATGTACTTGAATTTAGAAGAAAGAACCGAAGAAAACTTAGCACATATTATTCATGAAATGGGAAGAATGCTTCAAGTCGTAAACGAATCCATTATGGACCCAAAGGATTACGATATTAATAAATATGACGAATTAAAAGGATTATACGACCTTTTAAAACAAAAAGGAAAGCTAACAGTAGCCGAAACCCAAGCATTCATCGCAGAACTAAAAAACTACCGAAAATAACAAACACCTAAGAATCTAGCCATAAGCAAACAGCGATATTATATCTAAACTGCTGCGAAGTACCAAATGTGGTGATTTTGAATGAAAATGTATGCGTAACAACCGCTTCGGCTTGCCCACTTCGCTTTCCAGGGGGCGCGTCTTCAGCTAACTTTGTAAAGAAGACCACTTTACAAAGTGGATCTTCAGATCGCGCTAATCCCCTTGGAGTCGAAGTGGACGCCTGCGCTAGGTCAAATTCAACAATGGTCGAGAATTGAAATAGTAACTTTTAAATAATTGGCCTAAAATTCTTATAGTCAGGTCTAAATGATCACTGTCGCAACCGTTGTAGAACCTATTTATAGCGTAGGCCGTCCACTTTCACTCCTGTGGGAATGTTTTCCCTGAAGATCCACTTTTTCAAGCGTGCTTGAAAAAGTTAGCTGAAGGGAAAAACCCACGGAAAGGAAAGTGGGCAGTCGGAGCGGATGTCTAGTAAATAAAACATTTCAAAATTACTACTTTGGCTAATAAATTTACAACAGTTTACTTCGCAGTTTGTGTCTGCTATATAAAAAACACCCTCCTATTTGTTTGAAATAGGAGGGTGTTTTTAGTTTGGTAATGCGTCTAGGGCTTGTTTGGCAGCGCGTTGTTCTGCCTCTTTTTTTGTTCTGCCTACACCTTTACCTGCAGTTTTACTATTAATTGTCACAACAGCAAAAAATTCGCGGTCATGAGCAGGACCTTTTTCATCCACGATCGCATACTCGACTAACTTATTTTTATGTTGCTGTACTGTTTCTTGCAATTGACTCTTATAATCCATCGTATGCGAAAAAGCACCGGTTGTAATTTGAGGATAAACATATTTGGTTAGGAAAGTAATGACTTCTTCATATCCTTGATCTAAATATAATGCACCTATAAAAGCTTCAAAGACATCTGCCAGTAAAGCTGGACGATTGCGACCACCAGTCATTTCTTCACCCTTACCAAGTAAGACAAATTTACTAAAATCTAATGATTCTGCAAATTTGACTAAGGCAGGTTCACATACAATCGAAGCTCTAAGTTTCGTCAGATCCCCTTCTTCAAGTTCATTATATTCTCTGTAAAGATACTGAGATACTCCTAATTCCAATACCGCATCACCTAGAAACTCTAGTCTTTCATTATCCAATAAATTTCTTTTCCGGTGCTCATTCACATAAGATGAATGTGTAAAAGCTTGCTTCAATAATTTTTCATCATTAAAGCGTATCCCCAATTCTTCCTGAAACAATGTAAAATCTGTCAAAATTTTCACCTACCAACCTGAAATCACTCATTAAAATAATTATATAGGAAACTTAGCGGATCGCCAACCCTTATTTGTAATACTTTTTATCTATACAATAGATAACAGAAAAGCCTTACATCAGTAAGACTTTTCTATCTTTAGACAAAAATTATTGGTTGCTGTTTATGTAATTTACAGCATCACCTACTGTAGAAATCTTTTCTGCATCTTCATCTGCAATTTCTAGGTCGAATTCATCTTCAAGCTCCATTACTAGCTCCACCACATCTAAAGAATCTGCTTCTAAGTCATCTTTAAAGGAAGCTTCTAATGTTACTTTATCCTCATCCACATCAAGACGATCGACAACGATTTGCTTTACTTTTTCAAATGTATCTGCCATTTTTCCGTCACCCCCTTTCAAAGAGTATGTTTATCATATTACATAACCATTCCACCGTCTACCTGAATGGTTTGTCCTGTAACATAATTGGATTGCTCTGATGCCAGAAACAATGCTACATTTGCTACGTCTTCTGTTTTTCCTAATTTATTTAGAGGAATTAATGAAAGCATTTGTTCTTTCTGTGCCTCATCAAGCTTCTCTGTCATATCTGTTGCGATAAATCCAGGTGCAATCGCATTAACAAGGATATTTCGTGCAGCCAATTCTTTTGCTGTCGTTTTGGTTAAACCAATCACACCTGCTTTAGCTGAAACATAATTTGCTTGACCAGGATTGCCACTGATTCCGACTACTGATGAAAGGTTGATGATACGTCCGCTTTTTTGTTTCATCATTTGTCTGGAAGCTGCTTTTGTACATAAAAACACGCCTTTAAGATTAATGTCAATCACATCATCAAAGTCTGCTTCTGTCATACGCATTAATAAATTATCTTTGGTGATACCAGCATTGTTTACTAAGATGTCTAGATTACCAAAGGTTTTTGTCGTTTCTTTTATCATCGCTTTTACTTCGCTTTCGTCACTAACGTTTGCTTGTATTTTGATAGCTTCCCCGCCATTAGACTCGATTTCATCCACTACAGCTTGAGCTTTATCTTCGCTACCAGCATAATTAACAACTACTTTCGCACCATTTTTTGCAAGTGTTAAAGCAATTTCACGTCCAATTCCACGAGAAGCTCCTGTTATGAGTGCTACTTGATTTTTTAACATTACTTTTCCTCCTTGGCCCACTGGATAAATTCCTCTAATGATGCCTGATCTTGTACTGCGAAAGTTTTCGTTCTCCTATTCACTTTTTTCACAAGACCTGTAAGCACTTTTCCACTTCCAACTTCTACAACGGCGTCCAGTTCATCTTCTACAAGCTGTTCAATGATCTCTTCAAAACGAACAGGTGAATAAAGTTGTTCCACTAACAAATGTTTTATAACTTCTGCTTCCGTTACTTTTTTAGCTGTTACGTTAGCATAAACAGGTATGTCTATGTTGGACCAGTCCATTTTCTGTACTAATTGTTCAAAATCCTTTGCAGCTGGTCTCATTAAACTCGAATGAAATGGTCCACTTACTGGCAAAGGAAGCACTCTTTTGGCGCCTTTAGATTTTAATTGATCTACTGCTTCGTCAATCGCTGTCTTTGTTCCAGAAATCACGATTTGCCCTGGGCAATTAATATTCGCAATCTCTATCACTTCATTTAATTCATCTCTCACTTTTTCTAACTCTGTTGAGAGTGTTTCCTTATCCATCCCTAAAACAGCTGCCATCGAGCCTTTTCCTTCCGGATAAGCATTCTCCATTAATTTTCCTCGCTCATGTACTAATGTGATTGCATCCTGAAAAGAAATTGCTTTTGCAGCAACTAGTGCGCTATATTCTCCCAGACTATGACCACTAGTAATGGATGGATAGATATTATTTTCTGCTAATAAATTTGTTATAGCAGTGCTAACTAATAATAAAGCGGGTTGTGTGTTTTCCGTTTTTGTTAAAACTTCTTTAGGGCCGTCAAACATTATTGAAGTCAAATCATAGCCTAATTGTTCATTTGCGGTTTCAAAAAGTTCTTTAACCTGATCAAATTGATCATATAAATCTTTCCCCATCTCTACTGCCTGAGAACCTTGCCCAGGGTAGATAAATGCTATGTTTTTCAAGGTTTACTCCTCCTCAGTTGAAACTTGTAAATGTTTCACTTCTGATTCGATCGTTTCTATTACGTTTTTTTCTACAATTTCCATCGTTTGTTTTATCGCGCTGAAAATAGCCTGGGCATTAGATGAACCATGTGCTTTCACAACAGGTGCACTAAGACCAAATAAAGCTGCACCACCATATTCTGAATAATCTAACTGATCCTTTAGCCCCTTTAATTCACTTTTAGCTAACACTGCTGCTATTTTTGTTTTGGTATTGACCATAAATTTCTCTTTTAGCATAGAAAATAAAGTTAGAGCTGTTCCTTCTACCGTTTTCAAGGCAATATTTCCACTAAAGCCATCGGTTACTACTACATCTGCAACACCATTCAATAAATCTCTTGCTTCTACATTACCAACAAAATTAATTGGTAGTTCTTCTAACAATTCAAAAGCTTTTTTTGTTAATTCATTACCTTTACCATTTTCGGTACCTACATTTAATAATCCTACTCGTGGATTTTCTATTTTTCGCACGTTCTCCATATAGATAGATCCCATTAAGCCGTATTGTTGTAAATGTTGAGGTTTTGCATCAACATTTGCTCCTACATCCAATAAAAGAAAACCTCTTCCATCTACAGTCGGAAGTGTTGGACTTAGTGCAGGTCGGTCAATCCCTTTAATTCTACCTACGATAAACAATCCCGCACTCATCAGTGCACCCGTATTACCTGCTGAGATACAAGCATCTGCTTGATGTGATTTTACTTCGTTTGCCATTAAAACCAACGACGCTTTCTTTTTACGACGAACTGCTTTAACTGGTTCATCATCACTTGTGATCTTTTCTTCGGTATGAATGATACTGATTGATGCATGGTCTTTTGTGTATTTTTTTATCTGTTCTTCGTTCCCAACAAGGGTAATGTTAAGATTATCAAATTGATTTACTGCCTTTAATGCACCTAATACTATTTCTTTTGGTGCATGGTCTCCCCCCATTGCATCGATTGCGATTCTCATTGCTGAATCCCTTCTTTCTCTTCTTTAGATCGAAACATCTCAAAAACACCAGTAAACACTGTTTCGCTATCGACATGACTATGTACTTCTACTACGGTGCGATTGTTTATCTCTGTACCTACTACCTTCGCTTTAGCAATAACCCGCTCCCCTTCAACCACCTGTCTAGTAAACTTAATATCAGCATTGGTTGTTAACGCAAGTTGATCATTTATGACAGCTACAGCTAATGAATTAGCTTGTGCAAAAAGATGATGCCCCCTTGCAATTTTATTCCGTGAGAAGACATGTTCAGCAGTTATATCTAAAATCGAGATGGCACGCTGATCTAATTCTAAATCAATTATTTCCCCGATAACTTCATCTATTGGTAGTGCTTTTACTGTCTCATTCCACGTGGATGTTGCGACAGATTTAATCCGTTCACGTAATTCAGGAATATTAAGCTCCATGCGATCAAGTCGAATGGTCTGAATACTAACATTAAAGAGTTTCGCTAATGCATCATCCGTAATAAACGGTTTTTCTTCTATTGTATCTTTCAACAAAGATTGTCTGTCTTTTTTGTTACGTTTCAATTTATCCACCGTCCATCTTAATGCGTCATCTATTCTGTAATATTATGACTAGGTACTAATAGTAATATATAATACCATTACAAATTATGCAAGTGTCTCTAGTTTAATAATTTCGCATCTATTTTGATTTCGTTAACTAAATAGTCCATTAAACCTTGATATTCAGGTAGTTTCCATTTTTCATCTGCTACAATTTCGATTGCATCTGTTCTTGCTGTCTCTAACGCTCGGTAATCATGAACCATATCGGCAAGTTTAAATTCTGGTAAACCACTTTGTTTTACTCCAAATACATCGCCTGGCCCTCTCAATTCTAAATCCCGTTCTGCTAAAACAAAACCATCCGTTGTTTCCGTCATTATTCGCATTCTTTCTTTTCCATTCTCGCCCTTAGGGTCTGCTACTAGGATACAGTAGCTCTGTTTATCTCCTCTTCCTACTCGTCCTCTTAATTGATGTAATTGCGATAAACCAAATCGATCCGCATCCTGAATCATCATCACCGTGGCATTCGGCACATTTACACCAACTTCTACAACCGTCGTAGAGACTAATATTTGCAGGTTATTCTCTGAGAATTCTGTCATCACTTGTTCTTTTTCTTCCGTCGATAATCTACCATGCATCAGACCTACAGTTGCCTTGCCACTGAGAACCTCTTGAAGCCTGTGAAACAGATCCAATGCATTTTGAATATCTAATTTATCGGACTCCTCAATTAATGGACATATCACATAAGCTTGTGCGCCCGCTTTTATTTCTTTATAAATAAAGTTAACCGTTCTTTCAAACATATTTTGTTTTACCCAATATGTTTCGATTGGTTTTCGTCCTTTAGGCATTTGGTCTATTTTTGAAACATCCATATCCCCAAATGCTGTAATGGATAACGTTCGCGGGATTGGTGTAGCTGTCATAAATAATATATCAGCTAATATCCCCTTTTCACGTAGTGTATTCCGCTGTTGTACACCAAAACGATGTTGTTCATCAATAATAACGTAGCCCAACTGACCGAAATGGACATCATCTTGAATAAGTGCATGTGTTCCTATTACAACATCACAACTACTATCCTCAATTTCTGCCAATATAGCTTTTCGCCTCTTCCCTTTTACTGAACCCGTTAATCGACGAACCGTTATATGTTCTGGTAAGAATTCACGTAACGATGCCTCGTGCTGTTCTGCTAGAATTTCCGTTGGCACCATAAAGGCAACTTGTTTTCCGGCAGTCACAGCCCCGTACAAACTAATGATCGCTACAGCGGTTTTTCCTGAGCCCACGTCCCCTTGTAACAAACGATTCATTCGATACGGAGATTGCAGATCCTTTATAATCTCTGCTAACGATTTCTGTTGAGCGGACGTTAATGCAAAGGGAAAGGTGTTAATCAATTCTTTGACTTTATTTAAGTTTATATTTTGAGCATTACCTTCTGTTTCTTCACGATTCCGTTTACGATAAAGCTGCATTTTAATTTGAAACAGTAATAGTTCTTCATAGATAAACCGTCTTTTAGCATGTTTTAGATGTTCAAATGATGCAGGAAAATGAAGTTGGTTTAACCCTTCCATACGATCAGGTAATTTATATTGTTTTAAAAATGACGGCGGAAGTATTTCAATTATTTGTTCACAGTAGGTAGATAATGCATTTTTAATGATTTTTTGAAATTGTGCATTTTTAATCTCACCTTTTGAAGAGTATATTGGGGTTATCGGGCTAGTCTCATCAATGTTTCCTTTTTTGTAATTATCAATCGTTATTTGTAATCGATGCTGATCCCATTTTCCATTCACAGATACCTCTTCACCGGGTATGAAGTGTTTTTTAGCGAATGCGCGGTTAAAAAGCACACCTTTGACTACCACCCCATCAACACTTAATGTCACCACAAGCCTTGATTTCCGTCTTTGGTAAAACTGAACAGTGGGTTCATGGATAACTTCTCCAACAATTGTCACTTTTTCCTTATGTATTAGTTCATGGAGTGGTTTTTGTTGATAATGATCATACCGATTAGGGAAGTAATACAGAAGATCTTCTACAGAGCGAATTCCAATTTGATCTAAGGCCTCTGCTAATTTAGGACCAACACCACTCACTTCTTGAACTGACGCATCAACCATAAGTCTCACACTCTCTTTTATTTATAATTCAGCTATCTAATAAATTGACCTCAAACACATTCAACTATACTATTTAACATTGCACAGTATATGGATACTGCGCAGTATGTTTATTTGAATTGTAGTGATTTTGAAAGAAATTATGTGCGTAACAACCGCTACGGCTTGCCCACTTCGCTTTCCGAGGGGCATGCTCTTCAGCTAACTTTGAAAAGGAAAACACTTTTCAAAGTGGATCTTCAGATCATGCTAATCCCTCAGGAGTCGAAGTGGACGCCTGCGCTAGATAGAATTCTACAATGGATGAAAGAGTTTAAATAAAGACTTCTAATGCATAGTGTATACGTAAATACTTATAGAAAGTTCAAAATGAGAGCTGTGACAACAGTTGTAGAATCCATTTAGAGCGAAGGCGTCCGTTTTCACTCCTGCGGGATGTTTTTTCCCTAAGATCCACTTTTTAAGCGAACTTTGCTTAAAAAGTTAGCTTAGGGAAAAAACCCGCGGAAAGGAAAACGGGCAAGCCGTAGCGGTTGAAAGCACAAATAAAATTTCATAATCACCACTCAATTACCACTTAAGCTATGTCGCAGTATTTTCCTAATATGTATAAAAATCCAAACGATATTGAAAGGTTATTCGAATAATCGTTTGGATTTTACTAATTATAAATTACTTCTGTCCCAGTGTCTTTGTTCGTTTATTCAATCGAGAAGATGTAAGAATAAATTGGTTGGTTACCTTGATGAACTTCGACTTCAATATCTTCAAAATGATTTTCTATAAATGCTACAATTTCTTCTTCCTCTTCATCAGAAGTTTCTTCCCCGCGAATAACCGTTACAATTTCATCTTCTTCGATATCAATCATATCTGTCAATAATTCTTTGATAACTGTTATATGATCAGCATTTGTGACTTTAATTTTTCCATCAGCAATACCCATATAATGTCCGTTTTCAATCGTCATACCGTCAATTTGTGTATCACGAACAGCATATGTAATTTGTCCTGTTTTTACTTCTTCACTTGCTTCTATCATTCCTTGTTTATTATCCTCCAGTGTTGCTTCTGGATTATAAGTTAGCATCGCCGACATCCCTTGTGGAATGGTTTTAGTAGGTACAACTGCAACGTTCTCTTCTGCAAGCTCTGCAGCCTGCTCTGCAGCCATTACAATGTTTTTATTATTCGGTAAAACAATAATATTTTCGGCATTTGTTTCTTTAATAGCATTGGCTAAATCCTGTGTACTAGGATTCATTGTTTGACCACCCTGAATTACTACCGTAGCACCTAAGCTCTTGAATAATTCCGTTAATCCATTACCCATTGCTACTGTTACCACACCGAATTTTTGTTTTTCCTGAGGTTTATCCTCTATTTTATCGACGATATTCGAATGTTGTTCCCTCATGTTTTCTACTTTTAAATTTATAAAACTCCCAAAACGTTGTCCTAAATTAAAAACATCGCCAGGATATTCTGCATGAATATGAACTTTGACAATTTCATCATCGGAAACTACTAGTAATGAATCACCATGCTCACTCAATTCTTCTCTGAATTTCGCCTCATCATAAGGATGATCTTTTAGTTTGTTTTCCTCAAAACGAACCATAAACTCCGTACAATAGCCAAACTCAATGTCATCTGTATTCATATAGTCTTGCGCCAGCTTATGATGCTCCGCGTTAACAAGATCATTTAAATCCATTGTTTCGTCGTGAGAAGCTTCTGGTACTTCTTCACCTTTTAATGCTGCTAAAAAACCTTCATAAATTACAACTAAACCTTGTCCACCACTATCAACTACTCCAACTTCCTTGAGAACTGGCAGCAAATCCGGAGTTCTTTTTAATGACTTTTTAGAAGCTTGGACTACTTTTTCAAAAAAGGCAATAATATCTTCCTCATTTTCAGCTATTTTCTTAGCTTCTGCAGCAGTGTCCTTAGCTACAGTAAGAATAGTACCCTCTACAGGCTTCATAACTGCCTTATATGCCGTATTAACGCCACTATCAAGCGCTTTTACAAAACTTTCGATATCCAATTCTTTCTTGTTCTCTAATCCTTTAGCAAATCCTCTGAATAATTGGGAAAGTATTACACCAGAATTACCTCTTGCACCCATTAATAAACCTTTGGCAAATGCATTTGCTACGGTTGCAACACTATCTTGTTCGGCCTTCTTTACTTCGTTAGCCCCTGAAGTAATCGATAAGTTCATATTAGTTCCAGTATCCCCATCAGGTACGGGGAAAACATTTAATGCATCAATTCTTTCCGCATTATTTGTTAAAGAGTTAGCCCCAGCTAACACCATATTAGCAAACATCTCACCATTTATATTTTTTTGATTCACTTGTTGCTTCCTCCCTCTACTCCATTTAACAAAAACTCCAATTTGATCTAATCTTGAATGACTCGAACACCCTGAATAAATATATTAATGGATTTTATTTTTAAACCGAGTGTTTTTTCAAGATTATATTTTACTTGTGATTGTACATTATGTGCTACTTCCGAGATTTTTGTCCCATAACTTACAATAATGTACATATCAATATGAACATTTTCTTCTTCTTGGCGAACAACAACGCCTTTTGCAAAGTTTTCTTTTCGCAGAATTTCTGCAATTCCATCTCGCAACTGATTTTTGGAAGCCATTCCGACTATGCCGTAGCACTCGATGGCAGCACCACCAGCAATAGTAGCTATGACTTCATTGGTTATTGTTACAAAGCCATTCTCTTTTTTTAATTCTATGGACATCCTACATCCTCCTTTTAAATCAGTGAAAAAAAGCATTTATAATTACCTAACATTGCTTTTATTATATCAAAAATAAACCTATTCCATTATAGAATGTATGAAAATAAAGCGTATGTCAAGCATTCCCCACAAACCCACCACCATCAAATAAACAAAAAACAATATATACATAAAAAACAAACTGCGAAGTAACTGTCGTGGTAATTTTGAACATAAACAAGTGCGTAAACAGTCGCTCCGGATTTCCCACTTCGCTAAATAAGGTTCTACAAAGGATGCAAGAGTTGAAATAATTTCTTCTAATTCGCCATTTAAAAGAAACACATTTTGAAAGCATAAAGTGGTAACTGTTGCAACCGTTGTAGAATCTATTTATAGCGTAGGCCGACCACTTTCACTCCTGTGGGAATGTTTTACCTGAAGATCCACTTTTCCAAGCGATCTTTGCTTGAAAAAGTTAGCTGAAGGGAAAAACCCACGGAACGGGAAGTGGGCAGCCGAAGCGGATGTCTAGTAAATAAATCGTTTCAAGATTACTACTTCAGCTAATTTATTTACAACAATTTAGGTTCCATCATGGGTAAAAGTTGATTTTTGTTGTAAATTCTAAATTGCAAAATGCTTTTATATATGATAAATTATATAAGTATGTATTGAGTTAGTGTAGTAGGAGGGAACGAAATTATGGGACGTAAATGTGTTGTAACTGGTCGTAAAACGACTTCAGGAAATAACCGTTCACATGCTATGAATGCAAATAAGCGTAATTGGAAAGCAAACGTACAAAAAGTTAGAATTATGGTTGACGGTAAACCAAAACGTGTGTATGTTTCTGCTCGTGCGCTTAAATCTGGCAAAGTAGAACGTGTTTAATTCGTATAATAATTGCTAAGTTAGAAAAAGGCCCCTTTAAATAAGGAGCCTTTTTCTTATTTTTTTCCAGATCCCAATAGTGCACGAATAAAACCACCTAGAAACCGCGGGAGCTTAATTGTATAGAATTTCATCATACCCCTCCTCTTCATCTCCTGAAGAAAACAATCGTTTGAAAAAGGATTCTTATATAGCTTATGTGTAACTACCCATATAATTGCAAGCTTTAAAGAATTTTGTGAGTGTTTACGATAAGTTATCCTCCTCCGTACTCTTTATCATTATTAATATGCCATGATTGAATAAAAAAGTACCATGTTGTTTAATTAGATGATTAGAAATACAACGAGTGCTGCCCCAGGAAATCGTTTCATTAGATAATGGGTAATAAAAACCTTCTAATGTTAAGTCTTGTACTGTAGAGCTAAAAGGTATGAATGAAATCTGATTATTATGATTTGAGCATACTTGATATTTACCTGGTTTAAACATAGCTATTTCATTTTGACGATCAATGATCACTGCTTTCGTATTTTGATCTAATAGCCGATATAGCAATTGAATGTTAGCTAATTCATGATCTAATCTTCCAGCAGTAACTCCAAATAAGAAAATGGAGTCTGGATCATAAGTTAAAGCTTTTTCTATTGCTAATTCCAGGTCTGTTTCGTTTTTTTCGATGGGATATTCTTTATAAATGGACGCACTATATTTGATTTTATTTTTAGTATTATGATCGATAGAATCAAAGTCACCGATGGCTATATCTATAGTTATATTTTGGTCTAATAAATAGGATGCTCCTAAATCAGCTCCAATCCAGAGATCTACTTTATCTTTATAAATAGCAAGATCAGCAAGAGCTTCTTGTGGACCACCCGCAACAATTCCAATATTCACTTAAACCAACCTTTCCTACGGTCATTGTATACATATCATTTAGATTTGCACTAGGAAAATACTGCGCAAAAAACATTTTGGTAATATTGAAAGCATTAGTGAGCTAACATGGCGCTCCGGCCGATTGCTTCGCTTTCAGCAGGAGACTTCGCAATCGGACTCCGCTATTTGAAAAATTCAACAATGTTTTTACCAGCTAGCATTTTGTACTTTTAAGCCAAGTAACGAATTCTTCAAATGATAGAAATACCAATAAGTTTCCTTATGCTAGCGTTGTAGATTATCAAAATAGCGCAGGCGTCCACTTTGACTCCTGAGGGATTAGCATGGTCTGAAGATCCACTTTGAAAAGTGCCTTTCTTTTCAAAGTTAGCTGAAGAACATGCCCCTCGGAAAGCGAAGTGGGCAAGCCGGAGCGGTTTTAAGCACAAACTTCATATCAAAATTACCACATCATTTGTTACGCAGTATCCGTATAATGCGCAATAAAAATTTTTAAGTTATTATGTTTAAAGTGAATAAAAAGATTATTTCCCCAGTCATGGAAACTTCATTTACAGCACTATTTGCTTTGTCTTATTTTTTCAATCGCTTGTTTGCGGTCTTTTTCATTGAATATTGCACTTCCGGCGACAAGTACATCTACGCCCGCGTCTATACATTGCTTTGCCGTTTCTGGGTTAACGCCACCATCTACTTCAATTTCAAATGACAACCCTAATTCTTCTCGCCACTTAGCAGCCTTATTTACCTTGTCTAACACCTCAGGGATAAATGACTGTCCACCAAACCCTGGATTAACAGTCATAAACAATACAAGGTCAACATCTTTTAGAATAGGTTTTATCATTTCTACTGGTGTCGCTGGATTAATGACAACCCCAGGTTTAACACCCGCTTCTTTAATCATATGAATCGTTCGGTGTAAGTGCGGAGCTGCTTCTACATGGACAGTAATAATGTCTGCACCTGCATTGACAAAATCTTGAACATATTGATCAGGATTTTCTATCATCAAATGAACGTCCAATGTAGCATCAGTAATTGGTCTAATCGAAGATAAAACTAGGGGACCGATAGTGATATTTGGTACATAATGACCATCCATTACATCAATATGTATGTAATCTGCTCCTCCAGCTATTACATCTTCAATTTCTTCTTTCAATATAGAAAAATCTGCTGATAAAATTGATGGGGCAATTTTCGTGCTCATGTTAATACCTCGGCTTTCTGTTTTTAATTTCTTCTACATACTGTAGGTAATTCTGGTATCGATCTTCTAATATATTGCCATTTTCCAAGGCTTGCTTTACAGCACATTTTGGTTCTTTTATATGCATACAACCTCTGAATTTACATTCATCCTGCAATGCTTGAAATTCAGGGAAACAATTGGGGAGCTCGTCTAATTGTATTTCTTTAAAATCGAGTGCACTAAAACCAGGAGTATCTGCCACCAAACCATTTTCAACTGGAATCAATTCAACGTGTCTTGTAGTATGCTTACCTCTACCAAGACTTTCTGAGATATCATCCGTTTCTAATTGTAAACCAGGTACAATCCGGTTTAATATCGAAGTTTTCCCCACCCCTGACTGGCCGGCAAATACAGACACCCTGTTATTCAGATGGATAGATAGTTGCTCAATCATCTCTTTATCTCTCGTAGATAAAAATTCTATTGTATATCCTATCCTTTGATAATAAGCTAATTTTCCCTTCACTGTAATAGCTTCTTGTTCTGTTAATAGATCCATCTTAGTGAAAAACAATAAAGGCTGAATTCCTTTAGATTCGACCAAGACAAGAAACTTATCTAACAGATGTAAACTTAGATCAGGTTGTTTTACAGAAGTAACAATAATCGCTTGATCCACATTAGCTATTGGAGGTCTTGTCAATTGGTTTTTTCGTTCATCAATTGACAAGATATACCCCTCCCTTTTATCTTTATATTCAAATTCAACATGATCGCCAACTAAAGGAGTGATTTTCCTTTGACGAAAAACTCCTCTGCCACGACATTGTATCTGCCCACCTTCATAATCTACATAATAAAATCCACTTAGAGCTTTTACAATTTTTCCTTTTGGCATTTACTCACCCTCTACATCTTCATAGGATAATGTTTTCTCAATAATTAACTCATCATCTCTTATCACTTTGTATGTTGCTTGTTCATCAGGTGCGATCGTTAGTTGGATTGTAAATGGTGTATCTTCCGTTATCATTTCTACTTCTTGATATAATTCAGAAATTTGATGGTTCATATCTTCTACATAAATACTAACATCTTGTGGCTGAGGTTCGCCATCATCAGATAGCTCACCCGTATACTCAACTTCAAATGATTCTGAATGCGTAATTTGTGTTTTTGGTTCTGGTCCGGTTGATACTGTTAACGTAACAAGATCTCCTTTTTCTAACTGTTGATTTGCTGATGGAGATTGTTCAATGATATATTCTTCCTCTACCTCATCATGATTTTCCTCTTTAATATCGACGGAAAGATCATGATCTGCTAAATATTCTGTCGCTTCGTCCACATGAAGTCCAACCAACCTGTTTAATGTGATTTTTTCTGGGCCTTTGCTGATTTCGAAAATAACATTCGTATCTTTAGGTACTACTTCACTCCCTGGAGAAGGTTGAATTTGTGCTATAATTTCTCCAACAGGTTGATCTGAGAACTCTTCATAATATTTGACATCATTGAAGCCTTGATCATTAAGGATTTTTTCGATTCTATCATATTCACTGCCTACATAATCATCAAACTCCACTTTTTCTGGCCCCAAACTTACATAAACAGTAATTTCTCTACCTTCCTTTACTGTTTCATTAGCACGTGGAATTGTTTCGATCACATGATTTTCTTCCATATCCTCATCAAAGTCCTCTTCCTTTGTAACAATCAGTTCTAAATTCGTTAATTCCTGTTGTGCTTCTTCATAACTTAAGCCTGTTAAGTCAGGAATAACTACATCTTTAGGCTGAAACAAACTAGGCAAAACAAATAATGCAATTAAAATCGCCCCAAATAGAATCACAAACAAACTTGTTACCCATATAAATGTCTTTTTACGTTTCTTCTTTTTCATCTCTTTAGGTTCTTCTTGATTAATAGAATTTGTTTGCTTGATAATGGTAGATGTTCCATCTTCTAAAGTTTCAGGCTCAACTGTGTCCTTTTGCATAATTGGAATCGCTTTTGTTATCGTATCATCTGATTCAGGTGCTTTAAATTTTGCAACATGCAATTGGCTAGGGTCTAAAGCATGTGTTAAGTCATCTTCCATTTCATAAACAGATTGATAACGATGAAAGGGATCTTTCGTTGTTGACTTTAATACTATATTCTCTACGGATTGCGGAATTCTTGGATTGAATTCTTTAACAGATGGGGTTTCTGATTGTAAATGTTTTAACGCAATTGAAACTGCAGATTGACCTGAAAATGGTAAATTTCCTGTTAACATTTCAAATAGCACAATGCCTAATGAGTAAATATCCGATTTACGATTAGCTTTTCCGCCTCGTGCTTGTTCAGGAGACAAATAGTGCACAGATCCTAGAACAGAGTTTGTTTGAGTCAAAGCTGTTGCACTTAATGCCACTGCAATTCCAAAGTCTGTTACCTTAATTTGTCCATAGGAATCAATTAAAATGTTCTGTGGTTTAATATCACGATGTATTAGCTCATTATCATGGGCATGAGCTATTGCTGAAGTAATCTGTGTCATTATATCCATAACTTCTTCTACTTCAATCGGCGCATGTAACTGTATGTATTGTTTTAATGTCATACCATCAACATATTCCATTACCATATAATAAATCTGTTCCTCATCACCAACATCATAAATATTTACGATATTTGGATGTGATAAGCTAGTAGCAGCCTGTGCTTCTCGATGAAATCGCGTTATAAATTCATCATCATTAGCATATTCTAAACGTAACACCTTAATCGCAACTTGTCTTTCTAGGATTGAATCATTTCCCAGGTATACATTTGCCATACCTCCGCCACCGATTAGCTTAATGATTTCATAACGTTCGTTAAGTACTTTTCCTTCTAGCACGTTGGATCACCAACTTTATCTCGTTGATCAATAATCGCTAAAGATATATTATCTTCTCCACCACGATTATTAGCCATGTCAATTAAGGTTTGGCTTATTTTCTCATTGTTGGTATGCACAATAACTTCATGTAATTCCTGATCGGTTAATTTATTTGATAATCCATCAGAGCAAATCAACAATCGGTCATACTCATTCCACGAAGTAACATACATATCTGGTTCCAAATTCAGTTCTGTTCCTAGTGCTTTTAAAATAACATTTCGTCTTGGATGAACTTCTGCATCCTCTTGAGATAATTGGCCGGTGCGTACTAATTCACCTACTAAAGAATGATCTTCTGTTACTTGCTGCCATTCTGACTGATTCATTAAATACGCACGACTATCTCCAATATGTCCTATAATTAGATAGTCTTTAGTGCAAATTGCTGCAACAACAGTTGTCCCCATCCCCTTACACTCAATGTCAGACTGTGATTTTTGGTAGACAGTATTGTTTACCTTGATGATAGTTTCTCTTAACCATTTCTCGAAATAATCTTTTGCTATGGTTCCCTCAAAAGCTAACCAATACTTTTCGAGCTCATCAATAGCGAGTTGACTGGCAACATCTCCAGCTTGGTGCCCCCCCATACCATCAGCAACAATTGCTAAAATTGCTTCTTCATTTGAAAATATAGCTACCGCATCTTCATTCAATTCACGTATTTTTCCTTTATCAGATTGGTACAAATACCTCATTGTTTATAACACCTCTTCTCCCCTTCAACTGTGCCTTTTTAATCTCGTAATAAAAAATCCATCACTGTTAATATCTTGAGGAAAAATTTGAACGCCAAATGGACTTTGGCCCATACTCTCTTTTAGTTGTTCTGGTAGCTCTTCAAAAAAGTGAGGATCTACCTCAACATCTCGGTTGTTTTCTAAAAATGTTTTAATCACATTTTCATTTTCTTCCTTATCAACGGTGCAAGTACTATAAATCAATTTCCCATCACTTTTTAACAAAGGCTTTACATGATCCAAAATTTCTAGTTGTATAGTAGATAACTTTACTATGTCTTCTTCACTTTTATTATATTTTATATCAGGCTTACTTCGAAGTACACCTAAACCTGAGCATGGGGCATCTATTAAAATTCGATCAAATGTACCTTCAGCATGTTTTTCTTGTAATAAACGTGCATCAGACTGGGTAGCTCGAATAGTAGTCAGCCCTAATTCTTTGGCTTTTACATTTACCAATTGAGCCTTTTTCTCATGTAGGTCATAAGCATATACGGAGCCATTATCATGCATTTTCTCTGCGATATGGGTAGCTTTCCCACCAGGGGCACTGCAGGCATCTAATACTTGCATTCCTCCCGCTAATTCCATCATCTCTGCAACTAACATCGAACTTTCATCTTGAATGGTGAATAACGCCTCATGAAAACTTTTGTGCTTCAACACATTACCTTTCTCAATCACGATACCTTGCTGTGAAAAGTTGGATGCAGAAGCCTTAATACCATCCTTTTGAAACTGTTCAATTAATTGATCACGAGTGATCCTTAACGGTTGAGTTCTAATGGACATTTTTTTGTGAGTAATATTGGTTTGACACATTTCTTCTGTTATATCGAATCCATATTGCTTTACCCATCGATTCACTAACCAATATGGATGACTCGTTTCTATACTAATTCGTTCAATTGGATCATTGATGAATTGATAATCCGGCAAACCGTTGCGTTGAGCAGCGCGTAATATACCATTGACAAAGTTCGCAATACCTTTGTGCCCTTTATATTTAGCAATCTCTACAGCTTCGTGAATAATGGCATGATCGGGTACTTTATCTAAATATTTCATTTGATAAAAAGATAAATAAACTAACCATTTCACCCAGTTATCCATTTTTTTCTTGGTATTTATAAAGGATGTTAGATCGTATTCTAATGTTAATTTACGTTGCATTGTTCCATAGACAATCTCTGTTAGTAACGCACCGTCTCTCGCATCAAGGTGATGTTTTTTTAAAATTTGATCGATTAATAGATGACTATATCCACCTTGATCGCCGATACGAACTAATAAATCCAGTGCTAATTTCCTTACGCTGTTTGTCGGTTTATTCATTCGCCTAAGATCTCTCCTACTTCCATTTTACTTCCAACACCTCGCAAGAAATCGGAAGCTGACATTTTTTTCTTCCCTGCCGGTTGGACCATTGTTAGTATTATTGCTTGGCTATCGCCAGTTGCAACAATCAAACCATCTTCATTTGTTGCTACAATTGTACCGGCTTTAGCCGTTGTTGATTGATTGGTTTTGGATGCCTCATATACTTTAAAGACCTTCCCTCTCCATGTAGTGAATGCTACTGGCCATGGATACAGACCACGAATATGATTATAGACTTTTTGTAATGATTGATTCCAATTGATTTTTTCTTGTTCTCGAGTAATATTAGGAGCAAATGTTGCTAATTGTTCGTCTTGCGGTGTAGCATTAATTTCTTCGGAAAAAATTCTTGGAATCGTTTCTGCCAATAAATCACTGCCGACAACAGCCAGTTTTTTATGTAGACTACCAACATCGTCATTATCAGCGATTTTGATCTCCTGTTGACTAATTACGTCACCTGCATCTAGCTTTTCTGCCATATACATGATCGAAATCCCAGTTTTTTCATGACCTTCAAGGATTGCATAATGAATAGGAGCACCACCTCTTAATTTCGGCAATAAGGAGGCATGAACATTAATACATCCATAGGAAGGAATATCTAATAAACCTTTTGGTAAAAGCTGTCCAAATGCAGCTGTTACGATCAAATCAGGATTTCTTATTTTTATTTCATCATAATTATCCTTGATTTTTTCTGGTTGAAAAACGTCTATATCATGTTTTTCAGCTGCTACTTTAACCGGAGGTGGGGTTAGAATTTTCTTGCGACCTCTTGGGCGATCGGGTTGTGTCACTACTAAATCGATTTGATAACCTTCCGTGATCAGTCTTTCTAACACTGGCACAGCAAAGTCTGGAGTTCCCATAAAAATAATTTTTTTCATACCTATTACCTCACTTACATTAATGAATATGGTTCAAAATCCACTTGAATTGTTAAATCGTTACGGTGAATATCATCATAATAATGTTCTTGTATTTTTCGGATGATTTCTCTTTGATTTGGTTCGTCTTTGTATTTTACCATGCACTGATACCGATATCTATTATTTATACGAACAATAGGTGATGGAGTCGGCCCTAAAATGGTTGCTTCATCTGATAAATGTTTAAATAATAGTTTACAAATGGTTTTGGTTACCTCTTGTGCTTTTAGTTGATTAGGATGTGAGACATTTATTAATGTTAGAAAATAGTATGGCGGATAACGAAAACCTCTGCGGGTCTGCATCTCTTGATGGAAAAACTGTTGATAATGGTACTGACTTGCTAGTTGAATACTGTAATGTTCCGGTGTATAGGTTTGAATAATAACTTCCCCTGGTAACTTATGCCTTCCAGCCCTGCCGCTTACTTGTGTTAACAATTGAAAGGTTTTTTCAGAAGAACGAAAGTCTGGCAAGTGTAACATTGCATCAACAGCTAATACTCCTACTAGTGTTACATTTTCAAAATCTAATCCTTTTGCTATCATCTGTGTTCCTAATAAAATATTTGCCTCTTTATTCCCAAACTTCTCTAATAGTTTTTTGTGGGATCCTTTTCGTCTTGTGGTATCAACGTCCATACGAATCACTTTTGCTTCTGGGATATGTTCACGTAACGCTTCTTCTACTTTCTGTGTTCCTGTACCGAAATAACGAATCGTCTTACTATTGCATGCCTGACATTCTTTTACCATCGCTATTTGATAATCACAATAATGGCATTTTAATTGGTGGGAACTTTTATGATAGGTTAGGGCAATATCACAAGCAGGACATTTCATCACATCCCCACATTCACGACACATAACAAAGGTTGAATAACCTCTTCGATTCAAAAATAAAACAATTTGTTCTTTTTTTTCGATGCGTGTCTTAATAGCTTCTAATAAATTTCGTGAAAACATGGTACGATTTCCCGCATATAGTTCATCTCTCATGTCGACGATTTCTACTGGTGGCATTTCTCCCTCATTCATTCGATCTGGCATCTCCAATAAATGATAAACGCCTTTTTTTGCTCTTGCATAAGATTCCAGCATTGGTGTGGCACTACCTAGCACAACTGGACAATGATGGTAATTCCCTCGTTTCTTTGCCACTTCTCTAGCGTGATACCGTGGCTGTTCATCCTGTTTATAACTTGTTTCATGCTCTTCGTCAATAATAATAATACCGATATTTTCAAAAGGGGCGAAGATTGCTGAACGAGCACCCACTACAACGTTGACTTCTTTTTTATGAATTTTTGTCCATTCATCAAATTTTTCACCTGCTGATAGCGCACTATGTAATACCGCAACCTGAGAACCAAACCTACTCTTAAAGCGCTGGACCATTTGTGGTGTTAATGCTATTTCGGGAACCAGAACAATAGCTTCCATCCCTTTATCCAATACACGCTCAATCGCTTGCAGATATACTTCCGTCTTGCCGCTTCCAGTCACACCGTGGAGTAAAAAAACCTCGTCCTGTTTTTCTTCGATGGCTTGCCATATTGGCTTGATCGCTGTTTGTTGTTGACCGCTCAAAGGCAATGATTTACTACGTTCAAAATCTGTATCCTGAAAAGGATCACGATACACTTTTTTTTCTATCTTTTTTAGCAGATTTCTCTCTACCAGCTGATTAATCGTTGCTGTGGTGGTGCTTAGTTCCGTAATTAACTGTTTTTGTTCGATTGGTGTTGTTTGCTCTAGAAAGTATTCTAGAATTCGTTTCTGTTTCTTTGCTCGATTTGATGTATCTTCTAACGCCTCTTCTAGTAAGTATGGCTCTTTATTTGGTGCAATAAACACTTTTGTTTTATTCGTTTCTTTCGATTTCACAATATAGTTAATCTGAACATGACCATTTTTCACTTCTTTTAATAACAAAGAATAATTGCCATTTCGTTCAACAAACTCTTCGAAGTCCATCACTGCTCTACCTGCAAAAAGCTGTTGTAATTCTTCAGCAATCTCAACATCTGTTAATACCTCAATTTCCTTTTTGTATTTTGCCTTTAAAATCTGAGGTAACATCGCTTGAAACGTCTGAATATAAAAACTAACCGTCTGTTCACTGATCCATTTGCCTATTTGCAATAACTCCTCCGTTAATACTGGGGTCAAATCCATCACTTCATCAAGGGGTTTAAGTTTATCAAACTCGGAATGATCACTAACTTCCAACACAAAACCCATGACTTTCCTTGGCCCAAACGGAACCGATACTCTCATGCCTTTTTGCACGATATTTTCCCATGATTCAGGAATTAAATAATCGAATGTGTGATTTGTTTGGCTTGTCGAAACATCGACAATCACCTTCGCTACTCGCATACTAACCCTTCCCTATTTCATTATCGATTAGATGAATAATTTGATCAGCTATTTGTTTTTTACTTGCCTGTGGAACAAATTGTTCATTACCGGCTCTCGTTAAAAAAATCACTTGATTTTGATCGGAGTCAAATCCGATATCACTTTGACTTACGTCATTAAGTACAATGGCATCGAGATTTTTGGATACTAATTTTTTTGTACCATATTCCTTAAGATTTTGCGTTTCCGCAGCAAATCCGACTATAAATTGATTCCGCTTGTGTTCACCGAGATAATGTAAAATATCCGTCGTTCGTTCCATTTCTACTGATAATGGTTCATTATTTTTCTTTATTTTATGTTCTACTGTTTGCTTAGGCCGGTAGTCAGCCACTGCAGCAGTTTTAACAACTATATCAACCTCATCATATAAATGCTTGACTGTTTCAAACATTTGACTTGCACTGGACACATGGAAAACTCGAACATTTTGCGGTTCTTCTAAATGGGTGGGACCTGAAACTAAATAAACCTCTGCTCCATTTTCCATTGCAGATTGGGCTAACGCATACCCCATTTTACCTGAAGAATAATTGGTAAAGTAACGCACGGGGTCTAGTGCTTCCCTAGTTGGACCTGCTGTTATTAATACCTTTTTCCCCTTCCACTTCGTCGTACGATTGGTATCCATTTCTAATAATTCTACCATTTTTTCTGGCTCTTCTAATCTACCTTTACCAATATAACCACAAGCAAGATAACCATCACCTGGTTCAATAAAACGATATCCCCAGCTTTCAAGTTTCTTCATGTTTTCCACAACTGCTGGATGCTGATACATGTGAACATTCATTGCTGGTGCCAAATATACTGTTGATTGCGTTGCTAAAAGAGTGGTCGAAAGCATATCATCGGCAACTCCGTTAGCAACTTTTCCAATTAAATTAGCAGTAGCTGGCGCCAGAATAAAAATGTCCGCCCAATCCGCTAAATCGATATGTGCAATTACAGAAGAATCTTTTTCATCAAAAGTGTCAGTGTAGACAGGATTTCTGGATATAGCCTGAAAAGTAAGTGGTGTGACAAACTCTGTAGCATGTTTCGTCATAATGACCTTTACCTCTGCACCAGATTGCGTTAGTTTGCTCGTTAAAGCAATTGCTTTGTATGCCGCAATCCCCCCAGATACACCTATTACAATTTTCTTTCCTTTTAACATCTTAGGAAGCCCCTTTCTTGTACTATAGGAAATTATAAAATTTCGGCTTAAGGATTACATTTATAACCACTGCAGCTCTGAACACCAAGACCTAGGTTTATTTCTCGAATCGCCTTATTACTTTATGAACTCGAAAAGGAAGATCTGCTGGGCACCGATTTCAGCACTTCTGGTAACAGTCAGTAGGCCTGTTATCGCCGTTTATTCCGAAGTCTACATTTTCAAACGAACGTTCTAAGCTTTTATTTCTATAGAAGAAACCCTCGCAAGCTAAAAGCAATGCGAGGGAGTACGTTCAATCAAACTTCATTATTCATTCGGCATCACATAATCAGGATGAACGATTAATTTTTCTTCTAAGATCTCTTCTAAAGCAAGTCCTACATATGTTGCAGAATCTGGGTTTTCGACTTGATGTACTTTTGTATCTTGAATTTGTCTAGCTCTTTTCGCCGCCAGTGTTACTAACGTATACTTTGAATTAATTTTGGTTTGTAATTTATCGATCGATGGTTCTAATATCATTTGTCATCTACCTCCAGTAATGCCTTATATTGTTTTGCAACTCGTTCTCTCTTACAATGCTCACTTTGGACAATCGCTTGTACTTTTCTTACTGCTTCGTCTATATTATCATTTACCACAACATAATCATATTTGTCCATCATTTCGATTTCGTTTCGCGCTTCTTTTAATCGATTCATAATTAAATCTTCGGTTTCCGTTCCTCGATCAACAATCCGATTTTTTAGCTCTTCTAAACTAGGTGGTATCAGAAAGATGAAGACACCTTGCGGAAAGTTTTCTTTTACTTGCAATGCTCCTTGTACTTCAATTTCAAGAAAGACATCATGACCCAGTTCAATCATTTCTTCTACATATTGTTTCGGTGTGCCATAATAATTACCAACATATTCAGCGTATTCCAGCATTTTCTTTTCAGATATCATTTGTTCAAATTGTTCTCGTGTTCGGTAGAAGTAATCAACACCTTCTTGTTCACCTTCACGCATCGCTCTTGTTGTCATCGAAATAGAATACTTTAGATTTGTATCTTGTTCAAATAATGCTTTGCGAACTGTCCCCTTCCCTACTCCAGATGGACCAGATAAAATGAACAGTATCCCTTTTTCATCTATCAATATAGCTCCTCCTACTATTCTTCACTTATTTCATCATGACTAATCACTCGTTGTCCAACTGTTTCAGGTTGAACAGCTGATAAAATGACATGATCACTATCTGTAACAATAACTGCTCTCGTTCTTCTCCCATATGTAGCATCTACTAATTTATTATTGTCACGAGCTACTGTAATAATACGTTTAATAGGTGCAGACTCTGGTGATACAATTGATATTATTCGATTTGCAGAGACCACATTTCCAAAACCTATATTAATTAATTTCAAACTCATTTCGAGCTCCCCCTTAAAATTATCAAACAACTATTTTTAAATAATTATTCTAAATTTTGTATTTGTTCTTTCATTTTCTCTGCTTCACTTTTGAGGTAAACAATTTGCTCACTTATCCATGTATCATTCGACTTAGAACCAATGGTATTTAATTCGCGATTTATTTCTTGTACAATAAAATCTAACTTTCTACCGATTGGCTGACTTTCCTCTATGATGTGATGGAACTGTTTTATATGACTATGTAATCGTGTTAATTCCTCCGAAATGTCACCCTTTTCAGCGAGCAGTGCGATTTCTTGATATAATCTAGATTCATCGTAAATAGAAGTATTTTCAAGATATTTGTTTATACGTTCAAGTATTCGCTCCTGATACTCTATTATAACAATGTTTCGCCGTTCACCCAACTGTTTTATTTTATTTTGTATTTTTTTAGAACGCTCAGTTAAATCTTTCTTTAATTCGGCACCTTCATTTAAACGCATTTGATTCGCTTTTTCGACTGCTTTTTGCAATGCAGATGTAATATATTTTTCTATGATAGAGTCGGTCTCTTCGTGCTCTTTTATGTAAAATATATCTGGGAACTTTCCGAGTAACTCCATTGTTATATCTCCGGATAACTGATAGGTTGACTTTAACTGGTTCAATTGATCTATATATTGTTCAGCTAAATCCCAGTCCGTTTGTAGTTGTTTCTGATTTATCTGCTGTCCAAAAGTATATATTGAAACAGTGATTTTACCACGTTTCATTTTTTTCTGTATGATACGTTTTAATTGGTCTTCTATATGTAATAAGGCTTTAGGAAGGTGAAGAGTAATGTCTAAATAGCGGTGATTAATAGTTTTTATTTCTACACTGATGTCCAGATCTTCTTGTTGAACATCTTCTCTCCCATAACCGGTCATACTAAGCATCTATTTATCACATCCATCAACTATAGTATTCATTATCATATCAAAAATTCATAGGACAAGACAAATTAAAGTATTGATTATTTTTTAGAAATCAGTCATGTTATAATGAAAGAATGAGGTGATAGAAATGGCTTTTGATGGAATTGTAACACGTGCAGTATCACATGAATTAGATCATGAAATGTCATCAGCTCGTGTATTAAAAATATACCAGCCTACTGAAACTGAATTACTTTTTACTATACGTAAATTTGGCACGAATAAACAGTTATTAATAAGTGCTCATTCTAGTTATGCACGAATTCATTTTACGCAAGATACCTATGACAACCCTGCAGAACCATCGATGTATTGTATGATGTTAAGAAAATACCTTAACGGAAGTTTTATCGAAGCTGTGGAACAAGTAGAAAATGAACGGATTATCCATATTCATTTTAAAACAAAAAATGAAATTGGCGATGAAAGTAAAAAGACATTGGTAGTAGAACTTATGGGTAAGCACAGTAATATCATTTTAGTGGACGATGAGCGGCAAGTGATCTTAGATAGTATTAAACATGTATCAAGTGCACAAAACCGGCATCGATCGATTTTACCTGGAAGTGGTTATATAAGTCCTCCTAATCAAGGGAAAATAAAT
Source organism: Gracilibacillus kekensis (assembly GCF_900143085.1). Taxonomy (GTDB): domain Bacteria; phylum Bacillota; class Bacilli; order Bacillales; family Amphibacillaceae; genus Gracilibacillus; species Gracilibacillus kekensis. Next base: position 51,481 of record NZ_FRCZ01000004.1, on the reverse strand, counting down.
CCTCTTAGATTAGATGGGGAAACTTTTTTAAAAAAGTTAGACTTTAATGCAGGACGAATCGATCAACAAATCGTACACACATATATGGGGTTTTCACCAGTAATAGCAAAAGAAATTGTTTCCAGAGCTGGCTTAGGTAAAGTAACGGCATATATGGAAGCATTTGAATTGATTCAACAAACCGTGCTTGAGCATCATTATCAACCGTGCATTTTCAAAGGTAGAAAAGAAAGTTTTTATGTACTGCCTCTGGTAACCAAAGAAGAAGAAGAAAAAATTTCATATTCTTCTGTCAGTGAAATGCTAGATGCATATTACTCAGGAAAGGCTGAACGTGATCGGGTTAAACAAAAAGCAGGCGATCTTATTAGATTATTAACCAATGAACAAAAGAAAAACAAGCGTAAATTGGTAAAGCTTGATCAAACATTAGAAGATGCCAAACATGCGGATCGCTTTCAGAAATATGGCGAACTGCTGACAGCTCATATGCATTTGGTTAAACAAGGCGATAAAGAAGTTGAGGTAATTGATTATTATGATCCCAATCAGGCTAAGATTACAATAAAGCTAAACGAAAACAAATCGCCAAGTGACAACGCACAAACACTTTTCAAAAAATATCATAAACTAAAAAAATCGAAGCAAATGGTAGAAGAGGAAAAAAAGAAAGCTTTTCAGGAAATCCATTATTTAGAAGAGATTATCGAACAGATTGATACCGCAAGAGAACAAGATATTGAAGAAATACGGGAAGAGTTACAGGAACAGGGTTATTTAAAGAAAAAAGTAATAAAAGGAAAAAAGAAAAAGAAGGCATCTAAACCTGTTCCAGATGTGTATAATAGTTCAGATGGTACTGAGATCTTAGTTGGAAGAAACAATAAACAAAATGAATTTTTAACCAATCGTCTTGCCCGTAAAGACGAAGTGTGGCTGCATACAAAAGATATTCCCGGTTCCCATGTTGTGATTCGTTCAACAGAACCTAGTGAGGATACTTTAATTGAGGCTGCTCAATTAGCTGCTAATTTCAGTAAATCAAAGAATTCCTCATCGGTTCCGGTTGATTATACATTAATTCGACATGTGCGTAAGCCTAATGGAGCCAAGCCTGGATATGTTACGTATGACAATCAAAAAACCTTGTTTGTAACACCAGACAGCAGCTATTTATCGAAATTAAAAAAGCAGAAATAATTTTTAATTAGGAGTTGACTCTCACGGGTCAACTCCTTTTATCTAGATAGGGCTACTATTACATAGATAGCAGCTTTCTAACTCACTTTATGCATAAACGAATTCTATTTATACTAATAGAGTATGAAATGTTCAAATCTATTATATTTTAATAATAAGCTTAAAAACCTGCTCTGCTTCGTCCTCATTACGTTAGGCCTATTGTAGTAAGCGCTTATCTATTATATAATTTGGAAATAATCTAGGAGGTGAACAGAATGAGCAGTAGAAACTCAGAAATGGAAGGGGTGATTGCATATATTCATGATCATCTGGATGAACCACTTCCTCTATCCCGATTAGCTAAACGCGCAGCCTACAGCCCTTTTCATTTTACGCGTATTTTCAAAGCAAATACCGGACTGTCCCCTCATCAATATGTAGCCTCATTAAAAGTACAAAAAGCAAAAAGCCTATTAGTTAATACGAATTTGACAATACGCGATATAAGTATGGAAATTGGTCAACAAAGCTTGGGAACCTTCACGACACGCTTCACTGAGAAAGTAGGGATCAGCCCTATGCAATTCAGAAAAACTCCAAGACAAATCAGCAATTACATGGCATCTCTTCAAGAAAGAAACAACTGGTCTCAACAAACTAAAATGAAACACTCCTATAATAAAGTGGAAGGAACAATTGATGCAGATATCGCACTTGAAGGAGTTATTTTAATTGGTCTATTTAACAAACCAATACCTGAAGGGCTACCTCAATACGGAACACTATTGTCATCATTGGGATATTTTTGTTTTACTGATGTAAAACCAGGAATCTATTATTTGATGGCTACCGCAGTCTTCTGGAATATGCAGGCAAATGAAATACTTGTACCGAATCAAACACTACGTGCGAAAGCAGATGCTCCCATCTATGTAAAAGCGGAAACAGCTATACCTTATCAGTCACTAAGACTACGTGGACCACGTCTTGACGACCCACCCATTCTCATTTCTTTGCCTCTTTTGATGAAAAATTACTTAAATCGTACATAAGTAGCAATTCTTAAGAAATTTACTATATTTTCTTGTGTTAGTATATTGGTGGAAAATAATATTATCATTTTTCTAAAAGGGACGGTTAGGATATTTATAATATTATCTAATTCAATTATTTAAAAATAACAGGAGGTAAAGATTATGAAATTCAATAGAATCGATCACGTAGGCATAATTGTAAATGATCTTTCTGCTGCTAAAGAGTTTTTTCTTGATTTAGGACTTGAAATGCTAGGGGAAGGAGAAGTAGAAGGTGACTGGGTTGAACAAATCATTGGACTTAATGACGTTAAAGAGACGGTTGTAATGTTAGGATTACCAGATGGACAGTCTACTTTAGAGCTAGGCAAATTTCATACACCTTCAGATGAAAAAGGTATTCAAAATTCTTTTGCAAATACATTGGGTATCCGGCATATTGCATTTTCTGTTGAGGATATTGATTCCATTGTTGCTAAATTGAAAAAGAAGGGAACGGAACTCATTGGCCAGGTACAAAACTATGAAAACGTTTATAAGCTAGGCTACGTTCGTGGACCAGAAGGGATTATTTTAGAATTAGTGGAAAAAATTAATTAGTGAAAATGAATGCAAATGAATATAACATTCATTTTGTAAAAGGAGTAGTTTCACTTGAAGAATATTTTTAATCAAATGCATTCTGTGGAAATCTTAAACCGTATCAACAATTTAAGCACAAATTCACAACCTCAATGGGGAAAGATGAATGTTGCACAAATGTTGGCACATTGCTCATTATTTCAAGACGTTGCAACGGGGAATGCTTCTACTAAAAGAAGTTGGTTAGGGATAATAATAGGAAAGTTTGTAAAGCCCATCTTTTATAATGACAAGCCCTTAGCTCATAATATGTCCACTATTCCAACCATTTTGATTGTAAATGAAAAGGATTTTGAAACAGAAAAAGAAAATCTGAAACAAAAAATTATTATCCTCCAAAATAATGGGCCAGAACAATGTACAACACAGACACATCCTTTTTTCGGCAGACTAACCTCCGAGCAATGGGGAAAAGGGCTATACAAGCACCTTGATCATCATTTGAAACAGTTTGGTGTTTAATTATTCCAGAAATTCTTAAAGACAACAACTGGATAGAAGAGTAATGAAATAGTTGATATTAAGATACAATTTTTTCTTGAATTAGATTTAAAATTAGTGATAATATAGAAATGCTAATAAATGGAAAGCAAAAAAAGGAGTTATAATTATGGTCGAACAGTATAACTTGGAGGGAATAGTAGTTCTAATAATCTTTATAGGAATTATTATTGGAGTTGCCTATTGGGTTATTCGTGCAATAAAGAAACCTCCAAAAGCACTTTTGCAAAGAATAAACAAATTAGATAAAGAAATAGAAGAATTAAAAGACAAAAAGCAGTAAAGAGATTATACTTAGTTTTATCTAAATTAAAAGTATAAAAAGAATTCATTTTGTCACCTTAGTTTATATATAATGTTTGCAGGCTTTTACCATTATGATAGAATTCAGAGTAAATATTTTTATACATTCTTCGCCTTATAATAAGAAACTGAAATGGATAATAGATTTAAAACCCGCTCCGGCTTGCTCACTTCGCTTTCCAGGGGGCGTGTCTTCAGCTAACTTTGTAAAGAAGATCCCCCAGGAGTCGAAGTGGCCGCCTGCGCAACTAATGCGCTACAATGGGTGTAAGTAGTGATATGGCGACTTCCATTTCATATTGTTAATAAACCTCGACAAGTTAACTGTCACAAATGATGTAGAACTACTTTATAGCGTAGGCCGTCCGCTTCCACTCCTGTGGCATTCGTTTTCCCTGAAGATCCACTTTTTTGAGCGGTTTGTGCTCGAAAAAGTTAGCTGAAGGGAAAACGCCACGGAAAGGGAAGTGGACAGCCGAAGCTATGGATTCATATACACTATATTTCAAAATGGCTACATTGAAAATACATTAATACAGCGGATTATATGTTTTCTTATAACAAAAAAAGACAGGTGCACTGTCTTTTTTTAGCGAATCACGTATTTTGTTGCGGTTGCCCGGGAAATATTAGCTATTTCCTAATTCATTTCTCCATTGTAATAAATCCGTCTTTTCTGCTTCCGTTATTTCTTTATTTTCTACTAATGCATCTGCCAAAATATCAAAGTTTGTAATAGTTGAAAAAGGTACATCAGCATCTTTAAATTGGAGATCGGCTTTTGCTAATCCATAACTAAAAATAGCTAACACATTTAAAACCTTAGCTCCTGCTTCTTTTAAAACGACAGCACTCTCGATAGATGAACCACCAGTAGAGATTAAGTCCTCAATAACAATGACTTTATCTCCTTTCTCGACCTTACCTTCTATCTGATTTTGTTTTCCATGTCCTTTTGGCTTCGAGCGCACATAAACCATTGGTAAATTTAAATAATCTGCCAGCCAAGCAGCGTGCGGAATTCCAGCAGTCGCACATCCGGCAATAACGTCTGGTTTTTTATCTAATTGTTCAATCATATTTGCGAATTGTTCTACAATTTGCTTTCTCACTTTTGGATAGGACATGGTTAATCGATTATCACAATAGATTGGTGAGTGAATCCCTGATGTCCAGACAAAGGAGCGATCTGGTCGAATTTGAATCGCTTCTATTTCGTATAACGCATTGGCCATTTCTTTTGATTTAAGCATGATTCCACTCCTCTACTACACGTTGATAATTTATTTGGGGGTTGTCTGCTTTTGTGATACTTCTGCCAATCACTAAATAATCAGCCCCATTTTGTTTTGCAAGTGTTGGTGTAGCTACTCTCTTTTGATCATTCTGATTGGAGTCGCTTAAACGTATACCTGGAGTAACCGTTAAAAAAGAATCCCCACAAGCTTTTTTAATTGTTGGAACTTCATGAGCAGAACAGACAACACCATCTGCCCCACTTTCTTTCGTTAATAATGCCAGTCTTTCCACTGCATCACTTAGCGGCTGTTGAATATGCAATTCCTCTTGCAATACCTGCTCATCCATTGATGTTAACACAGTTACCGCTATTAATTTTGGAATCTCTTTCACTGCTCCCGCTTCAAGTCCCCGTTTAGCTGCTTTGATCATTTCACTGCCACCTGAAGCATGTACATTGACGATATCTACTCCAAGTGAAGCCAAATTATACATTGCTTTTTCAACGGTTGTTGGGATGTCGTGCAATTTCAAATCCAAAAAGATCGGATGACCTTGTTTGTTTAACCAATCAATAATCGGTCTACCTTCACGATAAAATAACTCCATCCCTACTTTTACCGGAACACCAAACAAATCATGATCCTTAATAAAAGTCTTTACATCATTTTCCGTGCGAAAGTCTAGTGCTAAAAAGAACGGTTTATCCATTAACATGCCCCTTTCCGATTGCTTCTTCTACAGATTGGAATCCATACTGTTCTAATACGCGTGGTAATTCTTGAATAATCTCAGGACAAGCGAGTGGATTTTGAAAATTAGCCGTACCAACAGCTACAGCATTTGCACCCGCAAGCAAAAATTCCAGGGCGTCTTCTGCTGTTATAATGCCACCCATTCCAATAATCGGAATATCCAAAGCCTGTCTTACTTCATAAACCATACGAATCGCAATCGGTTTAATAGCAGGACCTGATAAACCACCTGTTTTATTCGCAATAATTGGTTTACGCTGCTTCAAGTTAATCTGCATACCTGTTAATGTATTAATCATTGATAAACCATCCGCTCCAGCATCTGTTACTGCTTTTGCCATTGTTACAATATTAGACACATTCGGAGATAATTTGACATAAACAGGGTAATTACTAGCTTGTTTTACTTGATAAGTTACTTCTTTTGCAAGCTCGGGATCTGTACCAAACTGAACGCCACCCTCTTTAACATTGGGACACGAGATATTTAATTCGATCGCAGCAATATCTTGAGAATGATTTAAGGCTTTCGTTACCTGGACATATTCTTCCACTGTACTACCTGCCACATTTGCAATCACAGGTGTATCATAAGATCTTAAAAAAGGTAATTCTTCTTTGATAATGGCATCTACTCCTGGATTTTGCAGACCAATTGCATTTAACATACCACTAGTAGTCTCAGCAACTCTAGGTGTCGGATTCCCGTAACGCGCCTGACCTGTAGCAGCTTTTACAATAATCGCACCCAAATCACTTAAATCATAAAATTGACTATACTCTTTGCCAAAACCAAAGCAGCCAGATGCTGGCATGACTGGATTCTTTAAAGATAAACCGGGTAAAGTTGTTGTTAAATTCATGTTAAGATCACCTCATTTGCGTAAAAGACCGGGCCATCTTTACAAATCTTCTTCGATTGAGTTGGATCTTCTTTTAATGGCACAACACAAGCGTAACAAGTGCCAACTCCACAACCCATTCGTTCTTCCAGAGAAATATAGCCTTTTTGTTCTGCTAATTGATTGGTGACCGCTTGAAGCATAGGTGTTGGCCCGCACGAAAAGTAATAATCTATTGTTGGAGAAAGCTCAGAAATAATATCTGTAACAAAGCCTTTTTTGCCATAAGTTCCATCGTTTGTAGCGATATAAGTATCTCCTAATAGCTGAAACTTTTCTTCATAAAAAACGTGAGCTTTCGATTGAAAACCAAGTACTGTTGTTACTTTAACTCCCTTTTCTTTTAATGATTTAGCAAGGTAGTAAAGAGGAGGGACTCCAATCCCTCCACCAACAATCAATGCGTGATCTAATTCTAACTCCTCAACAGGATAATAGCTGCCACATGGCAAAATTACATCTAAGTGATCTCCTGCCTGGTACCTACTTAACGATTTCGTTCCTTCACCAAAAATCTTAAAAACTATTGTAAAGGTTTCCGCTTCTGCATCCACATTCGCTACCGAAACGGGTCTTCTTAACATATGATTTTTTAGTGCAACATGAACAAACTGACCTGGCTTTAATTCACGGGCTAATGTTGACTGCAAAACAACTTCAAACGTATCTTCGGCAATTCGCAAATGACTTTTTATCTCAATCAATTGTTTGGTTATCACAGTACGATAGCCTTCCCTTCCACTGCAGGTTTTGCAGTAAATGTCGTAGAGTCAATTACATTTACGATCGCTTCAGCAGTATCTAAACTAGTTAAACAGGCGATTCCATGTTCTACTGCCTCACGACGAATTCTAAATCCATCAGACCGTGGCTTCTTACCTGATGTCAGACTATTTACTACTACTTGTACTTCTCCCTGTTCAATAATGGAAAGAACATTTTTACCTTCTGTACCTACTTTACCTACTTCAGTGACTGGTAAGTTTAAGTTTTTAATTGCTTCCGCTGTACCTGCAGTAGCATATAAATGGAATCCTAATTCAAAGAAACGTTTAGCAATCTGACATGCTTCTTCTTTATCCTTATCAGCAACAGTGATTAAGACAGCACCCTCCATTGGTATTTTTAATCCTGATGCAGTTAAACCTTTATATAATGCTTTTTCTAATGTTCGATCACGACCGATCGCTTCCCCAGTAGATTTCATTTCAGGCCCAAGCATTGTATCCACACTGCGTAATTTCTCAAAGGAGAAAACAGGTACCTTCACAGAAACGGTTTCTGGTTCTGGTAATAAACCACTCTGATACCCAATATTAGCTAGAGAATCACCGATAATACAACGTGTAGCTAAATTCGCCATCGTTACTCCGGTAATTTTACTCAAGAATGGTATCGTACGACTTGCCCTTGGGTTCACTTCTAAAACGTACACTTCATTTTTGTGGACAACGAATTGAATATTAATTAAACCTTTCACACCTAGCTTTTCTGCGATTTTAATCGTTGTATCGACACAGGTTTGTTTAATTTCTTCTGATAATCGCTGTGTTGGATAAACTGCTATCGAGTCACCTGAGTGAACTCCTGCGCGTTCGATATGCTCCATTACTCCAGGAATAATCGTTGTTTCCCCATCACTTATTGCATCCACTTCCACTTCGATTCCAGTTAAATATTTGTCGATTAGAACGGGATGTTTATGTTTAATATGATTGGTTTTCGCTAGATAGCCTTCAAGCTCATCCTCGTTATAAACAATCTCCATTTGACTTCCGCCAATCACATATGATGGACGAACTAATACAGGGTATCCGATTGATGCTGCCGCTTCTTTTGCCTGGTCTAATTGACGTACACTTTTCCCTTGTGGTTGCGGAATATTTAGCTCTTGTAATAATTGTTCAAATCTGTCACGATTCTCGGCTGTATCGATTGCTTCAAGTGGTGTTCCTAAAATTTTTACGCCTCTGCGTTCCAGTCCTTCCGCAAGATTAATCGCTGTCTGCCCACCAAATTGAACAATTACACCTTCAGGCTGTTCTAATTCTACAACATGCATTACATCTTCAAGAGTTAATGGCTCAAAATATAATTTATCGGAGACACTAAAGTCTGTTGATACGGTTTCCGGATTACTATTCATAATTATTGCTTCATATCCCGCTTCTCTTAGAGCTAATACGGAGTGAACCGTTGCATAGTCAAACTCAATACCTTGCCCGATTCGAATTGGACCAGAACCAATCACTACTACTTTCTTGCGATCTGAAACAACCGATTCATTTTCTTCTTCATAGGAACTGTAGAAATAAGGTGTTTCTGATTCAAATTCTGCTGCACACGTATCTACCATCTTATAAACTGGCATTAGCCCGGCTTCTTTACGAGTATGGTAGATATCATCTACTTCTACATTCCACACTCTTGCAATTTGTGTATCAGATAATCCGATCTCTTTTGCTTCTTTTAGAAGTTTTCGATCTTGAGGATGGTCAGCCAATTTTGATTCAAGATCAATAACGTTCTTCAATTTCTCTAAGAAAAAACGATCAATTTTTGTTAATTCGAATATTTCCTCAATACTCATGCCTTTTCGCAAGACTTCAGCAAGTACATAAATGCGTTCATCGTCTGCTTTGACAAGACGTTCTTTCAACGTTTCCATCGACAGGTCAATTAGTTTTGGCAAGTAAAAATCTTCACCACTTATATCTAGTGAGCGAATCCCTTTTAACATTGCTTCCTCGAAATTACGACCGATTGCCATCACTTCTCCAGTTGCTTTCATCTGTGTTCCTAATTGACGATTGCCTAATACAAATTTATCAAAAGGAAAGCGTGGGAATTTCGATACTACATAGTCTAATGCCGGTTCATAGCATGCATACGTTGTACCTGTAATTGGATTCATAATTTCATCCAATGTCATACCGATTGCAATTTTTGCGGCAATCTTAGCAATTGGATAACCAGTTGCTTTTGATGCGAGTGCCGATGAACGACTTACTCGTGGATTTACTTCAATAATATAATACTGGAAGCTATCCGGATCGAGAGCTAACTGGACATTACAGCCACCTTCAATTTCTAAGGCACGAATAATTTTTAATGAAGAGGAGCGTAACATTTGGTATTCACGATCACTAAGAGTTTGAGATGGTGCAACAACAATCGAGTCACCTGTATGAATACCAACTGGATCAATATTTTCCATATTACAAACAACAATCGCTTGGTCATTTTTATCTCTCATTACTTCATATTCAATTTCTTTGAAGCCAGCAATATTCTTTTCGATAAGACATTGGTTGACTGGTGATAACGATAAACCATTTCTGGTAATCTCTTTTAGGTCATCCTCGTTATAACACATCCCCCCACCAGTTCCACCCAATGTATAAGCCGGACGGACAATTAACGGATAGCCAATTTCACCTGCAAAATCTAATGCCTCGCCTACTGTCGTCACAATTTGACTCTCTGGTACAGGTTCGTTAATTTCATTCATTAGCTTTCTGAATTTTTCACGATCCTCTGCATTCTGAATCGCATCTAATTTGGATCCTAGTAATTCAGCATTAAATTCTTCTAAAATACCTGATTCATCTAATGCCACTGCTAAATTCAAACCTGTTTGACCACCAAGTGTTGGTAACACTGCATCTGGTCTCTCTTTACGAATGATTTTAGACAAAAATTCCACAGTTAGTGGCTCCATATACACCGTATCTGCAATCGTATGGTCTGTCATGATTGTCGCTGGGTTGGAGTTAGCCAATACAACAGTATACCCTTCTTCCTTTAACGATTGACAGGCTTGTGTACCTGAGTAATCAAATTCTGCTGCTTGTCCTATTACTATTGGTCCAGATCCAATAACTAAAATCTTCTGAATATCAGTTCTTTTTGGCATTAGGCTTCCTCCTTCTGTGCTGCTTGGTAGTTAGCTATATTTTCAATAAAACGATCAAATAAATAGTTTGTATCATCTGGCCCAGGGGAACTTTCTGGATGATACTGTACGGAAAAGGCAGGATATACACTATGTTTGACACCTTCCACCGTTTTGTCATTTAAGGCGATTTGTGTTAATTCAAGATCCGTATGGTGAATCGATGCTTCGGTAACAGCATAACCGTGATTTTGCGATGTTAAATACGTGCGTTTTGTTTCATAATCATAGACTGGATGGTTAGAACCGCGATGGCCAAACTTTAATTTTGCCGTATCCGCCCCACATGCTAAGGCAAGTAATTGATGACCTAAACAAATTCCAAAGGTTGGAACAGTTGGTATCACTTGTTTAATCATTTCAATCGCCTCTGGCACATTCTTCGGATTACCTGGACCGTTGGTTAGCATAATACCGTCTGGTTTTAAACGCAAAATGTTTTCTGCATTATAATTATGTGGTACCACCGTTACATGACAGTTTCGTAGTGTTAATTCTCTTAAAATACCATGCTTCATTCCGAAATCGACTAATACAATCCGATATCCTCTTCCTGGAGATACATATGGTTTAACCGTGGATACTTGTTCTACTTGATTTGTTAAAGGTTCAGCTTGTCTTACTTTTTCTACTGCTTGTTTATCTTCATATTCTGCTTTTGTTAAAATACCACGCATTGTACCGTGTTTACGTAGGATTTTCGTAAGTTTTCTCGTATCAATTCCAGCGATTCCAGGTATATGATTAGCCTTAAGGTAAGTATTCAGACTTTCATCACTTCTGAAATTCGAAGGAGTCTCACAAAATTCTTTTACAACAAAACCAAAAATCGATGGATTAATCGTTTCAAAATCATCACGATTAATACCATAATTGCCAATTAAGGGATAGGTCATAGTAACAATTTGTCCACAATAAGAAGGGTCTGATAATGTTTCCTGGTAACCTGTCATACCAGTGTTAAATACGACTTCTCCAATTCGTTCTTCTGACGATCCAAATGCCACACCGGTAAACGTTGTACCATCTTCCAGTATTAGTTGTCGTTTCATTGTGTAACCTCCTGATATACTGTTTCACCTTTATAAATGGTAGCGACTGGCTTACCAGTTACTTCCCATTGATGAAATGGTGTATTTTTTCCTTTTGACAAAAAGCTATCTTTATCGATCGAATAAGTAATTTCGATATCTAATAGTGTTAAATCAGCACTTTGTCCAATTTCAATAGCTCCGAAAGGTAATTCAAATGTCGAAGCAGGTTTGACTGTTAACCAGTCAATTAATTGTTTAAGGGTGAAAATACCCTTTTTTACAAAATGGGTATGTAATAGTGAAAAAGCTGTCTCAAAGCCAACGATTCCAAAAGGGGCTTCTTCCATTCCGTGTGCTTTTTCTTCATGTGTATGTGGTGCATGATCGGTTGCGATGAAATCTATCGTACCATCGAGCAGACCATCGATTAAGGCTTGTTGATCTTCTGTTGCACGTAATGGCGGATTCATTTTATAATTGGCATCATTCACATGAATGACATTTTCATTAATTAAAAGGTGGTGAGGGGTTACTTCAGCCGTAACATGGATTCCTGCTTTTTTAGCGTCACGAATGACACGTACAGATTCTTTAGTACTCACATGACATACGTGATAATGACATCCTGCTGCTTCTGCTAATAACACATCTCTAGCAATTTGGACAGATTCACATACAGAAGGGATTCCCGGTAATTCTAATTGCTGACTTACTTCACCCTCATGCATAACACCACCATGAATTAGCGTATTGTCCTCACAATGTGCAACTACCGGCATATCTATCGCTGCAGCGCGTTTCATCGCTTGTAACATCATGTCCGCTGACTGGATACCAACACCATCATCGGTAAAAGCAAAAGCTCCTGCTTCTTTTAAGCCCTTCATATCTGTTAATTTGTCGCCAATTAACCGTTCCGTGATCGAACCATATGGTAATACACGAATCGATGCCGTTTCTTCTATTTTTTGTTGAATTGATTGTAAAACTTCCACTGAATCTGGAGTGGGCTGCGTATTTGGCATCGCACAAACCGTTGTATATCCTCCTCTGGCAGCTGCTTTGGTACCGGTAGCGATTGTTTCTTTTACTTCACCACCTGGTTCACGCAAATGCACATGGACATCGACAAAACCTGGAGACACAATATGCCCTTTGCCATCGATAATTTCTGCATCTGGTTCATGTAACTTGTTTCCAATAGCCGCTATTTTTTCATCTTCAATTAATATTTCACACAGGAGCGTTTCTCCATTATCCAATATTCGCTTGACGTTTGTTAAAATTTTCTTCACTATAATTGCCCCCTTGATTCAGTAGTGATTCGATAACTGCCATTCTTGCTGCCACACCATTTTTCATTTGTTTAAAAATACGAGATCGTTCACATTCGACTAATCTAGTGTCTATTTCAACTCCACGATTTACTGGAGCAGGGTGTAGGATAACCGCATGTGCTTGCATCCTAGCTTCTCGATCAATCGTTAACCCATAATTCTCTAAATACTCTGCTTCAGTGAATGTCTGGTGCACATGATGTCGTTCGTGTTGAATTCGCAACAACATAAGTACGTCAGCAATTTCAACTGCATCATCCATCGAGATATACGGAAAAGGTAATGTGTTATCTTGCCAGTCATTCATTCCGGTTAAATAAACCTGACACCCTAATGTAGAAAGAGCAATCGCATTGGATCTGGCAACTCGACTATGCTTTATATCCCCTGCAATGACTACTTTTAATCCATTAAATTGGCGGAATTCCTGATAGATCGTAACTAAGTCTAATAAGCTTTGGGTCGGGTGCTCGCCAGTACCATCGCCAGCATTGATAACAGGGATGGATAAAGATTCAGCTAATTGATTGGCGATATTTTCCTGTTGGTGTCGGAGCACAATTAGGTTTGCACCAATGGATTCGAACGTTCGCGCGGTATCATAAATACTCTCACCCTTAGTCACACTTGAAATATCCGACATAAAATCTAATACTTCCATTCCCAACCTTCGTTGTGCCACCACAAAACTCATTTTTGTCCGTGTACTTGGTTCAAAAAAGAGATTTGCTGCAAAAAATTGTCCGGTCAGTGGTTTAACACCCTTCTGACTAATAACGTTCGCTCTTTTGACTAATTGGAGAATTTCTGTTTCAGATTTTTCTTTCATCGATACAAAATGCTTCATCTTTTGTCCTCCCTTTTTGAAATGTACTAGTTATTCTTGATCATCAGGCTCAGCAAACATTTGACCATTTCCATACCCAGACTCTTTATCAGGTAATACAAGGTTTAAAACAAGACCAATTAATGCGGAAAGTGCCATTCCAGCTATTGTTACATCAACATCTCCTAGCGGTATATTTATATAGGCACCACCTATCCCAATAACCAAAATGACTGAAGAGATTACTAGATTTCTCTTAATACCTAAATCTATTTGATTATCAATAAGCATTCTTAGCCCACTTGAAGCAATGATACCAAATAATAGAATGGAGACCCCACCCATTACCGCTGTTGGAATCGATGCAATCAATTCTGTGATAATTCCCACAAAACCGAACAGAATAGCCAATACCGCAGCCCCACCGATGACAAACACACTGAACACTCTAGTAATTGCAAGCACACCAATGTTTTCACCATACGTTGTATTAGGAGGACCACCTAAGGCGGACGCTATCATGGTTGCGACACCATCACCTAATATCGATCGATGTAATCCAGGCTTTTTGATAAAGTTTTTTCCTGCAATTTTGGACAATACCATTTGATCACCAATATGCTCTGCTACAGTTACTACTGCTACAGGTACCATCATCCACACGATACTCCAGCTAAACACGTCTGCTGGATTATAGTTGACGAATGGGATAACAAATTCCGGTACTAAGAAGATCGATTGGATTGCTTCTCCAAAGGAACCTGCATTCATAATTTTATCCCATGCCGCTTGAACACCACTTGTATCTAATATTTTGTTAGATGTAAATATACTGATAATTAAGGAATATAAATATCCACCAATAATACCTATTAAAATTGGAATAAGTCCGAAGAATCCTTTGAAGAGTAGTGAGCCTATTACCGTTATTAATAATGTGACAATCGCTGCACTAAAATGGATGCCACTGTACTCACCATCGACATTCATCGCCATATCTATTGCTGTTGGTGCTAACCCAAGTCCGATAACAACAATTACTGGGCCAACTACAATCGGAGGTAATACTTTTATAATCCAATCGGTACCAAAGGTTGCGATTAAAAGTGATAGGATTCCGTAAACAACACCTGCTAAGAAACTTCCAATCATTACTCCACCTGTTCCACCGATCGCCATCGCACTAGTGATCGGTGCAATAAAGGCGAAACTTGACCCTAAATATGCTGGAATCTGTCCTTTTGTAATAACTAAATATGCTAACGTACCAAGTCCACTTGAAACCAATGCTACTGCTGGTGACAGTTCTGTTAAAAATGGTACAAGGATGGTTGCACCAAACATTGCGAATAAATGTTGAATACTAAACAATATCCATTTTGACGTTTTTGGAACGTCTCTAATACCTAACACCATATTTTTATCTGACATGTCGATCTCCCCTTTTTCTCTGTATTAGATAATTCGCCATTCTCTTTACCTTTTAACGAGTGACGGTGTTATAGTAGTGCGTTGTACTTCCCTATAAAAAAACCCCTTTGCTGGTCGCAAAGAGGTAGACGTGTTAATACATACACGCATCCAAAATCTGCGACCTTATAAGTATCTCTGTACTTGGTTAAAGGTCTTTTATTCTTTTTCGTAAATACTTACACTATCTTCCTGATCAATTTCAGCTAATTCCACTGTAATAATTTCATTTTGTGAGGTGGGAATATTTTTTCCAATAAAATCTGCTCTGATCGGCAATTCACGATGCCCCCGGTCCACTAAAACCGCAAGTTGCATTTGTGAAGGCCTGCCCTGATCCATTATTGCATCCATTGCTGCGCGAACGGTTCTTCCCGTATATAAAACATCATCTACTAAAATGACATTTTTACCTGTCACCTGTTCTTTGAGATTGGTATCATTTAATTGTGGTTCTTGTTGTTCATCTACATGCGACAGATCATCACGATATAAGGTAATATCAAGTTCACCGATTGGCACCTTTACGCTTTCGATATCCTGAATTCTTTCCTGAAGTCGTTTGGCGATCGGAACACCTCTTGTTTTAATACCTACAAGCATTAATCCGTCTACACCTTTGTTACGTTCCAGGATTTCATGAGCAATTCTGGTTAATGCTCTGCGCATTGCAGCTGCATCTAATACATTAGCTTTTTTATTCATCACAAACACCTCACTTCTGCTTTATTAAATAGTAGGAATATTTTACTAAAAATGGTCATAAAAAAATCCTTATTCTCCGTGGGAGTATAAGGATTTGGACATACTTATCGTACTTTATCCGTGTTCCTTTACAGCCTCACGGGACTGTGTTTAAAGGTCTTTATGATATTGAGTTAATTATGACAAAAAGTGCAGGTGAAGTCAATAACTTTTACGGATATTTTCTAATACTTTTGTAAATTTAGTTGGTAACGGGGCTTCAAATTCTAAAAGCTCCTTTGTTATTGGATGTTCAAACTGTAAATGATAAGCATGTAAAGCTTGGCCATCCACATCAATACTTTTACGTTGACCATATTTTGGATCCCCTACTATTGGGAAGCCTATATATTTCATGTGTACTCGTATTTGGTGGGTTCTGCCTGTTTCCAAAACACATTTCACAACGGAAAATTTTTCATGTAGTCTTTCAATCACTTCAAAATGAGTCACAGCAGATTTCCCTTTTTCTGTGACATCCATCAGCTGTCTGTTTTTTTCACTTCGACCAATCGGTGCATCAATAGTTCCATAATCATGAGGAATATCACCATGCACAATAGCCTTATAATCCCTCTTCATTGATTTCTTTTTTAATTGTTCAGCCAATCCTTCATGCGCAAGGTCATTCTTAGCTACCACTAATAAACCACTTGTATCTTTATCAATACGATGGACAATACCAGGTCTTTTCACCCCATTAATTCCAGACAAGTCATCACAATGATACAATAGGGCATTTACTAGTGTATCTTCCTGATGACCTGCAGAAGGGTGAACAACCATGCCACTGGCTTTATTTACCACTAATATGTCTTTATCTTCATAGACGATATCAATTGGTATGTTCTTTGCTACCACATCAAGTGGTTCAACCTCTGGTACCATCCACTCTACTTTATCTGCAGTTTGACATTTATAGTTTGGTTTGACAGTTTTGCCGTTGACTGTCACTAAGTTTTTGTCAAACCATGTTCTTATTTGAGATCTCGAATAATCAGAAGTAACGTTTGTTAATAATTTATCAATTCGAGTCCCTTGTTCCGCTTCATTGACGATATACTGTGGTTCACTCATTTAACTTGCTCCTTCTTTTTGTTTCTTTCATCGATGATTGTATAAATAAAAATAATGATCACGCCCACCACTAGTGCAGAATCCGCTATATTAAAAATCGGGTAATTGTATGTAGCAATATAAATATCAAAGAAATCAACAACTTCTTTGCGAAATAGACGATCAATAAAATTTCCGATTGCTCCACCAAGTACAAAAGCTAGCGCAGTACCTAATAGTACACTTTCTTTTGCGTATTTCTGGATGTAATAAATAATAAACCCAACCACAATAATAGTGATAATATAGAAAAAGCTCATTTGCCCTTGTAGTATACCCCAGGCTGCTCCTGAGTTTCGATGTGATGTTAAATAAAAAAAGGATTCAATAACGGTGATTCTTTCCCCTAGTTCCATATTTGTTACAATTAACCATTTAGTTACTTGATCGATCACGATTACTGCTAATGCAATTACATATACACGCCACATAACGTACCTCCGAAATATTCAATTCAAACCCAATAATTTACCTACATATTATACCATTATAAATCGAAATTGAAAAAGATTGTAGGTAATCAGATTTTAAAGTTCTATTAGCTTGTATTTACCCTGTCAATTTACAGCATAAGTAGATAACTAAGTACCTGCTGCTTACTGGAAGCAATGTACATATTATCTTTTTCCAGTTTACTGATCATAATACTCCCTTCAAAACTGGCAACAATAAAAGAAGCTACTGTTTTACTATCAATGTTACGATTTAACTCTTTGTTTTGAATAGCTTCTTCGATAACCTTTTCAATTTCACTGAGGAATTTATGAAAAACAAAAAGCGCTTTGTTTCTTAAAACTGGATTCGTATCATCACTGTCAACAGCTGTATTAAGCAAAGGACAGCCCCCTTTTACCGGGGGATTATTTACCACATCTTCATATACATCAAACAAAGAACCGATTTTTTCTAATGCAGTATCAGCTTGTAACATTGCATCTGAAAATCGTTTAGATACAATATCAAAAGCATAATCAAACGCCTCAGCAGCAAGCTCATCTTTACTTTTGAAATAGCGATAGATTCCACCTTTTTGTAATCCTGTAGCCAACATAATGTCATTCATTGAGCAGCCAGCGTACCCATATTGATTAAACAATTCTGCAGATTTTTGAATAATGAATTTTCGAGTTATATCCCCTTTTCGCATTTTATCCTCTCCATTTCTTTATATTTTTTGGAAAATTGTAACATAAATTAGTTGTGTATTAATAGAGAATAAGTTATTCTAAAAAAGACCGATCGGTATTTTATTGAAAGCTAGCGTAAATATTTAGGAGGAGAAAATAGATGAATAATATTAATATTCCTGATAGTAAAATAGCAAAAAGAGCTACAAAATTAGTTTACGAGATTTCTCCGAAATTTCTCTATAATCACTGTTTGCGAACTTATGCTTTTGGTGATGTGTTAGGAAAAAACTATGGGTTAAAATATGACCAAGAGTTATTTTATCTCTCTTCTGTTTTACATGATGTGGGTCTGACAGAGCAAGTTTGCAGAAAACATTCATTTGAACATGAGGGCGCTGATTATGCTGAGAAGTTCCTTTCCGCTCACAACTTTTCATCAGATAAAATTGATGTGGTACGTGAAGCGATTCTGTTGCATACGTCAGAGATTGCCGAAGATAGACAACCAGAAATTGCTTTAGTTCATTTCGGTGCGGGAATGGATATATTTGGCCTGCGCATAGAAGATATACCAGAGGAAGCCTTTCGTTTTATAATAGAAACTTTTCCTCGATTAGGTTTCAAAAAATCCATAATTGAACTCATTCAATATGATTCTAAACTTAAAAATGTACAGCAGCAACCAGATAATTTGAGTTCTTCTCTTCTTCGTAAGGGCTTTGTTGATTGGGTTATGAATGCCCCTTTTAAAGAATAGACAAAAAGCATCACCAGATATACAAGGTTGCAATCCTTGTTTGTTCCCCACACCAAAATTACTAGAAAGTGAATGAACACACTCATTCAACAGATGATTGTTCAGATAAATTATCAGCTGTTTTAGAAAAGCCATGTTCCTTGTGGGAAGGGACATGGCTTTCGATTTGTTTTTAATCGGTTAAGTCTGCATAATTTTCTTTTACTACGGTTGCACATCGTTTACATAGTGTCGGATGATCTTTATCTTCGCCAACTGTATCAGAGATTACCCAGCAACGTTCACATGTTTCGCCTTGATGTTTCTCAATTTTTAGGCTAACATAATCATATGTTTTGCCATCTTCTAAATTGTTAACTAGTTTGACATCTGAAACAATCAATAATTGGTGTAAATGTGGCACTTCACTTAATAAATTTGCCACTTGCTCATTATTTGCTTTAATCGTGACCGCTGCCTCTAATGATTTACCAATTACTTTTTCAGCACGTGCTTCTTCCAATGCTTTTAAAATGTCATCGCGTACGTCCATAAATTGCGACCATTTCTTAGCTAAGGCTTCCTGACCTTTGATCTCTCTTGCTTCAGGCATATCTGCTAATTGTGCATATTCTTCTTTTACATCTGGAATGTAGCTCCAAACTTCTTCCATCGTATGCGTCAAAATTGGTGTTAGCAATTTAACCAAAGATGTCAGGATTTCATAATATACGGTTTGAATACTGCGTCTTCTATGGTTATCCTCCGCTTCAATATATAAAATATCCTTAGCAAAATCTAAATAGAATGAACTTAAATCAATCGTACAGAAATTATGAATGGTTTGATAGACCGTTGAGAAGTCATATGCATCATATGCTTTACGAGATTTATCAATTACTTGTTGTAAACGTAATAACATATACTGATCCATTTCCTCTAATTTTTCATCATTGACATAATTTTCTGTAGTAAAGTCTTCTAAGTTTGCTAACAGAAAACGGAACGTATTTCGGATTTTACGATATCCTTCAGCTGATTGTTTAATAATCTCATCTGAAATCCTCACATCTGCTTGATAGTCAACAGAAGCAACCCAAAGACGTAAAATATCTGCACCATATTGTTTCATGATTTTCGATGGTACCACTACATTACCAACAGATTTACTCATTTTGCGACCTTGACCATCTAATGCAAATCCATGACTGATAACTGTTTCATAAGGAGATTTTCCTGTTACTGCTACTGCAGTTGAAATCGACGAGTTAAACCAACCACGATATTGATCAGATCCTTCTAAATATACGTCTGCTGGCCGCTGTAATTCAGTCCTGCTTTCCAACACACCTTCGTGGGAGCTACCAGAGTCAAACCAGACATCCATGATATCCGTCTCCTTCGTAAACTCTCCATTAGGACTATGTTCAGATGAAAATCCTGCAGGTAATAAATCTTTCGTATCCCATTCAAACCAAATATTTGAACCATGCTCTTCAAATAATTTTGCTACATGTGAGATCGTTTCATCATTAATAATTGGTGTTCTATCTTCTCCGTAAAATACCGGAATTGGTACACCCCATGTACGCTGTCTTGAAATACACCAGTCTTCACGATCGCGAACCATATTAAATAATCGAGTTTCTCCCCAATTTGGAAGCCAATTAATACGTTTAATTTCCGACAAAATCTCTTCACGAAAATCCTTAATTGATGCAAACCATTGATTAGTTGCTCTGAAAATCGTTGGTTTTTTTGTACGCCAATCATGGGGGTACGAATGCGTAATAAAATTCAATTTAAGTAATGCATTATTTTCTTCTAATTTTTCCGTAACCTGCTTATTGGCTGCATCATAGAACAAACCTTCAAAACCAGGGGCTTCTTCCGTGAAATAACCTTTCTCGTCAACAGGACATAAAACATCCAAGTCGTATTTCTTACCGATGATAAAGTCATCTTCACCATGACCGGGAGCTGTGTGTACAAGTCCTGTACCACTTTCAGTTGTTACATGTTCACCAAGGATAATTAAAGAATCTCGGTCATAAAAAGGATGTTTCGCAACTAAATGCTCTGCCTCTTTACCTTTAAACGTTTTTACAACCTTTGCTTCGGTCCATTCTAATGTTTCTTTTAGTGACTCCAGCATATCTTGTGCTACCACATATCTTTGCCCATCAACTTCTACAACTGCATACTCTAAATCTGGATGAACAGAAATCGCTAGGTTAGCTGGAATCGTCCATGGTGTGGTGGTCCAAATGATAAATTTTTCATTGCCGTTTAGTAAGTCTTTTCCATCTATCACATCAAATGCTACATAAATCGACGCAGATCGCTTATCTTGATATTCAATTTCTGCTTCAGCAAGTGCTGACTCCGATGACGGTGACCAATATACAGGCTTACGTCCTTTATAGATATAACCCTTTTTAGCCATTTCACCGAATACTTTAATTTGGGCTGCTTCGTATTCTTTGTTTAAGGTAATATACGGATTATCCCAATCCCCACGTACACCTAATTGTTTAAATTGAGTACGCTGATTGTCAATTTGCTTTAACGCATACTCTGCACATTTCTGTCTAAATTCAGCAATCGTCATTTTTTTTCGGTTTACTTTTTTCTTCGCAAGTGCTTGTTCAATCGGTAAACCGTGTGTATCCCAACCAGGCACATATGGTGCGTGGAACCCAGCCATTGATTTGTACTTCACAATAAAATCCTTTAACACCTTGTTCAGTGCATGCCCCATATGGATATCTCCATTGGCATATGGAGGTCCATCATGTAGTACAAATAACGGCCTTCCTTCTGTACGAGTTTGTACTTTTTCGTAGAGCTTTTCTTCCTCCCATTTTTCCTGTAATTGCGGTTCTTTGTTTGGTAAATTACCACGCATAGGGAAATTTGTTTTAGGCATATTTAATGTCTGTTTATATTCCATACTTTTGTCCTCCTTAGTTAATAGATCAAAATATATTCGCATTCGGCCCGCCTTTTAGCGTGTACCGACGTGTTTCATTACCTACGTATATTCAATATACTCACTTCGTCATTTACACAAACGCTAAATATAAAAAGCCCTTCACATCCCTGGAAGGGACGAGAAGGACTCGCGGTACCACCCTTATAGTCAGCTCTTACTTGCTAACCACTTTGAGATTCGTAACGTGAATGGACGTTTACACTTACTTTTAAATTCAGTGTAACTACTCCTGGGTGATCTTCAAATAAGGCACTACATTAGGC
The DNA here is from genome assembly GCF_900143085.1 of Gracilibacillus kekensis. GTDB lineage: Bacteria > Bacillota > Bacilli > Bacillales > Amphibacillaceae > Gracilibacillus > Gracilibacillus kekensis. The sequence continues at coordinate 29,317 of NZ_FRCZ01000004.1, read as the reverse complement.
TCCCACCATCCCTAAATCGCTATGCTAGAAAAACTTATTCTACTATCCCATTCGCTGTATTTATATTTTATCTGTAAAATATTGATGTAAGAATTATATGTAATAATTCGATTTTCGTCAAGAATTAATATTGACTTGACTGCTCTCTTTGATTATCAGATTCCTCTTCTTCATTATCGAAATCCATTTCAAATAATCCATCCCAGTCATTATTCTCTACTAAATCTAGTTGTGCTTCGACTAACATCTTTAATCTGGTTCGGAATACTTTTGCTTGTTTTTTCAATTCTTCAACTTCTAATGCAATCGATCTTGATTTATGTAACGCTTCGTTAATAATTCGATCGGCATTCTTTTCAGCTTCTTTTATAATTAACTTCGATTCTTTTTTAGCATTTTCTTTTACTTCTTCAGCTGTTTCCTGAGCTACTAATATCGACTTGTTTAGAGTTGTTTCGATATTAGAAAAATGACTAACGCGTTCATTAAGTTGTTCTACTTTGTCTTTCAACTCTTTTTTCTCACGCATCACCGTTTCGTAATCTTTAATGACCTGGTCTAAAAACTCATTTACATCATCTTCATCATAACCTCGAAAACCTCGTGCAAATTCTTTGTTATGAATGTCGAGCGGTGTTAAAGGCACATCGGCCACCTCCTAATTGATGTCATCATACTTTATACATATATTATCATACTTTGTTGACAAATCACTATCTAAAGTTACAAAAAATTATAATAATTTTTCAAAAGTGATTCTTATTTTATCTTTTTTTGTTCGGCCTTGTATTTCTTTAATACGAGTGCGGCCCTTTCCTCTTATCGAGATCAGGTCCTCATCCTCTAACAGAAAGGCTTGCTGATCTATCGTTTGAAAATTAACTTTAACATACCCTTTTTTGATTAAATTTAAGGCTTGTTGCCTAGACATCTGATAAATCTCTTTAATCAATACATCTAATCTTAAAGAAGCGCAAGTAGTGGTACGTTCTTGCCATTTATCTTGAGATGGCAATCTTTTAGTCAATGGTACCCTTTCAAATAAAACGCCAGCTTTTTTTATAGAAGTGACATTAGCGATTAAATATGTCGTAATATCTTCTGCTACCAGTATCTGAATCGTGTCTTCATATATTACGATGTCTCCAATTTTTTTTCGCTTTATGCCGGCTGATAAAAAAGAGCCTAATACATCCGGGTGTTCAATGGAAACAAACTTCTGTGGAAAGGTTGCTTGTAATAGAACAACTTCAAAGCTATCCGTATTTACTTCATCATAAAACGGTGCCAAAACCGCTCTTTTTCTCTCTGCCTGTTCCCAACCACCAAAAAATTTTAATTGTAAGTCTTCATCATTCCCAATAATCGTATCAAATATCCTTTGTTCTCGTGGATGTAAAAAATCAATCACTTTACTTTCATAACGATTGGTTACATGGTCACGCCAAGATAACACCTGATCGATAAATGGATATTCTTCTTTTCTAAAATGCTGGTATAAATCCATGTCATCACCTAAATTAATCTAAATAAAAAATCTAAACCTCTCATAGCCATTTGTAATACAATAATAGCTACGATTGGTGATATATCAATCATTCCGCCAATAGGTGGTATGATCTTTCGGAACGGCTCTAAATATGGCTCTACAATTGAGCCAAGCATTTGACCAATAGAGGATTCCCTTGCTCCTGGAAACCAGGACATTAAAATATAAATTATAATCGCATACGAATAAAGCATCATAACGTACGCTAAAATTTGATGAATCAAATCCATTGTTTACTTTACCACCTTTGTTCTGGATCTACTTCTTCCATTATTTCAGTAATATTACCTGATATTTCAATACTGTCTGGTGTACATAAAAAGGTTTGGGAGCCTAGTTTTTTGATTTGGCCAGAAACTGCATATACAGTACCACTCATAAAATCAATAATTTGTCGTGCTTGTAAGGTATCAACTCGTTGCAGATTTATCACAACAGATCTTCGATTGACGATATGGTCTGCTATATCCTGTACTTCATTATAGGAGCGTGGTTCACACAATACCATTTTATTATTTTTTTGAACGGACGATAAACTAACCACATTCCCTTTATCATCTTTTTTTCCACTACGTGTTGGAGGCGTATATTCATCTTGTCCCACTTCTTCTTCGACAATTTCATATTCTTCTTCATCAATACCGAAGAGATTTCGAAACTTGCCTTTCATACTCATATTTTCACCTCTATTCTTCGTATGGACCCACTAAACTTGAACCAATACGTATGTGGGTAGCGCCTTCTTCAATTGCAATTTGATAATCATTACTCATTCCCATTGACAAGTAGTGACAAGGTGCATGCTCCCATCCTTCATCTTGAATCTTATCACGTAACTCTCTTAAAGAACGAAAAATCTCACGCAATCGTTTTTCATCATGTATTAGTGGAGCCATTGTCATTAAACCTACAACTTTTATATTCGGATAATTTCTTAACGTGTCAACAAAAGTTTGTACTTGATTGACATCTAACCCATGTTTAGACTCTTCTCCACTTACATTAACTTGTACAAAGCATTTTTGTGGTTTATTTGTTCGTTTATTAATTTCCTTTGCAAGAGATTTACGATCAAGTGAATGAATATAATCAACTTTATCAATTATTTCTCTTACTTTCCTGGATTGCAAGGACCCAATAAAATGCCATGTTGCTCCTGTCCCGATTGATTCGTATTTATCAATTAAACCTTCCATGCGATTCTCGCCTAAATGGTTAATCCCTACTTTTAAAGCCTCTTGTGCTCTTTCTATTGTAACATATTTAGTAACGCCTATTAGTGTAATGTCATCAGGATCCCTATGAACATTTTCGCACGCCTGCTCAATATTTTGTCTGATATTAGCTAGATTGTTTGCAACCGTCATGATCGTCTCCTTTCCTTCCTTATAAAATAGCGATAAATCCCATCATTCTTCCTGTAGGATGTTGTTCTCTTCTATGTGAGAAAAAGAGCGAATGATGTGACGTACAATAATTGGTTATATGTATGTTATTTGCTTGTATTCCTTCATCCAACAAAAGATTTTGATTTAACTTTTTCAAATCTAAGTGATAGTTATTGTTTTTACCTTCATAACAATCACTATATTTCGGATCGATGTGCTGAATTACATGGTCGTTTACCTGATAGCATGTCTTACAAATGCTCGGTCCAATCACTACTTCGATATCTTCCACATATGAAGATTTTTCCTTAAATTGTTCTATTGTTTTTTTAGCAATATTTGCAACAGTACCCTTCCAGCCTGCGTGCGCTATAGCAACTGTACGATTCTTCCTATCAAAAAAGTATAGTGGCACACAATCAGCATATAAAGCAGTACACATCACATTCTTTGTCGAAGTAATTAAACCATCTGTTGCTTCAAGTGCGTTATCTTTCGTATAGATGCCCCTGCCTTTGTGTTTTTGATTAACGAATTGTACATAATTATCATGAACTTGATCCGCCATAACCCATTGATTGAGCGGAATATTAATATGCTCTGCTACCTGTTTACGATTTTGCAGTACATCATCAGGATTGTCCTCAACATGAAATCCTAAATTATTACTATGATAGGGAGGTAAACTTCTGCCCTTTTCTCTTGTTGTAAATCCTGCGACAATATTTGCATCTTCCCATGGTTTAACCCACAAAATGGGGTCATTATTTTTTTGAAAGAAAGGCTCACTCATCATACCCCTCCTATTTCAAATCATTTTATCATATTTTAGCACATCTTAACAATTAGATTATCAGTTACTGTTGATATGTGGCGGTGTCTTCATCTTTAGGACTAATTTGAACGGTAGGAAAAGCACCATTTTTCTTTACTAAAATGACGTCATGACCAATTTTCATCACATGTTCCCATGGAATAACAATTTCTCTTGATTCACCAAACATACCAAATACTTTTGTTTTTGTTGCTACAACCAGATTTATTATTTTACCGATATCCACATTTATTTCAATATCTGTTAAATTACCTATTTTTGTGCCATCCTCGATATAAACAATATCCTTCATTTGCAAAGACGATAATGTGATCATATTAGTAATCCCCCTTTTTATCAATATATGTAGATCTATTTTAAAATATGGTTGGAGAAGGTCATAAATAACACAAAAGTCTGTATCTAATTTATTTTTATAAACAAACTAATCTTGATATCAAATAGAGAGGAGGATGGATATGGGTAAAGATGAACATAAAAAGAAGGTTGGAAAAAACTTCTTAGCGCAGACCCCTGAGTATGAAAAAGCTGATGGAATCGATGTAGAATTCGCCTCTGAATTAGCAGATGCAAATGATATCGAGGCAAAGAATAGAAGTGAACGTGCAGATAAAAGAGCTAAAAAAAATCTAGAACAAAAGTGATTTGATAAATAACAAAATCCAAATGATCACGCGAATTAAACCAATAATTCGCCATCATTTGGATTTTCAATTGCAATACGACACTATTGTAGTGGTAATTATGAGATATTATATGTGCTTTACAATCACTCCGGCTTGTCCGCTTCCCTTTCCGCGGGTTTTTCTCCTCAGCTAACTTTGGTAAGCAAAGACCACTTACCAAAGTGGATCTTCGGATAAAAACTTCCCGCAGGAGTGAAAGCGGACGCCTGCGCTTATTAATACTCTGCAACTCAAGCAAGAATAGTCATGTTGGCGCGTATGCACTATTTCTCATCAATTTATCATTAGATTACTTATCAATATAACCTGATTTATTGTCTAATTGTAACCACCCGAAATATTAGCATTTGCAATAGTTGTAGAGCCCCACTAAGCGTAGGCGGCCACTTCCACTCCTATGGGATCCTTTTTCCTGAAGATCCACTTTTCCATGCGGTTTTTGCTTGGAAAAGTTAGCTGAAGGAAAAAGCCCATGGAAAGGGAAGTGGGCAAGCCGCAGCGGTTTCTATGCACAAAAATCATTTCAAAAAGGTTAGCTCAGTTATGAGGCATAATTCTTATGGTATTCATTTATTATCATTTTCTGAATGTGTATTATCATTGATATATTTTGCTTTTTTATTCAAACATTTCTTTGTTCATCTCTTTAATTGCTGCTTTTTCTAAGCGGGAAACTTGAGCTTGTGAGATTCCGATCTCTTCTGCAACTTCCATTTGTGTCTTACCTTGGAAGAAGCGTTTGTTTAAAATTAACTTTTCACGCTGATTTAAACGTTGCATTCCCTCTTTAATAGACAAATGGTTTAACCAATCATTATCCTTTACATTATCATCACTAACTTGATCCATTACATATATTGGATCACCGCCGTCGTTAAAAATAGGTTCAAATAATGATACCGGGTCTTGTATGGCATCAAGCGCAAAAATCACATCTGTTACAGGCACATCAAGCTCATCAGCAATTTCCATAGGAGAAGGATCTTTCGATGTTTTATTTAACAACTTTTCTCGTGCGTGTAATGCTTTATATGCAATGTCTCTTAATGAACGTGATACTCTTATTGGATTATTATCACGCAGGTACCGCCTTATCTCGCCAATGATCATAGGCACTGCATAAGTAGAAAACTTTACATTTTGGCCCAAGTCAAAATTATCAATAGATTTTAGTAATCCTATACAACCGACTTGAAATAAATCATCTCCATATTCACCACGATTATGGAATCTTTGAATAACGCTCAATACTAATCTTAAATTACCGTTCACTAACTTTTCTCGTGCAGACTGATCCCCATTCTGCATTGATCTAAATAAGATTCTCATTTCCTCGTTCTTTAAAACTGGTAAGGTTGCTGTATCTACCCCACAAATTTCAACTTTATGTCTTGTCATTTTGTACCCTCCCAATTGGAGATCCTTCTCAAAAATAAGTATCACCAATCGGGAGTTTTTTATGCATTAACCATCATTTACCAACTACAAGCATTTACACCATTTTATTAAACTCTTTTTGTAATCTTTTTATAATTTTTTTTTCTAATCTAGAAATATAGGATTGTGATATTCCAAGCATATCCGCTACATCTTTTTGGGTCATTTCTTCATGGTTTGCTAATCCGAACCGTAATTCCATTATTTGTTTTTCTCTACCGTTTAGTTGTTCTAAAGCTTTACGTAATAACGATTTATCAATACTTTGTTCTAAATCTTTAAATGTAATATCTTCATCCGTTCCTAATACATCGGATAATAATAATTCATTACCATCCCAGTCCACATTTAATGGCTCATCAAATGATACTTCTGTTTTTAATTTATTGTTCTTGCGTAGATACATTAAAATTTCATTTTCGATACACCTAGAAGCATATGTGGCTAATTTTATTTTTTTTTCTGGATTAAAGGTATTAATTGCTTTAATAAGACCGATTGTTCCAATACTAATCAAATCCTCGATATTAATTCCTGTATTTTCAAACTTTCTTGCAATATATACGACAAGTCTTAAGTTTCGTTCAATTAACATAGCTCTTGCAGCTTTATCACCTACGGGTAAACGATGTATTAATTCATATTCTTCTTCTTTTGAAAGTGGAGGTGGTAATGCTTCGCTTCCCCCAATATAATAAATTTCATCAACAATATAACCCATTTTTTTTAAAATTTTGTAAAATATCATTTTGTATTTTTGTTGTACAATTAACATACCTTCCACTCCTCCAATATAATATCACCCTGTTTGTTGAAATAATTTAGGGTGTAATAAACAATGGTAGCTGTTATCAGACACTAAATTTCCGAACTGAATACCAACTAATACTTTTTTATTGGTTACATGTCTGTCTTTCATATGTATTCGAACATATTCAGGTTTAAATGCAATCATAAAATCCTGATCACCATTCACCCCTTGATACGGAATTAACCGAAATAAATCTGTAGTTAATTCATCATCTTTTCCTAGTAATATATTTTGAAAAGATTGCTTTAACTGAGCCAACTTCTGATCATTAAACCAATTTATAAGAACTGTCTCATCCACAATAATTACTGGTGTTTGTGTAAAGGGATCTACCAAATGATTACCACTATCTAAATACCCTATCGTTTCCACTTCTTTTTTCTCCCAATAAAGTACAACTTTATAATGAAATTCTTGATGAAATTGCTGCATTTTGTGCTTGTCCATTCGATGCTTCGTAAATAAAAAGATGATAGGAAAGCAAATGATTACAAATATACCGTGGATATGAGTCGCTCCTATAGAATCTGCTAAAATGAAATTTTGCTCACTTATTAATAAAAAATGAATAGCAAATAAGCCACCACCTATGGAGAATGTCATAAAATAAAAAGTACACAATACTCTTAAAAAGATGGCAACGTTTTGAAAGCCAAATGCAATCCATATAATAATAAAAGAGTGAGTTATTTTTATTATCCAGGAATCAATTGGATATGCAGGTAATAAAAAAGAAATCGGGACAACTAGGGAGCCAAATAAACTAGCAAGAATAAGTTTATACCATTTTGAAATTCGAGTTGTGACAGATTGTGTTAATAGTAAAATCATCCAATCTATCATAAAATTTAGCAGCCAAATAACTTCTACATAAATAACCACCTGTTCCTTCCTTTCCACCAACTTTGCTTATAACCTTTACTTGTCTACTAAGTAAAGTATAAAGAAACAATGAAAAGAAGTCTGTCACAGTTTGTATGCAAAAACCCTCTAGTTTTAAGAAAAAACTACAGAAAATGTAGAAACCTATCCATTCACCCTTAACCAAAAACCAATAATCACCAAACAAAATATTCGGATATTTTTTCGTACAAGCAGGATTATACAACATAACTCTGGAGGTAATTTTGACATGATGTATGAATGTGGGATCCGCTACGGCTTGGCCACTCCCCTTTCCATGGGGTTTTTCCTTCAGCTAACTTTTCCAAGCAAAAACCGCATGGAAAAGTGGATCTTCAGGAAAACGAGTCCCATAGGAGTTGGAGTGGCCGCCCCCGCTCAATGTGATGCTACAATTTTTGCAAATGCTGTTATTTTGGATTATTTCTAGAATATTTATCACAAAAGATTGTGCGGATAGCAAAAATGCACCCTCTTGCTTTAGTTGTAGAGTATAAAAAAGCGCAGGTGTCGGCTTCTACTCCTGCGGGATGTTTTTATCCGAAGATCCACTTTTTAAGCGCACTTTGCTTAAAAAGTTAGCTGAGGAGAAAAACCCGCGGAAAGGGAAGCCGACAAGCCGGAGCGATTGCAAAGCACATATAATATTTCATAATTACCACTACAATAGTGTCGTATAATCCTGCTTATACGTATATATATATGTTTTTTTGTGAGGCTGCTCGGGGTTATGGTACTTTCGTTTGGTCATGGATTTTAAGGTATAAAAAAAGTTGCCAATTGGAGTTGGCAACTTTTCTGTCTATCTTCTTCTATTACGATTACGTAAAAATGTTGGTATATCTAATGTATCCTCTTCTTGTTTTGGTCTCGGTTGAGACTGTGGAGAGGCTTGAGGTGATTCTTGCGATTTCTCTGGTTGTCTTTCTCTTTTTGCAGTATTAGCTTGTAAAACAGATTTCGGTTTGTTCTGAGCATTTTTCATTTGTGTTTCATCAAATCCAGTTGCTATCACGGTAACAACAATTTCATCTTTTAAATCTTCATTGATAACAGAACCGAAAATTACATTCACTTCTTGGTCTGCAGCAGATGTTACAATATCAGCTGCTTCTTGCACTTCATAAAGACTTAAGTTTGTTCCACCGGTAATATTCATTAAGACTCCATGAGCACCATCAATAGAGGTTTCAAGCAATGGAGAAGAAATGGCTTTTTTAGCCGCTTCTGCTGCTCTACTTTCACCTGTTGCAACACCAATACCCATTAAAGCAGATCCTTTATCAGCCATAATCGTTTTGACATCGGCAAAGTCTACGTTAATCAGACCAGGGGTTGCAATTAAATCCGAAATACCTTGTACACCCTGACGCAAGACATTATCCGCTTCACGGAAAGCTTCTAACATCGGCGTATTTTTATCTATTATTTCTAATAAACGATCATTTGGAATAACAATTAATGTATCTACGCTGCTTTTTAAACCATCAATACCAGAAACAGCTTGAGTTGCTCTCTTTCTACCTTCAAATGTAAATGGACGGGTAACCACACCGACAGTTAGTGCTCCTAATTCTTTTGCAACTTGCGCAATCACTGGAGCAGCACCTGTACCAGTACCACCACCCATTCCAGCTGTAACAAACACCATATCTGAACCTTTTAAAATTTCTTCTATTTGTTCTTTACTTTCTTCCGCTGCTTTACGACCAACTTCAGGATTTGCACCTGCACCTAGTCCTCTCGTTAATTTCGTTCCAATTTGCATTTTAACTTCTGCTTTCGATAAATTTAAAGCTTGAGCATCTGTATTAACAGCAATAAATTCAACACCCTGCACACCATGCTCGATCATTCGGTTAACAGCGTTACTTCCGCCACCACCGACACCGATTACTTTTATCGTAGCTAGTTGGTCCATATTCGTATCAAAGTCTAACATGCCATTTCCTCCTATTTTGCAAGATTAATAGTTTGTCTCATTCTACGTCTCTAATTACTTCATTTTTCTTAATCAAAGAAATATTTGAAGAAGTTCGCTAATTTCGGTTCTTTCTTTTCTTTTGTTTTCTGTTTCGGACTATGTGTCTTTTTCGATCGTATTGGTTTTTCTTTTTCAACATGACTCACATTATTTTGTTGAGAAGTAACTGCATTTGAAAACTCTTTCCCTTGTATTTTCGCATTCTTATAAGCAAATTTCAAGATACCAATACCAGCAGTAAATTGAGGTTCGCGAACCCCTATGTAATCTGGGATAGCAATTCTCACGTTGCTTTGAAATATGTCTTGTGCTAAGTCTGCAGCACCAGGCATACTCATAGAACCACCAGTTAGTACAAGACCTCCTGGAATCTCATCATATCCCATTTTCTGAATTTCACGAGCACTATAAATCAATATTTCTTCTAATCGTGCTTCCATTATTTCTGCTAAATCTAATTGATTATAAGATTGTCTTTGGTTACTACCAATTATATTAACTTCAAAGGCCTCTTCTTCGTTAGCATCATTTATAAATGCATGACCATGTTCCAATTTAATGTCTTCTGCTTCTTCACTTGTAGTACGTAACCCGATCGACAAATCTTTGGAAATGTTATATCCGCCAAGAGGTACTACACGGGTTCCTACTAAGCCGTCATCTTCAAAGACAGATACGGTAGTACTTCCACCACCTATATCCAATAAAGCTACCCCTAAATTTTTCTCATCTTGAGATAAGGCAACTTCCCCTGTTGCTAATGGCTGTAAGCAAATATCCATTATACTTAAACCAGCCTTTTCTACACATTTCAATATATTATGTAACATAGTTTTGGAACAAGTAATAATCGTGCCTTCCATTTCTAAACGTACACCGATCATACCTCGTGGATCACGTATTTCGTCTAGACCATCTACAATGAATTGTTTCGGTATAACATCAACAATCTCACGTTCAGGCGGAATTGACATTACTTGTGCTGCATCCATTACGCGATGGATATCTTCTTCTGCAATCTCTTTGTTATCACTTGATACAGCAACCACGCCATGACAGGCTTGAAGTTGCACATGATTCCCATTAATTCCAACTAATACTTGATCAATTTGTATATCTACCATGCGTTCAGCTTGTTCAACTGCCGCACGGATGGAATGAACTGTCTCATCAATATCAACGATAGCACCTTTCTTCATTCCTAAAGATTTAGCCGTACCTACACCAATAACATTAAGAGAATCACCAAGGATCTCCCCAATAATCACTTTTATTTTTGATGTACCTATATCCAAGCTGACTAAAATTTCACCGTTGTCCATGAGGCACCTCCTATTTCTATGCATTTATCTGCGAAACATTTCATATAATAAATTGTATTAAACACTATTATAATAAAAAACTCAATATTTTTCATGAATATATGTAAATTTATCTTAAAAATATTAAAATTTATTTATTTAAGGGTGGAATTTGTCGAAATATCATTGCTTTTCTTAGATTTTTTATAAAGATAATATTTATCAAGTAATATTCTTCTTATGATCGCTAAGTTTTGAAAAAGCCTTACCCCAAAAGCGAAGATCGCGGCTAGATAAAGGTCAATCCCTAGCTGAACACCTAAAAATGCTAAAAATGCAGCTAATGAAACATTAAAGAAAAAACCCGAAATAAATACTTTCTGATCAAATTTTGCTTCAAGCTGTGCTCTTATTCCTCCAAATAATGTATCTAGAGCAGCTAGAACAGCGATGGATAAATAATTTGAATAAACATCAGGTATTGTGAAGTTAGTCATAAAGCCCAACAACAAACCTATAATTAAAAACAATGCAGGCAATAGCATTAACTTTCACCTTCTTCTGGGACGTCACCAAGCTGAACATCTTTAAAATTTATTGTACCTTCATATTTTGGAAGTTTAATCTTTTCTTGTTCTTTAAAACTAATTGTAACATTTTCTAGTGCAAAATAATCATTTATTTCACTTACTTCAATATGATTTATTAATCTTTCTGTGTCTTTGGTTAATACACGAATCTCTACTGGTAAGCTACCTATAGAACTATTGTTCACATATACTTCACCATTGACATCTCTAATTGGAGTAATATTGACGATTCGTTGATTACCAACCGCCATTTCATTTGCTCCATATGCATTTAAGTCATTTATAAATAACTGTAATAATTCTGCATTTAGAGAGGGGAATTCTTGATATCCTTCATCTAAAAACAGTGGCTCAATGGTTAAAACTACACCGTTACCCACAATTTCTGTTAAACCAGCTTCTTTTTGTAGCGCTTCTATAGATTCTTTTAAAGAATCTATTTGTTGATGTTCCGTCTGTTCTTGATATTCAAGTAACATTTTTTCTGCAATTGCAATTTCTTGATATAAGTTTTGTTGCATTTTTTGTTCTTCTTGAAGAGCACTTCTAATTTCCCAAGTATCTCTAGTCTCTCGGTCGACTGGTTGTTGATTCGTATTAAATAATATTGCAACCATAAATCCAATTAGCAGACAAACAAATCCAATCATAAGCTTTTGCTTAGTGATAACGTTCTTCATTTCTGTCACATATCCTTTGCAAACATTTCAATATTTGTTTCTTTTTCGACCGTTACCTCAATATTGTCTTGCACAAGCATATCGATTACACCATTTTTCAAGTTTAAGCTTACTTCTAATATTTCCTGATCTCCAATAGCAGAGATAACAAAGGGTGCAGGATGAACCGAACCGTCAACCGAAACTACTGGGCCCACACATGATATATAGCTATTGCGGTAAATTCTTTGTCCATTGATAGCAATAGCTTTAGCTCCTGCACTATAAAGTTCGTTCACCGTCTTATGAATATGCCGGTCATGAACAATATACTGATTTGCGTGATCTTCAGAAGGAATATAACTTGCGTCCGATAGTGTAATTGCTACACCGTCTCCAACGATCGGCAATTCTCCGGTTAATTTTTGAAGATTTGCCTTTGTTTCAACCAAGTCCTTTAAATCAGCAGCACCATTTGCTAATTCTTGTTCAGTTTCCTGGACCTCTTGCCGAATCTTATTAAGTTCATCTCTCAATTGTTTATTCTTTTCTTCCATATCAATCAGCTGTTTTCGATAGTAGTAATCTCTTTCCCATTCCTGATCATTGACTTGCACAATTTCAGCAGTTGATTTTGTATGTTGATAACTAAATGTTAATAAAAATCCAAGTAGCAAGAATACAAAAGCGAATATAAGTTGTTTACTCTTCATTTTCTTCTTCGATATCCTCCTCTTGCGCTTCCAGTTTATATGGTGTAAAAACTGCCCCACTTTCATCAATCTTAATGACTCCCTCACTCTTTGGATCTAATTGTGTAACAATAGAGGGGTAGCTATTTAGTGTAGAAGATAGATTTCTTATAGACGATTCCACTTCCTGTCCATCTGTCATATAAAGCTTCACTTTATACGGATTAGAATCCGATGGAATCCAATGTATTTCAGAAATTAGCACAGAGACATAAGCAGATAAATCACCAATCTCTTCAGCTAATTCCTTTAGATAATGATTATCCTTAAATCCTAATAATAAAGGAACTTCCCCGATTACAGCTGACCAATTGACTTCCGATAATAAATCACCATTTTCTAAAATTGGGTGCAATTTATTGTTAATATCCACATAACCAATGTGCATTAGTTCATCTATTTCTATAACAATAGTGTTAGGAAATGATTTAGAAACATCTACTGCGGTGACCTGTGGATGTGAAATTATAGCTTGTTCCATTTCTTTCGAATCCGCGCCCCAAAAATTTGTGTTCTTTTCTATCTTGCTGAGTTGGATTATTTCTTCTTTCTCTACCCAATTCAATCCATTTACTTTTACGTTCTTTACATAACTCATAGGGGATTGTAAATAAACAACGATAAAAATTAATACAAAAAAGATGAGCAAATAAAATATTAATTTTCTATTTGCTTTTTTGCGTCTTTCATTTTTCAGTTTTGGAATACGATCTTCAATTGAAACAACTCTTTTTTGTACCATAAAAAAACTTCCTTTTCTATTAATCCGGTTACTAAATATTGTATTCTGTCTAGTTTAGATTATATCACAGGAAACAACCGTAAGTAATCATCCAAATCTCCCAAGTTTATTGTTTATATTTACTAATATTGATTAATATCCCCACAGAGCAAAGTGTTAAAGTTAAAGAAGATCCACCATAACTTAAAAACGGAAGTGTAATTCCTGTTACCGGTATTAATCCAATCACAACACTGATGTTGATCATTACTTGAATCATGATCATGCTAACAATACCGATGGCTAGTAATCTGGCAAACAAATCTGGTGCGTAAACTGCCGTTAATATACCTCTCCAAATAAATAAGAAGAATAATAAGATAACAAAAGCAGCTCCGATAAACCCTAATTCTTCTGCAATAATCGCAAAAATAAAATCATTATGTGGTTCAGGTAAATAAAAGTATTTTTGCAAGCTATTACCGAAACCAACTCCAAACAAACCACCAGGACCGATCGCATATAGAGATTGAATGATCTGAAAGCCGGTTCCTAAAGGATCTTGCCAAGGATCTAAAAAAGCAGTTATCCGATTCATTCTGTATGGGGCGGAAATAATAAGCAATAAAAAACCAATAAACCCAAATCCTGCAAGAAAGGAAAAATGGATAATTTTTGCACCAGCTACAAAAATCAGAAGAAAACAGGTTAAGAGGAATACCATACCGGTACCTAAATCAGGTTGAAGCATAATAAATAAAAAAATAAGAATGGTAAAGAATAGTGGAGGTAAAAACCCTTTTTTAAACTCTGTTATTTTGTCTTGAAGATTAACTAAATATCCGCTCAGGAACATGATTGATGCCAATTTTATAAATTCAGCTGGCTGGATGCTAAATGCGCCGACCCCTATCCAACTTCTCGCTCCACCTCTAACCATTCCTATACCTGGTATAAGAACAGCAATTAATAACAAAAAACAAAGAATAAAGATCCACTTTCGATATTTTATCCATAGAAAGTAAGGAATATTGGACACTAAAAACATAGCAACGACTCCAACACCAGCGAAAAGTAATTGTCTCTTTAAAAAATAAAAAGAATCATCAAATTTATACAATGCCCAAATTGAAGAAGCACTATACACCATCAGTGTACCAATCGATAATATAGCTAAGATTATAACAATTAAAAAATAATCAGGTTTATGATCTTTCACCATTGATTGCATAAAAAAACCCCCAAATTCTATAATGAATTAGGGGCTTAGTATCAAATGAAACTATCTGAGTATTATAATAGACAAGCCCCTCTATTATAACTTATGCACAGATTCCATAAACATGTTGCCTCTCTCTTCAAATGTTTTATATTGATCCCAACTCGCACAGGCTGGGGAGAGTAAAACAACGTCCCCCTCTTGTGATAAGCGAAATGACTCTTTTACAGCTTCATCCATAGTGTCGACCAAATGAATGTTTTTTACTCCATTTGCTTTTCCCACTCGTTCTAGCTTAGGTGCTGTTTCTCCAAATAAAACAAGTGCTTTTACATTTTTCATAACTGTACGAAGATCATCAAATTCGTTACCACGATCAAGTCCACCTGCCAATAGGATAGTAGGTTGTTCAAATGCTGACAAGGCTTTTTGTGTAGCTAAAATATTGGTTGCTTTTGAGTCATTATAAAAGGATATCCCCTTTATTTTTTTTACGAATTGCAAGCGATGAGTAACCCCAGTGAATGTGGTTAAAACTTCATATATTACTTGATTGGATATACCTTCAACTTTCGCTACAGATATAGCTGCTAAGATATTTTCAATGTTATGTTCACCAACTAAAACAATAGCATTAAGATCAATTATTTTATCACCTTTGAAATAAATCGCACTTTCGTTACAATATGTTCCATCTAATAGTTTCTGTTTTCGACTGAAAGGTATTAGCGTTGAACATGCATTTTCAACGATTCTTGCAACACGTTCATCATCATAATTATAAACAAGCACGTCTTGGCTTGTTTGATTTTTAAAAATATTAGCTTTTGCATTTTGATAGTGTTCCAATGTGTGATGATAGTCCAAGTGGGCTTCAAAAATATTTAAAAGTACTGCAATACTAGGCTTGAAAGTATCGATTCCCAGTAATTGAAAAGAAGATAATTCGGCCACCATTGTTTGATTATTATCCATATGTGCTGCTACTTCTGAGGCAACATGACCAATATTACCTGCTAAACTTACAGGCTTCTCTGCTTTTGTATACATTTCATAAATCAATGTTGTCGTAGTTGTTTTTCCATTTGAACCTGTTATTGCAACTAGTTGTTCAATTCCAAAATATGAAATTAATTCGATTTCGGTTAACACTGGAATATCTTTTTCGATGGCTTTTTCTATTAAAATATTTTCATAGGGTATGCCTGGATTCTTAATAATCACATCCACCGTCTCAATTAATTCGAGTGGGTGTTCTCCTACAATTACAGGAATCCCTAACGAACGTAATTGTTGTACATTATCATTATGCTCAGAGGCTTTTAAATCATTTGCTGTAACCTCAATACCATTTCTTGATAACAATTTGGCTACAGCCGTCCCGCTTTTTGCTAATCCTAAAACTAATACTCTTTGAAATGCAAAGTTTTTTAAGTTTCTCATGATGATAACACCTCAATATAAATGCCTAAAACGGCAAACAATACACCTACAGTCCAAAAAGTTGTCACTACACGCCACTCTGACCAGCCTTTTAATTCATAATGATGATGAAGCGGGCTCATTAAGAATATCCGTTTACCTCTTGTTTTAAAAGAAATGACTTGAATCATTACAGATAAAGTCTCGATCACAAATACGCCACCAATAATAACTAATAAGATTTCTAATTTTAATAAAATTGCGATAGCTCCAATAGCACCACCAAGTGCTAAAGACCCTGTATCACCCATAAATACTTTTGCAGGGTGTGCATTAAATACCAGAAAGCCTAATAATGCCCCTACAACAGACAGGCTAAATAATGTCACATTTAAATCAGGAGTCCCATACCACGCTAAAATAGCAAATGCACCAAACGCAACAGCTGCTGTTCCGGCTAATAAACCGTCTAATCCATCTGTCAAATTTACTGCGTTAGATGCTCCAACTAACATAACAATGATAAAGATAGGGTAAAACCATCCTAAATCAAATGAAATGGAGGTTCCAGGTAGCTCAAGGCTCGTTGAAAAATCTTGCTGTAATAATACAACGTAAAAAATAACAGCAATCACAATTTGCCCAAGCAGTTTTTGTTTGGAAGTCAAACCTAAATTTCTCTTAAGGACTACTTTAATAAAATCATCTAAAAATCCTAAAAGTCCAAAACCAATTAAAACAAGTAATAGTAAATAGATCTCATAGCCTAATCCGCCTTGGTTTATTCGCGCAACCACTAATATACTTGTGATGGTTACACTAAGTATGATCATTACTCCGCCCATAGTAGGAGTTCCTGATTTTTTCTGGTGTGACTTTGGTCCCTCTTCTCTAATACTTTGACCGAATTTTAACCTTTTAAGAAAAGGAATTAAAATCGGGGATAGTAGAACAGTAATCAAAAATGCGATCGCTACTGTAATTAAAAATGTATATTCATTCATCAATTCTCTCTCCAATCTCCTATCCAAATGGTGCGTCGTTTCTTATTATTCATTTAGAAATTCTAGTGCTGCCTTTTCATCATCAAAGTCTAAAACTTCATCTCCAACTATTTGATATGTTTCATGACCTTTACCAGCGATAAGCACAACATCATCTTTTCTTGCCCGTTGAATCGCCTGCTGAATTGCGTTTTTACGATCTATTTGTATTTGATAATTTTGTGAACTGATTCCCGCTACCATATCATCAATAATCGCTTGAGGTGATTCAGAACGCGGATTATCTGATGTAAAAATAGCATAATCGGCATATTGACATGCAACTTCAGCCATCAGTGGTCTTTTACGGCGATCACGATCACCACCACAACCAACTACCACATGTATGTCACCTTGACAAAAACGTTGAATCGTTGATAACACATTTTCCAGTGAATCAGGGGTATGAGCATAATCGATAATGACACTGAAGTCTTGTTGATGTTCGACAGGTTGGAAACGTCCTTTCACACCGGTGGTTTGATTCAAAACCGTTTGAATATCGGTTAATGCAATGCCCGAAGCATACGCAGCAGCAGCTGCTGCCAGAATATTATAAACACTAAACATCCCCATTAATTTGCTATGAATCGCAATAACACCTTCTGGGGTATTCATATTAAATGTGACACCAGCTGACTTCCACTCAATTTCTGTTGCTTGGAATGTTGCTTCGTTTTTCACACCATAGGTTAGGATAGGCTGGGCCGTTGCTTTTATTAAGAAATCCGCATTAGAATCGTCTAGATTAATAATAGCATATTTCGCTTTTTTCTGGTTGAGGCTATTACCTAGTTGAGAAAAAAGTAAACTTTTTGCATATAAATAATGGTCCATCGATTGATGATAATCAAGATGATCTTGTGATAAATTAGTAAATACGGCTATATCTACATCAACACCATGTACTCTCCCTATGTCTAATGCGTGCGATGATACTTCCATTGTGACAACGTCCACGTTTTCGTCTACCATTTTCCGTAAGTTCTTTTGTAAAAACAATGCATCTGGTGTAGTGTTCTTCACTGGATAATTTTGGTCTTCAATAACCATTTGTAACGTACCAATAAGCGCGGTTTTTAGTGAAACATACCGGTGTATTTCATCAATTATATGAGTAACTGAAGTTTTACCGTTTGTTCCCGTAACTCCAATCACTTTCAAATCCGCTGATGGATGCTGATAAAAGGCATTTGCCAGTTGGGCTAGTGCTCTTGATGTATCAGGAACAATTACGACAGGTACTGAAACGTTTAATTCTTTTTCAGATACAATTAAGCTAGCACCATTATCAACTGCCGCTTGTGCAAACTGATGACCATCAACCGTATATCCCTTAATACAAATAAACATCGCTTCATTAGTAATTTCCCGATGATCCATTTCAATATTTTTTACGATGACCCTATCTAGTTTTTGATCACACTTAAATTCCGACAGTATATTTATTAACTTTTCTGCATTCATTTTTTCACCTTTTCGTTATTAATTAAATCAATATAGTGAGAATTTTGACCTTTGAAGAAATACAACTCTCAAAATATCCTTACAAAAATATATCAGGTTCGTTAGTAACTATGATTCCGATTTTTTATTAGCTGAAACTATATGTTTTATGATAAACAACTATATAATTATATCAGAAGGTTAAGCACTTTACGATAATAATTTATTACTATTTATTACCTAAAACAAGCCTAATTTTACTTCCTTCCTCAATTTTTTCACCAGCAGAAGGAGCTTGATCAATTATATAATCCCCCTCACCAACTACATCCACCTGTAAAGACAATAAATATTGCTGTAAATCCTTTTTATTCAATCCAATAAGATCAGGCACTTCCACCAATGGTGTGTCTGGCCACTGATATTCCTTTTCTAGTCCATCCTTCTGTTTAGGTATCCCTAAAGCTCGTAGGCTATCGTCAATAATATTACCAACAAT
The DNA here is from genome assembly GCF_900143085.1 of Gracilibacillus kekensis. Lineage (GTDB taxonomy): Bacteria > Bacillota > Bacilli > Bacillales > Amphibacillaceae > Gracilibacillus > Gracilibacillus kekensis. The sequence goes on along the minus strand of NZ_FRCZ01000004.1, from coordinate 10,072 downwards.
TGGCGCAGCTACCACTCCTCCAAATTGTACGACATTCTTAGGGTTATCAACAGCTACATATACTACGATCTCTGGGTCATTTGCGGGCGCAAACCCTATAAAAGATACAATATGATTATTCTCCAAGTACCTACCATTTTCTCCTACCTTTTGTGCCGTTCCCGTTTTACCTCCAACTCGATATCCTTCCACATATGCACTTCTACCTGTACCTACCGCCACCACTGACTCTAGTGTTTCCCTTATTTCTTTTGAAGTTTCACTTGAAATGACTCGATCCTTTAGAACTGGCTCCATCTCTTCGATTGCTTCACCAGTTATTGGATCTAAGAAAGCTTTTGCAACATATGGTTCGTAAAGATATCCTCCGTTTACGGCTGCCGATACAGCCATAACTTGTTGAATAGGAGTTACAGATACACCTTGACCAAAAGAAGTTGTTGCTAATTCAACTGGTCCCACATTTTCTAAATCAAATAATATCCCTGTTGCTTCGCCTTGTAAATCCACTCCTGTTTTTTCCCCGAAACCAAATTGATCTATATAAGAAAAAAGTTTCTCTTTTCCTAGTTTTTGTCCTAGAACAATAAAACCGGGGTTACAAGAATTTTGAACGACTTCCAGAAAAGTTTGATGGCCGTGTCCTCCACTTTTCCAGCAGTGAAGATGTGTTCCCCCAACTTCAATGTCACCATCATCAATATACTCATCTTCTAACAAATCTACCAACCCTTCTTCTAATGCCGCTGCAAGGGTAATGATCTTAAAGGTGGAGCCTGGTTCATAGGTACTCCATATTGGTAAATTACGATTATAAACCTCTGCACTTAGTTCTTTATAATTAGCAGGGTCGAAGTTTGGCCTTGATGACATCCCTAGAATACTACCGTCTTTAGGATTAACTGCAATCGCAATTGCTCCATCTGGATTATATTTTTCCTCTGCTATATCCAACTCTCTTTCAATAATCGTTTGTACCCGATTATCAGTAGTTAACTGTAAATCATATCCATCCACAGGAGCGGTATATTTGTCTGCCATTTGCGGCATTCTTTTCCCTTTTGCATCACTATAAAACGATAAACTACCAGGTGTTCCACTTAAATAATCTTCATAATAGAGTTCCAGGCCTGTTAAACCTTGATTATCGATACCACTAAATCCAAGCACATGCGACAAATACGCACCATTTGGATAATGTCTTATTGAATCTTCAGAGATATAAACACCTTCCAAATCTAAAGTTTGAACGGCAAGGGCTTTCTCTTCTGAAATTTTTCTTCCTTCTGGATGAAGTCTTACGATACGCTCATTTTTAGAAATAGCTGTTAATGCATCTTGATAAGACATACCAAGGACGTCCGATAAAGCTTGTGCAGTTTCTTCTTTCTTTGTAACTTGACGAGGCACAACCATCACAGTAGGAGCCGAAATGTTTTCTGCTAGTACCTCTTCGTTCCTATCGACAATTTTGCCTCGTTCTGGCTCAAATACAATATCTCTACTCCATAATTCCTCTGCTTGAGCTATTAAAAAATCGGACCAAATAAATTGCACATAACCAAGCCGGAAAATAATGATCGCCATAACTAAAAAGGCAAAAAGAAACACAGTGACTATTCTGCGCTGCACCATCATATTGGTAATACGTTTCATAACATTTCTCCTTTAAGTCAAGAACTGTTTGTCCCAATATATGATTGTGATAATTCGAATAGAACACTGTGATACTTTGTTAGGATGTTTCTTCATCATTATTGTTTGGTTCTTCTAATTCTAACATTAAATAATCGCCTTTTTTAAATGCTTCTCCTTTTTTGATGCTCTGTTTAACAATATATCCACTTCCTAGCCATTCTAAATCAAGATCCATAAAATCTCGGAATATTAGAGCATCTCGGAATGACCACCCTGTCATGTTAGGCATTTTCAGGTTATCTGTTGCTATAAAAACCTTTTGTCTCGAAGTTACTTTCGTTCCAGCTTCAAGGTTTACGTTTGTTATCTTATCGCCATCTCCAATAACTATCGGTTTAATACCCATTTTTGTTAATTCATTAACATATGACTCAGTATCCTCACCTTGCCAGTCTGGTATTTCAGATACTTGAACAGGTTCTGTTGCTTCCTTATCAGGTTGAATTTTCAAATACCGAAGACTATTTTCCATTACATTTTTGAAAATAAATGAAACTGGAGCCGACCCGGATTCTGTCACTTCCAACTCAGGTTCTTTAACAGATACATACATAATCAGTTCAGGATCGTCAGCAGGTGCCATACCTAAGAAGGAGAACACATAACTATCTCTTCCTGTTTTATATTTCTCTGTCTCTGGATCCACAAAATTAGCTGTTCCTGTTTTTCCTGCTACGGTATAATCATTTAAATTATAAATATTGTGGCCTGTACCTTTTTCCGATGTAATAACAGTCTCAAGGACTTTTAACGTCTCAGATGCCGTTTGAGCTGAAATTGGTTCGCCTACTACTTCTGGTTGATTTTCTGTCAACACCTCATTTGTGTCATGATCAATCGTTCGATCAATAATATAAGGCTTAAGCATTTTACCATTATTAGCAATAGCGGTAGCAGCCTTCATCAGTTGAATAGGTGTGGTGGTAGAACCTTGACCATACGAAGTAGTAACTTTTTCATCTGTATATTGATAAAGAATCCTTCCCGCTACTTCACCTGGTAAATCAATTTTCGTCTTTTGATCAAAATCAAATGCTTTTAAATATTCTAAGAATCGTTCTGGCCCAATTTTTTCATATGCTAATCTTGCTGCTGCAACATTTGAAGATCTTTGAATTCCTTCAAGATAACTAATCGTTCCCCAACCTCTGTGTTGGTTATGATCACCTATGGTACGTGAATAGTCCTCTGCCTTATATGTACCAGATTTAAAGGTCTCCTCAGGATTCCATACACCTTCTTCAATCGCCGAAGCTAGGGTAAATATTTTCATAGTAGAACCTGGCTCAAATGGTGTGGCTATCACGTCATTGTACCAGTTATCTACCTCACCTAGATTATTCGGATTATAACTCGGCCGATTACTAAGCGCTAGAACCTCGCCTGATTTTGCATTCATTACCACTGCCGTCATTCGATCCGGGTTATACTCTTTATCAACCTCTGACATCGCGTCTTCTAGCAATGTTTGTATCTTTTGATCCAAAGTAAGATAGACGTCATCACCATTTTCTGGCTTATTAATTACCTCTTTGGGATTCAATAATTTAAAGTTAAACTTATCACGCTGATAGGAAATAGATCCATCAACACCTGTTAACAAATCATTCATGTAACCCTCAACACCATTAATTCCGACTATTTGATCTTCTTGCTTATCTGTTAACCCAATAGTCTGTGAAGCAAACATACCATTTGGATAAAAACGAATAGGTTCTTCAATAAAATTTATACCTGGTAATTCAAGAGATTCAATTTCTTCCTTCTGATCTTGATTTAATTCGCGGCCTGCGGAACCAAATTCTACCTGGAACCTACCGTTCGTTACAGCTTCTTTTAAGCGTTCTGCGATATCACTTTCCTCGATCTCAAGAATAGGAGCGAGCTTTTTTGCAGTTTCACTAATATCTTTCACATGCTTTGGGTTTAATGGATTAGAAGTATGAGCTTCATCCACTATTGCATATACACGGTAAACGACATGTTCTTGAGCCAAAGACATGCCGTTTCGATCATAAATGGTTCCTCTACTTGCTGGTATGGTAAATTGATTCGTTCTTTTCTCATCGGCTAGTTCTTGTATCGAGACCCCTGCTACCTCGCCAGAAACTTGAATATATAAGAACCTGCCTGCAATAGCGAGAAATGCAATTGAAAAAAATACCATCCATACAGTTGGCATTATTTGAGTAATTTTACTTTTCATGATTAAACACCTAATCTGTTATCTCAGTTGCTTGTTTCACTTGGGTATTTTTTACTTCCAAGCCATTCTTTTTCGCAGTTTTTATTATTCTTTCAGGTTGACTTAACTCTTTCTTTTTATATGCCAAATTTTTATTATGTACATTTTGCTGATCTATCTGAGTGTTTAACGATTCAATATTTCGATTTAATTGGTCTACCGAAGAACTAAAGGAAACAATGTAAGCAGAAACAGCAAGGAACATCACTGCAAAAATAATATACATTAGCTTCTCCCCACGCGTTACCCATCGTTTCTGTACTTTTACTTTCTTTCTAACGACGTTAGGTTGTTGAACTTGTTGTCTCTGTTGTTCTTCTGTATGCCATACTCTAGCGTGTTGACTACTCATTGTATTTCCACCCTTCTATTTTATCTATTCTTCGTCCATATCTTTTATTTTTTCAATAATTCTTAATTTAGCAGATCTCGATCGTCTATTTTTTTCTAATTCTTCTTCTGATGGCAAAATAGGCTTTCGGTTGATTAAATGAAATGCTGGTTTATATTCTTCTGGTATAACAGGAATATTTTTAGGCAATGGAGGAACAGTACTCCACTTCTTAAAGGTCTGCTTACAAATACGATCCTCTAAGGAATGAAAGGTAATGACAGAAATCCTGCCTCCAATAGATAATGACCTACCAGCCTGAGTTAAAACATCTTCAAATGCCTGTAGTTCATCATTTACTGCTATTCGAATAGCTTGAAAAATTCGTTTAGCAGGATGTCCACCTTTTCTGCGAGCAGGTGCTGGAATTGCTTCTTTAATAATCTCTACTAAATCAAAGGTCGTTTCAATTGGTTTATCTTCTCTAGTTGCTTCGATTTTACGAGCTATTTGTTTTGAAAACTTTTCCTCACCATATTTGAAGAAGATAGATACTAATTGCTGATAGGACCAACTATTAACAAGTTCATACGCATTTAACTCACCATCTTTATTCATGCGCATATCTAATGGTGCATCATGTTGATAACTGAACCCTCGCTCTCCTCGGTCTAGTTGTGGAGAGGATACCCCGAGATCGAATAACACGCCATCCACTTCAGAAATGTTTAATTTCTGTAACTCTTCCTGCAAATATCTAAAATTACTTTTAACATATGTTATTTTCTCTTCATGTTTTTGTAATCTTTCCTTTGCTGCATCTATGGCATCTTGATCCTGATCGAAGGCAATCAACCTACCTCCACTTTCAAGCTTCTCCAGTATGTATTCTGAGTGGCCCCCTCCACCAAGCGTACAGTCAACATAAATTCCTTCTGGTTGTATGTTAAGTCCGTTTACTGTTTCTGTTTTTAGTACTGTGTAATGGTCAAACATGGGCCCCCTCCTATCTTGTTGTCTTTTATAAATCAAAATCCATCATATTTTCTGCAATTTCTGCAAATGATTCTTCTGAAACATCTACAAAATCATTCCATTTATCATCTGCCCAAAATTCTACACGGTTTGAAACACCTATTACAGCACATTCTTTCTCAATGCTTGCGTATTTACGTAAAGGTGCGGGTATGTTTATTCTTCCCTGTTTATCCAGTTCACATTCAACTGCTCCAGAGAAGAAAAAACGGGTAAAAGCCCGTGCATCTTTTTTAGTTAACGGTAATTTCTTTAGTTTTTCCTCTAATTGGTGCCATTCGTTCATTGGATATGCAAACAAGCATTGATCAAGTCCGCGAGTGACAACAAACTGTTCTCCTAGCCCATCCCTGAACTTAGAAGGTACAATAATACGGCCTTTTGTATCAATGTTGTGTTGATATTCTCCCATGAACATACCCTAGCACCCCACTTTCTAACTTTATCGTACCACATTCCCCCACTTTTCACCACTAAAACTTTAAAAAAATAACTATTTTATTGTAAGCGCTTTGATTATTGAGGAAAAACACTGTAATAACAACTATATATTTAGCCGATATTTTATTAGAAAGCACACATTAAATCACATAAGCAGGATTATTCGACACTATTGTAGTGGTAATTTTGAGATATTGTATATGCTTTGCAACCGCTCCGGCTGTCCGTTTCCCTTTCCGCGGGTTTTTCTCCTCAGCTAACTTTTTAAGCAAAGTGCGCTTGAAAAGTGGATCTTCGGATAAAAACATCCCGCAGGAGTGGAAACGGACGCCTGCGCTTTTTAATGCTCTACAACTAAAGCAAGAAAAATCATATTTGTGTTATTCACTATTTACCATCAAGTTATCATTAGATTACTTATCAATATAAGCTGATTTATTGTCTAACTGTAACCATCCAAAATATTAGCATTTGCAATAGTTGTAGAGTCCCACTAAGCGTAGGCGGCCACTTCCACTCCTATGGGATCTTTTTTGCTGAAGATCCACTTTTCCATGCGGTTTTTGCTTGGAAAAGTTAGCTAAAGGAAAAAGCCCATGGAAAGGGAAGTGGGCAAGCCGAAGCGGTTTTTACGCACAAATCATTTCATAATTACCAACCAGAGTAATGTCGTATAATTCTGCTTATCTGTAACATGATAAATCATTTTTTACTATGACAAAGTTATGTTATTAGGACGAGGGTTAACTTATAGTAATAAAAAAAGGTAATCAGCTGTTATAGCTAATTACCTTTTGTCAATTATAAGTACGCGATATAATGTTGTTTTTTCCAATCAAAGGAATATTCATTTAATTCTTTTAACCAATCATCCCCGTAATGGTTTAGAAAATAGATAATATTCCATACTCTTTCCTGTAAACCACCGAAAGGCTTTACATGCATTTGTACATAATCAAATTCTTTGAGATGAATATCATATTTTTGTGAAAGTTCATGATTGATTCGACTAGTCAATTGATCAACATGAGCAAAAATTAATTCCAAATTTTTATCAGCAAATTGTGAAATGTCACTTGTAAGATGATTAGTAATTTCTTTCATAGGTGAATGGCCTTGTTCTATCAGCGCTTTAAACTGATCCGCCATTTCTTCAACAGGTGTATGCGATTGTGCATTGAGCCAATTTTGTTTATAGGAGTACACTCCCTTATTTATTACCTGTTCAATCGAGATACTGTATTTATTTACTAGTTTTGATACCTTTTGATCTATAAATGTTATTGATACACGCGGCAGAACTGGTGGCATCTTCATCTCTAAATGATGAAAAGCCTCTTTAAGTATGGACCAATAGGCAGCTTCACTCGGTCCAGCGAAAAAAGCTAATGTCGGAAACAATTTTTCTTGCATTAATGGACGTGTTACCACATTATTACTTAATCTTTCCGGCGTTTCTTTTGCTACAACCAAAAGTTCTTCATAAGTATATTGGCACTCATTATTTTTACCTACCCATTTATTCTCTTCTTTTTGCAATAAGATACGTTCTCCGTTTTCTTCAATAAATAAATTACCGTCTTTCTCTTTTACATCAACCGAAACATGGTAGCCTTTTGTTCTCACCGATTGTAATGATTTATAAACATCTTCATTAATTCTTTCTTGTTTTCGTATCATTTCTTCAAAATGCATCGATTCCAACTGTCGGACATGTCTGTTCCCTGAGTCGATCAGAATTAAACCTGTATCTTTAAATATCTGATGGATAAACAGTGCAAAAAAATCAGTGAAGGTCTCCGCTTCATGCATATGACGTTCCACATTAGTGATTAACTCCTTTGTATAAGCGGTTTCTTTTAACGTACCAAAAATAGATTGAACCCATTCAGTTATTACACTTGTGTCTAATGAGCGATTGGACACAGAGACCCTTTCCGCAAACTCATCTCGTAATGAATGTTTTTTTAGTTCAGATACATCTTGTAGATAAATATGGTTCACTTCATCGTAATCATGATCTTCACCAGCTATCCAGAAAACAGGTAAAACAGGTACCCCAAGCTCTTCTTGTTGTTGTTTTGCTAACGAAATAATTGAGATTATTTTATTTACTGTGTAGAGTGGTCCAGATAAAACACCTGCCTGTTGCCCCCCTATTACTACTACGCTGTTTTGATCACGTAAACTCTCAATGTTCTTAAATGTTGATTTACATGCATTCCACTTAAGATTTAATTTGTATAAGACATCCGCTAATGCATCCCGATTGAAATTTTGTTCCTTTAAATCACTAACACGTTTTTTAAAAACATTATTTTCGTAGGGATTATAATCAAAATGGTCTAATAAAGATGTATTTTGTTGTTCGTATTCATGAATAAATTTATTATGTAAATCGAGTCTTTTGGATTCGATACGCATTAATGAACTGCCCCTTTATTTTCAATATGTACAATTGTAATCCATTAGTATTGTACATAATAGCGACGATAAAAGCACATAATTTGTTTAGAAATTTAACTTCACTTATAAAACCAAGTTAATATTGTAAAATAAACCGTAAAATATCGATACTAAATGTAATGTAAAAAATAATAAAAATGTTATTTTCCAAAACCTTTTCCATACATGTTTAAAAATAATATCTGTATAGAGTTTCCAATGGATAAAAATACAAATAATAAGCATAAATGATAACAGTATCAAAATGTAACCAAATGGGTTAATAGAAAATATAGAATAAATTATCGTGCCAAACGAAATAATATATAAAACAGTTGTTGTGTTGACAGCTAGGTGTATCGAATACCACTTCTTTTTAAATACCTTAAATGAGAGTAAATAAACGGTATAGGTGATAACGAAAGGCAGTGTTATCATAAAAGCTATTATATAAGATAAACTATCTACCATAGGTTAACCTCACTTCTATTGTAGTAATTACTTTTTTACTATTACTTTTGGTCATATTCTTTTTTTATTATATAAGACTTTTTCACTTGTGCAAACATTAAAATTACAAAAATAGAAAAACCTCATCTAAAAAATTGATGAGGTATTATGATAGATTATTATTCTTAAGAAGTAGTATAAATTAATGCGAAAGTTTCTCAAGTGCTTGATGAACCGTTTGGGCAAATTCTCGATAATTTTGCAGTTCTTGTTTGATTCTTTTATTCTCATCCAGTACACTACGTAATTCTTCCCGATGATCGATTTGTTGATAAAAGCTTTGTAATCTTTCTAAGGTCTCAATTACATCGTGAATGTTTGGTTGTTCGATTGTCTTATTTTCAATTGTGTCAGTAGTACTAAGTGGTAGTTTCTTGCGATTTCTTTTTGCAAGTTGAATAGCTTCTTCATATTGTTTTCTTAGCGTTGCATTCCATCTAAATCCGCAGGCTGCAGAAGTACGCGATAATCTTCCACCTACTTCTTTAAAAGCTTCTAATTGTGTTTGCCCCTCTCGAATATAGCGCAATACCGTTTCTGCTAATAAAATATCCTCATCATTTGTCCAAGCATCTTGACGGTTTCCCTGCATAATCTCCACCTCCTAATCCTTGTTATCAATTTATGCAACTAATAGAAGAGATAGACATAATGTTCATATAAAAACAGAAAAATCAATCAACTTCTTTCCATTTACTCTCTTGATATTTACTTGCAAAATAGATCCAAATTATGAGATATTATTTGTGCTTTGCAATCGCTACGGCTTGCCCGCTTCCCTTCCTTTCCGCGAGTTTTTATACTTTACAACTAAAGTAAGAATAATCATATTGGCGTTATTCAATATTGCTTATGGATTTGTCTTTAGATTACTTATCATTATTAACAAAACAAGCTCATATCTGTAACAAACCAAAATGCTAGCATTTGCAATATTTGTAGAGTTTCATTCAGCGTAGGCGGCCACTTCCACTCCGTTGGGATCGTTTTCCCTGAAGATCCACTTTTCCTCGCGGTTTTTGCGTGAAAAAGTTAGCTGAAGGGAAAACCCCACTGCATAAAATCACAACGAAAGCTTGCTTGAGTCGATGTTGCACTTGTGCCCATGGTAAAAGGGAAGTGGGCAATCCGAAGCGTTTTCTATGCACATTTATCATTTCAAAATGGATACCAAAGTTGTGTCGCATAATCCTGCTTATACGTTACAAATTGAAATTATTCTTAAGAATTCGAGTGTGAATGCAATTAATCGTAGCACTGTATACTTTTTTATATGACCTTTTGTCAAATTAAGTGCAACAGTTCTTCCTGAAACGCTTCGTGTGTAGTTTTCCAATTCAAGCATTTTCTTGGTCTATTGTTAATTA
>NZ_FRCZ01000009.1 GCF_900143085.1 Gracilibacillus kekensis | reverse complement strand
GCTGAAAGCATCTAAGCATGAAGCCCCCCTCAAGATGAGACTTCCCATCTATTCGATAGAGTAAGATCCCTCAGAGACGATGAGGTAGATAGGTTCGAGGTGGAAGCATGGTGACATGTGCAGCTGACGAATACTAATCGATCGAGGACTTATCTATACTAATAAAGCACGGTTGGTTTGAGTTTTGTTTTACTTCTTATCTAGTTTTTAGGGTATATCCCAGTCTGGTGACGATAGCGGAGAGGTCACACCTGTTCCCATGCCGAACACAGCAGTTAAGCTCTCCAGCGCCCATGGTAGTTGGGGCTCGCGCCCCTGCAAGAGTAGGACGTTGCCAGGCATATATTATTTATTATTTAAACAAGATAGTATATTATTTTTATTATCGCGGGGTGGAGCAACGAGCAATACATCCACCGATTTAGCATCGAGTAACCTCGAAGCATCAAGCTTCATTGAGGATGCTAGAAGATGCAGAGATCATACATTGAAATAACCGTGTGATTAAGCAAAACAGTATAATTTATTATTTTTATTGTCGCGGGGTGGAGCAGTCTGGTAGCTCGTCGGGCTCATAACCCGAAGGTCGCAAGTTCAAATCTTGCCCCCGCAACCAAATTTGGTCCGGTAGTTCAGTTGGTTAGAATGCCTGCCTGTCACGCAGGAGGTCGCGGGTTCGAGTCCCGTCCGGACCGCCATTTTATGACTAGCAAACCTTAAGATTTAATGCTTAAGGTTTTTTTGTGTATTTAGATATTTTTGTGTGTTGAGATAGAAGATACACAAATTCGTTTCCATTTACTTTTTGTTTTGGTATGATGTTTGTATATTAAAGATAAATCAACCAGATCTGAGGGATTAATATGGAAGAATTTGATTTTATTAAGTCAATTCAACCTAAATATTATCAGCAATCAACTACAATAAAGGGAATTGGTGATGATGCAGCAATATTGAGACATACTAATGAAGATATTATTACCACTGTAGATACCATGGTTGAAAATGTTCACTTCTCAACCAAAACGACAGAGCCCTTTCATATTGGTTACCGAGCCTTAGCAGCTAATATAAGTGACATAGCCGCAATGGGGGGGAAACCCACATCTTATTTAGTATCGATAGTCATTCCAACAAGTTGGTCACAAGAGTCGTTACAACAGATCTACAACGGGATGCAGCAACTTGCAAGACGATACCGTATGGATTTAATTGGTGGAGATACGGTATCAGGTAAGCAGTTATCTTTATCTATTACCGTAATTGGTACAATTAGACGTAACAAAGTAAGATATCGAAGCAGTGCATTAGAGGATGATATTGTCTTTGTTACGGGACAATTAGGTGATTCTGCTTGTGGTTTACATATTTTATTAAACAAGGATGAACCAATTTGCGATAAGTATCAGTATTTTATCGATCGACATCGCATGCCAGAGCCAAGAGTGAATTTTATAAATGAATGTACAGCGATTGATAGAATAAGTTTAAATGATGTTAGCGATGGTATTGCAAATGAACTAATTGAAATAGCAGAAGCTTCTCGTAAAACTATTGTCATTGATTATGATAAGGTGCCCAGCCACCCTTTGCTAGAAGATTTTAGTGAGGAAATGCAATTTGATTGGAAAATATCGGGTGGTGAAGACTTTGAGCTTCTTGGCACAGTATCCAGTCATAATTGGGAACAACTCAAAATAAGTGCCGATAAGACAGGTACAGCAATTACTAAGATAGGTTTTGTAAAAGAAGATACTTATAAAAAAGGTATTGTCTGGATGCAACATAATGGCCAAAGGAAAAGATTAGAAAAGTCAGGCTATACTCATCTAAGAAGGTGAAATTATGAATGAATATATATTTGAAACATATACAGAAGAGGAAACGAAACGACTAGCAAATAAACTAGCCCTTTTATTACGTCCTGGAGATGTGATTACTTTAGAGGGTGATTTAGGAACAGGAAAAACTACATTTACGAAGGGCCTCGGTGCAGGTCTAGGTGTAAGAAGAACCATTAATAGTCCGACGTTTACGATTGTAAAAGAGTATATTGGTGAGATACCACTATATCATATGGATGTGTATCGTTTAGAAAATAGTGAAGAAGATATTGGGTTTGAGGAATATTTTAATGGAGATGGTATTACAGTAATTGAATGGGCAACATTTATAGAAGAGTATCTTCCTGAAGAACGGCTAACCATTCAAATAAAACGATTAGATGAATATAAAAGAGCAATCAGCTTTAAACCTATTGGAAACTATTTTGAAGAGATATGTAAGGAGTTATACTAATGAATGTGTTAGCAATCGATACCTCGAATCAAGTGCTAGGTGTAGCAATTAGCAAGGACGATGAAATAAAAGCAGAATATACAGCAAATATAAAAAGAAATCATTCAATCGGATTAATGCCAGCTATTGACCATATAATGAAAGAAACAGAAACAACTCCTGATCAATTGGATCGAATAGTTATCGCAAAGGGACCGGGATCATACACAGGTGTTCGCATCGGGTTAGCAACTGCGAAAACAATGGCATGGACTTTAAGTATTCCGATTGTTGCTGTGTCCAGTTTAGAATTGCTTGCACATAATGTGAGGCAACAAAATATATTGATTTCTCCCTTTTTTGATGCACGTAGAGGTCTTGTGTATACCGGATTATATGAAAATAACCATGACCGTATTTTCATTAAAAAAGAGGATCAAAATATTAAAATGGATCAATGGTTAGAAGAATTGAAATCTTTACAACAGCCCGTTGTTTTTTTAAGTCAGGATATTAAACTCCATCAAGTGATTATAAAAGAAAAGCTCGGTCAAGCGGCATCGATTCCTAGTGTTATCGATCATTTACCACGGCCAGGTATATTAGCATTATTGGGTGCACAGAAAAGTCCAGAATCGGTCCATGAATTAACTCCCAATTATATTCGCATGGTAGAAGCGGAAGCAAATTGGTTAAAAGAACAGGAAAACAAACAACATGGCTAAGGTTCAATTTCGTAAAATGAAAGAATCAGATATTGAAGCGGTCAGGAACATTGATAAACAATCCTTTCCGAAGCCATGGCCTGAAGATATATATTATGAAGAACTTAAAAATAATAATTATGCGGTCTATTTTGTTGCGATAGTTGATGATAATATTGTAGGATTCTGTGGTTGCTGGATGATTCTAGATGAGGCTCAGATAACAAATATTGCAGTTGATCCCAGCTATCGAGGTAAAGGGTATGGCCAAGGCTTGTTTCAATATGTAATTAATTATGGAATTGCGCATGGAATTAGGCTTTTGTCATTAGAAGTACGTGTATCAAACATTGTTGCTCAAAGAATGTACAAAAATTTCGGATTGCAACCCGGTGGAATAAGAAAAAACTATTATACCGATAATCAAGAGGATGCAATAGTATTGTGGGTGAATTTATGAGTGAATATATTTTAGGAATAGAAACTAGTTGTGATGAAACGGCTGCAGCAATTATTAAAGATGGAAAAGAAATTATCTCAAATGTAGTAGCTTCGCAAATAGAAAGTCACAAACGTTTTGGCGGTGTAGTACCCGAAATAGCATCAAGGCATCATGTCGAACAAATGACGATGGTGTTGGAAGAAACATTCCATCAAGCTGGTTTAGAAATGAAAGATATTGATGCGGTTGCAGTGACAGAAGGTCCAGGCTTAGTGGGTGCTCTATTAGTAGGAGTAAATGCTGCAAAGGGTTTAGCCTATGCGCATCAAAAACCGTTAATAGGTGTACATCATATTGCAGGACACATTTATGCAAATCGATTGGAAAAAGAATTCTCCTTCCCATTGTTGGCATTAGTTGTGTCAGGAGGACATACAGAACTAATTCTGATGAAAGAACATGGCGCTTTTGAGATCATTGGTGAAACGCGCGATGATGCGGCAGGAGAAGCGTATGATAAAGTTGCTCGAACGCTAAATTTAGCATATCCAGGTGGGCCAAAAATTGATCAATTAGCTCATGAAGGAAAAACTTCGATTGATTTTCCTCGGGCCTGGTTGGAAGAATGTTCTTTTGATTTTAGTTTTAGTGGGCTGAAATCAGCTGTAATTAATACGCTTCATAATGCGAACCAAAAAGGGGAAACTATAAAACAAGAAGATGTAGCAGCAAGTTTTCAAGCAAGTGTAGTGGATGTGTTAACAGAGAAAACCTACCAAGCAGCCAGGCAATATGGAGTAAAACAAGTAATTGTGGCAGGGGGAGTTGCGGCAAATAAAGGGCTTCGCTCTGTGATGCAAACGAAGTTTCAATCTGAAAAAGAGATGGAGTTATTATTTCCACCATTGTCTCTTTGTACGGATAATGCCGCAATGATAGCTGCTGCCGGATCCATTGCATTTCAACAAGGACATCGAGCTTCATGGGATCTCAACGCCAACCCCAGTTTAAGTATAGAAAAATATGCAACTCGTTAAAAACTAGGACTCGTTGTCCTAGTTTTTTTGTTTGTAAAGAAAGTATATAAGTGGCGTCATGTCTAGCTCCGAGCGCCAGAAACTAGGCGACTTCACGAAATCGCCCTACGATAAAGAAGACTTGCCGATTGGTGAAACCAGAGGCTTAGTCGTCCTTATGCCTTCAGTTGAAAGTCATCATCGGCTCGCAAGCTCACCGTGAGTCTTTTATCTCAGTTGATTCGCTCCAGTCGCTACATTTCTAAGCGGGCGCTCTGCGCTTTTCTTATTTGCTTTTCTAGAGTTATTCACATGTGAAACAGCATTTTGTGCATAACTTTAAAAAAGTAATGATACCAAGGGTTTAAAACAATGCATTTTTGTGGATAAACCAGGATGAAAATGTGGATGATGTGGACAAACCTGTTGAGAAGTGAAAAATCAATACTTAATAAGTGGATAACTATGTGGACAGAAAAAAACGAAATGATTAAAAGTAATGAAATAAATAAATATAAAATACTAAGATGTATCTAATTGTTTTAAAAACTAGTGAATGATTGACTATATTTAAAGGTGTACCCGAGGTTAAAGTAAGCGGAAAGTTGGATTGACGATAGATCTATGAAACTCTAGTATTAACATAAGTAGTTTGATTTAATAGAATTGAAGGAGGTGAAGACGGTTTACTACACTTGCACCTAAGAACTTATTCTCCCACTTTCCAACAGGAACTCCTCACATGTGAATACTATATCCAACCTCACGAGATCACGTAAAGCTTTCAACATAAAACTAAATAAATAGGAGGTTTATTAATGGCGAAATTTAAGGAAGATCAAATTTCCAAAGCGCTGTTAGCAAAGTTATATGAGTCGATGACAGCACAACCCGATATCGATGAAATTAACGAAGAAGTTTTGCCAAATGACCAATTTATTGCATGGTGCCAACCAGGGATCCCTTTTCGCCCGGAAGATTTTCTTTTTGCTACCAGAGGTATCGGTGGTGGTGAAGGAGAAGGCGAGGATGTAAGACAAAGGATGCTTCTAGCAGAGGAATGGTCCCAACTAACCAATTTTGTCCCAAATCCAAGTGGAATTTATGACGAAGAATCTCAGAAAAAGATGTTTGATACGACCAGCTTTAACCAAGATGGTGTCAGTATGGTGTCCATTTATAAAAATATTCTACAGTTTAGTGAGGTTGCCACTGCTGAATTGGATGAAGAGTTAAAAGAACGTGTAAAGAGAGTACGAGGATTATTAAAAGAAGTGACAGAAGTAGAAGATTTGATGACTGGTGAAAAGAAAGAGAAAATTGATGACAGTGCTTTAATAAAAGCGTACAGGACCTATGAGGGAGAATATGTGGATGAAGCTTTATTGTATAATACCAAAAGGTTAAATGCATTAAATTCTGATGATGCAGCAGCTGTCCAGGACTTTGCTCTAAATGCACCATTATATCGCAGCAAGGTTCGATCGGCGCTAAATAAGTGGATCAGCACTGGTTATAAATATGATGTGGAGCGAATTTATGCTTTTCTTGAATCGGTGACACAACGAGATTTGCAATTACTAAAAGCGGAATACCAAGAGGATTTACGTAAAGCGGAGATTACCAATCCTGTCAATGGATCCACCTTTTACTGGACTTCTTTAATCCCTGCCTCATTACCATTTTCG
Organism: Gracilibacillus kekensis; assembly: GCF_900143085.1. GTDB lineage: Bacteria > Bacillota > Bacilli > Bacillales > Amphibacillaceae > Gracilibacillus > Gracilibacillus kekensis. The sequence goes on along the minus strand of NZ_FRCZ01000009.1, from coordinate 107,788 downwards.
GATGGTTGGATGAATTACTCCTTTAAAGAATCGGAAGTAAGCGAACATAGTGAAAAAACAACAAATCAATGGGAAGGTAGTGCCACACCTTCTCTATTAAAATGGTTTAAACCATCTACATCAGGTGAAACTGAAAAAGAACGAGAAGTGAAGGATACAAGTAATTTCTCGATGTCATTTGAAGTAGCGCAAGCAATGATTTCAAGACCATGGTTTGCCCCAGAGTTTCTACTTAGTGATGCTTGGAGGTTTTCACCAGATATGCCTAATCTGGCTAACTTAACAACTGCACTCTCTGATGGTGAAGTACCGCCGACTGGTTCGATGATTGCCTACCCAACAACTGCGATTTTTGTCCGGAATGTTCAAGTTGATTTTAATGAATTACATGAAGAAGAAAGTAGTTTTAAACGGGATATTGATGCAGGTTTAGATATTAAAATTGGTCCAGTAAAGATAGCTGGAGGCTCTTACCAAAGAGGGGATGAAAGAACAGATTTCGAATCCCATCTAACAGAACAGGGTTTAAGTGTTCCAGGCTTACAATTAATTGGCTTTAAATGTAAGTTATTGCCTAAATTGCCTAATCCAAGCCCGGATGTAGAAAATTGGACATAGGAGAGGGTGATTTACTATGAATAATGCTGCTATTGCAATCATGGAGAAGATACGTAAAGTATATTTGGAAGAAGAGATGAAAGACACTCAATTTATTGCGTACAACCCAATCGCGATTCCTTTAACAGAAGATGATTTATCTTTTGGAGATCGTTCTTCTTCTTTATCCGAACAAGAGCGCTTGCGTGCAGCTGCTGACTTTGCAGTGAATATGAATTTAATACCAGAAGTTCGTCCGATATGGAATCATAGTGGAATTATGATTTGGGACATATTAGATCATATTTTTGCAAATGTAACACTAGCCAAAAATAAACTTTCAGAGAAAGAAAAACAAGAATTACAGTCTGCGAAAGATTTTCTATATCAGCCAATCACAAACGAAGAAAACGAGGCAGCCATGATGCCTTCCGCACATCTAATAGCTTACAGAGAGCGAGAGGAACAGTATTTTGATGTGCAACAAGAATTACACGAGGCAATAATTAAACATAAATATGAAGAAGACCCACAACAACAGGAATTAAATGAGGTACATGTCCAGCAGTTGGAGAGTCAAGTCAAACAAGTAGTAAGAGATTGGGAAGTAATGGGTTATAAAAGTGAAATAGAAAAAGCATTTGCCACCATTGATGAGTTATCTGGTTTAGGCATTCAACAACTGTGGGCGAATTGGAAGGATGACTTTAATCGTTCAAGCCGTACCGATGTCTTAATAGATCGTGAATTTTATGAGACAAGCTTTATACCTCCTGCTTTCTATAAGGACGACCAGCGGGCAAAATGGACAATCGTAACTTTAAACAGAGAAGAAATTAGTGAGCTACTAAAGAACGGCTACTATTCAAAATCAGAATTAACAACAGATGACGAGATAGAAGAAGCACAATTAGATATTGATATCATTGAAGTGAAGGCAGAAGTAATTAGGGTCGAAATCGTACGGAATTGGTTCCAGCCAAGTTTATTAATGAATCAGAATTGGAAATGGCAAAATGATTCAGAATTATTATCGGATGGTGAAGATCCTCCAGTGGGAATATTACCAGCATATCCAACAGCAATGCTTTTCGTACGTAACGTATCGATCACACTTGAAAAGGAATCGAAGAAAAATGAGTCAGCAATCACGGACTTGCAAGAAGGAAGAAAGTTTGCTTTTGGTCCAATTATACTCGACCAAGTAGCTTCTACGATTAATAAAAATCAGATTCATAAATTAGTAGCCACAAAGCGTATAGAACCATTAAAAGTAGCACATATTGCGAAGCAGATACCTACTGTCAATATTAAAAATATTGAAAAACAAAGGGTCTCACCACAAATAATAAAAAAAGCAACACTCAAAGACTTTGCTACCATTAAACAAACAAGACTGGACGACAAACGCTTAAAGAGAATTCGATTAAAAGGAAAAATACGTAAAATTAATGGTACTCTTATAGGTCAGATCCTCGATCAGCAAGATAAGCCACTTGATGGGGCCGAAATTGCAATGACAGAACCTGAAAGTAAAGAAAATACTATAATTACAGCGGATGAACAAGGTAATTACCGTGTTCAGTTAGAGCCAGGTAACTATCAGATGACTGTCAGTAAAAGTGGTTTTCTTGAAAAAACAGAGAATGTCACAGTGCATCCAAGGAAAAGAAGTCATTATAAAATGAAATTGCAAAAAGAACCAAAAAAAGAAATCGAAACGGAAGTATTACCTTCGATCCAATTAATTGGTTATATTTGTACGAAGCTTCCTAAGACTCCTAACCCGTATAGCCATTTAAATTGGGATTACACAGTTTCCCATTTAAAATAGGAGTGATAAAATGAATCAATTTTATTTGTCGGCGAGTGTTGGAACAAATGGAATGAATGATCCCGAGGATATTTATTGTTTAAAAGAACATTTGTTTAAGTTGGGTTATCACTGGATTCAAGTTAATGATCAATTAGATGAAGATCTTATTTACGTTATTAATTTAATTCAATCGATAAAAGCAGGAAGGAATAGAGTACATGGTGACGGACGTGTGGACGTTCCAGGGCCAACTTATGATTGGTTAAGAGCAGAAAATGCACCAAGATGGTTACTGATGTCAGAAGGAGACCAAATTACATTTGCAAATATAGAAAGATCACAAGACTGGGACCATCATGATTACGGTACGAACTGGTTAGATGATACAATCCAGCAAGCATCTGTATGGTATCGTGATCACTATCTGCAGCTTCATCCAGAGGCATCACCGATAACAATTAATGATGTCAGTTTAGAAACCGGAGGTAATACCCCTGATCACAGTGGTCATGAGACCGGGTTAGCCTGCGATTTGCGTCTACCTTCGATAAAAGGAACAGCACCAGGAGGTATCACGATAGAGAATGAAAATTATGACCGATCGGCTATGCGCGCGATGTTAAGTGCTTTTACTATACAACCGTTAATAACAAGGATTTACTTCAATGATCGTCGTTTAATAGAGGAAGGGTTATGTGAGTATGCCAGCCACCATGATGATCATGCACATGTTGAAATTAAACCTTTAGTTCCGCTAGTTGATTATGCCGATCGAACCGATATTCTTTGGCAGCAAACGCTCTCTTATTTTGATGGAGAGAATTGTGAGCCAACAAACTATCCAATGACCTTAAACGGATTTCAGAACTACCTAGAAGATGTTGGAGTAAACTATTTTTCTGCTGAAGAAATGCTTGTGCCCCATCATCAGGAGATAGCTGCACAACTTGGTATGACACTCTTTCTACCACCATATAATTGGTGGAGGAAAGGAGCGGCATTAGGATTGCTAGCGGACCAAATAAGAGAATTAGTAAACGAGCCTCTTATAATACGGAACTGGTGGAGACCATTACGCTATAATCAACATCCTACAGTTGGTGGTTCCTTAACTAGTGATCATATTACGGCAGATGGGATAGACATTGATTTTAGAAGTACAACTAGCAGGAAACAAGCGGAGGAATATTTGCTTGGATTATATGAGCAGGAAGATTGGCTGGAATTGTCACTAGGACTTGGTGGCAGATCGATCCACTTTGGATTCTTATCGCCGAATAAAAAACGAAAGTGGTATTATAAAAGCTATCACCTTGTAAGTGAGTGAGAAAAGGAGCTGGCATTTGCCAGCTCCTACTCATGCAATGTTTCCCATTCTTCCATTAATGCTTCAAGCTTTTCTTTTAGTGTATCATTTTTTGTAGTAAGTTCTAAGGCCTTCTCATGATCCTGAAAAACATCTGGATCACATAAAAGGGTATCTATTTCTTCCATTTCCGATTCTAATTGTTCAATTTGATCTTCTATATCCTGAATTCGGCGTTCTTTTTTACGTTGTTCTTTTTTGTGTTGCTTTTCTTTCTCAAAGTTGGATTTTGTAGTTTCTGTCTTTTCTACTGTTTGTTTTTCTGATTTTTTCAGTTCCGCTAATTCTTGTTCTTCCTGCTTCTTTTCGACATAATAATCATAATCCCCGATATAAAGGGTCGTCTTATTAGCTTGCATCTCAAGGATATGTGTCGCCAATTTATTAATAAAGTAACGATCATGGGAAACGAAAAGAATAGAACCAGGATAATCAATTAAGGCAGCCTCTAATACTTCTTTACTATCTAAATCTAAGTGGTTGGTTGGCTCATCCAATAATAAGAAATTAGATTTTTCCATCATTAATTTTGCAAGTGCCAGACGAGCCTTTTCTCCACCACTTAAGGCAGAAACATTCCGCAATACATCATCCCCACTAAAAAGAAAATTTCCTAGAATTGTACGAATATCCTTTTCGTTCATCATCGGATAGTCGTCCCATAACTCATTTAATACCGTTTTTTTCGTATTTAATTGTGTTTGTTCCTGGTCGTAATAGCCGATTTCGACGTTAGCACCTAACTGAATGTGACCAGATGCAGGCTGTAATTGGCCAATAATCGTTTTTAGTAATGTTGATTTACCCACACCATTTGGTCCGACCAAAGCCACACTGTCGCCCCGTTCAATGTGTAAGTGCAGATTAGAAAAGATATAAGGGTCTGATGGTTGATAATGAAAAGCCAAATCATTAATTTTCAAGACATCATTTCCGCTTCTTTTTTCGATAGTGAAGGAAAATTTTGCAGAACTCTCATCACCTGCTGGTTTATCCATGACATCCATTTTTTCTAATTGTTTTCGTCTGCTTTGAGCTCGTTTAGTGGTTGAAGCTCTTACAATATTTTTCTGAATAAATTCCTCCGTTTTTTTAATTTCATTTTGTTGTTTTTCATAGAGTTTGAGGTCTTTGTCATAATTGGCCGCTTTTTGTTTCAAATAATGGCTATAATTGCCATGGAATTTTGTAGAATGATGGCGTGAAATTTCATAGACAATATTCACAGTTTTATCTAAAAAATAGCGATCGTGAGAAACAATGACAACGGCACCCTGATAACTATTTAGATACGTTTCCAACCATGTGAGTGTTTGTATATCCAGATGGTTGGTCGGCTCGTCCAAAATCAAAATATTCGGTTTTGTCAGTAATAACTTCCCTAACGCAAGCCTTGTCTTTTGCCCACCACTTAGTGTAGCAATCGATGTTGTCCACATCGTTTCTGGAAAATCAAGGCCGTTTAATACTGCTTTTACATCTGCTTCATATTGATAGCCGCCCGCTTGCTTAAAATCTTCCTGTTTTTGATCATAATTAGCTAATAATTGCTCATATTGTTCCGTGTTTGCAATTAGTTCAGGATCTCCCATTTGTTGTTCCATGTTACGTAATGCTTGCTCTTCTTTTTTTAGATAAGTGAAAATTTTCACCATCTCGTCCCAAATGGTTTCCGTGGAATCTAGACCGGAATGCTGTGCCAAATAACCGAGGGAAACATCTTTTGGTTTATGAATCTCTCCCTCATCATAGCTCAGTTGACCAGAAATAATGTTTAGTAAGGTAGATTTACCAGCACCATTCCGACCGACAATTGCTATACGATCCTGATTTTTTATTTCTAATTTTATATTCGATAAGATTAGCTCTGCGCCAAATCGTTTTGTTAAATTATTCACCTGTAAATAAATCATATCCATTCACCTCTAATATAGTAAGTGTATCTAAAAGCAGATATACCTGCAAGCAGTGTTATTTGTAACACCGAAACAAAAAGGTTCGATCCTCACTTTATGAATAAGTGAATAATTTCACGACAAGTACAAGCTTTTCTGTTAAGATAGATAGTAAGTAAAAACATTCACAAAACCAAAGCGTAAAGAGTAAGGGGAATGAATGATGTCAAATCAAAATAAAATACCACAAGCAACAGCGAAACGTTTACCATTATACTATCGTTTCTTAAATAATCTCCATATCAAAGGGAAATCACGCGTTTCTTCAAAAGAACTAAGTGAGGCAATGAAGGTCGATTCTGCTACAATTCGTCGTGATTTCTCCTATTTCGGTGCATTAGGGAAAAAGGGGTATGGATATAATGTCGAATATTTGCTTGGATTCTTTCGAAAAACGTTGGATCAGGATGAAAATACACCTGTAGCGCTAATTGGTGTTGGGAATTTAGGGACCGCTTTTTTAAATTATAATTTTACTAAAAACAATAATACCAAAATAGAGGTAGCATTTGATGCAGATAAGCGAAAAGTTGGAAAGTCGATTGGGGATATTGAGGTTCATCATATAGAGGATATGGAACAAAATCTAGGTGATATTTCGGTCGCTATTTTAACTGTACCTGTTTCAGAAGCTCAAAACATAACCGATCGCTTGATAAAGGCTGGTGTGACAGGTATTCTTAACTTTACTCCTGCAAGAATTACCGTTCCGGAAAGTGTCCGTGTACACCATATTGATTTAGCAGTAGAATTACAGTCACTTGTCTATTTTATGAAGCACTATCCACTGGAAAATGAAGAGTGATTTTAATAAAAAGAGCATGAAGTTGTCCGCCGACTTCATGCTCTCTTTTGAAAATCTATTTTTTTTCGTTTTCTTTTGCTTTTTTTATTCGATAATGTAACGTTATTAAACGAATCGCAACGACAAAGTCGATGGTAGCAAATAACGCCAATGCTATTGTTATAAAGTTAAATACGGTTTCTTCTGCCGATTGGATGGCAATATAGGTGAATAATGCACCTAAACCAATGTATAAAAAGGCAGATCGTAATGGTGAAATACGCATAATTCTAGTAGCCTCCAATAATAATCAACTGTAACTGCTCCAATTGTTTCAATTGTTCTTCTATTTGTTCAGGGTCTATCGATAACTGTCCGATAACAGCATATGTGTTAATCGCCATATGAGCGATAATCGGTACAATAATTCGTTTCGTTTCTACATATAAGAACGCAAAAACCATTCCTATTGCTGTATAGGTTAATAAATGACTGAAATCCATATGAACGGCTGCAAATATAATACCTGATAATAATGCTGCAAAAAAGAAATTCATTCTTTTATGAAGGCTGCCAAAAATTGCTTTTCGGAAAACGAGCTCCTCTAGAATAGGTCCTAATACCGAAATAATTATTATGAAAATTGGCGCCTGCCTAGCAATATTCATCAGATCCATGGTGTTTTGAGATCCAGGCTTTATTCCGAAGACAAAGGTCTCAATTACTACGGCAACAATTTGTGTAATAAACACTAATATAAAACCTAACACAGACCAGAGGATAATAGTTCCAATTTGCTTCTGTTCGGTTCGGAAAAACTCTGACACTTCATCTCGTAAAAAATAAATAGAGATGATCAATGCTAACGCAAAAGTTGCCACAGACCAACCTACAGAAAAAGCTTCTGGATTTTCTATTTGTTGTACAAAAGGCAATGCTAATACTCCTGACAGCTGCATTGCGATATACGTTATGATGAGGTAAATATACTTTTTAGGCAACGTTTAACGACTCCCTTAAATACTTTTTATTTCATGATATGTATTTTAACATAAATTATTTCTAGATTCGCTAATAAACACTGGATAAAGGGCATGTTCATTAAGAGCTAGCCCCCCTGTTAGCCCTACTTTCTTCTAAACTCCACTTAAATAATTTGACGCTCTCTTCTTCCAATTCCTTAAAAACATGACCGTACACATTATAAATCATTCCTGGTGTATTTCCCAAACGTTCTGCAATAGCTTTAACATTGATGTTCTTATTAATTAAGATGTTAACGTGTGTGTGCCTTAGACCAGGAACGGTTATTTTTTTCACTTTTGCTAGTTTTATCATTTCTTTAATCTTTTGATCAATATAACTATTCGTAATAGAATCAGCTATTGTAATTTGTTATAAATATTGTAAGTTTATAATTAAGACTTATACCAACACGAATAAGCGTTTCTCTGAACCATTCTTTCTAAAAAAAGATTCAAACGTATCTGTTCCAGTGTCCGTTCTTCTATTACATGTTACACTTGACGTACAATTAGCTAGAATGGCGAGGAATGAATTATGCCGGATTGGTCGTATCATACCATTTTTAAACCAATAATACACAGATTCTCCAGTTATACATCTAGGGAGTTTATTCATCGTGGAATGAGTGAAATAGCTTCCGTTCCTTTTGGTCCCCACGTTATTGACTTTTTAGGAAGACATGAAAGCTCTCCTGCAATTTCGCGACATTTTGATGGAATTACATTTGAAAATCCTGTTGGACTTTCTGGGAAAATAGATCCTTTATTAACGGGAACTACGGCTTTCACCAATCTGGGCTTTGGGTTCTTGGAAGTTGGACCGATTACATTAGAGCGCAAGGATGGTGACCAGTTCCCGCTGGTTGATACAGAAAATCAATCGATTGAATTTCCGAGTGATCAAGGCTCAATAGGACTTCATGCCACCGTTACCAAGCTTAGAAGTATAAAGACGAAACAACCCATATTCATACGCCTGTCAGGAACAGATAGGGAATTGGAAAACTTGATTCTAACACTAGACCCTTATGCGGATGGTTTTATTATAGATAATAAGGAACAAAGCTTAATTTCACTTACATCTAAACCAGTTTACTGTGCCATTCCCTCTGAACAAAAATTGAAGGAGTCTATTTTTGAATTGCAAAGTAAATTTTCAGGGATTTTACTAAGTCTCGATGAAAACAACGTGGAAGAATATATGTCGAAGATCAAAAAGATAAGGGATTGTGGTTATTCAAAAACAATTATTACCTCAGGTGGCATTAAAGAGCCACAGCACGCACTAGACATCATAGAAGCTGGTGCTGATCTAGTGTTGTTAACAGATGGTTATGTTTTTTCAGGTCCAGGATTAACGAATCGAATCAATGAAGCATTGTTATCTAAAGAAGAACTACCGACCGAGCAGCAAAAAGGTTGGAGGGCCTATTGGCTATTTGGTCTATTTATATCTATAGGTGGATTACTAGCTTTATTATTCAGTGTTACATCGATAATATTGCCTTACGATGAAGCGTTTCTAAGGATGGAACGAAAAGAGATTTTTCAGTTTAATAAGCGAGTAATGTGGTTTATGGCCCATGATCGAATGACGCTTGCTGGCACAATGATCTCAGGTGGGATCATCTATATGCATTTAGCGAAACACGGGATAAGATATGGTATAAAGTGGGCAAAACAAGCGACCGATGTAGCTGCCGTTTCAGGATTTTTGGGAATCTTTTTATTTATCGGATTTGGCTATTTTGATTGGCTACACCTTTTGTTTTGGCTCGTATTACTACCTTTTTATATGAAAGGATTCTTTTCTACCAGGGGAATATCAGGTACACCTACTTCCAATAATAAAAGAAATCACCGGATTTGGAAAAAGGCGGTATGGGGACAATTTCTATTTGTTATATTAGGATTTTCTTTCGTACTTGGTGGTATTGTTATATCACTTTATGGTGTTACTTCCGTATTTGTTTCAACCGATCTTCTTTATTTATGTATGACTCCAGAACAACTGCAGTCTTTTAATGATAGGCTGATTCCAGTTATTGCACATGACCGGGCTGGATTTGGAAGTGCCTTACTGAGTGTGGGGCTTCTTGTATTAATGTTGTCTCTCTGGGGCTTTCAACAAGGGAAGAAGTGGATGTGGTGGGCTTATTTAGTAGGAGGTTTACCTGCATTTATTACAGCTATATCCATCCACATTGCTATTGGCTATACCACATTTATGCATTTACTTCCTGCATATTTTGCTATTGTGATTTATATTGGAGGTCTTGTTCTGATCTTTTCATTTTTTCATAAAGATAAGGACGACTAGTAGGAGAGAGTTTTCTTTCTTCTTTTTTTTGAAAATTCACAATAACATTATTTAGCTTTTGTCCCAAGTAAAAGTAGTGTGTATGTAAACAATAATTACACTTAGATCCCCTTACAAATTATGGATTTAAACACAATATATAAAGATAATGCTACTTTTTTTCTATACCTCACCTACTAATGCATTAAAAAAATAAAATATATAGGACAAGTTTACATTCGTGTGTTTCGCTAGCAATCTTCAAAAGCTTAAACAATAATGTTTTTATAAATTGATTAATAGCGTGTGTATTAGAAATAGCAAAATTAGTTTTTTTCTTTTACGCGTTTCAACATTTCTATCGATCTATTAAGTAATATTACTATTCATGTAGAGTTCATATTCCGTTTATATTTATACTGTAGACTTCGGTATGAATACTATAAAGGAAGTGACAATATGAATCGAGTCTTACAACCAATTACCAACTTCGTTTCAACACGAAAAGGAATGTGGATCACCATTACAATTTGGGTTATCCTGGCTGTCCTTTTGAGTGCTGGACCTAAAGCATCGGACTACCGAAGTGCAAGTTTTCAATCCTTGCCGGATGATGCACAAAGTATCATTGCAGAAAATAAAGTCAAAGAGCTCTTTCCAGATGATCAAGCCACACCAGGTATCCTGGTTTTTGATGCGCAAAATGAGCTGCAAGTTACTAAAATTCAGCCTGTTCTCGAAAAAATTAAAGAGGCAAATTTAACTGGTGTACAAGAGATGATCGACCTTTCCGTACTGCCCACCCAGGCATTAGAAGGATTCTTTTCAGAAGATCGCCAGACGTTCATCTTCCCAATCGAACTTGAACCAGGTATCGGAAGTGATAAATATGCTGAAATAAATGATGAGATACTTTCTATGGGACAAACCTTTGGAGAAGAACAAAATGCATTTGACTTTTATGTAACTGGACCCGCAGGAATTGCTGGGGATACGTTAAAGTTATTTGAAGAAGCAGACTTCAATCTTTTGATTGCAACGATTGGGATCATTTTGCTTCTATTAATCGTCATTTATCGTTCACCCTTACTTGCGATTATCCCATTACTTGCTACAGCGATCGTTTATCAAGTAACGAATCAAATCATCGGTCTGCTTGGTGCAGGTGGTTTAGAAATTAACAATGCGACTACTTCGATTATGAGTATTTTGTTGTTCGCCGCAGTGACGGACTATTCACTATTCGTGTTTTCTCGTTATCGAGAAGAGCTTTATATGCATTCTAATAAGCATACTGCCATGTCTGTAGCAATGAAAGCGACTGGAAAGCCTGTTTTCTTTGCCGGAGCGACAGTTCTTGCAGCCATGTTTGTTCTCTTTATGGCTGAATTCCGTGATTATCAAAATTTTGCTCCGGTATTCAGTGCGGCACTAATTGTAATCATTCTGGCGTCTGTTACACTTGTTCCAGCTCTATTCACTCTTTTTGGACGTAAAGCATTCTGGCCGAGAGTGCCACACTATGGGAAACAACCGAAACAAGAAAAAGGCTTTTGGACACGCATTGCAGAAATTGTAACAAATCGTCCTTTATTATTAGGAGGAATTGTTTTGGCGTTGCTTGCATTAGCATCACTTAACTTATTTAATCTTAAATATGAATTCGACACGGTGAAATCGTTCCCTGAGAACTTACCTTCCCGTGCTGGTTATGAAATTGTCGAATCAAAATTTGATAAAGGTCAGTTAGCTCTAATGACAGTTGTTTTGGAAAGCAATGAAACATTGGATGAGGAATTACGAACTTCATTTGAGGAATTTCTGGATAACGAGGAATCTATTGCGTCGTTCCGTCCCGTTAATGAACTGGATGATGGTACAGCAACTAGTTATTCTGTTGCTCTTTCATTAAATCCTTATTCAACAGAGGCGATGGATTCTGTAGAGGAGATGAGAACAAGCACAAAGGAATTCGATGATTCGATAACCATTCATTGGTCAGGAATTACACAGAAATTGGTTGATGAACAGAATGTAAATAACCAGGATATTATAAAAGTCGTTTTCGCAGAGACATTATTGATTGTCGTATTCTTATTCTTTATGACACGATCCTGGAAAATGCCGATATATATGATGGCCACCATTCTGTTATCATTTACAGCGGCACTTGGCATTGGTATTTTTGCAGTCGATCTACTATTTGGTTATGATGCTATCAGTACACGTGTACCATTGTATTCCTTTATTTTCCTTGTTGCACTTGGGATAGATTATAATATAATTTTAGTATCTCGTTTTATAGAAGAGCGTAGGAAAAATGTTCTTAAACCTGCATTAAAAAGCTCAATCACCTCAACAGGCGGTGTCATTTCGTCGGCAGGTGTTATTTTAGCGGCTACATTCGCTGCGCTGATGACCATGCCGATTGCCGATTTATTTGTCTTTGGTTTTATCGTTGCCATCGGTATTTTAATTGATACTTTTCTTGTTCGCGGGATTTTATTACCTGCACTGATTCTATTCTTTGAAAAAGACAAGTCGACTCAAGTTTAAAAAGGGGGGTATAGCTTCATGCGCATCTTAGTGGTGGATGATGAACTTCATATTCGTAAATTAATTGCTATTCAATTGCAACAGGCAGGCTATGAACCTGTTTTAGTAAAAGATGCGCAAGAAGCACTTTCTTTACTTGAAGACCAGGAAGTAAGTGCTGCTATTGTGGATGTAATGATGCCGGGGATGTCTGGTTTTGAGTTGACTTGTTTCTTATCTCAGGAAATGGATATTCCAGTCATTCTTGTCACAGCTAAAGGTCAATTAGAAGACAAAGAGGAAGGCTTTCTAGCAGGCTCAGAGGATTATCTGGTCAAGCCATTTGAGCCAAAAGAATTACTATTTCGCTTACAAGCAATTCTACGTCGCTATGGAAAAGCTCAACGTCAAAAAATTCAATTGGCTAATATTCACCTGGACCGCTCGACCTATGATGTGGCCATAAATGACGAGACGTTAATCATACCGATGAAAGAATTTGACATCCTTGCTATTTTAGCAAATTCATATGGTCAAACGATTCCCCGATCAACCATACTGATGGAAGTATGGGGTGAAGTGGAGGAGAAACATGATTTTTCACTTAACACACACATCAAACGCTTACGTGAACGTTTAAATAATTATGGTGCAAAGATAGAGATCCAAACAGTTCGTGGCATTGGCTACCGGTTAGAGGTGGTTCAATGAAGACACTTTATCGTCAATTTATACAAACAAGCTTATTGTTTTTGGTATTAAGTATTGTTTTAGGTATTGTGCTAACCAATGTATATTATTTGTCTTTCACAAAACAAGAAACGACAGCGCAAAACTTGGAGCGAGCGCAGGAGGTTGCCTTGACGCTCGAACAAATGCATGGCGACACCTCTGCGCTTGAGCCATTTCTAACATCGGTCGCAAATCTTGGTTACCAAATAGCTTTGCTTGATTCAAACGAGCAAATCAAATCATTTGGAAAACCTTTTGAAGACCTGACTATAACTGATCAGGCGCGAAAAGTGATTGAAGATCATAAAATCTATACCGGGGAGACAACAGGCTTATCTTTTTTTATGACCAGTCACTTTTCAAATCGGCTTAGTAATACAGTCGGCGTTCCACTTGAAATAGACAATCAAGCTTATGCTCTCTATTTACGGCCGGATATGAACCTGTTGTCTTCTGACATCCACACACTTCTTCTGGCATTTCTTCTTTCTCTTGCAGTTGTTAATCTGGCAGGGATGCTCTGGATGGCGAGACAGCTAACACGTCCAATCAGTCTACTGCAACAGGCAGCGAAGGAAGTAGCAAATGATAATTATAGTCATACGCTAGCTATTTCAAGGCCGGATGAAATTGGCGATTTGGTACACAGCTTCAATGAAATGATTGATCGTCTACGTCAAAATGATGTGTCACGTAAAACATTCATCACGAACGTTTCGCATGATCTGCAATCGCCTTTAATGAATATTAAAGGATATGCAGAATTACTGTCAGCAGATTCCGCGGAAGGTTCTGATCAAAGGCAGTATGCAAATGTTATTGAAAGAGAAGCGACACGTTTATCAGGACTTGCAAAGCAATTGCTTCTACTAAGTACCCTGGATCAACCTGTTTATCAGTTGAATGCAAATTTTTACCGGTTAGATGAGCAGATTAAGGAAAACGTCCAACATTATCGATGGCGTTTGGATGAGAAGGAACTTGATGTTCGTTTGAAACTTGTTAAGGGTAATGTTTTTGCTGACCAGGAATTAATGAATTACGTATGGGATAACTTACTCTCTAATGCTATTAAATATTCGCCACAAGACAGTTCTATTCGTATTCAGATTTCGAAGGAGAAAGACGGATGCTCGATTATGGTTAAAGATAATGGAATCGGAATTATGAAGACGGATTTACCCCATATTACGGAACGATTCTATCGAGCCGATCAATCCCGGAATGAAGAAGGTACAGGTCTTGGTCTTGCGATTGTTAAAGAAATTATACATTTGCATAAAGGAAAGATTCAATTTATAAGTCGAGATGGAGAAGGCACACAAGTTGTGGTATATCTCCCACAATTTAAGGAGGAATAAATCTATGGAAAAGAAATGGAGTATACGACTGATTCAATTCTCCGCAATTTTTGGTTTTTTTGGAACCTATTTAGGTTCTCATATGGCCGGCGTGATGGAATATTCGCTTCGTCCAATTCATGCACATATTTTATTAGTGGGCTGGTTGTCTGTATTCGCCTGGGGAATTTTTTATCAATTATTTGAGATCAAATATAAAAAGTTGGTCACAGTCCACAGTATTTCTGCCATGCTTGGTGCAATCGGATTAACCTCAGGGATGTGGTTTTATAATCTTAATCCCTTTAACTTTAGTGAAATGTTTGTGATGGTCTACTTTATTGTTGGCGGTACGATTTTATTGATTGCTTTTTTCTTATTTACAGTCATTACGTTTTTTACTGTTCCAAAAGCAAAAATAAACTAAGATACTTACATTTACCACCATCCTATTTGGATGAATATTAGACTTACAGAACTATAGAGAGAGTATTTTATTACCTTGGAATATAGTATTTAAAAGTGGCCGCCAATAAAATAAAGAGATTGATGAAGAATTAATCAAAGAATATCTCATGAAAAACTGACCTCTTACATTATTCTGTGAGAGGTTTTTTTATTCCTTCACATCCATCTGCCCACGCTATAGTTATTAGCCCCAAACCAGCCCCACTTAGCCCCAAATACATTCATCTTATTGCATTATCTTGCATTGCTCACATATTTGTATAAGTGGCCTAAAGACTGTTTTAACGATTTGTTGCGAATTCAATGGCCTTTTTAACGTGACCATTTGCTTTGACAAGCACTTTCTTGCATCTGTAATATCGCAGTTAGCTTTTGCTATTATTAAGGAAAGTTTAATATTATTATTTGTTTCTTTCATTAATTGCTGCACTTCTGTTTCTGAATGATTTGTTAATTGAATAAGCATTGTGATATAATGCCTCTTCTGTCCAACTCTCACATACGTTAAGTCACTTACAACTACTTTAAGTTCTTGATCCTGGTCAAACGCTCGATTGAGTGCATTCCCTACTTCCGAGTCATTACATGAAGATTTAGACGGGTTGAATTGAGCAACGGTATACTTGGAAACAAGTCCTTGTTCTTTCATGATACGCCCAATACGACTTCGGGAAACGATCCAATCCATCTTTTTTACCTCTACTTTGATCTTTCGTTGGCCATAGTTATTTCGGCTTTTCTTAAAAATATTCAGAATCAGATCTGTTAATTCTTCGTCTTGGTCATCACGAATCTTTGCTTCATAATAGTATGTACTTCGGACCATTTAGGACGTCGCACATTGCTGATACCGAGTATTTGTGACGATTATTCCGGATCACATCACTTTCGTCCCATAATCAGCGTGGCCTGCTTTGATATACCATTTTCCATGGTCAGTTGTTGCTTTTCTTTACGAAGTTTGACTAACTCTTCTTGTTCTGATGTGCGATTGTCTTTTTCCTGGAACGATCCACTATTCTGGTACTGTCGGACCCACTTATCATAGGATGAAGGAGTTAATTCATAGTCTTTAATAATTTCTGCACGGGGTTTTCCAGAGGCATGCTTTTGTAAACTTATCATTAATAGTCCAAATCTCCAAGCTGTACCACAGTTAGATCTATTTTTCTTATATTTACCCCCTCTTCTGTAAATATGATCTTTCATTATTTTGCAGCATCCTTTTCAATCATTGTATCTTATTACTGTTTATTTCCTTTGCACAGTTATTAATACAAACATTAGAAAACTTTGTAATTAAAAGCTTAAAGAATAAAGGGAGCCGTGTCTTTAAGTTGTTCATGCAGATCAAGAAGAAATTAGATAGTATGGCATCCAAGATCACATTCAAAGCAGCACGGATTATGACGCAAGTATGGTTCTAGCAAAGAAACTACTTTTCTTGTAATGATAGAAAATAGATGGAAGTTCCCAACTGAATCAAACAGATATGTACAAGGGAATAGGTATTTTATTTGTGTAGCACTTAAGGTTGAAGTGATTCGACACCCAATTGGGGTTTTCTATTATTTCTAATAATCGCTAGCATCATGTTTATAAAGTATCAGAAATATTAAAATTATCTTATATAATAATGAAATAATTATTGATAAAATTTAAATGGATAAGTTTAAGTGTAAAAAATAAATTGTAAAGCAAAATAATAATTAAAACATAATTATATTTATAATTTTATTATTTAGAGTGTCGATTGGTGAAATTAACAATTAATAAAGGAGAGTTGAAGTTATGGAAATGACCGGCTTAATTGGAAGATTATTAAATATTTCTCAATGGATAGTACGTTTAATTGGAGTTAATTTACTTTGGTGTCTATTTAACTTTCCAATTATATATTTAATTATTAATACAATGTTTATTAGAACAGAATCAAATAGTTTGTTAATGATCTATACTATCGCACTCTTACTTCCATTTGTATTTTATCCAGCAACGACTGCTTTATTTGGAGTTGTAAGAAGGTGGGTCATCGGGGATGCTCATGCAGAAATCATGAAATTATATTGGCGATATTACAAGGAAAATTATATGAGAAGTGTGCTTGGGGGGCTTGTTTTTACTAGTATCTCCTTTTCTTTGTTTTATTATTTTTTTGCGTTAGGTTTTAGTAGCAGTTATATTGTATATTTTTCCATTCCTATCGGTATCTTTTTCGTAGCAATCATTCAAAACTTCTTTTCTTTAACTGTTCACTGCCATTTAAGTTTTCTAGTCACATTAAAACAATCGTTACTTTTATTTTCAATGCATCCTTTCACTTCGATATTATCTGTACTAGTTACAATCGCAATTTTTTATGTCTCTTTTTTTGTTTTCACATTCTTGATTCCATTTATGATTGCCTCATCAATAGCATATATTGTATTCGGAAATTTTTATATTTCGTTCTCTAAAATTACATCTAAATTAAAAACTCAGACTATTTAATGTTTTCTTAGATTAGACTTTGATACAATACGTATTATTGGGAACGGAGAATTATTCCACTAGGTACTAAACATGAACACTTAAGTATTTCAAAGAGATTATTCATTATATAGTTAATAAAGTATCCATAATATTAAATTAATTATCTATAAAACGGTAAGCGGTTACATTAAAATGGATTTGTAAGCAGAATTGATTAATATATTAGGGGGAATACAAAATGTACAAAAGATGGTTGAGTAATTGGTTAGTCTTGATAGTACTTTCATTCACATTAATCGCATGTAGTGATGATGTTGAAGAAACTGGAAAGGAGGAAGAAGGTTCAGATAAAACGGAAGAAGCAAGTAAGGGATTTGAACAAGGTAAATATGATCCACCAATAACAATTGATGCTGTGAGTTGTAGTAATACTATTCAGTATGCAGATGGAGATTCGTTGGAAGATAATGTGCACACTCGTTGGGCAGAGGAAGAACTGGGAATAAAAATCAATTATATCTGGGAAACAACTCAGGAGGAATGTGATACTCAGTATAACCTCAATATGACTGCTGGTTCAGAGTTGCCAGATGTTATGATGTCGTTTGATCCTGTTTTTACGTCTCAGCTTATCGATTCTGGTCAGATGATGGATATTTCTGATGCTTATGAGAAATATGCATCGGAGCAAGTTAAAGAATACATTGGTAGTGTAGATGGAGCCTTTGATAAATATACTAGAGAAGACGGTGTGTATGGAATTCCTATTCCCTCGTCAGCTATGAATAATGATCCAGTATTATGGCTACGAGAAGATTGGATGCAAGAACTAGAACTAGAAGCTCCTGAAACATTGGATGATGTTGACCAAATTTTTGATGCATTCACTGCCGAGAAAGCAGATTTTGGAATGGCGATGAGCTATGAAATTTCCGACTGGATTGCTGATACTTCATGGGTATTCGGTGCATACGGAGATGCAATTCCAAAGCAATGGGTTGAAAACGATGAAGGTGAACTTGTCTGGGGATCCGTACAACCTAGCATGAAAGAAGGTCTCGCAAAATTAAATAGTTGGTTTGAAAAAGGTTATATAAGTTCAGAGTTTGGTGTGCAAGAAGGAAATGATGCAATAAAACTTATCACAAGTGGTAAAGCAGGAATGTCAGCAAGTCCTTTTTGGGCGGGAACATGGCCTCTAAGTGATGTTACACAATTAGATGAGGATGCTCATATGAAACCATATCCAATTCCTGCAGGTCCAGATGGTTTAAAAGGTCGAAAAGGAAGCAGCGTTACTCAAGGAGGCATGTTGGTTCATAAGGATTTCGAGCATATAGATGCACTATTTCTATATCTCAATAGGTTATATGAGGGTGCTGATCCAGAGGCAGGACATGAATTTGAATATGGGTATGCAGAGGGAATCGATTATGTAATGAAAGATGGCGAAGTTTCTTATAATGATGAGGATTTCGAGTATGGTAAGAAACTCTTAGTGTCTAAATACTTCTTGACGACTCAACCACTTATAGACCCTTATTTAGAAGTGGAAACCTTAGCTAAGCTTCATGAAGGTGCCGAACCAACAACACCTTATGAGAAAAGGGTTGCAGGACAAAACGATATACGGAAAGAAGCGGCAAGTGTTTTAATGTCCCAAGAAGATATATCTGTTGTAGATAAATATCAAGGACCGCCAACAGATACGATGGAAACTCGATGGGATGTATTGCAGCAAATGGAGTCAGAAGCTTACTTAGCTATAATTTACGGCGATAAAGATTTAGATTATTTTGACAAGTTTGTTGAGGAATGGTATGCAAATGGAGGAAAAGAGATTACTGAAGAAGTGAATAATTGGTATCAAGAAGTTCAAAACGCTACTGACTAAATATTTTTTTGGAATTAATAGTATGAAGGGTAAAAGTCTGTCCCAAATGTATTTAACTGGGGCAGACTTTTCATATGGCGTAATATGGTGAACCTAAATAAAAGTTAATAAAGTATAACAAATATTAATTTACATTACTTATATCATTAAAATTCTATTGTTATTATTATTTTATAGCCATTAAACGAGAGGAGATTAGTTAAAAGTGGAGGAGACAAATGAAATAAACAACCATGAAAACAAGAGAAGAACCGTAAAAAAATCAAAACTTAATTGGAAGAGGGCAGCACCTTTATACCTCATGTTAGTGCCGGGTGTGATATTTTGCATTGTATTCCAATATATACCGATGGCGGGGCTTATAATTGCATTCAAAGACTTTAAGCCATGGCTTGGTTTTGCTGAGTCGCCATGGGTTGGTTTAAAACATTTTGAATTTTTATTTTCTTACTCAGGAAATCTTCAAGTCATTTATAATACAGTAATCATTTCTGTATTAAAGCTTGTTTTGGGGTTAATAGTACCAATTGCATTTGCGTTATTATTAAATGAGATTAGAAAAATGGTATTTAAACGAACGATACAAACAATGGTATACTTACCATATTTTCTCTCCTGGGTTATTCTAGGTGGAATTCTACTTGATATGCTTTCTCCTGAAGGTGGGTTAGTAAATAACTTTTTGGGGTTCTTTGGAATAGATCCTATTTTCTTTTTAGGTTCTAATACATGGTTCCGTCCGACAGTAATCATAAGTGACATTTGGAAAGAGTTTGGTTTTAGTACAATAGTATATCTCGCAACTTTAGCAGGTATAAATCCTTCTCTATATGAAGCGGCAGAGATGGATGGTGCAACAAGGAAGAAACAAACATGGCATATTACCCTTCCATGTATGATGCCAATCATTGTTGTTATGGGTATTTTGTCATTAGGAAATATCCTGAATGCAGGGTTTGACCAGATTTTCAATTTATACAATCCTCTAGTGTATGAAACAGGAGATATAATTGATACATTTGTGTATCGAGTGGGACTTGTCAAAGGAGATTTCGGTTTTGCCACAGCAATGGGAATGTTCAAATCTGTAATTGGATTTATATTCATTGTAATCGCTTACCGATTAGCATATAAATTTGCAGACTACAAAATTTTCTAAATCAGGAGTGATATCATGTACTATAAAAATAGAGGCTACAAAATATTTAATGTTTTTAATTATGTCTTCCTTTCTCTTTTGGCGATTCTTTGCCTTATTCCTCTGATTCATGTTTTGGCCGTTTCTTTTAGTGGAAGTGCGGCAGCGGCAGCAGGTTTTGTAGGGTTATGGCCTGTTAACTTTACAATTGATGCATATACAGAGACATTAGGAAATGAAAAGTTTGTTAATTCAATTTTTGTTTCAATTCAAAGAACGATACTTGGTACGGTCATACCGATGTTAATGACCATGCTGATCGCCTACCCATTATCAAAAAGTAATGATATAATCAAAGGAAGAGCTATGATAACATGGTTTTTTGTTTTTACGATGCTTTTCTCTGGTGGAATAATACCAAACTATATTTTAATTCTTGAGTTGGGTTTAATGAATTCAATGTGGTCACTAATATTACCTCATACGATTTCAGCATTCCATATTGTATTATTACTTAACTTTTTTCGGTCAATACCTAAAGAAATTGAAGAAGCTGCAATTATGGATGGAGCAGGACACATTAAAACTTTATTTAAAATATATCTACCATTGTCTATGCCTGCAATAGCAACTTTATCTTTATTTATGATGGTATTCCATTGGAACTCATGGTTCGATGGTTTAATTTATATGAGTAGTTCTAGTAACTATCCATTAGCCACCTTTCTTCAAACAGTAATAGTGCAACAAGATTTTTCACAATTAAATTTATCCCCAGAAGAAATGGCAAATATCTCTGAACGAACTGTTAAATCAGCTCAAATTTTCATTGGGGCTTTACCAATATTATTAGTTTATCCGTTTCTTCAAAAATATTTCGTTAAAGGGATTGTGCTTGGAGGAGTAAAAGAATAAAGAGAGTTGAAGCCTTGTAGAAATCTAATGCGGCTTTAACTAATCTTCTCCTATATTTTTTGGAAATAACTATCTTTAATAAATATAATAGCTAAGTAATAGTTAATAAGATTTATTTAATTTTTCCAATCTACAACTATTATTCAGCTAACAAAATAGACACATTAATGTAAACCTTTTCATCATAAAGTGGAATGCGTTTCAATTGGAATTTTTTAAATAAAAGTAATATGAAATGAGAGTATACTTTTGGTGAACTCTAAATCATAATTAATGAAGGAAGTGGGAATATGAAAAGACAGAGGAAAATTTTTCATAGGTTACTTTTACTAGTTCTTATGATTATTATACCTGTAACTGGTCTTTTTTTATATTCCAACCAAGTTAGCTTAAAGACAGTGAATAATCAAATAGAGATTTCACAATTAAATCAATTGAAGTTTCTTTCTCATCAAATAGAAACTAATATTAATAAACTTACTGAATCAGCAATTACATTACATTATGATCCAAGTATCAAGTTATATCGAAATCAACATGTTACTAATGATTTATATAGCAGTATTTGGACCAAAAGGAATATTGAACAGAAATTACAATTACAACAAGCATCAGGAAATTGGAAAAATGAAATGGCTATGTATTTTCCAAGAACAAAGACGGTTATATCTCCCAAATTATCAAGGACTTATGATTTGGATCAATTGAAATTAAGGGTAGATAAAGAATGGACTTATGAAAAAAGCGAGGGTTCCTCAGTAGGTGATTTTGTTAAGTTTATATTAGCACCATCATACACTTCAGTAAACAATTTATCTTCGGCGAGTTTAATTACTGAGATTGTGTTTTCAGAAAAAAACATACAAGATATTTTAGATGACTACAAAGTAGATGGACAAAATGACCCTATTTTGTTTCACTCCTCAAGTGATATTATCTATAATCGTTCTATTGATGAAGAGGAAAGTGAAAAGTTAAAAAAAGCAATTAGTTCTAATATGGAATTGTTTAACAAAGATACTGCGAATAACATAATAAAAATAGCTGATCAAAAGTATTTATTTACACATATAAAATTAGAATCTTTAGGATGGTATTTGATTGATTATACTCCTTTAGATATTGTAGTTTCTCCAATAAACGAAATAAGGCAGATTTATTATGCGATAGTTGGTTTTTTGATTTTTCTGAGTATATTATCAATTCTTTACATTTATAAAACCGTACAAGTACCAATAAAGAAATTGTTAAAAGGTGTAGAGAGCGTGAAGCAAGGAGATTACTCAGTAAGAATAATAGAACAAAATAACAACGAATTTGGTTATTTGTTAAAACAGTTTAATCAAATGGCCTATAAAATTCAAAACTTAATTCAAACCGTATATGAAGAGAGAGTAAGAGCAAAAGAGGCAACAGTTAAACAGTTACAATCACAAATAAACCCTCACTTTTTATATAATTGCTTAGCGTATATGAAGAGTATGGCTAGATTAAATAGAAACGAAATGGTTGAAAAAATGTGTCTGCACTTAGGTGGATACTATCGATATACTACTCGAACTGATGAAGAAATGGTGAATTTGGAAGAAGAACTCAACTTAGTAGAAAATTATGTAGAAATTTACAATTTAAAAACGAATAAAATTAGATTGACAATAAATATTCCTGAAGAAATGAAAAAAATAAAAATTCCACGACTTTTAATTCAGCCTATAGTAGAAAATTGTATAGTTCATGGGCTTGAACTCAAAGAAGACGATGGTTTGATTTCGATTTCTGGAGAGCTTTGTAATGAAAATTATCTTATAAGAATTAAAGATAATGGAAAAGGTATGGCGAATGATGAAATCTCAATTCTTCAAGGTAAACTTAACACTCCGCTACAAAATGAAATGGGATGTGGAATATGGAATGTTCATCAAAGGTTAAAACTGAAATTTGGTGAGGAGTCTGGCGTAAAAATAATAAATTCAAGTCCCAGTGGATTTATTGTAGATCTTACATGGCATAAAAAAGGGGAATGGTAAACAATGCAATTATTAATTGTAGATGATCATGCGCACTTAGTTGATGAACTTGTCTATACAATAGATTGGGACAATATAGGTGTTCATTCAGTTTTACCAGCGTATTCTGCTAAGGAAGCATTGTCAATCGCTCAACTAAATCAAATAGATATTGTGATAACAGACATTAAAATGCCAGGAATGACAGGACTAGAAATGATTAAAGAAATGCGCAAATCAAATCACAGCATAAAATTTATTATAATAACTGGCTTTAACAAATTTGAATATGCTAAAACTGCTCTTCAAAACGAAGTAAGTGAGTATTTATTAAAGCCAGTTTCGGAAGAAGAACTTATAAGTGTAGTTGATATATTAATTAAAAAGATAAAAGAAGAGAAATCGCATGAAGTTTCTTTTAGTCATGCTATGGATAGTATAAGGGAAAACTTATCTAATTGGAGAGCAGATATTTTATTAAATGTATTGTATGGGAAAGCGGGTGATCCCATAAAATTAGATGAACAATTTAAAAAATATAAACTAGATTTTCAATCTAATGATCAGGTATATCTTATAGCTATTAGAATCGATGAAATCCCAATGAAATTTGATCTGAATGACGTTTCATATATTGAATATTCAATTAAAAATATAGTTGAAGAAATTTTAGCGGTAAAATTCTTTTGTTGGTCAGCGATAGATCATCAAGGCTTCCTAATGTTTGTCATTAAAAAGAAAGAAGTAATAGACGATGAGGGTATTTTATTTAATCTTGAAAGGGATTTATTGCAGATTAAAGATAGTGTAAAAAAGTATATCAAATCATCTGTTTCAATTTATTCAAGTGACGCAGGATCATTGATAAATAATTTGCCAGGAATGTACAAACAAGCCTTGGTATCATTACTAAAAAGTCTTGATAATAATATAGTTTATATTGATAAATCCAATGGTATTACTAATGATGAAAAAATATTTGAATTTCAAAGTTTGTACGAACCACCTACGCTTACCCAATTGTTAGAAGCTAATGATTGGATGGGTGCGGAGAATAAATTGCAAAAAATATTCCATGAATTAAATTCTCGAAAACAAATAAATATTTTAGAAGCTTATTACTTGATCTTATCATCTTTCATTTATATAGCACATAAAAATAGTTTTAGTTTACCAGAAATTATTGGTGGGGATATGAATGAAATTTTTGAAGGCAAAAAATTAAGTTCAGTTAATCATTTATCAGAATGGATTTATAGTATTTTTAATAGAATTAAGATAGTAATAACAGATGAAAGTAATGAAAGTAATCAAAGCAGAAGTATGATTGTTAGAAAAGTTCAACATTACATTGAAGCGAATATTTCAAGAGACCTCTCATTAAAGCAAATTGCTGATCAAGTATATCTTCACCCGGTTTATTTATCGCGTTTATATAAAGAAGAAAAAGATGAAGGAATCAGTGATTATATCACAAGAAGAAAAATAGAGCGTGGGGCTCAAATGCTAAAACATACAAATCTAAAAATTTATCATATTGCAGATGAATTGGGTTATCAAAATGCTAATTATTTTTCCAAAATTTTCAAAGAGCATTTTGGGATGACTCCAAACGCTTATAGAAAATTATGAATAAAATATAAGTAAGATGATGTATACACTTAGAGTCCTCATTTGATCTCTTTTAAGGATATATCTGAAATAGGTGACATATAAGATAAATGAGGTAAAAGATTAATAAATTTTTCTTGTCTGTTGGCATAAACTCATCAATCTATAACTGTTAGACTAAATTATAATTTGGGAGGTAACTCAATGGCGAAAAGTAAAGTGACATTGAAATTAGATTCGGAATTAATAAATTTACTTAATTCAAATTATATCGAATTGGTTTATGCTGGCTGGTTAGGTAAAGTAATAGGTGTGCGACATGGAGCGAATATTGAACAATGGGATTATGCTAGAATTGCGAAAGCATTTGGAGAAATCAGTAGTTACCCTCATCATTTTAAAAATTTTGCTGCTGATGACGATACAAATGGTCCTTTATTCATTTTAAGGTCTTTGGAAGATTACACATATACCAGGAATATTACTGCAAAAGAAATGGGAGATACGTGGTTAAATTATGCCCCTGATGGTCATGGTTTTTATTGGTGGGGAGGATACGGGAAATCTACGGAGCACACTGCCTATTTAAATATGAAAAATGGGATATCTGCACCGAGATCTGGATCTATAGAACAAAATGGCGAAGCTGTGGCTGAACAAATCGGTGGACAAATTTTTATAGATGTATGGGGCCTGATTGCACCAGGTAGACCCCAATTAGCAGCTGAGTATGCAGGAAAAGTGGCTAGTGTTTCACATGATGGGAATGGTAAATATGGTGGTATGTTTATAGCAGCTGTGATTGCTGCAGCCTTTACAGAGAAAAATGTAGATAAACTAATTGAAATTGGCTTAAGTGTTATTCCGGAAAATTGTGAATATGCTGAAATGACGAGAGATATTATAAAATTTTATAAAAAGGAACCAAATAATTGGAGATCTTGTTTTAAATACGTGTATGAAAATTACGGATATGATAAATACCCCGGTAATTGCCATATCATTCCGAACGCAGCTGTCATTGTTTTATCTATTTTATATGGCCGTGGGGATTTCTCGAATTCTATTAACATTTGTAATATGTGTGGTTGGGATACTGATTGTAATGTAGGAAATGTAGGCTGTGTTCTGGGTGTTATTAATGGTCTTAATGGAATAGATGATTCATGGAAGAAACCCATTAATGATTTCTTATGTTGCTCAAGTGTAATCGGAACTTTAAATATTTTAGATATTCCTTGGGGAGCTTCATATATTGCACAATTTGGATATAAAATTGCTGGAGTAGAGCCACCGAAAAAGTGGAGAGATATTCTTAATCAGAAAGAACGAATATTCCATTTTGAATATCCTGGATCAACACATGCGTTTCGCGTAGAGAGTGATGCTGGATCAGATGTGACAGGTTTCTTAATGAATACAGCGGAAGATTCAGCTAGTGGTGAACGGTCTTTAAAAGTAGTATTTGATTATGCTAATGGTGGATTTGGTTATAGAACGTTCGTAAAAACTTATTATACTCCGGAAGATTTTGATGATAGTCGGTATGATCCAAGTTTTTCACCTATTTTATATCCAGGACAAACATTAAAGTGTAAGGTGAAAGTACCTAAAGGAAGTATTGAAGAGGTATTGGCGACAATTTATATTAAAGATAGGAATTCTAATCAAAGGATTTATGGGGAAAAATTCGAATTAAAGATAAGCGAATGGAATGATATAGAATATAAAATACCATATATGGCTGATGTATGCATTGAAGAAGCAGGAATGGAGTTAATTCCTGTTCAAGAAGAAAATAGACAATCTGTATTACCTACTTTAATTGCATTTTTAGATGATTTCCACTTTACTGGTAAACCGCATTATGAAATAGACTTTAAGAATGAACATTTGGAGAAATGGAATGAACTTCATATAGAAGTAAGTCAACTAACTTATTTAAGGGGTAACTGGAAGTTAGAAGATGGTGAATTAAGTGGTAGTTACTTTGGTGAATCAGCCGAAGCTTATACAGGAGATTTAAAATGGACTGATTATGAATTTGAAGCAACTGTACTACCTAAAGTAGGTAATAATCATAGTATAAACTTTCGAGTGCAAGGTGGAATTCGTTCCTATGCCATAGGTTTATCAGAGTTGAATCAACTTGTTTTATATAAAAACAATAAAGGTTATAAGGTATTAAAATCTGCGAAATATAATTGGGAAATTGATGCTAACTATACTTTAAAAGTAAGAGCTATAGGAAATGAATTTAAGTGTTATGTAAATGATCAACTGATATTAGAATTTAAGGATAAAAAAGAGCCATATATGCATGGACAAATAGGCTTTTCTAATTCTAAAGGAAGTCATACTCATTATAAGAAATATAAAATCAAAGGATTATAACAGTATTTTCACTAGTGGCGTATAAATGAATTGTGAATTTTCTGACTATTTTACTTTGCTTTTTTGATGAAAAAGAAAGACAACTATGAAGGTACAAGATCTACATAGAGCATACGATGTGTAGTGTAATGAAGTTAACGAACCATGATCGTTCAAAAGTAATAATAGTAGACGATTCTTCTGAGCAAAATTGCAGTAAACCTGTTAAATTACTAGCACGTTGCTTTGACCACGCATCTCAAAATAATGCCTTTTTAAAAGGTTTTTCTTATCCTTAAAGTTAAATGTTTTATTACGTGTAATTCTTTAAATATCACAGTTAATTCATTGTGTAGTTGCTTAATTACGTCATTATTCGATTTCATATAGGGGACATCCCTTCTGTATGGTATGTGGTTCTCGTCAAATCAACTATACCAAAAGTTGGGATGTTTTTTTATGCTTATCTTAGATTGAATTATCCAGTATAACAATTACTAGGTTTACAGGTATTAAAATGAACTAGGTTTTTCTAGGTGCGCAAGTTGAGTAAATTACTAAATATAGTCATTTTGAAATTTTTAATAAGGAGGCGGTATAATTGTACGATGTTGAGTTAAGGACCGAAAAAATGCCATTTGTTCTAGATATGGGAGAAACATTTACAACTTCTAATTGGTTGCATCCTAATCGATTATTAGACTTTCATGTCTTTATTTATATATATAAGGGAAGGATGCAGGTAATAGAGGAAGAGCGAGAGTATTGGCTGCATGAGGGAGATGTTTTGTTATTAAAAAAAGGGTTACACCACTGGGGAACCGTTTCAGCATTGGCAGGGACAAAAACATTTTGGATACATTTTGATACTGAAGATGAGAAGTCCCACTTTAAATTATCTTCATTTATGACTAAGATTTCTGAGGCACAAGAGTTATTTAAGCGAGAAGACTACTGTTCTATACTTGTTCTTCCAAAAAAATTAACTATACAAAACCGTACTTTTGTTGAACGGAAAATAAGCGATATGTTGTGGACCTTTCGTTCCCGCGAAATACTGAAACATTTAACGACAGCAGCTTTGACGATGGAGTTTTTCTTGATTATATATAGACAGCAAGTTCTAGAAAGCTGTTCAAGTAATTCAAATCGGATAGTCCAAAAGGTTAAAGAGTATGTTGAATCTCATTATAATGAAAGATTAAACGTCGAGATGTTAAGTGATGAATTACAGTTAACCTATAATTATATCAGCACTGTGTTTAAAGGAAACACAGGCTTTTCTATTTCTTCATATCATGAACGGATGCGAATAATTCGCTCCACTGAACTTATGAAAAATAGTAATATGAATATCTCACAAATCAGTCAAAAAGTTGGATATGAAGATCCGTTATATTTTAGTAGGGTATTCAAAAAAGTTACGGGTTATTCTCCTTCAACATATTTAAATCAGATATATCGAATAGATTTAAATTTAAAAGGTTATATATCAGAATAAAGTCCATGTTTTTCATCTCTAAATCTATACTATCAATCTTTAAATAAACCTATAATTAGTATTAGAAATATTACATATTTCTAATTAATAGTTTTTCACATGGAGGAGATAAAAGATGAGAAAAAGGAATAAAATTAATGTGGGGATAGTAGGGTTACAATTTGGTGGACAGTTTGCACCTATTTATAAGCTTCATCCTAATATAGGAGAAGTGGCCATATGTGATACTAATAAGCAACTACTTCAGAACTATGGGGACAAATTTAATTTTGAGCGTAGATATTCTTCCTTAGACGATCTTTTAGAGGAAGATGACATTGATGCAATTCATTTGGTAACTTCGATACATTCTCATGCCACACAATCAATTCAAGTATTGAATTCGGGGAAACATTGCGCTTGTACTGTTCCAATGGCAACAACAATAGAGGAATTAAATGCCATAGTTGCTGCTCAACAAACAAGTGGTAAAAACTATATGATGATGGAAACGGCAGTATATACTCATCAGTATTTATATGCCCAAGAGGCATATAAGCATGGAGAGCTAGGAGCAATTCAATTCTTACGTGGTGCACATTATCAGGATATGGAAAATTGGCCTCCGTATTGGAAAGGACTTCCACCCATGCATTATTCTACTCATGCAATAGCCCCACTATTATCAATATCGGATGCTAAAGCAGTCAAGGTTCATGCGTTTGGATCAGGTACAATGAGGGAGGAACTCCAACAACAATACGGTAACCCATACCCTATTGAAACAGCTATTTTTCAGCTTGACCGAAAGTGTCTTAGTGCTGAAGTTACAAGAAGCTTATTCGAAACCGCAAGAAGCTATATGGAAAGTTTTAATATATATGGTAAAAAAGCATCATTAGAGTGGCATCTAGAGAATGAGCCTTTAGTTCGCTTTGAAATGGAAAATAAAATCGAGGGAAGAGGGAGGGTAAGTACTTATAGTAAAGTAGTAACTGAAAATAGATCTGAGACTCTACCCTCTGAAATCTCACATTTTATGACAAAACAAGAGCATCTGGATGAAGATAATCCACATTTATCTGTTTTACAAGGGGGGGCTCATCATGGTTCCCACCCACATCTGGTTCACGAATTTGTGAGTAGTATAATAGAGAATCGGTTACCAAAAATTGATGCAGTAACGGCAGCTAATTGGACAGCAGCAGGAATATGTGCGCATGATTCCGCAATGCAAGGTGGGAAAGAGATAACTATTCCAACATTTAATAAGTAATTCTAATAAATGGATGGAAAAATTGAATTGTCCGATTATTAAGGTTTCAGATTAATCAATCGAAGAAACAGCTTGAATTATATATGAATATAAGGTCTGAAATATAAATGAATGAGGTTTTAAATACAACAATCAAAAGCTACAATTGAAATGGAGTGAGTAGATGAAGAAAAGAGTATTAGTAACAGAACCAATCCCGAAATCAGTAGTAGATTATTTAGAAGCTGAAGTAGAATTAGAAAGATGGAGTCACCCGGAAAAAATCCCCAAAGGTTTATTGTTACAGAAAATCCCGTCATTTCATGGGCTGATTACATTCAAAGATAATATTGATCAGGAATTTCTACAAGCTGCATCACAATTAGAGGTTGTTAGCAATATTTCTGTTGGATATGACAATTTTGATATTGAGGCAATAAAAAGATCAAAAATAATAGCAACACATACTCCATACGTGTTAGATGAAACAGTAGCTGATTTAATATTTGGCTTAATTCTTGCAACAGCTAGAAGGATACCAGAACTACATCAATATGTAAGAAATGGAAAATGGTCCAAATCTGTTGACATTTCATTGTTTGGACACAATGTACATCATAAAAAGCTTGGTATTATCGGTATGGGAAGAATCGGCGAAAAAGTGGCAAGAAGAGCTAAGGTAGGCTTCCAAATGGATGTATGCTACTACAACAGAAGTCGTAATCATAAGATAGAAAGTGAGCTAGGTGCACATTATGAACAGATGGATGAGCTACTAAAGACTTCTGATTTTATTCTATTGATGACACCTCTAACGGAACAAACCTATCACCTTATCGACTATGAAGCCTTTCGAAAAATGAAGCGGACAAGCTTTTTTATTAACGCTTCACGAGGTGCTGTTGTGGATGAAGCCGGTTTAATTAACGCACTCGAAAATCAGTTGATCCAGGGGGCAGGATTAGATGTATTTAAGCAAGAACCAATTCAACTTAATAATCCATTATTAAAGATGGAAAATGTGGTTACATTACCTCATATCGGGTCTGCAACTGCTGAGACAAGGGAAGAAATGAAATTATTTGCCGCCAAAAATATGCTCCAGGCATTAAGAGGGGACACACCTGATGCAGTAATAAAAGAACTTAATTAAATGAGGAGACTGGGACAAAACCAGTAAATCTTAGAAAATAAGGGTGTCACTTCCCAACCGAAGTTGGGAAGTGACACCCTTTCCATCTTTAGGTTCTCTATTTCTATTTTACAAGCAAAAAAGTACTATTCTGGGTTCCATTCACTTGTGAGTTACTCAACTTTGTCTTGGATGAATTAACCTGTTACGATTTGTTAAATAAAAGGATGAAACATATTCTGATAAACTGCAGCCTTCTTTCTTCTTAAACATCTTACCGAAGGTATGAACATCCGCATAGCCGACTTCGTGTGCAATTTCACTAATAGATAGATTAGTGTTAATTGCAAGATCTTTAGCCCTTTGAACTCGAAGCCATGTTAAATACTGCATAGGAGAAATATTATATTCCTTTTTAAATAAAATTGTTAAATAGTTTTTACTTAAACCAGATAGGTGCTCCAAATCTTTAATCTGAATATTTTCATTGAAATTATCGATAATATAATTTTTAATTTTTATTAATTTAATTGAGTTCTTTTCTTGAACGCGGGTGAGGTTCTTAGTTGTTGATTTTTCGTTTACTAAATCAGCAAGCACTTGGAGAAGTAATTGCTGACACTCCATTTGAGAGAGCAAACCAGGTTGATGATATAGGGTAACGATGTTTTGAAGCTTTTCTCCTATAGGATGATCATAATAGTTACCAAGGTCATGTAATTCAGAAAAAAGTTCGTTAGCAGGAAAATGTGCATCACCAAAATGAAAAACTAATGAGATACAACTATACTGTTCTCCAACGGTTGTTCGAACTTCATGGAGTTCACCAGGGCGGTGAAATGTGATATCCCCTTTGCGGGTGATATAGGTTTTGTTTTCAAACGAATACTCAGCTACCCCGTTAAGCACGTACTGAATTTGGTATTGTTTATGAATTCCAAACTCTTTTACCCATGGATCAGGAGCGTGAAACAAATGAGCTAAGGTAATATATGGTGGATAATGATAATTAGGGAGATATTGTAAAGTTTCACTAGGGTCAAGCATAACAAGGTCACGGACCATTTCCCCTTAAGCCTCCTTCGTATAACTATTGTCTAAACTTATTTTATCAAAAAAAGTGTTAATGGACACATATTTATACATTGAATCTAAATACAACGTATTTCTTTTTTTGTAGAATGAGGGTAATCACGATGAGTTCTGAAAACGAAATGAGAAGTAGAAAAACTTAATATTAATTCCTTATTTTAATAAAGTTTTTTTGGAACTCTTCTACTTAAATTTTCAAATCTACTAAAGTTATTCAGGAGGGTTATTAATGAAGAAATTTAAAATAGCGGTGGTCGGGGCAGGGCAATTTTCACAATGCTTTATTCCTTTGTTTAAGTCACATCCTTATGTAGAGGAAGTAGTCTTAGCAGAGGTAAAAAAAGAGCGTCGTGATAAATTTGCTAAAGCATTTAGTATTAAGAGAACGTTTTCCTCACTAGAAGAAGTTTTAAAAAGTGATGTTGATGCTGTCGCATTATTCACACAAAGGCATTTACACGGACCACAAACTATCCAGGCACTGCAAGCGGGCAAGCATGTATACTCGGCAGTGCCAACTGCTCAAAGCTTGGAAGAAATAAGAGAGATTATCGAAGAAGTAGAACGAACTGGCCTCATCTACATGACAGGGGAAACAAGCTATTATTACCCTTGTACCGTCTATTGTAGAGATCAATTTAAAACAGGGGAATTTGGTGATTTCGTTCATGGGGATGCTCAATATCTACATGATATGTCACATGGATTTTATGAAGCATATCAATATTCAGGAGGATCTGATTGGAAAAAAGTAGCTGGCATACCGCCTATGTACTATCCAACTCATACAGTAAGTATGATTCTCTCTGTTACTGGAGCAAAAGCTACTAAAGTGTCATGTCTTGGTTATGTCGATAAACATGAAGATGGTATTTTCCGTGAAGGAGCTAACTTATGGAACAATCGATTTAGTAATGAAACAGCAATGATTCGTACATCCGATGGTGGAATGGCTCGACTAAATGAATTCCGTAGAGTTGGATGGGGAGGACAAAATAGTGTTTATATGAGTATGTTCGGAACAAAAGGTAGTTATGAGGAACATGCAAATGGCTCATCTTGGAGCTCCCTAAAGTGGGGAGAAGTCATAGATTTAACAGACCAGTTAAGCTGTCAAGATGCTTATATTCATCTAGAAAATAAATCGGATGGACAACAGCTGCATCAAGTACTACAAAACGACTTTAAAACTTCATTAGCAAAGATACATAATGAAGACCGATTACCTTTGAGTTATACTGGCAAACCTAACGGACACTTAGGGTCACATCAGTTCTTAATTGATGATTTCATGAAATCATTGCACACAGGGGATCTTCCTCCTAATCATGTTTGGAGAGCTGCAGACTATTTAGTGCCAGGTCTTATTGCGCATGATTCTGCATTACGAGATGGAGAAATGATGGATGTTCCAGATTTCGGAAGCCCTCCTGCTAATTGGAAAGTGTTAGATCCAGAGTTGTTTCGTGCGGATCCAGTAAATTAGTACGTAGTAGGTAAAATGCTATCAACTAATTAAAGTAAGAATTGTCCGGCCAAAATTACTCTATTTACTATAATTGCTTTTTAAGTCTTTGTAGTTTATTACTTGATTGATTTCGGCTACTACTATATTTATAAGATGATGAAATAAAGAAGTATTTTCCTTTTTGTATGTCTAGAGGAATTGCACAATTTTAATAGATTGAACCAGAAACTCTCGACGTTATGAAATTTGTCGAGAGTTTTTTGTAAGAAACATTAATTATGTCTTTATTGGCCTTGTAGCTTCTAAAAAAAATCGAAAATATGAATTTTCTTGATGATTCTCTTTCTTGGCTATTCATGCTGAGCGTATAAAAGATAGTATTAATTTTCTTTATAAATTCTACGATACTCTGTTGGTGTCATTTTCTTGAATTCTCGGAAAACTCGTGAGAATGTTTTGAATGAGCTGTAGCCGACTTCCATTGCAATATTTGCGATTGACAGGTCGGTTGAATTTAGTAGACTGCAAGCATGTCTGATCCGCACCTCGTGCAAAAAGGCAATGAAATTCTGCCCAATTTGCTGCTTGAAAAGCTCACTGAGGTAAGGAGCACTCACGAAAAATTGCCTTGCAATTTCTGTTAATGTAATATTTTCTTGATAATGGGTATGGACGTAATGGACAATCGGCCAGATCGTATTTTTCTTAACAGCCCCTTCGTTACGATCAAAAACAGAGACGGAATGCTGACGGGTTCTTTCAAAGATAACCAGTATTTCCAGCAATTTCAACTTAATCATAATTTCCTTCCACGGCTTTTCACCATGATATTCAGCGAGCATTTCCTCAAGAATTATATTAATCCCTCTCAATAGCTCGCCATCAAGTTGTACAAATGGTACCAGTGCTCTCTCATCAGAGTAATCAAACAATAGTCCATTGAGTGCGAAGTTTTTTACATTTGATTCAAAGAGGAGATCCATCCCGAAAATACAATTATACAGCTTGAGGGGCTGATCTGGTTCGGCATGAATTTCATGAATCTGGTAAGGCAGGATAAGCGTGAACGTTCCGGGCTTCATATCATGCTTTTTTCCATTTATAGTTTCTGTTCCGCGTCCTTCAATAACAAATGAAAATTCAAGGAAATCATGCCGGTGTGATGGGAAATATGATTGGATTTCATGAATTGAGAGATGGAATGGAAATGAGCTCTGCTGATTTGGAAATTCAGATAAATACTTTGGAAAAATAGTCATTGCGATATTACACCTCGACCGAAAAAATGGGATAAAAAGCTGAAAAACTGACACGCATTTTTGTTGAATTCATCGTATCATAGAGCCATGAAACAATCTAGTTTTTTTAGAGTTAATGTTTACTATTTGTTTCAAAAAATGGGAGGTATTAGAATATGAAATGGGCTTTTATGACAGCAAACTTTGTAGCACGAGAACTCAATTATACAAACAGTGATGATTGGGGCAAATGCCACCAGGCAACAGTAGAGGCATTTCATGGGCCAAATTTTGCTAGTAAATTTGAGGAGTTAATAGCGCTTATCAAAGAATCCGGATTCGATGCGATTGAATTATGGGTCGCGCACCTAGATCCAGTACGTGCAACACCAGAAATGATCAAAACAGCTTTAGAGATTTTAAAAAAATATGAAGTGGAGGTCATATCTTATACGGCGGGGTTTGGAGCACCAGGTGTAACACGAGGAGAGGCGACAAAGATTTTCGAAACGTCGAAAATGATCGAAACACCATTACTTGCGCAAGGCTTCCATCCTGATAACGGGCCAATTGTTAAGGAACTCGCAGAGCAATATAACATTTATTTTGGCTTAGAAAATCATCCAGCAGAGAAAACACCGCAAGATGTGATTGATAAAATTGATTCGTTCACCCCATGGGTAGGCTCAGCTATTGATACCGGCTGGTTTGCGACACACGGTTATAATGTTGTAAAAGCCATTCACGAATTGAAAGATTATTTGCTTCACGTTCATCTTAAAGATGTTAAAGCGGTTGGTGGACATGATTCTTGTACATTGGGTGATGGGATTGTTGATATTAAAGGCGTACTTGCCGCTCTGAAAGAACTGGGTTACGAAGGTCCTGTCACAATTGAGCATGAACCGCACCATCATGATCCAGCCGAGGATGTTAAAGAAAGTCTACGTCGAGTCAAAGCAATTTGGGCAGAATTAAATTCTGAAGGTAATGGAGGAGTTTTGTAAATGACTGAGAAAATTCGTTTAGGAATTATCGGTACCGGCTCGATTGGTAACGTACATATGAACACGTTTGATCAATTGAAAGAGGATGTGAGCATTGAGGCTGTAACTGATGTTAATCTTCCGCTTGCCAAGAAGCGTGCACAAGAACTTGGAATCAATCGAGTTTTACCAAGCGCGGAAGAGTTGATCCAGGATGATAATTTAGACGCTGTTATTATTGGTGTACCAAATAAATATCACGCACCTCTTGTGATTGAAGCATTACGGGCCGGCAAGCATGTTTTAGTGGAAAAACCGATGGCAATTAGTGGTGATGATGCTAAAGAGATTGTTCGCGCTCAGCATAATTCAGAAAAAATAGTCATGGTGTCGCATCAAATGCGCTGGATGGCGCACTCTCTTCACGTTAAGAAGCAAATAGAGGATGGCGCACTTGGAAATATTTACAATGCTAAGACAGGATGGTTTCGTCGTAAGGGGATTCCAGGCTGGGGAAGCTGGTTTACACAAAAAGAAGTTGCTGGTGGCGGTCCGCTGATTGATATTGGAGTTCACATGCTTGATTTGACGCTTTGGTTAATGGGCAATCCGAAGCCAGTATCTGTATTTGGAACAACATACGATGAATTCGGTCCGAAAAAACGAGGGATCGGTTCATGGGGAACGCCAAACTGGGACGGGCACTATGACGTAGAGGATCTTGCGACAGCGTTGATCAAAATGGAGGATGGCTCTACATTATCTTTGGATGTCAGTTGGGCTGTTCATATGAACAGTGACAATGCACCGTTCATCCATTTGATGGGTTCTGAAGGTGGTGCATCTATTAAAGGTGACTCTGGTAAATTATTGACAGAGCGGTTTGATCAATCAATTGACATTGACATTCCTAAGCCTGAGAATGCGGAGGAAGACCGTGTTGGCATGAGCAAGCATTTTATAGAATGTATACGAGAAGGTAAAAAACCAATTACTTCCGCAATGACCGGATTAACAAATAATCTCATTTTAGATGCCATCTACGAATCATCCAGAACAGGGCACGAAGTTAAGATTGACTGGACTATTTAAGATGTGAAATGATAGCGCTAAAAAGTCTGCTGAAGAAATAATGTGTACTCTTGGAAAAGGACAATCTAATAAAGTCTAGGCTGTTTTCTGAAGGTGATCCCTGTATTGAACAGGGGTCATCTTATTTAAATTCCATTGATCTCCGCTTTTTCACATTATTCGCTAACAAAGCTTACATACTTGATATAAATAATTTTTTAAATGAATTATTAAATAAAAAAGTTAATAAAATATCAGAATTATTTATATTGCTTACTATAAATCAGAAAGCGCTTACAATATTATGTGAAGTGTAAGTTATAAATAGTAAAAGGAGGGGCATTATGTTGAGATTCATTTAATTGCATATAGCAATTATGACACGTGGTTTATTACTATATTAAAACGGAAGGATGAGTTAGTTGCAAAAATTTATAAGTTTAGTTGTAATGACAATGATAATCGTCGGAGTTTTTGCTACATTTGGGCTACTTAACGGTATATTGTATGCTGCTAATATTAACCTATACGAAGCCGAGGACCCAGACAATATCAGAGTGAGTTCAGATATTGAAACCTATGGTGTGAGTGATGGATCTTGGTACTCAGGGAGTGGGGTAGTAAAACTTGGCGCTAAATCAAATTCAGCAAGTATTACGTGGACCAATGTGAGCGTACCTTCAACGAATAATTACATCCTCAAATTTAAGTACAGTCATAATTCAACGGAAGAGAATCCTTCACCTAGACCTTTTTCCTTATCCGTTAACGGTCAATTAA
The DNA here is from genome assembly GCF_900143085.1 of Gracilibacillus kekensis. Taxonomy (GTDB): domain Bacteria; phylum Bacillota; class Bacilli; order Bacillales; family Amphibacillaceae; genus Gracilibacillus; species Gracilibacillus kekensis. The sequence goes on along the minus strand of NZ_FRCZ01000009.1, from coordinate 69,960 downwards.
TTACAACATTTAAAGGGGAAAAAACCGGAGCGGATATTGCCCCAAATTGGCAAGAAGTCACAGCAGTAGTACCGTTACATGATGGGGATAATGAAATTAAGATATCTTCTGAAGGTGAAGAAGGTCCTGAAATTGATTATCTTGAAGTTATGAGTTATAGTACTATATTTGAAGCAGAAACAGGTGCTGTGGCAGAACATGTAGATAATACCTTCGGAAATAACACTGCTAATGCTCCGGGCTTTACAGGGACTGGTTATGTAGGGGTTTCAGCAAATTCGAATGGTTATTTACAATGGAACGAAGTGGTGGTGCCGGAAGATGGTACCTATACCCTTAGGTTAAGATACTGTTTAGCTAGTGCAAGTAGGCCAGGGACACTTACAGTAAATGGGGAGCAGACTTATGGCATCAATGGATCTCCAACTGGTGGCTGGAATATTTGGAATTTTGAAGAGATTTCTGGAGTTGAACTGTCAGCGGGTGCCAATGTAATTCAGTTAAAACCAGCACCAGGCTCAAGCCCACTAGCAAATTATGACAGAATTGAAGTATACAATGATGAAGCACCTCATATAGGTGATCAAGTTTTTAGAACAACAACTTTCGAAACTACAGATAATGATTCAACTATTGCTGGTACTGAAACGGGAGATGTTTTAGTTTCTCCATTACTAGATGGGACACGTATTAACAATTCATCTGATACTTCTGTTCGAATTGTAGAAGAGAATGATAGTCGTTGGGCAGAAGTGACGGTTGCCGATTCGAATCCAGGTATTATCGGATTTCCATTTCATGTAAGTGAACTTACACCGCCTGAAATGAATAGTTTTACGATTGAAAAAACGGTAATGCTTAAGGATAAAAATGCAGAGTATTTTTTCAATTTAACTAATGCAGAAGGATCTTTAAAAAGTCCAATTTATGTCATCTCTCGTGATGGCCACATATATGCACGATCCGATGATTCAGCTTCTGGAGCAATGGCTGCTAGAGCAGAATGGAATGTAGATGAAGTAATAAAGATTAAAACAGTCTTTCATATAGACACACAAAGTTATGAGATGTTTATTAATGATAACCAAGTAGTTAGTAATGAACCAATGCAAAATGCATCATACATGGGTGGGGTAAAAGATTTCTATTTAGAAGTGAAAGAAGGTCCGCGAGAAGAATCAACAATTTTAATTGATGATGTAGAGTTATCTGGATCTATGGCTACAGGAAGCTCAGCTGAAGTGAATCCAAACCCTGGAAAACTATATGAAGAACAGCCATATATTGGAGAGCCTATGGAATACTATGTTAGTCCAGATGGATCGGATGACAATGACGGATTATCTCCGGATGCTCCTTTTAAGAACATTCAGCATGCGGCAGATATGACTAGTCCTGGTGACACAGTATACGTTATGCCAGGGACCTACAGTGCTCAGGATAATGATGATAAATTTGTCGATATAACAAGGTCAGGGGCTTATGATCCAATAAACGAAGAAACTCACAATATTACTTATACTGCTTACGATCTGGAAAATAAACCGAAAATCTTTTTACCGGATGATGTGAAAGGAGTATGGGATTTAGTGGGTGTTAATGCTAATTACATTGTTATCGATGGTTTTGAAGTCGAAGGAAATAATAACAACATCACCTTAACAGAGGCTGAGGCTAACTATGATGAAAAGGTACTTGAAGGGGGTGCCGATTGGAGTAAGTATGCGATGACCAACACCAACGGTATTAGTCTTGATGGCCATCATATTATTGTGAAAAATAATCATATCCATCATGTGGCTGGTGGTGGAATTGGTGGTGGAGGCGACTATATTACAATTGAAAATAATCATGTCCACAGTAATAGTTGGTACACAATGTATGCAACAAGTGGAATAAGTCTCATCAATAATGTTGATTTTGATAACAATACTGAAGATTATAAGTTGGTAGTCAAAAATAATGTTGTGCATAATAATGAAACTAAAGTGAAGTGGGAAAAAATAGAAGCTTATTCCGATGGCAATGGAATTATCCTTGATCACAGTCCAGATTACGATGGAAGAACATTAGTTGTGAATAATATCGTATACGAAAACGGTGGGTCAGGAATCCATTCTTATCAAGCTGCTAATGTTGATGTTATTAATAATACTTTATTTAACAACAGTAAAAGCCCGCATATGAATTATGCTAACATGTTTGCCAATGCTAGTAGAAATGTCAATTTCCTAAACAATATTGTCTACGAAAAAGAAGGTAAGCCTGTTAATGACAATATTAACTCGATTAATGTAAATTTTGCTAACAATCTTTACTATACAGGAACAGATGAAGATACTGGAACGGTAAAAGTGATGGGAACAAATGATAGAGTGTTTGATCCGAAGTTTGTCTCAATAGAAGAAGGAAACTATGATTTCAACTTACAAGAGAGTTCTCCGGCAATTGATTATGGAACACAAACTAGAGCTCCGGAATTAGACTTTGACGGTAATCAACGTCCCCAAGGTGATAATAATAAATTTGATATAGGTGCTTATGAAACGCCGTATACAAGTGATAATCCTATCAACGATGACGTTGTTGTTATTCCGGATCCAATAGATGAGTCAGAACCAATTCCAGATCCAGATTTAGATCTCGACGTTATAGAAAATATGGAGGCTGCTAAAGGAACACCTGAGATTGATGGTGTGATTGATTCCATCTGGGATACAACGATGAGCGTTGAAACTACCAAGATATATAATACAAATCTACCTTCTGCAGATGCCACAGTAAGAGTGCTTTGGGATGAAAATAATCTGTATGTCCTTGCAGAAGTAAACGATTCATATCTGAGTAATGCTGCTACTGATTCTCATAATCAAGATTCAATCGAGTTTTTCTTGGATCAAAATAATTCAAAAACGAGTAGTTACGAAGAGGATGACAATCAGTATCGTGTAAGCTATGCGGGGTTATTGTCAGGAACTACGGATGATTATGTAGCTGAAACAAGTATGGTTGAGGGAGGCTATATTGTTGAAGCGAAGTTACCATTAACGTCTACAACTGGAGAAATAGGCAAAACAGTTGGCTTTGATATTCAAGTTAATGATACTCATGATGACAGTGGAACAAGACATAATACGAACAAATGGAGTAATCTATTTGAAGATTCTTGGAAAAACACATCAAAATGGGGGAATTTGAAAATGGTGGAAGGTGAAGAAGAAGTAAGCTTTGCCAATCTGTCTTCGCTAACAGAAGAATATGTTTTGGGAAATAACGGTGATAAAGGGAAGCTGAAAGGAATTCTTGCAAAAGTGAATGCGGCAAAGAAATCAGATGAAAAAGAAAACATAAAAGCACGAAACAACCAGCTCGGGGCTTTTATTAATCAAGTCGAAGCGCAAACTGGCAAAGCACTTACTGAAGCACAAGCTGATGTTCTAATAGATATTGCAAATAAATTGCAAGAGTAGTGTGTCTAGGGAAAATACTGCCTAATAAAGACATGTACAATTCTATTACTTGATAACCTTAAATCGGAAAAATTTTCGTATTAAAAGAAACATCGTAATGAATAATTTAATTTTATTGAATGTCCCATTTCTTCTACCTATGGTGTTTTTGGATTTGAGGATGATACTGATATAGACTCAAGCTCAGATTCAGATAAGGAAAATTTCTTTAACGAAACAACGGCAAAAGGAGTATGGTTGGTACTTGCAACAATATTATTTGGGCAGCACTATTCCTTAAAAAATATGATAGTCGCAACATTCAGAAGAGTAGTATGCTCTAATAGTAATTATTTCAGGAGTAATAGCATGTACTGTTAAGCCAGTTCATGCTATATTCCTGCTTTTATATCTTTAGAAATTCTAAATATATTATAACTATATTATAACTATGCAAAAACTATAGCTGATAAATAAATATAATTAATAATTCCCGTAAGAAGTTTATTGCTATTATGCAAGGAGGAACATATCGGTGCATGACAAGATCTTACCTTTAGAAGGAAACTTTTTTATAGGTTGTAATTACTGGGCGTCACACGCTGGCACTTCAATGTGGTCAGATTGGCAGCCTGAAACTATTGATCAGGACTTTCGTCAATTGTCTGAAGAAGGTGTACAAGTATTGCGAGTATTTCCCCTCTGGTCTGATTTTCAACCCATTCATCGTCTCTACGGTGTAGCGGGAACAAGAAGGGAATATAGATTTGGCGAAGCTAGCTTCCTAGATAACGATACAGAACGATCAGGTGTTTCAAAAATAATGATGAATCGTTTTCACACATTAATAGCGTTAGCTGAAAAGTATGATATTAAACTTATAGTCGGATTAATAACAGGCTGGATGAGTGGAAGATTATTTGTACCTTCTGCCTTAGAAGGGAAGGCCATATTAACTGATCCTGAGTCAATCAAATGGCAAAATCGATTTGTGAGATATTTCGTTAAAAATACGAAAAATTCAAGTGCCATTATAGCTTGGGATTTAGGAAATGAGTGCAATTGCATTGAAAATGTGGAAACAAGTGAAGAAGCATGGTTATGGACGTCTTCAATAGCTAACGCAATAAAAATTGAAGACCAAAGCAGGCCTCTAATATCAGGGATGCATAGTCTTAGCCCCGTAGGGAATTGGACAATGCAAGATCAAGGGGAACTAACAGATATATTAACAACTCATCCTTATCCACTGTGGACCCCGCATGTAGGAATAGATCCCATAAATACAGTTAGACCTATCGTACATGCTACTGCAGAGAGCTTATATTATTCAGGTTTAGGTGGTAAACCATGTTTTGCAGAAGAAATGGGAACTATGGGTCCGATGATTTCAAGTGATGAGGTTGCGGGTAATTTCGCTCGAGCAAGTATGTTTTCCTTATGGTCTCATGCCTGTCATGGAATGCTATGGTGGTGTGCTTATGATCAAACAAAATTGGATGCTGCTCCATACGAGTGGATAGCAGTTGAAGGGGAGCTAGGTTTGATTCGAGAGGATCGAAAGGTAAAACCGACATTAATTGAAATGCACAGAATAAAGAATGTTATAGATCAATTACCTTTTGAAACACTACCTCCTCGTAAAATAGATGGTGTGTGTATTATAAATACCAATCAAGACCATTGGGCCTCAGCTCTAGGTTCTTTTATATTATCTAAACAAGCTAATGTAGATATAGAATTCCAATATGAAGATCAACCATTAAAAGATTCAAATATATACTTACTTCCAAGTATTAGTGGAGTAGAGGGTGTGCCAAGGAAGAGATGGAAAGAACTTTTAGAACGTGTAGCAAATGGCGCTACTTTATATATATCCATGGCAGATGGTTTTATGTTAGATTTTCAAGATATTACCGGATTACAAGTTGAAACAAGAAGCAAGAGAAGGCGGGGTAAAAAAATTGGTATAAAAAGTGAAAAAGGAAATTTTCAATTAGAACTATTTAATTCAACAAAGCTATCTTTGAACAATAATAAGGCTAGGATAATAGGAACTGAAGAAGATGGAAATATATGTTTTTCAAAAAATAGTTATGGTAAAGGCGAAGTTTATTTCTTGTCGTATCCAATAGAATTAAACGTTGCACAAGAGGAAGAATTAGCCTATCATCCAGATGATTACCCATATTGGAAGATATATAGAGAAGTGTTTAGTTCTATGAGTTTCCACCGATTAGTTAAAACGGAGTACAAACATATTGGTATAACAGAACATGAATTAAGTGAGGAAGAATGTGTTATTGTAATCATTCATTATGCCTCGGTGAAAAAGACAATCCCAATATCCTTAAAGAAAGGATGGAAAGTAAAAGAAGTTTACTATGGTGAGATTGACTCTAATAAGTTCAAGGATGTTCATGTTAATTTACAACCCAATGAAGCGACTATCTTTCAAATAACTAAACAAAATGATTAATAATGTATTTCACTTTATTTGAATTGTTAGAATAAATGATGCTCATCCTACAATTATTAACAAGTTAAAACGTGAAACAAGGACGATTACCGTGGGTATTGAACCTGTAATGTAGTATTTTTAGATATTTAGGATATAAGTAAATTTTGAAGCAATAAGTATAAAAATTATAAGATTCTAAGATTTTTAACAAGGTAGAGGAGGAATTTAGATGAAAACTAAAAGAATGTTCTTTATATTACCAGTGATTTTCATGACAGCGTTGTTTATTGGGTTGGTGATAGAGTTAGATACTGTACATGCAACTTCTCATGAATACTTTGTGGATCCGGAAAATGGGAGTGATTCAAATTATGGTATATCTGAGGGGGATGCATTTAAGACTGTACAACATGCACATGATCAAACTGAACCTGGGGATACCGTATTTTTAATGAACGGCACACATGATACAGCAGATGGTCAGGCAGTCCTTCGAATTTCGCGCTCTGGGACATCCAACAATTATATTACCTATACTGCATATCCTGGGCATAATCCCGTGTTGTTTACAGACTCAGCGTGGAACGTAATCCTAGTGGAAGGAGCATCATATATTCGCATAGATGGGCTAGAAATTAAAGGGAATAACGATAATATTTCTTCTAGTGATGCTTGGAACCGCTCTGAACACTTTGTAGATAATGTAGATTCAGGAACTGTAAATTGGAGTTACTTAGCTCCAACTAACACAAACGGTGTCTTTATGAAATATGCAAATGACAATGTTCCACATCATATTGAGGTTCGAAACATGAATGTAAGTGATTTACCTGGCTGCGGAATATGTACGGAACATGCAGATTATATTACGATTGAAGATAATGAAGTATATGAAAATTCCCATTATACGATATACGCAACAAGTGGAATTTCAATCTTTCATCCTAGGGATATAGATAATAATACTGGTTACAAAAATATCATTAGGAGGAACAAGGTTTATAATAACTATACGACTATTCATTGGGGAGCTCGAGGATATATCTCAGATGGTAATGGGATCATTTATGATGATTCTAAAAATTCACAAAGTTCTTCACTATGGACTGGAGAGGCTTATGAAGGTCGTACACTTATAGAAAATAACATAAGTTATTTAAATGGTGGATCAGGAATACATTCGTTTTCTAGTGAACACGTAGATATTGTAAACAATACTGCATTTCACAATTCCCAAAAGCTAGATTATGGAGAAATATATGCTGGAGATAGCAATGATGTCAATTTGTTCAATAATATAATGTATGCAGAAGATTCTAGTAAACCAGTAAATCGTAACTGGGATAACAATAATGTCAACTATAATTACAATGTATATTTTAATGGAATTGTTAATACCCAAGGAAGTGATGATATTGTAACGGATCCAGAGATGGTTAACCCTTGGTCTGGAAACTTCAAGCTACAGTCGAGTTCTCCTGCTAAAGACAGTGGAACTTCCTCATTAGCTCCTTCAGAAGACTTTGAGGGAAATGCACGCCCTTCTGGTGCTATAGATCGTGGGGCTTACGAATATCAGAGTGATGGGCAATCTTCAGGAGAAGTAGTTAGAGATAAGTGGACTGCAACAGCTTTTGGTACACCACATACGGACCCAAATAATGCCATAGATGCTAGTCAGAATTCTGCTTATTACTCTGGCGCAAGCATGAAATCTGGTCAATGGTTCCGCATTGATTTAGGTTCGTCTCAATCAATAAGCCGAATTCAATTCAGTTCAGATGATCCGGGAAACTTTCCGGATGGTGTTGATATTTATATATCTGATGATTATAACTGGGGTACACCGGTTGCTAGTGTAGCCAATAATACTAATCAACTCATTGATGTTTCATTTTCAGCTACCACAGGGCGTTATATTGTTGTAGCAATTAATACTAGCAAGAGTTCTTGGTGGCAAATCAATGATTTTAGAGCTTATCATTAATAAATAAGAAAAGGTGAGGGGATTTTATTAGCACCCCCTCGCCTTTTTAGTTGTGTGCCCGGCATGGGCGCAATCTATAAGGTGGAAGTCCTGAACTGTGAAGGTAGAAGTAACAGTTAGCTTAACGCAAGGTTGTAAATAGTGAGGGTGAACATGTAGGAAGCGATAGGCGCACATTTGGCAGAGGAAAACGAAATTCATTAAATTTAAGCATTCTTAGGAATTTAAAGAAACTATTTGTAGGAACCAAGGGCGTCAGTTTAAAAGATAAATTGCACCACTTTTGAGCCTTATTTGATATAGAGTTAAATAAACCCAGTAATCCTAGCGCAGATGGTTCTAGGTTTTTGAATTGTAGACTTCTTTTATAGAAACTATCAAAAATCAATGAATATTCTTCCTCACTAACGCTATCCATAGAAAAGTAATTTTTTGCTTTTAACTTATGAAAGGCATTTTTTAGAATTAAGAAAAGGTGTCAATACCAAGCTGAGTAAGAATGCTGATAATCATTCCATAAATTGCGATGCTAATTCCTGAAGATAAAAAAAGTCGCTTTCTATCTATCCCGATTATTTTCCCCGCAACTCCTGTGGCCCATGAACCGAATATAGGAGTCGCAATAAGAATAATTAGAAATCCACCATTATTTAATTTTTTACTCGACTTAGAGTTTGCCAATTTAATAAAGTACTTATTGATCTTTTTGAATTTAGTAAGCCAATCATAAGAATAAGAAATAAATGGAATAACCATAAAGTTTCCGAGCCAAGACCAAAACACTGAGGAAACTATATCTAACCCAAGTCCCATAGAAGCTGGGACTGCTAAATATATTTCAAACAATGGAAAAAAACCCATAAACCAAGCAGTCGCTGCTAACCAAATATAATTCATCATATTTTCATCACACCTTTTTTATTTTTTCTAACTTTAAGCACTTCCGTGATATAATCATAAGGTATATGGTTACCATATACACAAGAATAAAGAGGTGAAAAAAGTGGATTCTAAAAAAAGTATATTTACTACTGGAGAGTTTGCCGATTTATGTGGTGTAAAAAAGCAAACACTTTTTCATTATGATGAAATTGGACTTTTAAAGCCGGAATATAGATCAGAAAATGGTTATCGCTCATATTCTGTTCATCAAGTAGAAATATTTATTGTGATTGACATGCTAAAAGAAATTGGTATGTCTTTAACTGAAATCAAAAATTTCTTACAGTTCAAAAGTTTAAAAAGCTCGATTGAATTGTTAACTGAAAAGGAAAAAATAGTGAAAATGAAAATTAAAAAAATGCAACATACACAAAAACTAATTCAAAACAAAAAAAAGCAAATCAAAGAAGCATTACAGTTGAATTTTGATCGGTTCACAATTGAGGAGATGGATACAGAATGGTACGTATTAAGTGAAAATATTTTAAATTTACCTGACAAAGATGCTACGAAGGTAAGTATGTTGTTTTTAAAATATATGAAGCAAGAAGGACTTTTCATTGATAATGCTGGAGCCTTAATTCGTCAAGAGCAAGTAGAGGCAGGAGATTACTTAAATTATTCTAACTTGTATTTCAGAACGCATCAACTTGATTTAGCAGAAAAGATAAGTAAAAAATCCGGGAAATATGCAGTTGGTTATCATAAAGGAAGTTATCTGACCATTCATGAAACTTATGAAAAAATAAAAGATTATTTGACTAAGGAAGGATACCGTGTTTGTGGTCATAGTTTTGAAGAATTTCTATATGTAATGGAAGGTGCGAGTTTAAGTGTGGAGGATAATTATGTAACCAAAATAATGATAAAAGTAGAAGAAAACTAAACGAGCTATAGCATTCTTTCTTCTCTTTAACTTACAATTTATCTATCTTCATAAAACTCACTTAATTATTGGGGGGGTCTACAATATATTTCGTATCTCTTTATAAGGTAAAACTGAATTGTTTCACACTGATATTGGAAACGATTTTAACAAGAAGCTTATTAATTATTAAAAAGGTTTCGTATTAGTGAAAAAGCAACGCCATATGACAATGACGTTGCTAAAACTACATTTAAAACTTATAGAGAATTTTAATACCTGACAGTACATTACCTAATTATTCTTTCTAAAAACAAATCTTTGCTCGCAAGTATACGCCTCTTTCATTTACTGAACTTTAATCCAATAGAATTTCTAGCAGTACTTCCGACTCTGAAGGTTCTATTTTGACAGTATATAATGCTTCTTGTTGGGAAATTGGAACCGATTTTCCATCTGCTAAAACTTCTTTTGGTTTGGTTGTGGAGTAGAAGCCATAGACTCCATCTCCACCCTTTAAAATAATGATTTTCTTTTCACCGTAATCGAACTGATTTTTAAGTGTAGCTGGTGAAATATATTTATTTAACAAGCCAACTGAAGCAAATTCATTCTCTATAGGTACGAGTATAAATAATTTCACTTCATTATCGCGTAATGAGAAAGAAAAAGTAGAATGTTGGTCTAATAGATATGTTTTCTTTTCCAAGTGATCATATAAAATAAATCTATTACCTTCCAAAGTTGGAATATCCTTAGATCCTATTTCACACTCTACTTCTTGACCCTTAAGATTAATATTAAATGCTGCGATGACTGCTGAATTACCAGATGTATTCCAAACCTTTAAAGGAATACTATCTTCATGTGGGTTCTTTAATAAACAATCTTCAGTAGGTACTCCACCTTGGTCACACCTAAGAACTATCCCATTAGATAGGATTAGTGGCCAAAGTTGTTCTGGCTCTGTTTCCCCCAGACGATCACTCATATACAACGGGCCTCCACTTACAGCTCTTAAAATACCATTGTTTAAAGCATCTTCATGCTTTGTCCACCACATATCCCAATCTCCCCATATAAAGTTTCGATGATAAAATGAGTTATATGCATTTTGTAAAGCATGTTCTTTAAAGTTTTGTTCTTTATTTGGATAAAAGTCATCGCTATTTCGTGAAAGGGCGGTCATTGGTCTATGCCATAACTGCTCTGCAGACATACCCATACAGTTAATAATTGTACTGTTAAAATGAAGTCCAACTGAAGCTTCTAGTGACGCATGTGAATTTTTTGCTGCTTTCCCAATAGGAATTTGGAATTTTACAAAATCAATTAAAGCACTCTGATTATCTACTTTAACAAAATCTACTCCTTGCTTTTTTAGATAATTGTGCCATTCATTCCAAAATAAGAATCCCTTATGCCCATCTGGTGATGGGAATATTCTCCCACTTGCAGTCTTATATAGACTATCTTTCAGTGTATTTAATAAAATACTCTCTGGATGTATACCTTGCCAATATCCTGTATAAGCATGCCAAACACCAACCATGCTAAATCCAAAATTGTTTTTCAATAAATTTATTGTTCCTTTTAATCCTTCTGGAAATTTTGTTTTATCTTCTTTTAATGAAAGTAATTTTTCATCTTTAGTTTCAGACCAACCATCATCAATCATGAGCCATTTAACAGGTAAGTTTTTTTCTTTGAATTCTTTTGCTTTATTTAAAATTTTCTCCGAATTAACATTATGATAAAAGGCATCCCAAGTACACCAACCAAGGTATTCAAAAATTTCAGGGTATTTTCTTTGATTCCCTGGGACTCCCCCTGAATTTAAAACATCAAAGCCTGTATCTGTGGTAACTTTCGTTAATTCAAAAGGGTCTCTACTGTTTCCAAGTATAAAAGCTTTCGAGGAAATGGTTGTAAATCCACTCGAATGTGGAGAAATACTAATAACTAAACCGTCATCATTCCCTCTTAACATAGTTTTAAAATTATCATCACTCAATGGCAACAAATGATAGTATAAGTCATTTTCTTTCCATATAAGTGATTGAGTTTGAGGCTTCAATTCGGATATGTTTTTCCCAAATTGAGGCCTTGTCCACCATTTTGAAAATAGATAATTCCCCAAAAAACCACCGTTCACGTTTAACGATTTAATCCGTAATTCTATGGAGGATTCTGACCTAAATGTTTTTGTATTTTCAAATGAGTTAATTGGTAGCGTTCCTGAGACTATAGTAAATAGCTTATCTCCATAAACATTCATATCGAGCGTTAAATGGATATTTTCATCATAGGTAGAAAATAGAATCTTGTAGGCGTAAAATTCCTCAAAATCTTTTTCTTCCTTTTTACATTCAAGATTTTTTAAATATCCCTGGATTTCTTGTCCATCATCCAAAAGAATATATGGTGCTATTTCTTGCATAATTGGCATCTCGTCATGCATTAATATGATTGCATCATTCTTCGCTTTAACACGATACATTAACTATTCCTCCTGTAACATCCACCATCTTCTAACACAAAAAGAGTTTACTTATTTCTATATTCACCATTTTGGGTTCTTTCCCAACCAACGTTTTTGAAGATAAAACGCTGCTGATTTTGGGTGTCTTTGTCTTGTGAATATGCCTTTTTTGTTTCCAACTACCCGTGTCAAACCTTGTTTTGTCGCAAAATCGGCAAATGCCCAAACTTGCTCTCCAATAACAAAATCATGTTTATCAAAAGATTTATGAAATTGGTGTAATAGTTCAATTTGGAATTCCTCTGTAAACGTTACAGCTGGGACTTGATGATAACCGGCAATTGCGTCTGCACCATATTCAGTAATAATGATTGGTTTTTTATACTTCTCATACCACTCTAAAAGTTCTTTATCCATATGCTTTTCGATTAAATCTAATTTACCATGGTCGGAATACCATCCAAAATATTTATTTAAACAAATAACATCTACATATTGGCTAACCCTATCAACAGATGGCCACATAGTATGGACAATTGTATTTGGACGTGTAGAATCCAGTTTTTTCGTTTCTTCAGCAACCGCTCTAATATATGGCTCTGATGCTTCTTCATTTGTTGCAACTTCATTTGCAATACTCCACATAACGACACATGGATGGTTTTTATCCCTTTTAATCATTTCTCTTATCACTTGTAAATGGTGCTCTAATGTTTGTTCATTTACACGTTCTTCATTAAAAACAGTATTCGTTTCACTCCAAAAACACATTCCCACAGCTGGGACCTCATCCAAAACAACCAATCCTTCACGATCAGCTAACCTCATAAGCTCCTCTGAGTAAGGATAATGGGAAGTACGGAATGAATTAGCTCCAATCCATTTTAATAAGTTAAAATCCTTTACGTTAATAACCTCATCCATTCCCCTACCATGAAGATCTGAATCTTCATGTTTTCCGAATCCTTTGAAATAAAACGGTTTCTCGTTAATTAAAAGTTGCTTCCCTGCAACTCTAACAGTACGTATTCCAACAGGTAACTCATATCGGTCTTGAACCACACCTTGCTCACTTTCAGTTTGAAATACCAGGGAGTATAAATATGCATTACCAGGCTCCCATAAATGAGCATTTTTAATTATAAATTGATTGTTCTTTCCTTTTGATGTAGCTACCAACTTATTATTTTCATCGAAGGCGCTGACCTTAACTGATGCTATATCCCCTTGGGTAGACACACTGTATTTAATAACACCATTACTATCTTGAATATCTGTTTGCACAGTAACATCCTCAATATAACTTTTCGGGGTTGTATATAAACGAACAGGTCTATGTATACCTGAGTAATTAAAAAAGTCGAAATAAGTTTCTTGAGTTTTATATCCTTCTGGATATTTACTTGTATCTTTATATGTTTTTATTTCTCCAGAAGGGAGACAAGACCAGTCTAAGATATTATTAACTGCGATTGTTACTCGGTTCTTCTCACCCTGTTTAACCAAATCAGTTATATCTGCTTCAAAGGGTAAATATCCGCCTTTATGTCTCGCAACTTCTTGGCCATTCACCCACATGACAGCATGATTTGTAGCACTGCCTACTCTTAGAACAATTCGTTGATTTACCCAGCCATTAGGAATAAAAATTATCCTCTCATACCATACATCTCCAATGTGGTCACGAATAGCAGTATCCGTTGTAAGGTCATTGTAACTAGAAGGAACAGGCATTTCGATTGTATCCGCTAAAGGATTCTCGTACCAACGTTTTTCAAATCCTTCGTTTTTAAAATCAACTTTAAAATTCCATAGTCCCGATAATTCCTTTACTTCTCGTATTCCATTATCCAATGGATAAAGCATAGATATACCTCCAAATTTATCAATTTATCTTAATTTATCTAAAAAATAGATTCTACTAAACAGCACCTTAGACCTAACTTAAACATTATTTTGAAATGTAACAATTTATAATTTATTGAACTGAAATAATATAAAATTCATTGAATGTTATGATTAAACTGTTATATATAATCAAGTAATTATATTAACAACTGTTCGAAGCTATCAAATGGACGGTCTCCTAAAAACTTAGTCTAAATGTTTTGATGCTGGGGATCATCAAAACATTTAGATGTCGGTGATGATTGATTTTAATATTGAATGCTTTAATCGTATGATCATTCATTCGAAAATTTTGTCATTTATTAATTATATAAAAGAAGTCTATTACCGATCTATTAGATTACTTAATATAGGAGTTTATATGGAGATTTTGTTTAACTCTTGCTGCAAAGTGTCTATCATTTCTATTTGTAACTTTTCTACATGCTTCTTGGCTTCTAATGCTTTGTTTTTTGCATCCTTATTATTCATTGCAAGGTTCAACACTGCTGGAACAATTTTCTTCTTATCAGACTCTTTATCCAAATCAAATAACCAGTCTCCAAGACCAAAATCTTGCCACATGTACCCTTTAGTTGATTGTTCCTTCCATCTGCACACAATTGCAGGTATTCCATGACCTATGCAGAGTATTGGGGAGTGCATCTCACTACCAAATAATCCAGCGGATCGTATATACACACTTAATGCTTCATCAGTTAACCAGAATTTTTCTCTCCAAACGACTCTCTCCCTTACATCTTCAGGAAGTTTTTCCAGTAACATTTCTTTACTCAGAACCATTTGGGTTTGATCCTCAGGACAAATTAATACTTTATATTTGGTTTTTCTGACAACTTCAATAATGGCCTGTCTTATTTCTTCGTTGTCCTTTTCCTTCATCGATTCATTTATTTCATGTTTACTTTCATCGAACTCTGTCCCTTTTACTCTCCAAAAAGGTGTATACCTGTATCTTATTATGCAACACAGAAAATGATTTTCTTCCAAATCATTTTCTTTCAGAAATCTTTTCGCTTTTAAGTCGTCTCGGATGTCAAAAGAGAATGCTACGTCAGGGCCTAACTTCATTATAGGGGCTTTAATACCTTCCTTTATAGCTTTTTCAAGTGATGGTGAATCTCTAAAATAAAGGAAAGAAGCCTGAGACAAGAGTTCTGTTAATCCTGTCCAATTTGGTTCATTATATCCTCCATAAGTTATACCAAAGACACCATATGGTTTCCCAGTATGTTTCGTATACGCTTTCACTTCTTCATGACCGACGAGTAATGGGCCAGATGCATGTAATAGAAAAACACTTTTATCAATAGCCTGTTGCAGTTCTATATTAGTCGCTTTCCCATTTTCTAGTATACTCCCCTTAACAACTTGAAGGTTATTGAATCGTTTACGCATCATTGTAATAGCTTCTTCTGTAAGGTCATCAGATGCCCATACTATTACCTCCACACCGGGCATATTTTTCTCTAATAATTCAAGAGCCGCTGGAGTGTGGGAAATGTCTCCAATGTTCATTACTTGCCACGCAGACCTCAGTATTATAGTAGTTTTGTTCATTATTACATCTCCTTGTTTGAATTTAAAGCTTATGGAAATTGTATTGATTTTAATCATTCAAGTAAATGAAATATATTAACAAAAAGGAGAGCATCTAAACTTTATTAATTCAAGTGTTAGAATTACGTTATATTATGGAACTTGGTGAGCGATGATAATACAGAACTAAAAGCCTCTATAATTTCTAGAAGTCATTTTAAGTTTGAAGTGTTCGAATTTGAAAAAGTTGAGGCACCTGTATTTATTTAGAGAGAATAGCTAAATGGTTATTTATTATAAAGCCAAGTCTATAGGGGAGAGGGAACACAAACGCCATCAGGAGGAGTTGGATTAGTTGAGAGGAAAGCTTAGTGAAAAATTGAACAATTAGTTGAAATGGAAAAAGAGTTATATTTTTCAGTAGCTAAAAATTATTTTGCTGGTTCAAAAATCCGTTTTCGAATTAATAAAGAGTAGGCTTTACAAAAATGATTTATTTATTAATGAAACAGCTTTAAGTAATCAATGCAACACATATAAAATAAAGCAACCCCTATTTTGCATGAGTTTGTATCTTTGTAGAAATCTATTAAAAGGAGTGGCTTATTTTAACTCTAATAAAAGTGTAAGGTGATATGATACCCTAAAAATCTAATAAATTCTACTATTTTTTAGACATACTAGTTGCTCTGCCTGAAATAGTAGCATTATTACTAGACAAATAGAGTATCTTGAAAATGCACTAATCACAAAATAAAAAAAACATTGATTGTTGTACTGGGCAATAAAAAAATAACATACCTTACTCATCATCCTATTTTACGTTGAGCTCTCAACTTAGCTTAAGATGGATATTATAATCAAAACCTTCTGATCTTATAGAGTTATCTAGTGGCTTTTCTTTTGAAATCTTAATTATAGCTATTTCGAATTAGTTGCTTCTAAAAGTAAATCCACGATATGCACTGCACGTATGGAATCACTTAATCCTTCTCGTTCAATACCAAGCTTCATCTGTAGCAAACATCCTGGGTTAGCTGTTACTATAGTGACTGCTTGTGTTTCTTTAACATTAACCATTTTCGAATCTAATATTTTCATCGACATTTCTGTTTCTACAATATTATAAATACCCGCAGATCCACAACAACTATCCGCTTTCTCCATTTCACGGTACTCTACATTGTCAATCGCTTTTAATAGTATTCGTGGTTCATTCGAAGTTTTCATTACGTTAAGAAGGTGACAAGAGTCTTGATAAGTGATAATTTGTTCTTGTAAATGTAGAGATCTTTTATGAAAATCTAGCTCTACAAGAATACTAGAAATATCTTTGATACATTCCGTGAACTGTTTGGCACGATCTGCCCATTCCGAATCATCTTTTAAAAGATGGTCATAATCAATTAAAAAGGCTCCACAACCGCCAGCATTGGTAATTATATAATCAGCTTTTAGTTTTTCAAATGCAATAATATTGCGTTTGGCGAGTTCTTTTGCGCCGTCTTTCTCACCACTATGAGCATGAAGGGCTCCGCAGCATGCTTGGTCTTGTGGGATGACAATTTCACAGCCCGCTAGTTTAAGTAATTGGATAGTTGCATCATTTGTTTGCCTAAACATTGTATCCATTAAGCATCCATGGAAAAAGGCAACCCGTTTTTTGGCAGTTGATACAGCTGGAACATACGACGGTCGATCCTTCATTTCTTTTCTTGTAGGCACTTTTGGCAATACTTTCTCTATTGATGATAGATTTTCAGGTAATAAATGATTTAATTTAGTCTTATGAAAAGCTTTTTGTAACCCTGAGCGTTGATAAAAACTTAGGAATCCTGTTAATGAGCGCATCCGGTTTTGGTGTGGAAATAGTCCATAAAATGCTGATTTACGAGTCGTTTGGACTAGTAAGCTATGCTTTTTATTTTGATGGATCGTGTCACGTGCCTCTTCTAATAAATGACCATAATTGACCCCAGCAGGACAAACTGGCTCACATGCCCGACATCCTAAACACATATCTAGTGAATTTTCAACGTCTTTATCAAGTTCAATATCCCCATCTATTACTGCCTTCATTAAGGCAAGACGCCCCCTTGGAGAATGTTCTTCTTTATAGCCTGATTCAACATACGTTGGACAGGCGGGTAAACAAAAGCCACAACGCATACAATTCATTAATTCATCTTCATCCATTCGCTCCTTGAATTGTTGTTGAATCGTTTCTTGTTCTTTTGAGGTTGTCATTTTGTCACCACCACTCTTTTTCTTGTATCTTTTGCGAAAATTTTTGCGGGATTCATAATGTTGTTTGGATCGAGTGATTGTTTGATTGCTTGCATTGCGTTTATACCAGCATCACCAAGCTTTAAATGAAGGTAAGGAGCTTTCATCATACCTACACCATGTTCGCCAGTAATGGTTCCACCAAGTTCTACCGCTCGGATGAAAATATCCTCAAAAGCTTTTTCTACTCTTTTAATTTCTTCTTCGTCACGGGCATCAGTTAAGCAAGTAGGATGAAGGTTTCCATCACCAGCATGACCAAATGTACAAATATTCACCTCATATTTATCTGCAATTTCATTTATTGATACAACCATTTTAGCAATTTCAGAGCGTGGAACGGTTGCATCTTCTAAAATAGTCGTTGGCTTTAATCTTGCCATAGCAGAAAGAGCTGATCTTCTAGCCGTTCGTAAACTATCAGCCTCTTCTTCTGATTCTGCTACGTTTACAGAGACAGCTTGTTCTTGTTGGCAAATACTAGCTAATTTTTTCATATCTTCTTGTACGACCTCCATCGGACCATCTTGCTCAATTAATAACACCGCACTTACGTCAGTCGGTAAACCAATTTGAGCATATTCTTCTACAACCTTTAATGTCGCTTGATCTAGAAACTCTAAAGTAGTAGGAATAATTTTATTGGCTATAATTTTTGAAACACTATTGGCAGCTGATTCTAAATCGTGATAGAGAGCGAGCATCGTCATTTTAAATGCTGGCATGGGAACTAGCTTGAGTGTTGCTTGTGTAACGATCCCTAATGTGCCTTCTGCTCCAACAAATAATCGTGTTAGATCATAACCTGCTACATCTTTAGCCAGCTTTCCGCCAGTGTGAATGATTTCACCAGATGGTAAAACCACTTCTAATGCGAGAACATAATCTCGAGTAACGCCATATTTTAACCCGCGTAACCCTCCAGAGTTCTCGTTAATATTTCCACCAATTGTTGATATTTTCATTGAACTTGGATCGGGTGGATAAAACAACCCTTTTGCTTCAACTGCTTTTATCATATCTAATGTAATCACGCCTGGTTCTACTGTTACAGTTAAATTTTCCTCATCAATTTCTAAGATCGAATTAAAGTGCTTGAAAAGGAGAACAATGCCACCCTCTGTCGGGCAAGTTCCTGCACAAAGATTCGTTCCAGATCCTCTTGGAATTATTGGAATGTAATGTGTATTACAAAGTTTTACAATCTCAGCAACCTCTTCCTTGTTTCTTGGAGCTACTACTGCAGCTGGCATCGATTGATACTGTGGAGTTGCGTCATAGGAATAGACCAATTTACTCACTTTAGAATCATCATAGTTTTCAGTCCCCACAAGATGAATCAATGCTTCCTTTATTTCTGTGGTTATCAACGTTATCATCTCCTATATCTAACTTATTTCATTATAATTCATATAATTAAATATACTATGTTTGAATAAACAAAAATTAAGTATTCTTATTCTTTATTTTTAGATAATCATCTAAAAAGGAAAGAGAAAGATAAAGTGTAGTTAGGTCTTGAAAGTCACGAGGATTAAGATTTGTAAGCTTTTCTATTTTTTTAAAGCGATAATGTAACGTATTAATGTGAATGTGCAGGGCTTTTGCGGAATCTTTAATCGATTGATTATTTGAAATAAATGCCTCAATGGTATGAATTAACTCTTGATCTTTCATAATCGGGGCCACTGTTCGATCTACTAATTCTAAGCGGGTGTGTTGTTGTATATCTTGTAGACACATCTCCAGCCGCAGATCATCATCAAAAATAATAGATTGTTTCCTTATAGCGACATTAAGTGCGCGTTCTGCTTGTTCGAAAGATTGATATAATCGATTAGATGCGGTAAGATGACCTACCCCGAACGAAACAATTTGTTGGTATTTATCCTCGAAATAAATTTGGATCTGTTTTAAAAAGTGTTGAGTACTTTCTTTTGTCTCCTTTCTCGATCGAATTATTAGAAACCTTTCTGTACCCCAACGAACAAATATATCTCTTTTAATCCGCGTAAAGTTTTTTATGACATCATTCCAAATCTCACTTGAGATAAAATTGCCTTCCTTTTGTAAGTAGTGACCAATGATCACCTGTCTATCTGAGGATAAATCAATGCTTAGAAGTTGTGATTGACTCAAAAAGCTAGATGACCACTCTTTTTGTTGTATCCAATCAAATACAAACATCTCAAGGGATCGTGCTTCCCATTCTAATTGTTCGAAATAATAGTTTTCTTTTACTAACAGTTCTGTCATTTTCCTTAACAATTCACCATATGAAGATACTTTATCCGGTTCACCAGTAATACCTATGATTCCAATGATTTTTTCATTGAAAAAAATAGGTAAATTAATACCCGCTTTGACACCTTTGAGTTTTGCTTCATCAGCTTTAGTTATTGTTAATTTTACACTTGTACGACAAACGATTAGTGCGCCTTCATGACAATCCCCTATTCTTTTCTCATTCGTACTTGCAATAATAACACCACTAATATCTACAACGATAATATCCTCATCGAGTAGGCTGGTGACTTTTGAAATAATATTTTTCGCTAGAGAAGGGCGGAGCATAAAAAAACCTCCTTTTTTTATAAAAGCTGTGGTAAATAATAATATTTCTTTAATCATTAACGGAAATTTGTTTCCAATATTAAATAGTTTGAAGGTAATTAGACAGCTAAGTTAATTATCAAGTTGGAATAAACTGGGCAATTCAATTCTATAAACTATAATAGCTTTAACATGCAACTTAGCTTTTGTAATAGATTAACCAATGAACTTTTTGACTTTTCAAAATAATCATATTGGATAAAAAATAATTCTTTTATTCATGGATAAATCACTTTATTACTATTATGATAGTAGTCAATTAGCTAGCTAGATTTAATTATTTAAGATAAAAATAAGTTGGGAGTGTTGGTTTATTGAATACATTAACAATTTCTGAAAATTTATACAATCATTATGAAAGCACTGCAGAGATAAAACACTATTATGGGCTTTTAGCCAACTACGCGTTAGTACTAACAGCTGAAGCTAATCAAAACAAAGAATTGTTAACCCGCTGCAAAAATATTATGCGAAAATTTCCAAATCAAATTGAACATCCTAATTATAATTTCCCTAGTTATAAAATAGGTGGAATACCGAAAGCCTATATGTTTATGAAAGGTTATCTTCCGGAAGCAGAGTCAGAAATTCGAGATTATGCAGATGAAATGATGACAGCAGTTAGAGATGATAAAGGTATTGTCACCACTCTTTTTGATCAAGAAAAGAAGTTAATATGGATAGATGCCGCTATGGCTACAACACCTTTTTTGCTATTTGCCGGGTTAGGATTAAAGGAAGAAAAATATATTGATGAAGCCGTTAATCAGGCATTTCTTATGTATGAAGAATTCTTCGATGAAAAAATTGGTCTTTTGCATCAATGCAAAAATTTTGTTGGCGAAGGATTGTATTCTCAAGATCATTGGAGTAGGGGGAATGGATGGGGATATTTTGCTTTAACTGAGTTAGTGAAGCATTTACCAAAGCAATCGCCTCACAGAAAGAAGGCAGAGAAGTATTTCATACAACTTTCTAATGCGTTATTACCTCACCAATCCAAGAGAGGGTTATGGAGACAAGAAATACCATTAGAATATTCTTATGAGGAATCTTCAGGAACTGGATTAATTCTCTATGGTTTGGGAACGGGATTAAGACTAGGATTACTAGAATTCGAAGCTTACAATAATGCTTTCCATAAAGGAATAAGAGGATTAAATGATATTTGTATTAATGAAGATTTTTCAACAGAGCAAAGTTGCCCTGGTTGTTTATGTCCAGGTGAAGAAGAGGAAAAAGGAACAGTTAAAGCCTATGTTACATTAAAGTTGCCTTATAAAGACGAACCTCATAGTTTTGGTCCATTTATGCTTGCGTTGGCAGAGGCTTATCAAAATGGAATTATAGATTTAAATAGATTGTATAAGGGGTGATTTAATATGAGTATATTATTTAAGGGAGACGAATTTGTTCAACTAAAGAGATGTATCGAAGACAACCTACAAGCAAAAAAACTTTGGAATAGTCTAGAGCGAAGAGTTGAGAAAAATACTCAAAAGCCAGGATTAATTCAACCTGCTGATACTCAAGATTGGTGGCATTTAATTTGGGAAAGGTTAAGTGATGCGGCCTTTGTATACAAAATGACAAAGCAATCAACTCTGAAAACATGGTTATATGAGGTGGTTATGGAAATATGCGCCAAACCAAAAATAGAATGGATAGGCCCTCCGTTTAGAAATATAAAAGAACCAACAGGAGGAGTATTAGAAACAGCACACGTAGGTTTGGGAATGGCAACTGTTTTAGATTTAGTCCCAGAGTTATTTTCAAAGGAAGAAATAAACTATATAAAAGATAACTTAAAAGAAAAGTGCCAAATACCATGTAAGAATTTTTTTAACAAAGAAATAGAGAACTCTTGTAATTGGGATATGGTTTTACTAAATGGATATGGTACTGTTTCCGTTATACTTGGAGATGAATCCGAATTCGAAAAAATAGTGAATTTATATCGTGAAAAATCAAAATTATATAATGAGGATAGTTATGGAGAATGTTTGCAGTATTGGAATTATGCAACCATGCATTTAAGCCATCTATATGAAGTATTAGTAAGATTCGATCGTTCATTAAAAGATAAATTAGATATGTCCTGTTATACCGCATCCATACCTTGGGCAGTAGCTAGTTTTATGTATATGAAACCGCTAACAGGATTTGGGGTTAAGAGCTATCCTAGATCAATTAATTTTGGTGATACGGCAGCCGTATTTCGACCGTCTGGAGATGTATTAATTCACATTGCTAATAGGGCTAGAGAAAGTCATCCAATAGAGGCTGGATTAGCAAAATGGTTATTTGATGAAACATACCAAGACACGGATTTAAAACCAACTGAATTAGCTAGTTTTGGCTTTTTTAATACCTTTCAATTTTTCACCTTGCTAATGCTTGAGGATAGTATTAAACCTTTAAATCCAGTAGAAGCAGGATTACCAAAGACAATCGCTTTTGAAACAGGAACAATTATGGTTCGAGATCAGTGGATTAATCCTAAAACAATATTAGGAATACAGGGGGGATATAAGAAACTGAATGTTACAGCTCATAGACACGAAGATCAAAATAGTTTTATTTTATCCCATTTAAATGAGAGGTTACTAGTTGATCCAGGTCATTGTTGTTATAGATTGGAAGCACAACCAAAGTCAACGAGTACTAATTCGCATAATACATGGACTTTTGAGTTTGATGAAGAAGCACCGTTCAATTGGTTGAAACAGAAGGAAGTAAAAGGAAATGTATTTAATCCAATAGAGCCTTTAAATCACTTAAAATTAATAAAGGATATTGATCAAGTCTCAGTTATTACTTCAGAGGCTTCAAGTGTTTATGGTGACCCAATAATCAAAGCTGAGAGAACGTGGATTACAGCAATGCCTAATACACTATTTATTGTGGATAGAATTGTTTCGAAAGTACCGGTTAAAGTACACAGTCACTTTCTACTAAATAACCGTGATAATCAACTTAGCTTTAATAAAGCATCCAATACAAAGCTGGTAGTTAGAAGAAATGATGCGGCAATGAAATTTTTTCAAGTGACCCCAGATTTAGAAGATAATAATGAGGAAGTTCAAATAATAACTAAGAATAGTTACGTTCATGATTATTATCATCCAAAACCAAATCAGAAAGGTCAGGGTAAGGAAGGGAGTGGGCTAGTTTACACTTTTTCAAATATTAAACCAAAAAAAGAACATTTCATTGTATACGCTACTGCATTAGATTCAACAGAAAAGATTACGCAATGGCATGTTAGAAATTTAGATAACAACGAGTTTTACGTAGAGCCTCCAGCAGGAGAAGGAGGATATTCATTAAAAATAATGGAAAATCAACTCCAATTAGAGGATAAAAGTAATAAACAAATTTATAAGATTACAAAAGATAACTTAGAGAAATTAGTGTGATGTAGAAATTAGGGAGCATGGTGAATAGTGACATAATTATTTTTGGATATAACTTGATGGGTTGAATCCAGTTGTTTTCTTAAACAATCTACTAAAGTAATAGACATTTCCAAATCCAACTAATGTTGCAACCTCAGAAACATTATATTCACCACTTAAGAGTAAGTCTTTTGCTTTACTAATTTTTATATGATTTTGATATTGTAAAACAGTGTACCCAGTCACTTTTTTAAAAATTACCCTAAAATGGGATGTACTAAATTGTGTTTGGTTAGCTAACTGTTCAATACTAAATGTTTTTTGATAATTATCTTGAATATAGTTCATAATCTCTTCAATAGGAATAGTATGATTCATTTTATAATCATTGAAGCTATTCTCTCGAATCATTTGATAGAGTATTTCTAAAAGTATACTGCGACATTTAATCAAGTATCCCTGTTTCTTACCAGTCCACATATGATTAAGTTTCGTAAATAATGCTGAATATTCAAAAGGATTTGAACTCGAAATGATATTCGAGAGTTGCTGAAAATTCTCTTCACTTACAGGATTAAAGAATTGGATGTCAAATTGGACCGTATAAAATTCCCAGGGATTATCGGGGTCACTGTAAGCCGAGTGAGATACCCCTTTTTCAAACAACAGCAAATCACCTTGGTTAATTTGATGTTCATGATTATTAAAATAATAGTGAGAAATTCCTTTGTTACAAAAGGCAAGGATAAAATAGTTGCGATTTATTATGCCATCAATTTTCCAGTCTTTATTGGGTGTTCTCTCTAATACAAAGTTAATTTCTTTAATACAAAAATTGTAATTATGGTCAAATAAGTAAGATTTCATTGTGTCTCCATTACCTCATTTTTTATTAAATGTTTTAAATTATTTTAACGCAAACTAAAAAAATAGAAAAGGATGATTTTGATGTCAGAAATAAAAACAAAAAAAAGTACACTGCTAAACAACGATAAAATTTCAAACAAAGAATTATGTGATAGGTTTCAAAATTTATTTACTGCTGCTGTTAACGATGTTTTAAGAGAAAAAGGATTATTATACCAAACGTTACCTCCGGAAATTTCACCATTGAAGGATAACATGAGGATTTGTGGCATCGCGTTTACAGTTAAAGGATCGAAAAATTTAACCCTAGAAAATGAAATGGAACAAAGAGCGAATATGCTAGAGGCCCTGCATGAAGATTCTATTTGTGTTTGGGATACAAGTGGAGATGATGAATCAGCGCAATGGGGTGAAGTTATGACGATGGCCTCAGTGTTAAGGGGGTGTAGAGGAGCTGTTGTAGATGGTGGAGTTCGTGATACTGACAAGGTATTGTCACAAAATTTCCCGGTTTTTTGTAAATATAAGACCTCCAATGGAATGTTAGGTAGATTTCGATTAATAGATTATCAAATTCCAATTCAGATAAAGAGCGTTAATATTTATCCTGGAGATATTATTTTTGGTGATATTGACGGTGTAATTGTGATTCCAAAAGTTATGGCATACGAAGTCTTACTAGAGGCAGAGCAAATTAAAGAAAATGAAGAAGAAATAAAAAAGATGGTCTTAGATGGATTATCGCCAAAAGAAGTGGTTAAACGTGGAGGGTATTTCTAAATAAAAAAAGTTAAAGGGGAAGTGTATAAGATGAAAATTGTAGTTTTAAAAGAATGGAATAAATTATCTGTTGAAGATGTTCCGATCCCTGAATTAAGTGAGGGAGAATGTTTGATAAAAGTTGTTCGTGCAGGCATATGTGGTTCCGATCTTCATATTTATGATGGCCATCATCCCACCGCAAAAACACCTGTAATACTTGGCCATGAATTCATAGGCACTATAGAGAAAATAAATGATTCAAATTCTGAGTTTGAAAAAGGTGACCGAGTAGGTGTAGAACCTTTAATCAGTTGTGGGGAGTGTGAAGCTTGTAAGAAAGGGTTATCTCATGTGTGTAAAAATTTACATTTGCTAGGCATTCATAGGAATGGTGCGTTTGCAGAGTACGTTAAGGTATTCGTAGATAAAATGGTAAAAATTCCGAGTGAGTTGAATGATGACATCGCTACTTTATCAGAGCCTTTTGCGGTTGGGGTACATGTAAATGAAAGAGCAGGGACAGCTAAGGGTGATGATGTATTTATAATTGGAGCAGGACCAATAGGGTTAATTGTTGGAATAGTTGCATCATTAGAAGGGGCAAAAAATGTAGTTTTTTCTGAAATTCAATCGGATAAGATTGATTTAGTTGAATCACTAGGCTTTTCTGTCATAAACCCTAAAATAGAAGATATCGATAAAAAAATCGCCAATATAACGAACGGGAACGGATTTGATAAAGTATTTGAAGCATCTGGATCGGAAGCGGGTATTTTATTATCGACCTCAGCTTGTAAAGTAAGAGGGACGATTGTACCTGTAGGTTTCCCTAGTGAAAAAACAACATTTGATATTTTACAAGTGATTTTTAAGGAGATCAGTGTCATAGGAAGCAGAGTTTACACATTTGATAATTTTAAAAAAGCTGTAAGCTTACTAAGCTATATAGAAAACAAAAAAATATTTCCATTAGAAAATATGATAAGTGATACATTGTCATTAGATAATCTTGAAGATGGATTAGTGAGAATGAAGGAAGGAAAAGCATTGGGGCGCATTTTAGTAACCAATTAATCAAAAGGAGAGATAGCATGGGAAATACAAACGAAAAAGTTATTATCATAGTAGGTGCTACTGGAGGATTAGGAACTGCATTATGCGAGTTACTAGCAAAAGAAAAGGTAAAATTAGTACTGGCATCAAGTAAAGAAGAGCCTTTAATGAGATTAAAGCAAGAACTAGAAGATAGAGGAAGTGAAGTACTAGTAAAAGCGACAGACGTAACCTCAGAGCGTGAAGTCGAGAGTCTTATGGATCTTGCTGCAAGTCATTTTGGTAAAGTCGATGTTTTATTGAATCTTGCGGGGTTATCCATTCCATCTGCCATTGAAGAAATGGATATAAATGATTATAAGTTGACAATGGACGTAAATGTATTGGGAACATTTTTATGTTCCAAGCACTTTTTGAGAAAAGTTAATGAACAAGAAGGCGGATTAATTATTAACATTGGTTCTATGGCTGCAAAAAGAGCCAATCCAAATGCTCCGTTATATTGCACAGCAAAAGCAGCAGTTAATATGTTTTCGCAAGGTTTGGCGTTACAAGTTAAAGAAAAAAATACTCGTGTTACAACAATAAATCCTGGGGCTATTGATACTACTTTTTGGGAAGGTCGTAATGTTCCAAGAGAAAAATTTCTCCAAGCTGAAGATGTTGCAGATGTTATCCATTATGTTCTAAATAGTAACCCAAAAGTTGTAATTCATGAGATTTCTTTAGATTCCCTATTGTTTTTTAAGTAAAAGGTGGAAGGAGTTAATTATAAAAATGAAATCATCATTTTCATTAGACGGTAAACTAGCATTAGTTACGGGTTCAGGAAAAGGATTAGGCCAAGCAATGTCGGTAGGTCTTGCAGAGGCCGGAGCCGATATTATAGGTGTTGGTTCAAGTGATACAAATGAAACCAAATCCTTAGTAGAAGAAATAGGTTGCAAATACTATGAGATTATAGCTGATTTATCAATAGATGCAGAAATTTTTCGAGTAGTAAGAGAAAGTCTTCGGCTTGATAGAAAAGTAGATATTCTAGTTAATAATGCTGGAATTATTCGCCGTGAGGAAGCTGAAAATTTTCCGGATAAAGATTGGCACGCTGTTATCGATGTTAACCAACATGCTGTTTTTAAACTGTGCAAAGAAATCGGAAAACATATGTTGGAAAATGGCGAAGGACGTATAATAAATATTGCATCTATGCTTTCTTTTCAAGGTGGAAATAGGGTATTGCCTTATACAGCAAGTAAGCATGCAGTAGTGGGAATTACCAAATCTTTAGCAAATGAATGGGCTAGTAAAGGTGTGAATGTAAATGCTATTGCTCCTGGTTATTTTGCTACAGCCAATACAGCCCCTTTACGTGCTGATGAAAAAAGAAGTGCATCTATTTTGGCTAGGATCCCTAAAAACCATTGGGGAAAACCAGAAGATTTAAAAGGTCCAGTTGTTTTTCTAGCATCAGAAGCGTCAAGTTATGTAACTGGTCACATTCTATGCGTTGACGGTGGCTGGATGAGTTCCTAAAGAAATAAATCGTAATTAGGGTAGGTTATTGAAATAATTGTAGAAGACATTTCTAGGGGGTTAGTTGATTTGCAAACTAGCCCTGCTTTTTTATTTATTGATAGTCGATTTTTTATGTGTGAAATTTATTGCATTATGGTGAGCTATCTTAGAAAAATTATGAGAGCTTTTAAAATGAAATTCTGTTTAAGGTGCTGTAATGATAATGATAATAACTAGTAAAATAATAGAAAGTGGTGTAGTTGCGGTAATCAGAGGTGCTAACGAAGAAAATATTATACCAATTGCTAAAGCTCTAGGTGTTGGTGGGGTGGATACTTTAGAAATTACAGTCGAAACTCCAAAAGCTGTTTCCTTAATGCTGTTAATATTTCAGTTGGTGGGAGAGCTCCAGATATACATAATACTCATACCTTTTCGCCATCTTAATAGTCTCAATATTAACTATCGGTGAAACAATAAATTTTGATTTGGATTTTTAATATTATTTTGAGTGTTCTATAGTAGAATGAATTAATAGAAAACGGGTTTCCAGCTACATACACAGTGGGACAAGAGTTAGTGCTAATCAATCCAAAGTAGCTATTTTAAAATTTCAGAATAATGATGAGAAAATAATTGGACTAGGGTTTGGTGATCGTTTATTAACAGAATTAATCACGGTGCTAAACGTCTGTATGACCCCCACTTCAATCTTCAGTAACACAAGGCAAAGTGAGGATAAACAGACGCTAACACCCTGATCATAGTCTCACTTTATTAAGAAAGAAGTTGGTTATTAATGATAATAGAAGTAATTGTACAAAATGAATACGAGGCAATAAATGCAGAGCAACTAGGAGTAGATCGTTTAGAGTTAGTATCTAAAATAGAGAAAGATGGATTAACACCATCTTTAAAATCGGTTGAAGAAGTGACGAAGAATGTTTCTATACCAGTACAAGTTATGCTTAGACCTCATAACAACGGATTTCATTATTCAGACGAAGATGTTTCAGAGATGAAAAAGACTGTACAAAAAATGCTGAAGATAGGTGTAACGAATTTCGTATTTGGTGCTTTAACAGAGAATCATATGATTAACGAAGCTTTGTTAGAAGAGATCATTAATATTTCCCCTGATATTCGATTAACATTTCATCGAGCTTTTGACTTCGTAAGAGATATAGATGAAGCGTATGAAGTATTAACCAAATACGCTAATGTAGTGGAAAGAATTTTGACCTCTGGCGGGGAACATGATTGCTTTAGTGGTAAAGAAGCATTAATATCTTTAGTAAAAAAATCAAAGAAAAATAATGGTCCAGCCATTATGCCAGGTTCTGGGTTGAACGGAGATAATTTCCGAAAATTTCATCATGAGGTACAGGCGCAAGAATACCATTTTGGAAAAGGTGTACGCCTTTATCAGTCATATGAACATTTATTTAACAGTAAAGTATTAGAAACTTTAAAAAATAAATAATTAGATCCATGATCCACAGCTTGTTCCGTTTATGACTGACCTAATAAAACATATGTACATCTTTTTTAGGAGGCAACATTATGTCAAAAACAATTAAACGAGTACTCTATGAAGTTAGTTGAATCAGGTTTGGTGGTTGATGCAGGAAGAAAGTAGCTCAATCTTTATATGTGCTAATCGGTTTATCTTGATTGTAGCAGGTGCGATACTAGATATGTGTTTAAATATTCGTTGACTTATCTCATTCTGAGTCATTAAAGTATTTTTACCCAATTTGGTGGGTCAAGTTGGCATAGTATTTCAATTTCCTCTTCTCTGGCTGAAGTATAGGAACTTTCATTCACTAAGTCTAAGTCCATGAAGCCGGGATGTGTCATCACTTCAATAGATTTTTGATCTTTATGTTTTAGTTGCTTAAAGATATCTTTGTATATCCCATCAGAATAAAATCCTAACCAAAGGGAATTCGTAAGTAAAATTTCAGGTTGATCTTTTAATGAATCTGTATATCTTACCGGAACTTTGTATTCAGTCGCCAGTTCGATGACCATCTCTTTTAAAGGTTCCCATCCATGAATATGATGATGGCTATCGATGTGATGAAGTGTTAGACCAGTTTGTAAGAATGCCTCTATTTGTGCTTGCCATTCTTTTTTTACCTCATTTATATCTGGTAAGTTAAAGTCTCGAAACTGATTGGTAAATATAAAATAACCTTGAGCGTCAATAAGACTTGATACATTTGAATGTAATGGTTTTCCCCATGTTAGGGTAAGGTGTATCCCGACTTTTAGAGAAGGTGTGCGTTTAGCTATATTTACTGCATAATCGGTGGCTATCCCATTCATCATTAATGTAGTTGAGGAGACTACCCCATTTTTATGTGCCTGTATAATACCATCAGAAACTCCTCTAGTTAATCCAAAATCATCGGCATTAAATAAAATATTCATTCTAGTTTTCTCCTTATTCTTCGTCTTTATCTGGATAATACCTTTCGATAACAAAATTGGTTTTATCGCCTCGGAAATAGGATTGGGAATATTCGATTTTATCCCCGTCATTATTATCAGCAACGGTTTCAATATAGAAGCAAGGCAGACCGATTTCTGAATTTAAATAATAAGAAGTAGTTTCGTCTGATAAAGCAATTTCAATATGCTCCGTAGTTTTAGCAATAGATACATGAAAATCATTTTTTAGTGCTTTATATAAAGAGGTTTCTGCCTGCTCTTTTGTAATACCTGGCGCAACGTTCCAAGGAATATAGGATATTTCATATTGAGTCGGAGAATTATTTGCTTTTCTAACTCGCTCGATTTTTTGAATAGGGTCATTTAATGGAACATTTAATGCTGCTTGAAGAGATGTAGTTGCAGGAATAACAGAAAGGTTTATCAAAATAATTTCCGCTATTTTACCTTGTACTTCTATTTGGTCAATGTAGCGTTTTACTGTTTGAGAAAGTGTTTGAGATACTTTCTTGTCTGCAACAAATGTACCTCTTCCTTGAACTCTTTCAAGATAACCTTCTAATGTTAATTGGTTTAATGCTGCTCTTACGGTAGTTCTACTTACATCAAATTCTTTACACAGTTCTAACTCAGTGGGGATTTTTTCACCCTTTTGAAATGTACTGTTTTTAATTCTTGATAATAATTCGTTTTTTATATGAGTATGTAATGACTGCTTTTTATCCATTGTAGTCTCCTTCATTCATAAAAGTTTGACATACTAAGTTTACTAAAAAAAAATTTGTATTACAAATGTAATTATGAATAACGTTTTTTATTTAATTGTATTTACATTTATAAATTCGTATGATACATTTTGTTGAACTCAAATTAATAATTCAGATTAAAATTCTAAATCATCAAGAAAATAAGAGAGGAGCAGTAGTATGTCAGTAAAGTTAGTTGTTATAGGTGGGGGGTCAAGCTATACTCCTGAAATAATTGAGGGAATTATTCGTCGTTATAAAAGTTTACCAATTACCGAAATTGCTTTAGTAGATGTTGAAGAAGGTAAAGATAAAGTAATAACCATAGCGAAATTAGCAGAAAGAATGATTGAAAAATCTGGTGAACCAATACAAGTCAATTGGACACTAGATCGAAAAAAAGCATTGAGGAATGCAGATTTTGTTTCAACTCAAATCCGTGTCGGTGGGCTCGACGCAAGAGAAAAGGATGAGAGAATTCCACTAAGGCATGGTTTCATCGGACAAGAAACCAATGGTGCTGGAGGCATAATGAAAGCTTTTCGTACTATTCCTGTTTTATTAGAATTAGCTGAGGATGTTCAAGAAATATGTCCAAATGCATGGATAATTAATTTTACAAATCCAGCTGGAATTATTACAGAGGCATTACTAAAACATTCAGCTCATAAAAGAGTGATTGGAGTATGTAATATTCCGTTTAACATGCGTCATTCAACAGCTGAAATTCTCAATGCAAATCCAAACCAAGTGAAAATAGAGTTTGTTGGTATGAATCATTTTGTATTTGGACAAAGAGTGTTTGTGGATGGAATTGACCGCACAAATGAAGTGTTAACAAATTTAGCTAATGAAAAGTTAGATTATTCTCCTGCAAATATAGTTAGCCTGGGATGGTCCAAAGGATTTATTAATAGTATGAAATTACTTCCAAATCCTTATCATCAATATTACTATCAAACAACAGATATTCTTACAAAGGATAAAGAAGCTTTAAAGGAACATGGAACAAGAGCAAAAGTAGTGAAAAATTTGGAGAAATCATTATTTACTATCTATAGTAATAAAGATCTAAACGTTAAACCAAAGCAATTAGAGGAAAGAGGTGGAGCCTTTTATAGTGATGTAGCTTGTAGCTTAATCGATTCCATATATAATAATAAGGGAGATATCCAAACAGTTAACGCTTGTAACAATGGAGCAATTGCTGACTTGCCAAATGATTCTGTGATTGAAGTGAATTGTTTTATTACAAAAAATGGTCCAAAACCTATTGCGATTGGTTCGTTACCTCCACAAATCAAAGGAGATATTTTACAAATGAAAGCCTTTGAAGAGTTGGTTATATTGGCAAGCATTAGTGGTGATTATAATCTAGCTTATCAAGCCTTTATTGCAAATCCACTTATAAAGGATGAAAGAAAAATAAAATCTCTTTTAGATGAATTGCTATGTGCGCATAAAGAATACTTGCCACAATTTAATAAGGGAGGCACGGGAGATGAGTAATAAGTTAATGCAACAATTGATTGAGTTTGCCGGAAAGGTTGGTTCACAAAGACATCTGGTTGCAATTAGGGATGGCTTTGTTGCTATTATGCCCTTAGTGATTATTGGATCACTAGCTATTTTGATAAATAACTTTCCACCTTTTGGAAAGTTCAACTTTGTTGAATGGATGAGTGCAATTTTTGGTGATGGTAATTGGCAACAAGTAGGAGGAAGTATCTGGAATGGTACATTTGCAGTATTAGGATTATTGGTAACGTTTACAATTTCCTATAATTTGGCGAAAAGTTATAATGTGGACAGGTTAGCCGCATCGCTTATATCCTCTGCGTCCTATATTATGTTAGTACCTGTCACAAATGACTTCGGTTTAAATATGAACTGGCTAGGTACACAAGGTCTTTTTGTTGGTATTATCATATCATTATTAACCACTGAATTATTTAGAATTTTTGTAAATAACCCAAAACTCATTATAAAAATGCCGGAAGGTGTACCATCAGGTGTAACAAAATCATTTAGAGCCTTAATTCCAACTATGATCATATTAATTATTGTTGGGTTATCTCAGTCTTTAATATCCGTATTAGCTGACACAAGTATTTTTGAGGTAATCTTTACAGCAATACAAAAACCAATACAAGGTTTAAGTAATTCATTACCAGCGGCATTGTTAGTGGCATTGTTAACCCATATCTTATGGTTTTTTGGACTGCACGGTACCAACATAATTGGTTCTATTATTGAACCTATTTATATTCCGTTAGTAGAAGAAAATCTAAGCCTGTTCCAGTCAGGTATGTCAGCTTATGATGTGCCGAATATTGTTACAAAACCATTTTTAGACTCTTTCGTATTTATGGGAGGTTCAGGAACAACAATAGCATTATTGATTGCTATTTTCATTGTTATTCGGAAACAAAAAAAACACCCTTACCGAGAAGTTGCAAAAGTGTCGGCACCAGGTAGTTTATTTAATATTAATGAGCCGGTAATTTTTGGTTTGCCAATCGTTTTGAATCCAATTATGTTAATACCTTTTGTCTTAGTTCCAGTAACATTAACGATCATTACCTATGTAGCGTTGTATATCGGTATAGTACCAAGAACAGTCGCGCTATTACCATGGACAACACCTCCTATTATAAGTGGATATCTTGTTACTGGTGGAAGTTGGCGGGGGATTGCCTTACAATTATTTAATCTAGCAGTATCCATTATGATTTATATACCTTTTGTACTAGCAGGGGTTAAGACTTTAAAGCAACGATTGGGGGAATAACTATGTCACAAGAAAATGAAAAATTACAAGTGCTTTCATTTTCGATTATTTTACATTCAGGGAATGCTAAATCATTTGCTATGGAAGCTATCAAATTAGCAAAAGTAAATAATATGAAAGAAGCAAAAGAAAAAATTGAAGCAGCTGATCAAGAATTTGTGAAAGCTCATCACGAACAAACTAAGCTTTTACAAGATGAAGCTAGTGGTAAGCAAGTACAGATCCCGCTAATTTTAGTCCATGCTCAAGATCATTTAATGACAGCAATGACTGTTAAAGAATTAGCAATTGAGATGGTAGAAATGTATGAAAAAATGAATAAATTGGAGGAAAAGTAAAATGAAAATTTTATTAGTTTGTTCTGCAGGAATGTCAACATCTATGTTAGTAGATAAAATGAAAAAAGCTTCTGAAAAAAAAGTTATCGATGCGGAGATTAATGCAGTAGCAGAATCAGAATTGCAGAATCATCTGAATGATTTAGATGTAGTATTAATTGGTCCGCAAGTTCGTTATTTGGAGAAAAGAATTAAGGAGTGTGTTGAGCCTTTGGGAATTAAATGTGATGTTATTGATCAATTAGCATACGGTATGATGAAAGGTGATCAAGTTCTAGATCAAGCAATTAAATTAGCAAATTACAAATAGGCACAAATTAATAAAGTAGTAGTTTAAATTTGGTGTAGTATGTAAAATCAGAGTAATACGGTATGCAATTCAAACATGAATTGCATACCGTATTTTATAATAAGAGGCGTTACCTCCTTTATAAAAAAGACTGAAAGCGCCTTTTGGAATTTCTAAATATTTCATTTCCCCTTTATTCGCCATTGACGCTTCAATAGCTAATCTGTCTTTCCAATCTTAAAACTTAAGTTGTAAATAATTCATCATATTTTGAAAGGTAGGCCAAATACTGGAACATCGCGGTACTCGTCGGTATATACAACTAAAAGTAGTAACAAATAAATATTTTTATAAAATACGCTTGAAAAATAATATGTATATTTGATATTTAGAATTAATAATATAATTGTAATAACATATTAATCAAAAATTTTCATTGATATAAAAGGGTTTTGTGATTATAAATTTAGAAAGATTACTACAAAATCATTAATTCAACTAAATGTATTGACATTTTATTTAACTAGACCTATATTAGGTATAGACAACTGTACATAGTGGGGTTGTCCAAATAATAAAAGAAAAGGGGTAATTAAGTTGAAAAAAACAAAATGGAGTCTACTGTTAGGTTTGTTGTTTCTTGTAATTGGTCTGGTAGCTTGTGGTAATGAAGAAACAGATTCTTCCTCGGAAGATACGCCTTCTGATAATGGTGAAGAAACAGAAGTGGAAGAAGTCGATTTAAGAGTTGTCACCACGATGGCGGGAACAGATCCAGCAGGAGAAGTATTCCAGGAAGTGTTAGATGATTTTGAAAATGAAAACCCTCACATATCTATCGAAAACGATTCACAGTCTGCTGATGCGGGTACTATTCGTACAAAAGTAAATACAGATTTTTCATCGGATAACGAACCAGACATTATGTTTTATTTTAATACAGTTGATGCCGAAGGAATTATCGAAGAAGGTAAGGTTGTGAATTTAGAAGAAGCAGAAGGAATTGACTTATCTGGTTTCAACTCTATGCTTGAACAACAAAGACACAGTGATGGTAATATTTACGCTGCCCCACAATCTGGTTTTTATGAAGGACTTTTTGTAAATGAAAAACTTTTTAAAGAACATGGAATTGAAATACCAACGACATGGGAGCAATATGAAAAGGCTATTGAAGAGTTTGCAAAAACAGATATAGTTCCTATTGCTGCGTCTACGGAGGATTCCTACTATGTTGTGGAACATTATATTCTTGCTGCTGGAGGCATGGAAAGTTATACGTTGGGATTAGAAGAACAAGACCCAGCTTGGGCTGAAGGTTTAGAAAATATTAAAAAACACTCAGATATGGGTGCATTTACACCAGATGCTGGAACTATTGATTTAGCACTAGCTCAAGAACTATTTAAACAAGAACAAGCAGCTATGATTTTTGAAGGTTCTTGGTTCTGGGGACAACTTGAGGAGGTAGGAATGGGTGAAGATGTAACCGTTCTACCAATGCCTGTCTACGCAGATGGTGGAGAAACAGGTGAACTTGTTGGTGGAGCATCACAAGGTTGGTTTGTCAGTACAAAATCATATGAAGATGAGAATAAGAAAGATGCGGTGGTAGATTTATTTAATCACTTAACTTCTGAAGAAACGATTTTGAAGATTGCAGGAGCTACTGGTCAGCCACCGGCAAAAGGTGAGCTTACAGATCTACCAGAATATTTGAAAGCTGGCCATGATTTAGTAAGCGATGCACCAGCGGTTGCATTACCGATTAATGACCGTATTAATCCGGAAGCTTTTACACATATGCGCACGAGTGTACCAGCGATTATTAGTGGTGATAAAACAGGCGAAGAAGTTTTAGAAAGAGCACAGAAAATGGCAGAATAATAGTAAAATAAAATGCAATGATATGGTTGTCCCTGCATTTAGGGGTCAACCTCATTGCTTATTTTGACAAGGGGGAACATTATACATGAAAGGTGACAAAATATATATATACCTCTTTCTAACACCAGCCTTTATCATAACAGGTATCTTTTTATACTATCCATTTGTAGAGAATATTTTGCAAAGTTTTTATAAAACAGATGGTTTCTTTAATTCTACATTTGTTGGATTAGATAATTATATTCGTCTGCTAAATGATGAAATCGCAAAAACAGCTTTATTTAATTCTTTAGAATTAATGCTTTATGTAACTATTTTTCAAGTAGGAATAGCGCTCGTATTAGCTATAATGGTAGATTCTATTTCAAAAGGTTCTGGGTTTTTTCGAACCACTTTTTTCTTTCCAATAGTGATATCAGGTGCAGCAATTGGGCTATTATTTACTTTGATTTATAATTATAGAAATGGTTTATTAAATGAAATGTTAGTGAATCTAGGATTTGAAAGGATTTTATGGCTAACTGAGCAATCTTCACTTTATATGGTGGCTATACCCACGATATGGAATTATGTTGGATTCTACTTTGTAATACTTCTGACAGCGATTCAAAAAATACCAAATGATTTTTACGAAGCTGCTAAATTAGAAGGTATTACAGGGATTCAAAAAATGTTTAGATTAACTATTCCATTAATTGTTAGCGATTTAAAAACATGTATTGTATTAGCGATTACAGGAACATTAAAGATCTTTGAATTGGTTTACATTATTACAAGAGGTGGCCCAGGGAATTCCTCTGAAGTTCTAGGAACATATATGTATCAGAAAGCTTTTGGAGATACAGCCATGGGGTATGGTGCAACATTAGCTGTGTTGATTGTAATTTTAGGGCTAACATTAGCCTTTATTACGAATAAATTACTTCAAAAAGAAGAAGTGACATATTAGAAAGAAAAGAGGTGTTCGTATATGCAATCTCAAACCGAAAAACTAACTTTTTGGGAAAATTTTCAAGAAACATATTTCTCAAAGTCAAGAATAGGGAAAGTCTTTATCTACGTTGTATTAACTTTGTGGTCAATGACAACTATTTTTCCTTTAGCGTGGGTATTTCTAAATTCCTTTAAAGAATCAAGAGCAATTATTACAGACACATTTAAATTACCAACAGATCCTACGATGCAAAATTATATCAATGCTTTTGAAACTGTAAACATTGGTAAAAGTTATTTAAATAGTTTAATTATTTCAGGCTCCGTTGTATTGCTGGTTTTGTTTATTGGGGGATTGGCTGCATTTGCGATGGCACGAATGAAGTTTAAATTAAGAGGACTTTTACAAGCTATCTTGATCGCAAGTCTGCTCATTCCTGCATTTGCGACAATTGTTCCCGTATATCGAATGATGATAAATATGGATTTGGTAAATACATATCTAGCATTAATAATTCCTCATACTGCTGGAAATCTACCATTTGCTATTTTAGTTATTAGTGGTTATATGGCAACGATACCTAAGGAATTAGAGGAAGCATCTGTGATGGATGGGTGTGGTCGTTTTAAAATGTTTACCAAAGTATTTTTACCAATATCCCTACCATCGTTTGCGACTGTTGGAATTTTTGTTTTTTTATGGTCATATAATGACTTGTTTTCGTCACTTGTATTGGTTTCACATGAGAAGGTTGCACCTATAGTAGTGTTGTTGTCAAACGTAAGCTCACAATATGGTACTGACTATGGATTAATGACAGCTGCGATTGCTATGACTGTAATTCCTGTATTGATATTTTATCTACTTGCACAAAAGACCTTCCAGAAAGGTGCTACTTCAGGTGCAGTAAAAGGGTAACTAGAGAAGATTACTAGGATTGGGAGAAAGGTGAGTTGTATGAATATTACATTAAAAGGTGAGTATCAACCGTTTCTGTCAGGTATAAAAGAACTTGAGAAGGAAGTAAATGTTACACTTAATGACAATGGTATCCCATTAACAATAGAAAAAAACAATGATCCTGAAACAATCATTCAATATAAAGACGGACAAGGTTCTATTTATTATGAAAAAGAATATCAGGTGTATCGGTCTTTTGGATTATTTTTAGAAAAGGCAGAAGCTGGTCACGCTTTTGTATGGAAAGAATCTGCAAACTTCAGATCCATTGGACCAATGTTCGATTTATCCAGAAACGCCGTAATGCGCGTAGATCAATTTAAATCGTTGTTTCGAAAGCTTGCATTAATGGGGTTCAATGCTTCCATGTTATACATGGAAGATACTTACGAAGTGAAGGAATACCCTTATTTTGGTTACATGCGTGGACGATATACAGAAAAAGAATTAACAGAATTAGATGATTACGCTAATCAATTAGGTATAGAGTTGATCCCGTGTATACAAACACTTGCACATTTAGAAGAATTTCTTAAATGGGATGCTATGGAAAACATTAAAGATACCAGAGGGGTCTTATTAACGGAAAATGAAGCAACTTATGAATTTCTAGACAAGATGATTCGTGCTGCAACAAAACCATTTCGTAGTAATCGACTTCATATCGGAATGGATGAAGCAGAAGAATTAGGTAGAGGAATTTATTTGAACAAATTTGGTTATAAGGATCGTCTAAATATAATGGTTGAACATCTGAATAGAGTTACGGGTATAACAGATAAACTAGAGTTAGACGTTATGATGTGGAGTGATATGTTTATCAAACTTGCATCAGAATCAGGAGACGATCAATACGATATGTCAACTGAGATTTCTGGGGAAATGCAAGAAAAAATTCCTGATAATGTAACGTTAATGTATTGGGATTACTTTCATACAAAAAAGAAAGATTATCAAATATTGATAAA
Organism: Gracilibacillus kekensis; assembly: GCF_900143085.1. Taxonomy (GTDB): domain Bacteria; phylum Bacillota; class Bacilli; order Bacillales; family Amphibacillaceae; genus Gracilibacillus; species Gracilibacillus kekensis. Next base: position 30,463 of record NZ_FRCZ01000009.1, on the reverse strand, counting down.
TAAACATAAAAAATTAGGCCATACACCAGCATTTGCCGGTGGTATATGGGTTTGGAACACGTTTGCTACCAAATACGATTTATCATTAAAAACAAGTGAAGCGGCTCTTCAAGCTAGTAAGGAAGAAGGTATTCAAGATGTGTTCGTCACTCTTTGGGGTGATGATGGTAATGAAAATAATCTTTATTCAGCAATGTTAGGTCTACAATTATATGCGGAACATCAATACCAAAAGTCCATAGATCAAACGGAATGGTATAAAAGAACACGATTTTGTACGGGAATATCTGTGGAACAGTACCTAATCTTAAGTAAATTAGATGTAATACCAGGAGTGGAAAAGGGAAATGCGGATCAGACAAATCCATCGAAATTTTTATTATGGCAGGATGTTTTGTTAGGTTTATTTGATAAGCATATCGAAGGCTTACCAATTTCTTCGCATTATGAACAATTGATGCAAGAGATAAAAAGCATTCGTGACCCCGGGGCGGAGTTAGATTTTATTTGGAATGTGCCAGAAAAATTAGCTAAAGTACTAGCAAAAAAGGCATCAGTTGGTGTGAAATTAAAAGCAGCTTACGATCAAAAAGATAAAGAAACGCTAAAAGAAATTTCTCTAGAATTAATTCCAGAAATAATCCAGCGAGTAAAAGATTTACGAGCAGCTCATAAAAAACAGTGGTTAACTATTAATAAACCCTTTGGCTGGGAAATCATAGACATACGTTATGGAGGACTTGTTGCAAGATTAGAGACGGCAATAGAGCGAATTACGGATTACTTGGATGGTAATATTGATGCAATTGAAGAATTAGAACAGGAAAGGTTACCTTTTAATGTGAATGTGGAAAAATCAACAGGGTTAGGCTGGTCTAGCTACTATTATCGAATGGCCTCACCGAATGTTTTCTTCCATGTATTACCTATCTATTAATTTAGCATCGTAGTTATTGAATGATTTGGTGACATGCTAAATCCTGGGGAGGAAAATGATTAAATATGAATTTATATCAGATAATAGTAGGGAGTTATGGAACAGAACGAGACGAAGCAATTCAATTAGTAGAATATGATGCAGATAAACAAGTATTTCGGAAAAAGGCTTATATAGATGGTGTATCCTCACCATCTTTTTTAGCATTTGAGCCTAATAAACAAATTCTTTATGCTGTTAGTGAAGAGGACATAGGTGAAATAATTTGTTATAAAATGGACATTAATATAAGAGAATGTATTCGGACTGAGACAGGTGGATCTGGACCATGTTATGTGCACGTGGATAGTGATACTGATTTTTTGTTCATAACCAATTATGGTAGTGGTAATATAACGGTTCACCCTTTGGATGATGCAGGAATGGTTAGTCAACTTTCCGAAAATATATCTTTAGGAGATGAAAGTAATATATCTCATCCGCATATGGTTTATCCTCTTGGCAGAAATGATTTATATTTTGTAACCGATTTAGGTCAAGACTTATTATTTGTTTTTCAATTAGATAGAGTTGATCAGAAATTAACTAAAAAGAATATATTTCATTTTAAAAAAGGAACTGGTCCTAGACATATTGCTATGAATATAAGTAGTAATATTATCTATGTTGCGAATGAGTTCAGTTCAACAGTATCTGTATATAGATATGTCCACCAAACCAATAAATTGCAATTTCTACAAGATATATTAACTGTTCCAAATCTGGAGCAGAAGGAAGGGAATTTTTGTGCTGATATTCATATATCTCCTTTTGGTGAATTTTTATATGTTTCTAATAGGGGAAGAAATACGATAGTCAGTTATAAAATACTAGAAAGTGGACTCCTTCAACGATGGAGTGAAGCTTCTACAGTGGGGAAATGGCCACGAAATTTTTCCGTATCAGCTGATGGCAAATATTTATTTATAGCAAATGAACATAGCGATAGCATTAACGTAATTCAAGTTAATAATGACGGGAATTTAACAACGCTTCCTGTACATTATTCTATGACTTCACCAACCTGCATCTTAATGCATGAAAAGAGGATATAATATGACAGATATGTTAGTAAACCTTTATCTATTATCATCAATTGAAATAAAAGAAGAAAACGATGTAACAATAAGGAAAGTTGTTCCACCAGAGAAACATCTGGTAGTGGACTGGGTTAGACAACACTTCTCAGATAAATGGGCAAGTGAATGTGAAGTAGCTTGCTCGGTGACACCTTCTAATTGTTTTATCGCTATAAAAAATAACCAGATATCGGGTTTTGCATGTTTTGATACTACATTTCGAAACTTTTTTGGTCCAACTGGTGTGAAACAAGACGAACGAGGTAACGGAATCGGATATCGTTTATTAATAGAAAGTTTAATACAAATGAAGCAAAATGGTTATGCATATGCGATTATTGGAGATGCGGGACCTATTGAATTCTATAAAAATAAGGTTGGTGCCATACCAATTGATAATACCCCAGTATTAAATACCATTAATTATCTAGATTAAGTAGTACATTTTAAGTATGAATGATCGAGTATGGAGATGTTTGAAGGGGTAAATTGACCGTTTGAGTGTCTCCATGTACCTTTAAACATTATAACGTTATATTGACTAATTAAGATCTAAATGTTAACCTTTTTTAAAATAACTATTAAGATCAGTTTAAGCGTTCACATAAACAATTCGATTTACTAAAGGAATGATTATATTGAAAGATAGAGTCGTTTTACGGAATGTCCACACAACAACTGGAAAAACTGTAGATATTGTCATAGGTGATAGAAGGATTGTGGAAATCGTTTCACCAAATACGGGGATTGGAGATAGAATCATAGATTTTTATGGTCAAGTATATATTTCGAGCGGGTGGATTGATATGCATGTGCATGCTTTTCCGGAATTTGAACCTTATGGGGATGAAATAGACGAGATTGGTTATAAGACTGGGGTAACAACCATTGTTGATGCTGGCAGTACGGGAGCTGATCAAATACATGAGTTAGTTAGAAATTCTAAAAATGCCAAGACCAATGTATTAGCCTTCTTGAATATTTCCAAAATTGGTTTAAAGCAAATCGATGAGTTATCCAATCTTTCTTGGTTAAATGAAAAAAAATTAATAAAAGCAGTGACGACACATAGCGATTTTGTCGTGGGCCTAAAGGCTAGAATCAGTAAAAGCGTGGTAGGACTCAATGGTTTAGAACCATTAAAATTAGCTCGTAAGTTTTCCGATGTTACAGATTTGCCGCTGATGATTCATATTGGTACTGGTCCTCCTGCTATTAGTGAGATTCTTGATTTACTTAAGGAAAAAGATGTTGTTACCCATTACTTACATAGTAAAAAGAATAATCTATTTGACGATTCAGGTAAACCACTTCCAACGCTACTGCAAGCAATTAAACGGGGAGTTCACTTAGATGTTGGTCACGGAAATGCAAGCTTCTCTTTTTCAATCGCAGAACAGGCAAAAGCTAATGGAATTAAGTTTGACACGATTAGTACAGACATCTACCGAGAAAACCGGTTGTATGGTCCAGTTTATGACATGGCTCACGTTTTAACAAAGTTTTTGTATTTGGATTACTCACTGGAAGAAGTTATTGATGCCGTTACAGTCAATGCTGCAAAGTGGTTAAATAAACCAGAGCTAGGAAGAGTAGCCATAGGAGATATTGCGAATTTGACATTATTCTCTGTTGAGAATCAATCAGTAATGTTAAAAGATTCTGATGGGGAAGAACGCAATTATGATAAACAAATTAATGTGAAAGGAGTTGTGGTTAATGGAGAATACATTGACTGCTAAATATGGATTAAAACAAGTCATTAATGCAAGTGGGAGAATGAGTATCTTAGGAGTTTCTGCTCCAACAGATACGGTGATGGAAGCTGTGAAAATTGGTGGGAAGAATTATGTTGAAATATCCGATTTGGTGGATAAAGCAGGAGAGCATATCGCAGGTCTGCTTCAATCGGAAGCGGCAATTGTCGTTAACTCGGCATCAAGTGGCATTGCATTAGCTGTAGCAGCCATTGTTACTGAAGGGAATCGTCGTAAAAGTGAAAAACTGCACCAGGAAGAAATAGCGAAAAATGAAGTCATTTTACTAAAGGGCCATAACGTACAATATGGTGCACCGATTGAAACGATGGTACACCTTGGTGGTGGTAAACTAGTTGAAGTGGGTTATGCAAATGAAGGGAAAATAGAACATATCGCAGATGCCGTCAATCAAAATTCTGCTGCAATTCTATATGTAAAATCTCATCATGCTGTTCAAAAGAATATGATTTCTATTGAAGAAGCTTGGGAAGTTGCACAAGTAAATAATATTCCATTGATTGTAGATGCGGCGGCGGAAGAAGATTTGAGGAAATATGTTCAGATTTCTGACTTAGCAATTTACAGTGGTTCCAAAGCGATTGAAGGACCAACCTCTGGAATAGTTGCTGGGAAGAAAGAATATATTAATTGGCTGAAAGTTCAAATGCATTGTATTGGAAGAAGTATGAAGGTTGGAAAGGAAGCAATCTTTGGACTGTTGCAAGCGCTTGAAGAGTATTTTGACAAAGAGGACAATAGTGAAAAAGAAAAAGCAAGCCTTGAAGTTCTTAACTCACTTAATTCGATAGACGGCGTCACGGTAAAGATAGTGCAGGATGAAGCTGGAAGGGCTATTTTTAGAGGCAGGATTCATATTGATCCCGCTATTTTGAATACAACAGCGAAGGAAATAAATGACAATTTAAGGAAAGGGGAAATTGCTATTTACACTCGTGATTACGGCGTTCGCCAAGGCTTCTTTGATATTGATCCACGACCTTTGCAAGGTGAAGAGATGCAGCTAATTAAAGAGAAATTAAAAACTATTTTAGGGGGGATCTAAGAGATGGACATCGAAAAACGTTTTTATCAAAATCGGGTGGCGCTTAATGTTTTAGCGAGTAGTGTTGAAAATGCCAAGAACGTTTTTGAAGCAGCTGAAGGATATGTTTTGGTCGGAGTACTTTCAAAAGATTATGATACGGTTGAAGATGCAGTTCGCGCAATGAAGGAATATGGAGCAGCTATTGATCAAGCTGTCTCAATTGGTTTAGGTGCAGGTGATAATAGGCAGGCTACTGTAGTGGCTGAAATTGTGAAACATTATTCCGGTAGTCACATTAATCAAGTTTTCACGTCAGTGGGTGCAACACGGGCGAATTTAAGCAAAAATGATAGCTGGATTAACGCTCTTGTTTCTCCAACTGGTAAAGTCGGTTATGTGAACGTTTCAACTGGTCCGATAAGTGCACAATCAGATGAGCAGGCAATGATTCCGGTTAAAGCTGCAATTGCTCTTGTTCGTGATATGGGGGGCAATGCATTGAAATACTTCCCAATGAAAGGTTTACAACATGAAGATGAATTTCGAGCTGTCGCAAAAGCGTGTGGGGAAGAAGGTTTTTCATTAGAACCAACTGGAGGAATTGACCTAGATAACATCTCTAATATTTTAGAAATTGCATTGGAAGCGAAAGTCCCTAAAATTATTCCTCATGTATATTCGTCTATTATTGATAAAGATACAGGCGACACAAATGAGGAATGCGTAAGAAAATTATTAACAATCACAAAGGATTTGGTAGCAAAATATGTCTAAAAAAGTTTTCGCATTTGGGGAAGTGATGATGCGTTTGACTGTCCCAGGTTACGAACTGCTAACACAAGCAAACACATTAAAATACTCCTTCTCAGGCACAGGAGTAAACGTCACTTCTGCCATGACAAAGTTAGGTTATGATGGTTATCTTATTACTAAATTACCTGTTAGTCCAATAGGAGATGCAGCTATTGCTTTCTTGCAACGTTTAGGAATACGGAGAGATTTTATTTCGAATGGTGGTAAATATATCGGGATGTTTTTTCTGGAGAATGGGTTTGCTCATCGTGCAAGTCGTGTTACTTATACGAACCGTTTGGAAAGTAGCTTTAATACATCTAAACTATCAGACTATGCAATAGACGAAATTGCTAAGGAAGCCGATGTGATCCATTTTTGTGGAATTACACTTGCCATGACAGACCAAGTTCGAGACAATATGAAATCACTTGCTATAAAAGTAAAGGAAAAAGGCGGTCTTGTCTGCTTTGATTGTAATTATCGACCTTCTTTATGGGAAAGGGGTTATACACAAGCTAAACCACATTATGAAGAATTACTAGCTTTAGCTGATGTCGTGATGATGAATGAGAAAGATGCCATGTTTACGTTAGGAATGGAGACTGACAAAATATCAAGAGAAGAACAATTAACAGATCTAATTCCAAAGGTAGCAACGGAGTTTAATATTGATACAATCGCAGGAACTCATCGGACAATTAACAGCGATAACACGCATTCGCTTAAAGGTTATGTTTTTAAGAATGATACTCTTATATTCTCGAAAGATAGATCCTTTTCCGTGTATGATCGAATTGGTGCTGGGGATGCTTTTACTAGTGGGATTTTACATGGGGAACTCGCTGGCTTTCCTGAAGAAAAAACAGTTGAGTTTGCCGTCACTGCGGGTATGCTTGCATGTACGATTGTTGGAGATACGCCGATGTCAACAGAAGCAGAAATCTTGTCGACCATGACTGGTGCGATTGATGATATAAAAAGGTAGATAGGGGATTTAACAATGGATATAAAAAGAAATAAGGGGCTTCTTTATTTGCAAATCAAAGAAATATTGAAGGATCGTATTTTAAATGGTGAATACTCACTTAATACGAACATTCCTTCTGAGCCTCAGTTAGAAGCAGAATTCAAGGTAAGTAAAATTACCGTAAGGAATGCCATCAAAGAATTGGTGCAAGAAGGTTATCTAAAAAAAGAAAGTGGAAAAGGGACGATGGTAATTTCTAACGTTTCAGGCTCAAAGCTTTCAAAAGGGAAACGCTTTACCGAGGTGCTGGTAGAAGAAGGACACTATATGAACAAAAAAGTATTAAGCATAAAAAAGGTTGAATTGCCCACTGATTCTCATCTTTATCCTATTTTTGGTAATAACTGCATTAAGGTAGAGCGAGTGTACTATCTAGATGATGAACCGTATATTTATTTCACTCACTTTGTATTGCTTCATTTAAATGATGAAGAGTTAAAGGATGTGCAGATTAATTCATTGTATCGTTATTTGGAGCAGTCCAATATTCGCCTTGAATCATTTCGGGATGAGTTCACTGTAACAATGGTATCTTCTTATATTGGGGAAATATTAAAACTTAAAGAAGGTACTGCGGTGTTAAAAAGAATAAGACGATCCAGAGACGAAAAGGGAAGTATAGTGGAGTATAGTGAAGGCTATTATAATACGGAAAAGCACAACTATATTGTGAATTACAATGACTTTACAACGTAATAAAATTTTAATTATGATATTAATTATTAGGTTAAAAGAAGGAAAGTGGGATAATGATTGGCATATTATAAATGGTTTCAAAGCTTTTGTGCAGGAGGGGAAATGATGAAGAGTTCTATATTAAATCCTTTAATGTTCTCGATTAATCGAAAGTTGAAAAGTAATGTAAGGATAAATTATCCAGTTAATTTTTTTGGTCATCAATTATGTAAGCAGTTACATGAAATGAATGATCAGTAATGTATAAATGGTTTCAGAGGTCTCTACAAAACCAGTTAATTGTGTTTATATTGCTCGCTGTGCTTTTACCTCTATCTATACTAGGAATTTTTTCGTATAGTATGGCGAATCATTTAGCAAAAGAGCGCTCAACGATTTCGGGTCAAAGCTCGCTAAAACAACTAAAAACTTCACTAGAGTTTATTGTTAATGACATTGATAATATGTCCGTGTTCTTAATCGGTAATGAGGATGTACAACAATATTTAAAGTCAAATCATAAGCCAGTCCAACAGCGGTGGAATATTAATGGATTTTTATCAAATCTAACTTTTTCAAAGCCATATATAGCTAATATATTAATTGAACCGCTTAATAATAATCCTAATATCTCCACGATTCCAATATTAACAACCGATCGAGATTTATCTGACTATAATTTGGAACACCATTGGTGGTCATCTCGCTATTCTTCTCGAAACTCTATCGAATCGCAACAAGTTATTTCAATGTTCAGACCAATTAGAAGTACAAAAGACTATAAATTAATTGGTTACCTATCTATATATTTAGATCAACAGGTTATAGAGGAACACTTAGAATCCGTTGATTTTGAGTGGAATGGATCGACCTTATTGATGAATGAAGGGTCTGTAATTGCAAGTAATGATAAACAACTTCCCGGTAGTCAAGATATAGCGGAGTTATACTCATTAGTGGATAGTAATACTAATGAGCAGGCAATCACATATGAATATAACGGAAATGAAAGTACGATTATCACTACAACTCTATCAGGGGTTGGATGGAAACTTATCGGAATTATTCCTTTCAAAGAATTCACAGCCCAAAATAGGTACTTTTTATTGTTAACCTTTATTTCAGTAATTATTGCAGCTTTATTGGTTATAGGACTTGTATTGTTTTTTGTGCGTAAAGTAATAGGTCCACTAAGCTCACTAACGACAGCCATTCAAGCTTCTGATCCTGGCACAGATATTAGGCAGTTGACATCTCATTCGAGTGATGAATTAGGTCAATTAATAATTAGTTATAATAAGCTTAATGAACGGATTCGTTCGTTAATGAATCGTATTCAGAAAAATGAATCACATAAGCGAGAAGTTGATTTACAGGCATTACAAGCACAAATTAATCCGCATTTCTTATATAATACACTCGCATCAATTCATTGGATGGCCTTGGTGAGTCGTGAAGCAAATATATCAAAAATGGTATCTGCTTTAAGTAGCTTTTTACGGTTTAGTTTAAATAAAGGAAATGAATATTGTACAGTGGAACAGGAGCTTTCTCACTTATTTCACTATACACAGATACAAGAGATACGATATCCTGATTCTTTTCATTTGGATGTTCACATCCCCCATGAAGTAAATCAGCTTTATATGTTGAAGTTGACATTACAGCCGCTAATTGAAAATAGTATTATTCATGGACTATTACCCAGTGGCGATCGTCAAGGCGAAATAAAAGTAGTTGCTGAATGGGATAGAACGTTTTTGTATCTAACGGTATCCGATGATGGTGTTGGAATGTCGAGAGAAAAAGCAAAACAATTACAGGAACAATTTTTAGCAGATGAAAAGGGCGAAGTTGTGGTTGGTCCGAATTATGGTCTTCGTAATGTTAATTTACGGCTTTTATTACACTATGGTTCTATTGCGAGACTTCGAATTACTAGTAGTCCCAATAGAGGTACTAGTATTAAGTTTACTATTCCTTTAGAGAGTAGGTGAACCGCCATGAAAGTGTTAATAGTGGATGATGAGGTTATTATTCGTGAAGGGATTTGTAATGTAGTTCCTTGGAGAGATTATGGTTTTGAAATACTAAATCCAGCTTCATCTGCAGAAGAAGCGATGGACGTTATCGATAACATTATGCCGGATATTATTTTAACCGATATTCAGATGAATGGGAAAAATGGTCTAGAATTAGCTTCATATATTTATGAAAAAAAGCTCCCAATAGAAGTTATTGTATTAACTGGTTATGATGAATTTTCATATGCGCAAGAAGCACTTCGTCAAGGGGTTAGTGATTATTTACTCAAAACAAGTTTACCCGAAGATATTTTGAAAGCTGTTGAAAAATCAAGGGAAAAGGTATTATACGCGAAAGATCAATTTCAAATAAATCAAAATGAAAAACAAAGAATTATAACACACTCTATGACGAACTTTATCAAAGGTATAGGTACAGAGGAAGCAATGGATAGTATTAAAGAGCTTATTCCTGAATTAAAAGACTCAATGATTCAAATACTCGTGTTAGATACACAGTTAAAATCGGTTCACTTAGCAGAACACGAGCAATTGTGGAATAAATATTTGTATGGTAAATGGGTGTCTCTAAATGAAAAAACAGTTATTATTGTGAAAAGAGATCCTTGTTTAGATGATGATTATTTATTACAAATGGCTTCTAGTAAAGTCTATCAATCCCTATGTGAACCACTTTTTGTCGGTACAATTGTTTCACATTTAACCGATTTGTCTTTATCATATGAAAAAGCAGTCTCTCTCATTTTATATAAATGGCTTCTAACTGACTGTAAAATGATTGGAGAAAATCATATTAAGCATCGAATTGGCCTTTCAAATTCTGAATTCTTAAAAGAGTATGAAGAAAAACTATTCAGTTATCTTAATAAAAATAATGCAAAGGGGCTAAGAAACTGGTTGGTTCAGGTAATAGAAAGACAAGTAACCCATCCACAAGCAACACCGGAATCGATTCATTTGAATGTGCAGTCCTTATTTATACATATGATTCACTTTGTAAATAAGGTGGCTCTTTCTGTAGGAAAAAAAACAATGAATTATCATTCATTTCCAACTATTTCCAACTGGCTGCCAACACCGAAGGAATCAGTAATTCCTGCGTTTATGGAGGTGATGGGTGATTATCAACGTATTGTGGATAGAGAGGTTAACTTTGTGCATATTGCCATTCATTATATGGAAAATAACTTAGGTAAAACATTAACTTTATTGGAGGTAGCAGAACACGTTCACGTGCATCCGAATTATCTAAGTGAAATGCTTCGTAAAGAAACTGGGAAATCCTATGTTGAGTTCCTTACTGCTCTTCGAATAGAGAAAGCAAAACAACTTCTTAGATATACTCCCGCCAAAGTAAAAGATATTTCAAGTGAAGTAGGTTATTCAGATTGGAAGTATTTCACTTCGCAATTTAAGAAATATATAAGATTGACACCAACTCAATACCGAGATAGACAGGAAGAAGATGCTTGATTTAGGCATCTTCTTTTGGTGCGTCCGTCATGGGATAAAACTAGGTAATATATGTACACTAAATGCTTGCACGAAGCTTTATAAACGAATGTCTCCTGTGGTTATATCATGAAATTCCATAGCATAAGATCTTATTTCCGAGAGATGCATTTTAGTTACTACATAAGCAGCAAAGAATCTTTACCCCTAGTTGGATAAAAATCACATCTCAAATAAAGTATGTGTATTAATATGCAAAAGAAGTAGTTCTAATTTTTGTCTACCCTAAGTCTTTGATTTACCCCCTTAAATAAATAAAGCGCTAACAATATAATTGGGTTATCAAATCTAAGGAGGATTTTAAATGAAGAAAACGATTTTTTTGATTGGTATTTTATTGTTACTTTTACTAGCTGCATGTGGTGATGATCAGAACGAGCAAGCAAATGGTGACTCGGATAACTCTGATGGCTCTGATAATGGAGAAGAAAAGACGACGATTAGTTTTTGGCACAATTTTGCTGGGGATGACCTTCGTGCGAGAACGATACGTGATCGGATAGACCAGTTTAATGAAGACAATCCTAATATTACAGTAGAAGCGGAGGCAATTCCAGTAGATGGTTACCGTCAGCGAATTAGCACTGTAGCAGCTGCTCAGGAACTTCCAGACGTATTTTTTACTTATTCGGGTAGTTTTACGGATCAGTTCTATGAAGGTAATCTTATTCAGCCAATCACTCCACTAATTGACGAAAATCCAGACTGGGCTGATTCGTTTTTATCGTCAGCATTAGATATTTATGAATATGGGGATGAAGAAGATATTTATTCTGTACCAGTTGCGATGTCATCAACATCATACTTGTTTTATAACAAGGAATTATTTGAAGAAAACAATGTACAAGTACCAGAAACATGGGATGAGTTAATGGATGCTATAGATGTATTTAATGAACAAGGTATCACTCCGTTAGCAATGGGTAATCAAGCACCATGGGTAGCACAATCTACGACATTTGGAGCAATTGCCGACCGAGTAACGGGTACGGATTGGTTTATGGATGCTGTCGAACAAAACGGTGCATTTTTTACAGATCCGGTTTTCATTGATGCATTAGGATATTTCAAAGAACTGGTAGATGCAAATGCCTATCAAGAAGGTGCAAATAGTATTGACAATACGCAAGCAGAGCAATATTTCGCTCAAGGAAAAGCAGCGATGATGATAAATGGCTCTTGGACAATCAGTAGTTTGGCTTCATCTAGTTCTGAGGAAGTATTAGAAAATATCGGTGTAGCACTAGTTCCCAGCATTCCAGAAGGCGAAGGTCGGGAAAATACAATTACAGGTGGTCCTGGTGGTGGCTTTGTACTTAATAAAAATGCTGAAGGTGATGTGAAGGAAGCGGGACTAGAGCTCATTTACTATTTGAGTAACGATGAAGCACAAAAGGAAATTGCTGAAAGTAATTCAATGGTTATGTACGATGTGGACATTGATGAAGATAAAGTATCTCCACTTTATTATAATGCATTTAATCTAGTACGTGGTGCAGAATTTGCCCCAGTATATGACTTGTATTTATCAGCAGCAGCCGGAGAGGCAATAAATAATGGATTGCAAGAAATCATGTTAGGCGGGGATTTAGAGCCAGTAGCAGAGAATTTACAACAAGCACAGGCTCAATCTGTTGAAGAAGATGATGACGAATAATTAATAAGGTGCCTCAGTGGTCTTGGATTTGAAAAGACGATCTATATTCGACGCATAAATTTAAAAAGAGATAGCTTTTTATATTCATGGTATACATTCAAAGAAACAACTAAGAACGAGCTATCTGATATTTCCTTTACCACTGGGGATTATAGTCATTAATGATAGTTGTTTTTATTTTATGCACAGTTAATAGCATGTTTTGGGCTTGTAAAGAAAAAAAGGGGGATAGGATACTATGCAGAACATTTTAAGAGTAAAATACTTGTTGGCGTTGACTTTACTACCAACTCTTTTACTTTATACATTTATCGTAATAGTACCAATTATTTGGTCTTCTTACTATGGTTTTTTTAAATGGTCTGGTATGAATGAACCTAGTTTCATAGGTTGGTCTAACTATATGGAAGTAGTGAATGATCCGATTTTTTGGCGAGCATTGAAAAACAACTTGATTATTGTGGCTGCTTCTGTTTTTGGGCAGGTTCCTATCGCTTTAATACTTGCCCTAATGCTTCGGAAAACGTCACTATTCCAAAAGTTTGTTCGTTCAGCTGTATTTTTACCTATGGTTATTTCTACTGTTGTAGTAGGTCTGATTTGGGGGTACATTTATAACCCTGAGTTCGGAATAGTGAATGCATTTTTAGAAACAGTGGGGCTAGAAACATGGACACGCGCATGGCTGTCAGATAGAAGTGTGAATATGTATGCAGTTGCAATCCCGATTATATGGAATTATATTGGACCGTATCTTATTATTTTTATAGCGGCTATTCAGAATGTACCTAATGAAATTGAGGACGCTGCAAAAATTGATGGCGCAAATGGATTGAAAAAATTGATTTATGTGACACTGCCCATGATGTGGACGACAATTAAGGTTGCAGTGGTTTTATGCATCTCGGGTAGTCTGAAAGCATTTGATCAGGTATTTGTAATGACGGGTGGTGGACCAGCACAGTCCACAGAACTATTAGCAACGTATATGTATAATAATACATTTGTGATTTATCGATATGGATTTGGTTCCGCTATATCGACGATGATAGTAATTGTTAGCTTAGTTTTGATTCTTTTCAGTCAAGTAATTATGAAAAGAAAAGATGAAGGAGGGATTGGCATATAATGGAACAACATATAGTGTCAAAAAAACATGCTTCTTCTCATACAGTCTTAAGAATCAAAAATATGGTATTTAAATTTTTAAAAACGGTATTTTTACTAGTGTTTTCCTTATTAATGATTTATCCACTTTATTGGTTAGCAATCAGTTCATTTAAAACAACCGAAGAATTCTTTCGCTTTCCTTATTCGCTACCAAATGAGTGGACGTTTGATAATTTTACTAGAGCATGGGAATTAGCAGATATGGGAACGGCTATGATAAACTCTACAATTGTGACAGTAGTAGGTACGGCTCTAACGGTGTTTTTAGGAGCGCTGACAGCATATGTACTTTCGCGATTTACATTTCGGTTAAAGGGTTTAGTCATGTTGTTATTTGTGATTGGAATGCTCATTCCAATTCATAGTACTCTTGTTCCGTTGTTTTCAATAATGAATGAGGTGGGAATGTTGAATACATATTTGGCATTAATACTGCCCTATACAGCATTTGAACTACCAATTTCAGTGTTTTTAATAACCGCTTATATGTCTTCGATTCCAAAAGAAATAGATGAAGCCGCTGTAATAGATGGATCAGGCTATTGGGGGGTTTTCTTCCGAATGATGCTTCCAATGTCAGTTCCAGCTATGTCAACGGTAGCTATTCTTGCTTTTCTACGTTACTGGAATGAATATGTATTTGCGCTTGTATTTATTAATGACACTTCTTTAAAAACTCTTCCACTTAGCTTATCTATTTTTTCGGATGGATATAGTACAGATTATGCATTAACGATGGCTGCAATGGCAATTGCTGTTATACCAACTATCGTCATGTATGTATTCTTCCAAGAGCAAATAATGAAAGGGATGGTAGCAGGTTCCGTCAAAGGATGATTAGTAAGAATTAAAGTTAATAGATTAACTTAAAAGTTACTAAAGATGAATTAATGAGGAGGGTATGTATGAAACTAAAAGTAGGAGTTATAGGTGTAGGTTCCATTTCGCAAGAGCATCTTTCTGCTTATACTAAACTTACAGATGTGGAAATTTATGCAATATGTGATCAAAATATAGAACGTGCAAAGCAAGTAGCCGACGTGTATAGTGTTTCAAATGTTTATGAAAACTATGAAGAGATGTTACGGTTAGAAAAATTAGACGCAGTGAGTATTTGTACATGGAATTATACCCATTCAGACATTGCCATAACTGCGCTACGGGCTCAAAAACATGTTTTGATAGAAAAACCACTAGCTATTAGTGTGGAGGAAGCTGAACGAATTCAAGAAGTATCTGAGTTAGAAGGTAAAATAGTACAAGTAGGAGTTGTTAGACGTTTTGATCCGAATGCAAAAATGATGAAACAATTTGTGGACGGCGGTACGTTCGGTGATTTTTATTATGCCAAAGCCTCTTTTTTACGTCGAGCTGGTAATCCTGGGGGCTGGTTTGCTGATAAAGATAAATCTGGAGGTGGCCCATTAATTGATCTAGGAGTACATGTAATAGATTTATGTTGGTACTTAATGGGTAAACCCAAACCAGTTTCGATTAGTGCTAATACGTACCATTATCTTGGGAATCGGTCAAACGTTAAATACGTATCATTTTATAAAGCAGCGGATTATGATCCAAGTTTAAATAGTGTTGAGGACTTAGCAAATGCTATCATTCGTTTTGAGAATGGAGCATCATTAATGGTGGATGTTAGTTATACACTACATACTTCGAATGATGAAATGGTTGTAAAACTTTATGGTACTAAAGGCGGGTTAGAGATAGAACCTGAATTGAAATTTATGACAGAACAGTATGATACGATGCTTAATATTTATCCACAAACTGACACATCGGATTTAGATGTTGAACAGGCATTTGCAGAGGAAATTAAACATTTTGTTCATTGCTGTCAAAAAGGACAAAAACCGATTAGTTCAGTTGAAGATGGTGTACAAATGATGAGAATACTGAATGGAATTTATGAATCTGCTGAGAAGCGTCGGGAAATAACCTTATATTAGGTGTATGGAGGGATTCAGTTATGGATATTGGGGTAAGCTCTTACAGTCTATTAAAAGCTTTGAAGTCTAACGAATTAACTGTTGACGGCATGTTTGAGTGGATCAAAGAAAATGAAGGCACACATGTAGAAATTGTACCACATGGATTCGAGGTTAGTTTAGATACCGCTTCTGAGATTTACCAACAGGCACAGAAAGCTGGTTTGGAAATATCTAATTACGCGATTGGTGCCAATTTTGCGGTAGAAGATGAAGACCAATATCGAACAGAAATCGAAAGAGTGAAGAAGCATGTAGATATTGCCAATGCGCTGGGAGCAAAGCATATGCGTCATGATGCAGCTTCAAGAACAGGTGGCACAATTACAACGTTTATTAATGACCTGGATCGCATTGCAGATGCATGTCGAGAAATTACGGAGTATGCAACAACTTATGGCATCGTAACATCTATTGAGAATCATGGATTGTATTTGCAAGGTAGTGATCGAGTGATTGCTTTAATAGATCGTGTGAACCATCCTAATTTCCGTTTAACTTTAGACGTTGGTAATTTTGTTTGTGCGGATGAAGATACTTATATAGCTGTAAAGAAATGCTTGCCGTATGCATCTATGGTACACATTAAAGATTTCTATGTTCGAGAGGAAGCCGATAAGCTCCAAGACGGATGGATTCAAACATCTGGTGGTAAGAGAATAAGAGGCTCTATTATTGGTCAGGGTGATTTGCCAATAAAGAAAATTCTTCACAATATATTAGAAAGTAACTATGACAGTTGGCTATCGATTGAGTTCGAAGGAATGGAAAATAGTCAATATGGTACGGCAGTAGGGCTTCAATATGTAGATGCAATTATAAACAAGGAGGTTCGATAAAGTGCATAATCCAATCGGTGTAATCACAGATGGATTCCAACAAGGACTATGGAATGGATTGAATTTAGCTGGAGAGCTGAAAGTTGAGAATGTCCAAATATATGCTGTTTCTGGTGAAATGGATCCAGATATTATAACCACTGATACGAAAAAAAGGTTAAAGGAATCCTTGGATAAGAATAACTTAACTATCTCTGCATTATGTGGAGACTTAGAAGGTCATGGATTCCAAGATCGAACTGTAAATAGAGAAAAAATTGACAAATCTAAACGAATTTTAGAGCTTGCTGTTGAACTTGGTACACCAATAGTTACGACACATATTGGTATTGTTCCGCAACAAGATAATGATGTATATCAAGCGATGCTTGAAGCATGCGACGAACTTGGAAAATTTGCGACCTCTTTAGATGCGCATTTTGCAGTTGAAACTGGGCCTGAGCCTGCTGCTCATCTTAAAACTTTTTTGGATCAACTCTCCACGAATGGTGTATCTGTCAACTTTGACCCTGGGAATATGGTAATGGTAACAGGTGATTACCCTGTTCAAGGTGTTTATACGCTCAAAGATTATATAGTGCATACGCATGTTAAGGATGGTAAAAAGCTTGGTGATGTTGATCCTCGTGATGTATATGGTGCACTTGGGTACAAACCGATGTGTCATGATTTCATCGCAGAAATGGTGGAAAGTGGAACGGGATTCAGAGAGACAGCACTAGGTAAAGGCTCCGTACCGTTCGATCAATATTTTCAATCACTTATGGATATTGGATATAATGGTGCTTTGATCGTAGAACGCGAAGCTGGAACGAATGCTTATGAAAATATAAAGCAGGCAGTACAATATTTGCAAAATCGACGATCAAAATAACGCACATAATAAAGTGATGGTGAATTATAATGGACACAATATTTCAACAATATGCTAGAGTTGTACAGCTTATTTTTTTGTATGCATATGCGCAAGTGCTATGGGTTCTTTTTACATTAGCAGGACTCATAATCTTTGGTATTTTCCCAGCTACTTATGCGTTATTTTTGGTTATCAATCAGCATGATACTTCAACATCGGCCATCTTTCACGCATATAAGCAAGCATACCGTGACGTGTTTATTCCCATGAACCGAGCGGCTTTGATGTGGATCATAATGCTTATTCTACTTAGCACTAACCTTTTCATATTACCTGATACACAAGAATTGATTAAGGTTGGAGCTGCATCGATGATAGTTTTATTAATGTTGTGTATTATACATTTTATTTACTATTTTAAGTTAGAAGTACCAACTTTAACACAAATTAAACAATCTTTTTCACATGCCTGTCTAAATCCCAAAAAAAATGTAGGTTATCTATGCATCTTTCTCTTGATAGGGGTTAGTTTTATGATTATCCCTGGAATCACAAGCTTTTTTTGTGTTAGTGTTGCTGCCAAATCAGTTACATTCATTGCACAAAAATAAGCAGAGTATATTCCAGCTAAGACTTCAGGAAAAACAGTTTTTACATTAGGGCAGGATCGTCGAAAAGCTGGAGAACTAATTGATAGTGAAAAAACTGGAAAAGAACTTACGATTGTTTAAGGTTACAAATTAATGAAGGTGAAAAAGGAATTTTTAATGTACATGTACATAAGGGAATCACTTTAATTCGAGTACTAATTTTTCCGCAAGTTGATGAGTTTTTAAATCCTTGTCATATACTAGTGGATCGATATTCTCTTCTTTAACTGCATCAAGAAACGCTTTAATAATATTGTGAAAACCTCTTTTGTGAAGCGTCGATTCCCAATTATCTTGACCATATTTTAATGTATTATTTTTGCTTTCACATGTCATCTCACTAACATTTGCTACTCTAAGAATTTCCCTTTCGGTAAAAACTTCCACACTTTCATTAGTAGTTCCAGCTTCTCTGTTCATCACACCTATAGCGGTTCCTTCTTTAGCTTCTAAATGCAATACAATATGCTCTAATTTCATATTAGTATGTTTACCTCGAATGTGAACATGCTCAAGCGTGTAGGGAAATAGGTGTAATAAAGTATCGATCACGTGTATAAAATCATCAAAAATAAAACGTCGAGCATCGGTAGCCAAATTCGCTCTGTTTTTTTGCATAATGACCATGTTAGGTTGCTCTATATCTTTTAATTTTTGATAGGTGGGAGCGTATCTCCTATTAAAGCCGACCATTAGAACTAGATTTTTTTCCCGTGCTTTATTAATAAGGTTCTCTGTGGAAAATCCATCATAGGTAACAGGTTTATCTACATAAATGTGAATACCTGCTTCAAGTAATTCATTTACAATCGACTCATGTGAAGAGGTACTAGAATGGACAAATGCTGCCTTAATATTACTATGAATTAATTCTTGGGTGCTTTGGTACGTATTAATATGTGGATGGGTACTTTTTAATACTTTTAACACATTGCTGTTTCGTGTACAAACATGTAGTTCGACATCTTTTATTTGTGTAAGTATCGGTAGATAAGCTTTTTTTGCAATATCACCAATTCCAATCATACCAATTTTCATGACATCCCCTCACCTTATCATTTTGGAAAATTTTTTTTGGTTGATAAAGAAAGTGTGGAAGGTATATAACTTCCACACTGTTTTAACGATTTGTTGCGAATTCAATGGCCTTTTTAACGTGACCATTTGCTTTTGATAAGTACTTTCTAGCATCTGTAATATCGCAGTTAGCTTTTGCTATTATTAAGGAGAGCTTAATATCATTATTTGTTTCCGTCATTAATTGCTGTACTTCTGCTTCTGAATGATTTGTTAATTGAATAAGCATTGTTTCAGCACGTTCAACTAATTTTTTATTGATAAGCTGTACATCCACCATCTCATTTTGGTACACTTTTCCAAGTTTGATCATAGAACCGGTCGAAATCATATTAAGTACCATTTTTTGAGCTGTACCAGCCTTTAATCGGGTGGAACCTCTAATGATTTCAGGGCCAACTATCAATTCGATGCCCACATTACTTAACCTAGTTGATATCGTTTGATGGTTGCAACTTATTGAAATAGAAGATGCGCTTACTTCTTGTACGTATTCTAAGGCTGCAACAGAATACGGAGTAGAACCACTCGCGCTTATAGCAATTAGAACATCATGATGATTGAAATGATATTTTTCTAACTCTTTAATAGCATCTGAGGAACTATCTTCATGTTGTTCTAAAGGCTCCCACATTGCATTTTTTCCACCAGCTACAAGAGCAATCCAGCGTTCAGGTTCAATCGAAAAGGTTGGCCCTAACTCCACTGCATCTAGCACTCCAATACGTCCACTCGTACCAGCACCGACAACAAATACTCTACCACCTTGTTGCCATTTATCAACAATTAAATCTATCGAATCGGCGATATAAGGTAGTGCATTTTTTATGCCTGATTGGATTTCGTGATCCTGCTCTGCCATCAAATGTACCATTTCCAGTGCATTCATTTCATCTATTTTTAAAGTGTTTTTGTTAGTCTCTTCAGTAATTTTTCTATCCATCGTAATTATCAACTCTTTCTTAACGTTCTAGGTCAAGCATAAATTTATACCGATCAGCTCGATAAGAGGACTTGACAACCTCAAAAGGTGAACCATTTTCTAATTTAGTTAGTCGCTTCATAAACAAAACAGGTGAGTTTTCAGGGATTTCAAGAAATTCGATCTCTTCTTGATTAGCAATTGTTGCTTCAAATATTTGAGTAGCCCTACCTAATTTTAAACCAAGACCAGATTCAATATAGTGATATAAAGAAGATTTTACAATATCATCTGTTACGCCTTTTATAAGGTTGGCGGAAATGTAAGTTCTCTCAAATGCCATTGGTATCCCTTCTGCTAACCGAACTCGTTTAATTTCATATACAGGCGTGTGTTCAGGAATATTGAGTTGTTCAGCTAAACTTAATTTAGCAGGAATAATTTCAAAATTAATTAGTTTATTACTTGGCTCCATCCCACGAGATTTCATATCTTCGGTAAAACTTGTTAGACCATTAAGACTTTGTTCAAATTTCTTTTCAGTAATAAAGGTACCTTTACCTTTAATGCGATGAAGATAGCGATCATTTACAAGATTGGTTATTGCTTGTCGGACTGTCATTCTACTAATATTCAACTGTTCTGCATATTCTCTTTCAGAAGGTAATAAATCGCCAGGTAACAATTCACCATTTTCAATTCTCGCTTTTATCTGTTCTTCTAGTTGATGGTAAATGGGAATGGGTGATTGTTTATCAATCATTTTGCTTTCTCCTTTCCAATAGATCATGGTGTTTCTTTCTAATTATTTTACATTGATAAATTACTTCGATTGTTTATGAAATCTTATTACTTATTATAGCATCTTCAGTAGCAATAACTGTTAAATTATTATGTTCATTTAAGATGGAGGCTGGGAAAGAAGGGTCTATTTCCCCGTGTAAAAGCTTAGTTAATGCATTGTATTTTTCTTTTCCCGTTACTAACAATAATATTTCCTTACTTTCCATAATAGTGCTTATGCCCATTGTAATAGCTTTTTTAGGCACCTCTTGCATGGTATCAAAAAAGCGAGCATTTGCGTTGATAGTTGATTCAGCTAATTTCACAATGTGAGTGCGTTGCTCAAAAGAAGTGCCTGGTTCATTAAAACCAATATGCCCATTGTGCCCTAATCCTAATATTTGAAGATCAATCCCTCCATGCTTTTTAATGAGATCTTCGTACGCTATACATTCTTCCGCCAGGTTGTCAGATTGTCCATTGGGGATAAAAGTTTGCTCGTTTGGAATATTAATTTTACTAAAGAGGTGTTTTTGCATGTAAAAATGATAACTATTAGGATCCGTTTCCGGTAAACCGATATACTCATCTAAATTAAAAGTGGTAATTTGTTGATAAGATGTCTCGTTTTGTTGATAATCTTTTGCTAAATTTTCATAGGTTTGTATGGGGGTACCTCCTGTTGCTAATCCTAATGTTAATGCTGGATTTGCATGGACTCTCTTATTGATAAATCTTGCAGCTTCTTTACTCATCTCTTGGTAATTTTTAGTTCGAATAAGTTTCATTTGAATGTTTCCTTTCGTATACAATTTCCCCTCGACAAATAGTAAGAAGGATGTCATTATTTTCATCTAATAAGACAATATCTGCATCTTTCCCGATCCCTATGGCACCTTTTCGATTGTCTACTCCTAATTCTTTTGCGGCATTGGAAGATCCCATCATAATTGCATCTTCTAAAGAACACTCACTAAACTCCATCATATTTTTTAAAGCATTTCCTAATTTAAGTGTGCTTCCAGCAAGTGTGCCGTCTTGTAGTGTTGCTTTTTGATTATTGACAAATACTTTTTGGCCACCTAAATCATACTCACCATCTTGTAAACATTTTGCTCTCATTGCATCGGTAATTAATAGTAAATTATCTTTTCCTTTTAAATGATAAGCTGTTTTTACAGCATCTGGTGCAGAATGAATACCGTCAGCTATCAATTCAACGATTAGTTTATTTTGTGTCCAAGCAGATCCGACAACACCAGGTTCACGATGGTGAAAGCCGCGCATTTGGTTGTATAAGTGTGTAATATGTGACAAGCCATGGTCAATAGCAATCGAAATATCTTCAGCAGTAGCATCTGTATGACCAGCAGACGCAATAATTCCTTTTGTGGCTAAATGTTTAGTGAGTTCCAAACCACCTTCTACTTCTGGTGCGAGTGTGACCAATTTGATATAATTTTTAGCTAGCTTATTCCATTTTTCGAAAAGTTTAATATTAGGTGCTTTAATATGCTCTTCTGGTTGTGCTCCCTTTCGCTCTTTATTAATAAATGGCCCTTCTAAGTGAATACCCAAAATTTCTGCTTCATTATAGGGTTGTTTATCTTTATATGATGCGATATTTTGAAGGGCTTTACCAATGCTTTCTTCACTTTGGGTCATAGTGGTCGCTAAGAAAGATGTGGTTCCTTCTTGAGGTAATGTTTTAGACATAGTATGCAATGCTTCCTCTGTACCATCCATAACATCTGCCCCATTTGCTCCATGAATATGAACATCAATTAATCCTGGTATAGCTTTCGCTTCAATATGTTGGAATTCGATGATATGATCCTCATCATTATTTTCGAGATTCTCCATTGTGTTGATGTCTTCGATCTGTTGATTTTTGATTTTAATAAATCCGTTATCTATATGATTATCTTTAGCATAGATCTGAATATTTTTGATTAAAATCGATTGTTTATCCAACTGTAATCACACCTTCTTATAATATCGATAGAAATAGAATAACACTTATATATATGGTTGTCTATACCTTTAAAACCAATTGGGATAGACTTGATTGATAAATCGATTTTTATTGAAATAGCGCATATATATTATAATAAATGGAGTATAATGCATTTATTTAATGAGCTATTTCTTTATTTCTAATATTGTTGATCAGTATAGACAACCGAACCTGTTTGTGTTAATATATAAAAAAGATTTAATAATTAGACAAAAAAATATAGACTCTCATGTTACTAATAAGATTAGGCATGGAGAAATGAGAAGGTGCCTAGAACCTTGTTCATTCTCCATGTCTTTTTTAATGCAAAATGTAAAGAAAGGAAAATGTTTATGTTTAAAAAATTTCTTAAAAAGCAAAATAAAGTGGAACTAGTAGCTCCACTTTCTGGACGATTAATATTACTTGAGAACGTTTCTGACCCTGTATTTAGTCAAAAAATGATGGGGGAGGGGATTGCGATTATTCCTGAAGACGGAAAAATTTTAGCGCCAATTGGAGGAACTATTGTACAAATTCCAGCTAGTAAGCATGCGATAGGATTACAGACTTCCGAAGGTATAGAAATTCTTATTCATGTTGGATTAGAGACGGTTGCCCTAAAAGGACAAGGTTTTCAACCTATAGTAAAAGAAGGCGATCAAGTCAATATAGGTGATCCTTTAATGGACGTGGATTTAGATTACATCAAGAATAATGCAGATGATATTGTAACTCCAATGGTGATTACAAACAGTAACAATAGTGATAAAACGTATGACATTGCGGAAGAAAAGGCATGTGTGGCAGGAGAGTCAATAGTTATTACTATAACATGATTAGTACTTTCTACCAATAGAATAATCAGAAAGGAGATGATAGAAGTGAAATTAAAAAAAATCTTTAATAATAATGCTGTACTAGTTCTTGATCAAGATAAAGAAAAGGTTGCTATTGGAAACGGAATTGCCTTCGGAAAACGAAAAAATGACTTGATCAATACTAACAAAATAGAAAAGTTATTCGTAATGAAAGAAAATATAAAGCTTCAACAGCTCCTTAGTCGAATACCGGAAGAACATTTTTTAATTTCAGAAGAAATCATTTCCTACGCTGAACATTATTTGGGAACGAAGTTAAGCGAACATATTCATATTGTTTTAAGCGATCATGTCTCATTTGCGATAGAGCGAATTCAAGAGGGAATACATTTACCTAATAAATTGCTAAATGAAATAAAAATTTTGTATAGAAATGAGTATGACATTGGTGTATGGGCAGTACAACATATAAGGGAAGAATATAATATTGATGTTCCAATAGATGAAGCTGCTCATATTGCGCTACATATTCACACGATGAAACTTCAAGGAGGTGATTATCGCCAAACAATCAGACATACAGCTATTGTAAGAGAAATGATGCTGTTTTTGTTAGAAGAAATGAATATGAACATTAAGGAGGACGATATTTCTTATCAAAGATTGGTGACTCATTTGCATTTTACTTTATCTCGTGTCAACCAATATGAATTGCATGAAATGGATGAAGAAATGTTTAGGGTGATTAAAAACAAATTTTCAACTTCTTACAATTTGACATTAAAAGTAACAGAAGGCATAACAAGTAAATATGGTATTCAATTTCCACCATCTGAACTAGGATATATCACACTTCACATTGAAAGATTAAAAAAGTGTTAATTAGTACTCTATAGGCAAGGTGAATTTAGATCATAGCTTTTACCTATGATGACATGAAATTATTATTATCTTTTGTTCAATAGTCTGATTTCTTTTGAAAATCGCAATTTTTTAACACAATAAATATTGTCTGTAAGAATAATGAAATAATAAAAACTATTATAAATACTTTAAGGAGGACGTTATAATGATAATGAAATACCTTCAAAATATCGGTAGATCATTAATGTTACCGGTTGCAGTTCTGCCGGCAGCAGCAATATTAATGGGTCTTGGTTACTGGATGGATCCGAGTGGCTGGGGGGAAGCGAATGTAGTTGCAGCTTTTCTAATAAAAGCTGGTGAATCAATTGTATCTGGTCAAAGTATGTCTATTCTGTTTGCAGTAGGTGTTGCATTTGGAATGTCGAAAGATAAAGATGGGTCGGCCGCCTTAAGTGGTCTTGTTGCTTATCTCGTTATTACTACCTTATTGTCTACAGGTTCAGTATCTCTACTACAAGGAGTAGAGGAAGGTAGTGTGAATGCTGCATTTGGAAGTATTGAAAATCAATTTGTAGGGATCATTTCAGGAATTATA
This sequence comes from Gracilibacillus kekensis, assembly GCF_900143085.1. Taxonomy (GTDB): domain Bacteria; phylum Bacillota; class Bacilli; order Bacillales; family Amphibacillaceae; genus Gracilibacillus; species Gracilibacillus kekensis. The sequence continues at coordinate 5,313 of NZ_FRCZ01000009.1, read as the reverse complement.
GCTTCAGTTATGTATAATCGATTTAGTCATGTAAAGTTACCAGATGCATTGGCATTTTTTAGTGGTAAACGTCTTGTGCCGATCATGACAGCTGTAGCCAGTTTGGTGATCTCAGCTATTTTATTTTTTGTCTGGCCCTTCATCTACTCAGGATTAGTTAACTTTGGTAAAGCAATTATTGATTTAGATGCAGTTGGTGCTGGTTTATATGGCTTCTTTAATAGATTATTAATTCCTACAGGCTTACATCACGCATTAAACTCTGTATTCTGGTTTGATGTGGCAGGAATTAATGATATTGCGAATTTCTGGTCTGGTGAAGGTGAGAAAGGTTTAACTGGTATGTATCAAGCAGGTTTCTTCCCTGTGATGATGTTTGGATTACCAGCAGCAGCATTAGCGATGTACCATACAGCGAAAACGAAGAAAAAGAAAACAGCTGCATCACTTTTAATGGCTGCAGCATTCGCTTCCTTCTTTACTGGTGTAACAGAACCATTAGAATTCTCTTTCATGTTTTTAGCGCCAGCCTTATACGTTGTACACGCAGCATTAACAGGTTTATCATTAGCTGTGGCGGCAATGTTTGATTGGACAGCAGGATTTGGTTTTAGTGCCGGTTTCGTTGACTTTGTTTTAAGCTCACGACTACCTTTAGCAAATATGCCATATATGTTATTGGTCCAAGGTGTTGTTGTCGCAGTGATTTATTATGTATTATTCCGCTTCTTAATAGTGAAATTTAATTTAAAGACACCTGGTCGTGAAGACGATACGGAAGAAGGAATAGTGACATCAAGTACTTCTGCGGATGATGACATTTCGGTGATGGCTAAAGAGATTTATGCAGGCTTAGGTGGGGATCAAAACGTAATCACGGTTGACAATTGTGTGACGCGTTTACGTTTAGATGTGGAAGATATTGATGCAGTCGATCAACAGCGCATTAAAAATACAGGTGTTCCAGGAATAAAAGTAGTTGGAAAAAATAGTATACAAGTTATTATAGGTACACAGGTGCAATTTGTTGCGGATGAAATAAAAAAAATAAGAGCTAAATAATATATCAAGATGAGGTTGTCTGGGAAAGTTACGTAAATGTAACTTTCATTAGATAGCCTTTTTTATTTGCAGAGAAACTTCACCAAAAAGCATAAGGATTTAATATAGCACCTTTATGGAAGTTTTAATCTTTTTTTATAAATGAGTTGAAACTATCTAAATATTTTAAAGTGCGGACAGTTTGTAATCAATATTTTAAAAGTGACCCATCTGCAGCTCGCTAGTAGTGGGTAGGTACAAATCACCTCTATGCAGACCTATTTGATAGTCAATTTAATAAAACGGAAAAATTTATTTCTTGATAAACATTTCTTAATGAAAAAGTTGGTTTCTGCTGCAAGTACATTCCAGATCTTTTGATATAATTCGTATATTTTGGACCGATATTAAAGTATTCTGAATTTTAACATATATTTAGAATAAAATTGAACCAGTTCGTCTACACATAGAAGTATGTGGGTGTTTTGCGATAGTAGAAAAAAATTTGCCGAATTACTATTAAAATACTTGCAAAAAAATTCAGATTTCATTATTATAAGAATTGTGTTAGCACTCATTGATGAAGAGTGCTAACAATCAAAAAATAATGAATGAGAAATTCAAGGAGGTAACGAAAGAGATGCTAAAACCATTAGGTGATCGTGTCATTATTGAGCTTGTAGAGCAAGAAGAAAAAACAGCGAGTGGAATTGTTCTTCCAGATTCTGCGAAGGAAAAACCACAAGAGGGTAAAGTTGTAGCTGTTGGTTCTGGACGTGTAACAGACAACGGAGAAAAAATTGCACTAGAGGTAGAAGAAGGAAACATTATCATTTACTCAAAATTTGCTGGTACAGAAGTTAAATACGATGGAAAAGAATACTTAATTCTTCGTGAAAGTGACATTCTTGCAGTAGTAAGCTAAGCAAAACGAAGAAATGAACGATAGATAACATATTTTTTGATAATTTTAAGGAGGTTTTTTAACAATGGCTAAAGAACTAAAATTTAGTGAAGACGCACGCCGCGCAATGCTTCGCGGGGTAGATACTCTTGCAAATGCAGTAAAAGTAACATTAGGGCCAAAAGGTCGTAACGTTGTATTAGATAAAAAATATGGTTCACCACTAATCACAAACGATGGTGTAACAATCGCTAAAGAAATTGAATTAGAAGACAAATTCGAAAACATGGGTGCACAACTAGTATCTGAAGTAGCATCTCAAACAAATGATGTAGCGGGTGACGGTACAACTACAGCAACGGTTCTTGCTCAAGCAATGATTCAAGAAGGTCTTAAAAACGTTGCATCTGGTGCAAATCCAGTTGGCGTACGTCGTGGAATCGAAAAAGCAGTAGAAATTGCTACAGAAGAACTTCGTAAAGTTTCTAAACCAATCGAAGGAAAAGATTCGATTGCACAAGTAGCTTCCATTTCTTCAGGAGATAAAGAAGTTGGTCAATTAATCGCTGAGGCTATGGAACGTGTTGGTAACGATGGTGTTATCACAATCGAAGAATCTAAAGGATTCAACACGGAATTAGAAGTTGTAGAAGGTATGCAATTTGATCGTGGATATGCTTCTCCATACATGGTAACAGACCAGGACAAAATGGAAGCAGAACTTGAAGATCCATACATTCTAATTACAGATAAGAAAATCAACAATATCCAAGAAGTATTACCAGTTCTTGAGCAAGTGGTACAACAAGGTAAACCACTTCTATTAATCGCAGAAGATGTAGAAGGTGAAGCACTTGCTACACTTGTAGTAAACAAATTACGTGGAACATTTAATGCAGTAGCTGTTAAAGCACCTGGATTCGGTGACCGTCGTAAAGCGATGCTAGAAGATATTGCAACATTAACAGGTGCAGAAGTAATCACAGAAGATCTCGGATTAGAGCTTAAAAACACTAGCATTGAGCAACTAGGTCGTGCTTCTAAGATCGTTGTAACAAAAGAAGACACTACAATCGTTGAAGGATCTGGTAATCCAGAACAAATTTCTTCTCGTGTAGCTCAAATCCGTGCACAAGCAGAAGAAACAACTTCTGAATTCGATAAAGAAAAATTACAAGAACGCCTTGCTAAGTTAGCTGGTGGTGTAGCAGTAGTCAAAGTTGGTGCTGCAACTGAAACAGAATTAAAAGAACGCAAATTACGTATTGAGGATGCATTAAACTCAACTCGTGCAGCAGTTCAAGAAGGAATTGTTTCTGGTGGTGGTACTGCACTACTAAACGTATACAAACAAGTACAAGGCTTAAACCTTGAAGATGACGAAGCAACTGGTGTAAACATTGTTCTTCGTGCACTAGAAGAGCCTGTACGTCAAATCGCAGCTAACGCTGGTCTTGAAGGTTCTATCATTGTAGAACGTCTAAAAGGTGAAAAAGTAGGTATTGGTTTCAACGCAGCAACTGGCGAATGGGTAAACATGATCGATGCAGGTATTGTAGACCCAACAAAAGTTACTCGTTCTGCACTACAAAACGCAGCATCTGTAGCGGCAATGTTCTTAACTACGGAAGCTGTTGTAGCTGATCTACCAGAAGAAGGTGGAGCTGCTCCTGAAATGAGTGGAATGGGCGGCGGAATGCCTGGAATGGGCGGCATGATGTAATATCGCCCCCAAACCCTTGATATGAGTGGTTTTTTGAGTAACGTGAGAGTCAAATGCAAACATTTTGCTAACATAGTGTAATAAAAAGTAATAGCACCTGTCTTTATGACAGGTGCTATTACTTTTGTAAACTCCGCATTAATAGACCAAATTTCTGGGAAGCGTCTTTTTTTAATTCTTTGGTAACGTGTAAATATATGTTTCTAGTCGTATGATCGTCAGTGTGCCCCAAACGGTCCATGATCTGCTCTAAGCTAACTTTTGCTTCTGCAAGTAAAGAAGTGTGTGTATGTCGTAAAGAGTGTGGAGTTAAATTTTCATTTGAGCCAGCAAGCTTCAATAATCTTTTCCTACGTAATTGTACTTTTTTGATATAAATTGGATAGCCAGGATGATAGTTATTAGAAGCAAAGATAAACCCTTTTCGTGATAAGAGTCGCGGTATCTCATTTTAATGTTATTTTGTACTGTTTTATGTTTCTTAAGTTCATCGAGGACATCGTTATCAACAATAATTTTACGATACGATTTTTTGTTTTTGGTGAGACTAGTTGATATTTTTTTATATTGCTTTTAGGATTATATATTGCACCACTTATTATGGGGTTGGAATTTGGCTTTAGCAAAGAGGTTTACCTCTACACGTTAAAGGTTATTCCATTTATGTGGATTATCGTGGTAATATTGGTGACACAGGTAGCGGAGCCTATTACAAACAGTTTGCTAAAGAAATTCGTTGGAGAAACAGATGGATTTTATGCGAGAATATTATTTCATATTCTGTTCAGTGTAACAATCCTTTAAATATTACTCATGGTGATTGGTTCCAGGGTAGGTACCAGAGAAGTAAGCCTAGAAACGATCCAGAATTTCTTTTACAGCTGGCCGAGAAACTTTTGTATTGCATTTTGGATAGAGTTATTAATCGCACAGCCTGCTGCAAGGTTTGCCATGAAAAGGTTACATGTTAGTTAGGCGCGTAATTCCTGAGTGTGCCTAGTATTTACATTTCATAAAAGTATAAACACATTGTCGATCGATTTTCAAAAACCGGTCGGCTGATATTTTATTAGATGAATTTCCCGTTTATATTGAAAAATGGGAACGAGCAATATGAGTAATAACAATGATGAGCCAGATAAACCGTTTAACGACGCCATTGATCATCAACCGAAAATCGAAGGATCTCCGGCTTATAAAGGTGGACGTCTCCCTTGACCTATCAGAATTATCGGTTACTTTATTGCAGGTGTCATTATTTCCATGATATTATTTAGTATTATTGCGAATGTTTTTTTAAATGACGAATTGTAATATTAAGTGCAACACCTAAAAATGTGGCTAAAATAAAACAGCCCATAACGACTTCGTGTAAAATGTAAGTAACCACACAAACACATACACGGAGGTCTGTTATGAGCTACAGTCATCTTACCACATTTGAACGAGCACGTATAGAAACGCTATATGAACAAGGTAAACCTATTCGTACCATCGCTGAAAAACTTCAGCGTTCGCCGTCTACCATTTCAAGAGAGTTAAAGCGTAATTCACAAAAAGCATCCTATAAATCTGAATATGCTCAAGAGAAATATAACGAACGTCGGTTAAATTGCGGCCGTGTCGGAAAATGGTCCACAGAACT
>NZ_FRCZ01000008.1 GCF_900143085.1 Gracilibacillus kekensis | reverse complement strand
TAAATGAACAATTACCCTCTGGTGCCTTTCAAACAGCCACAGTAGACAGAGGCAAAGAGTTCGCTTGTTATCGTACCATTGAACAAGATACCGACATCAAAGTGTATTTTGCGGATCCTTATTCATCTTGGCAACGTGGTAGTAATGAGAATGCGAATGGGCTTTTAAGAGAGTTCTTCCCTAAGCAAACGGATTTAGCCAACGTTTCCAATGATGAGTTAGAAGGAGCTCTATCTTTAATTAACAATAGACCAAGAAAATGCTTGAATTGGAAAACTACACACGAAGCGTTTCAGGAAGAACTGTTGCACTTAATTTGACAAAAGGTCATAAAGAAAGAGGATAAGTAGAGGATAAAAGAGTATAGTGAGAGTATAAAACTCCCACTAATTAAACACTTTCTTTATTTAATCATCCGTTTTTTCTTTTTTAAAACAAATATAAGTAAATATCGCGGCAGCTAGCGTCCATATCGCTACAATTCCTATTGGCAACCAGGAATTCGTGTCGTGCATCTCGATTAACTGCATGATCGGAAAGTAATTCGCTATCGTAATCGCGAGACTGTCTTCTCCGAGACCGAGAAAATCAATCATCGGTGTAAATCCAAACAAAAACATCACCGGCATTAGGTAGGCAGATGTTGCAGCAATAGAATTTGTGAACAATCCGATTCCAATTCCCAGAAATAAAAAGAATAGAAATAACAAGAGTAGCCCGATGATAGCCTGCACATTGAGGAATGGCTCAATGCCGACAAGTGCTAAAGAAATTATCAATGAGATCAGAGTCATCAGTCCGACGACCAGGCTTTTTCCGATGATGATGTCCATAAAAGAAGCGGGTGACAGCATAAGTCCTCTTAATGTCTTCTTCTCATTTTCTTCCGCCATCATCGTCATCATGCTACTGGCTGTTACTGAAGAAAAGGTGACACCGACAATTAAATATAACATCGGGATCGGAAGCTCTTCCCCATCACCCAATCGACTGTATATTATCGCTAATATAATAGGAATGACTGGCATCGTTAAAAGCATCATATTCTTCATAAAATCTTTAAAATCTTTTTCAAAAATGGCACCTATACGTTGTGTATTCATTATACAAGCTCCTTCCCTGTTACTTTTAAAAAGATCTGTCCAAGCGTAGGATTATCAGAGTGAATGGCTTTTACTTTTCCACTTTTAATCAAGTCCCCTATTTTATCCGCATTCTCTTTCTCATTTTCGATGACCAACCATTCATCCTGAAAGGTTTCCACATGGAAAGCATGTGTGGAATATTTATATCGTAGCGCGTGCGGACTGCCGAGCTCCTGTATTTTTCCGTTGTTTAAAAAAGCTACACGATCACACAATTCTGTTGCTTCCTCCATATCGTGTGTCGTTATAAAAATCGTCGTCCCTGCATCATTTAATTTCTGTAGCCCGCGATGAATATGTGCGGCATTTCCTGGGTCTAAGGCAGAAGTAGGTTCGTCTAAAAATACGAGTTCAGGTTGATGAATAAGTGCTTTAGCCAGCAAAACACGCTGCTTCATCCCTTTTGATAATTTGGAAACGACCTTGTTGCGTGCATCTTTCAAATTAACTTCATCCAGCATCACATCAATTTGCGCCAATGGTGCATCATACAACTTACAAAATAACTTTAAATTATCATACACAGTCAGTCGTTCATACAACGAACTATTATCAGATAGTATTCCAATTCTTGATTTAAATTCAGCTGTTCCAAAAGCTCCAGCATTTGTAGCTAATACGTTTACCTCTCCTGCTGTTTGCCCAAGCTCGCCTGTTAAAATTTTTATCGTTGTTGTTTTACCAGAACCACTCGGTCCCAATAGGCCAAAAATTTCCCCTGGCTTCACACCAATACTGATATCTTCAATAGCTGCATGTCGGCCAAACACCTTTCTAAGTCCAGTTACTTTAATTGCATGTTCCAATTGAACTCCTCCTTTTATGATCTGTGCTTATCGTATACCGGATTGGGTCTTCATGCAGTCAAATCAAGGTGAAATGTACTAAATAGAAGTTCAATTGTACTCTTTTATCGTTAAAAAAAGGCTCCCCTTTTCATACAAAAAGCCGAACTGTACTTATTTCAGGTTGAACATATCCTGGATTCCTTGAATTTTTGTACGGGCTAACGGAATCGTTGATTTTGCCTGGTTATCGATTCTTAGTGAGTATGTATTTTTTGACCAGGTAATAATTTCACGTACTTTTTGCAAATTTACGATGTAGGATCGGTGACAGCGGTAAAATCCATAGACTTCTAATGTCTTTTCTATTTCTGTCAGTGTTGAGTCCAGTGAGAAGGATTCGTGATTGACAACAATCATTGCCTTACCATCCTGGCTTTCAATGTAATCAATTTCCGTTGGGTCGAACAAAATCACTTTATCCTCGATCTTTGCAGGGACCTTGAATAACTTTGCAGTGGATAATGCAGGAGCTGGTTCCTCATCCGTATCCTTTTCCATCACCTCTGCATCTACTTCAATTTTCAGCAGCCCTTTGTCCTGCAAACGATAGGCAACATCACTAAGTAGCAGTGCATGCTCCATATTGGATACTAAAATAAGTGTTGGCGTCTTGTTTTCTGTGAGCTTTTGTAGCATGTTCAGAAAGATATTGATCGTTTTGATATCGACACCTTGAATAGGTTCTTGAAATACCTTAGGATACGTATTCGTCATAAAGTATCTTGCATAATATACACGAGCAAGTTCAAAATGGGTGCACTTCCGTAAGGGTTTTTTTGTGCATGTTTGCAACTCGAACATTACCAAAATTTCAGGCAACGGTATCGTACAGCCAAACCATTTATGATAGAAAGTAACATTATCACCTACGGACAACCGCTCATATAATCCATCTTTGCGGTCAAAGATGGTTATATCACCATTTCGAAGGATTGTATCTATTAACTCTGCCTGCATATCCGTATCACTGTATATTGCAGTGGTATGTGAATCATGTAAGTGAAGCGAAATCGGCGGCAGTATATTACTTTTCACAGTTTCATAATTTAATTTATAACTCGTCATCTTGCAAACTCCTTTTTTCGCTGTAAAATCGATGTAATCATTTACCATAGTATAACATTATAATTAGTATATTTTTTTATTTGACTAAATAATCTCCAACCTTGCGTGTACTGACTAGGATTTCTTCTGTGTTTCGCTCGCTTTTCAAAGAGGTTGCTTGATCATTACTTTATATCACCGGTGGTTGTCAGATGTTGCTTTATTTTTTTAAACTTAACTTTACGGTTGACTTCATACAGACTACAATTGTAATATTATACTACAAATGTAATCCAATAAACCAAAGGAGGGTTATCAGATAGGTACTACTTTAACAATGAATATTTATTTTGAAATTCACACTTAATAGAAAGAAGGTAACTGATGAACTATTCTTCGAACATACTTAGAATAACCTTATATTTTTTTATAACATGCATAGCCTTAACAGTACTTGCTGCATGCACCAAAGAAACCAAACCTGCTGATTCCGATGCATCAACCAATGAAGAAACAGAGACCGAGCAAAACCTTGAAAGGGATGAAGAATTTAGCAAGCTCGAGAATGAATACGATGCCCGACTCGGCGTCTATGCATTAGATACAGGTAACGATCAAATCATTACCTACAATTCTGAAGAGCGTTTCGCATATGCTTCCACGTTCAAAGTACTAGCAGCTGCTCTACTGCTTAAGCAAAACAATATCCAAGACCTTGAAGAAATTGTCACGTATAAGGAAGAGGATCTGGTTACTTATTCTCCGGTTACCGAACAAAACGTAGGTGCGGGAATGACATTACTTGAACTGAGTGAAGCCGCTATTCGAAAAAGTGATAACACGGCTGCTAATTTAATGCTTGAGGCACTAGGTGGTCCAGATCGATTAAAACAAGCGTTACGAGAAATGGGGGACGATATTACCAATCCTGAACGTTACGAAACTGAGTTAAATGATTTTACACCAGGGAGTAACAAGGATACGAGTACTCCAAAAGCGATGGCTACCACTTTGAAGCATATCGTATTTGATGATTTCCTGCCCAAGGATAAGCGCGAATTATTGCTCAATTGGATGGAAGGAAATGCAACAGGGGATGCACTGATTCGGGCAGGTCAGCCTGAAGGATGGGTTGTCAAAGATAAAAGTGGAGCAGCAAGCTATGGTACCAGAAATGATATTGCAGTGGTATATCCTCCAGACAGAGAACCAATCGTGATAGCTATTATGTCCAGACGAGATACGGAGGATGCCGAATATGACGATGAGTTGGTTGCACAGGCTGCAAAAATAGCATTGAATGCTTTAAAATAGTCAAAGTCAAAAGTACATTAATATTGTTTCTTATTTAGACAAAAATACTAAAGCTCTCTCTTCAGTCTCTTATTGACGTTGGGATTGAAGTGAGATAACTTTAGATGTATACATTCGTGGTGAAGGAGATGACGTAAGATGTCCGCGATTCAATTGGCTATATGCCTGTTTCTTTCATCTTTTCTTGTCATTATTATTCTGCTGTTTCGAAAGATTTTTAAACATCACTTATCATCTGGTTGGCAATATAATCTATGGTTTATGTTATTAATTGGCTTAACCCTACCTTTTCTACCTACCGCTTTAGTGGATATTGGATCTCCCATTACATGGAGTGAGAACCCAAACAACCTACCATCCTCGCCCTCTAACTCAACCGAAAATTTTATAACAGAGGGTGAAGGAGATTGGGTACGGGACTTTTCTGTTTCTGTTAGTCGAATTGATTTAACATTTTTAAACTCTGTTCTAAACATACTATGGGGTTCAGGCGTGCTGGTTATGTTAATCCTGACGATTCACTCATGGATGAACCTGCAACGTATAAAAAAGTCAATCAACTTCATAGAGAATCAGGTGGTTCAAACATTGTTTCAAAATTGCAAATACCGCCTCCGCATTTCAAAAAAGGTAATGTTAGTAGAATCACCACTAATAAAGTCACCCGTGACATTTGGTATATTCAAGATCTATATTGTTTTGCCGCGTAATGCTGAAATATGGCTATCCAGAGATGAACTTACATATATTTTCCTGCATGAATTACATCACTTTAAATATAAGGACATTGCCACAAATCACATAGTTAATCTCTTTCAGATTCTGTATTGGTATAATCCATTAATCTGGGTTGCATTTAGAGAAATGCGATTAGACCGAGAAATTGCCTGTGATAGCGCCGTTTTGAAGATGCTCAATCACAAGCATTACTCGGCATATGGAAACACGATCCTAACATTTGCTAATAAATCCTTTTTCGAAAATCGATTCTCAACGGCTAATCATTTGGTTAGTTCTAGAAAACAATTAAGAAATAGAATTGAAAAAATAGCAAATTACTCAACTGAATCAAGGCTTTTAAAATGGAAAAGTATAATTATTTTTGTACTTCTAATAGGAATTGTGATCAGTCAGATTCCGATCGTATCTGCAATGTCTGATCGTGAGGATAGGATCCATTTTGATCATCCACAAACAATTGAGGAGGATTTAAGTAACTATTTCCATGGATACGATGCTAGCTTTGTACTCTATGATTTGCGCAAGGCCCAATACCTTATCTATAATAAGGATAAAAGCATGCTCCGGGTGTCACCGAATTCCACTTATAAAATATATAGTGCGTTATTCGCATTAGACTCTGGTGTGATAAGCACCCGTGATTCTCTACTGAAGTGGGATAAGGAAGAACATTCATTTGAAGAGTGGAACCAAAATCAGAATCTTTATACCGCAATGAAAAACTCTGTGACTTGGTACTTCCAGAGTTTAGACCAGCAAATGCCAAAACAAACGATTCAAACATATGTTGATAAAATCCATTACGGTAACCAGGATGTTTCTGCAGGAGTAAAAAACTATTGGCTAGAGTCTTCTTTAAAAATCTCACCGATTGAACAAGTACAGACACTTAAAGACTTTTATACAAACCAATTTGACTTTAATGAGCAACACATTGCTTTAATAAAGGATACTATCAAGCTGGAGACGAAAAACAACGCAACAATATATGGAAAAACAGGTACAGGAACCGTCAACAATAAACATGTAAATGGCTGGTTCATCGGCTATGTTGAATCACAAAACAACACCTTCTTCTTTGCAACCAATATTAAAAGTGACCACCATGCTAAGGGAAGTATAGCTGAAGATATTACCAAATCGATACTAGAAGACAAGGTTATCTATTAACTTTGAAAGGCAAGGGGATGTACGTGATGAAAAAAATACCCACTATATCAGAGTCGGAATGGGAAGTATTGAAAGTGCTATGGAAAAAAGCACCACTAACAGCAAATGAGATCATTTCTACTTTAGCGGTTGAAACAGATTGGAAGCCAAAAACCGTACGAACCTTGCTAGATCGACTCACAAAAAAAGAAGTAATCGGTGTCCATAGAGATCAGCGTGTTTATACTTTTTATCCACTATATTCTCAAGATGAATGCCAGCGTGCCAAAGCAAAATCCTTTGTGAAACGCTTTTACGACGGCACCTTACAATCTATGCTCGTTCAATTTATTCAGGATGAAGACTTATCAGAGAATGAGATTAGAGAATTGCGGTCTATTCTCGATAAGAAAGAGAATAAGAAGTAAATGTTCCCTCATTTAGTATGTTATGTAAAGAGGGAACATTTCGTTTTGTTTGTAAGTTGTGTGAGCTGGTCAGATTCCTGTCTTTATATCCGATTCATTCACACTGTCAGCTGAACCGTTCCTTCTCTTTTATCTAGTGTGAAATTCACTTTTTTACCATCGCATAAAAGCTCATACTCGCCAAGAAATCCTTCAAATGTTAACAAACCGTTAGCATCTGTTTGTGCTTGTTTATTTGTAGACCAATCTCCTTTAATCAATTTCTTTAATACATCATAGGATGGTTTCGTGCTGTTATCCTTCCTTACAAATCCTGATGGAGCCCCTAACCACGCTCCATCATCACTAAAGGACCATGTCGTAATTGCTTCTACAAGTGGATGCTCGAACAAAATAGAATACATTTCTTCCACTTCTTTTGCCTGACGTTCTTCAAATTCTGGTGTTGATGGCCAATCTGGAATCTGGTAATCATTCAAATCCTCTATTTCAGGAGGCATAATGTGTCCAGAAGTTAATGTGTTTTCTGTAAAATGAATAGGAATTCCAAAATGCGAGAATCTCTCTAATACTTCTTCTAACTTTTCTTGTCCCCAATATCCTTGATGTTGATGGGACTGAATACCAATCGCATCAATTTCTACACCTGCATTGAGGCAACCATCAATTAAAATTTCATAGTTAATCGATGTATTAAAGTCATTTAGTAATAGAGTTGCATCTGGATTAAATTCACGGGTCTTTGCAAACATTTCTTTTATAATTCCGACACGGCCAAGATCTTTACTTATTCTTGTAATGCCATTATCATATTTGTCAAAAATCGGCATGATCACTACTTCATTAATAACATCCCACATATCGACAAGCCCTTTGAAATCTGTTACATCTCGTTCAATTCTATCAAACTGAGCTTTCAGAATTTCTTCATTGCTCATATCAAGAAGCCATGGAGCTGTTACGGTATGCCAACAAAGTGGATGTCCTTTCACACTTACATTTCTGTCCTTTAACCACTGAGCTGCTGCCTGTAATTCTTTTGTTTGAGGTTTCCCTTTTTCCGGTTCAAATCTTCCCCAATAAAAGGGTAATGTACCGGCGTTAAATACATCTAAAAATCGATCCAGTTTTTCTTCTTGAAATGCAAGTCTGTCTGCTGGTACATTTTTGTTCGCTACATCGATGACATCAAAAATCCCGGCACCAAATAAAAATTGATGATTTGTATGCTTCAATTCAACGTTCTTTCCTGCCACAGGATTCCCTGATGGATCAATGAGTTTAATCGTTTTACTCGCCATTCGATGTGCCAATTTATTTGTTTGTCCCATCCTAATACCTCCGAATTCATCATGTTGTTATAACCAGAAAACGCTTTCTTTCCTGTCAACTAAATTTTAGCAGACATACGCTTACATAAAACCATAAAAGCTAAAGGTTTTAGTGTAAAAACTAAAGGTATTGGGACACAGGGACAGGTTCCTTGTCCCACTCTCTCACTTAAAATTCCTTGACTTCGTTCGGCCAACGCTGTTCGCTATCCAAGTAACTTTAGAGATTCGGTGGATAAACGAAAGGGACAAGGGACCTGTCCCTTAGTCCCTCTGGCTAATCGCTTTTCCTCCTGGACCTTCGTACTCGCGGCCCCATCCTGTTATTACTGAAAATAATAGTACGAGAAAGAGGATCATACAATAAATTAAAGCGCTACTGATTTCTGTTAATAAGAGTGGTTCAACAAAATCATAACCTTGTGTCAATAAAGCACCAATGAAAACAAATACACTTAGAAATGGAACAACTAGCACAAGTGAATTGGCGAAACCATCTAATAAATTTGCTCGACGGTATGGATGCAGGCCAACACGTTTGCCAATTTCATTTTGTACCTTTCCAAACGTCGCCATCGAAGCACTGGTTACACCACCAAAGCTCAACGTTGTGAAGGAAATACCTAACATCATGGCAATTTCTGCACCACGGACCGATTGACACATCTTACTATTAAGGATAGCACTGGTTACTTTTTCAATTACACCCGCGCCATTAAGTACACCCATGATCCCGTAAACCGAAAGTACTAATGTCACTGTTCCCATCATATAACTAATACCACCTGCTAAGTATCCTGCAGGTACACCATCGACCACGGAAATAATATCATCGAACCTTAGCAGGTTAGACACTAAACCAGTAATCGTACCTAAAATAAGACCAACCGTAATCGCTATATAGATATTACGGAACTTGATGGCAACAATTAACATGATTGCTACTGGAACGAGCATCACCAAGGTGATCGGGTTCGTATTTTCAGCTAGAAATTCTGTTGCATTTCCGCTTACCGTTCCACCACCGCCTAAAATCCAAAATAGAATAAAAGTAATAGTACCTGCAACGAAAGAATACTTAAATCGCGAGGCAACAATGCCACCTATTTCAGCAATACCTTCCTTCTTTGTATACTTTTGCGTTCCTGCTGAAATAATCGTTGTATCTGAAATAGGTGCTAAGTTATCACCAAAAATAGCACCACTAACAATGGCACCTGCAAGCAAGGCAGGATCACAACCCAATAATACGCCTGCTGGGTAGAAAATCGGAAAACAAGTAAACATCGTTCCAATGGACGAGCCAGTAGCCGTTGCAATGATGCAGACGGCCAAGAAGGTTAACGCAGTGAACAATCCACCATCGACATTCAGCAAATTGGCCATCCATACAAAACCACCTGAAATGTTCGTCGTTTTTATTAACTGAGCGAACATTCCAATAACGAACAAGAGGACGATAATAGGGACAGCCTCTCTTACTCCGTCATAAACCGAATTCCAATAACGCTCATAGTTTCCCTTTTTCACAAAAATGGCACCGACGATCAAGGCAACTAAAGCACCCATGCCAAGTGCATGCATTTCGAATGCTTTGAAAACAATAAAATATAATATACAAAAAAATAGAAAAATTGCAACAGGGACAAACGCAGTGCCCCAACCACCTCTAAATTCAAGCTTTTGATTCATCGTAAACCCTCCATCTCTCAATTAAATTTTGATTCATACAATTAAATTGACTTACTTAGTTCTCATTTAAATTCATTTTCATAATATTTCTAAACTTTGAACCCTCGGTACGTTCTAGCTCAAAAGGTTCCCCTTCCAATATTGTAAAGTTACTTAAAAATTGTGTAATTTCATCGATATCCGATTGATCAAGTTCAAAAGAAAAAATGTTTGAATTGGCTTCTACATGTTTGCTATTTCTAACCCCAATAATTGAAGCCGCTACACCTTCTTGACTTATTATATATTTTGTCGCGATGTGAGCAAGTGAGACCGAATACTTAGAAGCCATCCTCTCAAGCAATACTAACAATTCCTGATAGCCTTCCCAGCCGAGAGTTTCTTCCATTACCTGTATGTATTTCACTTGTGAACGATTATCCGGATCAATCTGTGTCTTACCGATCCATGTCTCCGCTAATAATCCACCTGATAATGTGCCATAGCATAGTAAATGGATGCCGTTACTTTTACAGTAGGCTAATAATTCCTTTTCTACACGTCTGTCAAAAACCGAATATTGATTTTGACAAGAAACAATCGGAATTCCTGCATCGACCATTTCGGATAAATGTTTCGTATCAAAGTTTGTAAGACCGATATTACGTATTTTTCCTTTTTCTTTAAGTTTCAAGAGATCGTAAGCTGTCTCCAAGTAACCCGGGATATTATAATCCCACCAATGAAACTGTACAAGATCCAATACCTCTCGCTTTTGACGCTTGAGACTCCGATCGATTATCTTTTCGGTGTAACTGTAATCGACTTTATCGAGCAAATTTATATCTGGTACATATTTGGTATGGATTTGGATATCTTGTGGCGATAGTGTGCTCCCTGACTTTAATTCGGTTTGAAAGTCACCAAGTAATTCTTCCGTTCCCGTATAGATGTCTGCACAGTCGAATGTCGTAAAACCTTGTTCAGCAAGCATATGAAAAGCCTTCATGACATCTTTTTTATCTATTTTTGATTTTAGGCTATGTCCTTCAGATAACTGCCAGCAACCATTGATCACTCTGCTAATTGTATAGTCTTTTGCCAGTTCCATTCTCTCTGCCATTATTCCGTGTCTCCTTTATGTAAAGGTTCTATCGTGCAATCCGCATGACTGAATTCTTTTGTCTCGGTTCTAGTAATTTTAAATCTTGCCCCACAGTTTGGATCCGGGCAGGCAATGAGACTGTCAGACAACATCCAATCATTTTTATGAAGAACCCGTTGTTTTGCTGGAAGTAATGGTAAGATCGCGCTTAAAGCATACATGGAAAAGGAATTATGCTCTGGAAAGATAATGTCCTCACCTTCCACTATGAAATAGGAACCCTCCTTATGATTACATACCATTGGCTTGTCTGTAGCAATAACCTCTACTTTTAAGTTATAAAGTGTAAATTTATCGTTCATAAAACTACCTCCTGTTCCCAATTGTCTTTTTTTCATAATTCTGAAAATTCTATGTTCTCTATGGTCATATTTTGATTATATACATCTAAAAAGTCCAATCGCCTCTTATAAAAAAGGGACGATTGGACCGCGGTACCACCCATATTTATTTAATATGTTTATTAGATATTAAATCACTATTTAGCCGTATACTCTAATACGACGTCTGTTATTTGTAACGTGTGGATTTTCACGTCAACCCTACTTGTGACGTTCAGGTTGCTGCTCAAGAGCCCATTCCATATTTATTCCACACTGGTTCTCACCAACCACCAGCTCTCTTAAGTTTCCTAAATATCTACTCTTCTCTATCTTCGCTTTTCGTTTTTATTATATTGAAAATAATTTATCACTATTTTACTAGAAAATCAAATCCATTTTATTCCATGATTGTTTGTATGTCTTTACTGAACGACATACACTTGTACTTTCAAATGAAAAAAAACTTTAAACTAGATAGCTAATAAAAAAGAAACGGGACAAGGGACCTGTCCCTTTGTCCCATGTTTTTGACTGCATAAGTCAGGGTATATAGTGGATATAATATTACAAGTCGTGAATTATGAGAAGGAGGTTTATTTGATGGGGAATAAAGAAAGTGAAATATTAATTTATGCTCCTATGAGTGGTGATGTTGTTCCTTTGGATAAGGTTCCAGATCCAACGTTTTCTCAAAAAATGATGGGAGATGGAATTGCAATTGACGCAACGGACGGAAAGGTAGTGGCGCCCGTTGATGGGGAAGTAGTTCAACTTTTTCCAACAAAGCATGCGATTGGACTTGTTACGGATTCTGGACTGGAACTCTTGATTCATATTGGAATTGATACGGTGAAACTAGATGGTGAAGGTTTTGAAGCCCATGTCCAACAAGGTGACAAGGTAAAGATTGGAGATCCTCTAATCACATTTGATGTAGACCTTATTAAGAAAAAGGCGGAAAGTCATATTACTCCCATCATTGTGACAAATGGTGACCAATTTGAACCTCTAGAAAAAACAGAAGAAAAGGAAGTAATTGCTCTAGACTCGGTTCTATTAGGTACAAAAATGAA
Source organism: Gracilibacillus kekensis (assembly GCF_900143085.1). Classification (GTDB taxonomy): domain Bacteria; phylum Bacillota; class Bacilli; order Bacillales; family Amphibacillaceae; genus Gracilibacillus; species Gracilibacillus kekensis. Next base: position 148,316 of record NZ_FRCZ01000008.1, on the reverse strand, counting down.
AGCTGAAACGACAGAAAGAGATGAACCAGAGCAAAAAGAAGAGGCAAAAACATCTTCAAGTGGCATGCAGTATGGTGATGAAGCCTTAGACATTGTTGCTGCAATTGGTGGTATGGAAAATATCGATGCTGCCACGCATTGTGTGACTCGATTACGCTTTGCATTAAAAGATGAAGACAAAGTAAACCAAGAAGCATTAGAAGAAATGAGCATTGTCAAAGGATCCTTTGCCGTAAATGGCCAATACCAAATCGTTATCGGTCAAGGTACCGTTGATAAAGTCTATAAAGCAATGGTTGCTGAAACTGGTATAGAGGAAGCATCCAAGGATGACGTCAAAGCTGCTGGCGGGCAAAAACAAAACGCCTTACAAAGAGGAATCAAGACATTAGCAGACATTTTTATTCCGATCTTACCTGCAATTGTAACAGCCGGTCTACTAATGGGTATTAATAATATTTTAGCGAATGAAGGAATTTTCGGTAGAGAAGCACCAGCACTTATAGAAACATATCCACAATGGGCTGGTATTGCGGATATGATTAATATCATCGCGAATACCGCCTTTACCTTCCTGCCTGGATTAATTGGCTGGTCTGCCGTCAAGAGGTTTGGCGGAAGTGAATTATTAGGTATTGTGCTCGGGTTAATACTTGTACATCCCGCATTAATGAATGCCTGGGATTACAGTAGTGCGGTAAATGAAGGGGATATCCCTGTGTGGAACATATTTGGACTGGAAGTAGAAAAAATCGGTTACCAAGGTCAAGTGCTGCCCGTTTTAGTTGCTTCATGGGTATTGGCTAAAATAGATATTTTCCTTCGTAAACGCGTCCATGATTCGCTGCAGCTATTAGTAGTTGCTCCCGTTTCATTACTTGTAACAGGATTCCTTTCTTTTATTGTAATTGGACCCATTACCTTTACGATTGCCAGCTGGATTACCGACGGATTAGTTACGACTTTTGAGACGTTACCAGTAATTGGTGGACTACTGTACGGTGCGATATATGCTCCACTTGTCATTACAGGGATGCACCACACCTTCCTTGCAGTAGATTTACAGCTGATTGGAAGTACAGGATCAACGTTCTTATGGCCAATTCTCGCACTATCCAACATTGCTCAGGGTGCTGCCGTGTTTGCGATGATGCTCGTTGCCAGAGATGAAAAACTCAAAGGGTTAGCAGGTACATCAGGTATTTCGGCATGGCTTGGAATTACAGAGCCTGCGATGTTTGGGGTTAACTTACGCTATAAATATCCGTTCATTGCTGCGGTAATTGGTACGTCGATAGCTGGTGCTTTTATTACATTCCAAGGCGTACAAGCAACTTCCATTGGTGTTGGTGGTATTCCAGCTCCATTATCTATTGAGCCAACAGGTTGGATTTCTTTCTTAATTGGAATGCTGATTGTTATCGTTATACCTTTTATCATTACGTACCTTATAGCAAAACGAAAGTTATAAGAAGTTTCAAATCATTTTAGGAGTGATCGCAATGAGTGAAGCATGGTGGAAAAAGTCTACGATCTATCAAATTTATCCAAAGAGCTTTAATGATACAACTGGAAACGGCATGGGTGATCTACAAGGAATTATTGAGAAGCTTGATTATTTGAAGGAGCTAGGTGTGGACGTCTTATGGCTGACACCTGTCTACAAGTCACCACAAAAGGATAATGGCTATGACATCAGTGATTATTTTGATATTGAACCAGCTTATGGAACCATGAATGATTTTCAGCAATTATTAGATGAAACCCATAAGCGCGGGATGAAGCTAATCATGGACATAGTCATCAACCATACTTCAACAGAACACGAATGGTTCAAACAAGCAGCAGCCTCAAAAGACAATCCATATCGTGATTATTATATTTGGAAAAACCCTATTGATGGCAAAGAACCGAACAATTGGGAGTCGAAGTTTGGCGGTTCTGCTTGGCAGTATGATGAAAAATCTGGTCAATATTATTTACATTTATTCGATGTCACTCAAGCTGATCTCAATTGGGAGAATCCTGAGCTTAGAGAGAAGTTAGCAGAAGTGACTCGCTTTTGGGCGGAAAAAGGAATCGATGGGTTTCGACTGGATGTCATTAATCTCATTTCGAAAGATCAACGCTTTCCTAACGACTCAACTGGAGACGGAAGAAAGTTTTATACCGATGGCCCACGTGTACATAAATACTTGCATGAAATAAATCAAGAAGCTTTTGCGCCCTATAACATGATGACCGTTGGGGAAATGTCATCAACTAACTTAGAAAATTGTATTCTTTATACCAAGCCAGAACGTAATGAATTAGATATGACATTCCAATTTCACCATTTAAAAGTGGATTACCCTAATGGCGAGAAGTGGACAAAAGCTCCATTTGATTTTGTGGAACTGAAGAACATCCTATCTCATTGGCAGACTGGAATGCATGAAGGTGGAGGCTGGAATGCCTTGTTCTGGTGTAACCATGACCAGCCCCGTGTCGTTTCACGATTTGGTGATGATCAAAAGTATCACAAGGAATCGGCCAAAATGCTGGCGACCACGATCCATATGATGCAGGGAACACCATATATTTACCAAGGCGAAGAGTTAGGTATGACAAACCCAGGTTTCGCATCGATTGATCAATATCGTGATGTCGAATCATTGAATGCATATGAAAATCTGAAACAACAAGGAAAGCCGGAGCAAGAAATCCTTGAAATTTTACAACAAAAGTCTCGTGATAATGCAAGAACACCAATGCAGTGGTCAGATGAAGAAAATGCTGGTTTTACTACCGGGACACCTTGGATAGAACCCGCACCAAATTACAATCAAATTAACGCAGAGGCAGAACGTCAGAATCCAAGCTCGATTTTCAATCATTATCAAAAGCTAATCGAGCTAAGGAAAAAATACGATATCATTACTTATGGGGATTATCAGCTGCTTTTAGCAGATCACCCACAAATTTTTGCATATACACGAGAATGGAAAAACGAAAAATTAATGGTCGTGAATAACTTTTATGGTGAAGAAGTTTCTATTGAACTTCCAATAGAACACGCTGACATACTGATTTCTAATTACGATCATTCAGCGAAAGGTCCAGGAAACATAACGTTACGACCTTATGAGTCTGTCGTGTATTACGGGACATAGGGACAGGTCCCTTGTCCCTCCCTCTCATCAAAGTCCTTCACTTAATTCGAGCAATCACACTTTTGGAGATTCCAGTAACTCGTGATATTTGGCGGATAGATACACCTTCCAGATTTTTAAGATGAGCTAAAACAACATTTCTGTTTCTCCTGTTCATTTGCTGTAGCATACTATTGTTCGTGACACCTAAATCGTGCAGATATTCTCTAACTTGATCATCCGAGAGATTTACTCTATCCTCAAAATCCAGACATCGATCATCATTTACTTCCTGCATATAAACGATAAATTGCACTAATGCAGTTTTTTTGTTCGTAGAAAATAACTGAAACCCCTTATCTATATTCACAAATTCCACTTTATGTACATATTCATGAATGCTTGTCCATCTACTATCCCAAACACTCTTTCCTATTCCTGCTTTTAACGGATTTTGGTGAATATACCTCAATACTGTTAGAAAATAAGTATCATCTTCGACATTTTCACTCTTATACCTATCCTGAAACAAATGACCTATCCTCTCATATTTTTTGTTGTACCCATAAACATAACTAGAACTGATTCTTTTTAAAGCAGTGGGTATGGACTCTTTTATTTCCTCCAAAAGCAAGTGGACATGATTATCCATTAAACAATACCCATACACTTCAAAACCGCTTATTTCTTTATATTTCGCCAGGGTCTTAATAAATTTTCTCTTATCCTCCTCGTCTTCAAAAATAGTTTGCTTATTAATTCCTCTGATCATTATATGATAGACTCCTGTACGGCTCTTTGTTCTTGCTCTTCTTGGCAATGATTATCACCTCACAATCGGTTTTAAAAAATCATTTAAAAAATGATTGAAGCTAAAGTTGGATTTTAGAGATAAGATAGAAAAAAGGTAGGGATTAGTGAGATTAGATACCTTAGCAATCAAAAGATATCGAAGAAAAAGGGCAAGTGTTAAAAACGTTATAGGGGGGCTTTATATAAATATTCAACAAAAATTATAAGAAACCTGTCAATATTTTGATTTTCTATAAAAAATGTTTTATCACAACAAAAAAAGGGACAAGGGACCTGTCCCTTTGTCCCTCAGTTGAAACTCTCAATCAGCAAGTAAATCCCTGTAAACAATAAGATTATATATGTAAGTACTCGAAAACTATTTTGATTTATCCTTTTAAATAATAGTTGTCCCAAATACAATCCTACAAACACTAAAGGTATGGCCCATAAACTTGATACCCAGACAGTTTTATTTGTACCAGCGAAGATCACTTGAATGATTAAACTGATTAAGTAGATAAATAAATAAAAGGCTAATGTAGTACCTCTTAATTTTTCTTTTTGAGTCTCTGTTCCTGAAAAATATAATAACAATGGTGGCCCTGGCATACCTATACTTGTTGTCAGTGAACCGGAAAGTCCACCTGCTAGTATGTCTCTCTTTTTATTCTGGTTAATTCGAAATTTAAAAATGAGCATCAGTGTTAATGCTATAATAATAAGACTGATTCCCATCTTTAAACTATTTATCTCCATTAACAAAAAGACCGTAATGCCTATGGGCAGTCCTACAACACTTCCACCGACAAATCTTCTAAGAATTCCATAATCAATATCTCGTCTGATTTTCCTCATTAATGCAACAGATATAATTAACGACAATATTAAATTTATTTGAATTGCCTCAACCGGTTCAAAAAGTAAAAGAAGAAATGGAGTAGCCAGAATAGAAAATCCAAATCCCGTACTAGTTTGAAGTATGGATGCGATTATAATGATTATAATGAATGTTGTTATCTCCATGGGAAGCACCTTTCTATATATGTAAACACCATTAACTATGTTATTTTTACATGCTTTTTAATTAATAACCAACTCTTTTTCAGTTCTGTGCTTTTATAATGGGTATAATTTGTCTATAATTCATCGGTTGCTAACCATTACATTTTCCCTAAAGCGTATTGCTAACTCTTCATCTAACCAATTTAATTCTTGTTCTAAAATAGACCACATGTCATAAGACATCGAAGTTGGCCGATTGACAACAGTATCTATTTCTCTATTATTATTCTCTATTTTTTCAAGCAACATAACTACAGCATTAATATCTTTTTCAATTAAGAACATATTTCCAAAAGTGATTTCTTCACCTTTATGACTAGCAAAGTATAGATCAAATCTAAAACTTTTATCAGTAACTCCACTTGCTCTAAATAAGACCATAATTTTTGGGTGTATATCCATTCTTTCTATTTCATCTAATGAAAACGTCGTTGACGAGAATAGTCCTTTACTGTGGATTACTCCCTCATCAACATATTGATAGTGGCTAAGAAATGCAGTGTTCACTCCAATAAATAGCAGTAATGCCCATATTGTGAAATGCCATTTTTTAAACCAATATTTCTTTGAAGAGAAGTAGCAATTAGCAAATATCATCATAGTTATACCAGGAAGGAAGATATAGACCATTTCGGTATATTTATTATGGAAGTCACGCACATATAATGCATCACTAGGTACAAACCATTCTAGCTTCATCTCTTGTAAAGAACCGGATACATAAACTAACAAGAGTAAAAACAATGCGCAGACATAACCTTTAAACCAATTATTTTCAAACCATCGTTCTCCTTTTTCCTTCAAAATCAAAACACCTGCAACACAAAAAAGAAACGATCCCAAAATTCCGATCCAATGATCATACACTTTTAACAGAATTAGATAAGCGATCACTATACTGAGTCCACCAAAGAACCTCAAAACATCCCCCTCCCAACGACTTATGATTGTACCAAAAAATTCACATGCCATTCTGTTGATTTTTCAACATCTGTATAGGCGATAAATTCAACCTTATTTTAACATAAATTTCCTCTTTCAAGATAAATTCCTAACTAATAAGAAAAGCGCAGAGTGCCCGCTTAGAAACTTAGTGACTAGAGCGCATCAACTGAGATAAAGAAATCACGGACTTACACAGGAAGTGTTGACATCTGTGTTGCCTACAGGACGTAAGCGAATTTAACAGATGCTCCTAAACTACGAATCGATGATGACTTATCGCAAGGCGATTCGTGAAGTCGTTTGGTTTCTGGGTGCCCGAAGCTAGACATCTGCGAAATTTTATACTTTCTTGCTTAATAATAAAAGGGACAAGGGACCTGTCCCTTTGTCCCTCTATGCATAGATTATCATGACCAATAAGACGACTATACTGTTCCATAGTCCATGAGCGACCATAGATGCAGTTAATCTTTTTGTATATAAATAAAGAATAGTATAAGCTGTGCTAGGTATTAGAAGATCCATCCACTCGACAAAATCTCTAGGTATATGTCCAGCTGCAAAAAAAGTGATCGAGAGCGCCGAGGCGATGTAAAGAACGAGTCTGGAATCTTTAAAAATACCCGTCAATGCACCAATAAAAAAACCCCGGTTATATAACTCTTCCACGATTCCTCCACCAATAATACCTAAGGGTAAATACCATAATACATTTATCCAACTATACTCAAGCATAGTAAGAATCTCAGATATATCCTCACGGGAAGCCCCACCTGTATTTGGAATAATCCATACAAATTGGACAACTGCCCACCCTAAGGCTACAGCTATTCCTAATAAACTATCTCTTTTCCATTTAAATGATGTGAGACCAATCTTTTTGAAATTCATCTTTAAAGCCTTCAATCCAACATATAGTAAAGGAATGATCATTATGGCTTGTAATAATCCTATAAGAGTTAAGCTAACACCTTTATATCCCCCAAACATCCCAATTTGAAAAGGTATTTGTGTAAGTACGAACAGACTGAATCCAACTATTACTACTAAAAGAAAAATGGCTATGCTTTTAATTTTTTCTCCCTCCATTTCGACTATTCTTTCGGATGAAGATAAATACATTAACGCTTGAATCACCTTCCCGATAGGTTACCCCTGTGTAAATTTTCCCTATTTGTTATAAATCACTGGAGTTTTATTTTCCCATTGAGCCCACAGTGTATGATTGGTAGCTAGTTCAACCATAAAATGCCCCACATTCACTCGACTGGTTTTACCCGGGTTGTATATTGGACTACGTACTGGCGAGTCAAACACTTCATAAGGACTGTTTACTTCATCGCTTATCAATGTGTCAGGTCTAACAGCAATCCATTTTACAGCTTTATCCTGGCTTCCTAATTCACTAACCAGATAATTTGCGACCTTCATATTATCTTTGTGAGGAGGAAGAGTAAAGTTCAATAAAGAGAGTAGGATTCTTTCTCTCCATGGATTTTCTTCTCCAGATAACTGATTTGTATACGCGGTTGTACTCATGAGGATAAATTTTATGTTATTTCCGGAGTTTGACTTAGTTGTTTCACAGATCTTTTTAACTGCATCGTATACTAAATATCTGGGTTTACCGAACATTCCTTGAAAGGTCATATTGTGACCAAGACAGGAGATCACAACATTACAATCCTGCAGTAGAAAGGTCAGTTCATTGTCATTCAATTCACTAATATTCCCTTTTATCGTCTCAACGAATGTACTATCTTTAATATCATCCAGAAGAACTGCACTCTCCCTGATAAGAATTCTAGTATTAATTTTTCTCTTGATTAATTCCCTGACAACTTGTTGACCAGTTGCTCCGCTTGCACCTAAAACCAACACTTTCATTATATCCCACCTTTCTCTTGTGGAAAGAATCCTCTGAAAATCAAAAAAAATGACAAAAGTAATTCGCCAAAGGCTAATGGAGCATTTAAAATAAAATATATATGGCTGGATACCGTTACGATATTCCACATCAAGAATAGCGTAGCAAGAAGAGTAAAATTGCACCCGACAATCCCCCACACCGAAAGCCATCGCGGAACCTGCCGATTTTGATAAAGCACATAGTAGAGGATGAATCCCCCCAAAGCCCAAGGCAAGATCATCACGATATGATTGACAATATCTCTTCCTTTTCTTAGCAATTCAGCAGTCCATTCCAAAGTCGGCAAATCAATTTCTCCAGTACTTACATAAATTTGACTGTTCCATAATAAAAGAGGAAGAAAACCTAAACCAAGAAACAGAAAGGCAGATCCTATAATTCTAAATCCGAAATACCACAACGCCAAATGGCTATTGTAGGTTTTAATTACGGAATAAAACACTAGGGTAATTAAGAGATATACAACTGCCATTGCTGCTTGAAAGAAAGTAGCAGCCATTACTTGCGTTTCCATTATTGCTAAACGCTCAAGGTAATCCGGTCGTTCTAGCGCAGGAACCGAGCTGAATATTCCAAATATAAAACTGAAGATATACAAGAGTCCGAGCACAATGGACATCTTTCTTTTCGATTTTATAATATCCCCTCCTCTTAGTGATGTATTTTAAAAGCCTTTGCGTTAAGTCCATCCAATAAATAACCTAAACACCTCGATGAAAAATGGCCTGCCTATCATGTTTTCTTCCTGGGGAAGTTTGTCTCCGTGGTTATTAACATTATACTTGTCACTCAACATGATCGGGTAGATACTAAAGTATGTTTCTCATAAAAAAGCCCAAGCATCGCCTGATGGGCATTGCTTGAGACTTTTATGATTAGATCAGTCCTATTTCCCTCGCGCGTGCGATAGCCTCGGTCCGTCTTTTGACTTGTAATTTTTCAAAAATATTTCGGTTATATCCTTTTACAGTGCTTAAAGCCAAAAAAAGCCTATCACCTATCTCTTGATTGGAGAGACCTTCTGCAATCAAATAAAGGACTTCTAATTCACGATTACTTAAAGTATCAACAAAATAATCAGTTTTCAAAGAAAGATTTTGGAGTGAAGAATAGTCCAAAAGTTTTTGTTCTTTGCGCATAGCAGAAAGCAATCGCTTCGTATAATCGGGATGAATACGTCGGGCGTATGCTTCGGTTAATAAAACGTATAAAGACTTTCCTTCATCAACAAAAAGCCGTAAGAAGTTCTCCCGCTCCGCAAGAGTAATCACTTCCTTCAATTTTTGAAGCGCCTCCTCCATATTACCTTCTACTTGTAAGGCTAAGGCTTGGAGTATCAGAAGCTTAAGAATTTCGTCTTGCCATTGGTTTTCTATCGCCTGTTCATGTAAAAAATCTAATAGAGTCAAAGCTGCTTTCGCATTACCTTTAGCGATATGGCTTCTAGCTTCAAGTACTGGGAATTGTTCCGTTTGCAGAAGCTTCATTTCATTTGTAAAGCTGCCACAATATAGAGCAAGAACAAATTCCAAGTGTGTCACTTCACTCAGAAGATGATCATAAGACCGTTCTTGCACCTTATGCCGAACATTCATCAACAAATCTTCGGCTTCAGACAATTCTTGTTTTGCCAGCTTTAACTTCACGGCAAATAATTCGCATTCTGACAACCGATCTGTATTCTCAACTTCCCTTGCCAATACAATGCTTTGGTCACTATGCACAGTCGATTCTTCTATTTTATTCCATTGATAATAAATACGAGCCATTCCAAAATGAGCATCACAGGCTGCTGGTAAAGGTGGTTCACCAGCTATCTGTACGACCTGTTTGTAGGTTTGCATCGCTAAGTTTAACTGATTGTCCAATTCCTCTATCTGTCCAATTCCTAAAGTAGCCATTAGTGTAATGATTTTATGGTCAATTTTCTTACTCAACGATAACGCTTCTAAATAGGCATGTTTGGCATATCTCCGCTTCCCCTTTAATTGATAGGCGACTCCCAAGGACCAGGTAGTTGCTGAACGAACATGTAGATTATGAGGATGAAGATGCTTTAACGCGATAAGTGATTGATGAATGATGGTATCCGGTTTATTCCTAGTGACTGCAAGCGTTGCTCTTATAGAAGCTATATGTCCAATGATATCTCCTTCGGGCTCATCCAGATCCTTTGAGTTGAGCGCAGCTTCTGCAGCAGATAGCTTCTGTTCAACGCCATTCGATTGACCAACTATTAGTAATGCAGATGCATATGTAACCCAAAGTGAAGGCTGTTTATCAAGCGTGGATTGTTTTTGGTGTTTTAACCACTTTAACACTTCCCTTACGCCACCTCGGAAGTGTAAAGGAATCTCTTTTCCTAATATTAATTTAGTGACTCTCTCCACATTTTGAGCAGCAGTTGCATGTTTAAAGGCTTCGATCTCATAACCATTCTTTTCAAACCATTGACTAGCTCTGTTGTGCAGAACGTAAACCTCTTCGTCTATTTCCTTGTAAGTATGGTGAAGACGTTGGCGTAACAAATCACTAAAAAGATGATGATACCGATACCACCGACGCTCATTATCTAATGGAATTACAAAAAGATTATAACGTTCGAGTAGCGCCAGAATATTACCACCTTCTCTCCCTTTCTGCAAAACAGCATCACATAGAGGACTACAAAACCGTTCAAGAATGGAGGTTTGTAGCAAAAAGGTTTGTACTTCCGGAGGTTGTTGCATAAGGACTTCCTCCATCAAATAATCTAGTACATAGCGGTGATTGCCGGTAAACGAGGAAATGAATTGAGTTTTATTAGAACGACCCTGCATAGAAATAGCCGCCAAATGCAACCCGACCACCCAGCCTTCAGTAAGTGACTCGAGAAAATCCACTTCATCACGTGACAAACTAAACTTCATAATATGATTAAAGAGAAATGTCGCCTCATTTACTGTAAAACGTAAATCATTACCTCTAACTTCGGTTACATCGTCTTTTGCTCTTAATCCAGCAATTGGAAGTGGAGGGTCTTTTCGAGTTAAAATAATCAAATGCATTTGTGAAGGCTGATTGTTAATGAGAAAAGATACAGCATCGTGTACAGCTTTGGATTCAATAAAGTGGTAGTCATCGAGAACAAAAATGAATGGTTCTTCACACGCGGAAATGTCATTGATCAAAGTGGTAAGAATGTATTCAATAGGCATTGATTGATGATATGACAAGGAGGTGTCTATGTCTTTTTTGTTCAATTGAATGAATTTCCTTATTGAGAACATTAAATACTGTAGGAAACGAAAGGGGTCATTATCATATTCATCGAGAGATATCCAGGCTGCTTTATATTCGGACTGAGCTATCCACTCACCGACTAATGTAGTCTTCCCATAGCCTGCAGGAGCGGAAACAAGCGTTAATTTTTTATCAAGGCTCTCATTTAAATATCTGAATAAATGGGTTCGCGGGACCATTTCAGACTTAGCTAGGGGGATATGCAGTTTTGTGCTCAATATAGGCAGACTCATAATAGACTTACACCTCGATTTGAAAAATGAATTTATTTGGAATCACTTATTAAAAATGTTTTTCATGTACAATCTATTTGTTAGAGTAGCATCATGCCTTTAGCTGTAGCCTTTGCGGGATAGATGTTATCTAGGTATTCTCTCTATCCAGTTTGATTGATGATACCCTGGTACATCCGGTTATGAAAATGGCAATGAAGGTGTGTATAAGGAGGTGCTTTTTTGAATGACAGTTTCTTTGCGCAAATGAATTATTAACCCTTATTATACTATTTTTTTAATATATCTGTTATAAATTAAAATAAAAAGTCGAAAACATTACTCCACTTTATTGCGGCGATAAACCCTAATCATCAAATAAAGCACTTTCTCTTATCCTCCTCATCTTCAAAAATGGTTTACTAATTAATGCCTCTTATCATTATATGATAAACACCTGTACTGCTCTTTGTTCTTGTTCTTCTCGCCAACGGTCATCACCTCACAGTAAGATTTAGATAAATCACCAAAGCCATAGTTCAAGCTAAAGTTACATTTATAGGGATAAGATAGAAGGAAAGTAGGGATTAGAGAGTATTATACATTTTACAATACTCAAGAAATTGATGAAAAAGGATATATGTTAAAGCGCAAGAGGGACTTTATATAATAATTATTCCATAAAAATTACAAGAAACCTCCCAAAAGATTTATTTTTTTCCTTTCTTTAGTTGGACTAAAAGAAAGAAATGATTATAACGAAAAAGGGACAAGAGACCTGTCCCTTTGTCCCTCATCCCTTTGCCCCTCACAGTTTATTAACTAATTGGTCATATTCCTTCATGTCAGTAAAAGTAGGTAGCGGATAGACAACTTTTTTAGGAAACTCCTTTTGAACAGTCTGTAACAGCTTTTGATGACAAATAACTAAATCTGCATACTGAGGAATCTCGTCAATTGAGGCATTCTCAACAATAATGTTATGACTCGTTTGTTCTAGTTTTTTTCTTAGCATGGAAGCCCCCATGGCACTGGACCCTATACCTGCTTCACAAACGAAATAAATCGTGTTTATCTTTTTATTAAAAAAGGTGTTCCTGTCTTCCACTGATGTAGTCGATTGAATTTCTTCATTTCTCTTAGTGTCACTTAATACATCTTCTTTATCTATTTGGTAAAATTCGATGATCGTATTCTTATTTTCGGAAACAGTAGGTGAGTTAGATACGCTTTTTATTAGAATAAAACTTAATCCAAAAGAAATAAGTGCAGAAATAAAAACAGCTAATACAACATAAAGCATATCACTTCTAGGAGCTAACCCGACAAACAGGAAAATACTTCCGGGAGATGATACAGCAACAAGCCCTACTTTAAACCATTGAAAAACATAGATTCCAGCCATTCCTCCTACTACAAGCGAAATAATCAGTCGAGGATTCTTCAAGACATAAGGAAAATAAACTTCATGTATACCACCGAAAAAGTGGATATATGTAGCCAATTTCGCTCCTTTCCTTTGCGCACCCTTTGTTTTCATCCAATATGCAAGGAGAACACCTAACCCTGGTCCAGGATTAGCTTCTAATAAGAATAAAATTGACTTACCTAGCTCATTAGCTTGTTGTATTCCTAGAGGTGTTAGGAAACCGAAATTTATAATATTATTTAAAAATACTACCTTGGCTGGCTCTATAATAACTGCAGCTAACGGAAGCCAATTAGAGTTAATAACAGATGCTAATATGTCTGTTGTTCGTTCCACTCCAACAGATAAGATCCCGCCAATATAACGATAACTAATTAAAGTAAGGGCAATTGCAACCACTGATGCCAAAACATTACTGATAAGCAATTCATACCCAACACCAGGGAGCTTTTTCTTAATCATTTGATCTAACTTTTTTATAATCCAACCAGTTAATGGACCAATGATCATGGCCCCCAATATCGCTGGAACTGTACTGGATAGAGTCAAACCAAATGTAACAATGGAGGCAACTACTGCTCCTCTTTGACCACCAATAATTCTTCCGCCAGTATGACTTATTAATATTGGTAATAAAACGTGGTAAGCAGGATTTACGATATTCAATATTTCTTCATTATACCACCAGCCATAATTTCCAAATAACTCTCGAATTACTCCAACAACTATAATAATAACAATGTTTTGGTATACCATAGCACTCAATATTTGTGCTAATTTCTTCATTGTCTTTGTAACTCCTTTATAGATGCAGTTATTTTTAATTCATAGGCATTTAATAAAATATCCTCCAGTGAATTTTCCATTAATTCCTGCGATCCATTCAAAATGGTGTTAACAAACTGATCATCTACTAACATTGCTGTAATTTCGCTTATCATCTCCTTATGTTCCTTTGGTGCCTCAACTGGTACAGCTAACATTAATATTACGTTTATCCTACATACTTCCTCGTTATCGTTTTTCCATAATATTGGTTCTTCCATACGAAAAATCGAAACAATTATTTCATTAACCCCTTTAGTTTTAGCATGCATCATCGCCAGGTTTCCCAGTACAAAGCCACCTTGTTCTTCTCTCTTTTCTAGGTCATTTACTACTTTTTTGATATCGCTTACACCCTGATGACTATCTAATAAGCTAGCAATTCGATCGATCATTGGATCCATTATCTTAACTTCTTGAAACATAACAAAATTCTTTAAGATTTGGAGTAGTGCTTCACCATACTTCGCTAATGGAAGAATTGATGAAAATTGCAGTGAGGTCTGTTCTTCGCTTTTTATAACCAATTGATGCTTGTCAATTTCTATTAAGGTATGTTCGATATTTTTTATATCCTCTTCCTTTAAAAAAGGGGTAACAATCACCATTTTTTCCTCTTGTAAAAAAGGAACATTTACAGTCGAAATGACAATATCAAAGCTTTCACCCTTATCTAACCACTCTTCAAGTTCCTTTAATGATAACACCGCTTCTACACTAAGACTAGGCATTTCTGTGCGAATTCTTGTTGCTAAATATGTAGAGGACCCTACACCACTTGTACATACAACAATACATCGATAGGATTGCCTGATTTGCTCATGTTTTCTCAGTTGTGATGCTCCGATATGCATGGCTAAATAACCTACTTCTTCTTCAGGAATAGTATAACCGGTTTTTTCAGCTATTAATTCACATGCCTTCTGACAAGCATGATAGATTTCGGGATACATCTCGATTATTTTATCCTGCATTGGATTATGAATTTGAAGCCCATGCTTTAACCGGTTAAATGCTGGTGCAAAATGGGAGAGTAACCCCTCAAATAGGATCTTATCTTCTATAAGACTTTCATCTAGAAAATGTTCGATCGCACGTATAAAACTTTTGGTTAGTTCAATCCATGTAAAATCTTGATTATCATCATCAAACGGCTTCTTCTGATAATCGATTCTCGTTCCTGCTAAATGAAGCGCAATATAGTTTATTTCTATTCTGGGAATTTTCAGAGATGTAAGTTTTTCTAACTCTTCTACAATTAATTCTGCTAATGAATATATCTCCGGATCATGCCAGTCATCACTTGCTATGGTAATGTTCTCTTCTATCACTTCACCACTTTGGATTCTCTCCAATGCAAGAATAACATGGACAATCAGGTTAACATAATTTCGATCTGTTAGAGTGATATGAGGATGTTCAAGAAGTGCTTTTTGCAATACACGGTCAATATCCAGAATTTTATCTGTCTGAACAAATTTTAGTAAGCGACTACGAATCACTAAACCTAGCTTTCCATTTAATCTTTCTTCCCCTTTTTTTCCTTGGAATAGCTCTATCCAATCCTCAAAGGTAATATCTCGATGAAGCAAACGAGATAAGATCGTTCTGCGCTGTTGTTCAGTTCCATCTATGTACACTCCAATACCTGGAGTCTTTACTATTTTTACATCATCTTTTTCTAACCATTTGTTGATTTTATCCATGTCATTACTAATCGTTAATTCCGCTACATCATATTTTTTACTTAATGTATATTGTTTAATAGGTTCTTTCGCAAGCAATAAATCATAAACAATTCCTTCTTGACGTTCACTTTGTGAGTAGGCGTTTAAGATTTTAACCTGTTCTAATGCTAGATTTAACCTTTGTTTATCGTGTAAATCTCCACTTAATTCAATTCCTTTCCCCATTCTTTTGACTAATTTTAAATTATATGAATCGAAATAGGAATGTAATCCTTTCATTTCTCTTTGAATCGTTCGTATGCTAAATTTAAAAATGTCGGATAAATCTTTATAGGAAATAGGCTTATCCATACTTAATAACACTCTTAACAATTCTCTTTGTCTTGAATTAAGTATCATAGATTGTCCCTCCTAAACATTTATTATCTATTCCTTTTAGAGTATAATACCATGAAAAAGCCACAGAAATATTGTGGCTTTTCATATATACAAGTCTTTATATTATATTTTGATTTGAACTTTAAGATTGTTCGGATCTCTTGGACCTTTCAAATAATCGATTGTTTCTTCTAAAGAAATTTCCTTTGAGATTAAATGGTTTAATTGTATCCGGCCTTCCTTAACCCAATGAAAAGCTGGATAAAAGGTATGATTAATAGCCATTGAACCAATTAATGTCCAATCTTTATTATATAAACGAAAAGGGTCTAGTGGAACGGTGGATCCTATTGGTGTCACCCCGAATTGCAAGTATTTTGCCGTTTTGCCCAAGAATCCGAATGCTTGTTCAATTACTTTAGGAATACCGGTAGCATCAATGACGACATCAAATCCATTTGGATAATGCTCATCGGATAATTCGTCACTTACATTATCACTTGTAACCACCTTGGTAGCTCCCCATTTTAAAGCCATGTCAAGTTTATCTTGGGAAATATCAACCACTACTAACTCCGATGCGCCGGCCATTTTTACGGATTGAATAAGTTGTTGCCCCATAGCACCTGCACCAAACAGTAACACCCGATCACCGACTTGAAGCTGTAATCGATTCATACCATGCACAACACAAGCCATTGGTTCAATAAAGGCAGCTTCTGGAAAATTCATTGTATCTGGAATTTTGACGACATTGCTACTTGGAACCTTTACAAATTCCGCCATACTACCATCAACTGTGTTCCCAAGTGCCCCCCAGTTCTCACACTGATTACCTCTATTCGTTAAACAAAATTCACAATGGCCACAAAATAAGGAAGGATCTGCAGTTACCCGATCACCCACTTGATATTCTGTTACATTTTCTCCCACTTCTTCCACTACACCTGAGAACTCATGCCCCGGAATAATAGGATATGGTGAAATAAACTCACCTAAAAATATATGGATATCTGTGCCGCAAATCCCGATGTTTTTCACACGGATGGTCACATCATTTGGACCTGGTTTAGGATATGGAACCTCCTTAATGACGGCTTGATTTGGTTTTTCAATAACTAATGCTTTCATAGCGATTACCTCCATTTTTATGTTAATGCTTATCCTTTTACCGCACCCATCGTTAACCCTCGAACAAGCTGTTTCTGTGTAAACCACCCTAAAATTAAAACAGGTAGTATTGCTATCGTAGCTGCTGCTGACATACTTGCCCAGAATAATCCTTCTTGTGTCATAAAAGATGCCATATATACAGGCAATGTAGCTGCTTTATGGTAGCTCAATGTAACTGCGAAGAAAAACTCATTCCATGCAAATACCATGGATAATAGCGCAGTGGAAACAAGACCTGGTCTAACTAATGGTAAAACAATCTGAAAGAAACTTTGAATTCCTGTCGCACCATCAATTTGAGCTGCTTCGATAATTTCAAATGATACATCATTAAAGAAAGAACGCATCATCCAGATTATTAAAGGAATATTCATCCCAGCATATAGAATGATTAAACCTGTCAGCGAATCTAATAAATTCAAATTTTTAAAAATGAGATATAGTGGGATAATAACACCCGCTATAGGCAAAAAGCGTGTAGATATAATCCAAAACAAAATATCGTCTCTCCTTTTTACACGATACATGGTCAGGGCATATGCTGCTGGCACACCAATTAATAAAGCAATCAATGTGGATACCAAAGTAGCAGTGACCGAGTTTAAGAAATATCCAACTACACCTAAATCAAAAATCACCTGATAGTTTTCCAATGTCGGTTTAAAAGCAATCGTTGGTGGTATAATGACGGCTTCTCCTTCACTTTTAAACCCTGTGATGAGTACCCATAAAATAGGGAAGAAGAACAAGAACGCTAAGAGATAGGTAAGAAAAGTCAATCCACCTGACGTAAGTTTTTTCATGCTTGTTCCTCCTTAAACATCCGTCGTAATACTTTAAACATTAACAACATCATAACGATAGTTAAAATAACGGTAATTACTCCAATTGCTGATGCTCCACCAACATCCCAGCTTTGGAATCCGGTTCGATACACTAAGAAGGAAAGGTTGGTAGATGCAAAGCCTGGACCACCGGAAGTCGTTACATAAATTTCACCAAATACTTGCAGGATAAACATTAACCCAAGTAAAACTACTACTTCGATATATCGTACAAGATGTGGAATCGTTACATTGAAAAATTGTTGCAAACGATTGGCTCCATCTAATTGTGCCGCTTCGATTAATTCCATTGGTAATGACTGTAGACCTGCAAGAAGTATCAGCATAAAAAACGGAATCCACATCCATGAAATAATGAAAATAACTGCCAGCAAAGGATTTTGCGTGAACCAATCATATGGTGCTACTCCAAAAACATTAGCAAAATAAGCGGAAAATCCAAAGCTTGGGTTATAGACCATTGTCTTCCAAATAATACCTGAAACGGTAGGCATCACGAAAAAAGGGGATATAAACATGGTTCTGACAATTCCCTTGCCCACGAAGTTCCGATTCATTAATAACGCTAATAATAAGCCGCATACAAAACAAATCATTAGTACCGATGTCGTTAAAATTAACGTGTTCATTGCAACTTCATAAAAAGAAGGTGCACTTAACGCTTTAATGAAATTTGTAAACCAAGTAAAGGTGACTCCTTTATCAGGCCTCATTAGGTTCCATTCTTGAAAGCTGTAATAAATGGTAACAATAAACGGAATTTGAGTTGCAATGATAAGGTAGACGACAGTCGGTAGTAATAACCTTTTCACTGGAGGGTTATTAAGGGCTTTTCCTTTCTTTTTGGATACCCTTCTTGGTTTTGAATTTTGTTGAACAGCCTCATTTTGATTCATGATTCACTCTCCTCAGCTTACATTTAGAATAGTAAGAAGAGGATCCTCCAATCCTCTTCTGCTATACTGTCCTACTCTTTATATCCGCCTTCCTCTGCCACTGCTTCTGCTAGCTTCTGGGCTTCATTCATTGCTTCTTCTACCGTGACATCTCCCGCAATTGCAGATGCGATATGCTGGCTTACTTCTGTCCCTAGTTCTTGGAATTCAGGAATCACAACATACTGAACCCCTTCGTATGGAACTGGATCAACTGTTGGCTGTTCGTAATCTACTCGTTCAATAGCGTCTAATACCATTTCAGCAAATGGTGCTGCTTCTTGATAGTTTGGATTTTCATAGGTTGATGTCCGTGTTCCTGATGGAGCAACAACCCAGCCTTCATTTTCACCAACTAATTCAATATATTCTTTACTTGTTGCCCAATTGATAAATTCAAAGGCAGCATCCTTGTTTTTACTCGCAGATTCTATTGCAAGTGACCATGCATAAAGCCATCCTGTATTTTCTTTTTCCATTTTAGGTGCAAAGGCATATCCAATGTCACCTACAACTTGAGAGTCATCAGGGTTGTTTAAGAAGCCTGCTGCAACAGTCGCATCGTACCACATCGCAGTTTCTCCTGTAGACATTAATGTTAGCGCTTCTGTAAATCCTGTATTAATTGCTCCAGGCTGTCCGGCATCTTGAATTAGGTCAGCATAAAATTGAACGGCCTCTACCGTGTTTTCACTGTTTAATTGTGCATTCCACTCCATGTCATACCAAGATCCTCCGTATGCATTTATAACCGTTGTTAAAGGTGCCATTACTTCACCCCAACCAGGTAAACCTCTTAACGTAATACCAGGCTTTCCAGTTTCCTCCTTGATCGTTCTAGCTAGCTCTCCAACTTCTTCCCATGTAGGTTCTAATGGCATTTCCAGTCCAAGCTCTTCAAAAATTGTTTTATTGTAGTAAAGCATACTACTTTCACCATAGAACGGTAATGCGTATTGAGTATCTTCATACGAAAGTGCATCTCTTAGTACTTGAAACACATCTTCCATGTCATATGCCTCTAATTCCTCAGCATCTAACTCTTCGAACATCGGACTTAATGGTTCAATCCAGCCATTTTCTGCCCAAATTGGTGTATCGTAAGTACTTATTGTGACAATATCAAATAGTCCTGCTCCAAGTGCCACATCTTCTGTTACCTTTTTACGAAGGTCATTTTCAGGTAAAACAACAAATTCTACATTAATTCCAGTATCCTTTTCAAAATATTCCTTTGTCATTTTCTGCATAATTTTCATATCTGGATTATTTACTGTTGCAATAGTAAGTGTGGTATCACCGTCAGACTCAGTTTCCGAGTTGGCATCGGTTTCGCCACTCGTTTCTTCCGTACCAGTACCACCTAAAGGTCCCTCTGTTGCATTATTAGGTGAACTCGTATTACATCCTGCTAAAATCAATGTTGACATTATAATCATGACAAATAATAGACCCCAAATTTTCTTCATCAATTTCCCTCCTTAATTTTTGAGCGCGCTTACAATTTAAATCATAGCAAATTATCTATTACCTTTGGCATGCGACTTGTCATAAATTTGTCACAATTAAGTGATGACAAAATTTAAATCACTTCCTTTATAACAAGTTCATAATCTTTGTTTATTAGGGTTAAAAGCGAAAATTTAACTCGTTTTTGGGTCTATATGTTATCAACTATCGACACTTTAAAATGAAAAAAAAATCAAGGATTTTACCTTGATTTTTCACTCAACTTTAATTTTTGTTTTTTATCATTGTTAACTGTTGAAATAAATTCTGATTCATTCCACTGTTCTTGTCGAGTCTTTATTTCAAGTTTAGTATTTAGCTGAGACATCAGCCACTTTAAAGGACTATATCCATCCTTTTTCTGAAGCTATCTTAACAGCCTGTTGCCTTGATTCTGCATATAACTTCTGAATGACTGCTGACAGATAGTTACGCACAGTGCCTTTTGTTAAAAATAATCTATCGCATATTTGATTTGTCGTTAACCCCTCTTTTACGAGGCGAAGCACTTCCGTTTCCCGTTCCGTCATTGGATTCGTTTCTTTCATAAAAAGTGTTGCAGCAAGGTCTGTACTAATCACCCGTTCACCGTTTATCACTTTTCGAATCGCATCGATCAGATAATCAATTGGTTCATCCTTCAGCAGATAGCCCTCCACTTCGAGATCTATTGCCTTTTGCAAATATCCCGGCCGCGCAAAAGTGGTCACCATCAAAACTTTACATGATTGCTCTGTCGCTCTTATTTTTTCAGCCAATTCAAGACCACTTACAACAGGAATCTCAATATCTAGTATGCAAACATCAGGTTTTTCCTTCTCGATGACTTCCCATGCTTTATCACCATCAGATACTTCTGCAAGTACTTCCATATCTGTTTCCAGTTCAATTAAAGAGCTTAAGGCGCCCCTCAGCATATGCTGATCTTCTGCAATCATGACACGAATCATTGGATACGGTTCTCCTTTTCTTCCCCATAGTATGGGATATTCAATTCTACTTCTGTGCCACAAGGAGATGCATTGGAAATGGCTGCTGTTCCTTTTATTAATTGCATCCGCTCCTTAATAGATTGGATACCATTGCCGCTCCCCGAATCATTTAGACCAATGCCATCATCATAAATCCGGATAACAAGGCTGCTGCCTATCACTTCGCTTGTGATCATGCAGCATCTTGCCCTACTATGTCTAATTACATTTGTGACACTTTCCCTGATAGAAAGAGCTGTCATCGTCTCCGCAACACTTGATAAAAGTGGGAGCTCCCCAATATGTAATTTATACTTCATTCCGACAGATTGTATTAATTTCTCCGCACTGTCTAATTCACTCTGTAATGAAATAAATTTCATATCTGAAACTAATTCTCTTACTTGTTTCAAGGCACTTCTTGATGTTATGAGGATATCAGTTAATTCCTCTCTTGCTCTTGGTACATCTTTATCGATCAACCGCGTAGTTAATTCACTTTTCAGTTTAATCATTGTTAGCGTCTGGCCAAGTGTATCATGGATATCTCTAGCTATTCGTTGTCTTTCTTCTTCCTGGATGTACTTTTCTATTTCGGCATTTGCTGCATCCAATTCCCCCTGCAAACGGTTTGATTTTTCCTTAATATGTATTAGTATTGGGAAAACTAACTGCAAAATCATAACAGGCAAGAGGAAGTAATTATCCTGACTATCTGAACTTTGCCAATACACAATGGCGAACATAATGGCGATTGCTGCTATTCCATATCCGATATGCCATTTTGACCTGGATCTGCCTATTAAATCTGCGAAAATAAAACCAAATAGTAAAATAGAAGAACTGACAAAAACACCGAATAATGTTAAAACAAACAAGCCTGACAAAGACGCGGCTAATAATCGCCAATCCCGGTGCCAGATCCCGATATAAAAAGATAGCAAGAAAACCGCTAGTAACAGTAAATTACCAAACAAACCAAATATGGTTTCCTCGCGTAGGATAAGGAAGAATAAGAAAACAATAGAAATGGCATCAATAAGTAAATAATGGTTTATCTGATCACTTGGATATATCTTTTTCATCATAACTGACATTCTCCATTTTTAGTTATTCTGGGAAAGTAATCGGATTGTCCGCTGTCGAATAATTTCCATTGGACCCTGCTGAAACTTATGGCTCCAGACGGATGCCAATATTAGTTGAGATAAGGAGATCATTGTCCAGGTGAGGATAATCGTCAGTGAATCAACCTTACCACCTAAAGCAAAACCCCACCCGTAGAAAATAACAGAAGCAATCACATTTTGTATCACATAACAACTTAGCGACATGCGCCCTGCTTGTTCCAGTCTCTGCCATAACCAGTCCCATTTCTTATATTCTATCATTTTTCCTATTAAACCAATATACCCAAGTGACAATATTGGCGCAAACAAATATCGAACCGGCAGATCAAATGCTCCCCCAGGTATAAAAATTAATAAATTCAGCGGCAGACCGAAATAGATTCCAATTTTAAACAGATTACTCCGCTGTTTTCTGCCATTCTCATCTGGTGAAAATACCCCTGCCCTCATCACACGAACACCTAATAAAAACAGGAAAATATTCATTGGGATAATTAATATAGCTTCCATTCTCAGCAGCAAAAAGCTGGAGAGTCGATATTCTACCTGATCAAGCCAGCTGCCGTTCTGGTATAATGCCACTACATCATCAAAACTTCCGAGTGACACATTTCCACCAAAAAGACTGGCAATCGTTATTAGCAAGATCACTCCCAGTTGAAATCCCCCAATCAGCTTCATAATTCTGGAGATAAAACGGTCGCCCCGTTTCAGGATATATGCGACGAGAAGAGCTGTCACACCATAACTCATTAATATGTCATATTCCATCACAAGGACATAATGGAGAAAACCCTCCGCAATCAGAAAGATCGCCGTCCATTTGTACACACCTGGCCATGCTTTGTTCTTCCGTACCATCTGCTGGTATTTCAATTCCATTCCCACACCAAACATGATCGTAAGCAATCCGAGAAGTTTACCGTTTACCAAAAATAAAACGAACATTCTCATGAGATCTTCAGTTTTCCACCAGTCAGAGTACTCATACGTGGTGATAAAAGACAGATCACCCAAATGCGCGAATATCCATATATTTGTTCCCAACGTACCTAATACAGCGATTCCTCTCAATATGTCAAGCAGTCTAATTCTCTCTTTCATTCCTCTCACACTTTCCTTCTTTATTTATAAATTAATCTTATCCAACAAAAGCAACGAGGAAAATTCACACCTGTAAGAGGAACCCTATGACACGTGTCATATATAATCAAAATCATTAACGATTTCTGTAGCAGCCTGTCTAGCTTTCCACAGCCTCAATGTGCACACGGTCACCCTTGTATGAGCGACCGGTTGAAAACTTTGATAATTATTTAAGATCCTATACTTAAAAGAAGGTCAGATTCTAATTAACTAACATAGTAGCGTAATAGAGCCTGACCTTTTATTGTTCAAAAGTTCTTGACTATAATTGGAAAAAGTATAAAAGGAGGCTATAAAAGCTCTCCCTTATAGCTTGATTAATTTGATCATTTTCAGGGTTAGAAGAGGATCAAATAATTTATTTATTCTGCTCTATTAAGTAAATCATGAACCGAAGTCCCTACTGCGTCAGATAAGGAATACCTTGTTTGAAAACCTAACTTTCTTAATTTGTTATCGTTCCAAATTCTATTTACTGAAAAATTCTTTATCATAAATGTCTGCTCAGATGTTGATATTGGATTAACTATAGCGTTTCTTCCAGTTATTCGGTCCATTTCCTTCTTTAGTTCATACCAGGTAACATCAAATCCTTTAACTAAATAAACGCCTTTATCATCCTTTGGTTTATTGTAAACTCCTAAAAACTCCATCGCTCTTCCAATATCTCTTGTATCTATTAAAGAAACTTTCCGATCACCTTCTCCTACAATAGGAAATTGATCATGAGTATGAGCTGTAAAAAGTCCTGAAAAAAAAGATTTCGTATCCCTCGCTCCAATGGTGCTTGCCGGACGTAAAATGATGGTCTCAATCCCAGCATTTTTTCCAATTTCTTTAACTATTCTTTCCCTTTCCATAGCTACTTTTTGTATTGGATACTCCGGTTGGGAAATGTAAGATTCATCTATGGGTTCATTACTTTTAAGATCATAAATTACAATTGTACTTAACTGAATAAACCTGGAAACACCATGCAAAGCTGCTGTTTCAATAAGTGTTTTAGTTAATTTAATTTCTACTGGAGCATCTAAATCGCTTGGCATATTCTGATTTGGATCTGCCGTACAATTATAAACTACATCCTTCCCATCCATTGCTTTACCAATTGCTCCGGGATCTGAAAAGTCTATCCTAACGATATTAACCCCTAAGCTTTTTAAAAAAGTTGTATTGCTTGTAGTACGAACTGCTGTCGTTACGTGATGCCCAGCTAATTGTAGTTGTTCAACGACATGACTGCCAATAAATCCAGTTCCTCCAAAGACAATAACTTTCATTTTAATCATCCCTTCCATTATTTTACTTAACCACCCTGTATTGCTATACTAAATGAAGTGCAACAGAAATAATAGTACGGAATTTAAGTGAAGTTACTATACAAAAATATAGTAGGAGGGATAAAAGATGATGCTTGAACCAGATTATCAGAACTGTCCTATTGAAAAGACGATGGATGTAATAGGAGGCAAGTGGACATTCTTAATTCTTAGGGATATTTTACAAGGAACGAAGCGTTTCGGGGAGTTACAAAGATCTCTAAGAGGGATTAGTCCAAGGACACTTTCGCTAAGGTTAAAAGAGTTAGAGGAAGAAGGCATTATAAATCGCACTATTTATTCAGAAATACCCCCTCATGTGGAGTATTCATTTACAGAAAAGGGGCGATCCCTTCTGCCAATCTTTGAAGCTATGAAAGAATGGGGAAATACTTGGAATGTAAGATAGTTACAATTACATACGATTAACTAGCACTAATTTATTTATTTTATTGGAAAAGTGGCTGATATGAAAAAAATACTATCTTTTATGGATTGGGGCATATTTGCTCTTCGTTCATACCATTATTTTTTGTTGTTGTCCCGGTTTTTTACAGAAGGTGAGCCTTCAAACAGTACATGGTTAAACTTCATTTGGTTGATGGCAGCGTTTATCGTTCCTATGATATTCTGGTTTCCAGGGCGGCGGAAGAACAAGGCCTGGTTTTGCATATTGGAGCTATTGCTAGGCGGCTCTTATTATGTGAATACTGTCTTCCATCCAGATCTGGCTTCCAAAGCAGACTACTTGTTGCCGAGTCTTACAATGGGTTTCTTATGGACTAGACATACGCTCTGGATCATTCCCATCGTTGCTTTGATTCCTTTTACCTTTCAGTCTCATTTAGGATTATCCTTGAAACAAACCCTTGGTATCGGAGCAGATAACCTTTTATTCTGCTTTATCGGCATATGGGCAAGCTCCGTAGCCAATGCGTATTATCAGAAAAATGAGCTAGTGGCTGAAGTTGAGCAGCAAAATAAGCTGTTAACTCACTACGCCGCTGAGATTGAGAAGATGACTTTGCTTAAAGAGCGCAACCGCATGTCCAAGGAGCTTCACGATACGCTGGGGCATTCTTTTATCTCACTTATTATGAGCCTTGATGTTTCCATTGCTCTTTTGGATAACAACACTGCCGAGGTCAAAGATCGCTTAATTCGTTTAAGAGCGTTAGCTGAAAATAATCTCAACGAAATGAGAAGCATTGTCCACGAGATAAGCGAAGAAGAAGAATCAAATCTTATACAACAAGTCGAGGAACTTGTGGTCAGTTTTCGAGAGCACACAGGAACTGACGTGGTCTTGAATCTGCTAGGGAAGGAACCGCCGTTGCTCTTTGAGGTGCGGCAAACGATCCTTCGGGTCATCCAAGAGTCTTTTACGAATGCACTGAAACATGGAAAAGCGTCTCAACTGCGTCTGGAGCTTTGGTTTTCCGAGTCCAATGTGCAATTGTTCATTCAAAATAATGGAAAACCTTTTGACAAGCTGGAATATGGCTTCGGATTGACTACTATGAAACAACGGGTCGAGGAGTTGGGAGGTAATCTGTTTGTATCATCTGAGGTAGGAACAGCCACATTTACCGAAGTCAGGTGTGAAATCCCTCTGAAAGGAATGATGGTATTGCATGGAAAAGATTAAAATACTGCTTGCCGATGATCAGGAATTAATTTTGGAGAGTCTCAGTATCATACTGTCCATGGAAGAAGATTTTGAAATTGTTGGCTTAGCCAAAAATGGGGAAGAAGCAATCAAAGGCTGTGAGCAGTTTCAGCCAGATATTGTGCTGATGGATATCAATATGCCGGTCATGGACGGCGTTGCGGCAACGGCACTGATTAAAGAGCGGCTACCTGTAACTAAAGTTATCATACTGACCTCATACCAGGAAGTAGAATATGTGCTGACAGCATTAAGCCATGGAGCAGAGGGGTATTTGCTCAAAGCCATTCATCCCAAGGAACTGGCTGCGGGCATAAGGGTGGTTCATGCGGGAGGGACTTTAATTACGCAGGAGATGGCAACGAAAATGATCAAAAGTATGAACCAAACCTCCGCACCGAAAAGTAATGTATACGGGCTCAGCTCCCGCGAAATTGAAGTACTGCATAAGCTAGCTTCAGGCATGCGCAATCAAGACATCGCTGAGGCGTTGTTTCTTAGTGTAGGAACAGTTAAAAATTACATTTCAACGATTTATTCGAAGCTGAATGTGAGTGGAAGGCGAGAGGCGACCCGTAAGGCCCGAGATTCGGGAATCATGGATCAATAAAAGGCCAATAGCTAAGATGCTGGTAACTTATTTTAGTTACTGGCTTTTTTATAGTCATATGACCAAAGCGCACTTACCAACTATGACTTTTTCAGCTTACACTTATAACGTACTTACGTGATATAAAGGAGCTGAAGTAAGAAATGAGAAATAGATATGTATATAACGAGAAACAACAGAATGGCGAAAATTTAAGTAAATGGAGTTCATTTTGGCGTTATCCAATCGTATGGATGATTACGGGAGCTATCGGTATTATTCTGGTAGATTCACTATTTCGGCAGCTAACCGATCAAACAGAGGGAATCACTTCCCTTCTACTTACACTTACGAAATGCTTTATTGTCATCATGGTCTATAGACTTACAATGAAATACCTGGCTCGCCGGTCAACTGCTGAGATATCAATACAACGCGCAGGCATTGAAACTGGGATGGGGCTTCTAACAGGGGCACTCTTTATCGTAGTGTCCATCCTAATTATTGTTGCTATGGGGGGTTACTCCTTACAATGGGCGAGTTCCGTAGATACGAGTGCTGTTCTGATAATGTCCATTGAAGCAGCTTTAAGCGCAGCCATCATTGAGGAGCTTATCTTTCGTGGGTTTATGTTTCAAGCAATTCAAAATTTGGTGGGAGCCTGGCCCGCACTCGCTGTGACCTCACTATTCTTTGGAGTTGCCCATATTGGGAATCCAGGGGCAACACTATGGAGTGCCTTCGCTATATCCATTGAAGCAGGTCTTCTGCTGGGAGCTGCATTCTTATGGCGACGGAACCTGTGGTTTGTCATAGGACTGCATTTTGCCTGGAATGCAATTGAGGATATGGTCGGCATTCCTGTTTCTGGATACTTAACAGCCGGGCTGTATAATGTAAAAGTAAACGGATCTGCACTTCTCACAGGGGGAGATTTTGGACTCGAGGCCTCCATTGTTCCGATTATAGTCAGCCTGCTTATTTCCATTCCTATGCTGATTTATGCTACAAGGAAACGGGCATCGTTACTAAAGATTTGAACTAAAAACATGCGCGAGCAAAGGAATAATGCGTAAAGCATTTTTCAAAGTACTATAAAAAGGGAAATGGCTGTCCCTTTACTTGACTTCACATCGGCGAACAGTCTTTTCTTTATAAGAAAATATAAAGGGCGAAATTCCACTAAATTGGCTAACACCGCGGGTTTTCGCCTTTTCTTGTGATACGGTTCTACGCACGATTGATGTCTAAATGAGGTCTTTAACAGCGATAAAATAGTTACAAGGAATGTAACTAAACATAATACATCTATAAATCTACCTTTTCCTCGTTAACTTTAAATTCAATTATTTCAGCAATTTTAAAATCATCTCTGTGTTCAATTATGTAGGAAATATTGTGAGTTTCTCCATCTACATATACCTCTTGATGTTCATATGTGGTTAATTTTACATCGTCAAATCTAGATCCACCGCTAATTATTTCTATATTTGCTCCCACGATGTTCTTTTCAATTATTTCAGTAGTTAATTTATGATAAGCCTCTGACAAAATAGCATAATTTCCATTATCACCGTACCTTTTTGCGTCAACAATTTCTAACCAATTAAAC
Organism: Gracilibacillus kekensis; assembly: GCF_900143085.1. Classification (GTDB taxonomy): domain Bacteria; phylum Bacillota; class Bacilli; order Bacillales; family Amphibacillaceae; genus Gracilibacillus; species Gracilibacillus kekensis. Next base: position 119,741 of record NZ_FRCZ01000008.1, on the reverse strand, counting down.
CACAGCTCTTCAGGATCTTCTCCGTATTCTTCAGCTATCTCGTATACAGTCTCCCGATCACCTGAGAAATCATCGATAGCATTTAATCTTGTCATAATTATATCGTACCACTCAAGGTCTTCTTCGGTAAGATGTCTTAATCTAGTTACTTCTGGATAGAAGGTTGTTGTAATCTCATCGGCTACAATACTTCTTTCTTCAGATTCTTCGATTGCTTCTACAGTTTCTACTACGGTCTCTTCTGTTATATTCTCTGAGCTTTCTTCCGTATCGGTAGCTGCAGAACAAGCACCTAGCACTAACCCTAACAATCCAATTAATAGTAATTTATTAACAATAAAACTCATTTTCTTCTTCCCCCCTAAAGTATTAAATCGAAAAAGTCATAACTAATAATTACAACCCAATGTTATTTTATCATTAAACTCGATTATATTTAGATAATATTTACAAAAATCTGTATATAGGTATCATTTACTTTGATTCTTCTAAATATTTATATCGTATATATGGATTACTGTACTAAAACTCAAATTAATTTATTACTATAACAGCAGAAAAAAGACAAAGATAAGCCATCATTTCACAATTGCTTATCTCCGACTTTATTATTAAAATTTTAATAGCTTACAAAAACCTCATTTACTTATGATACGGTTCTCCGTAACCAACCAAAATGAGGTTTTTTTACCTAAAGCGGATAGAACGTAATAAAGACCACAATTATGTGATCTTTACTTTATTATTAATTATGTTCAAACCAACTTCTTTTAAAATCCGTTTAACTTAATTAAAATTTATCTTTCTTCCTTAATGTTTCCGCTCTCCTTATTACTCTTTCAATTTATTTCTTTGTAGAGAGTTTATTATCTCTATTGAACTTTAAAGCAAGAGTCTATATCTCTGGGTCTGACTCCTTTTAATAAGTAGCAACATTTCTCTGATTCTGGAATGGCAATATACTTGGATTTACAATAGGTACTAAGTAAATTTGGCTCTTTTATTAATCTTTTTTTCCAATTTGGCATCTCTACAGGTGGTTCAAACATATCAATTATCTCATCCAAATTATAATCTACTAGCTGCTGAACTAGTTTTATTAAATATTGTTTGTACTCGTCTCTACTCTTATAGTTACCATAAACATAATACTCAAGTTCACTTTTTTTAGTTATTAAGCAACGTTTATTTGCATCAACTGCATATGACCATGACCACCAATAATCATAATAGTTATTATCACCTGAATCTGTAGAAATTGTTAAAAGCGCTCGTCTTAATTTATCTGTAATTTCATTATCAATATAAACCCTAAAAACATTGGCGACATCGAGAAATTTATCTAGATTAAAACTATCGTCCCTACCATCAAAATCAATACATTCAAATAATAAACTTATTCTACCACTAAAAAAGTCAATATTTTCAGCTTCGACAATAGCTTTCTTATTATGCTTTCCATAGCCTATTAATCTTGCTTTTAATTGTTCTTCTTCTATCTGACTTTTAGCAAATTGTGATGTTACAGTATGAGTAACTAAAAATTCATATATGTTACTACATCCAGTAGCTAGTTCGTTAATTAAATTAATAGCACCATCGAAAGATTCTGGACTACGGACTATTGAAGCTTTACTTCCAGACCTTTCTATATCCCCTCTATTGACAATGTTTCTTACAACTCTCATCCAATCTTCAAACAATACAAGATCAATCTCTGGGTTTCTTAAAATGTACTCTGTTTGCGCAAAAAATATTACCTTTTGAGTATAACTAGCATTCACAGTGTTATATACTAAGGTTCTAAATATATCCCCATTGGTAATGTAAGAACCGTATGGGACATCTACTTTCAGTTCGTGGTCGTTTTCGTAAAGTTTGGTGAAAACATCAAGTGCTCTATGCAAATAATTATAACCTAGACCTGAAAAATGGCCGGGTCTAATTGCCCTTGGGTCGTTTTGTAACGATCTAATGGTTTCCGTCCTATTTGGTGTCTTTTCTATAGCGGAACTTATCATAGCAATAGAAGAGAAAAATCTTATCATTGCTTCATCTATACCATTTCTATGGCTCCTATGTTTCCAAAATAGATCTGTCCATTTCGTATCCACTTTACATGAAAAGGTCTCTTCAAAATCTTTATTAACATCCCATTTCTTATCACTTATTTGTTTTTCAAAAGATGCTTTAAAATTCTCAAAAGAGGTTAAAGCCTTTCCTCTCGCATTCATTTTTATATACAAATCATCACTTAGACCAAAATTTTTCAATTCAATATGATAGAAACTTATTATATTCTCATCTGAGACCAGCAGTTCCCATAAATCAGGTAAATCATTAAACAGTGTGTGGATATGATCAATAGTCCTCAACATACCATCAATTGTAGGATCATGATTCCAAGAAAGAAAATACCAGTTTGAGTCTTTAATTAACAAACTTATTGTTGTATTTTCATCAATATTTTGAATTGATTGGTCTATTAAGGCTTGACAAAACTCTCTAGAAGAGGCCCTTGTTTCATAGGTGAACTTTGATAATATTTCTTTATTTTTTTCATTTAAGGTTTTATCTTTGACTGCAGCATACCAATGAAGCAAAAATAAAGTAGTCAATCGTTGTTGACCATCAAGTGGTTGAAGTATTCCGTTTGTTGTACTCCCATAAATAAAGTCAAGGTTTATAGGTTTATTTTCAAAAAGTGCACTTTTTATGGCTTGAAGAAATTCGTTTCTTAATTCAATTTTGTCCAATCTACCTTGAGCATAGTCTCTCTGAATGATTGGTATTTCTATAACATATTCATTCATAAGTTGGTAAAAACTATATAATTCGCCTCTTCCCTCTGAAAACTTCATTTATTAACCTCGCTTTCTTCTGGCAAGTACGCTTTTAAAACTGACTCTATATCTAAATAGTATTTTTCGCGGTCTTCTTGCGTCCAAAAGGACATCCTTGGAGGGTATTCACTAAAATATTTTAAAAACGCATTTTTTGTACATAAAGGAATGAATTTCCCCATTTTCTCTTTTTGAATTATTGTCATTCGTTTTACAGGAAAAACAGCATTTTTATATCCACGATTTGTACTAGAATCAAGTAAAGCTAAATTAGATAAATCATTAATATCATCATCCTTGATATCACGATTGAAATGCGAAATAACCTCGTTGTATATTTCATTAAATTCATCATCGAGAATATAATTTTGAACTTTAATCTTTAAATCTTTATCGTCTATAAATTCAACTGCATCATTTAACCAATTCTCTCTACCTTTGGGGTTTTCAGGCATTTTATCCCTAATTGAAGTTATATGTTCGATATCCCAATTCTCCTCCTTATAAAGATGAAATGGAAAACTTGAATTATCTACGTCATTGTTTAGCATTGTTTGAATATTATAGAGTAAAAGAATGGCTTTAATTTTCTTGCTATCTTCACCGCACTGCAATTCACTGATATTAACATTGCTAAGCCTTTGCTTAATTAAGTTATTCAAAAAGATTTTAAATTCAGTTTTGGTTCGTGATTGTGAACCTTCAATTATCGTCTTAATATCTTCACCTTCTGCAATTAGAAAACCAATTTTGTGGTATAATTCTCTTTCATTAAACCACTCAACAAACCTTTGAAAATAGTTCTTTACTTCTAACCAGTTTGATTCAATAGTTTTCTCATCTTTAGAAATAAATTTTCTGCTAAAAAATCTAAAAGTAGAGTACTTATCCTTTGGATTATTATCAGTATTCATTAACTCAAAAATAAAGTCTATCCGGTTCGTTTTCATATTTGATTGATTGATAAAATACCACAACATATCGTCTTGTAAATACTGCTCAATTCTATCCCATTCAGCAGCAATTTCTAATTGCTTCAGTCTAACCTTATCATCATATTTTTGATCAAAATTAGAGCTATTTAGAAATAAAGCTTTTATAAGTTCAGCATTAGTTAAAGGTATTTTTCCAATGTTAATTCTTGTAAATATAGCAATTGGATTTTCTTCAAAGCTTTCGTACCATATTACTTTTGTGTTAAAGTTAAATTTTGATTGAAAATCAAAGAGGTTAAAATCATCACGTTCAAACCATTTACTAATAACGTTATACGCTTGGGATATGTAATAAAAATCTATATTATCCGTATTTTCCAAACCTTCATTTAAGTCCCTCAAAAAATCAGGAATTCCTTTTCGAGTTTCATAATTCAATTCAAATATTTTTTTTCTGTGTTTCTTTACTAAAAGTTGATTTAAATAAAATAGAATTAAATAGATGGTTGTTAATCGCTGTTGTCCATCTATTACTTCAAAGTATTCATCTCTTTTTTTAACCACAATTGGCTGCAAACAATACCATGTTTTTTCACCATTTTCATCGATTTCTTTAGGATTGAAATCAGAAATATCATCTAACAAATCTATTACTTCTTTTTCAGTCCATCGGTAACCTCGTTGATAAGAAGGAATTAAAAACTTGTACTGTTTTATGTTCTCAATTGTTTTAAGTTCTAATAAATCGTTCATAAAATCCCTCCAACTAATCTATTTGGTATAACTTAATTAAATTTCCTTCTTTTTCTATTTTAACATAAAATCGAGACTTACAACCTAGATTTAATAGACTAAGATAAATTACCTATTTAAAAGTTATATTAAATCTATTAAATGCTATAGACATAATGTATAATAGTATTGAAAAAATTCTTGATGAGGTGATCCATATGTCTATAACAGAGCTTGGAGGAATTTTAAGAAAGATGTATGATACTGCTCCTGAAAGCAAGAAAGCCACCTTTATCCATCTATTTGGCATCAAATATGGAGCTATAATTCTGCAAAATAAACATAGTACCGCTGAAATTGTAAAAGTATCTGGAATTAAAGAATCGTATAAAACAGAAGTGAGAAAAGGTATTAACCTTTCAAAATATGTCACTTCTAAAATCTAATAATGAGATACAGTTTTGAATATATAATTAAAAGACTGTAGTTAAGAAGTTCTCTTTATTATTGTACAGAATCAGACGTAATCATTTATAGTATGATAATTATGGAAATGGAAAGAGCAAATAATATCCACCTATATTAATATTTAATATATCTATTTGAACAATTTCCAATTATTGATATACAGTATCTTACTTTAGTGTACTTTTAGATATAGAAAAGGGGATTATTATATAATCCCCTAAATTCATTCTAACAATGCTTAATTCCTTACACACTGAAACCTCATTCTTTTAATACTTGATCTTCTATACATCATATTGGTCATGCTTTTCGACTATGTTTTCATTTTAACTTTTGGTCAATCTCTTCGGGTTGACAAGGTACATTCTTGGTATTCCAAATCTTCGGCTTTAATTAGCCAAGGCTTACTATTCTGCTCCCTGTGACCAAAAATCTGATATTTGAGAATAGGTTCTCCCTTTATTTATCCCTGAGTTAATCTGAAATTAAGATTTCATAAAATAGCATAACTGCACATTATGCTCCCTAAATATTCCAACCCTCAAAATAGTAAATCCATTCAAATTCACTTCCTCTATAAACTCTAATTCAAACGGATTATCCAATATCTTTTCTATTTCTTCCTTTTTTTCGAAAAATAGTATTGTTTGAAAAGAATCCAGAACAAAATCTTCTATCGACTCACCATTATTTGAATAATCATAAAGGTTTAAAAATTCTGCTTCTAAAAAACTACCGAATTCTTCTTGAAAGTGCTTCTTTATTTCCATTAAATCTGATAACCTATTGATTTTTTTCACTCTAACACCTCCATTCATAGCCTAAATAAGCCCTACTAAAAAACAGATTAATATTCCGATAACCGTTCCTATCAAAAAGCTTTGCAAGTCCATATACCACCTTTACACACTATTTTTAAATGTTTCCTTAACTGCAAAATAGACTGAGATCCCAAAAGTCACTCCCGCCTTAAATCGTTCAATAGAGGTCATCACATCCCTCCTTTCATGATTTGGAACATTGACGCTTCAGGAACTAGCCAAAATCCTTAAATAATCCCATTTTAGGCCTTTATCCGAACGAAATGGACTAGAGCATCATCTTTCATTAAACCAATAGAAGCACCTCCCGTTTGGCTTGCATCTTGCATAAAATAAATTACCTTCTTTTCACCACCAATATAGAAGAAGGTGAAACATCTTATCTTTTTAGCATTCTTTGGTATCATGCGATGTAACCCTCTATTAACAGCGTCACTTTGATCCAATATCTCAGCATCTACTAACCAATTTTTTAATTTTACTTCAGGATGAAAAGTATTAATATATCGATTGAACGCACCCATAATATCCATTTTGAAAACACTCCTTTGATTACTAAATTACAAGTTAAAATAAATACAAAAAGGAGAAGCAAAATCATCATTTCCAGATGATTTTGCTTCTCCTTGTTTAAAGTGACTTAACAAGTCGTTATTAAATTGAATTTGAATAGTTTCGATTTTTCTATCATCCCCAATCGAAATAGTACGAATCAACAAATGCAACAATTGTTTTCTTTGTTCAGCAGTAATAGAATTTTTAAATGAATTAACAAAATTACTCATGACCACCTTCACCATTTCGTATGATATCTCTCGTTTACCATCCTGCCCTAATTGTTGCTGTATTGCTTGAATCCGATCTTCTAATCTCACCTTTTCTTCATCAAGCTTTTGGAATCGCTCTTTTAGATCTGATTTACTTATGATGTTCTCTTCAAAAAGTGTTAAAGCCTTTTCCTTTTTCGATTGTATTCCAGCCATTAAATCTGATAGAGCTCTAAACTCCCTTTCAAGCGGCTCTGTGACTTTACGATGGCTACTATTAACATTCTGTACTAAATCATGAATAAGACGGTCGTCTGCGGCAAATTGAGCTATTTTATTAAACACATATTCATCAGCGTAGGCAGTGCGAATACCATTTGAACGACAAGCGGCCGTCCCCTTGTTCTTCCATGCACCACAAACATAGTATTCCAATACCCGCTTCGTACCATCCTTTTTTCGGTTGGTTGTCCTACCTAAAACCATACCAGCCCCACATGCAGGACATTTCATAATACCCGTTAGTGGAAATTCCCCACTATGGACTCGATTTGGCCTCTTAGCTCTCGTTCTCATAATACTTTGTACCTTTTGCCACGTTGTGTCGTCTATAATTGGATCATGTTTACCTTTTTCGATGACTGGATCAGGATTGATATTATTGCGACGTTTTTCACTCCAATCTCTCCGGACATTGTAACGAATATAACCTACATATACAGGATTAGTGAGAATAGTTTTAATACCACTAATGGAGAACATATTACCTTTTTTCGTGACATGTCCTTCTTTATTTAAGGTGTTAGTAATTGATTTGTATCCATTACCTTCCGTGTATAATTGAAAAATTCTACGAACCGTTGATGCTTCTTTCTCGTTAACTACTAATTTAGTGAGCGTCTTTTTATGGTTGTCTGTTGGCACTTTAATAGAATCATAGCCTAATACCCTGCCACCATTCCATGACCCCTCCTTAGCTCTTGCAATCATGCCCATCTTAACATTTTCAGCAATGTTATCTCGTTCAAATTCAGCAATAACTGCCATCATATTAAACTGCAATTTGCCTGTGGGAGTTTCTGTTTCATACTTCTCTGAGTATGAGCGGAATGCTATGTTCTGTTGTTTTAGAAAGTCGACTATCTGTAACATGTCTAGGATATTTCTAGCAAGTCGATTGGATTTCCAAACTAACACAATATCAAATCGTTTTTCATTAGCATCACTTAATAATTGTTGAAGTGAGGCACGCCCTTTAACGGACTTACCGCTAACCCCTCGATCAACATATTCCTTATGAACTTCATAACCTTGATGTTCACAATATTTGCGTAGAATTCTTGTTTGTTCATCAATGCTGTATCCTTCTTCTGCTTGTTCAGTGGTCGAAACACGTGCATAAATAGCTACTTGTTTTGTTCTCTCTTCATTATTGCTGGAATTAAAACTAGTTGAAGTTGTAAAATCTAACTCTTTAGGCAACATGGTCATCACTCCCTCCCCTCTGATTAGTGTTACTTTGAGCCAAGTTATTCATTATCATTTCTGATAAAATATCCAGCAGTACATGGTACTCATCTTTATTTTCTCCCATTCAAATTCCTCCCAGCTAGCCAATTTATATTAAATACTTATAATTCTCTTTTATACGGATGGATGGGGGGATGGGTGGTTAGTAAAAAGCTAACTTTTTTTAAAATTCATATTTGTCATCACTTCCACCTTTTTTGTGTTTTAATACACCCCCCTGCCCCCTAAAAGTTAACAATGTCTCTTGTTAATGTGGATAAGCGTACTTCAAAATCCCTTATTTTCAAGCCATCAAAGTACATAATACCTTTCACTTTCTTTCTATTGATTGATATATTTTCATTATTTAGTATGATTTTAAAATTTCTCCAAAAGATGGATCGGGATTTTGTCCCTTTATCATCAATTCCTTGAGCCGTAATCCATTGGATATACATATTATAAAAATCTGACTGCTTTGTACGACAACCTTCTTCTTTGATAATAAGTTCATCATAGAAATCTTGCACTGGGTTTTGCTCTTTGTAATATGCTTCTTGCAACGAATTAATAGCTTTGGATGAACTGAATTGATAATCATTTTCCCTTAAACGCTTCAAGCCGCTTAGAGCCCAATTTAATATGCCCGGTAGTTCTTCTAATAATTCATTCTTTAGATTCACATTTCGTTCCGCTTTTTTAAAGGTGTGAGGGAATGGAATAATCATAATTTTTCGAAAATATCCATTCGTCACATCAGTGGAATCAGGTATGTTATTTACTAGAAATAATTGTCTGCAAAATGGGCGATACGTGATAGCTGGTCGGTATTTAATATTAATGGTTATGCTATCCCCACTCACAATTGCTTTAAAGTTTTCTGTATTTAGTGCCTTACCACCCATTTCATTTTCAGCAGAAATATTCAATGATTTACCAATCATGCCTTCCAATCCAAATGAATCATTGAATTTCGATAGTGATATATTGCAGACATTCTTTTTTCCAACTAGTGCCGTAATAACAGCTGCAAAAACACTCTTGCCATTAGCACCACTACCGTAATAGTAAACTGCCTTCTCAGCTATTGTTTCTGCTGTCAGCCAATACCCTAGTAGTTCCTGATGAACAGAAACTAATTCCCCATCGTTATCAGTGATTTCATCCATAAAGGATGAAAATTTCGGAGCAGTTGAGGCTGAATCATACTTAATTGGTATTTGCACAGTTGAAAGAAACTCTGGCGAATGCGGAATCAAACGAAATTTATTCAATTCCAACATACCATTTTCAACATTTAGAAGATTTCGATGTACATCCATCTCTTCGACAATACTTGCCTCTCGTTGTAATGCTTTATATATTTCAACTTCATAAGTGCTTTTCCAACTGTTCCATCTTCCTTCATGCATAACAATTCGTATGAGTTTACCAAGTTGCACTTCTGATAATTCTTCATAAAAACCTTTACGGTTATATAAAAAAAGTCTTCCATCTTTTGTTGAGCGCACATAGCACCTTTTGAGGAAATGGTTAGAAAAGACATTTGCGTTAAAAATGAATCGGTTCTTTTTCTCCTCGTAAAGAAAACCTCTTTCTTCAGCTTTAGCTATTTCGAAAACATGTTCCAATTCTAACAATAATGCTTTGGGTATTAATGACTCATCTAATCTTTCTACTGAACGATAAAGATCCTCGGATTTACTTCTAGAGAATCCATGGGCATGTTTCATCAAAGCAGAAAAAAATAATCCTCCATCAGATTTTGCCACTATGCTAATTCCCGAAACTAGTATTGAACACTTTTCTGAAATCTCTACCTCTTGGATGAATATTTTAAGGATTTCCGAAGATTTTAGTAAACGGGCATTACTGATTATATGAGTATATAAATAATTATGTGTGTCAACCCCTTCAGGGTTGACACTTTTGCTATATTTTTTTTCGGACATTCTATAATTCTTTTCTTTTGGAGGGCTTTGTTCTTGGCTTGCACTCTGTTCCTCCTTATTAGGGTTAATATCTTCATTACTAAGCAATGGTCTTCGTCTTTTAACTCTTTTTATCGCCATTACGATACCTCCCTAAATATTTCATCCAAACTATAATTTACAACTTCAATAGGCTCATTCTCCCTAGCCCCAAAGCATTGCGAGTTAAATTCTGGATAGAAGTTAATTAGCTCATTATTAACTGCCTTCACAGAATATTCTGGATCATCACGGTAACACCCATCATGAATCATAAGATCGCGAATACTAGACTTGTTAAGAAACTCTGCAAATTCTAATTGCAATCCAGTATATTGCCCTCTTGTCATTACCATCTGAAAACGTTTTGGATAATAGCTTATTTCTAACTTGTCATCATGAACAAAAATTCGATTAGGTTTTACATCAAGCTTTAATAGATCTTTTATTAATCTACGTAATTGTCTTCGTATCCCGTGTGGAGAAGAATCCTTTTGTATTGGAACACATGCTGCTAAACGATATATTGCGTTGATTCCGTCATAATGATCCTCCCTTGCATAAGTTAAAGATGAAATTGCTAGTTCGTAGTTACTTTTTTGAATCATAAACTTTCCTCCTTAGTTGTTTTTAACTTACAGTAATAATCATAATGTGATTCAGAAAATTAATCTGCACTTATAACACTTAAAAAAAAATGTGTGTTATCTGTTAATTAATAGAGAAAGCCCATGGAAAATATTAAGTAGTTCAGTTTTGGAGTATAAAATTGCAATTTGGACCCTTAATTGAACTACTTTTTACATATGAAATTATTATCTAAAATGTAAGGTTATTCGTAATGCAAAATGTATAAATAATTGAGGGGAATTTAGGATAATTAACATTTATATAGTAAAATAAGTTAAAGAACGTTATTCAACGGAGCAGGTTTGTTCAATAAGAAATCACAAAAAAAGGAGCGAGCATTTTAGTGTAAAATAAGAATAAACATTATTAATGTTCCAATAAAAAAGTTATGCAAAAAATTGAGGTGATGCACATTAGTAGTATTATGTTCAACAGAAAGATAATTATAGACTAGTAATTGTTTATTATACTGATAAATAGGAATTTATCGATTTAAAAGAAAGGTGAATACTATGGAAAAGAAACTTACTCCTGAATTAAAATTATTCAAAGAAGAATTTGATTTTCTTCATAAAAAGATTGGTGAATTAGAATGGGAAATTGCTACAATATTTTATGGGCGAAAAGCTGTTAGTAGATCGGAAATTGAGACATTAGAAGATCGACTTGAAAATTATAGAGATAATATTGGATTGTTAGGAGAGAAGATCAGAGATGAAGTAGTAACAGCTAATAAATATAAATAGCATGGAAATTCCAATATGTAGTGTAACTATTGCATATAATTCTTATATTATGATATAACGTCTAATTCAATTCAAAAACGAGTTTGGGAAACATTATACTTAAATTATAGGTGCTTTAACATAAAAAAGGCGATTCCTTTGAGAAACTGGAAATCGCCTTTTTTATTTTTAAAACTTCCTTATCGTTGTAAATTCGCATTTTCCTGACAGTACCCCAAATCAAACTCACCAATAAATTGGATTTTTTGCTCTCTTAATCTGAAAATATGTGATTAAATAATTTCAGCCGTTTTAAGAAATTTTATTTCCTTATCGTATGTATTACAAGTATAAGGAATTTCGAATAAAGGTATATTATGTGACTTGGCATAAATACGTTTCAATTCGTCATTCTTTACTTGAGACTCAAAATGTGAAACACCACCGAACTCATCTACAGGCTTATAATGTTGTTCACCCTGACACTCAATAAGACATTTAATGCTATTATCTGAACCGAGAACAGCAAAATCATAACGCAACAATTTCTTTTGCCCTACACCAAATAAGTCTTGAAACTCAACTTCTACTCTATATACTATATTATGTTCTCTCAATATTTTTATAGTTCGCCATTGAAACGATGAAATGTTATGACAGTCACAAAAAGCATTACAATAATATCCATCTAACGCTCTAGACCCGTATGCATCAATTTTTATTTCAAAATCTGATGATTTAAATTCATAGTCTTTACCACACAGATAGCAACGACATTTATATAACTTATATACAATAAATTTGCCACCTCCCTTTTTTCGTTTGTCATGTGTAATAGGTTTTCCTTCATAATTTTCATTAATACATTCTAATATCTCTAATGATTCATGTGTGGTATTGGAATAATCAATATGATAGCTTTCGTCTTTTACTCTGGTATATGAAGCCAATCTCTTATTAATACGCTCTTGTTTTAGCGCACAATTTTTTTGTTCTCCTATCTCTCCAAACCCTTCACAATCTCTCCATCTTTTTCCTAAAAAAGTAGTATCTTTAATATAAAATATTCTTCCACATTTACACTGACATTTATATTTCTTTTGAGACTTATAATTTTGTATCCATTTATCAAAAGTATCTACTGATTCAAAATTATTATTAGGATTTTTTTCCCCATTTATAAACTTTTGCTTTTCTTGTTCTATGTGTTCAATTTTTTTTTTAGTAACTTTTTCATAATATTCTTCACCTCTCCCGATTATAGTAAAACATCCATGTTTTTTTCCAATAGGCAATTCCATGTCCATGTATTTCCATCCCCCCATTTATACTAATTTATCTGTCTATTTGCTTGTATAATATCATATGTTTGTGAGGATTAACACATCAACCAATGGGTGCTTTAGTTTTAGAAGAGTGAGCATTTTTCGTTAAGGAATTTGTTCTTTTTTTTGTTGTCAAAATTGCATTAGTCTTTGCACGTGATTTTGCAGATCTTCAATAATTAGTGTTGAATTGCAAATTGGGGTTCATTTTCCTGTATTAATAACTACTCAAAATACAATCTAACATTGATATAGAAATGAAAAATGAGCATCAAATTGCTATGCAGTTCAACGCTCATTTTATAATACATTTTATTGTTTGTACTCCAAAACTTAACTACTAAGAAAAATATCATGTGCTTATTCCAATTTACTTTTTTAGATTTTGAAGCATCAATTGACCTAAAAATAGATTACTTGCTTCTTCATAAAGTTTACTATTCTTAATATTTTTCTTAAATTCGAGGAATCTCTCAAGTTGGTCCATCTCTTCTGTTACTTTTTGAAAACTATAATCGTCGTCGCACTCAAGAGAATGAAGAACTTCCTCATAAGCACTTATCTGTTGTTTCACTTTAGAAATTCTAGATTCTTTCCATTGTTTGATATATTCCTGTTGTTCCACTTGATCAGCGTTTTTCCATTTTTCATACTGCTTCTCTGCTTTATAACTTACTAGTTTTTCTTCATACTTGCTCTCTTTTATATTTTTTATTAAATCATCTGTTTCAATACGATGATCTTCAAACCTACCATCATAAAGACTCTCAAGTAATTCCATTTCTATAAACCCTCTTAGCTCTTCTCCATTGTTTCCTTCCATATTTAAAAACTTTTGTATGTAACTCTCAAACTCTTTTTTTCCTTTCTTTTTATCTAATACATTTTTCTTTATATCTACAATCTCTTCTCCCGTTAATCCTGTCCACATCTTAATTCTTTCTACAATTAGTGTGTCTAATGTATTTATACTTTCTTGCACAACAGTAGGGTCATCCATAACTTCTTCATCGATTTTTTCTTTCATATATTCTAAATTTGATAATCTCGCCATCTTTAAATAAGAATTATTTGAATATGCATTGAAAATCCACTCATCAAGTCTTTTATAAATATGAATCATTATATCGCCTCGTTCTTGTTGAGTGATTTGCTCTAAAACTACAATTGTTTCAGATATTTTTTCAATGAGTTTCGGTAATATATCTACTTCTTTTAAGGTATTTAGGTACGCAGGATGTTCTTTTATTTTGTACTGTTCAAATAACGGAAAGTTTTCTATCTCCTCTATCAGCGTTTTGTAGAAATCGATTATGCTATAAGCTTCAATCTTCCTATCATCTGCGTTTGTTCTAAAATACGGATTAAATTCTATACTATATAGTAATGTGCTTAATAACTCCGCTACTTCAAATGGTATCTCATAAGGTGATTTTTCATTATCAACCTCTACTTTAAATGGATTAATACTCTTCAATGCTAAATCATAGTGCTCATTAATCTTATCAAGACGTCTGTTAAACACAGTATTATGTTTTATTTTTGCCATTTTAAGCAGATCAGCCTTTGTATAACTAGTAATTGACCTTTTCATATTGTTCCTTCTTTCCATAGTAAAATTGAGTTTTTTTGGTTCATAGAAAAAAAGTAGGTACAAGGTTTCTTTGATACCTACCATTTTACACTATGAAATATTATTTTAAAGATTGTTCATCAATATTTATTTCACTTTAAATTCCTTGAGTAAACTCTCTCTCCATCTTTCAAACAAATTAAAAAGAGTGGATTATTGGTTTCTGATTCTAAAGCAACTCCAATAATCCACTCTGACTGTTTATTGTAAATATAAGTTTGAAACAAGACGGGATTCGGTAATTGTTGTAACATATCCTTTGAAATGAGGCTCTCGTCTAATTCTTCATGATAAAGCAATACTGTTTCTTCTCCAATCATTCTTGTATCTACTGTTAAACTAAATCTTTCCTTCATAAAATCTTTCAATTGCTTCTTATCGAACATAGTCTAACTCCTTCCAATTATGCTATTATTCGTTCACCTTATCGCTAACTTCATACGGAACTAACTTCCACTGATGTTTCACAGCAGGATAGAGTGGATGGAATCCTTTCCGACCATAGTTTGTTTCTATTTGAAGAATGTTTGCTTTTTTGTCTAACAATACAGCTAAAATCATGTTTAATCGTTCAACAGCTTTTTTATTTGTCTCTACTCCTTTTCCAACCGCAATAATAACGTCAGCTACTTTTGCGATAGCCTCTTGAATACATTTTAAATTTTCAATAGCTGACTCTTTCGCCTCATCTTCTTCAATAGATGGAAATAAATTCACAATATGCACAACACCATATTCCAATTTAGAAAGGTTATTAATGACATACATCGTTGTTTGGTCTTGCATTATTTCATCAGCTTGACCTGCGTTTTTCATAATGACAAGTGCCTTTCTCTTGTTCTTGTCCCATTCTTTTCTAATAAGATATTTGTTTCTCATTTCATCATCATAAGTGGCTTCTGTTTTCATCGTACTTTTTGTTGTTTTCACTGTTTTTACTCCTTTCAGATATAACCTTTTTCTTTTAATGAAGAAAATTTACTGTCTCCAATGATTAAGTGGTCAAGTAATTCTATCCCCATTAATTTCCCAACTTCCGCTAGACGTTTGGTAACTTCTATATCTTCTCTCGATTCTAGTGTATCGCCTGATGGATGATTATGTGCCACAATGATACTTGCAGCTGATGATAGAATTGCTGTTTTCATAATTTCACGTGGACTAACAACACTCGCATTTAAACTCCCAATGTGACAGATATTAATTGATACAGGTTGATTTTTAGTATCCAACGCTATTACAATGAAATGCTCACGGTCTCTGTCTTCTAGGAAATTCTTCACTAAGTCATAACCGTCTTCAGGTGAGCGGACGCTTCTTCTTTGATATAAGAGGCTGGACTCTTTAACTAATTTAATTGATACTATATTGACTCTTTTCGCTGATTTCACTAGTAACAACTCCTTTTATAATATAAAAAAGGATGGGGTTCTAGAAATAACGAACACCACCCTCTCTTATATACTTTATTATTCTAATAGCTGAATTACTTCAATAAATTAATTTAAATTTTATAGAAAAATAACTCTAGGTTGTTTCTATAAATTCCAAGTTTGCTGGATTTCCCTTTTTTTACTTATGTTACCTTTATAATTATCTTCTATGAATTTATTTTCATTTACACCTTTTACTTTTACTGCAGCTAGAACTTCTGCCCAAGAGCTGAAATACAACTCATAAAAATCCCTAGGTATTTCAGGGAATTTCCATAATGCATCTTCTATTGAGGGATTTGTATCTAACTCTTCTGCTAGTGCTTTAATTTTCATCTGTACTTCTTTCTTACTGATGTGACGATGTTCCTTTTTTCTTATCGTAACCCTTTTCACTGTATTATTTTTAGTTTTTTCTTCAGCTTTTAATTTATTTTTGCCAAATGGGTCTTGACCAAGATGTATCATTTTATGGCGCTCCCTAGCTATTGATACATACTTTTTATCTAAGTCAACTCCAATATACCTTCTTCCAATTAACTCAGCTGTCAAGGTACTTGTTCCCACTCCGTTAAAGAAATCCAAAATCAAATCTCCAGGGTTTGAGTATACTTCAAATATTCTTTTCATTAGCTTAGGATGTAATTGACAAGGGTGGTCATACCTCAAACTGTTATGTTTTAACCGATGTATATCCGTCCATAAATCAGTTAAAGGCTTGTGAAAATTATCTCCCCTACTTTTCACACAACTAGCTCTTAGACAGTAGCTATCAGCTAACTGCTTCATATATTCTGGTAGATAATTGACTTCATTTGATTTTTTATGGCTACTACCTCTCTTTTTAAAAGTCAGTATAGTGTAATTTGCTGGCATTATTTTTCCTGCAGGTTTTGATAACGCATCCCAAGTAATCCATGACTCAAAGTCTGCAATTTGCACTAAATAAGCAAAATGCCTAACAGACCATTGGGGTATATTAAGTATAGAAAAATAGCTACCTTCTTTTAAAACTCTAATACTTTCATATATCCATTCGTCACACCATTTAAAATAGTTTTGAATATCCATGTCATCACTATAAGACCCATATTTCTTTTCTAAGTTATAAGGTGGGTCTACAAATATATAATCAACAGAATTGTCTGGAAGAGACTTTAATGTTTTTATTGAATCCCCATGAATAATATGAGAATTGTTTGTGTTAATCTGATTATCAAATTTTTGATGTTTTTCTTTATCTTCTATTCTAGGTAGTAAAACATCATTCTCTATTTTATCATCCCATAAGAAACCATTATCAAAATCCATAGCGTATACTCTACGTTCTTCAGTTGATAGCATTAATGCTATCCTTTCAGTTATAATCTTATTTTTATCACTCGCCAATAATTCGGATGGATTAAAAAACACATCTTTCCATACATCACTCATTGTTGTACCAAAATGATGAAAAGTATGTTTTTTCCCACCGTAGTCTTTAGTAGTTTTACCACAAGCAGGACAATAAGTGTACGGAAGAAGCACACGAGTAATTTTTATTTTTTTTGATTTTGACATAACAAGTATAGACATTGTTTCAGAAGGCAAAATTTTATCTTCTTTTGTTATTTCTCTTCTAACTGTTATCCAATATTGATAGTGTAATCCTAAACCTTCTGATAAGAAATATGCCAGATGAGCAAGTTCACTGTTGTAACCAATAAAGCAAACGACACTCTTTTTAGGAAGCTCATTTATTGAACCCTTTAGATTGCTGTATATTATTTCTGGACTTTGATTTACTAAAGATAGATTATATACTATAGCGCCATTTTGTTGTATTCCTTTTATATTCTCATTTAAATCTTTCTTGTTTTTCAGAGTAAGATTTTCAAGAATGAAATCTTCCGTTTGCTCTGCTAAATGTTTCATCTTTATATAAACCTCCTAAGAATGTTCCACATAATAAATATACACGATTTTTATTGCAAATAAAATAACATTGTCTTCCTCCATATAGTTTCCTGAAAGAAACTAGTAGGTATTGAAAAAAAGCCCTGTTATGTTACGATATACATAACAATACTTCAAGTATGTGAGGAGTAAAAATGTGAATTCCTATAATGATTACCGCAAAAAGCATTTAAGATTGCTTAGAAAATCAATTAATGAAGTAGTTCAACAAAAAGGCTTTACATCACTGCATGATTTACACTTGCAACAAAATTGGATGTACCATACTTCTCAAGATTCTAGCTGGAGTCCTATTTCAAAAAAGGCACTCTATTCTCTAGTACATTCTGAGGGAAACCCACGTCTAGATACTTTATTAAAGTTTTGCTATTTATTGCAGATTGATTGTACAACTTTACTTAAGGAGGAAGACAATGATTAATTCGAATGAAGAACGCAATTTTAAAACTTTTTTAGAAGAAGCAAGTTGGTTTTGGTCTCCAGATTTAATCGGAGAGCAGCAAGAGCATACTTTAGCTGAAGAAATGCTAAAAATCTCGCCTCTTATTCAAGATACCTTAGAAAATCATCAGCCTCAACAGCTAGTACCAGTATTAATAACATTACAAGATGAGCAAGGGAACACTATTCCACGGTCACTTGTTCTTAAGAATCTAATGATATTACTCGATGTTTCCGCTGAAATACTTGATAGAGTGGCATTATATTGCCACCATAAGAACATTACTCAATTGAATGGACCATTTGGTACATATCAATTTAAAAGATTTGGTCCCAATTTTACAAAAGCATTATCGAATGACAATATTTATAAACTAGCAATTTCAGATGATGGATTTTTTGAAGATGTAATCAATTTGATGCTATATGCTTATGAGTCTGACGAATTTAGTAAATACCTTACATTTAAAGGATTCCGCTTAGCCACCCTAGTTGGAAATATAGAAGCTCTAGCTGAATTTTATTTAAGTCGGTCTATAGAAAATAGTTCGCAAATTAAACAATTAAGAGCTGTAGCATATGGAAATGGTCTTCAAAATAACTTAAAAAACAAAATTGTTGATTCGATGGAAGGATATGGTGTTGAAATAGCACCTGGTAATAGATATCTTGGTGAGCAGCAGTTCGACTTAGTTCTTGTAAAGAGAAATGAAAGCACCAATCCAGAAGATTGGAAATGGGTCGTTATTGAGACCGCCTTCCAAGAGACTACCAATTCCGTTATAGAAAGAAAGTCCAAACAAGCAGTAAACGGACTCTATCAAAGTATTGAAGATTCTAATCATAAATTAATCTACATTATTGATGGGGCAGGGTTTGTTAAAAGACATAAAGTGACAAGCACCATCTTTGATACTTGTCACTTTGCTTCAACTGCCAATCCAGCACACTTCAATAAATTAGTGAATTTCCTAGTAGAATACTTTCGGGATTAATGAAAAGTGCAGGAAGAGTCTAATCTCTTCCTGCATTTTTATTAAAAACCTCATTTACTTATGGTACGGTTCCCCCTTCATTATCCGAAACCCTCGATAAACCTGTTCCAACAAAACCAACCGCATTAGCTGATGTGGAAATGTCATCTTCGAAAAAGACAATGCATAATCACTGCGATCACTAACTTCTTTACTCAATCCTAATGATCCCCCAATAATAAAAACGATTTTACTTTTGCCATGAATCATTAAATTCTCTATTTTTTCGGCAAATTTTTCAGAAGTAATTATTTGTCCGATTATTTCCAGGGAAATAACGTAGGAATCCGGGGAAATTTTCGACAGAATTTTTTCTCCTTCTTTCCCCTTCACTTCCTCTTGTTCCGCTTCACTCATATTTTCTGGTGCTTTCTCGTCTGCTACTTCTATTATTTCCATATTGGCATAAGCGCCCAATCTTTTCATATACTCTTGTATACCCTGTTTTAAATATTTCTCCTTTAATTTTCCGACCGATATGATTGTAATTTTCAAAATTTCTTCATCCTTCCACTATCTTCTCTTTTTATCATCTTACAAAAACGTATAGAAAACGCAAGCTCTGTTCAATATTGATTTTATTTCCATTATAACTTAACCTTAGAAGTAGGGATAATTATTTTATACGACTCAAACTACTTTCTTTGGAGGCGTTAACATGGAACGAATCATCTTTATTGAAACAGGAACTGGGATTGATGTTCACGGCCAAAATGTGACCAAGGCCTGCCTTCGCGCTGTCGAAAATGCGATCCACTACAATTCCATGCCAGGTATAAGAGCGTATTTACCTGATGAGGACCTTAACAATATGAAGGTGAACATAAGACTTGCCGTACCATTGGATAAAGAACAAGTTGACATTGAACTTGTGAAGCAGGAAATACCATATGGAACGGTAACAGTCGAAGTTATCGATGGTGGCATGGCAACCACATCAGGAATTATTTTAGAAGATAAAGAAGATAAAAATGACCTGATGTACATTGTCAATGCAGCTGTAGAAGTAGGTTATTAAAAAAGTATATGGGGAGGAATGTTCATTGACGTTTATAGCGAATGCCAAGCGTTATCATCAAATTCCGTACAACCGGTGTGGCAACTCCGGGATTATGCTTCCCGCGATCTCTTTTGGTTTATGGAACAATTTCGGAGGAGAGGACACACTAGAAAATCAACGAAGAATGCTTATGAAAGCTTTTGATTTAGGTATTACCCATTTTGACCTTGCCAATAACTATGGTCCACCGGCAGGAGCTGCTGAAAAAAACTTTGGCCGTATCTTGAAAGAAGACTTCTCCCGTTATCGAGATGAAATGCTTATTTCAACCAAAGCAGGGTTTAGGATGTGGGACGGGCCTTATGGAGATTGGGGATCAAAAAAATATTTAATCTCAAGTCTCGATCAAAGCTTACAACGAATGGACCTCGACTATGTAGATATTTTCTACCACCACCGTCCAGATCCTGAAACACCTCTTGAAGAAACAATGGTCGCTCTTGACCAGATCGTCCGACAAGGTAAAGCACTTTATGTCGGTATCTCCAACTATAATGCGGAACAAACACAGCAAGCGATTGAAATTATTGAAAGACAGAACACACCTTTTATCATTCACCAAGCCGCTTATTCGATGTTAGATCGTACAATTGAAAATGGTTTAACAGATATCCTCGAAGATCACAAAATTGGCTGTATTGCCTATGTACCTTTAGCGCAGGGACTGTTAACCAGTAAATATTTACATGGAATTCCTAAAGAGTCCAGGGCCGCTAAAGAGTTTATACCTTTCTTAAATGAACGTGATATTTCTTCTGATAAAATGCAAAAAATTAGAGCCTTGAATGAAATTGCCTTGGAACGGGGGCAAACTTTAGCTCAAATGGCGTTAGTATGGGTATTACAGCAAAAGTCTGTGGTATCTGCCTTAATTGGAGCAAGCCGAGTGAGCCAGATCGAGGAAAATATCCAAGCTTTGAATAACGCCAGCTTCACTCAAGCAGAACTCGCTGCCATTGATAATATATTGAATTGATCATAAAAGGTCAAATGTTAGCTTAACAGGATTATTTTTGGGGAAAGAAAAAAGATCATAACAATAAAAATAACATAAGCATAGAATTCGAACACTATTTTTCAGTGTGAATTGAAAACAAAAACGCTCAGGTATTTTGAGCGTTTTTTAACGTTATATTTAACATTTTCTAAAACTAAAGCACCGAACGTTTAAACATATTTTTCATCCACACATTTTTTTGACGTTAAAGAAGATACTATATCGAGCTATAAGAAATTAACGACTTAACTATACTATAAATTACTATTGATATAAATCAACGACCAATTCTCATTTCTAAAATCATACAGTAATTTGTAAGCATTTCTTTTATCTCTTCCCTATTTTTTAACCATTCAAAATCTGAAGCATTCATTCTTGAAATCAAAGGTTTTATATTTTCCCTTGAAATCTTATTTTCAAAGAACATAGTTAGATTCTGGTCTCTTACCCATTCTTTTACTTGAATATCCTGAAAACACTTTGCAAATTTCCCCTTTCCATAACACTCATAAAGTGTTTTTGGCATCTGGTCGTAAAATTCTCCTCTTTTTTGCATTTTTGTGTCGGGTAACCTCATAACGTTAACCTCAGTCAAAGCAATACTAACAAATTTATATAACTCCTCCCATTCATTATAAGGTAAGTAGGTATCAATATTTTTAATAATATTCGGTATATACGGGTAACTTTTATTCGGTTTTTCACTTATGCCATATTCTGAATAAGGATATCCACCTGAATTTTGTAAACACATCTTTAGTGGCATCCAGATAGAAAAAATCGTATCTGCATTTAAATTTCCATTTAAATGTATTACATCTAAATCGTATCTTTTCCTCCAGTTACCATAATCTTCAAAGTATTTATTTCGCTCTCTATAGGTCAGTTCATTATATTCCTTATTAAAAAGTTTTTTTGGAGTCGGTAAGTTATTTTTCCCTTTTTGTATATAAAATAAATAATTTAATATAGGATTTTCAGTATATTCTTCCTTTAATAACATTTTAAGTTTATCCTCATTCATCAGCTAAACATCCTCTTTTAAACTAATTACTAATTATCTTTTGATCGCCTCAATTTTCATATCTTTTTTATTAGATCATAAATACAGCTTATTTTATAGTTCTTTTTTTTATCTGTTGAAAAATTTTCAATCACTTGTTGATCATTTTTAATTCTCCCTATTTACTTCTGCTACTATCATAACAAAATTGTTTTGAAAACGTTATAAAATAGTGCTTTTGTCTGTTTCACATGAAACAGTTTCATTATCTATATAATTGCACCTATCCTTAAAAAAGAAAGGAAGTTTTTGATTTGCCATGTAATAAAGAGGAAAGTATCATTTTCGGAGTTTTTATGTGCATTGGAATGGTTACGGTTGTGTCGTTCTATAATCTTGTTTTACAGGGTTTCTCAACATTTACAGTAGTCAGCGCTATCCTCCAATTTGTTGTAACACTTTTCATAGCTTTTATTGCAGAATCATTCGTTGAACCGGCTGCACGGAAATTAGCCTTATCACTACCCTACCACAAAACGAAAGAAAGAACATTATTGTTGCGATTGCCTTTTGTATGGTTCCAATAATGGTTCTGATTATGTCAGGATATGGTCTTGTTATAACAGCATTAACAGTAGGAATAGAATGTTCCCTTTTCTCAGCTTATTTAAAAATAGCAGGTTTAAACTTGATAGTAGCTCTACCTACACAATTACTGATTGTTGGCCCAATCTCACGTGCACTATTAATCAAATTTGTTAAGCCAGCCACGAAGCCTACATATAGTGTGTAAATAAGAATATTATTTTCTGGGAAAACAAATCTTATGGACATAAATTACCTGATCAGAATATTATTGTCCATAAGATCGTTTGTTGTGGACAAATATTCGATTTTTTTAAAATTGTGTCCGTAAGACATCAAATTAAAAAAAGCAATACAAGCTATAAACTTGTATTGCTTTTTATTTAAGATGGATGTGAAACAAGAAACTCTGCTTTTCCTTCCAGACGATAATCCTGTAGGGTAGCTGGCAAAATAAAATGATCGCCTTTTTTAATAGTAAATGATTGGCTGTTAACTGTAATCGTTGCCTCCCCCTCTACGATACTTACCTGTAGGAAATCGGCTTCTCTTGCTAATTCTACAGAGCCGTCAAGATCCCAATGATAGACTGTAAAGTATTTCTCTTCCACTAATTTCTTTTCTGTTAACCCTTGTTTTTCTTCAACGGTTTGTGTGAGTTCTGGTGTTTCATGTGGAACAGTGGTTACTTCCTTGGCTTGCTTTAGGTGTAATTCTCTTGTATTTCCTTCTGAATCGGTTCGATCGTAATCATATACTCGGTAGGTGATGTCAGAGCTTTGCTGTGTTTCCAGGATAACAATTCCTTTACCAATCGCGTGAATCGTTCCACTTGGTACATAGACAAAATCGCCTTTCTTTACTTTTACTCTTCGTAATAACTGATCCCACTTCCCTTGATCGATCATCTCCGTTAATTCTTCTCTTGTTTGGGCGTGATGGCCGATGATTAATTCTGCATCATCTTCAGCACTTAATACATACCAGCATTCTGTTTTTCCGTAATCTTCATTTGCTATTTCTCTTGCATATTGATCATCCGGGTGTACTTGCACCGATAAATTATCATCTGCGTCCAATATTTTAATCAACAGTGGATAAGCTTCGAAGTTATCCACAGACTTGTTGAAAAGTTCACCATGGTTTTTCCATGCCTCTAATAGTGTTTTGCCTTTTAATTCACCATTTGCAATTTTACTTGGCCCATTTTCATGTGCGGAGATGGCCCATGCCTCGCCAGTCCTTTGATATGGTATGGTGTAGTGAAACTCTGTATGTAGCTTTTGTCCACCCCATATTCGTTCCTGAAAGATCGGCTGAAGAAAAATTGGTTCTTGATACATAAATAGACTCTCCCTTATCGTTTCGATTCTTTCTTACTAAAAGATACTACCTTCCAGATCTAAAATCAATCCATACTTGTTAATTTATCCACAAATTCGTTCACAATACACGAAAAACCGCAGTAATTAACAGTTTTATACCCAAAATACAAGCTTATCCACAAACTTATACACATACTAACATTTTCTTCGTATATATCGTATCGGAATTTATGTTCTCCACCATATATAGAGTTTTATCCAAAACGCTATCCACAACATGTGAATAATTCATAAAAAATGTGGATAACAACCTCGATGGTTGGTATCCACACTTCATTAATAAGATAAAGATGATAATGCTACTGTTGTTTCACGTTGTTCTCCGTCACGGTAATAGGTAATCGTTAAATTATCGCCAATTGTTTTTTCTGAATAAAGATGTTTCCTTAAACCGACGATATCTTCAATGGCTTCTCCGTCAAGGCTTGTTATCACATCATAGGCTTCCAATCCACCTTTGTCAGCTGGTGACATTGGCTCCACACTTCTGATATAAATACCACCCTCGACACTGTTAGGGAGATTCAGACTACGTTCCCACTCTACTTGCGCGATGTCGTTTAATGAATAGGCTTCTACTCCTAAATAGGCGCGATTAATTTCTCCATCTTGTTCAAGTTCCTCAATAATAGGGATCGCATCATCGATTGGGATCGCAAAACCAATACCTTCAACAGCAGATTGTGCAATTTTCATCGAATTGATGCCGATCAATTGCCCATCCATATTTAATAACGCTCCACCACTATTACCGGGGTTGATCGCTGCGTCGGTCTGAATAACTTCCGCTTGCCAATCCGCTCTTCCGTCCATGTTAAAATCCTGAGGAATAGCACGTTGTTTCCCACTAATAATTCCTTGTGTAACAGAACCTGATAAATGCATTCCCAGTGGATTACCAATGGCAATTGCCGGTTCACCAACAAGCACATCGGCGGAATTTCCTAATTCGATTACATTGTCTACATAACTGGCATCCATTTCAATAACGGCTAAATCTGTATATAAGTCACTGCCAACAATGGTTGCTTCTACCTTTTCTTCGTCTGAGAGGACGACCTCGACTTGATCGGCTTCCTGAATGACATGATAATTGGTCACGATAAAAGCACGATCGTCTTTGATTTTATAAATGACACCAGACCCTGTTCCTTGTTCTCCAGACTCTTCCTGCTGCCAAAAATCTAATTGATTTTGAATATTGTTTACACCAACTACTGCTGGAGATACTTCAGCGACAATTTCTGAGATTCTGGTCGATATATCTACTTCTACATTCGTCACACTTGTTGGTGACGGGGTATTATCCTCTCCATCACTACTGTGTAATGACTCCGCGGTGTTACTGCCGATGATTACTTGGTATGGCAGGAGATTATTCTTAACTAATGAAGGTAATACTACCGCAAATAGAAAAGCTCCTAGTACCATACCAATAATAAAAGGCATAAACCATTTGTTCTTCTTTTGTTTTTGTCTGGACAAATAATGGTCATCATAATAGCCCATTACTTCACCTTCTTTACTAAATTACACTACTTCATAGATCGGTGTTGGAACTTTTGGATCTGTATCATGTAGTGATAATTGATCACCTAGCTTAAAGCCATAGTCGGTTAATCCATTTTCTACGGACATCCTCGCTAAATCCTTCATATTATTATCTTTACTTAAATGGGCCAAATAAATACGTTTTGTTTCATTTTCTATAATATCTTTTAAAGCGATCGCACAGTCTTCATTTGAAACATGACCACTATCGCCCAAAATTCGTCGTTTGACGCTCCATGGATATCGTCCCATTCTGAGCATCCCTACATCATGGTTTGCTTCGAAAATGAGCGCGTCTGCTCCTTGTACGGTTTTCTTAATTCTTTCCGATACATAACCTAAATCCGTTACAAGAGCTACCTTCTTGCCATTGTGATGAAACGTATAAAACATTGGCTCTGCCGCATCATGAGACACGGCAAATGACTCTACATCAATGTCTCCGAATGTTTTCGTCTCTTCCATATTAAAGACAAACTTTTGATCCAATTCAATTTTGCCAATCGCATGATTCATTGCCTTCCATGTCTTTTCGTTGGCATATATCGGTAAATTATATTTTCTCGCAAATATGCCCAGACCCTTAATATGGTCACTATGTTCATGTGTTACTAATATTTTCGATAAACTATTTGGATCTATGTTTATCTCAGAAAATAAACGCGTCATTTCTTTACCACTTAAACCCGCATCCACTAATATCTTTTCTTTCTCTGTTCCTATATAAAAAGCATTCCCCGTACTACCGGATGCTAATACACTAAAATGAAAAGTCATCTCTTACTCCACTCCGTTTGTTTGCTCTATATTTTCTAATAGCTGTTCGAGAAGTCGATCTAGATCTCCTTCTTCCCAGTCTTCTGGTGCGATAACTGCGGATGAATTTCCTTCACCAAAATATTCTTCAATCTGTTCCTTCATTTCTACAATAAACGCATGCTTCTCTCTCATTGTATAATGACTTTCAACCGCATTCACATAAAAGAATTCTTCCTCATTTACTTCAAATTCCCAAGTAGGTGCTAGCACCTGGACACCATTGGGTAAAGGTAATAAATTATGATATCCTAGTGCAACTTTCTTGGTTATCTCATCACCTGAAACAATATTACCGTCGCTAAAATACAATCCAGTAAGAGCATCAAATGGTTTGTTAATCTCTTCTTCTTGTTCGGTCTGCTCTTCCGCTTTTTCTAATATGGTTTGCACATAATAAATCACTTCATTTTGTTGATTTTCCTGAATTAACAAGACCCCACTTAAATTAAAATAGATAGGTCGATCAATCTTCTGGAAAAAGATATGCGTATTCGTTTGTTCATCTTTGCCAAAATACTCATATTTATCAAGGTTCCATACATGTTCACTTAATGTTTCTGTATCTTCTTCCACATTGATTGCTAATGGCGATTCTAGCTGAGATACAATCAAGTGATCATCAATGATAACATTATTTTGATTTGGTAACCCGATAATTTCCGTTACATCTTCTTCGGTAAACTCCATTCGCTGCGCATGTAACATGGATTCCTTTTCAGGAGTTTCTTCTGGAATATTATCTAGACCACTCACATTATTTCGAACGTTTTCTTCTCTGGGCATATCTTCCGTATATTCTAATTCCCGTGTTGGATTGTTAATAAAATGATGCAACAAAAATATATTTAAGATAAGAAAACAGAGAATGAATAGTGTCTTAATTTGCCCCCATTGCATTTCTATTCCCTCCTTGCCCAACAGGAGTAGCATCACCTGTTACATATTTCCATTCGGTTGGTGTCTCGATCACCCAGGTTGGGATTAAATCAAACACTTGTCCACCCTGTTCAATTCGATAACCAAGCTGAATATCCAAAATTTGGTTAAACGGAATTTCATCACTCTGTTGCAAGTAAGCAATTAATTCCTCACCCGTCATTAAAAGTGTAGGTGATCGATCATATGAAAATGTCAGTTGCATCAGTGGGCGTGCATATTGATATTCATTTTGATTACGGTATTCCACTGTCATGGAAGCTAATCCTTGATTAGAGAACACGGGATAGTTATTATAAATCATTCGATATTCAATTCGATTGCTGATCTCACTTAGACTGTACAATCGATATTTAATTTCCTGATCGACAAGCCAACCATTATGAGAATTAATATATTCTATTGAATTGGTTAGCAGAAAATCTGCTATATTAACATTCCCGGTTTGTTGCGTGCTATCTTGGTCTTGCTGATTTTCTGAAGTAGTAAAGTTGGTATATTCCATTGCATATCCTTTTTCTACTACTTCTCTATTTCCATCACTATAAACCTGACCACCTTCAAAGTTTGGTGAACTTGCTATATTTGAAGGATTGGAAAAAAATATTTCTTGGAAATTGATCGAATCAGGATTTATTGCTTCATAACGAAACTTGCGTCCCATAATGTTTGGTTCTTTAGGAATATAGACCATTTTAGTATTTAATTCTACTTCTACATAAGTGGAAAAATCATGAACTAAATGAAGACGATCGAAGTATTCTACAACTTCCATCATGTTTTGAACATTCGCTCGTATATCAATGCCACCTTGTTCGATATTATCAAATACGATTTGAAAATTTGTCACATTTTCATCTACAACTAAATAAACTTTTTTGAATTTACTATCAATTATCATACTATCATCGGTTGAAAATATCTCACTTATTTGTGAAGAAGGAACAGAGGTAGGGAAAATAATTTCAATCATCTTTTCCGTTTCCTCTTTATTAAATTCCTCACCTTCTGGTATCATTTCGAAATCATAGAGTGACCATGCCGTTATGTCTTTAAACACGGATAATTCGGTTTCCTTTTCCGTGAAGCCCAATAAAGAATCTCTGTCCTGTATGATGATTTGCGAAGGTTGAACCAAGTCTGTTCGCGTTAGTTCACTTCCATTTAACTGAGCATCTGCTGCTTGATTTCTACTAGAGGTTTCATAATCTCCTTGGTAATTCCAGATACCTAACGTTAATAACAAACTTAATGAAACTAAAAAGACGAGCAACACGGTTTTTAAGAGTTCTATTTTCATTTTTTACTACCTCGCTTTCTGTTCATGAGCGGTAGTGTAAAATTAATCGTTGTTCCTTGTCCTTCTTTGCTGGTTGCCCAAATCTGACCATGGTGTACATCAATTATTTCCTTGGAAATAGCCAATCCTAAACCAGTTCCCCCAAGTTCTCTTGATCTTGCTTTATCCACCCGATAAAAGCGTTCAAAAATTTTCTCCAGTTTTTCACGTGCTATACCTAACCCTTGATCGCTTATACTGATTCGCAAGCGATTTTTTTCTTTAACAGCCTGAAAAGTAATTTTTCCACCTTCTGGGGAATATTTAATCGCATTGGATAAAATATTATCTGTTACTTGAGTGATTTTATCTTGATCGACCCAAACAAATATCCGTTCATTCGGTATATAACGTTCAAAGTCAATTAATTCTGTTTTATTCATTTCAAATCGATCTAAAATATGATGTAACACTGGGATAATATCAATTTTTTCTTTAAGTATAGCACTTTCCTTATGGTCCATTTTAGAAAGCTGTAATAAATCGTTAACTAAGCGAATCATTCGTTCTGTTTCGTTTTGGGTAACTTGTAAAAATTGTGGCGCTAATTCCTCATCCTGCAATGCGCCACCGTCTGTAAGTGCTTCTAAATAACTTCTCATTGTCGTTAATGGTGTTCGCAATTCATGGGAAACATTGGAAACAAATTCTCTTCGTTCACGATCCACTTTCTCTTGTTCGGTAACATCACTGATCACAGTAATTAATCCAGAGAAGTTCCCTTCTTCGTCTTGTACAATGGAGAAGTTTGCCTTAATTAAAAATAGTTGATCCTCATCACTAAAATCAATCGTCAAAGAGCCTTGTTCTTCCAATTCCTTCACATTGATTACTTTGTCTTCCACCTGGAGAACTTCTACTATCGGTTGCCCTTTTGCTTCACGCAAGGTCATACCAATTAGATTTGTAGCAGGATCGTTCATTAACGTTATTCGCCCATGTTCATCAGTCGCAATTACCCCATCCGACATATTCGAAAGGACGGAACTTAATTTTCTTCTTTCTTCCTCCGTTGTTTGATTAGCTAAACGTAAACGGTCATTCATATCATTAAAGGTGATAGCTAGTTGTCCAATCTCATCTTGTCCATAGACATTTACCTTTTTGGAGAAATCTCCTCTTGCCATTACCATTGCCTGTTTCCGCATTTCAGTTATCGGCTTTGTAATGGTTCGAGCTACTAAAATCCCTAATATAATCGATATAATTACAGCTAAAATCGTGCCATTTAGAAAGATACGATTAATTTCCTCCAATTGCGTATATACCCCTTCTATCGAGGCCTCGGAGTAGATCGCGCCAACTGGCACATCACCATCCATAATCGGTATCGTCCGCACTAAAACACGATCTCTTGTGAAATTATTCCTTCTTATATCCTCTTTTGGTTGACCATGTACGACAGCTAAACGAATACTAGTATTGCCTGAGATTTTTTTACCTATCATATCGATTTTATTGGCACCCAGCACCCGAAATTGGGAATCGATCACTTTTAAATCAGAAAAAATCTCACCAGAGTACCTTGTCGTAATATCACGCACTTCTTCTTGTAAGGTTACGCCTTCTTCATCATCTGATCGTTCTTTTAGAAAGGCATCCTTTAAATTGAGCTTCAGTACTTCTAATCTATCTTCAACACTTTCATAGTGATTGTTATATAAGTTATCCTCTAACTTTTGTGCAAAGTAAGTGCCAATTACTTGAATTGCCAATAGCAAGAACAAGCTGAGAATGACAATGATTTTTAATCGAATCGATTGAAAAAAGCTAACTCTTTTCATGAGACATTACTCCTGTTCAGGATTTCGTAAATAATAGCCGACACCTCTTCTTGTCACGATCCATAATGGATTACTTGGATTATCTTCAATCTTTTCACGTAGTCTTCGGACGGTAACATCTACCGTTCGAACATCACCATAATAATCATAGCCCCAAACGGTTTCCAGTAAATGTTCTCTTGTCATGACTTGTCCAATGTGACGAGCTAGATAATGGAGTAATTCAAATTCGCGGTGTGTTAATTCGATATACTCACCATCTTTTGTAACGGTATAGGCATCTGGATGAATCACCAGTGTTCCGATCGAAATATCTTTTGTATCCCTTTTTGGATTGGCTGGTTCTACTTGCAAGCGTCTTAAATTTGCTTTAACCCTTGCCACTAGCTCTCTGTTACTAAACGGCTTTGTTACGTAGTCATCTGCTCCTAATTCCAGTCCTAATACTTTATCGATCTCAGCGTCTTTCGCTGTTAGCATAATGATGGGCATACTATGTGTTTTTCTGACTTCACGACATACTTCATTGCCGTCTTTATTTGGTAGCATAATATCTAATAGAATTAAATCAGGATCTTTAGTTGTTGCTAATTCAATGGCTTCATCTCCGTCATAAGCACATAAAACTTCATAACCTTCTTTTTCGAGATTGAATTTTAATATATCTGCAATCGGCTTTTCGTCATCTACAACTAATATTTTTTGGCTCATAAAAGCACGTCCTTTTTAAAATTTAATTTTTTTCTTATGTTCTATTCTAACCGAAAATAGCAAAAATGTCTTATCGTACCGTATGGTGTTTTATTTGAAAAAAACCCTTGCTACTTTTTTTGTAACAAGGGTTTTAATATATTTAGTTTTGGGTATATATCATATAGAGTTAAAATAAATTAGCTGGATTTACTAGTGAACCATCTTTATAAACTTCAAAGTGTAAATGAATACCTGTAGAGAATCCAGTAGTACCCATAACACCAATTTTTTGTCCGGCTTCTACTACCTGACCTGATGAAACATTAATTGATGCCAGGTGTGCATAAATTGTACGATAGCCATTGTTGTGATTAATAACAACTTTATTACCATAACCGCCATCGTCCCATCCAGCAGAGGTAACTGTACCATTATCTGCTGCTAAAATTGAGCGATCACTTACACCAGCAATATCAATTCCTTTGTGGTAAGAACCCCAACGTTCGCCAACATGACTGGAGATATAACCACCAACTGCGGGCCGTACGAATTGGCCGGAACCACGTGATGGAACGACTTTTGTTCCTTTTACAACTATCTTTTTAGTAGGTTCCTTTGTTATATTTTCTTCAACGATCTCCATATCTACACTTTTACCATTAATTTTTTCAATTCGGTAATGTGTTTCAACAGTACCATTTTCACCTTCTTGTTTTACCTCTTCTTCACCTTTATACATCTCTTCAGATTCTTCTACTTCTGTTTCATAGGCAATTTCATCTTCTTCTAATTTTTCTTCTACAACGACTACTTCTACAAATGGTTCATAGGATGTCACCTGAAGCTCATCACCGATTTGGATCAACGAGTCTTCATTTAAATCTGGGTTAAGTTCTAATAATTCATCTAATGACAGATCATATTGGCTTGCAATAGACCCTAAAACATCTCCAGCATCCACCACATGTTTCTTGTCTTCTAACGTTCCTTTTTCTAATAAAGTGATCCCCTGCTCAACGGATAAAACTTTATCTTCTGCTACTATTTCTTCTTCAAGTGTAACTTTTTCTGTTAGTGATACGTCTATAATATTAGAATCACCTACAGATAATGGTTCCGTATCTTCTGTTTCGCTATCTAATTTTTCGAGAACATCCGCACTAACGAATTTTTCTTTATAGGCTTGAATCACTTGGTTTGCCTTTTCATCTTCTGAAAAATAACCAATTACTTCGTCGCCTATCTTTAAAGCTTCTGCTTCAACACCTACTGTGAGTTCATCCTTTAGATAATTTAATACTTCCTGATTGTCTTCTTTGGATGAAAATACTTGCTCTGTAACATAAGTAATCTCTTCGTTGACTGTATATGTATAATCATTATCTTCTTGATGTTTAGTGATTTTATCAGAAATATAACTTTCTACAACACTTTTGTTGTCGACAATACCTACATGTTCATTATCTACATAAACATGATAAACATTACTTAAGTCTGCCTCATCTGCTAAGACAACCTGTGACGTTAAACCTGCTGCAACCACACCAGCAATTGATAAGCCCTTGACGAACCCTTTAACACTACTTCGCATACCTACTTCCTCCTATAACCCCAAAACGTTCTTTTTTATATTATCTTTAATTCGAGTTTTCTACCTTACCTAATCTATCATAAGTTAAACTAGGATAAAATGATTTTAATAGTAATGTAATAAAACTGTATAAAAAAAGCCATAATTTTACATAAAGATGTCAAAAGCGAACGGATTGTAATATTCCAGGGATTACATAGAGTAATAGATATCTTTATTTCTAACATCCTGATATATTTCTTAGAGCATAGCGAGAGTCTGAAACTCTCACTTTCTACCTCCACAAGATTGACGAACTACTAAATCAGATTCTACCATGACCGAACTAGAGTCTAACACGCCATTCATTAAATCAACGAGCATGAGAGATGCCAGCCGGCCCACCTTGCTTTTGTCTTGTCTAATCGTTGTTAAAGGTGGATTAATATATTTACTTAGTTCAATATCATCGCACCCAATCACTGCTATATCTTCTGGAACCGCTAGTTTTGTTTCTTCCATGGCCTCGATAACCCCCATTGCCATTACATCTGAGGCAACAAATATGGCACTGGGTAACTCATTATCCTTTAACAACTCTTTCATAAATAGATAGCTACTATTTTTAGTAAAATCTCCATGGTGAATCCAATTTTGATTCAAGGACAGACCAAAATCCGACATCGCCTGAATAAAGCCCTGCGTTCGGTGACTTCCTATGATCGTATCTGGCAGCCCACCAATATATCCGATATTACGATGACCTAATAAGTAAAAGTGTTCGACAACCATTTTTCCCAGCTTTATATTATCAGCCATAATATAACCCGATTTTTTCCCGGTCAATTCGATGTCAATTCCAATACAAGGTATATCACTTTTATCTAAACTGCGGATCGAATGCTTTATCTCGTCTCCACCTAAAATCACGCAACCATCGACTTGGGCCTCTTTACATTTTTTATAATAATCATCTATGTCTTCACCTGTAAAAAACATCAGATCATACCCTAATTCACCCATCTGTTTACTAAAACTGTTCATCACTTCTGAAAAGAAAGGATGGTTATAATTAACATGAATCCCGTAAATTACACCAATGACTTTTCTAGTTTTAACTTGATAACCTGTTTCGTTCATAATTCTTATGATATTTAAACGTGTATTTTCTCCAACATCCTGATAGTTATGGATAACTTTTGAAACTGTTGCCGTAGAAACACCCGCTTTTTTTGCTATTTCTTTAATTGTAATTTTCATGATTTTCCTTCCCTGGTTATATTGTAAATAGCTTACGAAAATTTTCGTTAAATCTATTATCTTCATTGTCTGTATATGTTTATTATACAATCTATTTATTATCTTTTACAAATTCCTCAACAAACACTTTAATTGCTATATCTTTAACGATATTCTATTGACGTTCAATCATAGGGCTGGTATTATTATTTTGATTATTAATTTCCTTGTTTTTCTAATTTTTTAATTAGAATTACGAAAACTTTCGAAAATATTAAAAGAAAGGATGGTTTATTTTGTTTAAATACATCCTAAGAACATACAGAATAAAGAATGTTTATGAACAATTAAATAACAAGGAGGATTTTTATGAATGGCTACTCATTAAAGCGCTTTCTTTTAACTGCTATCGCTTTTTCCGTCATAGGCTCTGTTTTTTTCGTTCCAAAAATATTAACTGCCGATACACATTTAGACCAATTAATCGTAAATACTGCCACCAAACCTTCTGAAGGTGGAGCCCTTCAAATCATAGATCATAATGGACAGAAAACATTGGGGGATGAGAACGGAAACCCTATTCAATTACGAGGTATGAGTACACATGGTTTACAATGGTTTCCTGAAATTATCAATAATAATGCATTTGCTGCCTTATCAAATGATTGGGAGTCTAATGTTATCCGTCTTGCAATGTATGTAGGGGAGGAAGGTTACGCCTCCAATCCAGATGTCATAAAACAAAGAGTCATCGAAGGGATAGAGCTTGCGAAGGCGCATGATATGTATGTGATTGTTGATTGGCATGTTCATGCTCCAGGAGATCCAAATGCAGATGTGTACAATGGAGCAATGGATTTTTTCAAGGAAATCTCAGAGCTTTATCCAAATGACCCACATATTATTTATGAGTTAGCTAACGAACCTAGTAGTAACAGTACTGGTGGACCAGGGCTTACAAATGATGAAGCTGGATGGAAGAAAGTGAAAGACTATGCGCAACCGATTGTAGACATGCTTCGTGAAACTAATAATGAAAACCTTGTCATTGTGGGTAGTCCAAACTGGAGTCAACGTCCTGACTTGGCTGCAGATGATCCAATCGATGATGATAATACCATCTATACTGTACATTTCTATTCTGGATCTCATTTCCCTGCAGCTGATAGCTCAGATAGAACTAATGTGATGAGTAACGCTCGCTATGCATTAGAAAATGATATTGCTATATTCGTATCTGAATGGGGAACCAGTGAAGCGAATGGCAATGGCGGGCCTTTTTTAGAAGAGGCTGATGAGTGGATTCAGTTTTTAAATGAAAATAACGTGAGCTGGGTTAACTGGTCTTTGACAAATAAAAATGAGACATCCGGTTCGTTTACTCCCTTTCAGCTAGGTGAAACAGTAGCTACTGATCTTGACCCGGGAGATGACCAAAAGTGGGCAACAGAAGAGTTAAGTGTTTCTGGTGAATATATACGTGCCCGTATAAAAGGTATACCTTATGAACCAATTGACCGGGATGCCTATTCCCTGTCTGTGTGGGATTTTGATGATGGAACAACTGGCGGATTTGGCGTAAACGGTGACAGTCCAATTCAGGATATTAATGTTAGTAATGAGAATGGTGCATTACGGATTGAAGGCTTAGATGAAAGTAATGATACTTCCGAAGGTAATTTCTGGGCAAATGCTCGACTATCTGCTGACAGTTGGGGTGACTCAGTCAACATCCTTGGAGCTGAAACATTAACGATGGATGTTATTGTGGATGAACCTGCTACGGTTTCCATTGCTGCTATTCCGCAAGGACCTGCTGCAAGCTGGGTTAACCCTAACCGGGCCGTTCAAGTGAGTGAAGACGATTTTGTAGCTGATGGAGATCGCTTTAAGGCTTCTTTAACGATTACAAAGGAAGATGCACCTGCATTGGAAACAATCGCTACCAATGAGGCAGACAATACAATGAATAATATTATTTTATTCGTGGGTACGGAAAACGCAAATGTTATTTATTTAGATAACATCGCAGTTTCCGGTAAAAAAGTAGAGATACCTGTTATCCATGATGAGAAGGGGGAAGCTAGCTTACCGTCTGACTTTGAAAGCGGAACACGTGATGGCTGGGAGTGGGCCGCTGATTCAGGTGTAAAAACGGCTTTAACAATTGAAGAAGCAAACGGCTCCAATGCTCTATCATGGGAATTTGGTTATCCAGAAGTAAAACCAGATGATAATTGGGCTTCCGCTCCACGACTGGACTTTTGGTATGACGAGCTTTATTTAGGTGATCATGATCATGTTGCATTTGATCTGTACCTTGAACCTACTCGTGCAACAGAGGGTGAAATCGAAATTAATTTAGTATTCCAACCAGAAGCATTAGGTTATTGGGCACAATCCTCCGATACCTTTAACATAGCATTGGAAGAATTAGAGGATGTAACCAATACCAGTGATGGGTTATATCAATATGAAGTCGTTTTGAATGTAAGCGATATTGAAAATTTAGAACCAGATACATTTTTGCGGAATATGTTATTGATATTTGCAGACGTTGAGAGCGATTTTGCTGGAAGAATGTATGTGGATAATGTTCGTTTTGAGTCGATGGATGATAACTCTGATCCTGGAGATGGTAACAATGATGGGGATGATGGCACTAATCCTGGAGAAGGCAATAATAATGAGGACGATGGCTCTGACTCTGGAGATGGCAATAACGATGAGGACGATGGCTCTGACCCTGGAGATGGCAACAACGATGAGG
The DNA here is from genome assembly GCF_900143085.1 of Gracilibacillus kekensis. Lineage (GTDB taxonomy): Bacteria > Bacillota > Bacilli > Bacillales > Amphibacillaceae > Gracilibacillus > Gracilibacillus kekensis. The sequence continues at coordinate 82,785 of NZ_FRCZ01000008.1, read as the reverse complement.
ACGATGGCTCTGACTCTGGAGATGGCAATAACGATGATAATCAGGATATTGGTTCGGGAGACGGTGATAAAAATAGTACTAAAGATGAGTCCTCCGGAGATAAGCTCCCTGACACATCTACGAATTCGTTTAATATGTTGTTAGCAGGATTCCTTTTAATGGTAACTGGGATTTCTGCTTATATGCTAAATAGACGAAGGAAGCGTCTCCACTAAAAAAGAAAAGACTCTCGCCAATTTATCCTTTTAATGCTAAGTATATAAAAAAGTCACTCTATTAGTTTGGAGTGACTTTTTCTTTTGTTCTTTTATCACGAGGGTAAACGGACGATAAGTATCGCTAACAATCAGCGGGAGTAAAAACTCCCACTGATAGAAGTCTCACTTTATTAACTATACACACTTCTTACGATATTTGTTTGAGAACGATCAGGACCCACAGAAAAAATAGAAAGTGGAATACCTGTTAACTGTGAAATTCGTTCCAAGTAATGACGGGCGTTCTCTGGTAGCTCGTGCAGGCTTTTTACTCCTGTAATATCCTCTGTCCAGCCTGGTAACTCTTCGTATACTGGTTCACATTCTGCTAATACCTTTAAGCTAGCCGGAAATTCTTCCATGATTTCGCCTTTATATTTATAGGCAGTACAGATTTTTAAATTCTCAATTCCCGTTAGAACGTCAATAGAATTTAATGAAAGATCTGTAATACCACTTACGCGGCGAGCATGGCGTACAACGACACTATCAAACCAGCCAACACGACGAGCACGGCCTGTTGTTGTTCCATATTCATTACCTACTTCACGGATCTGATCGCCTACCTCATCATGCAATTCAGTTGGGAAAGGTCCGTCACCAACACGCGTTGTATATGCTTTTGATACACCTACGACATGATCAATTTTGGACGGTCCTACACCTGAACCTATCGTTACACCACCTGCAATCGGGTTTGACGAAGTAACAAAAGGATAGGTCCCTTGGTCAATATCCAGCATAACGCCCTGTGCACCTTCAAATAGCACACGACGTCCATCATCTAGTGCGTCATTTAACACAACCGATGTGTCTACTACATATTTTTTCAATTGCTGTCCATACTCATAATACTCTTCCAGAATTTCTTCTACTTGAATTTGTTCTGTTTCATACACTTTTTCAAACAGACGATTCTTTTCTTTTAGATTGCTTTCTAATTTTTCACGGAAAGCTTCTTTATCTAGTAAATCTGCAATACGAATTCCAACACGTGCAGCTTTATCCATGTAAGCAGGACCGATCCCTTTGCGTGTTGTTCCAATTTTGTTTACACCTTTATCTTCTTCTTGTAAAATATCTAGTTTTAAATGGTAAGGTAATATAACATGGGCACGGTTACTGATTCGTAAATTATCTGTACTTACGTCTTTGTCATCTAAGTATTTTAATTCTTCGACCATTGCCTTTGGATCAATAACCATTCCATTTCCAAGTACACATACTTTATCATCAAAAAAGATCCCAGAAGGAATTAAGTGTAGTTTATATGTAATACCATCAAATTTTATGGTATGTCCTGCATTATTTCCACCTTGATAACGTGCTACTACCTCTGCGTTTTGTGAAAGAAAATCTGTAATTTTACCTTTTCCTTCGTCTCCCCATTGTGTACCAACAACGACTACTGAAGACATAAACGGCACCTCCGCCTTATCAATTTATTCATTTCAATCATTCCAAACTAATTTTACCAACGATAACGAGCAATGTCAATTTTATATACGAACATTTTACTATTTATCACCATTATCGTTCGTGAAACAGAGGGACGGGTGAACAGAGGGACGGTTCTTCTGTTTCATTTTTGACAAAAAAATGAAACACGAGAACCGTCCCCGTGTTTCATTCATTTTAGGGGCTGATGAGGTCCCCGATTTGAATGTCAATTCCGTTTGTGCCGTGATAGTCTGTTCCGCCTGTTAGAATGAGGTTATGTTTGGTGGATAGTTCTTTAATTCGCTGGTGATCTTCTTTGGTATGATCTGGGTGGATTAATTCTATCCCTTTTAAACCAGCGTCTGCCAGTTCTGGTGCCAATTCATAGGAATTAAGCTGACCTGGATGTGCCAATACCGCAACTCCTCCATCTGCAACAATTGCTTGAACAGCATCAAACACATCGACATACTCTATGTCTCTCGCGGCAATACCATTCCCTTTGAATAAGAGTTTATATAATTGTTTGTACTCTTTCGTTGTATAGCTTGCCTCTGTTAGCTGCTTCATTATGTGTTGTTTGTATATGGCAGGCGATGGATGCACTTTTTTCGTAATGGTTTCCGTATCTAACTCATACCCCAATCCACGTATTTGTTCCATTTGCCAAAGGGAGTTATGTTGTCTTCGTTGTAATAAAGGATTACAAAGAGATTTAATATTTGGAGCTTCTGGTTTGAATTGGTACCCTAATATATGTACTTTCCGGTGTCGCTTAAAGTCATAAGCTGAAATCTCGATACCTGGTATCACCTGAATGTCCAACTTTTGACCAACAGATTGCTTCTCTGACCAACCATCAACCGTATCATGATCGACAAAGCTGATGTGTGTTAGTTTATTCTGTGAAGCCTTCTGCATTATTTTTTCTACGGAATCAGAGCCATCGGAATAATAACTATGCACATGCAAATCAGCCTTCATTTACAACGCCCTCTAAGGATGACGCTAATTGGCCATCTTTCATATCAAAAACTTTATCACATAGTCCTTCCATAAACTCTATATCATGAAAGATACCAACCAAGGTAGTTCCTTGACGTTTTAATTTTTCAATCATTTCACGCACTTTGATTTTTGAATGATGATCCAAACTTGCTGTCGGTTCATCTAACAACAATAACTTTGGTTTTTTTACGGTTGCCATCGCAATATTTAAGCGCAGCTTCTCACCACCGGAAAACGTTTTTGGATAACTGTCCCATAATGCCGGGTCCATTTCAAAATGTTGTAAAGCCTCTTCCGCTTGATGTTTGGCTGATTCTTTAGGTTCTCCCATTTCTAATAAAGCGTTTTGTACCAGTTGGCGGCAGCTGGTTCGTGGCATTACATTTAAAAACTGGGAGACATATCCGATTTCGTTCTTTCGTAAATAAAGCATTTGCCGTTCGGTTGCTTTCGATAAATCTATTGTTCCAAAATGTGCTGAGGAATAGTTAATTTCTCCAGTGTATGGTAAATAGGTACGGTAAATACTTTTTAAAATGGTAGATTTCCCACTCCCGCTTTTCCCAACAATACCAACAAATTCTCCCGCTTCCACCTTCAAATCGATAGGAGAAACAGCTGGAATTGTTTTATGTAAGTGATGAATGGTGAAAGATTTACCAAACCCTTTGATTTCAAGCATCGTCACCCGAATACCTCCCTTTATTGAATACGATAGTTCGTCGTTGTTATTAATTCTCCATTAACCATTGTTGCCGTTAACATTGGATAACCATCTTCCATACGCTCAATGACTAACAGATCTGCCTTTTTCCCTGCTTTTATCGATCCTAATTCATTATCGAGACCTACTGCTTGGGCTGGATTTAACGTCACCATCATAAAGATTTTGTGTAAATCTACTGCTTTCTGATCATGAAGATCAAAGATTGCATGAATCAGCGCGGCCGGATAATAATCACTGCACAATATATCTGCATACCCATATTCCACCGCTTCTGCTGCAGATAGATTACCAGAGTGCGAACCTCCTAATAAGACATTCGGTGCTCCGACTATCGTATAAAAGCCGTGCGCTTTTGCTTTTCTCGCTATTTCCAGTGTGATTGGAAACTCACTAATCGTTGTTCCGAAAGATTTTACTAACTCTAACTTTTTGACATTATCATCATCATGGGAAGCAATGGCAATCCCTTTCGCTTGAGCAAGCTCTGCTACCTCGGTTATTTTTTCGATTGTTAGCAATTCGGTACTTTTTCGTTCAGCTAATAATACGTTTACTTCTTCGTCTGAAATGTTACGATGACCCTTAATGTTTTCCCGGTAGACTTCTAAATTTCGATACTGTCCTTGTCCTGGTGTATGATCCATAAACGATAACAAATGCACTTTATCTGCTTTAATATTGTCAATCAATAGATCAATACCTTCAATATTATCCATCTCAAACCGAGCATGCAGCCGGTGTCGGATCATGTGTAATTGCTGATGGGTATCATGAATGGTATCAATCATTCTTTGCATGTTATCGGGATAACGAACATGTTTACGAGTGATTTTATCCTTTCGATAGAACGACAATGAATGAAACATGGTGGTGATCCCTTGGTTGATCAGTATTTTTTCAGCTTCTCTTATACTTAAATTAAAATCCATTACACTGGAGGGCCGTGGAGACGCGACCGTTTCAATATAATCGGAATGGATATCGATAAAACCAGGCGAGATATAACCACCTCTCGCATCAATCCGTTTCGCTTCCGGATAGATTCCTACTTGATCCTGATGAATAATGGCCTGGATTCTCTCCTTCTTTACGAGAACTGCATGATCTTCTATTATTGCATCTTCTGTAACAACCTTCCCATTATGAATAATGTACAACGCAAACGACCTCCTATAATAGTGAATAAACGAGCTGTTGTGTATATTCATGTTGCGGATCTTCTAATATTTGATCGGTTAAACCCTTTTCGATAATTGTGCCATTGAGCATAACGATCGAACGATCTGCAAGCATTCGAATCACAGCAAGATCATGTGATACAACAATCATACTAATGTGTAATTCCCGCTGAATTTGTTTGATCAGATCTAATACACTTGCTTGCACCGACAAATCAAGACCGGTTGTTACTTCGTCCAGGAATAAAATTGGAGGATTATTAGAAAGTGCTTTGGCGATTTGAACTCTTTGCTGCATCCCTCCCGAAAAATTTCGAGGTTCTTCTTTCATTCGCCGCAAAGGAATATGAACATCTTCCAGCAATGTCTTACTTCTTGCTTCAATATCTCCTACATGTCTGCTTCCTGCTGCGATCATTTTTTCGGCGATATTGCCAATCGAAGAAAACTTCATCTTCAATCCATCAAGCGGGTTTTGATAGACCATGCCGTAGATGTAATTTCGAATATATCGTTTTTGTTGAGAAGATAATGTTAATACATTTTGACCGGCTAACATTGGCTCATTTATATATACCTCTCCAGAGGCGAGATCTGTATCAAAATATAAACCTTGAAGCATCGTTGACTTCCCACTGCCACTTTCACCAACTACACCTAACACTTCTCCAGGATACAAGTCAAAAGAGACATCATGAACAGCATATACCGTCCCACAATACGAGCAGAAATTTTTCTCAAGCTGTCTCGTTTCAGGATCTAAACAATGCCGGCAACCTTCTCCAAATTGTTTTTGCAGGTTCCTCACTTCTAGAATCGGTTGTTCACGCATAGCTGTTTTCCACCTCTTTTTCTTCGCTATGATTTAATCTATCTACACAATAACTTGTGTCATTACATTGGTAGATTCGATCTCCTGTAGCCTGATTGATGATTTCGTCTAGAAAAACATCTTCTGCTCCACACAGGTTACATTGTTTTCCTTGAAACGACTCTTTTGTAAAAGGAAAATCCTCAAAAGCTAATGATTCCACTTTGGTATAAGGAGGAACTGCATAAATTTTCTTTTCCCTACCTGCACCTAATAGAATTAGTGCGTCGGAAGCATGCATTTTAGGATTATCAAACCTCGGGATTGGGCTTGGTGCCATAACATATCGACCATTGACGTATACAGGATGAGCAGCACCAGTTGTCATCTTTTGGTACTTAATGATTTGCTCGAATAAAATTAACCATGCACCACTGTAATCATCTTCCGCATGCATTCTTTTTGTCATATATTCTCTAGCATCAACTTTTCTGAGAGGTTCAGGATTTGGTACTTGTAACACGAGTATTTGATCATCACGTAAAGGCTCTTCAGGAATACGATGACGGGATTGAATAATGTTGGCTTCTGCTGTCTGATCGGTTAAGGCTACACCTGTCGTATGCCTTACTAATTTCTTGATACTTACAGCGTTTACGGATTCATCTGCCCCCTGATCGATCACTTTCAAAACATCCTTTTTTCCGATCAGGGAAAGAGTAAGTTGTAAACCACCTGTTCCCCAGCCACGGGCAATTGGCATTTCCCTTGATGCGAATGGAACCTGGTATCCTGGAATGGCTACTGCTTTTAATGTCGCCCGTCGAATTTCCTTTTTCGATCCCTCATCAAAAAAAGCGAAATGTGGCTTAGTCTGCATCGACTTTTCCTCCCTTCTTTACTTGGCGGATACTATCTAATTTAGATTGGAACGTTACATAATGTGGTAACTTTAAATGAGAAATAAAGCCAGTTGCTTCAACGGAATCAATATGCAATAAGACAAATTCTTCATCATGGGTAGGAAACTCACCATGAGGTGATTCTAGACATTGATCGAGAATACTCATCGCTATTGCTTTCGTTTCATTCTGTCCAAAACTAATACCATAACCAATATCAAATTCAAGCTCTTCATTTCCATTCGTCTTTTTTACAGGGACGGGTACAAAGGATTCTACTTCTGTGACTTTGATTTCGCCTATATAGAAATTGTCTTCTTCATCTTGATTTTTTTCATAAGGATGTTTCACGTGAATCGGTACATCACCGACGCGTACTTCTCCAATCGTTGGATGGACCTGACCATAGCCGCGTAATGACGCATATCCTAAAGCGGTGACAGCACCTGTTTGGCCACGGGTTAGCACTTGCAGCCGTTCACTTCTGCCTGTTGGGAATTGGATACTTTCCTTTGTAACATCCTTGGGAGAAGTGTTATCTAACGGATAAGTATCAAATAACCCCTCCGCTCGCAAATAATCGACCACTTTTGGAAAATAGTGCACCTCGCTTGCCTCTATCTTTTCCAATTCTTTCTGATAGTCGGACAACCATTGCTTATTTTCTTCCAAAGTCTCCTCTACTAAACTAAAATCAAGTAGTCGATGGGTGTAATCATTCGTGGCGCCAAGTAATTGTCCTCCGGGAATATCTTTAAAACTGGCTGAAACCCTTCTTTCGACAAACATCTCCTCGACTTCCACTGTCTCACTATAATAACTGCGAGGAAGTGTGGAACGATGGGCTCTCATTAAGAAAACCGCTTCTTCCATACTTCCGCCTGCTTGTTTTATCGCCAGTGCTGCTAGAAATGGTGCATAAAGACTAGCTTCAGACATGACCTGATCTACCAGGTTGCGCATTGTAGCTAAGATGGTATTAATCTCTACAATTTCATTTCCTTTCAGTCGATCATATTTCAATCGATCGATCGACGCCTCTATCGCTTGTGTACCTCCTTTTACCGCCACATAGCCCATATTAGCTCACCTCCGTTAGCTCTACAGACGTCGTTCGCGGAACACAGGAGATTTGGTTCAATTGATCTGCAAAGATAAGATCGATACCTAATGGATACTCTTTCACTTTGCGATTTCTTGTTTGCCAAAATGTATCCGAACATCCGGTTTGAAGTTGTTTAAACTGTTTGACTCCTGGTCCATGCAGTGTTAAACCGCCGTTATTTGACAGATTTTCCACTTCTATCATCCATGTGGCGGATTGTTGTGGGTTAATGAGATTTCCCATTTTACATACAGACAGTGTTTTATGAACTTGATCTTTTACTGCGTCTTGCAAAACGATGATAAAATCTGCTTGTTCCATCGATGTCTCACGAGCCAAGGTATAAGACGTAATCATCTCTGCCAATTTTTCGGTTTTACCATCAACTGCTAGGATACAAAAACTTACTTCTGCATCTAGTACGGTTAATGCACATAGAAAGAGTGCTTCATTACACGGGAGCTGCTCTTCCGATAATCCTGTTGTTTGTTCTACTTTCCTAATCGTTGCAGGTCGCGCCATGCAATCCAACAAATTTCGGTAAACTTGCTGTAAATCATGTACTTGATCAATAGCCATTATTTCACCTCGAAAATTGAATAGTATCTCACCTAATTAAACTTCCATCGTTTCAAAATTAACTTTTGATCGGAATAATTCAGCTTGTTCCTTAGCTCGTTGTGCAGTGATTTGTTTTCCTTTCTCAATCAACTGAGTATCCCAGTCTTTTGTTTCAGGTAAATCTGCTCGATATGCTGCATCGATGATTGCTAAATGCTTCGCCAATTCCTTTTCCATACCAATGACAATACCAATACCAATTGTCTGTTCAATTTCAACTTTTGATTCTGTAATCAATACCTCACCGAGATAAAACAACGATTTTTTTGCTGTTTCTCTCATTTTGATCATGGTCATTCCGTACTGTGGTTTTATAATCTCAAGATAGTTATAATTTGCTGTGATAGTACTTGCTAATTCTTCCGCTAACGATCCACCATCCTGAATTAATATTTCAGTTCTTTGTTTTCTTTTCATTTTGATCCACCCTCCTTACAAACAAAGGATATCTTGTTGCCAAGTTGCTGTCTTTGATAAAAATGTAAAGAATATGTAAAACTGTTTTACATATAAAAACTACTAATTTATCTTTCCGAAAGTTTGTATTTAAATTTATCACTCCGATACAAAACTTTTGTTCGTTCCAATACTTTGTCTGTTTCAACATCTAAACAAATGCTCTCAATCATGATTAACGGTTCCATGCTTTTACATGAAAGTAATTGCTGTTCTGCTAAAGTGGGAAACGTAACACTTAGCAAGCTATCTCTATTCGTAAGCGATTTATACCCCAGTTGTCGATAATAAGAAAACATGGATTCAATGGTTGGTCCATCTTCAGCAATATTTGGAAAAAGTGTTTCGTTTAGATAGGAGGTATGTATTGCAATTGGCTCCTCCTGGATATATCGTAATCTGCTAATTTGATAGACATTATCTTCTCTATTTGCGTGCAAATATTGATAGATTTGACTATCATACTCCATCTTTTGGCAGCCAATATTACGTGTGATTAAGGGATGTCCAGATTGTTTCATTTTTTCTGTAAAACTTGTCTTCCCGTTTAAATTCAATTGAACCTGAAAAGATTCCTCTTTTAAAAATCGTCCTACACCGCGTTGTGAATAGATAAATCCACGTTCCTCTAGCTTAGCTAATACACGACGAATGGTTGTCCTTGGTACCCGAAATTTATCTGCAAGCTCATTCTCGGAAGGTAACTTTTCCCCATACGTAAACTTTTTAGCTATGATTTGCTGCATAAGTTCATCAAGGATGATGAGTTCTTTATCCATGGAAATAACGATTACCTCCTATCTAATGCCTACTTGCTTCTTCTGCGTATTTCGCTAAAAACAGGTCAAGATCTTTTAGATCCTGAAATCTTTCTTCTAATGTTTCTCGTGGCCAATTCCACCAAGCGATCTCTTGTAATTGTGCCGCAATATGACGTGAGAACCTCTCACTTTTCGGCTCGGCAGGTACACCGACGGCAATGGTATATGGTTCAATATCTTTGGTTACAACGGCTCCTGCACCGATTACCGCACCATTGCCAATCGATACGCCTGGCATTATAATGGCATTATGGCCAATCCAAACATCATGCCCGATCGTAACTCGATGACTGCGACGCCAATCAAAGAATTCATGATCATCCTGCTCGGCAAACCCGTATTGTACACTGCGGTAAGTAGCATGATGCTGGGTAACACGCCAGGTAGGATGATTACCAGGATTGACTCGGACATGTGATGCAATCGAGCAAAATTTCCCGATATCCGCATAAATGATTTGCACATCTCCAGCAGTATAGCTATAGTCTCCTAAATAGGATTCCATGATTTTGGAGTTCTCACCGATATCGGTCCACTCTCCTATATCGCTATCCACTATCTTCGTGTTAGCGTGTATCGTTGGTGTTTTGGTCAATTTTTTTTGAACGGTTGTATTTACATTCACGTTCGACACTCCTCATTTTCACACTTTTAATTTCAGACGGTTACTAAGCATTTCTACCGAAAAGATCATGATAAAAATAACCATGGTGATAAAAAGCGCGCTATTAAAATCATAACTTCTCATCGCCCGCATTAATTCCCAGCCAATACCGCCTGCTCCAACTAATCCGAGAATAGTAGATTCGCCAATATCGATTTCCAAACGTAGAATTGTCCAGGACATTAGTGCGGTCAAAACCGTTGGAATGACCGCTTGGGCAATGATTTGGATCCAACCTGCACCAGATGCCTTTAAAGCTTCAATTTTACCTTCATCCATTTCTTCCACCGATTGTGCAAATACTTTTATGAGCATTCCTAAACTGTGAACCGCTATCGCAAGCACACCAGGTAACGGTCCTAACCCGACTGCCACGATAAAAATTAAGGCCCAGATAATCGTAGGAATAACCCTCATTAAGGTTGCAAATCCCTTTACAATTCGCGATACCCATAGACTAGGAGCTAGATTCTCTGCAGCTAAGAAGGCAAGGACTAGAGAAATAACTACCGCGATAACGGTTCCTAATATGGCCACTTGTAATGATTCGATTGCAGCTGGTAACACGTAGGCCCACTCACTGATATTTGGAGGAAACATATCAATTAACATAGCGAAAAATGCTCCTGTACCTTCTAGCAAGTTGGCATAATCAATATTAAGCTCATATAAGCTAAATAAGAAAAATAAACCGCCAAAAATCAAGACACCTTTGATAAAAAAATCTTTTTTCGGTTTCAATATTTCTTCTTCGTCTTTAGTTAAGGAGTAAATATTTTCATTAGGATTCTCCAGTTCACTCATATGATTCGCTCCCTTATCTTACTTGTAAGAAACTCTGTTGACAGAATTAATACAAGTACCAGAATGATCGCCATACTAACTTCCTTATACTGAAATAACTTGATTCCCTTTTGAATAGCAAACCCGATACCTCCGCCCCCTACCATGCCAATGATGGTCGAGGCACGAATATTCAATTCCAAATTGTATAAGGACCATGCCACAAATCCCGGAATGAACTGTGGGAATACACCTTGAGCAAGTACTTGCAAATAACTTGAGCCTGTTGCATTCAGGGCTTCTATTTTTCCTGTGTCGATTTCTTCAAGCGTGTCGGCAAATACTCTTGTTAAGAAACCGACGGAACCTAATATAAGTGACAGTGTCCCTACGGTTACGCCAATTCCATAAGAAGCTACCAAAATTAAAGCCCAGATTAATCCAGGTATATTTCGTATAATAGAAGTGAACGCTCGTACGACCACTTGAATGATCGGATGTGGTGTCGTGGTGCCTGCTGCCAGAAAGGAGAGAATCAATGCAATCAGAGCTCCTACAACCATACCAACAAACCCCATATATAGTGTTTCTAAGATTGCACCTAGTAGACTGCCTGAAGTAGTCACGTCCGGTGGTAGCAGATCGAGAAACAGAAAATTACTGATTAGCCCTACACCAGAAAAAACTTCATATACGGAAAAATCGGTTCCTATTGCAGACCATACGGTTAATCCGATAACAAGGAGAATAATTAACATCGTTTGCAGCCGTTTATGACGTCTTATATCTTTTGTTCCTTCCAACGCTATCACTCGCTTCCATTTATTGAGCATGTACTAATGGCGGCTTTCTATTATGGTAGATTTCATCTATAATCCTGTCTGTTAATTGTGAAGGTTGTCCATCAAAAATCACTTCGCCATTTTGAATGCCAATAATTCTTGTCGCATATTTAATGGCTACCTCTACTTGATGTAAATTAACGATCGCTGTGATTTTATCTTCCGTACAAATGTTGTAAATGTGATCCATGATGTTTTTCGAAGAGGCGGGATCAAGGCTTGCGATTGGCTCATCCGCCAAAATCAATCGTGGCCTTTGTGCTAATGCTCTTGAGATACCAACACGTTGCATTTGCCCTCCACTTAATTCATCTGCACGCTTATATTTTTGTTTTTTCAGACCTACTCTGTCGAGGATTTCTTCCGCTTCCGCAATATCCTTTTTGCTAAATATCCCTAAAGAGCCTTTAATCGTATTGGTATAACCGAGACGACCGTGTAATACGTTATTTAATACTGTTAACCGATCAATTAAATTAAAGTTCTGAAATACCATACCTATTTCTCGTCTAATTTGTTTTACTTGTCTTGCGCTCGCCTGATTGATCTTTTTATCCTTGAAAATGACATTTCCATTTGTTGGTTCGATAAGACGGTTCATGCAACGCAGTAATGTGCTTTTTCCTGCACCACTCGGACCAATAACAACAACGAATTCTCCTGGGTAGACGCTGAAGTTTATATTACTTAGCGCCACCGTTCCGTCTGGATAAACTTTGTCCAAATTTTCGATCTGTAAAATGGGGTTCATTAATTATTCTCCTCTCACTTTCTTAATTGCTTAAAAGATCCTCTGGACTCATATCCAAGTTCTCAGCCGTATCTCGAATGATGTCATAATCACTCTCATCAACAGGAATATATCGTGACTCTACATCGCCTGCTTGCTCAAAATAAGTCTCATTATCATAGTTATAGACAAAGTCCTTAATTGCTTCTACTAAGCTTTCTGGCAAATCTCCTCTATAGCTGATAGGACTTGACGGAATCGGCTCAGATTCTTTAATAATGCGAAAATCCGATTCAGAAACCATACCACCGTCAATCGCACGTTCTACACAGGTGGAACAAACACCCGCTGCATCTGCATCACCTGCAGCAATAGCAAGAATCGAGTTATCATGACTTCCAGAGAAAGAAACACTAGAGAAATAGCTTTCAATTTCGTCGTTTTTTAGTCCCAATTCATCAATGAAGATACCTCGCGGAAATAAGTGACCCGAAGTGGATGCAGGATCTGCAAAAAGAATCGTCTTATCCTTTAAATCTTCTAACGTTTCTGCATCCGACTCATCTGGTACGACAATCCAGCTATTGTACGTGGCATCTTCTTCACTTTTGGCGCGAACGGCAAATGGGACAGCATTACTGCGCTCTTGTGCAATGATGTAAGAAAATGGTCCAAAACTCGCTAAATCTAACTTTTTTGAACGCATTGCTTCAATGACTGCGTTATAATCTTCTCCTTGAAACAATTCCACTTCAACACCTAATTCTTCCGACATATCCTTAACAAAAAGTTCATGTGCTCTAGATATTTCGCTATCCTCTTCCCCAGGAAGTACTCCATAGCTAATTTTATCTGGCCAGCCATCCTCACCTTCCGATGCATCCGCATCCTCTCCACAAGCTGCTAATAAAACAAGGAGACCCACAACCATCAACAACACTACAAACTTATTCATTTTCTCAAAAACTACTCTCATTTCATTCTCCTCCTCGAACAATTTTTTCTCTACAACTCCACGATAACTTGGTACCATGAAGGTATTGTTAATAGCGCTTTAAGTTTTGTAAAGAAACGAAACACGGGCGAAACACGGGGACGGTTCTGCTGTTTCATTTTTGTCTTTGACAATAAAAAAGAAACACGAGAACCGTCCCCGTGTTTCAAGCTTTATTAAAAAACGTGTGGATGTGAGTGAGGGGTGGATCATTATCCTGTGCTATTGTATGAAACCCTACATGTGCATCAGGACGGAGCAACATGGTATGACCATTGCGTAACGTTAGTTTCTTTTCAAATTCCCTGTAAACATCATAAATAACCGGTAATTGATTGCCCCCCATACTGGGAACTCCGCCTTTAACTACAAGAAATGTTTGTATTAAATCGCCATATTTACTGGATATTTGCTCTTCCAATAGGTTGGCATACCGAATGACATCTTCTGTTTGTTCTTCCATATACACCAAACAAAGAAATGACTGTTCTTGCAGCAATCTATATAACCTTAGATCTGGTAACTCTTTATATAAAAATAAGATATCTGGAATTCTTTCACCTGCTTGTAAACTACCCATTTTTAAACGGGAGTCTGTCAATCTCTTATTAAAGGGTGCGACATCATAATGGTATTTAATATGGGATAAATTATTGGCAATATGATACTGAATTTTGGAACTGTTTAACAGCCCTTTCGTCAAATAATTACGAATCTTTCCAACTGTTGCTTTTGTCGATATAAACCGTAATAAACGACTGGTCTGTTGTAAAATATCCTTTGCTATTGGCCGTCGTTCTTGATCGTAGGTTTCAAGTATGGTTGTTTTTGCATGAGCCTTTATAACCGTTGAAAGTTTCCAGCAAATGTTGGCTGCATCTTGAATACCTAAGTTCATTCCTTGTCCTCCAAGTGGGTTGTGAATATGAGCTGCATCACCAACAAAGAATACTCGACCATTTTGATAATTTTTCACTTGTTTATGTGCGGTTCCAAAGTAGGTGAGCCAATTTGCATCGTTGATATCAATCGGTGTAGCCGTTACATAATTAATACTTTGATTTAACTCTTGTAAAGAAAGATTCTCATGTAATTGACTTTTTCCTTGAATAGAAAGATCTAGTCCTACTACCCGAAATGTTCCATTTAAATATGGAAAAAAGACAATTGCACCTCTTTCATTAATAAATCCAGTGATCATGGAATGTTCCACTGCTGTTGTTTTTACGTCTCCGAGAAAAAACGTCTTGCCTTCTTTTTCCCCGATAAATTCAACATCCAATATTTCTCTTACTTTACTATGGGCACCGTCACATGCTAGTAAATATTGGCCTTGATACTCGATTATCTCGCCATCTTTTTCTACCTTTACACATACACCTTGATCACTATTTGTCACATCTATAAGCTCTTCACCTCTGTTAATCGTTCCACCTTTGTTATTAAGATGGTTTTCAAGTATTTCTTCTGTTTCTGTTTGAGGGATAGCAAGCATATAGGGAAACCTACTTTCAATGTGATGCAAAGCTAATACCGATTCCTTTTCTTCGCCCATATACAGTTTTGCACCATGTCCTGGATAACCACGTTCAATAAATGACTCAGCAATTCCAAGCAAATCTAACATCTCTAATGTCCTCGCATGAATGCCCATTGCTTTTGAAAATACGGAGCGCTTTTTTTGTTTTTCGATACAAACAAAATCGATTTTGTAATGTCTCAATTGATTCGCTGCCATTAAACCAGATGGACCAGCCCCAACGACAATTACATCTGTTTGTACTTTCTTCATGGTATCTTCCCCTCTTTTCCTCTTAATTAATTTACACTGTGTATATTTTTACTACAATGTGTTGTATAATTTAATTATAAATAGACCATAACGACCATACAACAGATGATTCTCTGTATTTTGTAGTAAAAACAACACAAAAGAGGGTAGTGTGAATTTTATCTGCACTAATTAACAATTAGGGGGAAAGTGTAATGAAAAAAATGGATCCCAGAGTTAAAAAAACACGAAAGTTTTTAAAAGAGGCTTTAATAGATTTAATTGAGGATAAGGGATTTGAAGCAATAACAGTTGGGAATCTTGCGGAAAAAGCAGAAATAAATCGGGTCACTTTTTATCAGCATTACCATGATAAATATGATTTACTAGAACAAACTATCGAAACTATGTTAAAAGATCTTATTATAACCGTTGCACCACATAAACGGGAAGAATTATTAGTTACACATAAAGATGAAACGAACAATGTATACTTACAACTCTTTCAGTTCGTATTCGACCATCAATCTTTTTTTAAAACCATGTTAGGTCAAAATGGCACCACATTATTTCAGAATCGAATGACTATTAGTATCCAGGAATTTGTCGCTGATACGTTAGCACAACTGGCTCCAAATGAAAAGAACGCCAAGGTTCCACGAGAAATTGTTGTTCATTATGTAGCAGCCGCTAGTATTGGATTAATCAAATACTGGGTGCAAAATGGAATGACCTATTCCCCAAACTATATGGCGAAACAATTAACATTTTTAGAACGGAATGGACCGATTAATGCCGTATAAGAAAAACCGGGAAAGCCCATCTGGTCCTTTTAGTAGTAATTTTGAAATAGATAATAGATTTAACACCCGCTTCGGCTTGCCCACTTCACTTTCCAAGGGGCGTGTCTTCAGCTAACTTTCGTAAAGAAGTTCACTTTACAAAAGTGGATCTTCAGATCACGCTGATCCCTTAGGAGTCGAAGTGGCCGCCTCCGCTAAATAATGCGCTACAATGAGTGTGAATAGTGATTTCACGACTTTTATTTCATATTGTTAATAAACCTCGACAAGTTAGCTGTCACAAAGGATGTAGAACCACCATATAGCGTAGGCCGTCCGCTTCCACTCCTATGGCATCTGTTTTACCTGAAGATCCACTTTTTTGAGCGGTTTGTGCTCGAAAAAGTTAGCTGAAGGGAAAACGCCATGGAAAGGGAAGTGGACAGCCGAAGCGTTAGATTAATAGTCACTATATTTCAAAATAGTTACATTGAAAAAGCGTTGATACCGAGGATTATATGCTTTCTTTACTCATAGAAAAAGATGAAACACGAGAACCGTCCCCGTGTTTCACCCTGGTGGTACGTCGCTGTTTTGGTAGCGGTGGTCTAGGTCGACGAATTTGTTGTATTCTTTGACGAAGGCGAGGTCTACTGTGCCGACTGGACCGTTACGTTGTTTAGCGATGATGATTTCGATGATATTTTGTTTTTCTGATTCTTGGTCATAGTAGTCATCACGATAAAGGAAACCGACAATGTCCGCATCCTGTTCAATACTTCCTGATTCACGTAAGTCGGACATCATTGGTCGTTTATCCTGACGAGATTCCACACCACGAGATAGCTGTGATAAGGCAATAAGTGGAACATTTAATTCCCTTGCTAAACCTTTTAAAGACCTGGAAATCTCTGATACTTCCTGTTGTCTGTTTTCTTTTGAATTCACACTGCCTTGAATAAGTTGCAGATAGTCAATTAAAATCATTCCAAGACCATGTTCCTGCTTTAATCGACGACATTTAGATCGTATCTCACTTACTCTAATACCTGGTGTATCATCGATAAAAATTCCGGCATTAGACAAGCTTCCCATTGCCATTGATAAACGTCCCCAGTCTTCTTCTTCCAAAGCACCCGTTCTTAGTCGTTGGGCGTCAATGTTACCTTCTGCGCATAACATACGGGAAACCAACTGGTCTGCTCCCATCTCCAAACTAAAGATAGCGACATTCTCATCTGTCTTGATTGCTACGTTCTGTGCAATATTTAACGCAAATGCGGTTTTACCTACTGAAGGACGGGCAGCAACGATAATGAGGTCATTGCGCTGGAATCCTGATGTGATGCGATCCAAATCACGGAAGCCTGAAGCAATTCCCGTTACTTCACCCTTATTCTTATGTAATTGATCGATATTATCATAGACATCCATCAAGACATCTTTAATATTTTTAAAAGCAGAAGCGTTTTTTCGATTAGAGACTTCTAGAATACGTTTCTCTGATTCATTCAGTACTTCCTCAACTTCATCTTCTTTGGAAAAACTGTCAGTTACGATATCTGTAGCGGTTCGGATTAACCTTCTAAGTATTGACTTTTCCTCAACGATCTTGCAATAATATACCATATTAGCAGCTGTAGGTACTGCACTTGCTAAATCACTTAAATAAGAAACGCCACCAACGTCATCTAACTGTTGTGTATTCGCCAAAGATGTTGTTGTTGTTACAATATCGATCGGTTCACTTTTATCTGCAAGCTCTAACATCACGCGAAAAATCTGCTGATGACTGGCACGATAAAAATCCTCTGGAATTAATATCTCAGAAGCACTCGAGATCGCATCCGGTTCTAAGAAGATAGCGCCAAGTACCGCTTGCTCTGCTTCCATATTATGTGGTGGTGTCCGTCCTTGAATTGCATCTGTCATATCCTTGCACCCCTTCTTACGCCTTAAACCATCTTATAGAAAAAGGGAAGTGAAAAACTCCCCTATTCACTCGCTTATACTTCAACAACATGTACTTTAATTGTTCCTGTTACTTCAGGATGGATCTTCACTGGAACATTCGTATAACCTAAGCTGCGAATTGGCTGATCTAGTTCGATTTTACGCTTGTCCATTTTGATATTATGTTCTTTCTTAAGAGTTTCGGCGATCTGTTTACTTGTAATAGAACCGAATAATCGGCCACCTTCACCTGATTTTGCAGTTAATTTCACTTCTAAACTCGCTAATTTTTCTTTTAGTTGCTTTGCTTCCTCTACTTCTTCTTGTTCTAGTTTTTTCTCTTTGTTTTTCTTCGCATCTAATGCTTTCATATTTGCCTGATTAGCTTCAATCGCCAGATTATTTTTAAGCAGGAAATTACGTGCATATCCATCTGATACGTTTTTTACTTCTCCTTTTTTTCCTGTATTTTTCACATCTTTGGTAAAAATCACTTTCATTCTGAATCTCCTCCTTCATAGTATTCATCAATAATATCCTTTAACCATTCATAGGCATCAATAACCGCCATGTCATCTAATTGGGTAGCAGCATTCGTTAAATGGCCGCCACCGTTCATTTTTTCCATAAGCACTTGGACATTGATATCTCCTAATGACCTTGCACTGATTCCGATACGCCCATCTTTCCTTTCCGAAATAACAAAAGATGCTTCCACACCTGTCATCGTCAGGAGTGTATCCGCTGCTTGCGCGATTACCACTGGACCATATGGCTCTCGTGAATTACCTACTGAAATCGCAATATTACCTCGATAAATGTTTGTGTTCTCTATCAGCCTGCTTCGTTTCACATATATGTCCAAATCCTCTTTTAAGAACTTTTGCACAAGTACCGTGTCCGCACCTTTTGAGCGTAAGTAGGAAGCTGCATCAAAGGTACGAGAACCCGTTCTTAATGTGAAGCTTTTTGTATCGACGATAATCCCTGCCAATAATGCTGTAGATTCTAACATATTTAAGGATAATTTGCTTGGTTGGTATTCTAATAACTCTGTTACTAACTCTGCCGTTGAGGACGCATATGGCTCCATATAAACCAAGGTAGGGTGATCCACAAACTCTTCGCCGCGACGATGGTGATCAATCACAACGACATGGTCTGTTTTTTGAATTAATTTTTCCTCTTGAACCATTGATGGTTTATGCGTATCTACAATGACTAACAAGGTATCTTTTGAGACGATATCTAAAGCCGAATCAGGGTCAATGAAATGGGACCACAGCTCCTCTTTTTCCTTCATTTCTTCCACTAATCGCTGCACACCTGTATCAATATCATTTTCATCCAAGACAATATAGGCCTCTATATCATTTGCTTGTGCAATCTTTAATACACCAATCGAGGAACCGATGGAATCCATATCAGGTGCCTTATGCCCCATCACCAATACTTGATCGCTTTCCTTCACTAATTCCTTCAAAGCATGAGAGATAACACGAGCTCTAACTCTTGTTCGTTTTTCCATTGGATTTGTCTTACCACCATAAAAACGAACCTTTCCTGATTCATCATCTTTAATGACGACTTGATCTCCGCCTCGTCCTAACGCTAAATCCAAACTTGATTGAGTTAGTTCTCCTAGTTCAGGTAATGACTCACTACCCAATCCGATTCCAATACTTAATGTTAATGGAACGTTTTTATCAGTAATCAATTCTCTCACTTCATCTAATATCTCAAATTTTATTTTTTCCAATTCCCCTAATATTTTTTGATTCATCACAGCCATGAAACGTTCCTGTGACGTCCGTTTTAAATAAATTTCATGTTCATGTGACCATTTGTTAAGTGTTGCAGTAACCTGAGAATTCAGTTGACTTTTCGCTGTATCGTCCATATTTTGAGTGATTTCTTCATAGTTATCTAAAAAGATGATACCTAACACCGTTTTTTCATTTTGATACATATGATGTAACTCGGTCTGTTTTGTTCGATCAAATAAATAAAGTAATCGCTCTTCTTTCTTGTTGTAAACCTGGAAATCATACTCGTCAATGGTCAGCCAAAAAGTATCCTTACTGTCTTTTAATTGTGAAATGAGATTATCAGATAAAATCTCTAAATTCTCACCGACCAACGTATCTTCCTTTGTAAATTCATTCAAATAGGGATTTGCCCATTCAATTTGATAGTCTTCACCATATAACATGATTCCTATCGGCATTTCTAATAAAGCTTCTTCACCAACTTTTTTAACCCGATAAGATAGCGTCGAGATGTATGCCTCTGTTTGATCAACCAGTTGTCGTTCACGCTTAATACTGTAATATAATGACACAGTAAAGAATATTGCCATGATGACTCCGAGTATCCAGTGATAATAAAACAGAAATATAAGCAACAGAAACGATAAAATATAAATAGCTATAATATGCCGTCCCATTACAACTGGTTTATCTATAAATTTTGGCATTGTTGTCAGCTCCTAACTAAAGTACCTCTTTACTTTGCCATTCTTTTTCTTAATTCAAACCCTAAATCAATTATACCTAAGATTCTGATCAAATAAAGACCTATTAGCGGAAAAAATACTACAAACAGAATACTAATAATAGGTAATGCTAAAGATTGCCCTTTTGTATGACTATAAAAGAAGATAAAGGATAAGCCTTGCAAGGCAATCAGGATTCCTGCTAAATGATAGATGTTCCATACTACAACAGATCCAATGGTGGAATAGTCATCCGCTACAAAAAGCGAAATAATTAACGTAAAAAAATAAATCCACAATATAAGTTTCGGCAGTTGTAATTTACGAAAAGCCGGAAAATAAAACGCTTCTCTATACCATTTATTCATTACTTTAAAAGATATCCACTGGGTTAAAATGGCTAAAGCCATCGACACTACGACCAAAATGACCGGCATTAATTGTAACGTATTCATCATCTGATCTCGTATGATTTCAAAATCCTGCTGGCCCATCCCAAAACTCTGAAATAAATCCTCGGTCATCTTTAGTGATTCATCAATGGTTTGCTCAAAATTCTCCATAATAGAAAATTGCAGCACCACTTCGATATAAGCGTAAACAAACACTAATCCTAAAACAAAACCCGCTGTTCCTTTTGCCCATGTTTCATATGGATGTTGTTGTTTTGTGATCGACCAGCCCATCATCCCTCCACTAATAAAAGCTATGATTGCTAAAGGGACGGTTAGAAAAGGAAACACTAGTAAAGAAAAAAGAAACATGATCCCTAATGCCAGTGCTGTCCATTTTAATGGATATGCTTTCATTAATAAAATAACAGGAATTGGCAGCAAAAATAAGAATATACCTGCCAGAAATGGTGCTAATACGGATAATAATAGAAGTAAGAAGAACATCCCAATATATATGAAAAAATCCTTCTGAATTGGTTGTTGATTCATTGTTTAAACCACCTTTGACGTGCTCAATTTGATCGAAAAAGCACAGCAAGAAAGCGCTGTGCTTTTCCTCCGTACCATTCACTTCTATTCTAATTATATACGAACTAAGTAGTAGCGACAAATTAAAGCTTTTATAGAAAAATGATATGCCATTCTATCTTATTTCCAGTATAATAAGGATGGAATCAAAAGAGGAGGTAACATAAATGATAAATACAATAATTTTTGACCTTGATGATACTCTACTATGGGATAAAAAAAGTGTGAAAACGGCATTCGAAAAAACCTGCCAACTAGCAGAAGAAAAATACGGGGTCGATCCTGACAAGCTAGAAGAAGCTGTTCGTGAAGAAGCTCGAACTCTATATCAAAACTATGAAACATATGAATTCACGCAAATGATTGGCATAAATCCTTTTGAAGGACTATGGGGTAATTTCTTAGATGATCATACCTATTTTAAGAAAATGGCTGAGATTGTACCTAATTACCGTAAAGATGCCTGGACTCAAGGCTTACAACAACTGGGCATTGAGGATAAGGAATTTGGTGCTTATTTAGCGGAGCAGTTTCCGATTCATCGTAAAAACAGTCCATTTGTGTACGAGGAAACCTTTTCGATACTAGAAAAATTACAAAAAGACTATCAATTAGTCATGCTAACAAATGGTTCTCCTGATCTGCAAAATACGAAATTAACGATCACTCCTGAACTTAATGATTTCTTTGATCATATTATTATTTCGGGTGGTTTTGGTAAAGGCAAGCCTGACCCCAGTATTTTTGAGCATGTATTAGAGGTTGCAGACGTTTCGAATGAAGAGGCATTAATGGTTGGCGACAATTTAATGACAGACATTTTAGGTGCAAATCGTACGAGAATTAAAAGTGTCTGGATTAATCGCGAGGATAAAGAGAAGAATGAAGTAGAGCCAACCTATGAAATTAAACATCTAGAAGAACTACTTGCATTGCTATAACCAATCCTTAGTATATTAATTACTATTGGATAGACTTTGAGGCAAAAAGAGGCTGAGACATATATATTTTTCATAACTTCAAACACGAACTATGCTATATTTATTGTTGCATAATATAAGGATTGCTGTGCAATAAATAATGCAGTAATTTTGACATAAGGTGTGTGCGTAGCAACCGCTACGGCTAGTCCGCTTCCCTTTCCACGGGTTTTTCTCCTCAGCTAACTTTGGAAAGCAAAAACCGCTTGCCAAAGTGGATCTTCGGATAAAAATATCCCGTAGGAGTAGAAGCGGACGCCTACGCTAATTTGATATGCTACAACGCTAGCATGAGGTAGCATTTTGTCATTTCTCTCGTTTAAAAAATTCGTTGATTGAAGTCACAACTCAAAATGCTATCTGTCACAGTAGTTGTAGAACAAATATGTTAGCGCAGGCCGCCCACTTTCACTCCTGTGGGAACGTTTTATCTGAAGATCCTCTTTTTTAAGCGTCCTTTGCTTAAAAAAGTTAGCTGAAGATAAAACCCCGCGGAAAGGAAAGTGGGCAGCCGGAGCAGATGTACACCAGTTTAACCTATTTCAAAATTACCACACCGTTTATTGCGCAGTTTCTCCCTAGTACGCAGAAAAATCCAAACGATTTCACCTCATCGTTTGGATTTTTCTAATTATTGAATTATTTTGTTGCAGTCTATAATTCCATTGCTGTTAGTTTTTCGATTTCGTCGATTTCTTTTAATGCTTCTATTTCTTCTTCTTCTAAATATTTGTCTACACTTACAATCATGATCGCTTCTCCGCCTACATCTGAACGCCCTACTTGCATGGCGCCTATATTGATTCCTTTTTCAGCAAACAAACTACCAACTTTACCAATAACACCTGGTCGGTCATTGTGTTTAATTACGACAAGGTTCCCTTCAGGTACTACATCGACACTGTATGCGTCCACTTGTACAATGCGTGGTCCTAGGCCATTTAGTAATGTACCAGAAATAGAACGCGTGACATTTTTAGTTTTCACTTCTACTTTAAGTAAATTGGTGAACCCTTTTGGTGTGGAAGATTTATTTTCATTGACTCGAATACCACGCTTTTCTGCTAAATAAGAAGCATTCACATCATTAACATGGTCACCTAGATGACGTTTTAGTAAACCTTTAATGGTATTACGAGTTAATGGTGCTACTTCCATTTCCGTTAGGTCACCAGAATAAGAAATGTTAATCTCTTCGATTACACCGCTCGTTAAGTAGGTTAAGAAGGTACCTAATTTTTCAGATAGATGGAAATATGGTTCAATTTTGTTCATGATTTCTTTTGGTACTGCAGGTAAATTAACAGGATTTTTCGCTACTCCTTCTGTTAAGTAACGTACCACATCATGGCTAACATCAATCGCTACATTTTCCTGTGCTTCTACCGTACTTGCACCTAAGTGTGGTGTAGCGATTACCTCTGGTAATTCTAACAGGCGATGGTCCGTAGCAGGCTCTTCTTCAAATACGTCTAATGCTGCTCCTGCTACTTTTCCTGATTTAATTGCTTCATATAGAGCATCCTCATCGATAATACCACCACGAGCACAATTAATAATGCGTACTCCATCCTTCATTTTTTCAAAAGCTTCTTTATTTAATAAGTGTTTTGTTTCCTTAATTAAAGGTGTATGTACTGTGATAAAATCTGCAGCTACCACCACATCTTCTACTGAGCCAAGGTCTACTCCCAGTTTATCGGCTCTATCTTTTGTTAAGAATGGATCATATGCAATAATATTCATGCGCTGGCCTTTCGCACGTGCAGCTACTTCAGCACCAATTCTTCCCATACCAATAACACCTAATGTTTTTCCTTTCAATTCTACGCCTACATGTGTCTTACGATCCCATTTTCCATTTTTTAATGCTAAAAATGCCTGTGGGATTTTACGAGCCAATGACATCAGCATCGCAACTGTATGCTCAGCTGCAGAATTCGTATTTCCATCTGGTGCATTTACAACAATGACACCATACTCAGTTGCTGCGCTTAAATCAATGTTATCCACACCAACACCTGCACGACCGATAATTTTAAGATTAGATGCTTGACTAATAATATCTCTGGTCACTTTGGTTTGACTACGTACAAGTAGTGCGTCATAGTTACCAATTTTTTCCGCTAATTCATCAGGTGATAAACTTGTCTGAACATCCACTTCGATATTGTCTGCTTCCCGTAACGGTTGGATTCCATCTTCACTTAACGGATCACTGATTAATACTTTAAAAGCCATGGTTGTCCCCTCCATTATTATTGTATCTTCTTTTTTGATATTCACTTGTTTATGTCATAACACTTATTTCGTGAATATTTTCACTAAAAAAGTTATTTGCTTTCCATTTCATCTATTATAGCACTTTTATTTCCTCTATTACTACTCAATTTATCCTTCAATCATAGCAAAATTTGTGATAATGTCAAGGGCATTAATCGTGTTTGGTTGTTTTTAATGTTCATTATCGTTAATGTTAATGCTTTTTTCAATCTAATAACGAACATTTACAGAAATTTTAAATCTATATTTCGTCTTTATGCATTTCTTGCTTATTTTTAGAAAAATTATCCCATCCAAACGTACTTTACTTAGAATTTGCTCGATCTTTTTATAGTTCATTAAAACTTACAAATGATAAAGATCTTTAGCTCCACTCATTTACAGTTATTTGTAAATTACAATTGACAGTTTTGTATATTTTTGCTATATTAACACTGTTAAGTTAACGCCGTTAATGTAAAAGGAGGTTAATAATGAAAAAGTCAAATGGTGAAGAAGCTAAACAAAAAATTATAGATGCTGCCCGCTCTTTATTCATCTCAGAAGGTTACCACCAAGTATCTATGCGTAAAATTGCAAACACTGTTGGGTACTCTCCAACAAATATTTATAATTACTTTCAAAATAAAGATGAACTTGTTTTCCATCTACTACAAGATGGCTATCAATTATTTTATTTAGCTCTAAAGGCCCCTATTCAAGAGGATGAAGACACACCTATCAGATTAAAAAAACTCCTACATGCATATATCCAATTTAGTATAGACTCCCCTGAATATTACGAATTAATTTTTGTTCAAAATCTTGAAAATCAGCATCATATATCTTTAATGGAAAGTGATCGTTTAAGAGGGTTTCAACTTTTAGTTGATCAAGTGGAAGATTGTATAAAGGAAGGTTGGATAGATGAAAAGGACGCAGTAATCATAAGTCAATCGATTTGGGCTCATTTACATGGGATAGCATCTTTATTAATTTCATTCCAAACATTTCCATGGAAGCAAAAGCAAGATCTTATTTCTTTTCATATCAATACTTATCTGAATGGAATTATTAAATAAAAGGTGGGATTATATTGAAAAAAGCAATTTGGATTATAGGTACGATTCTTGCTCTTTGCATTTCTGGGTATTCTTTAGTTCAGTATTTTGTATTAGAACCTAGTAAGTCTGGATTTGTCATGTCAAAAATTCAAATAGGCGACGTATTAAACCAATTTTGGTACATTATGTTATACATTCATGCATTCTCAAGTTTACTAGCTTTAGCATTAGGACCTTTTCTTTTATCTGAGAAAATAAGAAATAAAAATAGAGAAAGACATAAACTTTTTGGAAAAGTGTATTTAAGTTGTATATTATTTGGGGGACTGACTGGTTTTTATTTAGCCTTTGAAGCAACAGGTGGCCTAATATCTACTTTAGGGTTTGGCTTCCTAGCATTTTTCTGGCTTGTAACTGGTAGTATGGCTTTTTATAAGATCAAACAACGAAAAATTCAGCAGCACCGCAAATGGATGATTCGGAATTATTCATTAACCTTTGCTGCGGTCACACTCAGACTATGGCTTCCTTTATTCGTATTAACCGCTGGGGTCGAAAACTATGAAACAAGTTATACAATCATATCTTGGTTATCTTGGGTACCAAATCTCCTTGTAGCAGAGCTCTACGTACGAAAAATGACTACGACTTTCAAAAATGATTTACTTGATCAATCACATGCTTAAATAATAATTGCATAGAAATTTTTCATAGCTCTCAGAAGAACTTTTTTTCTTGTACCTATCATTTTTCATACTGTTCCAATTCTAAATTGCTATTTAAATTAGTGAACACAATATCCTTATCATCACCTATTCAGTTTCTTATTCATGACAAATGACAAAGATAAAATAAGTAGAAGTGGACAACTGCAGCGATGGTTTCGTGTACGCTTTATTTCAAAATGGCTACTCTGATCACAAATGCCTTGATACCGCTGATTATATACTTTCCTTGCTTAATATAAAAAAGCACTATAGAAAAACCTCTATAGTGCTTCTTCTTCAATATCAGTCATTAACGTAAGGCAATAAAGCCATTTGACGAGCACGTTTAATTGCTCTTGTCAATTTACGTTGATATTTTGCAGAAGTTCCTGTTACACGACGAGGAAGAATCTTCCCACGTTCTGAAACGAAACGTCTTAATAAATCAACATCTTTATAGTCGATGTGTGTAATACCGTTCGCTGTAAAGAAACACACCTTACGACGCTTTGCGCGTCCACGACGAGCTGCCATAATTAAAAACCTCCTTTAAATTAAAATGGTAAATCATCATCAGAAATATCTACCGGCTCTCCACTATCTTGGAATGGATTGTCGCCACTATTATTCCCTTGATTATTTTGGTTATTGTTTTGATTGTTGTTATTTTGATTAAATTGATTCTGGTTTGCTTGACTCGGTTGGTTCTGATTCGGATTTTGATTATACCCTTGAGATCCCTGTGTATTAGGTTGTCCACCACCAGATCCACCTCTTGATTCTAAGAACTGGATTGAATCTGCTACTACTTCTGTCATGAAGACTCGCTGACCTTCCTGATTATCAAAGCTACGAGTTTGAATTCGACCGTCTACACCGATTAAGCTTCCTTTACCCATGTAGTTTGCAAGATTTTCCGCTTGCCTTCTCCATGTTACACAGTTGATAAAGTCTGCTTCTCGCTCACCTTGTTGATTAGAGAAAGGTCTGTTACAAGCTACTGTAAAATTAGCTACGGCTACGCCATTTGGTGTATAACGTAAATCAGGATCTTTCGTTAACCTGCCGACAAGCACGACACGATTTAACATCAGAACCACTCCTTATTATTGTTCGTCTTCGCGAATTGCCATGTAACGTAAAATGTCATCAGAGAATTTCGCTTGACGATTAAATTCGTTAATTGCTGTTTCGTCACCTTTAAAATTAATAATTACATAATATCCATCACGGTGATCGTTGATTTCATAAGCAAGACGTTTCTTACCTACTTCTTCAACTTTCTCAATTTCCGCTCCATTATTCGTAAGGTAACCACTGAAACGCTCTATTAAAGCTGTTTGTGCTTCCTCCTCGATATTTGGGCGGATGATGTACATGATTTCGTATTTATTCATCCGTTTACACCTCCTTTTGGTCTTGGCGGCTCTATTTTTGTAATAGAGCAAGGAATAATAGTCTCATTACTCACAATAAAATATTATACCAATATTCTTTAATCATTGCAAATATTAATTAATATAAGTCGATGGATAATGATCCTGTTATACGTTGAAACGGAAATGCATAACGTCTCCGTCTTTCACCAAATATTCCTTACCTTCTAATCTTACTTGTCCTTTTTCTTTTGCAGCTTGTTCAGACCCAGCTTCCACCAAATCATCATAAGATACGGTTTCAGCACGAATAAAACCTTTTTCAAAGTCACTATGGATAATACCTGCTGCTTGAGGTGCTTTGATTCCTTTTTTAAAGGTCCATGCCCGTACCTCTTGTTCACCTGCTGTAAAGTATGTTGCTAATCCGAGTAATTGATAGGTTGCTTTAATCAATTGGTCTAATCCGGATTCTGCGATACCTAGTTCTTCTAGGAACTCTTCTTTCTCTTCCCCATCTAATTCTGCAATTTCTGATTCAACTTTTGCGCTGACAACAATAACTTCAGCTTCGTCTTTCTTAGCAAAATCTTTCACTAGCTGTACGTATGCATTGTTGTCTACTTCTAATAATTCATCTTCACCTACATTGGCAACATACATAACAGATTTACTTGTTAATAAATGCAGTCCCTTCACCAATTTTTGCTGTTCATCATTAAACTCTACTGCACGTGCAGGTATTTCCTCTTCAAAAGCCTCTCTTAATTTGGTAAGTACTTCTAATTCAGCCATTGCTTCTTTGTCCTTTTGTCTAGCCATTTTTTCAACCCGCTGAATTCTTTTAGATACTGTTTCTAAATCTGCTAGGATCAGCTCCAGGTTAATGGTTTCGATATCTGAAATAGGATCTACTTTACCCGACACGTGGGTAATATTGTCATCTTGAAAACAACGTACCACATGACAAATTGCATCGACCTGGCGAATATGTGAAAGGAATTGATTACCAAGTCCTTCCCCTTTACTTGCACCTTTAACGATCCCTGCAATATCTGTGAATTCAAATGCCGTCGGTATGGTTTTCTTTGGTTTTACGAGTTCTGTTAATTTTTGCAGTCTTTCATCTGGGACTTCTACAATCCCAACGTTTGGATCAATCGTACAGAATGGATAGTTTGCAGATTCTGCACCTGCTTGCGTTATTGCGTTAAATAACGTTGATTTACCCACGTTAGGTAAACCAACAATTCCTGCTGTTAATGCCATGTAACTTTCACTCCTTAAGGATTCCGTCCATATGAACGTATCGGTCATACCAATTATAGTGATACTTTCTCTAATTGACAAGTTATTAAAAAACAAAAATCAAGGGACTACACCCCTTGATTTTCAATTTTTTCTTATATAAAAAAGCAATTATATGTCATTGTAACTCGCAGAAAAAACGAAAATGTTTCACGTGAAACATTTTTTTATTCCGCATGAACAAGTACTTTTTTCATTTTTTGTTCAAATCGTTTGCGTGGGATCATTACGCTGTGCCCACAACCTTCACATTTCACGCGAATATCCATGCCCATTCGAATCACTTTCCATCGATTTTCACCGCACGGATGAGGCTTCTTCATTTCTACTATATCATTTAATTGAAATTCTTTTCGTTCCATCCTCTCACCTCTTCAACGTACATTTTATTCTCTCTTTATTATATTAAATTTTTTTATAAAATGGAAATAGTAAGATAGCGCAAAGTAAATATAAATTTACTATTCCATATATCGGATATAACAATGCAATTAAAGTTGAGAAACCTATTTTGGTTAGAGGGGTTACGAGTAATAATACAACAAGGGCAATATGCCACATTTTATATTTTAGAAAACGGGCTAGTCGTGTAACAAGTCCTAACATACTGGATATTGCAGTTGTAAAAATTGCAAACCATAACAAAATGGTCATGATAATATACGTGTAATTAGGGTAATTTTTTAATATTGCAAACAACGGAATTTCATATAAAATGATAATTTCTGATATTTGAATTAAACTATTGTTGTATAAATAGGAAGTAAGACCAAGTATAAGCCCACTACCAATACTCGCAATGAAGATTTCCCCTTTTGACTTTATCTTATCCCCTACTGCTCCTATCACTGCCAGAATAGACAAAATATTTAATGCGGTAAATGTAAATGCCGCTGTCCAATTCGCCTGATGATCAAGAGCTAATAAAAAAGTCAACTTTTGATCAAACGTGTAAATCAATAAAATAGATAACAAACCAATGATCAACAATGGTAAAATTACTACATTAAAAGTAAGTATACCATTTATACCTTTTACAAAAATAATAATGATAAATACAACAATAAATAGAATGCCCACCCATTTAGATAGGAAAATCGCTTCAAATGTTGCTCCACTTCCTGCAATCATTACTACAGTAGTTGACATTAAATAAAAGAAAATGAGTACATCATAAAATCTAGCAATTTTACTTCCTAATATCATTTCTAATAAGTTATAATAATTATCTGTTTTATTCGTATAACTCACCATCATGGTTATTGTAACGGAACAGATAAATAATATAGTAAACAGAACAATTGCTAGTCCACTTTCATGACCAAAAAATTGCCATAACTCTCTCCCTGATGCATATCCTGCACCTACCATTGTTCCTACAATTAAGAACATCCATTTCAAGCCAGATTTCCACATACCTTTGCCTCCAAAAAGCTTTAGATATATTAAAAATATGCAACAGAAGTCAAAGGTATGTGATAAAAAAATTTAAACTTACATTAGAAATGAATAACTGAAATAAAAGGGGATAAATATAAATATAGCTGGCAGGAAGTCTCCGATTTTAATTTTAGTGATATTTAAAATATTTAAACCGATCGCTAAAATTAACAAACCTCCGATGGCCGTCACTTCATTAATAAACCCATCCAGTACTTGTTGTGGTAACCATTTATTAATTTGGACTGCTAACAAAGCGATAGAACCCTGATAAAGCACAACAGGAATTACCGAGAAAATGACACCATAACCTAATGTCGTCGTTAAAACCATCGCCATAAAGCCATCTAAAAAAGCTTTGGTTATTAACACTTCATGATCTCCTCTTAATCCTCCATCCAGCGCGCCAACTATTGCCATAGCACCAACAACAAATATTAAGCTAGCAGTAATAAAACCTTCTGTTAGGTTACTTTTCCCTTTTTTATTAACTTTCCTTTCAATCCTTTCACCGATTATATTTAACTTATCTTCAAGATAAATACCTGCTCCAATAAGAGCTCCTATTAATAAACTTAATAGAATAAGGACGATATTTTCGGCTTGGATTGCCATCTGTATTCCTATTAACGACACGACTAATCCTATTCCCTGTAATGCAGTTGTTTTCATTCTTTCTGGAATATTGGTAAAAATCAGACCTAAAACCGTTCCGATAATAATACATAACCCATTTATTAATGTCCCTAATAATACCATGCACTTTTCACCTTCTTCCACCTTGTATGTACAATGAAAAGGTCTGATTATTTGCGCTGAGCAAACAATCAGACCTTTAATTATTCCATTTTATCCAGAATACGATTTAAATCATCATCCGAGAAAAATTCGATTTCAATTTTCCCTTTGCGTTTGCCTTTGTTTATTTTGACGTTTGTACCAAAGAAGTCTTTTAAATGGTTTTCTCTTTCTACAATAAAAACATCTTTTATCTCTTTCTTTTGCTTTTGCTTCACTGGTTGATTATTTAACTCATTGATGAGCGCTTCAACCTGACGAACATTTAATTTTTCTGTTATAATTCGCTTTGCAACAGGCTTTATTTTTTGCTTATCTTTTAAGCCTAAAAGTGCTCTTCCATGTCCCATTGATAATTCACCATGACTTATTTGAGCAATAATATCTTCCGGTAAGCTGAGTAAGCGTACTAGATTCGCAATATGCGACCTACTCTTTCCTAAGCGCTTAGCTAACTCATCTTGAGTTGTCCCTAATTCATTAATGAGACGGTCATATGCTGTCGCTTCCTCAATAGGTGTTAAATCCTCACGTTGAATATTTTCTAATAAAGCTAATTCCATCATCTGCTCATCAGTTAAGTCTTTAATAACAACAGGAATCGTTTCTAAATTTGCTTCTTTTGCTGCTCGAAATCGTCTTTCTCCAACAACTATTTCGTAACCCCTAATACTTTTACGAACTATGAGAGGTTGCAATATACCATGCTGAATAATAGATTCCTTTAATTCCTCAATTGCATCAGCTTCAAAGACTTTTCTAGGTTGATATGGATTTGGCCTGCATTTTTTTAATTCAACCTCTTCTATTTTATCTGATTCATTTTCCTCTATTTCAGGGAAAAAGGCATCTAATCCTTTTCCTAATCCTCTAGCCATCCGCAATCACTTCCTTTGCTAAATCAAGATATACTTCTGCACCTCTCGACTTAGAATCATATGTTATAATCGGTTGCCCATGACTTGGTGCTTCACCTAATCGAACATTACGTGGTATTACGGTTTGATATACTTTATCCTGAAAATATTTCTTTACCTCATCTATTACCTGCAAACCTAGATTAGTTCTGGCATCCAGCATTGTTAATAGAACGCCTTCTATCATCAGTTCTTTGTTTAAATGCTTTTGTACTAGACGAATGGTGTTTAACAATTGGCTTAAACCTTCTAACGCATAATATTCACATTGTACAGGTATTAAGACAGTGTCAGATGCGGTTAACGCATTGATTGTCAATAAACCTAGTGAAGGCGGACAATCTATGATAATAAAATCATATTGATCTCTAATATTATCAATGGCTTTTTTCAACCGAACTTCACGTGAAATAGTCGATACTAGTTCAATTTCCGCTCCAGCTAATTGAATGGTAGCAGGAATAATATCTAAGTTAGGAATTTCCGTATGTACGCACACTTTACTAGTTTCTATATCATCTACTAATACATCATAGATACAATGGCTAACATCTGCTTTATTAACCCCTACACCGCTAGTAGCATTACCTTGTGGGTCGATATCTACCAATAATATTTTTTTATTGAAATGTGCTAATCCTGCACTCAAATTAACTGAAGAAGTCGTTTTGCCGACGCCACCCTTTTGGTTTGCAACGGCTATTACTTTTCCCATGATGTCACCTACCTCTTGCTTCATTTCTTTTATTTTATCACTAATTCGAACAAATAAATATTTGTTTTTACAAAAAGTTAATAAATAGTTCGATTGATACAAAAAAAATAATAGATTTGTTATTTCTTATCATAAAACAACCCATCTTTGCTATTACATAAAGATGGGTCTATTCTAGCATCATTTTTTCTTAGGGATTTTAATGGTTATTTGATAAAAATCCTCATGATCTTGTTCATCGGTTTCTAAGTCAACACCTGTATCAGACACCATGTCCAAGGATTGCCTGATTGTATTCATCGCTATACGCATATCTTTATTAATTCCTTTAAGACGCGGCTTTTTAGGCTTCTTTTTATCTGCCATTAATCGATCAATCTGTGCTTCGGTTTGCTTTACATTTAAATCTCTATCGATTATTTGCTTTAAAACTTTCAATTGCAGCTCTTCACTTTTTAAACCGATTAACGCACGTGCATGTCTTTCTGTAATCACTTTTTGTAAAATGGCCTGTTGTACCTCTTCTGGCAATTTCAACAGTCGCATTTTATTCGCTATCGTTGATTGGCTTTTCCCTAACCGTTGCGCAAGCGCTTCTTGTGTTAACTCATGCATTTCGATTAATTTATCATATGCGATAGCTTCTTCGATTACTGTCAGTTCCTCACGTTGCAAGTTTTCTATTAATGCAACCGATGCGGTCTCCTTATCCGTCATTTCACGAATAATGGCAGGTATCTTTTCCCATTCAAGACTTTTAGCAGCACGCCAACGTCTTTCCCCTGCAATAATTTCATATCGTTCTGCTTCATCTTCGATTGGGCGAACGACAATCGGTTGGATCATACCATGTGTATGTAATGTTTGTGCTAATTCTTTGATTTTTTCTTCGTTAAATATTGATCTTGGTTGGTATCGATTTGCTTCGATCGAGTCTATGTTTAAGAACAATACTTCATCCTGAAAACTCTCGGCATCTTCTATAACATCCTCTACAGCTTTATCACCAATACCAAAAATACGACCAAATGGGTGTAACATATTAAACACCACCTTTTTCTTCTTCACCAAAATTATGAATATACGAAACTATTATACCTGTACAATGGATCTATATAAAAGTATAAAATGGGAAAACTTGCTTAAAACATGGATTTAAGCAAGTCATTGAAGCCGTTTATATTCCAAAATGTTTCACGTGGAACATAACTAGTAATCTGTTAGTATCATTTTATCACAAAAATACAAAAAGCGATAAAAAATATAAATTATTTTTTGTAAATTATTATTTATCATGATGTAAACTTACATCATATTCCTCTTGAATCAATAAAACTAAGATTGGAAAGAGACTATCTGATAGGTATCTGGAGAGCTTTTAGACTCCTATAAAATAATGTTTTATTTTATAATGGGCTTTTGTTAGGTACACCAGGTTTTCTAGGGAATTTTTTAGGTGTTTTTCTTTTTTTATCGATGATTAACATGTTTCTTTCCCCATTATCCTCAGGCAACATAAAATATTCAACCTTTTTAATTTTTCCACCGAGTAACTCAATAGCATCTTCTGCATCTTTTAATTCATCTTCAATATTTGAACCTTTCATCGCAATAAACGTTCCATTGGTTCGAAGCAAAGGTAAACACAATTCAGACAGAACTGATGTTCTGGCAACAGCGCGTGCCATTACCACATCGAATTTATGTCTAAATTTATCATTAATACCAAACAGTTCGGCACGATCATGATAGAAGGACACGCCTTCCAATTCTAACTCTGATGCCAAGTGATTTAAAAATGTAATTCGTTTCTTTAATGAATCAACAATTGTTACTTTAAGCTGTGGAAAGATGATTTTGAGTGGGATACTGGGAAACCCTGCCCCAGCCCCCACATCACATAGATGTAATTCATTCGAAAAGTCAAAATAGAATGCCGCTGTTAACGAATCGAAAAAATGTTTGACATATACCTCTTCTTTTTCCGTAATTGCTGTCAAATTCATTTTTTCATTCCACTCGACTAAGGTGTGGAAATACGTGTCAAATTGTTGTAATTGTTGATCGGTAAGCGTGATACCTTCTTTATTTAAATGTGTTTGAAATGACTGGAGATTCATTTAGCCCCTCCTCTATTATTCGTTCGATACTTTTGCTACATTTCCTTGTTCAATATAGACTAATAAAATAGAGACATCCGCTGGATTTACACCAGAAATTCGAGAGGCTTGCGCCACAGATAACGGTCGTACTTGTTTTAGTTTTTCTCGTGCCTCTGTTGCTAATCCACTTATATCATCATAATTTATGTTATCAGGAATCGCCTTATTTTCCATCTTTTTCATTCGCGCTACCTGTTGATTAGATTTTGATATATAGCCTTGATACTTAATTTGGATCTCGACTTGCTCCTTAACATCAGCAGCTAATTCTATTTCCGCAGGTGCTACTTGCTGAATAACATCATAGGTAACTTCCGGTCTTTTCAATAAATCATACGCTAAAATACCATCTTTTAATCTTGTACCACCAATCGATTCCATTAATTGTTGTAATTGTTCTGTCGGTTTTAATCGGATATTGCTTAACCGTTCTTTTTCTTCTTCTATTAAATGTTTCTTTTCTTCAAATCGATGAAAACGTTCCTCTGAAATTAAACCAATACGATGGCCAATTTCTGTTAATCGTAAATCTGCATTATCATGGCGTAATAATAAACGATATTCAGCTCTGGACGTTAATAATCGATATGGTTCATTTGTACCTTTTGTTACAAGGTCGTCAATTAATACACCAATGTACCCTTGAGAACGATCTAAAATTAACGTCTCTACATCTAATGCTTTTGCTGCCGCATTGATACCTGCCATCAGACCTTGTCCTGCCGCTTCCTCATAACCGGATGTTCCATTAATTTGTCCAGCTGTAAACAGTCCTTCGACATTTTTCACTTCTAACGTAGGCCATAATTGTGTTGGTACCACTGAATCATATTCAATTGCATAACCACCACGCATAATTTCTGCTTCTTCTAAACCAGGTATGCTTCGCAAGATTTCTCTTTGTACATATTCTGGTAATGAAGTAGATAAACCTTGAACATACACTTCATCTGTATTGCGTCCTTCAGGCTCTAAGAAAATTTGATGACGTGGTTTATCATGAAAACGAACAATTTTATCTTCAATTGATGGACAATAACGAGGTCCTGTCCCTTTAATCATGCCTGAATACATTGCTGACAATCCTAAATTGTCATTAATAATAGCATGAGTGTTTTCATTCGTATAGGTTAACCAGCAAGGAATTTGATCGACAATTTCTTCTGTAGTTTCATAAGAAAAATGTTGTGGATTGTCATCCCCTGGCTGAATTTCTGTTTTCGCATAATCAATCGTATGATTATTGACCCTCGGTGGTGTTCCAGTCTTAAAACGAACAAGATCAAAACCGATTTTCTCTAGATTTTCCGCTAATTTAACACTGGCACGTTGGTTATTCGGACCACTTTCATAAGAAATATCACCAGTAATAACACGTCCGCGCATAAAGGTTCCTGTCGTAATAATGACAGACTTCGCACGATAAAGTGCTTTCGTTTCTGTGATGACCCCTTTACATGTACCATCTTCAACAAGAAGTTCTTCTACCATACCTTGCCTGAGCGTCAAATTCTTTTCTTGTTCTAATGTCTTTTTCATCTCTTGAATATATAGTGGTTTATCTGCTTGGGCTCGTAATGCTCGTACAGCTGGCCCCTTGCCTGTATTAAGCATACGCATTTGAATATAGGTTTTATCAATTACTTTGCCCATTAAACCACCTAAAGCATCTATTTCACGTACGACAATTCCTTTCGCAGGGCCACCAATCGATGGATTACACGGCATAAACGCAATCATATCTAAATTCAATGTTAAAATTAATGTTTTCGCACCTCTTTTGGCAGCAGCATACGCAGCTTCAACACCCGCATGTCCTGCACCAATTACGATCACATCATATTGACCAGCTTCATAGGTTGACATTGCTGATCCTCCTTTAATTTACTTATTTTCCTAAGCAGAATTGAGAGAACAATTGATCAATTAAACTATCCTGCAATGTATCCCCTACAATTTCACCTAACAATTCCCAAGCTCTTGTTACATCAATCTGGACTAAATCAATTGGCATCTCTGCATCCATTGCTTCCACCGCGTCAGATAATGCTGTTAACGTCTGTTGCAACAACTGAATATGCCGTACATTTGATACATAGGATAGATCACCAGTGTCTAACTCCCCTTCAAAAAAGGTATCAGCGATTGCTTCTTCTAATGCATTCATTCCTTTATCTTCAATTAAAGCAGTGGTGATGACCTTTTGATTAGCTGCAAGTTGTTTTACTTCTTCTACGTCTAGTTTAGCATCAAGGTCGGTTTTATTCACAATCACAATATATTCCAAACCTTCGACCGCCTTAAAAAGATTGCGATCTTCCTCTGTAAGTTCTTCTCCATAGTTTAACACTAACAAAATCAGATCTGATTCTTTTAAAGCTTGACGTGATCGTTCCACACCAATTCGTTCGACAATATCTTCCGTTTCACGAATACCTGCAGTATCCACCAATCGCAGCGGAATCCCGCGAACATTGACATATTCCTCAATTACATCTCTTGTCGTTCCAGGTATATCTGTTACGATCGCTTTTGTCTCTTGGACAAAAGCATTTAACAAGGAGGACTTACCTACATTCGGACGGCCAATTATAGCTGTGGCAATTCCTTCACGCAAGATTTTTCCTTGCTTTGCCATACTCAGGAGTTTTTCTACTTCTTGATACACTTCCTGGGTTCTATCTCTCAACATTTGATGCGACATTTCTTCAACATCATCATATTCTGGATAGTCTATATTAACTTCCACATGTGCGACAGTTTCTATTAATTTTTGTCGTAATTGATGGACAAGCTTTGATAATTTGCCATCTAACTGTTTAAGAGCGATGTTCATCGCCTTGTCTGTTTTAGCACGGATCAAATCCATGACAGCTTCTGCTTGTGACAAATCAATTCTACCATTTAAAAAAGCACGTTTCGTAAATTCACCCGGTTCTGCCAGACGTGCACCATATAGCAAAACATGTTCTAACAAACGATTAACAGATGCCAGCCCCCCATGACAATTTATCTCTACCACATCTTCTTTGGTAAACGTTTTTGGGGCACGCATGACCGAGACCATGACTTCTTCCATCATTTCATCGGTCTTTGGATCGATCATTTTGCCATAATGAATCGTATGTGAATCAACCTGCTTCAGGTCTTTACCCTCAAACAGTTTATTACTTATGGTTATCGCTTCTTCCCCGCTCAATCGAACAATGGCTATCGCACCTTCTCCGATTGGCGTGGAAATCGCGGCTATCGTATCTTTCTCCATTTCTTCAC
This sequence comes from Gracilibacillus kekensis, assembly GCF_900143085.1. Lineage (GTDB taxonomy): Bacteria > Bacillota > Bacilli > Bacillales > Amphibacillaceae > Gracilibacillus > Gracilibacillus kekensis. Next base: position 44,461 of record NZ_FRCZ01000008.1, on the reverse strand, counting down.
CTCCATTTTTTTAAGATCTCTATATCAATCACTCTTCATTATCGTTTAGTGTCACTAACTTATTAGAATAGCACAAAACTATACCACTTGAAAAGATATCCACACCTAGTTTTCGTTTTTTCTTTCAATTTATTTTATCCACATGTTAATAACTTTTTAAAAATAAAAGTATTCACAACTTAAAGTTCTTCTTCGCCGAACTACTTTATCGCTAAAATTGTATGCTTTTCTAACGTATATGAAAAACCGGGAACCCACCCTGTCCTTTTAGTAGTAATTTTGAAATGTATAATAGATTTAAAACCCGCTACGGCTTCCCCACTTCACTTTTACCCATAGGGCATAAGTCAACATCTGCTCAAGCAAGCTTTCGGAGTGTATCCTATACCAAGGACGTGTCTTCAGCTAACTTTTTTGAGCGGTTTGTGCTCGAAAAAGTTAGCTGAAGGGAAAACGCCATGGAAAGGGAAGTGGACAGCAGAAGCGGTGGATTAAAAGTCACTATATTTCAAAATTACTACTTTGATAACAAATGCCTTGATACCGCTGATTATATGCTTTCCATGCTTAGCACAAAAAAAAGCACGAGTAATCATTGATAATTACTCGTGCTTTGTCTACTTATTTAGGTTTGATCACAACATACCGGTTTGGTTCGGTACCTTGTGAATCTGTTTCTACTGTTTTATTTTGCTGCAATGCCGTATGAATCACTTTACGCTCATAGGATGGCATTGGTTCAATCTTGACCTCTTTATTTGTTCTAGAAGCCCGTTCAGCCAAACGCTCTGCCAGTGATGTTAATGTTTCTTTTCTTCTTTCACGATAACCTTCTGCATCAACAACTACCGTATAGTATTTATCAGCATATTGATGCATCGCTAATTGCGATAAATATTGAATAGCATTCAGCGTTTGTCCCCGTTTTCCTATCAGTAATGCTATTTTTTCACCAGCTAATTGGAATGTTACGACATTTTGATCCACTTTTATAGTGATTTTAACATCTAAATTAAATTCAGAAATAATCGATTCGAGATATTTCTGAAGTTTTTCGATCGGATCTTCATCCTTGGATACTTTCACAATGGCTCGTTTTGATCCAAATAAACCGAAGATACCTTTTTTTCCTTCCTCAATGACTTCGACTTTAGCTTGGTCCTCTGTGATGTTTAACTGCCTTAAAGCTGATTGGACCGCTTCTTCAACTGTTTGTCCAGTAGCAGTTAGTTGTCTCACTATTTTGTGCCTCCTGCATCCGCCTCATCACGTTTCATCATTGGGTTTTTAATTAATAATGTTTGCAACACCATAAAGATATTACCTACAACCCAATACAATGCCAATGCTGATGGGAAGAAGATTGCAAATACCCCGATCATAATCGGCATCAAGTAAAGCATCATTGTCATTTGAGGCATCATAGAATTTTGTGTTGCCGTTGTACCAGCCATCATTAACTTTTGTTGTAAATAAGTAAAACCAGCTGTTAAAACAGGTAATATATAGTAAGGATCTGGTGAATCTAATCGGAACCATAAAAACACATGGCCATCCAGTGCTCCTGTCCGCATAATTGCATGATAGAAAGCAATTAAAATCGGCATCTGTACAATAATTGGTAAACAACCTGCCAGTGGATTAACACCATTCTTCTGAAACAGTTCCATTGTTTCCTGTTGTAACTTTTGTTGTGTTTGTTGATCTTTTGAACTGTATTTTTCTCTTACCTTTTGTAATTCAGGCTGAATTGCTTGCATTGCTTTTGAACTTTTCAATTGTTTTATATTTAAAGGTAATAATACTAACCTAATCAAGATGGTTACAATAACAATAGATAAACCGTAGCCATACTCCGCATTAAAAAATTCCGCCACTTTTACAATCAACCATGATAGAGGGAATACAAAGTATTGATTCCAAATCCCTTCACTTTCAGGTGTAATGTCCTGGTCAATTTCTGTACAACCGGACAATAAAAGTATTACACCTACTAAACCCAATAATAATAGGAGCTTCTTACGCATCTTTATCCTCCTTATTTCCTTTACATACACGTTATTTATAGTTTTACATTTTACCACTACTTACTAACAACAAGCCAGCAATAATGGAATAAAAATAAATAAACTATTTAGTGGTTAACAAAATGTTCATTTCTTTTCTAAAAGATTCGTTTTATATAATAAATGGTTCACACTTTTTTTTGTTTGGTGAAAGTCCATTTCTTTTGTCGGTTTCCTTGCAATAATGATTATATCATAACTTTTTTTAATATTTAGGTCTAATTCAATAAATGCTTGTCTAATATAGCGCTTTACTTGGTTACGCACTACTGCATTACCGATTTTTTTACTAACAGATAAACCTACTCGATAATGATTTTGCTCACTTTTATGTAAATAGTAGATCACTAATTGTCGATTAGCAAAAGAAGCGCCCTTCTTAAAGACCTCTTGAAATTCACTATTTTTTTTAATTCTCCATGCTTTCTTCATTTTCGTGCGCCTCCATTAAAGCAAACATACTAAATTCCCATTAATGCCTTACATGGAAAAAGACCACTGAGTGTATCAGTGGCCTATGCAGACAATACTTTTCTACCCTTCTTACGACGACGAGCAAGTACTTTACGTCCATTTTTCGTGCTCATACGAGTACGGAATCCATGAACTTTTTTACGTTTACGATTATTTGGTTGAAATGTACGTTTCATTATATATTGCACCTCCCTGAGGAATTTAAAAATCATAATCGATTAGACAGTCTTACTCATTATACTGATAAATAAACTCAAATGTCAATGCCTGCAACGTAAAAAATAACAATCTATAACCAGCCCTCACATAAGACACAAACTGCGAATTAACTGATGGTACTTATGAATGCAAGTGGTAATTTTGAAATGTTTTATTTACTAAACATTCGCTTCGGCTGTCCACTTCCCTTTCCGTGGGGTTTTCCCTTCAGCTAACTTTTTCAAGCAAAGAACACATGAAAAAGTGGATCTTCAGGAAAAACGATCCCACAGGAGTGAAAGTGGGCGGCCTACGCTATAAATATGCTCTACAATGGTTGCGACAGTGATCATTCAGAGCTGTCTATAATAATATTAGGCTAATTATTTTAAAGTCATTATTTCAATTCTCGAATTCAATGTAGAATTTGAGCTAGCGCAGGCGTCCACTTCGACTCCTAGGGGATTAGCGCGATCTGAAGATCCACTTTGTAAAGTGATCTTCTTTACAAAGTTAGCTGAAGACGCGCCCCCTGGAAAGCGAAGTGGGCAAGCCGGAGCGACTGTTACGCACATATTTTCGTTCAAAATTATCACGACTCTTACTTAACAGTTTAGTTTTAAACGAATTATCTTTCTTACATATAATCTCCATTTTAATCTATCGTCCTCTGTACCACAACAGATTATCGCTATAATTGTACTATAACACATTACTGTGGATAACAATTATAGCGTCAACCGACTTAATCTTCCTTTTATCGACAATTTACCCACAAAATAAGAACATGTGTAGAAGAATAATGCACATATTGTCAAACTTGTGGATAACTCTTGATAAATCATTGCAATTCTTGTCTTAATTTGATATTATATTTGTGTTTTAGTTTGTTAGTAAAGTAATTCTAAGTAATCTTTATCCACAGGTTGTGGATAAAGTGTGGACAATAGTTCACAGCTTGTATATTAATTTATACACACACATGTGGAAAACTTAATTTGTAGGTTTTCCGTTTTTTTATCAATGTAAATCTATCCACATGTTATTATACATGTAGTGATCTTTATTCTAGTAATTGAAAGGAGGGAATTTCGTGGAAAACATAGAAGATTTATGGAGAAATACACTTGAAATTATCAAAGAAAAAGTTAGCAAACCCAGTTATGACACGTGGTTGAAAAATACTTCCGTTGATCAATTAAAAGAAGATACAGTAATTATTTCTGCTCCTAATGAATTTACTAGAGACTGGTTAGAATCTCGCTATACTACTATCATTGCAGAAGCATTATATGAATTAACTGGAGCTAAATTGACCGTTAAATTTGTGATTCCAGAAAGTTTAGATGAATCAACAGAAGAATTTACTCAAATGAAAAAGAAAAAAACCGTACCAACTACAAATAATGATTCTTCACCTAAATCGATGTTAAATGATAAGTATACTTTTGAAACGTTCGTTATTGGATCTGGAAATCGATTTGCCCATGCTGCTTCCTTAGCCGTAGCAGAAGCACCTGCTAAAGCCTACAACCCGTTGTTTATCTATGGTGGTGTTGGTTTAGGAAAAACACACTTAATGCATGCAATAGGTCATTACGTATTGGATCATAATCCAACAGCAAAAGTAGTTTATCTTTCATCCGAAAAATTTACCAATGAGTTTATTAATTCGATCCGTGACAATAAAGCTGTTAATTTTCGAAATAAATATCGGAATGTAGATGTCCTTCTAATAGATGATATTCAATTCTTAGCAGGAAAAGAACAAACACAGGAGGAATTCTTCCATACATTTAATACATTACATGAAGAAAATAAACAAATTATTATTTCCAGTGATCGACCTCCGAAAGAAATACCTACATTAGAGGATCGATTACGATCTCGTTTTGAATGGGGATTAATTACAGACATAACACCTCCAGACTTAGAGACCAGAATTGCTATTCTGAGGAAAAAGGCTAAGGCTGAAGGGCTGGATATTCCTAATGAGGTCATGTTATACATTGCAAATCAAATCGATACGAATATTCGAGAATTAGAAGGTGCGCTTATACGCGTTGTCGCTTATTCTTCTCTAATTAATCAGGATATTGATGCTCCTTTAGCTGCAGAAGCTTTAAAAGATATTATTCCTTCTTCAAGACCTAAAGTGATCACTATCCAACATATACAAGAGGAGATTGGCAAGCGCTATAATGTAAAACTAGAAGAATTCACAGCTAAAAAGAGAACTAAATCCATCGCTTTTCCAAGACAAATTGCTATGTATTTATCAAGAGAATTAACTGATTTTTCTTTACCTAAAATTGGGGAAGAATTTGGTGGGAGAGATCATACCACTGTTATTCATGCTCATGAAAAAATCACTAAACTTATGGGAAGCGATCAATTACTAAGTAAAGAGATCGAAGAAATTAAGGAACAATTAAAATCTATGTAGAAAAACTTTTCAGTGATATAATTGTGAAAACTGTGGATAAAAAGTGCAAGGTCATAAACATCTTATCCACATCTGGATAACTCGTTCTACTTTCTAATTATTCACTTATCCACATATTCACAGGCCCTATTACTATTATTACGGTATTATATTAATAATAAATAAATATATTCCTCAAGGAGGATAAGAATGAAAATTGTAATTAATAGAGATAAATTAATAGAAAGTATTCAACATGTAACAAAAGCTATTTCTTCTAAAACGGCTATTCCAATCCTGGCAGGATTAAAAGTACAAGCTACGGCTAATGGGATTACTTTAACTGGGAGTAACTCAGATATCACGATTGAATCTTTTATTCCAATCGAGGAAGAAGGTATTCAATTTATTGATGAACTCGAACAAGGTGAAATTATCGTACATGCAAAGTATTTCCCAGAGATAATCAGAAAACTGCCATCTTCTACTGTAGAAATTAATGCAGATGAGAACTTACAGATTACTATTCAATCTGGACATGCTGAATTTCATTTGAACGGACAGGATGCAGATGAATATCCACAAATTTCTCAGATTCAAACAGAAACAAATTTTGAATTACCAATCAATTTAATCAAAGATATGATTAAACAAACCGTATTTGCAGTTTCTACTTCTGAAACAAGACCGATTTTAACAGGGGTAAATATAAAAGTTGAAGGAGACCATCTGCATTTTATAGCAACAGATAGTCACCGTTTAGCAGCTAACAAACTGCCATTGAATAATACCATTGAAGAATTTCCTTTTGATCAAGTCGTCATACCAGGAAAAAGTTTGAATGAATTAAGCAAAATACTAGACGATACAGAAGATAAACTTCAAATAAGCATTTCAGAAAACCAAATAGCATTCCAAACGAATCACTTATATTTTCTTTCCCGACTATTGGATGGAAAATATCCAGAAACATCTCGCTTAATTCCAGAAGAAAGTAAAACAGTTATTCATGCAGACACAAAAAATTTACTTCAGGCAGTTGATCGTGCATCATTATTAGCTAAAGATAACCATAATAATGTGATTCGATTACAAACAAAAGAAGATCAAACAATTGAAATATCTAGTAACTCTCCTGAAATAGGAAAAGTGGAAGAAGAAATATCTGTCGCTAAAATTGATGGTGAGGAATTAAAAATATCATTTAGTTCAAAATATATGATCGATGCGTTAAAGATTATGGAAAGCGATCAAGTGAAAATAGAGTTCACTGGAGCAATGAGACCATTTATCATAAAACCTATTGATCATGATCAAATACTACAATTAATTTTACCCGTACGAACGTTTTAAAGATAAAATGAATTGATGAAGTAATTAAAAGGTATAAGTAAAACTTCGGGACTTGTTAAAAGAGGAACAAATTATTTGTTCCTCTTTCGATTGTTTATAACCATAAATCTAGAATAATTAGCAGGTTTGCTTTTCTATTTTGCAAATGTTTAGTAAAATAGATAGAAGGGCTATACTAAATACCAATATCTTTGTTAACTAAAAGTAGGTGAAAAAATGAAAGAAAACATTGAAATATCAACAGATTATATCCAACTCGGTCAACTTCTGAAATTAGCCAATATTTTAGAATCTGGTGGCATGATTAAAGTTTTTTTACAAGAAAATGGTGTCTATGTCAACGATGAAATAGAAACAAGACGAGGTAAAAAGCTTTATCCGGGGGATACAGTCTTTGTCGAAGATGTTGGTACGTTCGTGGTATCAAAACGTGAGCAATAAGGTTAAATTCGAAAGGAAATTCGAATGCATATACAACAATTAAGTTTAACCAACTATCGTAATTACCATCAATTATCTGTACAATTTGATGATAAAATAAATGTCTTTATTGGGGAAAATGCTCAAGGTAAAACAAACCTCATGGAAGCTATTTATGTTTTAGGATTCTCAAAATCACATCGTACAACAAAAGATAAAGAATTGATTCAGTGGGAGCAAAACTATGCTAAAATAGAAGGTAGTATATTTAAGAGAAAACAGAAATTCCCACTAGAAATTCAAATTAATAATAAAGGTAAGAAAGCTAAATTAAATCATCTTGAACAGAAACGTCTTAGTGACTATATCGGAGCATTAAACATTGTCATGTTTGCTCCAGAGGACCTTAACCTTGTAAAAGGCAGTCCTCAAATACGAAGGCGTTTCATTGATATGGAAATTGGGCAAATTCAACCTATCTATATTTATCACCTCGGGCAATATGTCAAAATATTAAAACAAAGAAATCATTTACTCAAACAGTTACAAAAACGAAAAAACGATGATGTAACAATGCTTCGTGTATTAACAGAACAAATGACTGAACATGCTGCAATTATTTTAGAAAAACGTTTCTTATTTATGAAACGTTTACGATCATGGGCATATGAGATACATAAAGGCATTAGTAGAGGTATAGAAGAACTGAGTCTCCAATATGCTGCTACTATTAATGTATCCGAGGATGATAATAAGCAAAGAATAATAAATGTCTTACAAGAAACGTTTACTTCGATCGAGAATAAAGAAGTGGAACGTGGCACGACGTTAATAGGTCCACATCGGGACGACCTTCTATTTTATGTGAATGGTAAAAACGTGCAAACATACGGATCTCAAGGTCAGCAAAGAACAACAGCACTATCTTTGAAACTGGCAGAAATTGAGCTTATTTACCAAGAAATAAATGACTATCCCATTTTGCTATTAGATGATGTGTTAAGCGAATTGGATGATTTTAGACAATCTCATTTATTAGATACAATTGAAGGAAAAGTCCAAACCTTTGTCTCAACAACTAGTGTCGACGGTATCGATCATCAAACACTAGAAAAGGCAGAGATTTTTAAAATAGATAATGGAAAAATAATTGAGTAAAAAGTAGGGATATCATGTTTATTCACATTGGAGATGACCATGTCATTCAATCTAAAGATGTGATTGGAATCATTGATTATAGTTTAGTAACGTCCTCAACGATAAATGAGGAAATGCTTGAACAGTTAAAAGCAAAAGAGCAAGTCGTTGTATCTGATGAAGAACTTACGAAAGCAGTAGTTATTACTTCTGGTCAAGTATATTACAGTCCTTTATCTGTTTTAACATTGAAGAAACGAGCAAGTATGATTTCTACCATTAGCAGGCTGGAGGATTACTCGGAAGTAAGTGACGAAGAATAGATAATTAAAGAGAAAATGCAGGTGATTGAAATGACAATGGAAGAAAATTTACCAATAGAACAGGCTTATGATGCGGATCAAATACAAGTGTTAGAAGGTTTAGAAGCTGTACGAAAAAGACCGGGTATGTATATCGGTTCTACCAATGAAAGAGGGTTACATCATCTTGTTTGGGAAATTGTCGATAATAGTATCGATGAGGCACTGGCTGGATATTGTGATCATATTCAGGTTTTTATTGAAGAGGACAATAGTATTACAGTTACCGATAATGGTCGTGGAATTCCTGTCAGTACACATGAAAAGACAGGTCGTCCTGCTGTAGAAGTAATTATGACGGTATTACATGCTGGTGGAAAATTTGGTGGCGGTGGTTATAAAGTATCTGGTGGACTGCATGGTGTTGGGGCTTCGGTAGTAAATGCCCTCTCCAGTGAATTAGAAGTCTATGTTCATCGGGATGGACAATTACATCATTTGAGTTTTAACAGAGGTAAGCCAAATAATGACTTACAAGTAATCGGTGAAACAGATATCTCTGGTACTAAAACTCATTTTAAGCCAGATCCGGATATCTTCACTGAAACCATTGAGTTTCAGTATGATATTTTAGCTACTAGGTTACGAGAACTTGCCTTTTTAAATAAAGGTTTATCGATCTCTATTCAAGATAAACGAGAAGACAGAGAATTAGAAACCTTTCATTACGAAGGTGGAATTGGTTCATATGTAGAACATTTAAATCGATCAAAAGAGGTTTTACACGAACCGTTTTACGCAGAAAAAGAAGAAGATAATATTCAAGTGGAAGTTGCATTACAATATAATGATGGTTTTGCAAGCAATATTTATTCGTTCGCAAATAACATCAGTACTCATGAAGGTGGGACACACGAATCTGGGTTTAAAACCGGTTTAACACGTGTGATCAATGATTATGCTCGAAAGAAGAACTTATTTAAAGAAAATGATCCTAATTTAACAGGGGATGATGTCAGAGAAGGTCTAACTGCGATCATTTCCGTTAAGCACCCTGATCCTCAATTTGAGGGACAAACCAAAACAAAATTAGGAAATAGCGAGGCACGAACTATTACGGATTCCGCTTTTAGTGAATTATTCTCGAAATTCCTTTTTGAGAATCCAAATACTGCTCGAATTATTGTCGATAAAGGTTTAATGGCTTCTAGAGCTCGAATGGCAGCTAAAAAAGCGAGAGAATTAACGAGAAGAAAAGGCGCTCTTGAGATATCCAACCTTCCTGGTAAATTAGCAGATTGTTCTTCACGAGATGCGAAAATTAGTGAGTTATATATCGTAGAGGGTGACTCTGCGGGTGGTTCAGCAAAACAAGGGAGAGATCGTCATTTTCAAGCGATCCTGCCACTAAGGGGTAAAATTCTGAACGTGGAAAAAGCAAGGTTAGATAAAATTTTGTCTAATAATGAGATACGTTCGATGATTACAGCACTTGGAACCGGAATAGGTGAGGATTTTGATATATCTAAGGCCCGTTATCATAAAATTGTGATTATGACTGATGCCGATGTAGATGGCGCACATATTAGAACGTTATTGTTAACCTTTTTCTTCCGTTTTATGAGACCGTTAATTGATTATGGTTATGTTTATATTGCACAGCCGCCACTTTATCAAGTGAAGCAAGGTAAAGCGATCCATTATACGTACTCAGATAAAGAATTGGACCTATTATTAGCGGAATTACCAAAACAACCAAGACCTGGTTTACAGCGGTATAAAGGTTTAGGGGAAATGAATGCAACACAGCTTTGGGAAACAACAATGGATCCTGATCAACGAACTTTGTTACAAGTTAGTTTAGAGGATGCAATGGAAGCGGATCTCGTTTTTGACATGTTAATGGGGGACAAAGTGGAGCCGAGACGAAACTTTATCCAGGATAATGCCGTTTATGTCAAAAACTTAGATATTTAAACAATAGATAGAATCACTAGCGAAAGTTCACGTCTTCCTGCAGTGAAATAGGAGGTAATTAAATATGGTGGATCATAATCGTCCACAAGTACAAGAAATTAGTTTAGGGCAAGAAATGCGTACATCTTTTTTAGATTATGCTATGAGTGTTATTGTCGCTCGTGCCTTGCCAGATGTTAGAGATGGTATGAAACCCGTGCATCGTCGAATATTATATGCATTAAATGATCAAGGTATGCATGCAGATAAGGCATACAAAAAATCAGCTCGTATTGTCGGTGATGTAATCGGTAAATACCACCCACACGGTGACTCTGCTGTTTATGAAGCCATGGTAAGAATGGCTCAGGATTTCAGTTATCGTTATATGCTTGTAGATGGTCACGGTAATTTTGGTTCTGTTGATGGTGATCCACCAGCTGCAATGCGTTATACCGAAGCAAGAATGTCTAAAATTTCAATGGAAATGTTAAGAGATATCAGTAAAGATACCATTGATTATACCGATAATTATGATGGTTCAGAAAGAGAACCAAAAGTGTTACCAGCAAAGTTTCCCAATCTTTTAGTAAATGGTGCATCTGGTATAGCAGTAGGGATGGCAACAAATATTCCACCACATCATTTAGGTGAAACGATTGACGCTATTCTAGCTATCAGTGAAAATCCTGAGATTTCTATTACAGAATTGATGGAAGAATATATATTTGGACCTGATTTTCCAACTGCTGGACAAATATTAGGTAGAAGTGGTATTCGCAGAGCATTTGAAACTGGTAAAGGATCAGTTACGATCCGCTCTAAAACAGAAATAGAAGAACAAGCCAATGGTAAGTCACGAATACTAGTGTCTGAACTTCCTTATCAAGTCAATAAAGCAAAATTGATTGAAAAAATTGCTGATTTAGCACGAGATAAACGTATTGAAGGAATTACAGATTTACGAGATGAGTCGGATCGTAATGGTATGCGGATTGTGATTGAATTACGCAGAGATGCTAATCCAAATGTCGTTCTAAATAATTTATATAAGCAAACATCGCTGCAAACCTCTTTTGGTATTAATATGCTCGCCTTAGTCGATGGGCAACCAAAAGTATTAAATTTAAAGCAATGTTTAGAGTATTATTTAGCACATCAAAAAGAGATTATTACAAGAAGAACACAATATGAGTTAAATAAAGCGGAAGCTCGTGCCCACATATTAGAAGGTTTACGTATCGCATTAGACCATATTGATGAGATTATTACATTGATTCGAGGTTCACAAACTACTGAAATTGCCCGTGAAGGTTTAATGAATCAGTTTAAGTTATCCGAAAAACAAGCACAAGCTATTTTAGATATGCGTTTGCAACGTTTAACTGGATTAGAACGAGACAAGATTGAAGAAGAGTATAATCAAATCATGGAATTAATTGACGAGTTAAAAGCTATTTTAGCTAATGAAGAGAAGATTTTAGAAATCATCCGTGAAGAATTATTAGAAATTAAAGAAAAATTCAATGATGAAAGACGAACAGAAATCATTTCAGGTGGAGTCGACCTTATTGAAGATGAGGATTTAATTCCAGAGGAAAACATTGTCGTTACCTTGACACACCGAGGTTACATCAAACGACTGCCAGCCTCTACTTATAGAGCACAACGTCGTGGAGGACGTGGTGTACAAGGAATGGGTACAAACGAGGATGACTTTGTCGAGCATTTAGTATCGTGTTCTACCCATGATACAGTGTTATTTTTCTCGAATAAAGGGAAGGTATATCGTGCAAAAGGGTATGAAATTCCTGAATTCAACCGTACAGCAAAAGGTATTCCAATTATTAACCTGTTAGAAGTAGAACAAGGTGAGTGGATTAATGCGGTTATTACGGTGAAAGAGTACAAGGAAGATTGGTATTTGTTCTTCACAACCAAACATGGTATATCTAAACGTACAGCACTCCCACAATTCGCCAATATCCGTAAGGGTGGTCTTATTGCACTTAATTTACGGGATGAAGATGAATTAATATCAGTTAGGCTGACAGATGGCAATAAAGACATTCTAATTGGTACGAAAAACGGCTATGTGATTCGATTCGAAGAGAGTCAGATTCGCTCAATGGGAAGAACAGCAGCAGGTGTAAAAGGTATTTCCTTACGTGCAGATGATGAAGTCGTCTCTATGGAAATTATGGAGGAAAGTCAATATGTTCTCAATGTAACAGAACATGGTTATGGAAAACGAACCATTGTCGATGATTACCGAAGAACAAATCGTGGAGGAAAGGGTATCTTCACATGTAACATTACCGAAAAAACCGGTAGAGTGGTGGCAGTGAAAACTGTTACGGAAGATGAAGACATTATGATAATGACCATTTCAGGTGTGTTAATTAGAATGCAAGTAGAGGGTATCTCTACGACTGGAAGAAATACGCAAGGTGTTCGACTCATTCGATTACAGGAAGAAGAAAGAGTAGCAACTGTTGCTAAAGTAGATCCTGAAGATGAAATTGAAGAAGTCATTGAGGAAGCAGAAGAGACAGAAAAATAATATAGGGGTGTGATCCGATTGCAGGTGCATCCACATCAATTAAAACCTGGGTGTATAATTACTAAAGAAGTGATAGGCAAATCAAAACATCCGATCATAGAAAAAGGTACAGTAGTTGAAGAAAAGCATATTAAGGCATTGGAACACTTTAATATTGATATCATTGAAGTCTCGGATAAATTACAATCAGGCAGTGCATATATACCAAATTCCTATGATCATAAAGAATTGAATAACCAAATAAATGTACAAAGGGAGTCTAAGACTTCCTTTGATACTTTATATCTCCAAGCGGTTTCTGATTATAAAGCGATGTTTAATAAATGGCAAGGTGGAGGCTCTGTTGATATTTATCTGGTACGCAAAATTATGATGCCCTTATTTAATTATTTAAAGGATATAAGTTTAGATTTATTTTTACTACATAAATTTGCTACCAAAGAGGATTATTTTTATCATCATGGAGTAGCGGTATCGTTATTATCCGCACATTTAGCAAAGAAAATGGGTTATGAAAAAGAGTGGATTCAGGTAGGTATCGCTGGTATTCTGGTTGATAGTGGGATGGCTAAGCTTAGTGAAAATTGGTTAATGAAAGAATCCAGACTGACGATTGCAGAATATGAGGAAATTAAAAAACATCCAACATTGTCTTATCGAATGGTAGAAGATATTCCTTCTGTAACAAAAGAGATGAAGCTTGCTATACTTCAACACCATGAGAGAATTGATGGAAGCGGATATCCAATAGGTGTGAAAGAAGAAAAAATCCACACCTATGCTAAAATAATTGCTGTAAGTGATACCTATCATGCGATGACTTCTGAACGGGTTTATCGTAAAAAGCAGTCTCCGTTTAAAGTTGTTGAGGAAATGTTGAAACTGAAATACCATAAATTTGACTATCCAGTTCTTCAAAAATTTGTGGATACCTTAATGAACTATACAATAGGGACACGTGTAAAACTATCCACTGGTAAGGAAGCATTTATTGTATTTATTGATCAAAACGCCCCAACAAGACCAATGGTACGCCTAATGGACAGCACAGAAATAATCGAATTAAAAGATAAACCAGCAATATTTATCGACAGCATTATAACAGATTAATGAAACACGGGGACGGTTCTCGTGTTTCATTTTTTATATTTTTACTGGCTGATTATCTTAAATGTTAAATGTGTGAAATTTCTTTTTTATTATGTAAACTCTTACATTATTGGTTTAATAATATTATGTAATAAAGCAATTTGACTAGGTAAAAAAAAAGGTTGAAAAACAATGAAACATATCGTATTGTAATTAACAATAGTTAAGTAGATAAGCCCCAATGTAAAGTGAGACTGCGACTCAGGGGGAGTTTTTAAACTCCACTGATGGCTAGCGAGACTTATCAGGATTTACTCCGTGATAAAGAGAAATCGCTTGTGATAGAGATCTTTATTCCTCTCCATTATTCATTAATAATTATACAATATAAATATTCAAGGAGGTTCCCTAAATGAGAACAGACAAATTTAGCAAAGAAGGTTTAACGTTTGATGATGTACTTTTATTACCTGCAGAGTCTAATGTATTGCCAAGAGATGTATCTGTTAAAACAAAGCTATCAGACAATATCACGCTAAATATTCCATTTATTAGTGCTGGAATGGATACAGTGACAGAAGCTAAATTAGCTATTTCTATTGCTAGACAAGGTGGTATTGGTGTTATACACAAAAACATGTCCATCGAAGAACAAGCAGAACAGGTGGATCGTGTAAAACGTTCGGAAAGTGGAGTAATAACCAATCCATTTTTCCTATTGCCGGATCATCAAGTATTTGACGCTGAACATTTAATGGGAAAATTTCGTATTTCTGGTGTGCCAATCGTTAATAATGAAGAAGAGCAAAAACTAGTAGGGATTCTAACCAACCGTGATTTACGTTTTATTGAAGATTACTCTATTAAGATATCAGATGTGATGACGAGCAAAAACTTAGTAACAGCACCAGTAGGGACCACTTTGGAGGAAGCTAGTAAAATCTTGCAAGAGCATAAAATTGAAAAGCTCCCACTAGTAGATGACAACAAAGTTCTCAAGGGCCTTATCACCATTAAAGATATCGAAAAAGTGATCGAATTCCCTCATTCTGCTAAAGATAAACAAGGACGGTTATTAGCAGGTGCTGCAGTTGGTGTTACTGCGGATTCGATGGTACGTATTGATAAACTAGTCGAAGCAGGTGTCGATGTGCTTGTGATAGATACCGCACATGGCCATTCACAAGGAGTAATTGAACAAGTACAACGAGTTAGAAATAAATACCCTGAAATTGATATAATTGCAGGCAATGTTGCCACAGCTGAAGCTACCAAAGCATTAATAGAAGCTGGTGCGAATATTATCAAAGTCGGTATTGGACCAGGCTCTATCTGTACGACAAGAGTGGTTGCAGGGGTCGGTGTTCCTCAAATTACTGCAGTTAATGACTGTGCAATGGAAGCACAAAAGCATAATATTCCTGTTATTGCCGATGGTGGCATTAAATATTCAGGCGATATTGCAAAAGCAATTGCTGCAGGTGCACATGCAGTTATGCTAGGAAGTCTGTTTGCAGGTGTATCAGAAAGCCCTGGAGAAACAGAAATTTTCCAAGGTAGAAGATATAAGGTTTATCGCGGAATGGGGTCTGTTACATCCATGAAATCCGGTTCAAATGATCGTTATTTCCAAGATTCTCAAGATGCTAAGAAATTAGTACCAGAAGGAATTGAAGGTCGTGTTGCATATAAAGGACCATTGGCTGATACGGTTCATCAATTAATTGGTGGATTAAGATCTGGTATGGGATATTGTGGAGCTGCAAATATAGAAGGGTTACGAAATGATGCAGTCTTTATCCGAATGACAGGAGCAGGATTGAGAGAAAGTCATCCTCATGATGTACAAATTACAAAAGAATCACCGAATTATTCACTATCATAAAGTGTATGATCAGTTGTTTGGCCTTGATAAAAATAGTTAATAAAATAAAGAAAACTTGGGAGTACCAAGTTTTCTTTTTCTCTTAATGGACGCACAATAGTCATAAAGCGTTATTTTCTATTTTGTATAGTTGTGATAAAATAATTGCATGCAAAAAAATAGGTGGAGGTAGGAAAGAGTGAAGTATTTTATAAGAAAAGTAAGTGTTTTGATGATGATAACATTTTTAATGCTTACTACATATTCAATGACTAACAATTCAGTACAGGCTGCAGAGAATATTGAAGTAGAGGCAGAATCTGCTATTATAGTGGATGCTAAAACAGGGAAAATTTTATATGAGAAACAATCTGATTTAAAATTACCTCCAGCTAGTATGACGAAAATGATGACAGAATATTTAGTATTGGAAGCAATTAGTGAAGGTCAATTCAGCTGGGATACAACTACTCAAATTAGTGATTATGCGTATTGGTTATCATCCAATAACAGTTTCTCTGGTATTGGGTTAATTCAAGACAAAGATTATACAGTTCGACAGCTTTATGAAGGAATGGCAATTATTTCCGATAATGCTACAACGGTTGCTTTAGCTGAATTAGTGGCAGGATCGGAAGGCGAATTTGTTAAAATGATGAATGAAAAAGCAGAAGAACTCGGGCTGCAAGAATATAAATTTGTGAACTCTACGGGTTTATCCAATTCAGATTTAGGAGAATATCATCCTGAAGGAACAGAGGCAAATGCGGATAACTTACTTTCTGCAAGGACTTCCGCACTATTAGCTTACCATTTGGTGAACGATTACCCTGAAGTCTTAGATTTTTCAAGTATGACGACATCAGAGCTGGATGGCAGAGAGTTAGAAAATTGGAATTGGATGTTACCATGGGAAGATAATAATTTTACTCAATATGGCTATGATGGTGTAGACGGTTTAAAAACAGGACATACAGAAGCAGCCGGATACTGCTTTACCGGGACGGCACAACAAGGAGATCGAAGAGTTATTACAGTTGTGATGAAAACTGAATCAATGGAAAAACGGTTTGTAGAGACAAAAAAATTAATGGAATATGGTTTCACACAATTTGAAGCAACAGAGTTATTCCCAGCTGGTTACCAACTAGAGGGTGAATCCATTTTGCCTGTATCTAAAGGTAAGGAAAAAGAAGTAGAAATAGCAACTGCGGAACCAATGGAAACCATGATTAAAAATGGTGAAGAAGAGCAATATACGATTAGTTATCAAATTGATGAGGACAAGCTGGATGAAGATGGGAGCTTAATCGCACCTATCGAATCTGGTGAGAAAATTGGAGAAGCTATTCTTCAATACTCAGGAGAAGTAGACAATGGATATATTGAAGGCGAAGGTAGTGAACAAAGCGTAGATTTAGTTACAAAAAGTGCTGTAGAGAAATCTAATTGGTTTATGCTATCCTTAGGAGCTATTGGTGACTTTTTCAGTTCTATTTTCACAACAGTAGTGGATTTCTTTAAAGGTCTATTTTCATAATAAAAATTCGACTTCTATCATTTAGGGTTTTATACCTCCACGATGCTGGTCGACACTATTAGGGAGTATCCGTCCATTTTTTCAGGCTTGTGATCTATGGACACTTGAAGTGAGGGATTTACAAACGGTTAAAACCGTGATAAATCCTATGGAAGCAGTTGGCATTTAAGAAATATTTGTTATATAATGTATAAGGAATTAAATGTATTTATATAGAGTAGAGATCATTTAGGAGGAACAAAAGAATGTCTAAAATAGGTACAGATCGAGTAAAAAGAGGTATGGCTGAAATGCAAAAAGGCGGCGTCATTATGGATGTTGTTAATGCGGAACAGGCCAAAATTGCAGAGGAAGCCGGTGCTGTAGCAGTTATGGCATTAGAACGAGTGCCATCAGATATTCGTGCAGCAGGTGGAGTTGCGCGTATGGCAGATCCCACTATTGTTGAAGAGGTAATGAATGCTGTGTCTATTCCAGTAATGGCAAAAGCTCGTATTGGACATATTGTAGAAGCTCGTGTATTAGAATCAATGGGTGTCGACTATTTAGATGAAAGCGAAGTATTAACACCTGCTGATGAAGTATACCATTTAAATAAAAGAGATTTCACGGTCCCATTTGTGTGTGGCTGTCGTAACCTAGGTGAAGCAGCTCGCCGTATTGGTGAGGGTACGTCAATGTTACGTACCAAAGGTGAGCCAGGTACAGGGAACATCGTGGAAGCAGTTCGTCATATGCGTGAAGTAAATGGACAAGTTCGTACACTAGTAAACATGTCAGTAGATGAAGTGATGACATATGCTAAAGAATTAGGTGCACCATATGAAGTTTTATTAGATATTAAGGAAAATGGTCGCTTGCCTGTTGTTAACTTTGCTGCAGGTGGTATTGCAACACCAGCGGATGCTGCATTAATGATGCAACTAGGTGCTGATGGTGTATTTGTAGGATCTGGTATCTTTAAATCAGATAATCCTGCCAACTTCGCAAGAGCGATTGTAGAAGCAACAACACATTATGAAAACTACGAATTAATTGCAAAAGTATCAAAAGGAATTGGTACAGCGATGAAAGGTTTGGAAATCGGTACAATTGCTCCTGAGGAACGTATGCAAGATCGTGGTTGGTAAGTAGTGAGGAGTAAAAGGTAATGGTTAAAATAGGAGTATTAGGCTTACAAGGAGCTATTGCAGAACATGTTCGTTCTGTGGAGGCAACGGGTGCACAAGCTATGATTATCAAGCATAAAGAACAATTAGATGAAATAGATGGATTGATCATCCCTGGTGGCGAAAGTACAACGATGAGGCGATTAATTGATAAATATGACTTTTTTGATGCTTTGGTAGCTTTCGGTAAAAAGGACAAACCTATTTTTGGTACATGTGCAGGGTTAATCTTACTTGCTAATCAAATTGTTGGACAAGAAACGAATCATCTTGCTCTAATGGATATTAAAGTAGAACGAAATGCCTTCGGACGACAAAAAGAATCGTTTGAAACCGAACTTGAAATAAAAGGTGTAGCTGACGATTTTGAAGCAGTTTTTATCCGTGCCCCATATATTGCGGAAGTAGGTCCGGAAGTAGAAGTGTTAGCTACTTATAATGATAACATTGTAGCCGCACAACAAGGTCATTATTTATGTAGTGCCTTCCATCCAGAATTAACAGATGACCATCGACTGACTGAATATTTTGTCAATATGGTGAAAAACTAATAAGATAGTATTAAAAGCGATGAAAGGAACTAGTAACTTATTCTTTTTATTCAAGAGAGCCGATGGCTGGTGTGAATCGGTATAAAAAATAAGTGAATCCATCCTTGAGTAGTATACGGAAAAAGAAGTATACTCGGTGATAAACCGTTATCCAAAACGAAGCCGGGAGAAGTCTATTCTCCAATCAGGGTGGTATCGCGGGAAAACTCTCGTCCCTACTAAAAATCATTAGTAGGGATGGGGGTTTTTTATATGGTCAGCGAAGAAAGTGATTTTCTTCACGGGATAAGTAGTGTTGTAGACGGGATAATAAATGGTCTTCACGGGATAAAGTGCTCGCTTCACTGGATAACTCTTCATATCCCGTCAAGAGTGGCTATTATCCTGTGAAGATTAGAAATAACAATTTAAAAATTTAAGGAGGTTTTTTTATATGTTAGATATGAAAATGTTACGTAAAAATTTTGCAGAGGTGAAAGAGAAGTTAGCACACAGAGGTGAGAACTTAAGTGATTTAGATCGCTTTGGTGATTTAGATGAGAAGAGAAGAGAATTAATAGCAGAAACAGAGCAACTAAAAGCAAAACGAAACGATGTATCCCAAAAGATTTCTCAGCTCAAAAAAGAAAAAAAAGATGCCGATGAGATGATCACAGAAATGCGTGAAGTTGGGGATCGTATTAAAACAATTGACCAGGAATTAAAACAAGTAGAAGAAGAATTGGAAGTACTTATGTTATCAATCCCAAATATTCCCCATGAATCAACACCAATTGGTGAAACAGAGGATGATAATGTAGAAGTACGAAAATGGGGAGAAGTTCCAAACGTTAACTTTGAGGAAAAAGCTCATTGGGACTTAGCAACAGAATTAGACATCTTAGATTTTGAAAGAGCAGCAAAAGTAACGGGAAGCCGTTTTGTTTTCTACAAAGGATTAGGTGCCAGATTAGAACGGGCACTTATGAACTTTATGATGGACTTACATGCCGATCAACATGGTTATCAAGAGATGCTGCCACCATATATGGTGAATCGCACAAGTATGACAGGAACTGGCCAATTACCTAAATTTGAAGAAGATGCCTTTAAATTAGAGGATTGGGATTATTTCTTAGTACCAACAGCAGAGGTACCTGTAACCAACTATTATCGTGAAGAAATTCTAAAAGCTGATATCTTGCCACAGAAGTTTACTGCCTTTAGCGGTAGCTTCCGTTCAGAAGCAGGTTCTGCAGGTAGAGATACACGAGGATTAATTCGTCAGCATCAATTTAATAAAGTGGAGCTTGTTCAATTTGTGAAGCCAGAAGATTCTTATGATGTATTAGAAGAGTTAACCGGTCATGCGGAGAAAGTGTTACAATTATTAAACTTACCTTATCGCGTGATGAGTATGTGTACAGGTGACTTAGGTTTTACAGCTGCCAAGAAATACGATATTGAAGTATGGATGCCAAGTAACGAAACCTACCGTGAGATTTCTTCATGTTCTAACTTTGAAGATTTTCAAGCAAGACGAGCGGGTATTCGTTTCCGTCGTGAAGAAAAAGGAAAGCCTGAATTCGTGCATACCTTAAATGGTTCAGGTTTAGCGATTGGTAGAACCGTTTCTGCGATTCTTGAAAATTACCAACAAGCAGATGGTACCATTAAGATACCAGAAGTATTAGTTCCATACATGGGTGGGAAAACAGTAATCAAATAAGGTGAGTACGATTTTTTCAATCCCATACTGATCTTTAGAAAACCTATAAATATTTTCGCGATTATCAAAAAAAAATTAGATAATCGCGAAAATTCCATTGACTCATTTTTATGTATATGCTATATTATTACTTGTCGTTAGTCATCAAGGAGGAATACCCAAGTCTGGCTGAAGGGATCGGTCTTGAAAACCGACAGGGGTGTCAAAGCCCGCGGGGGTTCGAATCCCTCTTCCTCCTCCATTTATCTGAACACAAAATTGGAGATTATATATAACATAAATCGTTATCATTGGATAACGATTTTTTTATTACCTATAATGTATTTATAACCACATAAATAAAGGATGATTTATTATGAAAAAAAGTGTAGCATTTCTTGGTGCTGGATCGATGGCTGAAGCAATTATTGCTGGCATGACCTCCAATCAAATCGTATCAGCTCAACAAATTATTGCAACGAATCACTCCAACAAAAGTAGATTATTGGAATTAGAAGAGAAGTATCAGATTAAAACTTCACAAGATAGAAAAAAAGTAATTGAGCAAAGTGATGTCCTTATTTTAGCGATGAAACCGAAGGATATAAAAGTAGCTACAGCAGAATTAAAACCATTACTAACCGATGATAAGATTATTGTTTCTTTATTAGCAGGTATCTCCACTTCTTTTATTGAACAACAGTTAGGCACCAAAAATCCGGTGATACGTGTTATGCCGAATACCTCTGCAATGATCGGAGAATCAGCAACAACAATTGCTGCTGGAACTCATGCCAATACGGAGCAGATCAATTTGATTGAAGAGTTAATGACAGCAATTGGTACGACAACGGTTATTAATGAAGAAGATATGGATGCTTTTACTGCTTTAGCGGGCAGTGGTCCTGCCTTTTACTATTATATGGTAGAAGCCATTGAGCAATTTGCAGATGAAAAAGGACTTGATCAGGAAATTGCCAAACCATTAATGGTACAAACGATAAAAGGTGTCGCGAAAATGCTGGACGTTTCAGAAGATTCTCCACAAACGTTGCGTGAAAAAATCACCAGTCCTGGTGGCACAACAGAAGCAGGTGTGCAAACCTTAGCGGATCATCACTTCCAGCAAGCGATTAAAGCATGTTTGAATCAGACTACAGAGAGATCGAAAGAACTAAGGAAATTATTTGAAAAATAATATCAAAGCCTTGCTTTTTCAGTAAGTTTCTTTCATAATATCTTTTGTAGCGTTATTAAGGCCCTATAGCTCAGGGGATAGAGCGTTAGTTTCCTAAACTATGCGTCGCAGGTTCGAATCCTGCTAGGGCCGTTTTTTAATAGTAATTAAATTATAAAAAGAGCACCAACTAGAAGTGCTCTATTACTTAAACAATTTTCTAAGCAATCTTCCAGTTATTTTACCACTCACTCGTCTGCCCATTCGTTGTTTAACTCTACCTTTTCGAACGGCATTGACATCATTCAAAATTCTAAGTATTTTATATATATTAGACTTGAGACCCATAAGAGACTGCCTCCTTTTTTGATGTTTGTTCAATGGTTGTTTATTAATAGATGTTCTACTCTTTTCACGATCATTCTTTATTTCCATAAATAAAAGCATAGGAAGATGAAAAGGACAAAAGGTATTACAGAAAAAATGGCTATACTACCTGTTTTATTACCTTCTTTAAGTGTTTCTAAACCATGCACTATATTTCGATAAATAACAAAAACCATAATAATAATGATGATAAAGATTGGCATCTTAATCCCTCACATCTTCTAAGTTTGAATCATTGATCATTTTTCCGAATTCCATTTTTTCCAGTTCATACGTAACATTGATTTTTGCATTTGGATAAATATTTTTATGCCAATCTGCGTCTTCATACTCCTTTATGTCTTTGAAATGTTTTCGAATGTACAAAGACCAGTAAAACGCATCAGATTTGTAACTATTCTGTGTCTTTTCGATTAAGGCATTTGTTTTTTCTTCTAATCTTTGAGTTAGTGCTTCCTGCAGTGTTTGTTGATCTTTTTTACTCTGTGAATACATTATCAAACTCGGAATTGCAATAACTTCTACTTGAAAAGAGATGTTTACATCAATTTCCGTTGGCTTATTTTTATAATAATTTATGTTAATGATAGGTTCCTTTTTTTGATAATAATTATAGGAAATACGATATTCAGGCATTTTAGGGTCTGGGATAGTTGCCAAATAATCTTCCATCTCTAATGTTTTATCCAACATTTGAGCTACTCGGGTTTCTTCTCCATCAAGTATATCAATCATCTGACCTTCCTTAAATACTGCTGATCCCATAAACTGTGTAGGTGAACCACCTATTTGAGGAATCTCACCTGCAATATATTTATCCTCAAATCCTTCTGTATTCTTTTTTTGATCCGATTGTTCAGTGGTGGCATAAATAGCTAAAAATAAATCAGCGTCTCCCTCCGTAATTTGGAAAAAACGATGTAGAGTGGATTTAGGAATAATTCCGGTTTGAACCGCCCGATTCAGCATGAATTGATAGTATTTATGTGGTCGTTTTTCCATGATCGGTTCATTATTATTGATAAAATCAATTGCCTTTTCTTTTGAAACAAGCATCTGTACACTACGTCTTATTTGTGGTGTTCTAGAGGCAGATTGAATCACTCGAATAAAATCTTCTGATCGTGCTAATTCTTCCGATATGACAATAATCTTTGTGTGATCCAATGTAATCTTTTTTGATACAAATGAATTTGCTGTATAGGTAGAACTTAATATGTCGGAACCATTCACAGTTACAATTTCTGTTGGTGGTTCATCTGGTCCACTTTGTACAGCAGCAGAACCAATTTCAGGATTAGCAATTTGGTAAGTAAATGAATAGACCCCCTCTTGTTCCGTTTTGTCAATTCCAATAGCAATGACATAGGATTGTTGTTCTAATTCGATACGGTCATAACATCCTGATAATAGGATAGAAAATATTAATAAGACGATTACTCTAATCATTTTAACTCTCCTTTTCCCCAAGCAATTCCCCATAGCACGTACGGAAGAATAATGAAAAAGGGTGACATAATAGTAAGTAACATTTCACGAAGGATTAATTCATTGATAATTGAATTAAAGGGTAGTTGGCCAATCATAATGACGAGAAAACTAAAAGGTAGTAAAAGTGGTTCGAAATTACGTATAGCAAAGATCTCGCCAAATATCCATGTCGCGAGATAAATAAAAATAATAAACTTTAGAAAAGCTGCGAATAACCAAAACACCATAAAGAGTGTTTCTATATTGGTGAAAAAGTTTCCTAAATTAATAAATTGTGTCAAATCATGAAATGGAAATGCGATTTTTGCTATAGAATTATAATCAAAGACAGTGATGTATACAAAATAAAATAAAGTAATTTCAAATAAAGTAATGAAACTAGCAATAACAATTCCTTTGGAGAACATAGAGGACGCCTTCGTTACTTTATAGGCGATTAACAAGAAAAATAGTTCCGCAAAAAGAGATGCTTTTTTTACGCCTTCGGTTAATATATTGGTAATTCCTGATCCGAAAATAGGAAATACGCGCTGCATGACAACTTCGCCTAATGACAGAAGTATTACCAGGGAAGCAGAGATTTTAATAACTGTAAGAAATAACCATGAAGTTTCTCCAATTACTTCTATTCCTTTCTTGGCTCCAAAAAATACGATACCGATGAATATAAAAAATAACACTATTGTTGGAGATTTAGGAAAATACAGAAGTCCTATTTGTTCAATATAATTTCGGCTATCAAATGTAATTGTGAGTAAGGCAAATAAAAAAATAACGATTCCTATTCCCTTACCTATCCATTTTCCCGTAATAGCTTCCATTAATTCTATGAGATTTTTATCCTGGTATTTTTTAAGCAGATAAAGCATAATTAAAAATCCAGGGAAAATACAAATAAAAGAAAGGAGCGGAATCAGCCAGAATCCGTTTTGTGCCTTTTGTGCTAACAAAGCCGGCGTTGAGTCCGATAATTTAATTCCTACTAAAAGAAGCGTCATTGCTGCAATTTCTTTTATTCGTAAATAACCATTGTTTTGCATGATGCTTCACCCCACACCTTAGGATTTAGACTTCTTTTGAATATCTTTTGGATATAAATAACCTGGACGAAAAAGCTCTTTTTTTACAGGCTTGCGAAACACCGTATCTTCTGGAGAAAGAAAATGTGGTGACATCGGTGAGAAAAAAGGCACACCGAATGATTTAACAGAAGCAGCATACATAAAAAACAATAAAAACACCCCAGTTAGGGCAAGCATTCCAAATGCTCCCGCTGCTAGAATAAATACAAAACGCATTAAACGAACCATAAAGTTTATATTCAGGTCTGCTAAGGCAAAAGAAGATAAACCTGATAAGGCAGCAATTATGACAATAATAGGACTGATAATATTTGCTTCGACTGCAGCTTGTCCTAAAATTAAAGCACCTACAATACCAATCGTAGGACCTAATGGATTTGGTATTCTGAGTCCGGCCTCTCTAATTAATTCAAAAGCTATCTCCATGATTAAGACTTCAAATATTAATGGAAAAGGAACACGTTCTCGCGATGCAGTGATCGCCAGCAACAAATCTGGCGGAATCATTTCACTATGAAAATTTGATATTGCTACATAGGAAGCAGAAATCATTAACGTTAAATAGAAGCAAAGTAAACGAATGGCACGAGTAAAATTTCCGTATAAAAACCGTAAATAACGGTCTTCTGGTGAGTGAAAAAAAGACCAGAAGGTAACCGGAACGATTAAACAAGCAGAGGAGCTGTCCATTAATAATACAATAAACCCATCTTCTAAATACGAGGTTGCTTTATCTGGCCTTTCAGTATATAGCACGGTAGGAATTACGGAATATGGTCGCTCTTCTATGTATTGTTCTAATAGTTCTACGTTGCGGACACTATCAACCGAGATATTATTTAATTTCTCTCTTACCTGTTCTAGAATTTCATTGTTGACTACATCTTTTATATAAATCATATTAACTTCATTAATCGAGCGTTTTCCAATTTGGATTCCCTCATTGATTAATTGATTATTATGTAGTTGTTTTCGAATTAAAGACAAGTTAGTATTTAATGATTCAGTAAAGGCATCTTGTGGTCCTTTTACAGTCGGTTCATTTTCAGATTTGAAAATAGAGCGGTGCTGGAAATCTGCAACGTCCATCGCATAGGTTGAAGCATCTTCTTCGATAAAAAGTATAACTTTTCCACTATTCATGTATTGTATTACTTTACTAAACTCATTTGTTTCTTCGATATTTTCAATGGAGACAACATTCATTACCGTGTTGCCTTCATTTTCTAATAATGGCTTAATTACATGCATATCAATTTTAGAGCCATCAACGATGGAGCTGTAATAAAAAAGACAGCCTTCTTTATTATTGAACTTTATTTTGAGGGATCTCATTGAAAAATCTTTGTTGCGATTAGAAGAGAATAAATACTTCATTTCCTGTATATTTTTTTCAAGAGAATTGTATACTTTCTTCTTTTCAATAGAAGAAGGGGATTCTGACGATTTTTTTAAAAAACGAACCATAAAAGCACCTCATTCATAGATTCTAGTTGTTAATATATACAGTATTCGTTAGATTATGTAGTGTTAAAAATTACGATTAACCGTGAAAGAAAAATCTTTAAGTTTTTCTAAAAAATAAAGGAACGTAAAATCCACATTTTTATGACTTGCTTTCTTTTCTGAATTCGTTACAATATTAATGTAAGGGATTACAAAAAAGTTAATAACATTGAAAACGCCAACAATTTTTGAAGAGGTGATAAGATGGATATGACGAAAGTACCGGCAAGATCCGGGAGCCATAATGTAGAGGATCTTGATACATTACGAAAAGGTTTTGATTGGGAAGAAATAAAGAAAAACTTTAGCTGGTATAAAACAGGAAAGGTGAATGCTGCATACGAGGCAATTGACAGACATGCAGAAGATCCTGCTAAAAAAGACCAAGTGGCATTATTATATTCAGCTCCAGATCGAGAAGAAAGTGTCACTTTTGAACAGTTACGTAAACAAAGTAATAAAACTGCAAATATTTTCAAAAAATATGGTGTACAAAAAGGGGATCGTGTCTTTTTATTTATGCCGAGAAGTCCAGAGTTTTATGCAAATTTCTTTGGCATTCTTAAAGTAGGTGCAATTGCAGGTCCGTTATTCGAAGCATTCATGGAGCAGGCGGTTCGCGATCGTTTAGAAGATAGTGAAGCAACAATGCTCATTACAACACCCGAATTGTTAGAACGTGTTCCTGTTGACGATTTGCCAAATTTAAAGCAAATTGTTTTAGTAGGGGCGGATGATGTTAAGGATGACGGTTATATTAACTTTAATCAAGAAATGGAACAGGCGTCCGATCAATTTGAAATTGAGTGGGTAGATTTAGAAGATGGTATGCTGATTCATTATACATCAGGTTCTACCGGTAAACCCAAGGGTGTTTATCATGTGCACAATGCCATGATTCAGCATTACGCTACAGGTAAATGGGTAATTGACTTTAAAGACGACGATGTATATTGGTGTACGGCTGATCCAGGATGGGTAACAGGTACAAGTTACGGAATATTTGCTCCATGGCTAAATGGTGTGACAAATGTAATTAGAGGTGGTCGCTTTTCACCGGAGTCATGGTATGAGACGTTAGATAAACATAATGTAACGATATGGTATACAGCACCGACTGCTCTCCGTAAATTCGTAAGTGCTGGTGAGGAGTTAGTCAAACAGTATGATCTGTCTAGTCTGCGTCATATAATGAGTGTAGGTGAGCCACTGAATCCAGAAGTTATTACATGGGGATTAAGAGTGCTAGACTTACGCATTCATGATACGTGGTGGATGACAGAAACGGGTGCGATGTTAATTGTTAACTTACCTAGTATGGAAATTCGTCCTGGTTCGATGGGGAGACCAATACCAGGGGTAGATGCCGCTATTGTTGATAATGAAGGAAATGAATTGCCTCCAAATCAAATGGGGAATTTAGCCATTAAAAAAGGTTGGCCATCGATGATGCGTACGATTTGGAAAAATCCAGGTAAATTTGAAAGTTATTTTATCAATGGTTGGTATGTATCTGGAGATAGTGCGTATATGGATGAAGACGGTTATTTCTGGTTCCAAGGTCGCCTTGATGATGTAATCAACACTTCTGGAGAACGTGTTGGTCCATTTGAAGTTGAGAGCAAATTAATTGAGCATAAAGCGGTGGCCGAAGCTGGTGTCATTGGGAAGCCTGATCCAGAACGCGGGGAAATTATTAAAGCATTTATTACGTTAAATCCTGATTATGAAACATCGGATGAGTTATTAGAAGACATTCGTCAGTTTGTTAAAAAAGGTTTAAGTGCACATGCTGCCCCACGGGAAATTGAAATAAAGGATAGTATTCCAAAAACACGTAGTGGTAAAATAATGCGTAGATTATTAAAATCATGGGAATTAGGATTACCAACAGGAGACACATCCACATTAGAAGAATAATAAAAAGAGGCTAGCACATGTAACCCGTGCTAGCCTCCTGTCATTATCTTGGGCTACTTAATATACCAGAAGTTTGTAATTAAAATAAACTACGAAGTACCTGTACTGCTCACTTTGAAATTTTGATGAGTGGAATGCAACAAAAGCTCCGTCCATTTACTTCGCTTTCTGCGGGCGTCACCTCAGCCTCCTCAGAAAAGCAAAGGGCGCTTTTCCTGTGGGGTCTTCGGAAGACGCTGATCCCGCCAGAGTCTACGTAAATGGACTACGCTTTAGTAATGAACTACAAATAAAGTAATTGCTAGAATATTGATATGAATGCTTATTTCATCTTACCTGAACAGAGATCTCTACAAAGCGGAGGAAAAATGCGACACTCCTGGGGGAACAGCACGAGCTGAAGATCCACTTGGTAAAGTGATTTTCTTTACCAAGTTAGCTGAAGCCGTGCCCCCGGAAAGGGAGTGTTTTTCCGTAGCGCTGGTAATCCACTCATCATTATTCTTTACATGACAAAGTTTTCATTACTTCGCATTTTGTGTCTAATGTGTGCATTTTCGATTAGTTTAGATCGCTTTGTGGGCCGAAGAATTCGTAATGAATGTCCTCGTCCTTTACATTCCACTCTTTTAATGCCTTGTTTATTGCCTTCATAAATGGCTCAGGACCACAGAAATAGAAGGATGCTTCGTTTGTTGGCAGTACTGATTGTAACCAAGGCAGGTCTACAAATCCGACTTTGTCACATGCATTTTGATCTTCACATTTCTCATAAACAATAAAGGAATGCACATTATCATGTTGATCTGCAATCTGTTTTACAGCATCCTTTAGTCCATGTACGTTCTGATTTTGTGCAGCATGGATATAATAAACTTCACGGTTAGGTTGTTGTTCGACAACTGTTTCTAACATGCTTGTTAAAGGTGTTAAGCCAACCCCACCACTTAATAAAACTAAAGGTTTCTTTTCATCATTTAAAACAAAATTTCCCGCTGGGGCACTAAGAGCAATACTATCTCCTTCCTCCACTGAATCATGTAAGTAGGTCGAAACAACCCCATCAGGATTGTTAGCAATACCGTCTTCTCTTTTTACACTTAAACGAAAAAATTCGCTATTAGGCTTACAAGATAAACTATATTGACGTTGACAAGTGTATGGAATTGATGGAATATCAACTTTTACTGTCACGTATTGTCCGGGCTCATACGTAGGAATGGCTTTGTTGTCGACCGGTTTTAAGTAGAACGAGGTAATCACATCACTCTCTTTCTCTTTTTGAATCACGGTAAAATTCCGATAACCTGTCCAGCCTCCAAATGTATTTTCTGTTTGCTGATACATTTCTTTTTCAACGTCAATAAACACGTCCGCAATTACTCCATACGCTTTTGCCCAAGCAGAAATAATGTCATCTGTGGCTGCCTCTTTCAATACATCTTGCATCGCTTTTAATAAATTCTCACCAACAATAGGATAATGTTCTGGTTTAATATTAAGACTTCTATGTTTATAAGAAATTTGCTTGACGACAGGTAAGATGTTTTCTAGTTGATCAATATTAGCAGCTGCAGTGTATACGGCATTTGCCAGAGCTACTGGTTGTTTCCCTTTCTTTTGATTGGATTGATTAAAAATATTTTTTAATTCCGGGTGGTTAGTAAATAGTAATTGATAAAATCTTGTAGTAATAGCTGTTCCATGTTCTGCTAATACGGGAACCGTAGCCTTCACTGTCTCTATTGTTTTAATATCTAATTGTGTTGTAGTTGTCATAGTAAACACTCCTCCACTAAATGTGTATTTTAAATACATGTTTAATTGTACAAAAGATCTAAAAGGCATTTCAATAGCTTATCGATGGAATATATGACAATATTGTTAAAGGCTATCTAGCGAATGTGGTCGAATTCCGCTAAAATAGATAAAGGAAGGAGAATGACCATGCGACTAAAAAAATATACAGATTATGCATTGCGTGTCCTTATATATACAGGAACAACAGAACGAAAAGTCAGTATTAAAGAAATATCAGATACTTTCTATATATCTACAGAACACATTAGAAAAGTGGTACATCAATTAAGTGTGAATGGTTACATCCAAACGACACGAGGCAGAAATGGCGGAATCGTTTTGGCACAGGAACCAAATGATATAAATATTGGTGCTGTTATTCGTTTAATGGAAAATGATTTTTATTTGGTAGAATGCTTTGATGGTGAACATAATAAATGTGTGATCACTCCTGCTTGCAAATTAAGGACGGTAGTAGGTGAAGCGATGAAAGCTTTCTTTCATGTGTTAAATCAATATACATTAGCAGATTTAATTGAAAATAAAGATGAATTAAAGGAATTAATGCAAATAACAAAGGAGAAGATCTAAAAGAGCTTCTCCTCTTTATTTTAATATGTTTTAGGTCGTTTTTGGAAATTAAATTTCCCTTTAATTGGATTCTCGCTTTATTGTGAATTGATCTTCTAATAGTAACCAGTTTTGCGGGAATGCTAAACCAAGTTTCCAGTAGCTGATCCCTCTTAAGTTCTTTTCTTTTATTAAATCAAATTTTGCTTGTATCGATCTTGCATCTTCAAACCATACTTCATGCTGTGCGCCATCTTCATCTTCATAAAAAAAATAGGGAGCTTTCGCCTCTTCATCAAAAAGAATGGCTTGATTATTTTCCCGTGCTAATTGGATTCCTTGCTGGGGACTGATAGCTTTGGCAAACTCTCCACCAGGCTCATAAGGTAATGTCCAATCATACCCATATAAATTTTGTCCTAATAAAATTTTCTCAGGAGGCATCTCTGTTAAAGCGTAATTGACTACATCCCGGACTGGTCCGATTGGTGATACAGCCATTGGCGGACCACCACTATATCCCCATTCATATGTCATTAAAACAACAAAATCAACGATCTCCCCATGTGCTTTGTAATCATGTGCCTCGTACCATTCCCCTTGTTGATCAGCGCTTGTTTTTGGTGCAAGGGCAGTAGATACCAATAACCCTTCTTGATGCAGACGATCGGTAGCTTTTACTAAGAAGGCACGATAATCTTCTCGATTTTCTGGTGGTAAAAATTCAAAATCAAAATGAATATCTCCAAAGCCTATTTCTTGAGCGGTTTGGATAATCTGGTTTAGTAAATTATTTTGAGCTTCTTCATTAGTGAGGAGCGTTTGGCCTAAATCGGCACTGAAGGAGCCTTCTTCAAGATTTGTAACGACAAGCATTAAGGTGGCATTATTTTCATTGGCGATGGTGGCAAATTGATTTAAAGGAGGAGCAATTAGGTTTCCTTGTCGGTCAAATTGATATGAGAATGGGGCGAGGTACGTTAGTTTATTTGTGTGTTTTCTTGCGGCACTTTCTAGAGTGTCAGAGACTTGCCCACCTGTCGGCTCGATGTAGGCATTTGTTACAATTTCTGTTTTGGTGGCTGATTCAGGAATATATAGCTGCATTCCAATGGAAAGCGGCTGATAGATATTAATTTGATTTATATTGGCAAGTTCTGCTGCCGATATACCGAATTTCTGTCCAATTGTATATAAGCTATCTCCAGCTTTTACAGTATAAAACTGGCCAGATATTGGAATAACAAGTGCTTGACCTACAACTAAAGGAAGTTGTGTATCTAATTCATTTGCATTCGCAATAGCTTCAAAGGACGTCCCATATTGATTGGCGATTGAATATAAACTGTCCCCTTGTTTAACAATATAAATTTGCACGAATGGTTCCCCTTTCCTCTCAAAAGATGATCTCTTTTTACCATATGATAGCCAGCAAAAAATAGAACGAATAGATGGGGGAACATCGTATTCATTAGTTGATAAAATTTTGAAAGGGAGAGGAAATCAAAGGCTAGATCGCTTTTATATCAGCATTAAATACTTCTGCCATTAATTTTAAAGCTTCATGGTTATGTCTATCTGTATTAGAAGCTACGCAATTTTCGGGTACATGAAGGCTGTAACCTCGCATATGGGCATCATTGGCAGTGAACAGGACACAGATATTTCCTGCTACTCCAGCTAGGATAAGATGTTGAATTTCCAGCTGTTCTAATAAAGAGCGTAAAGGGGTACGAAAGAAACCAGACATTTGTGGCTTCATAATAAAATAATCTTCTTTTCCTGGTATACCTTGTTCAATAACGTCTTCATTTTTAGGAGATAAACAGGTTTGAGCAATTTGTTTGTAGTCTGTATCCCAAGTATCATAGTGATCGTTAATATAAATAATTGGGAAATCATTTTTTTTTGCATATTTTTTTAGCTTAGATAAGTTAGGTAATATCTCTTTTGTATTATCTAATAGTAAGTCTCCTTCATGAAAATTAAAGTTATTAATCATATCAATCATTAAAAGGGCTGTTTTTTTCATACTTTTCACCTCATTTTTGTCTCTGTTGACAAGATACCCTATAATATCTGAAATCATGCATCTAATACTTGAACTAAATCAATTTTTTGTTCAATATATAATTAAACGTTTTTATAAAGTGTGGGGTAAACATGACTGACCAGGAATATATGCAAATGGCTATAGATGAAGCAAAAAAAGCGGAAGTATTAGGAGAGGTACCTATTGGCGCAGTTATTGTACATGAAGATGAGGTGATCGCTACTGCGTTTAATTTAAGAGAGAAATTGCAAACGACTATTTCACATGCCGAGATGTTAGCCATTGATAAGGCGAATGAAGTAATAGGTAGTTGGCGTTTGGAGAATTGCACTTTATATGTGACCCTCGAACCATGTCCAATGTGTGCGGGAGCGATTTTGCAATCTAGAATCTCGCGAGTTGTTTATGGGGCAAAAGATGAAAAAGCGGGTTGTGCAGGGACCTTGTTTAATTTGTTGGAGGATGAGCGGTTTAATCATCAAGTACAGGTAACTTCTAGTGTATTAGAAGAGGAGTGCAGTCAAATGCTAACATCCTTTTTTAAACAATTACGTGCAAAGAAAAAGAAAAAAAAGATATAGGAAAATGATTTTCTATAAATTTATAAATATATATTGACAACGGAAGCGGATACATGATATTTTAGTAAAAACTAAAGGTTAAACGTTTCATCAAAAGAGTGAGGATAATAATATGACAAGTTTAAAAAAAATAGCTCAACAAGCCAACGTATCGGTTGCTACAGTTTCAAACGTATTGAATAACAGAGGTAGAGTGGGCGTAAAGACTAAAAATAAAATATTACAGATTGCTGAAGATTTAAATTATTCACCAAACCGGCTAGCAAAAAGTTTGAAGATGAATAAATCACAAACCATCGGTGTTATTGTAGAAGATTTGTCAGTATTTAATGCACCAGAAATAATTGATGGAATTAATTCATTTGCTGAAGACCATGGATACTCTATTTTACTAATGAATTTGCGTATGAAGAAAAAAACAGGAATGCAGTACCCGGAAACTGAAATATGTAAACAAGAAGTAGCTCCATTTTTTAGGGTTTTATTAGCTAGTCAAGTAGAGGGTGTCATTTATATCGGTATCCATAATCGAGACGTCAAGGGAGTGTTACCAGAATCATCGATCCCTATAGTGTACACGTATTGTGATACATCTAATCCTCAAGATCTATCTGTTAATTATGATGATTTTCAAGCTTCTTATAATGCTACTGAATATTTGTTGAATAATGGACATAAAGATATTGGAGTGATCACAGGATTTAATGACTCTGAATCGACAATTGAACGTTTGAGAGGATTTAAACAAGCATTAAGAGACCATGGATTAAATTGGAATGACGAGTGGCAGAAAGAAGGAGATTGGACATACAATTCAGGCTACAGTCAAACAAAGGAACTATTTAATCGAAGCAGGGCCCCTAAGGCGATTTTCACTATGAATGATTTGATGGCGGGAGGAGCCTTTAAAGCAGCAGTTGAACTTAAATTAAAAATTCCTGATGATATAGCTATTATTGGGTTTGATAACCAAGAAATCAGTCAATATTTATTACCAACACTCACCACTATGAATTTACCTCTAAATGAGATTGGAAAGCAATCAATAGATTTATTAATAAAGAAAATTAATGGAGAAAACATACGAATTAATAAAATCAAGTTGAACTGTACTTTAATTAGACGAGAATCTGTATGAATACTCTGTTGTTTAATGATTAAACGTTTAACCTAATTGTAAGCGTATCCATTTAGATCCATTTAGGGGGTGATTACAAAATAGATAAACTGGTGTCTCGTTATTTCTATTGCCAAAATTGAAAATTAGAGGAGGAAATTTCAAATGAAAAAAAATCTGAAGAATAGTTTCACTCTTATAGGAGTATCAATTGTAATTATATTATTAGCTGCTTGTAGTAATAACAGTACAAATGAAAACCAAGATGAAACGGAAAATGATAATAGTGAAGATGTTCAAACCATTCATATGGCAAAACTTGAATCTGATCCAAATGGAATGATGGAGGAAGCTCGTCAGCGCTTTAATGAAGAACATGATGAAATTCAAGTGGAATTTGTTGAAATGTCAAATGATGCCTCCCAAATGCACGACCAAACCGTTACGCAATTATCAGCTGGTTCTGAAAATCTTGATATCGTTAATATGGATGTGGTATGGACTGCAGAGTTTGCAGAAGCTGGTTGGATAGAGCCATTAGACGAATATTTTACGGAAGACATGCAATCGGAATTTATTGAAAGACAGGTAGATGCAATGACTTACGATGGCCAAATATGGGCGGTACCTTGGTTTAACGATTTGCATCCATTATGGTATCGAGAAGACTTGTTGGAAAAGCATAATCTAGAAATTCCTGAAACCTATGAGGAAGCTGTGGAAGTAGCAAAAACAATGCAAGAAGAAGAGAATATAGAAGGTTTTAGTATGCACTGGGGGCGTGCTGAACAATTAATAGTTAGCTTCACAGAATTTCTGCATGCGAATAACGGAAATTTTTTTGACGAGGAAGGCAATGTAGTGATTAATAGTCCAGAGGCAATAGAAGCACTTCAGTTTATGGTAGATATGATTTACGAGGATGAAGTAGTTTCTCCTTCTGCTATTGGAAATTCGACCCCTGAAGATTCCAGAATACCTTTTACCCAAGGTCAAGTAATGTTCCATCCGAATTGGGGATATGTTTATTCAGTAAATCAAGCAGATGATTCTCCGGTAAAAGATAAAACATGGGTAGCAAGTAATTTTGCTTTTGAAGGTGGCAAAAAGGCAAATGCCGTTGGCGGTTGGAATTTCGCTATTTCGAAAAATGCAAGTGATAAAGATACTGCATGGGAAGTGATCAAATGGTTTACAACTTTTGAAAACCAAAAAGAAATGCTTCTCGGTGGCGGTCAAGTAGGAACAAGAGTGGCGTTATATGAAGACGAAGAAGTAATAGAAGCAAATCCTTATTTAGAAGAATATCTAGATGTGTTTGAGCATGCTTCAGTTCGACCGTCGCATCCACAGTACTCCAAAGTATCAGATATTGCACAATCTTATATTCATCAAGCATTGACACAAGATTTATCGGCTGAAGAGGCACTTCACCAATTAGCAACAGAATTAGAGGAACTTGAATAAAATGCGTAACAGGTACTAAGGCTGTTTATCTTAGTACCTGTTATAAGGAGTTGTAAATCATGAAATATCGCTTTTTACCCTATATTTTGTTATTGCCTGTATTTACCATGATTGTTGTCATTGTGTTTATTCCTCTTATTACAACTATTATATATAGCTTCCAATCGTATCAATTAACGAATCCGGATGCCCAGGCAACTTTTATAGGGTTGGAAAATTATACTAATTTATTACAGGATGGTCGGTTCATCTCTTCGTTGATTACAAGTCTTATTTACATTTTAGGTAGTGTTATCGGTATGTTGATCCTCGGTTTATTAACTGCACAAATTGCTAATCAAGCTTTTAAAGGTCGTTCCTTATTTAGAGCATCTATATTATTACCATGGGCAGTTGCTCCGGTTGTTGCTGCACAATCATGGAAGTTTATGTTTGAAACGGATTTTGGTGTGATCAACTATGTGTTAGAGGGCATTGGACTTATTGAAAGGAATATTCCCTGGCTTGTTTCTTCTGATCATGCCATGTTGAGTGTTATTATCACCAATGTATGGAAGACAACACCTTTATTAACGCTTATTATTGTATCTGGTTTACAGACAGTATCAAAAGAATTGTATGAAAGCTCTGATATAGATGGAGCAGGGCCTCTAAAAAAATATTATTATATCACCTTACCATTGATTAGACCTTTTATTGCAATGGGGCTTATCTTTACCACTCTTCAAACTATTAATGTAATTGATATCATCTATGTAATGACAGGTGGAGGACCAGGTGAATCAACGGAGATCTTTACACTTTATAATTACAAAGTATTTTTTCAATATCTTGACTTTGGACTTGGTGGTGCGATGGCTGTTATCGGGGTAGTTATGGTAGGTATATTAATTTTCTTCTATACGAGAAGTATGAATAAGCAATATAACTAATAGGAGGCACTCCTTATGAGGAAAAAATTAAATGTTTGGTTTTGGATTGGGTTAATTATTATTATTTTAATTAACATTCTTCCTTACTTGTGGACGATACTAACCTCTCTAAAACAACAAAATGAGATTTACAATATAAAAATTTTTCCTGAAACATTTTTTGTAGAGAATTATGTTCAAGTATTATTTGAAAGTGGATTCTTGATAAATATTTGGAATAGTATAGTAGTTTCAAGTGTTACATCGATTCTATGTATTGTTATTGGTGTACCTGCTGCTTATGCATTTGCAAGATTAGAATTTCGAATGAAAAATGGTCTATTTATGCTTGTTCTATTTATGACTATTTTTCCAGGGATTTTTATTATCAGTCCTTTGTTTAGCTTTTTAAGAGATATTGGTGCTATTGATACACATTTTGCCCTAATTCTTCCGTATATTGCGTATTTCACACCGTTAGTGGTATGGATACTAACTGGTTTTTTTCGAACAATACCTAGCGCAATAGAAGAAGTTGCAATTATGGATGGATGCAGTATTCCAAAGTTAATTTGGAAAATCGTTTTACCTTTATCGGTACCAGGGATTATAACTGTCGGAATTATTACATTCACTTTGTCTTGGAATGAATTTTTATTTGCCTTAATATTCACATCTTCTGACAATGCCAAAACAGTACCTGTAGCTATTTCTCAATTCCAAGGTGTACATTCATTAAATTGGGGACAAATGACGGCGGCAGCAGTGATTGCAACGATTCCGATTGTATTGATCTCGGTGTTCCTTCAAAAGTATATTATAAGCGGATTGACTTCCGGGGCGATAAAAGAATAGACACCTTAAAGCTGAGGAGGTGGTCTCATATTATTAGTTATAGTATTAAAAAAAAGATAAAAATGAAAGTAGTAAACGAGGAGGATATAAATGAATACACATCAAACAAACTTTAATAAGATGAACCCTATAGAGCTCACACACGTAAGAATAGTTGACTCCTTTTGGACTCCGTGGCAAAAACTTGTTAAAGAATCAATAATTCCTTACCAATGGAATGCACTAAATGATCAAATACCTGGAGCAGAACCTAGTCGAACCATTAAAAACTTTGAAATAGCAGCAAATAGAACAGAGGGAAAGCATTACGGCATGGTCTTCCAAGATAGTGATTTATATAAATGGATGGAGACAGTAGCATATTCACTACATCTAGATAAAGATGAACAATGGGAAAAGGTCATGGATGATGTGATAAGACTAATTGAGGATGCTCAGGAGGAAGATGGTTATCTTAATACGTATTTTAGTGTGAATCATCCAGATAAAAAATGGACAAATTTAAAAGATGATCATGAACTGTACTGTATTGGTCATTTAATTGAAGCTGCAGTAGCTTACTATGAAGCAACAGGTAAAGATAAAATTATAAAGATTGTAAATAAGGCCGTTGACCATATCAGAGAAGTTATAGGTAAAGAGGAAGAAAAGCTTTCTGGTTATCCAGGTCATCCTGAAATCGAGCTAGCTTTAATGAAATTGTTTAAGATAACTGGTAAAGAGACATACATCGACCTATGCAGGTTTTTTATTGAAGAAAGAGGTAAGAGAAATCCTACTCATTTTTTTGATGAAGAATGTAAAAAGCTAGGCGTAGAGCCTGATAAGGATTATAGTTACTATCAAGCTCATTTATCAAGTAGAGAACAAGCCACTGCTGAAGGCCATTCGGTTCGCGCTATGTATCTTTATAGTGGGATCGCAGATTTAGCTAGTAGCCTTAAAGATGAAGAACTGCTGGAAGTATGCCGAACATTATGGGAGAATACAGTAACGAAAAGAATGTATGTTACTGGTGGTATCGGTTCCTCGTCTTATGAAGAGCGATTTACCGTAGATTACGATTTACCGAATGATCGAGCATATACAGAAACATGTGCAGCAATCGCCCTAATTATGTGGGCACATCGAATGGTACAAATTGAAGCTGATTCAAAATATACTGATATTTTAGAACGAGCCTTATATAATGGTGCCTTAAGTGGTATTTCATTAGATGGTAAAAGCTATTTTTATGTTAACCCATTAGAAGTTTGGCCACATACAGCAAATTGTCGACATGATATGGACACAGTTAAAACAACAAGACAACCTTGGTTTGGTTGTGCATGTTGTCCACCTAATATTGCTAGGTTATTAGCCTCATTAG
This sequence comes from Gracilibacillus kekensis, assembly GCF_900143085.1. Classification (GTDB taxonomy): domain Bacteria; phylum Bacillota; class Bacilli; order Bacillales; family Amphibacillaceae; genus Gracilibacillus; species Gracilibacillus kekensis. The sequence goes on along the minus strand of NZ_FRCZ01000008.1, from coordinate 5,381 downwards.
GGCAATATATATACTCTAGTAATGAAAGTGAGTTATATGTACACTTGTTTATTAGTGGCGAAACAAAATTTCCTATTCATGGAGAACAAGTAAGACTCATACAGCGATCAAATTATCCATGGGATGGGAATATCAATTTTCAAATTGAAGTAGAAAAAAAAGCATCCTTTACATTAGCGGTGAGGATCCCAGATTGGTGTAAGCAAAGCAAAGTATTAGTTAATGGAAGAGAAATTTTAGTAGAAGAAGAGAAAGGTTACGCAAAAATCGCCAGAGAATGGGAATCGAATGATGAAGTGACAGTGATTCTAGATATGAAGGTAGAAATAGTAAGATCCCATCCTCAAGTCCGTGAAAATGCAGGAAAAGTAGCACTACAACGTGGTCCTATTGTATATTGTTTAGAAGAGAAGGATAACGGGGGGAATCTACAAGATATTAGATTAGATTCTAATCAGACATTTTCTGTCGACCATGATGACTCACTACTGAATGGAGTTACAATAGTGAACGGGAAAGGATGGAAAACCCAATCCGAAATGGATCAAAATCAGCTCTATACAACAGATAGCTTATCTTTTAACGAAACCAATATAATAGCAGTGCCTTATTATGCTTGGAGCAATAGGGGTGAGAATGAAATGCTAGTTTGGATAAGAGAAAAGTAAGCTTTTTGTATCCAACGTTGCTAGTTATATTTATTGATAACAATTGCAATTTTATATAAAAAAGGTTATACTAATAAATGCGCTTTAATTGCGCAACTGAATATATTAGTAAACTTGCCGTGCTAGGTGGGGAGGTAGCGGTGCCCTGTACTCGCAATCCGCTATAGCGAGACTGAATGCCTTGCTGAGGTGCCGTTACGTTAAGGCCTGCCTTAAGGGAGTAGTGTTGACACTCGGGTCCCGCGCAACAGAAACTCGTGAACCATGTCAGGTCCGGAAGGAAGCAGCATTAAGCGAAACTTTCTGTGTGCCGCGGGGAAGCCTGGGTCGAGCTATCAACTTAAGTAACGCTTAATGTAGCGTCATCGAAGCTTGGTGCACGGCGTTACATATAACTACTTAACCTCTTGTATTGGATTACAAGAGGTTTTTTAATAAATTAAGAAAAGCACAATAAAGAAAACGGAGTAGATGAACATAAGAAGGACAATAAGACATAACTCTTGTGGTCATTTTGGGATGATGTATGTGGGTAGTATCCGCTACGGCTTGCCCACTTCGCTTTCCAGGGGGCGTGTCTTCAGCTAACTTTTGTAAAGAAGTTCGTTTTACAAAAGTGGATCTTCAGATCACGCTGATCCCCTAGGAGTCGAAGTGGACGCCTAAGCTGAATGAAGTTCTACAAAGATTGCAAGTGCTAGCATTTTGGGTTGTTATAGTTATGGGCTTATTTTGTTAATAATAAGTAATCTAAATACAAATTCATAGTCGATGTTGAATAAAGCCAACATTTTTATTCTGACTTTAGTTGTAAAGCATTAAAAAGCGCAGGCGTCCGCTTCCACTCCTGCGGGAAGTTTTTATCCGAAGATCCACTTTTTAAGCGAACTTTGCTTAAAAAGTTAGCTGAGGAGAAAAGCCCGCGGAAAGGGAAGCGGACAAGCCGTAGCGATTGTTACGCAGTTCTAAAATGTCATAATTACCACTAGAGTTATGTCGTATAATCTTGCTTTTGTGCACTAACTTTAGACTCGTTTTTTAGCGTTGGATTTGCTACAATAAAATGAGGAATATCATGTTAATCTATTAGTAAAGGGGATCGGTTATGGGCTATCAAGCATTATATCGTGTCTGGCGTCCGAAGAATTTTGAGGATGTTGTTGGACAAGCACATATTACCCGCACATTGCAAAATGCCATTATGCAGGATAAGTTTACCCATGCATACCTTTTTTCAGGTCCCCGAGGTACGGGTAAAACAAGTGCTGCTAAAATATTTGCAAAAGCAGTAAACTGTCAAAATGGGCCATCGTTAGAGCCTTGTAATAAGTGTGATGCCTGTGTAGGTATCATGGACAATTCTATTTCAGATGTTGTAGAAATCGATGCAGCCTCCAATAATGGGGTTGAACAAATTAGAGATATTCGAGATAAGGTCAAATATGCACCAAGTGCTGTTACGTATAAAGTATATATTATTGATGAAGTTCATATGTTATCCATTGGTGCCTTCAACGCACTTTTGAAAACATTAGAAGAACCACCAAAACACGTAATTTTTGTTTTGGCGACAACGGAACCGCACAAAATACCACTAACGATTATTTCAAGGTGTCAGCGTTTTGATTTTAAACGAATTGCCCAATCCTCTATGGTCGGCCGTATGGAAAAAATTATTGAAGCAGAAGAAATAGATGTGACAAAAGAAGCTTTAGAAGCAGTGGCTCTATCTGCTGAAGGTGGAATGCGAGATGCTTTAAGTTTATTGGACCAAGCCATCTCTTATAGTGAAGATCAAGTAACGATTGATGACGTGTTAGCAGTTACAGGCTCAGTATCACAGGAAAGACTAGCAAAAGTCGTAGATGACATGCATATAAATGAAGTGAAAGCGGCACTGTTAGAAATCGATCAAATCATACAGGAAGGAAAAGATCCTGGAAGATTTGTATTTGATCTCATCTATTATTTACGTGATCTTTTATTGTATCAAACAGCACCGTCCTTAGAAAATGTACTGGAACGTGCTATAGTGGATGAGACATTTCAAGGAATGGCTCAGAAGTTAGATGCGGAATGGATTCAAATGGCTATTAGAGAGCTCAATCAATGCCAGCAAGAAATAAAGTGGACGAATAGCCCAAAAGTATTTATAGAAGTTGCGATACTAAAGATTTGTAATCATCAAAAGATAGCACATGTCGAGGATGTTTCCATTCCTGCAGTAGAACAATTAAATGAGAAAATCAAACAATTAGAAGCTCAACTGCAGCAAATGAATAGTCAATCGAATCAAGCGAATCCATCAACACAACCAACTAGTGCACCAAAAAGAAATGTATCCGCTAATCGAAACAGTTATAAGGTTCCGTTTGATCGAATACGAAATGTGTTGAATGATGCATCAAAGCCTGCCATTCAGAAGTTGCGCTCCCAATGGCCAACATTTATGGAAGCATTGAAAAAACAGAGTGCCCCAGCGCATGCTACGATTCAAAATAGTAAGCCAAGTGCTGCGTCTGAAGAAGTAGTCATAATTGCTTTTCGTTATGAAATTCACTGTTCACTTGCATTAGAGCATAAACAAACGATAGAATTAATGTTATCGGAGGCTGCCGGAAAAAACATGTCATTTATTCCGATTCCTGAAGCGGAATGGGGCAGCTTGCGTGAAGAATATGTTCGTAAGCAGCGGCAACAAGAAGATCCGGAATCATCTTCTGAAACAGGTGTTAATGAAGAAGATCCGATGGTGGAAGAAGCTAGAAAATTAGTTGGCGATGAAATATTAGAAATACATGATTAATGTTATCTATTTATAGGAGGGATTACCATGCGTGGTGGAGGAAATATGAATAAAATGATGAAACAAATGCAAAAAATGCAAAAAGATATGATGAAAGCTCAAGATGAATTACAAGAAATGACGTTTGAAGCAACTGCTGGTGGTGGAATGGTAAAAGTAGTGGCTAATGGCAAAAAGGAACTTACAGACATTGAGATTAACGAAGAAGTTGTAGATCCTGATGATATCGAAATGCTGCAAGACTTAATTTTAGCTGCAACAAATGAAGTATTAAAAGAAGTGGAAGAAAAAACAAACGATACAATGGGCAAATTTACTAAAGGGCTAAATTTACCTGGAGGCATGTTCTAGGAGGCGTCTCATGTATTATCCTGAACCGATATCAAAGCTTATAGACAGCTTTACAAAATTGCCAGGAATCGGTCCAAAGACTGCCGTGCGCCTGGCCTTTTTTGTCTTAAATATGAAAGAAGATGATGTGCTGGATTTTGCTAAAGCTCTAGCTAATGCAAAACGAGAGCTGACACATTGCAGTGTTTGTGGGCATATTACCGATCAAGATCCTTGTGCTATTTGTCAAGATGACATGCGTGATGAAACCTTGATTTGTGTTGTTCAAGATCCGAAAGATGTAATTGCCATGGAAAAAATGAAAGAGTTCAATGGGAAATATCATGTATTACATGGAGCCATTTCACCAATGGACGGCATAGGACCAGAAGATATTAATGTACCATCCTTAATAAACAGGTTGAAGGATGAGGAAATTACAGAATTAATATTAGCAACAAATCCAAATATCGAAGGCGAAGCAACTGCAATGTATATCTCTCGACTTGTTAAGCCATCAGGAATTAAAACAACAAGAATTGCTCACGGTCTACCGATGGGTGGAGATCTGGAATATGCGGATGAAGTAACACTATCTAAAGCGCTAGAAGGTAGGCGCGAAGTATAATAGTAGGTGAAAGAGATGTTTCGTTCCAAAACGATAAAAAAAGAACTATTAGATAAAGAATTATTAGATACTATTTTCCGATTAAAAAAAGAATGGTCTTATTTAGACGGAATTATGGATCGGAGTATTGAACCAAGTGAGTCAGCGCAATTTGATCTAGCAGTAAAAAAGGCAAAATACTTCTATCTTATAAGAGAAGCAAGGATAAGGAATTTATCAGCTATTAAGTAGTCTATTTTTGTTCTCTATACATATAAATAGAGTAAGACTTTATATGTTAAAGGGGACAAGTATTATGGATTGGTGGATTATTGCAGGGATCTTATTGCTAATTGCTGTTTTATTAATTAGAGGAATTCCAGTAAATGTCGTCAAAAGCAGTGGTCAAATTGTAATGAAGGTTACAATAGGCATTTTATTCTTATTTTTCTTTAACTTGTTTGGTGCATCTTTCGGCTTACACATCCCTATCAATTTTTTTACAGCTATTATAGTAGGTTTATTAGGCATACCAGGTATAGCGTGTTTAACCGCATTACATGTCTTTATTTTTTAATGACACTGCACACCCATTATAAAAAAAGTGAATGAAACCGGACGTATGCCGACCAAATAACAAATGGACGAGTGGGAAATCGAATTGACTACCTACTCGTTTTATTTTGGTCTTTTACATACTGGTTATTATTAACAGTTAAAAATATCGAAATAAGCATTGCATGTACTATTTCTCTTATGATACTATTACTAAGTCGCTTTTTTGAGGGAAAAAGAATTTTGGTTTCTCCGGATAATACTTTTTTAAAAAAGTATTGACGGCATATTAAATAAATGATATATTTAAGGGGTCGCCAAAAAAACGACACAACATTGATCTTTGAAAACTGAACAAAACAACCAGTATGATAAAAACATGAAACAAGCCAGTTTAACAACTGTGCGCAAGACA
>NZ_FRCZ01000006.1:281679-296257 GCF_900143085.1 Gracilibacillus kekensis | reverse complement strand
GCGAAACCATGTATTATCCGGTATTAGCCCCGGTTTCCCGGGGTTATCCCAGTCTTACAGGCAGGTTGCCCACGTGTTACTCACCCGTCCGCCGCTCGTTCCACGAACTTCCTCCCGAAGGATTCCGTTCGCTTCCCGCGCTCGACTTGCATGTATTAGGCACGCCGCCAGCGTTCGTCCTGAGCCAAGATCAAACTCTCAATAAAAGTTGTCTTGCGCACAGTTGTTAAACTGGCTTGTTTCATGTTTTTATCATACTGGTTGTTTTGTTCAGTTTTCAAAGATCAATGTTGCGTCGTCTTTTGCGACAGCTTTTATATCATATCATCCTCAGCAATTGATGTCAACAACTTTTCTGTTAGAAGTTTTCATTCATTTTGTCGTTTTTTAGATGATATTTTTTGGTGTGTCGTTTTCAGCGACGATTAATAATATATCATGTTTATTGATATAGTGTCAATAACAAATCCAACATTCATTCAATTCATCAACAAAAACAGTATATGCCTTATTCAATAGATAGGTGACACTTGTTTTAAAATAAAAAAGCAGAAGCCGGATAGCTCCTACTTCATACCTGCATCATTTACTTGATACTTTCTGTGACGTATTGTTTCACTTTTTGTTTCTTCTAATATTACTGTGATAATATCTTTAAAAACAAGATATTCCATTGTACTAACTAAATCGTACTTATAAGGAGATACATCAGGATGTGTCTTCAATTCACCGAACCCCCATGGTTCATGTCTTTCACTCATTACATTAATTAAATGTGCTGCACATGTATCTGTACGCTTGTTTAGAGCGAAATCTATGGCAAGCAACATTAATTCAACTCTTTTTTTCGTTTCTTCCGTACTTCTTACGAGTTCTTCGTATAACTTATATACTTCTGGGTCTATTCGTTTCACCTGACTCCACACCATTACTTCAGGATGATACCCTTTTTCTATAATAGCGATTCTCCCTAAGTAGTGTAAAGAACGTAACAATCTGCTATAAGCATCTAAGTAATGACCTGTTTCATATAGGTTTCGTGATTCACTATAACTTCTGGTTAATTTAGAGAATTCTATTGCTAGACGTAACTCCCGTTTATCTTGAGGAAAGATTCGAAGTGTTTCTTTTAGTTGTGCTATATATTCGTTACGATCGTAAATAATTCTTCCATTAATGATCCACTCCACCGCTCTTCGGTATGTACTTGTCTCAATCCATTCCTGCAATAATTCTTGGTCTATGACATGGAGTGCTGCTGATTGTTCTTTAAACTCGTAATGTTTAACTAGCCATTTTTCTTCCAGTGATTTTACGATTACTAATAAAATCGAGTCAAAATTATCAGTTTCAGGGCTAATCATTCTCTTTTTTTCCATGATTAATATTCCCAATGTATTTCGATTACTTGCCCGTTCCTGATAAATAGGACGTAAAATATCTTCCAAAAGATTCTCCCCCTCTAAATACATATAATTATTATTTCGATAAAAAAATCCTATTCCCTTTAATTCAAAACATTTTTTTGCTTTTCCTACTTTTTACCCAAATAAGCTATTCTAAAAACATGCTGTTCTATCGCTAAATAAGTAGGGACAAGCATTTTGATATCAATTATGCTATACTACACTCATTAATAGATTACGTTTTTGGGGGAAGTTGTATGGCGGATATAACATATAAAAATAAAATAAATCGAATTAGAACCTTTGCTTTAGCATTGGTTTTCATCGGATTCGTTATTATGTATGTAGGTTTAGTCTTTCGAGATATAGAATGGTTAATGCTTCTTTTTATGATTTTAGGAACGCTCTCCATTGTGTTTAGTACAGTAGTTTACTTCTGGATTGGTTTACTATCGACTCGGGCTGTCCAGATTATATGTCCAAATTGTGAGAAACCTACTAAAATGTTAGGCCGGGTTGATGCATGTATGCATTGCAAAGAACCTTTAACCTTAGATAAAAGCCTTGAGGGAAAAGAATTTGATGAGAGTTATAATTCTAAAAAGAAACGTCGCTAACTAAATAGCGACGTTTCTTTATTAAAATGAAAATTTCATTCTATACTTTTTCAATTAAAATGTATAAAAAACACACGTGCAACATTGCGACGTGTGTATAATATTAAACGATTTGTTTTTTGTCTTTCTTACATTCATGGCAAACACCATAGACTTCCATTCGATGATGGCTTACATCAAACCCTGTAATTTGCTCTGCCAATGATTCCACTTCATCAAGACTTGGATAATGAAAGTCAACAATCTTTCCGCAACTTTCACAAATAATATGATAGTGCTTTGATGTATTGCAATCAAAACGACTAGAAGAATCTCCATACGTTAATTCACGAACTAAGCCGATTTCTCGGAAAACACGTAAATTATTATATACGGTTGCAACACTCATATTAGGAAATTTTCCTTCTAACGCTTTATAAATATCATCAGCAGTAGGGTGAGTCTCTGCATTTAATAAAAACTCCAACACCGCATGACGTTGTGGTGTAATTCGAACGCCTGAAGATTTAAGTTTATCCACCGCTTCTTGCAGCATATGATCAGACACCGTCATGCACCTCACTTTCTCCTACAATATTGTAATAAACACTTGTGTATCAACACTTGTTTACAATAGCAACTGTATTAACACAATTATTACTTTGTAATTCTTATAATTAGTGTACTCCTTAACTGCTTATTCTGTCAATATAAGTATACGAGTTCAAGTTGATTTTATGCTTGATAGATTAAATATCCGCTTTAAGGTTAAGTTCCTGTACATTTAGTTGATGGTTCACTGTCCTTGCTGCAACAAAAAGATAATCAGATAAACGATTTAGATATTTTATCGCTAATGATTCTCCCAATTCCTCTTGTAAATGAACCGCGATTCTCTCAGCTCTTCTAGTGATCGTTCGTGCATGATGAAGAGAAGTTGCAGCGATATGTCCTGATGGTAATATGAAATTACGTAATTCTGGCAGGTCTTTTTGCCATTGATCTATCTGTTGTTCAAGCTGATCAATATGACGTTGCTCTAATTTCCAGGTTACTTCCTTACCTTGTGGTGTGGCAAATTCTGAACCAACATGAAATAAAATTGTCTGAATATGATGTAATTCTTCTATTACATTTGCTTTGTTTTGAATTTCCGCTTGCTCGATATAACTGATTGCCTGACCAATCACCGCATTTACTTCATCACACGTACCATATGCTTCGACACGCATGTGACTTTTAGGTACGCGTTTCCCATAAATAAGTGACGTTTCTCCTTTATCGCCTGATCTTGTGTATATACGCATCTAATCCATTCCTTTCTAAGAAAAGCGCAGAGCGCCCGCATAGAAACGTAGCGACTGGAGCGAATCGACTGAGATAAAGGAATCACGGTGAGCTTGTGAACCGATGATGACTTTCACCTGAAGGCATAAGTGCGACTAAGCCTCTGGTTTCACCAATCGGCAAGTCTTCTTTATCGTAGGGCGATTTCGTGAAGTCGCCTAGTTTCTGGGTGCTCGGAGCTAGACATCTGTGAATTTTTATACTTTCTTGCTTTCTAAAAAAAGTGCAAGCACTCCAAATGCTCGCACTTTTCGTTCTATTTAAAGCTCTTCACGAATGTAGTTTAATGCTTTTTCGACATGCCCTTTTACTTGGACATTGCGATATTCCTGCTGGAGTACACCATCTTTATCGATAATAAAAGTGGAACGGACAATTCCCATATATTCTTTACCAAATTTATTCTTTAATTGCCAAACACCGAATTGTTCTGCTACTTCTTTGTCTTCATCTACTAATAATTCGAATGGAAGATCGTGTTTGTCGATGAATTTCTTATGGCTTTCTTCGGAATCAGGACTAACTCCTAAGATTACAGCGTTTAAGTCTTGGAAGCTTTCATAATTGTCACGAAAATCACATGCTTCGGTTGTACATCCTGGTGTGTCGTCTTTTGGATAAAAGTAAAGCACGACATGTTTACCTGTATAATCAGAGAGTTTTACTGTTTCGCCTTTATTGTTTGTAAGTTGAAAATCTTGCACTGCTTGTCCTACTTCGACTGTCATTACTAAATCCCTCCATCAATCATTTGTTACCTTTAGCGTATATGAAATAGACGGAACTCTCAACTAATACACATCTTTTTCACCTTTTTTCTGCCAGATTTTCAAGAAAAAAGCTGGCGGTAAAATGTAACCAATTAAGGCTTCGATCAATGCTAACAACCGTCCCCATCCGACCGGTGTAATATCGCCGTAACCTACTGTCATTAACGTCACCCCACTAAAATAGAAGGAATGTGCTAATGTTTCGAATGCTGGCAGTTCTCTTAATTTTCCATCATCCAAAAGTAATACACCTTGAAACGACAATACAAAATACAAACAAGCAAAACAAGTTAGCACCGTAAAGTAAACAACAAGCAAAGTATAAAAAATTTCATACGAAAAATAACTTCGTTGATGGGCTTTATCAAAGATAAAGGCATATAAACTACCACATAGCAGGACGACAATGAGCAGAATCGAGATAACAGCAACCATGAGTTTCCTCAGCTCTTCCTTATTTATTTTTCCCTATTTTTAGTATACGATGGACAAGTAGGAGTGATGACTAAATGATGCGCATCTATATCGTTGAAGACGATCCAAAAATACGAGATATATTAAAAGACTTCTTGGGGAAATATGATTATCAGTTAAAAACAGTTGATGATTTTGACCAAATCTATCAGGAGTTTTCTGAGTTTGAACCACACCTTGTCTTGTTAGATATTAATTTACCTAGATTTGATGGTTTTTACTGGTGCAGAAAAATTCGTACTGCCAGCAATTGCCCGATTATTTTCATTTCAGCCAGAGACAACGGCATGGATCAAGTCATGGCAATCGAGAATGGTGCAGATGACTACATAACCAAACCGTTTCAATTAGAAGTTGTCTTAGCCAAAATTAAAAGTTTAATGCGCAGAGTATATGGAGAATATCGAAGCGATAAGGCTTCAACAATAATCGATGTTGATGGATTAAGCTTAGACCCTGCAACTTTTCTCTTATCATTCCAACAACAGGATTGTTTGTTAACCAAAAAAGAATGTTTATTAGCACAAGCCTTTTTAACACAGGTAGAACAAATTGTATCAAGAGAGTTTTTGTTAGAACGATTATGGGATGACCAGGATTTTGTCGATGATAATACGTTAAGTGTCAATATCACCCGCTTACGCAAAAAGCTACTGGATCTTGGTATCGAAAACCCGATCAAAACTATTCGCGGCGCAGGATACAAACTAGAGAAAACATGGGAGAATTAACCGATGAAAGCTTATCTCAAAGATCAAATAGGAATGATCCTTTTCTTTTATTCACAAATAGTCTTGGTAATGATTGTTGCTAGATTAGCTAGTGGTATCGATGGAGAAGCGATAAGTAATAACAACTTAGTATATATGTTAGTGATCGTTACTTTCTTTCTAATCATCTATCATATTTATCGTTATAATAAATTTCGAGATATCTATCGCCATACAGTAGAAGAAGAAAGTGAATCTGCCTGGTTACCAGAACCACCTGATCAATTAACCAGCCAGTTAAAAGAACATTATGAAAAACAATACCATAGCTATAAGCAGCAGGTAGAAAAACTTCACGCCGAAAAGCGACAGGAAAATATTTTTATGCAGCAATGGATTCATCAGATGAAAACACCGTTATCGGTCTTGGGATTAACATTAGAAAAAGAACAAGAAAACCTTCCTGCTGATCTGAAACAATCGATGGAGGAAGAACTGGATCGGATCAAACATGGATTACAATTAGCTTTATATCAATCTCGCCTACAACAGTTTGAGAGGGATTTTCATGTAGAAAAAATTTATTTAAACGAACATATTCGTTCTTTAATCCAAGAATACAAATCAAACTTTATTCGAAATAGAGTATATCCTAAAATAGAAATCGATCAGGATTTGTTTGTGTATTCGGATCAAAAGTGGCTTGGTTTTGTCTTAGAGCAAATTATTAATAATGCGATTAAGTATGCGAGTCAAACGAATAGTCAAATTACCTTTTCCACTGATAATTGGTACGGGGCGGTCCAGTTAAGCATTAGTGATCAAGGGATTGGGATTCCGCAGCAGGACCTGACACGAATATTTGACCCCTTTTTCACTGGAGAAAATGGCAGGCATTATCGGGAGTCAACTGGTATGGGGTTATTTTTGGCCAAGCAGATTTGCGATGCATTAGATCATAGGCTCGAGGTTATCTCAGAAGTCGAAAAAGGAACAACGATTTCCATCGAATTTAACCCTTCCTAACGGAAATCTTACAAAAATGTAAGGTTTCTTTTTTATTTTGAAAGAATAATCAATATGTAATCGTCACATGGAGCTCTATAATAAAAGCATAGTATTCAATCAGGAAAGGATGAACGATATATGAGCCTTTTACAGGCAACGAACATTTCAAAAGTGTACGGGAGTAAACGCGGGATTGAGCATAAAGCAATTGATAACATATCGCTTTCAATAGAAAAAGGAGAATTTGTTGGCGTAATGGGACCTTCTGGTAGTGGTAAAACAACTCTTTTAAATATGTTATCGACGATTGATCGCCTATCTGCAGGCACTTTGACGATTAACGGCGAAGAAATCACTCGTCTTCCAAAAGGAAAACTTGCAAAATTCAGACGGAGAGAAATGGGTTTTATATTTCAGGATTTTAATTTATTAGATACGTTAACGATTGCAGAAAATATCATGCTTCCGCTAACCTTAGACGGCTGGAAGGTAAAAGATATGGAAAATAAATTAGCGCATGTGGCCAATCAGCTAAGTATCGACACAATCTTACGAAACCGAAGTTTTGAAGTTTCCGGTGGTCAAATGCAACGTGCCGCTATTGCCCGGGCAATAATCCATGAACCAGCAATTATTTTTGCAGATGAACCGACAGGAAATTTAGATTCAAAGGCTTCTCGACAAGTGATGGAGGCTCTTGCACATTTAAACCGTGAAAAGGAAGCAACAACGCTAATGGTATCACATGATCCATTTGCTGCGAGTTTCTGTGAGCGCATCTTATTTATCAAAGATGGCAAAATATTTAACCAGTTAAATAAAGGGGATAACCGCCAAACCTTTTTCCAAGAGATCTTAAACGTACAGTCGATGCTAGGAGGAGATAACGATGACCTTCAGACAGTTCGCGTTTAATAATGTAAAGCGAAATTCCAGGCAATACATGAGTTATTTCTTTAGTTGCATGTTCTCGGTTGCTGTCTTCTTTATTTACGCGGTGATTATGTTCCATCCGGAAATTGAGGGACACGAATTTCGTGAAACGGTGCAACGCGGGATTGTAGCAGCTGAAATTATTATTTTCGCTTTCTCCTTTTTGTTCGTGATGTATTCAACAGGGGCTTTTGTTAAATCTCGTAAAAAAGAATATGGATTATTGATGACCTTAGGGATTAGTAAGGGGCAACTGAACCGCTTATTAATTATTGAAAATACGATTATTGCGATTGTCTCCATTGTAGCAGGTGTGTTGGTCGGGATATTGTTTGCCAATTTATTTATTATGGGATTCTCACAAATTCTAGGGTTAGATGGATCGTTAGGATTCCATATTGCTCCAAAAGCGATTTTCCTCACCGTAATCGGATACTTTATTATGTTTGAAGTTAATTCGTTATTTGTGGTGTGGACGTTACGTACTAATGCGGTGATCGATTTGTTCCGCGGAGCTCGTGCATCGAAACGAGTACCTCGATTTTCTTGGATTTTAAGTATTATTGGTCTTGGTTTAGTGGTGGCAGCCTATTATATCGCTTGGACTGCTGAATTATATAACATTTTTTATAGAATGTTGCCGATTCTAGGTCTGATTGTGCCAGGAACCTATTTGTTATATACACAATTTTCGGTTGCCTTTACGAATCTGTTAAAGAAACGAAAATCACTCTATTTTAAACAGACGAATCTTTTAACCATTTCAGAGCTTAGTTATAAATTAAAGGACCATGCTCGTTTATTATTCTTTGTGACGATTTTGAGTGCTGTTGCGTTTACAGCATCAGGGGTTTTATTTGGTGCATTAAAAAGTGCTGAGACAGAGGCTACCGCTTTTGTCCCTCAGGATATGACTTTATTAAGTAAAGGCGAAGAAAATATAAGTCAGATGGATGCAGAAGTACAAAAAGTAACCGATTATCTGGATCAGGAAAAGATTAACTATACAACAGTCAACATTGAACGTACACAGGCGAGGTTTACCGAGGACGGCAATGAGAGATGGCTTGATATAATTTCATTCTCTGACTATAAAATGTTAGCAGGGTTGAATGGAACGGAAGTAACGAAAGCACCAGCTGATGACGAAATTTTTATAATGTTGCCTAATGTTGTTTTACCTGCTGATACAAATTTTCCAGAATCAATAGAGATACGTTCTGAGAACAGTCAACAGCAAGTAGCTATAAAAACCACGGAAGCTGTGTTAATAACTAATAGACATACGAGCTATTCTGGAGTGGTATCTGATCAGTTGTATGAAAAATTTGCTTCCCGTGCTCAAGCAAATGAGCGTTATCGGACGGTTGTTTTTTCAATTGATAACTGGACAGAACATGCTGAAGCTATTGTAGAAAGTATGTCAAAAGTTGATGAAGAAATTATTTCTGGAAGAGATGCTAGTGCTGATTTCTATTTAATAATGAAAAATTCGTTATCTCACGCGTTATTCTTTGGTTTATTTATTAGTGTGCTATTTTTCTTAGCCGCTGGATCGATTCTTTATTTCAAATTGTACCAAGATCTTGATAAAGATGTGGCCCAATACAAAGCCCTCTACCGGATCGGCTTAACGGTGAAAGAAATGAAAAAAGTAGCGACCAAACAGGTAGCATACTTATTTTTCATACCATTTAGTGTAGCCGTGATTCATGCGAGTTTCGCATTTAAGGCATTACAAAATATGCTGCAGTCTTCGATTATTTTACCAAGTGTCAGCTTAATCAGTTGTTATCTCTTGGTTTATGCCATCTACTTCTTTTTTATTAGAGGATTATACATTTCCAAAATGAAGCAAGTGATGTAAGCTATTTTTCCCTCTATGATGAAAATGCTATAATGTTGTAAGGTTCTCATTACAGAGGATCTTACCGAAGCATTTTCAATCATGGAGGTATTTTTATGCAATTTACAAAGTCGGAAGCTTTACATAAAGAAGCACAGGAGCACATTGTTGGTGGGGTTAATTCGCCTTCACGTGCGTATAAAGGAGTAGGCGGAGGATCGCCTGTTTATATGGAAAGAGGAAAAGGCGCCTATTTTTGGGATGTAGATGGTAATAAATATATAGATTTTCTTGGTGCATATGGACCGATCATTACCGGACATGCACATCCACATATTACAAATGCGATTCAGAAGGCCGCAGAAACTGGTGTTTTATATGGCACACCGACAAAACTCGAAAATATTTTTGCCCAAAAATTAAAAAAAGCGATTCCTTCGATGGATAAGGTACGCTTTGTTAACTCTGGTACCGAAGCAGTCATGACAACAGTTCGTGTCGCTCGTGCTTTTACCGGTCGGGAAAAAGTGATCAAATTTGCCGGTTGTTATCATGGTCATTTTGATACCGTGCTAGTGCAAGCGGGCTCTGGTCCAGCGACATTAGGTAATCCCGATTCAGCTGGTGTTACAGAAGCAACTGCAAAAGAAGTGATTACTGTCCCTTTTAATGATATCCAAGCTTTCCAGGAAGCGTTGGCTCAGTGGGGAGATCAAATCGCTGCCGTATTAGTAGAACCAATTGTAGGTAACTTCGGGATTGTCGAACCTGTTGAGGGCTTCTTACAGGAAGTCAACGATCTTACACACGATGCAGGTGCTCTTGTTATTTATGATGAGGTGATTACCGCGTTCCGCTTCACCTATGGATCGGCGCAAGAAATCGTTGGTGTCGAACCAGATATGACTGCTCTAGGGAAAATTATAGGCGGTGGTCTACCGATTGGTGCCTATGGTGGTAAGAAAGAAATTATGGAACAGGTCGCGCCACTTGGTCCAGCATACCAAGCTGGTACAATGGCTGGGAACCCTGCATCCATGTCTGCCGGTATTGCCTGCCTGGAAGTATTAGCATCAGAAGGTATCTATGAAAAGTTAGATCAGTTAGGTGCTATCCTTGAAAAAGGCATGCTCGAAGCTGCTGAAAAGCATGGAATTGATATTACAGTTAATCGATTAAAAGGCGCCTTAACTTTATACTTTGGCACAGAAAAAATAACCAATTATGCGCAAGCAGAGGCTTCGGATGGAGAGAGATTCGGTCAGTTCTTTAAATTAATGTTGAAGCAAGGTATTAACCTTGCCCCATCTAAATATGAAGCATGGTTTCTAACGGTTGCTCATACAGAGGAAGATATAAATAAAACCATAGACTGCATTGAGCAGGCATTCGCAAAAATGAGGAAGTGAAAAGAGCATGGCATTCGCCAGCTCTTTTTTTCTATTCTTTTTTGATTAAAAACCGGTGCAAGAAATATTCTGGAATAACTAATATAACTGCTATCACTATTGATGCAATTAACGAAATAAAGCTACCTTCAAACATATTTGAAATAATATAAAGGATTAGAAATGTGGCAATGAAATCTAGACATACACTGACCCACAACCGTTTCCTTTTCAATATAATAGCCTCTAGAAACAAGCCACTTGTGATTAGGATGAGGACTATTACAACGGGTTGCCAAATAGCTTCATAATGCACCTGTTCCCAGATATAAATAGCTATAAACAATACAATTGGAATACTCACAGTTTTTATAAGGAGGCTAAGCATATTATTCATTCCCTTCCCAATTTAGCGTTCCCCTTATTTTGGTTTATATGCTTTTCTGTGAATACTCACATAGAAATAACAAACACTAGACTTATATTAATTAGTAAAGGAGGGGCCAATCCAACATCTATGTCAGCAGTGTCAACAGCTTAATTATTACTAAATCTTTAGTTAAAGGAGATGCAAAATGGGTATTTTATCAGGAGATCCAAAAAAACAACCGCTACATTACGGAGAAGTATCAAGCATCTGGTCATATTTACTAGTTGCAAAAGGCAATTATGCTGCCTATCAGACATTTTTAAATCATTGTGGTGATGAGGATTTAAAAAAACACTTAGAGGATGGAATTTCCCTCATAAAACAGGAAAGTGAAAGAATTGAAGAAATACTTAAAATAAACGGTATTGCTTTACCACCTGCTCCACCAGAGCGATCTTATGCTACTTTAGAAGATATTCCAGTGGGAGCTAGGTTTAATGATCCTGAAATAAGTGCTGCTTTATCTGCAAACATTGCGAAAAGCCTAGTAGCATGCAGTGCGATTATTGGTCAAAGTCAACGTGAAGATATCGCGATGCTTTTTGGACAATTCCATATGAACCAAGCACAGGCAGGTGCTAAAGTGTTACGACTAAACAAGGAAAAGGGTTGGATTATTACCCCACCACTTCATACCAACATACCTACCAAACAATAAAGTGAGATGATCACAAGTCAGTAATAAAGCTAAACAGGATGTAAAGTAATTGGACTGTCATCCAACCGAAATTCATCTCCCCCGTATCGTTATTGGGCAATGCCCTTCAAACGCTTGAAGAGGGATGTTTCTTTCGGTTTACGTTTAAGTAGGAGGTTAGACAAATGGGAAAAGCCTTTCAACCTAAAGATACAGGGAAATTAACAAATGAAAACTACGGTAATAAGAAAGACAGAAGAAAAGAAGAAGCTCTTACCTCAAATGGAACGGAGCCAATCAAAAACTTAAAAAAATAAGACTGTTTATGGCGAGCACAATGGTGTGCTCGCCATTTTAAATTTATCTCTAAGAGGGAATTAATTTTTGGCTACAGATACTATTCCCTATTAAGCTTCATTCGCTTCTGGCTTAATGGCAAAGAACGTAATTAGTATCGCTACCCCTCCTACACCTGCCAGAAAAAAATACAGCCAGTCTTCATAGTTATTCATTAAAACGGCAATCACTGGTGGCCCTGCAGCTACGCCTAAAAATCGCATACTACTATATAACGCTGTCACCGTACCTCGCACATTCTTTTCGATCCCTTCCGTAATCAATGCGTCTAAGGTTGGCAAGGATATTCCTATACCAATTCCTGCAATGGATAACAATACAGCCAAATAAAGTAAACTTACATCTGTTTTGACAAATAGTAATGGCACTGAAGCAATCACATTTCCAGTAAGGATGACCCACTTCATGATTACTTTACTTTCACCAATTTTTTTCCCTGCTGCATAAGATGCAATACATAAGAATAATAATGGTATAGCAAGAATTAATCCTTTTATGATCCCTTCTTTGTCGTAGTGTTTTTCTAATAGTGTCGAAAAGTGAAATAAGAATCCAAATAGGACAAACATATTGATACAACCAATAACAAAGGTGGTGGTTAACCATCTACCATTATCATGGAATACCTGTTTAATAAATTGTATAAATTCTTTAAATGTTTGTTTTTTGGCTTCTTGATCCTTTGGACTCTTTACCATAAATAACACCATGACAACTGCAATCGCAGAAAAAATCGGTATAAAAACAAAAGGGAGAAACCACATAAAAATAGCCAGCCATGCGCCAATAATCGGGCTTAGTACTTTGCCAAATGTATTTGAGGTTTCAATTAATCCTAAGCCTGCACTCACTTCTTTTTCATCTTTAAACAGATCGCCAACTGTTGGTATCACAACTGGAAAAGCACCAGAAGCACCAATTCCCTGCAAAAAGCGTCCGATTAAGATGATCATAAATGGATTTTCCATTTTCCAAGCAGCAAATGCAGAAATAAGTCCTCCTATCCCAGTAATAATGAGACTTGGCACAATAACTTTTTTTCGCCCTATTTTATCTGATAGATAGCCTGCTATTGGTATTAGCAGAATTGCTACAATCGAATAGACGGTAATAATCAAGCTCGATTGAAAAGGTGTAATATTTATTTTCTTTTCAATAATAGGCAATATTGGTATTAACATCGAATTTCCTAAAGTCATTACTAATGGAATAGAAGCTAAAGCAATCAAATCTAATTTTTTTTCTCTCACGTTTTTCCCATCCATTCAAAGGTTATATAATACTATGTCTATCTTTCGCTTACCGATTATTTTCATACTTGTATTTTTTACATGTTTGTTTCACGTTAACTTTGTAACCTGTTATAATCAGAATATATGACAAATTTTAGAAGGATGATTTATTTTATGAAGCTTGGTGCACGGATGCTTAAGACTGGCGTTGCGATAACTGTAGCACTATATGTTGCTCAGTTAATTGGACTTAATTCCGCAACATATGCTGGTATCGCAGCAGCTTTTGCAATCCAACCAAATATTTACCGATCATTCCAAACGATGCTCGAACAAATTTATGCTAATATTTTCGGCGTTGGTATCGCAGCAATGGTTGTGTTCACCTTAGGAAATGATCCCGTAGTGATTGGTTTTACGATTGTAATTGTCATCGGAATTTGTATGACACTAAAAATGAACGAGAACACAATTGCTCTCGCTATCATAGCTGTTCTTGCTGTAATGGAAACCTCCGAAATGATGCTATTGAATTTAGCAGGATTACGTTTTTCGGCCTTAACATTAGGTATTGTTTCCGCATTCTTAGTAAATATGTTATTTTTGCCTCCAAGATATGAATTGCGGTTGTTCAAATCAATCGATCAACTAACTTCAGATATTTTACAATGGTTACGCATCTCTACTCGTCATTTATCAGATGATCCAGCGTTAAGGACTGAAATTGACCGCATTCAAACCGAATTAAGACATATTGATAATACATATTTATTATTTAGCGAAGAACGAATTTACAGGAGAAAAGCAAGAATGCCTAAAATGAGGAAGTTAATTATCTTTAGGCAGATGATTCATACGTCTAGGAAATCCTTAGAAACGTTAGAAGCGTTTCATCAATATGATGATAAAGTCGAACACATCCCTAAAAAGTTTCAAAATGTTTTAGTTGATGAATTAGATAAAATCATTTATTCACATGAACGCCTTCTTTTAAGCGCAATGGGAAAAATTAAAAAGAATCCTACGAAATCGATTGAGGAAATTACCGATCCAGATATCCCACACCTTGTGGAAACATTGATTCAAGTATATGAACAGGATGAAAAAGAACGTCTTGCGTTATTACCACTTGCGTCTCGTTTAATGGAATATCATAAAGAGATTCTGCATTTACAGAAGATTTTAAATAGTTATCAAAGGTTTCATGAGCATCTTGATTTTAATTTCAAGAAAAAAAGAAGGAAAATAATGCCTTTGTAAGTTTCTTAATTATTTAAACCCGATGAGATCGTTGCTCATCGGGTTTTTGGTCGTTGATTTTAGAAGAAATGCCGATGAGATATATTCTCGTCGGCATTTTCGACGTTAATTGCTTGTGTAATGCAGACGAGAGGACTTCTCGTCGGCATTTTGGACGTTATTCGCTTGTGAATTGCCGATGAGA
>NZ_FRCZ01000006.1:169760-281564 GCF_900143085.1 Gracilibacillus kekensis | reverse complement strand
GACGTTATTCGCTTGTGAATTGCCGATGAGACGACTCCTCGTCGGCATTTTGGACATTAATCGTTTGTGAATTGCCGATGAGAGTGCTTCTCGTCGGCATTTTGGACGTTAATCGTTTGTGAATTGCCGATGAGACGACTTCTCGTCGGGATTTTTGACGTTATTCTTTTGTGAAATGCCGATGAGACACTAAATTCAATTTAAGTACTAAAAAGGATCCAGCATTTAAACTGAATCCCTTTAATCAAAATTTAATTATCATCTAATTCCTGAACTTGATAAAGTTTATAATAATTACCTTGCTTTTTCATTAATTCATGATGTGTCCCTTCTTCGATTATTGCGCCGCCTTCAATTAACACAATGCGATCTGCGTGTGTAATCGTTGATAGTCGGTGAGCAACAATGAAAGTAGTACGATCAGATGCCAATTTTTCTAATGCTTCCTGTATTAAACTTTCACTTTCCAAATCTAAGGCAGAAGTCGCTTCATCCAAAATTAGCAATGGTGGATTTTTTAAGAAAATTCGTGCAATTGCAATCCGTTGTTTTTGTCCCCCTGAAAGCTTCACACCTCTTTCTCCAACAAGTGTGTCATACCCTTTTGAAAGTTCTGTGATAAACTGGTGAGCATTTGCTGCTTTAGCTGCAGTGATAACTTCTTCATCTGTAGCATCAGGATTACCCATTCGAATGTTCATTGCAATCGATTCACTAAATAAAATATTATCCTGTAAAACCATTCCTATTTTATCCCTTAGTGATCTTGCCTGAACATCGCGAATATCCTTACCATCAATTAGAATTCGACCTTTTGTAACATCATAAAATCGAGGAATCAAGCTAATTATGGTGGATTTACCACCACCACTCATACCAACAAGTGCTACCGTCTCACCCTGATTCACATTTAGCGATACATCGTTTAATACCAAATCTTCCTCTTCTTCATAACGGAACGAGACATGATCAAACTCCACTTTTCCATCCACCTGTTTTAACGGCGTTGCATGTGGTTTGTCTTTAATATCGTAATCTTCATCAATAAATTCAAAGACACGCTCCATCGAGGCAATCGACTGAACCAATACAGTTGAGGAACTAATTAACCTGCGTAATGGACTGTACACACGATCCATATAACCTACAAATGCTGCAATCGTACCTACAGTTAAATCTGAAGTGATCGCAAAATAACCTGCAAAGCCAATTACTAATAATGGAGCAACATCTGTAATGGTATTCATCACTGCAAAAGTCTTGGCATTCCAGGATGTGTGATCAATTGCTCGGTCTAAGAAATTTTGATTTTGTTTATCAAATTCTTTTTCCTCATAATCTTCAAGGGCAAAACTACGAGTTACTGGAATTCCTTGTACTCGCTCATGTAAATGTCCTTGGACTTGTGCCAATGCTTGCGATCGTTTTTTTGTTAAATCACGTAGTCTTCCGTAAAATATCTTGACAGAGATTGCATATAAAGGGAATAACGCTATTGCTACAATCGTCAACCAGACATCCATAAATAACATAATGATAATGGCAATTAAAATGGTGAACATATCTAACCAAATGTTCATAAGTCCTGTCATAACAAAGTTTTTCGTCTGCTCGACATCATGAATTACTCTTGAAATGATCTCGCCTGTTTTCGTTCGTGAATAAAACTGCAAACTAAGGCGCTGAATATGATCAAACAATCTGTCGCGAATATCATATAGAATTTTGTTCCCTGTCCATTGTGCTAAATATTGACGATAATACTCAATTGGTGGTCTTAGTATAATAAACAAAGCTGCAGATATACCCATCAACCAGAATAATTCTGTCAATTTTTCGTCAGATGTCAATCCTTCTGCACCAATTATATCGTCAATAACATATTTCACAATTAAAGGCATTAAAAGAGGGATACCAAATTTAAAGATCCCAATTATTACAGTAATTAATATCTTCCACTTATATGGGAAGACAAATTTCATATAGCGCTTTATACTATCCAATCAACTTCACCTCTTTTCTTGATGACTTTCATGAGCGATATGTCAAGTAAAACTCGTACCATTGATCGACAAATTCTGCCGAAAACGGACCTTTTCGTTGCCTGATCCAATGCAATAAGTATTCTACATTGTTCCATAAAATTTTATCCAATACTTTAGGATAATTCATCAGCTTTTTGTGCAAATCATATTCATCTTCATCTAACAGTGTGTATGTCATATCTGGAAATACTTTCACGTCTAAATCATAATCAATATATTTAACCGCTCCATCTTCAAAAACAAACGGCGAACTAATGTTGCAATAATAATAAATCCCATCATCACGTAACATTCCGATTACATTAAACCAATACTTCGCATGAAAAAAGCAAATGGCAGGCTCTCTTGTCACCCATGTACGTCCGTCACTTTCGGTCACAAGTGTTTTATCATTTGCTCCGATCACACGATTACTCGTTCCTTTTAATACCGTCGTTGTATCCCAGACACGATGGAGTTGACCATTATGTTTATAGCTTTGGATTTGGATGATTTTTCCTGGCTCGGATGTCTCCATACGTATCTCCCTTTCTTGAATATCATAATAGTAACCATTATAACGATAAATATTTACAATTGAAACTAATACAATTCTCATTGGTATTAAAAAATTTACAAAAATCGAGTGAAAATTACCTCTTATTACAGCTGACGAAACACCGGCTTTCTCCTAACAAAAAAACTTGGCCCCTCCACTGGAAGAGCCAAGCTTTCATTTGTATAATTATTTTTTGTTGTTTTGTGACTTTTGGTTTTGCTGGCGAACTTCTTGTGCATTTGTTTCGCTAGCAAACTCAGTGCCATACTTCCCTTGCCCTTGAGCAGCTTGTTGGTTTTGACGTTTTACTTCAGCAGCATTTGTTTTACTTGCATTGTTTGCTTGGTTTGCTGGATTTGCTTGATTATTACGTTTAGCCATCAATATCACCTCCACGACAATTAATTTGCCCAAGCAGATTCTTTTTTATCCAAAAAATATTGCTTTTTTAAAAGAGGGATAAAGATTCGTTTACAAATGGTATATACCGTTACAATTGTTTATATATATTTTGATGGGATACTGGTAATGGATATTTGCTAATTTCAGATTTTGACATTAGTTTCATGTTTTTGTTTAAACTTATTTTTCCTCTTACCTTAATCATTTTTACATGTAAATACCAGGTCAAATGTGAAAAAACGTGTTTTACAGGCTCCAACGTTTCGACAGTATCTATATCTGTTTGATATTTTTCCTGAATAAATACAGATAGATGATTTTCATCAACTTCATTAGTGCTCACCATAGGGAATTGCCAAAGCTTAGCAAGTAAACCCTGTTCAGGTCTTTGTTCAATAATAAAATTTCCAGCATCATCTTGGATAACCAGTGCAAAATAAGTATGTGATGATTTTTTCGTTTTTTTCTTCTTTATTGGCAAAGTCTGTTCCACACCATCACGATAAGCTACACAATGCGCTTGTACAGGGCACAATAAACAGCTTGGACTTTTTGGAGTACAAATTAAGGCACCCAGTTCCATCATCCCTTGATTAAATGCAGAAGGATTATCTTGGGAAATCAACTCTCGCACTACTGATTCAAACGTATTTCGTGTTTTTTGTTTGGCTATGTCTTCTTCGATTCGTAAAATTCTTGATAGAACACGCATGACATTTCCGTCAACGGCTGGCTCTGGCTGGTCAAATGCGATACTTAATATCGCCCCTTTTGTATAAGGGCCAACTCCTTTTAAATCACCTAGTTGTTTTGGATCGTTTGGAACATCTGCATCGTACAGTTCCACAACCTCTTGGACTGCAGACTGTAAATTGCGTGCACGGGAATAATACCCTAAACCTTCCCATGCTTTTAATACATCTTGCTGATCCGCATTAGCCAAAGCTTCTAGGTTTGGAAAATGTTTCATGAAGTTTTGAAAATATGGAATAACGGTGTCGACTTTTGTTTGCTGTAACATAATTTCTGAAACCCACACTCGATAAGGATCCTGATTTTCGCGCCATGGCAAGATTCTTTGTTCACTTTCAAACCATGTGATTAGATCCTCTTGGAATTGGGGTATATTGATAGTAGACGTGTAATTCAAAGTTATTCATCCTTTATCACAGTATAATGGTCGGTAAGTTTTGCTTATAAACGTCGGAAGAGATAGCGTCTAACTGATTCACTTTATGATACAATATTAACTAAGAAAGGGGACAGCTAAGATGGATACTGGCACACATATTGCAATGGGCGTTGCTTTAGGTGGTTTTGCTACATTAGATCCAGTAGTACAACAAGATCCCACCTTATTTACCGCTGTCATCGTAGGTACGATTATTGGTTCCCATTCGCCTGACTTTGACACGGTGCTCAAATTACGAAATAATGCTGTCTATATTAGACATCATCGAGGAATTACTCATTCCATCCCAGCTGTCATTTTCTGGGGTATTCTAATTTCATCAATCATCTATTTATTTGTACCAGAGGTAAACTTTTTACATCTATGGCTATGGACATTTTTAGCAGTTATTCTGCATGTAGTCGTGGACATACCTAATGCGTATGGTACGCAAGCATATCGGCCATTCACAAGAAAATGGATTGCCCATGGTTTTATAAGTACATTCGATCCTTATATTTTCAGTCTACACATGATTGGGATTATTGCCTGGATTTTGGGTGCTACACCTGGATTCACTTGGATCATGATCTATTTTATTATTGTATTGTATTATATTAAACGTTATATCGACAAGCGGGAAATCGTCAAAATAATACATGAGCACTTTGAACAGGTCGAACAAATCGCAACTTCACCGACTACTAAACAAAACTCTTGGCGAGTGGCGTTTAATACGGATCAACATCATTTTGTTGGCAGGGTCGAAGATGGACATGTTGAAATAGACGATAAGTTTCACCGACTTCCCGAACCTGAAAATTCATTATTTGAATTAGCAAGAACCGATAAAAACATTTCAGCATTTTTATCTTTTTCACCGATCTATCGTTGGGAAATCAATATGTTTGATGATTTTTCAGAAATTCGTTTTATCGATTTGCGTTACCGTTCTGACGGTCACTATCCATTTGTAGCTGTTGTACAAATCGATGATAACATGCGGATTATGAATTCATACACAGGCTGGGTGTTTTCAGAAGAGAAATTACAAAACAAATTAAATATGGATAGTAATCCAATTTAAAAGAAGCTGGGACAAATTAATTTTTTAATTAGAAAAATCCAAACGATTAGGCTTTTAAATCGTTTGGATTTTCATGCGTATTAGAAACGAACTGCGCAATACTCGGTGTATATTTATTATACAAAGTGGTAATTTTGAAATGTATTGTGAGATAAACATCCGCTCCGGCTGCCCACTTCCCTTTCCGTGGGGTTTTACCTTCAGCTAACTTTTTTGAGCAAAGAACGCTAAAAAAAGTGGATCTTCAGGTAAAACATTCCCACAGGAGTGAAAGTGGGCGGCCTGCGCTAGTATATTTGTTCTACAACTATTGTGAAAGGTAACATTATGATCTGTTACTTTAAAAAATCATTGTTCTACATGATATAAATAATATTATACTTCCTCATGCTAGCGTTGTAGAATCCTAATTAGCGGAGGCGTCCGCTTCTACTCCTACGGGATGTTTTTATCCGAAGATCCACTTTGGTAAGTGGTTTTTACTTACCAAAGTTAGCTGAGGAGAAAAACCCGTGGAAAGGGAAGCGGACAAGCCGTAGCGATTGCTAAGCACACACATCATGTCAAAATAATTATGACTTTTCCTCTTTTTGCTAATGAATGGGACGGTTACTTCCATTTATTAATTTTTGATACTTAGGATGCCTTTTGATGAAATCGTCCAAACTTGCACCATATTGCTGAATCCAATAGCGTACAATTTTTTGTGTCACTTCTGCTCCTTCATATTTTCTACCAGCTTTGGCTCTGGTCGTTTCAAAATCTTCCCACAATAGCTCCACCCAACTTCTTGCTTCGAGTATTGTTAGCGAGGGGTTTTTCTCTTGCAGTTCTTCGGCCAATCGTTGTATTTCTTCTTGCATGTTGCTCCCTCCACTATTATTTTTGTTTATCGCCTAAAATGGAAAGGGGGACCGCTTCTTCTTCTTCAAATTTTTGCCCCAGTAAATTAATTCGGTGTCCCCAGGCGAACACACCATTGATATAGGTTATCTCAAATGTTTGACCAGGGTCTCCCGCTAATTCATACCGCATT
This sequence comes from Gracilibacillus kekensis, assembly GCF_900143085.1. Classification (GTDB taxonomy): domain Bacteria; phylum Bacillota; class Bacilli; order Bacillales; family Amphibacillaceae; genus Gracilibacillus; species Gracilibacillus kekensis. The sequence goes on along the minus strand of NZ_FRCZ01000006.1, from coordinate 275,285 downwards.
CCTTTTTTAAATTCTGCTGGATTTACTAAATAGGCTGCCGCCATTTGCATTTTTCTTTGTATAATTTCATATTCACTTACATTTCCCCATTGTTCCGCTTTTTGCAGCTGCTCTTTCAAGCTAGCAACCTCTTCTCTTAATTCTTCTACTGTATAGGAACTGTATCTTCTATCCATTCTTCCACCACCATCTTGATTTCTAGTTTAATTTTAGCATGAGATTCGTTTCGGTCAAAAGCTTAGGCTCATTTTATTTTTTTCTTGATACAAGAAACGTTATAATGAAAGCAACTCAATAAAAAGGATGTTGATTAAGCTTGATAAAATTATTTGCCACAGACCTTGATGGTACACTATTAAAACATGGTAATTTCATTAAGGAAGAAGATATTGCAGCCATTCATCGACTGCAGGAACAAAACATAGACTTTGCGATAGCGACGGGTCGCATGGACCGCGATATTAAAAAGATTTGTTCAGAAATAAATCATGACGCACATCGAATCAGTCAAAACGGGGCATTCGTTGACTCGAAAAGTAATCAAGCCCTTCTTGCCAAAACATTTGATGCAGTTACAAGTAATGCCTTACACAACGTTATAAGTTCATTCTCGAGTCCATTCAGTATTACAACAGCAGATGAATCATATATTTCGAAGAAGACACCTGAATTGAAGGCGATGGAATCGATTCTCTATTTCCCATTGGTAGAAGGTGTAGATTTCGCTGATCAATATAACGATGCTTTTTTACCTAGTAAGTTTATGTTACTAGGCTCGGAAAAAGATATTATAGTATTACAAGAAAAAATCAATGAGCAATTTAAGGATGTCAGTGAAACCTATCTATCTGATCCAAGATGTGTGGATATCGTTCCAAAAGGTGTCAGTAAGGCCTTGGGATTACGAACGCTTGCTAAACACTTAGGTATAGATCCGGAAGAAATGGCGGTAATAGGTGATTCATACAATGATATTCCGATGTTTGAAATGACTCCTAATAGCTTTGCAATGAGCACCGCTCCAAAATCAGTTCAAGAAAAAGCGGCACATGTCGTCGATGATGTTCATCAGGCAATAGAGTGCCTGACACATTTAGTAAATAACTAAAATAAAGTAATCCTTACAAGCGGTTGCTATGCATTCGCTTGTAAGTTATTTATTAGTCTTCGTTTACATACTCTTCTATAAAGCGATTAATCAATTCTCCTGCAAAACCTTTTCTATATAATCCTGCTTTCACCTTCTGTTTTAAAGCAAATCCGCTGTCTTTTTTTTGATATTTAGTCACCAACTTTTCACCTTGAAATACAATAGCATTGTATTCCTCATCATGATCTCGTTCCACGTCCAAACTGTTAATAACTTCTGAAATAACATCAAAAGTAAAACCCTTTTGCAGGAGAGTTTGCTTCACACTATCTTCCTGTTGTTTAAAAGATTTTTTAGTTGAACTATTTAATTTCTTACGTGCCAATTTCTCAACTTTTTCAAACTGTTGCTCAAATGAATAATGTTTTAAAGCTTCTTCTATAAGTGGTGCTTGTAGCCCTTTATCCATTAACTCTTTTTTGATCAACATAGGTCCTTTACTGGAAGTTTGAACACGAGTCCGAACCAAAGCTTCACTAAAAGCTGTATCATCGAGTAATTTTTCTTTCTTCAAGCGATGGATTACTTCTTCAATATAAGTATCTTCAACCTCTTTCTTTTGTAAATAATCGATTAATTCTTGTTCAGAACGCATTCTGAAACTTAAATACTTCACAGATAGGGTATACACTTTATAAGAGGAATCTTGCTCTTGAATTTGTTCAATTAATTCAGGTGTTAATAGCATACCTTTTCGTAAATGATAGTCAATAAGGATATCCTCATTGACACTAAAGCCGTAATATTCTTGATTATTTTCTGTTAAAAAAATGTTATAACGGTATTTTGATTTTTTTTGGGTTGTTATTTTGGTTATTTCCGGCACACTTATCACCTCAATTCTATTTTACCATTCAAACATTTGTTCTACAATTTATAACTGGAGGGATTTCAATGAACATTGCTATTACAGGCGGAACAGGATTCGTTGGTGAACATCTTACAAAAGCATTAACATCTAGAGGAGACGTAGTATATATCTTAACGAGGTCCCCTAAAAAATATATCAATACCTCTTTCGTAAAGTATGTCGGATGGTTATCAGATGAAAGCCAACCTGAAAACGAACTGCCTGAGCTTGATGGCATTATCAATTTAGCTGGAGATTCATTGTTTGGTTATTGGACCAAAACGAAAAAAGATAAAATTTATCAGAGCCGAATCAATGCGACCTATGCAATCGATAAACTAATAGCTAACTTAGAAAACAAGCCTAAAGTCTTAATCAACGCTTCAGCAGTTGGCTATTTTGGTACCTCAGATGAAAAAACATTTACAGAACAGTCTCAAGAACAAGGAAATGACTTCCTTGCTGAAGTGACAGATGCCTGGGAAAAAACGGCAATGCAAATCAGATCACATAATGTCCGTACTGTATTAGCCAGGTTTGGAGTTATTTTGGGTGAAGAAGGTGCTTTACCTTTAATGTCTCTGCCTTTTCGATTTCTAGTGGGAGGCAAAATAGGTAGTGGTAATCAATGGGTATCATGGATTCATATTGATGATGTTGTCGGAATGTTACTATTTGCCTTGGATCATCCTAAAATAGAGAATGTTTTACATCTGACTGCACCTAATCCGGTTCGCAACAAAGAATTATCTGCTAGTTTAGCTCATGTTTTAAATCGTCCAAATTGGTTTCCGACACCCAGTTTTTTATTAAAAGCTGGTTTAGGAGAAATGAGTATATTAATTGTTGATGGACAAAAAGTGCTACCTGAAAAAGCACTAGAATTCGGCTATAAATTTAATTATTCTACCATCGACGAAGCACTTAAGGAAATTTATGATTAAAGGTAATAATAGATGAAATTCCGTTATATTACGTGCTGAGGTTAAGATAATGTTATATATATAAAGTTTTCTTAATATTCCTTCATTTTACTCGAAATTTTTTAATATTTTTTTGATTTTTCTATTTACAATTTCCCTATTCATTGTGTAAGATAAGGGTAAGATTTTTTGGAAAGTTTATTGCAAGATACGGCAGTTCATATAAGGGAAGGCAAATGGTGCGCCACCAGTCATTTTCACTGGTTCTAATGGGTTCGATTCCCATCCCGAATTTTTGTTAAAACTTGATAAAGTGAGACTTCAATCAACAGGATTGCAAGTGAAACTTATCAGGAAATTATCGTGATAAAAATTCGAGGGTGGGAAAGAACAAAGTGACGCACTGTCTCTGTCTTTTTTTCACCCTCCCATCAACAAGGAGGGATTTTTTATGCTAAAAAAAAGAGACGTCCAAGATGCTCCGGTGTTATTTGATTTAATGTCTGATCCTGAAGTATTTCCATACGTGAGACACAAGGTAAACACAAGTGACGAATTCTATTTTTTAACGAAACAAACGATCGAAGCAGAAGAAAACGGTGAATTGATTTCCCGTACCATCGTTGACGAACAATACAACCCAATTGGTACCATCAATTTATTTGATATAGAAAATAATGCTGGCTTTCTGGCAACGTGGATTGGCAAACCGTATTTTGGCAAGGGGTATAATAAGTTAGCAAAGGACGCCTTTTTTGAGGAGTTATTTTACCAACATGACATTGATGCTGTTTTCATAAAAATCAGACGCGCAAATGTTCGCTCTTTAAAAGCAATTTTGAAAATCCCTTTTGTCATGTATGGTAATGAAAGCTATCCTGAAGTATTTAATAAAATCAATGATTCACAACTCGTCGCTGTTTATGATTTATATGTGATTACAAAAGAAAACTATTTCTCCCATACGCAGACTTCTGCCGAGGGAGAAGAAGCTATATAATGTCCAACATTTATCCACAATTCTTATCCACAGCTCTGTGCATATTGTGCATAAGAGTTGTGGATCTTGTTTTGATAAGTTCCGCTATTCACTGTTATTTTTAGCGCTTTTCTGTGGATAATGTGGATAAACTCTGAAACACATGTTGACAGGGAATGTTTCTGTTGATAAAGCTGTGAATATGTTAATATATTTACAGGAGGCATGTTTTATGTTTTTAGCGAAATTATTTTGTGATCACTGTGAGAAAAAATAGAATTTAATGAAGAATATTTTTTTAAAAGTAAGCTTCAAGATGGATTAGTTATTACTAATGTGAAAAAATATTATAAGGAGTATGGCACAATTTATTGCCATTCTTGCATAAAGAAAATAGACTTGCGCTCTAGTTAACAAGAAAGCTTCAGGAAGAGAGCGGAGGAATGTATATGCCAAAAATACTGAAGATAATCATGCAGATCAGTGTATTATTTATTTTTTACTATATCGGTAAAACCATCCAGGAACTGTTTTCATTGTTTATTCCCGGTAGCATCATTGGTATGCTACTATTTTTTGGATTATTAACTGCTAGATGGATTCGAGTTGAGTGGGTAGAAGATGGCATCGATTTATTAATAAAAGATATGCCGATATTTTTTGTTCCAGTCACAGTAGGAGTGGTTCAGTATTTAGACTTCTTTATTGGAAAAGGGAGTTTAATGATACCCTTAATCATCCTGAGCACCTTTCTGGTGATCTTAAGTGGTAGTCTGATTACCTCATTACTAGTGAAGAAAGATGGTCATACATATGAATGATTTCCTTTTAGGTAGCGTTTTTCTCATTGTAACCATTGGTCTTTTCTTTGCCAGTAAACAAATATATCGACTTCTGCCAAACCCTTTTACATTACCAATCTTTCTCACATCGAGCTTACTTATAATTTTATTATTTATTGTCGACATACCTTACCAATCCTATATGCTTGGTGGACAATGGATTGATCTATTCCTTGGACCAATTGTCGTAGCATTAGCTTTACCTCTATATCGACAATTGGATTTAATTAAAAGGTATGCACGTACAATCTTTATTGGAATATTTGCAGGATCCACTGTAGGTGTAGTAACAGGATTAATTGGAGCTAAAATACTGGGATTCGATCAATCGCTTATCAAATCTGTTGCAGCTAAATCTGTAACAACTCCTGTTTCTCTCAGCATTACAGAAACAGCTGGTGGAAACTTATCTTTCGCAGCCGTTTTTGTAATGATTGCAGGAATTAGTGGTGCAATGTTTGGGCCATGGATCGTTCGGATTTGCAGAATTGAGCATCCTGTCGCAAGAGGACTCGGGATTGGAACGGCTTCACATGCAATTGGCACAGCAAAAGCGTTGGAATTAGGACAATTAGAAGGTGCTGTGAGTGCTTTATCAATGACCATAAGTGCTGTAATCGTATCTTTTTTAGTTCCATTCTTTTTAATGATCTTTTAAAGTCATCCTCTTGACGGGATAACTCTCTCTGTTGACGGGATACTTTCTTCTCTTCACGGGATAAGTCGACTTATCCTGTGAAGAGAGTAATATATCCCGTTAAGCGGACTACTTATCCCGTCTACAGCATTACTTATCCCGTGAAGAATGCCTTCTTCTTCTGCTTCATTTGCCCACGATATATTTACACGCGTCCCCCCCTTTTGCTATACATTCTACTCTCTTCACTTGCTCAGTATTGAGCACAGATTTAAATAAGTCGAGCTCACCTTCACATGGCTTATCATATTTATTTGCAATTTCTGCAATGGGACAATTGTACTGCGAAAACGATAATCTAGTGTCATCTTCTTCTTGAAGTTCGGACATATATCCACCTTCACGTTGAATTTGGACAAGCGCATGCACTTTTTCTGATATGTTATCCTCTGGATAAATACGTCTGCTATATTTTTTGTGTAATCGTTCTTCCCTTTTTTCAAACAATTGTAAGATTGCTTCTTTGCCCATTGTTTGCTCAATATCGGATAAAAAATCCACCACAAGTACATCATAACTTTTAGGGAATTCATTTTCACCCGCTCTTGTTAATGAATAATAAATTACAGGTCTCCCCATTGGTTGACGCACTGTTTTAGCAGTAATTAATTTATCGCCTTCTAGTTTGACTAAATGCTTTCTAACTGCCATTTCTGTAATATCTAAATAGGAAGTTATTCCATTTACAGAGAGTGCTTGATTCTTCTTTAAAAGTTCTAATATCTCATTTCGTGTAGATTGTTGTTTAATCATTTTGTCACACCACCTTTATTAAAATACGTATCTATTGACAAATTCGGATTATGTCGTTATTTTAAAGGATGATTCTCTTTTTGTCTGTGATTTACGTCATACAGACATAGATGGAAGGTGATTAAATGGGAATCGTTGTTGTAGAAATTTGTGATAGCAATTTAATGAACACATTTGATATAGAGGCTACTATTGAATCAGAGTACCCAGAGGTAGCTGTTTTAATAAATGATTGTTTGAATTTTTGTGGATTGTGTCGATTAAAACCATATGCGCTTGTTAATAATCGACGTATTCACGGGAAAACACCTGAAGAAACATTAGAAAAAATAAGAAAAGCGATAGAAGAGGAATTAGCTTTCTTCGAACAATAAGGTTCCGTTTTGACGGAACCTTTTTTTATGAAAAGGTCGAAAAAAAAAGAAGCCTGAGCAGCAAATCTCACTCAGACTACTGAAAAATCGAGGATAATTCGATATATCTTTTATCTAAACCTTGAGCCACGGCTTCATGAACAACTTTTCCTTGATACGTATTTAGTCCTTTAGCAAATGAAGGGTTCTTTAAAATCATTTCTTTTAATCCCAAATTTGCCAATCGTAGTACATAGGGTGCCGTAACATTTGTCAGTGCATATGTTGCTGTTTTAGAAACTGCTCCAGGTATATTAGCTACTGCATAATGGTTGACACCGTGTTTAATATAAACTGGGTCTTCGTGTGTTGTAATCCGGTCAATCGTTTCAATCGAACCACCTTGGTCAACCGCAACATCTGCAATAACTGAGCCTGCCTCCATTGTTTTTACCATGTCTTCTGTTACCAATTTTGGTGCTTTTGCGCCAGGAATTAATACTGCTCCAATTAGCAGGTCTGCTTTTTTAGCTTGCTCTGCAATATTATATTGATTAGAAGCCAATGTTCTTATTTTACCAGAGAATAAATCCTCTAACTGTCTCAACCGTTCAATATTTATATCTAGTAATGTAACATTTGCACCTAAGCCGATTGCCATTTTAGCTGCATTTGTTCCGACAATCCCGCCACCAATAATCACGACATTTGCGGGTGCTACACCGGGAACTCCACTAACAAGAACGCCTTTACCTCCATGCGTCTTTTCCAAAAAGTGAACGCCTGCCTGTACTGACATTCGTCCTGCAATTTCACTCATAGGTGTCAGCAATGGTAAACCGCCATTTTTTAATTGAATGGTTTCATATGCTATTGCCGTTGTTTTGTTTTCTAATAATGCATCTGCTACATCACTTTCTGCAGCTAAGTGCAGATACGTAAAAAGCATTAAGTCTTTTCTGAAAAAACGAAACTCTGAGACTTGGGGTTCTTTGACTTTAACTACAAGTTCCTGTGACCAGGCCTGCTCTGCCTCAGCTACAATAGTTGCTCCAGCTTCTTGGTATAATCGATCCTCAATTCCACTCCCGATACCTGCACCTTGCTCTATCTTCACTTCATGACCTGCTTGCGTTAACGCCATTACTCCAGCCGGTGTCATCGCCACCCGGTTTTCATTACTTTTGACTTCCTTAGGTACACCAATCTTCATTATCCCACCTACCTTCTCTTTGCTAGTATGGTATGAAAATATCTTATTATTCGTTTTCCCTTTTTTAGATGGATACAATACAATTTAACAAAAAAAATTAATATAGATCTGATATTGTCGTAGACTGTAACGTTTTTTTCATATCTTTTTCAGCTTGCGACAGTACATGTTGAATATTTTGACCGACATGACGTGATTTATCATCATTTAAGGTAGATGGAAGTGAAAATTTAAATAAAGGACGATCAACCTCAATCGCACTGAATACATCATATACCGTAATATCTTTAGCACCCTTTGATAGCCGTATGCCTCCACCTGCTCCTTCTTTTGTAGTTATAAGACCAAAGCGATTTAGCGATTGTAGTATTTTCACAACCGTAGGATTTGGGATGTTTATTTGCTCTGATAATTGTCGTGCCGAAACATACTCTGTGACACCCTCATCTATTTTGACAGCAGTATAAACAACAATAGATAAGGCATGGGAAAAAGCTGTAGAATAACTCATTTTATCTCCTCTTTCAAAAATCTCATAATTAATCATGAAATGCCTCATTAACTAATTTCACTTTATATTTACTATATCAATAGCTTTATGAAAGTCAATCTAAAAAACAGTTGACTTATTTATAAACTAAATATATATTATATATAGTTTATAAATAAGGAGTGATAATGATGAAAGTATTCGTAACAGGTGGGACTGGTTTCTTAGGAAATCATTTAGTAAAGAAATTGTTAAAGGAAGGCTATGAGGTAAAAACGCTGGTGCGCTCCATCTCGAAAGCAAAGGAAATATTGGGCTCAACTGACGCCATATTTGTACAGGGAGATATGGCCAATGTGGACGCCTTTGCAGATGAACTTAGGGATTGTGAGCTTCTTTTTCACACGGCAGCATATTTCAGGGAATCCTTCTTATATGGCTCTCATTGGGAAGAATTAGAAAGGATTAATATAACGAATACGCTCAAGCTTTTTGAATATGCCAAAAAATATAACATTCAGCGCATTTTTCATACTAGTAGTAATAATACGATTCAAAAAAGAAAAGATAATAAACCAAGCACTGAATTGGATGTAAAGAAACTGGAACATGCAAAAACACTTTATGCAAAAAGTAAAATTATCGGTGACAGGCTTATTACAGACTTTAGTAAGCAACATTCCATACCTGTCATTACTTTCCTACCTGGTTGGATGATGGGACCAGTCGATGCAGGCCCAACAACCGGTGGAAGATATATTCTTGATTATCTCAATAAACAAATACCCGGTAATGTGAACGGCAGCATCGATATCGTTGATGTAAGAGATGTTGCAGATGCAATAGTATCAGCAGTTACCAAAGTGAAGCAGACGGATCGCTTCCTTGTTACAGGTAACCATTTCCACTTAAGAGAATTATCCAAGCATTTAGAAAAAGCATCAGGAATCCCTTCTCCTAAGCTCACGATCCCTAAACCCGTTGCCTTTACCCTTGCATGGCTGATTGACAGGATGGCAGCTATCACAAAAAAAGAAATGTCTATCTCAGTAAATGGTGTCCATGAAGTGAGTGAAGGCAGAGTGTGCAGCAATGCTAAAGCAATCCATGAATTAGCCATTACTTTTCGCCCACTCCATGTTACACTTCATGACTCAGTTAATTGGTATAAGGAACATCGAAGTGAACTGCTCACCGTACCCATTTCACCACAGCCAGAGAAACAATCATCATAGTTTTACTTTGGCTTTATACATTTTCAAAATTCATCATCAAAAAACCGCAGCCATCTTCGGTTACGGTTTTTTGATGGAGCATAGCAGGATCGAACCGCTGACCCTCGCGCTGCCAGCACGATGCTAAATCTATCAAAAGTTGATAATAAAGACCACCTTAGTTATAATTGAAAAAAAACCATAAATTTACTAATATATCCAATATTGATTTTCAGGAAATTCCTGAAAACTAAAGATTTTTAATTAACTACTATGTTTTATAGACGAGGAGGCCTAGTATTCCTATGAGAATAACCCCCTACATAAGTTTTGATGGTAAGTGTGAAGAAGCGTTTCTTGAATATCAACGAATCTTCGGTGGAAAGATAGTCACGATGTTAAAGTATAGGGATTCCCCTATGGTAAAAGAGGTAGATCCAGATTCACATAATCGAATCATACACGCTTCACTTCAAATTAATGATTTTATCCTTGCTGGAGCAGATACATTACATGGAAACTATAAGAAGCCTCAAGGTGTTTTTGTTATATTAAATTTCCCTGAGCAACTAACTGCAAAAAAGGTTTTCGATTCATTATCTGATGGTGGAGAAGTGCTTTTGCCGTTTGAAGAAACCTTTTGGTCCACAGGTTATGGTATATTAGTCGATCGATTTGGCGTTCCTTGGAAAATAAATTGCGATTAATCACCAATCTCCAATAGCGGAATATATACTAGCCCATGGAGATCGACCACCATGCGCATATAGCGAAAGCGACATTACAATATTGTGGTGTCGCTTTCGCTTCCAGTTGTATCAAAGAGGGATACATCTAATTGTCCTTCCCTCAATGAGACTTCCTATTAGATGCAGATTCAATCGCTTCCTGTCCGTGGGATGAATATTCCAGGGGTTCAATCCCTACTACTGTTAAATGCAAAAGACCGATCCTTTCGGAACGGTCTTTTGCATTAATGGAGCATAGCGGGCTCGAACCGCTGACCCTCGCGCTGCCAGCACGATGCTCTCCCAGCTGAGCTAATGCCCCTTATATGTATCTATTATAGTAGAAAAAGAGTTCAAATGCACGAACTCTTAATCTGCCATTTCTTTTGTCTTGAGAATAAAATTGGAAGCAATCAATAATCCAACAGATAGAATAATTGTAATAGAAACTGCTCCCCACAGGGCGTTTGGAACAGAATTTTCCATTAACATTTTTGTTATATGTCCACTAATACTATTAGGAAACCATGGCATCCGATAAGAAAATATTTGATTGATTGCCGACATTGCCATAATTGTGACAACAGTCAATGTTAAAACAAGTCCAGGTACTTTCACAATTGTATTATAAAAAATAGTTAAGCTAATAACGAAAATTAGCCAAATCAAATAGAAAAAGAATAAACTAAAAAATTGCCCTGCTGTTATCTGACCGAATAACAAATCGACATAATACCAGCTTGCTAACATACCGATCAAATAGGAAGTGAAAACTAATAACAATTTTTCCGCCCATTTAGCGGATATGTAGGTGAAATAACTAACTGGTTTCACTAAAATAAGTTCTGCTACACCGCTCTTCCTCTCGCCAGCAATAACTGACATTGAAATGGCCACAATTACGAGTACTCCGAGCATACTCAGTTCAGTTAAACTCATCATAATTGCTTGAGATGGAACTACTTCCGGAGGCTCTAGCACCGTTCCTTCAGGCATTCCTCCTACTGATTCCAATATTTGTGGTAAGTAATACGTCGATATCGGATCCATAATACAAATAACGATAAAGACAAGAGGCACCCAAATCCACTTATAATTTCGCCAATCTTCTAGTATTTCCTTTTTAAATATTGTGATCCATTGCATTAGTTTTTCACCACTTTCATAAAAAGATCCTCTAACGTCGTTCTACTTAATTCGAATTTAACAAGTGGCCAATCCGTTGCAATCGCTTCTTTTAAAATTTCCCTTCTGGCTGTTTCGATATCCTCAACAATGACATGGATTTCCCCTTTTTCTAAAAAGGTTTCCTGAATGCATTCCAATTGCTTCAGTCTTTCTTGATATGTAGTAGTATCTCCTTGGAATGCTAACTCGAATTTAGCTGTCTGATGCTTATGTCTTAGAGATTCAATTGAGCCTGCTTCTACAATTTCTCCATGATGCATTACTAACAAATCATCACTAATTTCTTCAGCATCTCCTAATATATGTGTAGAAAAGAGAATCGTGGTTTGTTGTTTTAACTCTTCCATTAAGGTTAATACTTCTCGCCTTCCAAGTGGGTCTAACGAGGAAACAGGTTCATCTAACATTAACAGCTGCGGGCTATGAATCATGGCCTGTGCAATCCCTAATCGTTGCTTCATACCGCCTGAGTATTTTCCAATACGCTGATTTCTTGCTTCAAATATAGCCACTTTCTCGAGTAATTGGTCTGCTTTCTCTATTGCATCTTTTTTTGATAAATGGGCTAGTTGACCAACATACACCAGAAATTCCTTGCCAGTCATCCACGGATGAAAAATGGGATATTGCGGCAGGTAACCTATATACTGTCGAATATCTTCACCTTTTGTGGCACCTTCAAAATGAATCGAACCATCTGTCGGCTTCAAAAGCCCTGAAAGCATCCTTAAAGTAGTTGTTTTGCCCGCCCCATTTGGTCCGAGCAAGGCAACACATTTCCCTTTTTCAAGAGTGAAATTTAAACCCTTGACAACTTGATCACCTTTGAATGCTTTTATTAAATTTTGGACCTCAATAACTGCCATTTAGTATTGCCTCCTTCCGATAATAAAAAATAAAATAGGTCCGATAAATCCAATAAAAATTACAATCACTGCCCACATAGCTTTCGGTCCATTCGTCTGTTCTGCTTTAATTAAGGATATAAGTGCAATAATCATTAACAAAAATTGAACCAAAATAAGCGGAGCAACAATTGGTAGCGAATTTAAAATTTCACCCATCTTCTCTCACCTCCTCATATAGTATGTTTACGTTTACCAAAGTAAATAGTTTCAATATTTTATATTTTGATATGTTTCTACTCTGTTTCTCCCATTACTTTTTGCTTGATAGAGAGCGTTGTCCGCTTGTTCCAGCAATAATTCTGTTGATTGATTCTGATACTTGGCAATACCAAAGCTAGCAGTTATATTGGGGATATCGTCAAACTCAAAATTCGCTATTTTCTTTCGAATTTGTTCAACTAATGAATGAGCTCCTTTTTCTCTTCGTGTAACTATTATGAATTCTTCACCTCCCCACCTGCCAATTATGTCATCTTCACCTAACTGAGAGGCCGTAATTTCGGTGATCTTTTTCAGTACTTCATCTCCAGTCGGATGACCATACGTATCATTCACAGCTTTGAAATGGTCTATATCAAATAATACAACATAAAAATCCTTTTTCTTTTGAATGCTTTCATCTAACCATAAATAAACTTTTCGTCTGTTAGCTACTCCAGTTAAGGGATCAAAATAAGCTAATTTTTCTATCATTTCTTTTTCAGCATAGTAGGTGATAACCCGGCGAACAAAATAGATAAGAATAATATAAACTAAAATGGACAGATAATATTGGAGTAGTCTTTCTGTACCTTTATCTGAGATCGATGACCAATAGTCGAATCCAATATATACCATAATCGACCATAAAACCAATGCATAATAAATACCTATTTTTCTTGGTAAAGCAATAAAGATAAATACTAAAATGAGTGGCGTCCAATAAGTAGAGCTACCGGTATGTGAGTAACCTTTGACGATCATATCCAGTGTAATAATAGAATGAAATTTAATAATATGAAGGATGGTTACAACAGAAAGGTTTAAGTATTCCACTATTTTTAATGTATTAGGGAAAAATAGTAAAAGAAATGAGAGAGAAAAAACCACCACAAATACACTTAACATCCATATGTTAAAGGGATTGGAACGTGATGAAAAAATGAGTCCTATAACACTCGCAATTGTAATAACAGGTAAGATAAATAAATACATATGACGTTTGAGTGTTTCATATCGATTCATGTTAAGTCCCCTCTGTTGTGAAATGATCATTACTAATATTATTATATCAAAACAACAAAGAGCCACCTAATAGAGTATTTCAGAAATATTTTGTAATTAAAAAAATCAAAACGATTCGAAGAGACTTCGATATCGTTTTGACTTAATTACGCTTCTTCCACTTTAGTTTCTTTCAATCGGTAAGGTGCAACACCTAAATGAACCTCCAGATTTAATAATTTCTGAAAATTCTACTTCGATCACTTTAAAGCCTTTTTGGGATAGATGACGATTGGTTTTTTTGTTTTCTGGCAGTGAAATAACTTTTTTATCGCCTATAGAAAATACATTGGTTCCTAATGTAAACTGCTCACGGTCCGCTACTTCAATTAAATCGTAACGCTCATGAAGTTTTTCAGCATCTTCTTTTTTAAAAGCCGGGCTATAGATTAAACCAACCTCATCACTCACCAAATTGAAGGCACAGTCTAAATGAAGAATATCTTCGCGTATGGGAACCTCCACCACATCTTTGTTAGGAAGGTGCTGTTGTAATGCAGATATTGCTCTGCTGGTGGTTCGTTGACTATTTCCTACCCACACCTTATCTTCCGCAACAATTACATCTCCTCCCTCAATTGAACGAGTTTTTAGAGCTTGATATGTAATAGCCTGTTGATCTAGTACTTGAGTTAGTACATCAATTTCAGGCTTACGGATATTTCGTCCCATTTCAGCGGTATACAGCGTATCCCCAATAGTAAAACCAATATCTCTTGTAAAGACTTGTTCGTTTAATTTTGGATCTGTAAACAATTCGATAACTTCGACTTCATGTTTTTTGAGTGTATCTACAAAATGCTGATGCTGCTTTGTCGCAATTTTAATATCAATATTGTCATTCTCATAAAACTTTTGTGTTTCATTAATCACTTTTTTTATTTCCATATATGTTGGCGGACACACAATAACTTTCTTTAGGCTGTCATATTCATTTTGTTGATAAATCATTTTAGTCCCCCTTTTAGATTTATTATACCAATCTCTTGTCAATAAATTCTTTTTGAAAAAAAAGTGTGTAACATATTCTTACAGCTTAGTTTTACCCTTTTTCTATTGATGTTAATCTAAAGCTATCTTAAAAAACGATTTAGGAGGTATTCCATTGAATCGGAGACATAGGAAAAATCCAAATTTTTTCACTTGTGTCATTTTAACATTTAAATTAATGTTCCAGTAATCAAAAAGACATACTTGTCATATGATAAAGCAATATCTTATATAAGCACGGTTGATTCGTTCGATAAACAGTCAACCGTGCTTTTTATTTTATGGCCACTTTAAGATGTTTTATGGCCACTATTGACACTTTTATGGCCACTTTCGGTACTTTTATGGACACTTTTCCACTTTTTACGGCCACTCTCCGATTATGTAAACTAGAAAAACACTAGCTCAATCAGCTAGTGCTTTTCTGCACGACGATATCTTCGTTTTCTAGTACAATTTTTACTCTGCTTAAATTTTCTTCTTCTAAAACAAGGTCTGTAATACCATCCTCGATTTTGTCTTGAATTACGCGACGTAAAGGACGTGCACCAAATCGCGGATCATAACCTTTATCGGCAAGGTATTTCTTTGCATCCTCACTCACTGTTATTTCTAGATCTGATTCTCTTAACTGCTCGGAAAGTTCAGCAACCATTAGATCAACGATTTTTATCAAGTCCTCTTGTTCTAATTCGTTAAATGGAATGATCGCATCGAATCGATTCAAGAATTCTGGTTTAAAATAATCACTTAAGTTTTCTAATGTGGACACAGCTTCATTATTGTCACTGTTAAACCCTACCGTTATATTTTTTATTCCAGTACCGGCATTGCTTGTCATGATAATCACACTGTCCTTAAAGCTTACCGTTCTGCCATGACTGTCTGTTAATTGACCATCCTCCATAATTTGCAGGAACATATGCTGCACATCTGGATGGGCTTTTTCAATTTCATCTAATAAAATCAAGCTGTACGGGTTATGACGAACTTTTTCAGTTAATTGACCTGCTTCTTCATGCCCAACATAACCTGGTGGTGAACCGATAATTTTAGATACGGTGTGTTTTTCCATATACTCACTCATATCAAGACGTATCATCGATTCTTTTGTGCCAAACAGTTCTTCTGCTAATGCTTTGGTTAATTCCGTTTTACCAACACCTGTTGGGCCAACAAATAGGAATGAACCAATTGGACGGTATTTTGATTTTAATCCAGCACGACTACGACGGACTGCTTTTGCTACTTTATCTACTGCTACTTGCTGACCAATTACTTTTTGTCCTAGATTAACAGCTAAATGTTTCATCTTCGATTGCTCGTCAGACTGAATCTTTCTAACAGGGATACCTGTTTTCTCTTCAATAATCAATTGAATATCTTCTACAGTTACCTCCGCTTTTGGTGCCTCATTTGTTTCCTCTAATTTCTTTTCTAACTTAATTTCCTGATGGCGCAGATTGGCAGCTCGTTCATAATCTTCTTTTTCAGCTGCTTCCATCTTTTCTTTAGCAATTTCATCTAAACGTTTTTGTAAGGAATCGTGATCTGTTTCACTCACCTCTAAATTCAGACGGGCACCAGCTTCATCCATTAAATCGATTGCCTTGTCAGGTAAGAAACGATCTTGAATATAACGTTTGGATAATCCTACTGCTGCATGTAGTACTTCATCTGAATACGTTACTTTATGGTATTTTTCATATCGTTCTTTTAAACCTTGTAAAATTTGCTCTGCTTCCTCAAGGGATGGTTCCTTGACCATAATCGGTTGGAAACGACGTTCTAATGCAGCATCTTTTTCAATTTGACGATATTCTTTTAATGTAGTCGCACCGATAAGCTGAAGTTCACCACGGGCAAGAGCTGGTTTCAGAATATTTCCGGCATCCATCTGGGACCCCTCTGCAGTACCTGCACCAACTAGTAAGTGAATTTCATCAACAAAGAGAATCACATTTTGACGTTCTTGCAGTTCTGCTACCAGTTGTTTCATTCGTTCTTCAAATTGACCACGAACACCAGTATTTGCTACAAGTGATGCCACATCTAAGATATAGATTTCTTTATTGAGTAACTTAGATGGGACATTTCCTTCTACGACTTTTAACGCAAGCCCTTCAGCTATTGCTGTTTTACCGACACCTGGTTCCCCGATTAAGACTGGATTGTTTTTATTACGACGATTTAATGTCTCCATTACTCGTTTTACTTCTTTATCTCGTCCAATTACTGGGTCAACTAATCCTGCTCTTGCAGCATCGGAAAGGTTTTTACCTAATTGGTCTAAAAGGCCATTACCTTTACCTTTTTTTGAATTAAACGTTTTTGCTTGTGCTTGATTCGGACCACTTTCTTCTCCTGAGAAGAAACCTTCAAATCCCTGACCATTAAACATATCACCTGATGGTTGTTTCATTTGATTTTTTATATCTTGAAAGCATGTACTACAAACATGTAAAGAGTCTGTTTGATCATTGAATCGAAGGTTTACATTAATAGACGCTTGACGAATTCCACATTGTTGACATTTCATTTGTCATTCCTCCTTCAATTTTAAAAGGCCAATTTGACTTTGACTATATTTGACCTTTCATCTTATTTCCCATTATAGTCTGACCTTTTTTGACTTTCAAGTACTTTGCTTGAAAAATTAAAAAAGGGCGACAAAAAATCCAAACGATTCGAAATAGACCTTGAATCGTTTGGATTGCTATTTAGGAGGATAATACGCGATAACGGATGGTAACTTTGAAACTGTATTAACTAGGTAGCACCCGCTCCGGCTGCCCACTTTCCTTTTACCATGGGATATCCCCATTTAACTAAATTACTGTGAACTAACCGAAATAGTTTATTAAAAGTATATATCGTCTAAAAGGAGATGTGCGCACCTCCCCCAAGTGTCCGATAAAAGAATATATCGCCCAAAAGGAGAAGCACGCACCTCTCCAAGTGTCCGATAAACGAATATATCGCCCAAAAAGAGAAGTGCGCACCTGCCCAAGTGTCCGATAAAAGAATATATCGTCCAAAAGGAGAAGCGCGCACCTGTCCAAGTGTCCGATAAAAGAATATATCGGACAAAAGGAGAAGTCTGCACACAAGTGCAACATCTACCAAATTAAGCATTCGTAGTGTTTTCTAAGCAGTGAGCGGCCTTCACTTATAATTTTTCTACAACTATTTTGACAGGTCGCATTTTGATCTGTTATAAAAATATTTTTTTCACATTGCGGACAGGACCTAATGTTATCTCATACTAGCGTTGTAGAATATCAAATTAGCGTAGGCGTCCACTTCGACTCCTGGGCGATCAGCGCGATCTGAAGATCCACTTTGTAAAGTGATCTTCTTTACAAAGTTAGCTCTAGACGCGCCCCCTGGAAAGGGAAGTGGGCAAGCCGGAGCGATTTTAAGCACAAACTTCATCTCAATATTACCACCCCAATTATTGCTTACTATCCGTATATTGCGCAATAATACAGGCTCTACTTGAAGATGAATTCTATTTTATAATTGCCATATTTTCAAATAACAACACCGAATGGAATCAATACAATTGCAAGGGCTAAAATGACCATCCATAAAATTTCTTTTAGCACATAGATCCCCCTAATCCGCTTTTCTCACATCATACCACAGGAAATCTGGAATGATTGACTTTTGGGACAAAACATTACAAATAATTTACATTTATATGGTGGCCCATAATTTTAGCTAGTGAATTTCTCTGCCCATGCTTTAACGCAATTTTTAACTATGCTACAATAGAAGTAATCCGCAAGTAAAAGGAGTTGTTCTACTATGACAACGATCCAATTAACCAATAATAAAAAAACGTTGACCCTTCACGTACAGCAAATGACCATTTATAAACAAGCAAAAATCATCGAAGCTCTCAGCAAACAAAACCAATGTTATACCATTATCTTTTACAAAAAAAGTTTTATCAATGCAAAAAAAACTACCTCTATACGCCTGCAATCTTTTTTACATCGAGCCCTCATCCATGGTTACACATTTACTTCAGATCACCCATTAACAAAAGCGTTACTCTCTGAGGAAAAAAGTTATAGTCTTTCTACCAATAATCATATGGTCACTAAATTACAAGATAAATTTAATGATACAGAAATGCTCTATGTGCTTGCTATGTTTGATAACTTCCTCGATCAAAAGAAAATTCAGGCTTTATGCAAAAAAACATTTTATCAATATCGCCGGAATGGCCAACTTCTTAAAGCATTTCGCATTTTAATTAACTTTCTCCAAGTTAGACCAAATGACACATTTGCTCGTGACATGCTCCACCATTTTGACTTCCAGAAGTATAAAGATCGATATCAAAAGATCGATCAAATTACCGAAAAATGGTCTGATCCTCTCTACTTAGAAGCCGTCTTTTTTGATCAGAATTTTCCTGAATCGATCATAAAACCACTTTTGCAACAATATCATGTAGAAAACCGAGAATTTGATCAGCTCAGTTTATATGTATTAAAATCTTCCGAGTTGGACGCTGTATCCAACATCCATGAACTTTCACAAAAACGATTATCTAAAAAAGACCAAGCAAAGTTATGGGCACTTTTATTAGAGAAACAACCAGAATCCAAAGAAATGATAAATAAGCTGGTAGAACTTAATGGATGCAAACAACTGTTAATCCATTATCTCAATCATCGTCAGGCTAATATTGATTTAAAGATACTTGAAGAGGCACTAGAGAATATTTCCTCTGAAGATTTAATTGAAAATTATCAACTTTTATTAAAATCATTAACGGAGACTTATAAGAATGACACCGGCCAATTGGAGAAATTATTGCATATTACGATTCGAAAATTACTACATCATCTATCATTACCCGATATTATGGAAGCAATACCGCACACAGAACTACCGATTATTCACAAACTAAAGAAGATGGAACAACTTACAGACAATCCTGATCAACAGTTTGCTTTAGGGGAAATCTATTATGATTTAGAACAATATGATCAAGCGATTGCTTGCTTTGAATGGGAAATGGAATTATCACCCAACAACCCAGCACCAATAAACTATTTATACAAAAGTTATTTAGCCAAAGGGGATAAAACGCAAGCAAATACCTATAAACAATTAATGGTGAATATTCCGTCTTAAGGTTCTTCAATACTCCGCCATAGCGTCATGGCAGCGCAAGAACGATAAGGTTTCCAAGCTTTGTTCCATTCCTCGAGCTCTATTACAGTCGGTTTCTTATCAAGACCTAAATAGAGCTTGAGGGCATTTTGAATCCCTATATCACTAGATGGAAATAAATCGTGTCTGCCTAAGGAGAACATTAACCAATTTTGTGCAGTCCATGCACCTATTCCACGTATCTCTGTTAATTCATTCATCACTTCCTGATCTGTTTTTTGATCAAAAGACGCTAAATCCAGCTCATTAGCGACAATTTTATTCGCTGTATCAATCACATATTCTGCTTTTCGTTTACTAAACTGCATATCTTGTAGTTCATGATAGGGAATATTCGCTACTGTTTCAGGTGTTGGATAAAACCAGACATCTTCCAGTTTTTCTCCGTAAGTGGTAACAAAACGAGCTGTTAATACTTGGGCGAAAGCCATATTTAATTGTTGGTGTATAATTGTTTTCACTAAATTACTAAATGGATCAAATTCTCGAATCAATGGTGTGGCAGGGTAGTTATTAAATAATTGTGCTAATTCTGTTTCAGCAAAAAAGGCTTTCACTTTGATAAGATCTTGATCCCACGCAAAAATGTCTGCGATCCTGTTTAGCAAATAACGTTTTCGGTTGATGTCGTGCCCTTCTACTTTAAATTCCGGATTTTCCGTTGTTCCTATTGCAGTAACTTTGACGATATGCTTTTCATCATCCATTCGTAATGGAACGAATACGAGTCGCTCTTCCATATTTACGTAGTTTAAATCATCCATATCTAATCTAAACAATAAATAATCAAAGTCATACGGAATATGTAACTTTTTTTTCACTTCCCACATTTTTTAAGACTCCTTCCAGAATTCAGAGTTTTCACTCTATTATGATATAATGGGAAAAAATTCACAACGTATAGGGTGATTCGATGAAAAAACAATATTATGCCATTATAGACATTGGCTCCAACACGATGCGTTTAGTAATCTATCTACGGGAACAGGGCGGCAGACTTAAAGAAGTGGAGAACGTAAAAGCTGTTGCCAGACTACGAACCTTTCTAGATGAAGATAATCACTTGAATAAAGCAGGAATCGAACGTCTCGTCACAACATTAAAAAGTTTTCAGGATGTGTTAGAAATATATCCCTTACAGGAAGTTGTTTGTGTAGCTACTGCAACAATCAGACAAGCAACTAACAAAGAGGAAATCGTAATACAGGCAGAAAAAGAAACTGGAATGACGATGCGTATTCTCTCCGACCAGGAAGAAGCGTATTATGGATATCTTGCTGTCGTCAACTCTACGTCGATATCGACTGGCATTACAGTCGATATCGGTGGTGGAAGTACAGAGGTGACCTATTTTAAGGATCGTGAATTACAACATGCTCACAGCTTTCCTTTTGGTGCGCTAACACTAAAAGAATTCTTCACCAAAGAAATACCAACAGATGATGAATTACAGAAACTGCGAATCTATTTAACAAAACATTTTAAAACCTTACCATGGTTATCTGACAAAGAGGTGCCATTGATTGCAATCGGTGGTAGTGCACGAAACCTTGTCCAAATCGACCAAAACTTAAAAGAATACCCCTTAGCCGGCCTGCATCAATACAAAATGTATGACACTGACATAAAAAATGTTAGCAATTATTTAACATCATTAAAGCCAGAAAAGCTATCAAAGGTCGAAGGATTATCGAAAGATCGCGCAGACATTATTATACCCGCAATAGAAGTCTTTCACAGTCTATATCAAATTACACAAGCAGATAGTTTTATCTTAAGTCGAAAAGGGTTAAGAGACGGCGTCTTTTATGAGCAATTATCAAAGGAGACCGGTTCTATCCTTTTTCCTAATGTGTTAGAGGATAGTATCCAAGAATTAATTAATGATTATAACTTGGAACCTAAACAAATCCTTCATGTTCAATATTTGACCAGAAAGCTATTTGATTGTTTGAAGGAAAACGGGCTCATTCACTTAGATAAAAAGGATTGGAATTTATTAAAAAGAGCAAGTTATTTGTGTAATCTCGGTGAATATATTGATGCCGAATCAAGTGCGCAACATACCTTTTATTTGTTGGCCAACCGGACAATTGATGGATTAATGCATAAGGACCGTCTCAGACTAGCTTTAATTGCCTCATACAAAAATAAAACAGTTTTTAAACAATTTATTAAACCTTATAAATCGTGGTTTTTAAAAGATGAACGCAAACGATTACGACACTTAGGAGCATTACTGAAATTCAGTTACTGTTTAGATGCCACAAAGAGACAAGTCATAAAGGACATAACCTGCTCGCACAAGAATAATAAGCTATACCTTACTCTACATTGTGAAGGAGATGCCACGCCAGAAGAATATCAATCAGAAAAACAAAAGAAGCATGTTGAAAAAGCAATAAAGAAAGAAATTGAATTGGATTTCAAATTGTAAAGTTTAACTTTACGTATTTTTTACATTATCTTAACAAAAGAACGTTAATAAAACGTTATGATAGATGATAGATATTGTCTAAAAAGGATGATGATTGATGTCCACCGTTAAACAACAAAAAAATTTAGATTCTCCTACATTTTATAATAATAGAGAGCTTAGTTGGCTCTCTTTTAATAAACGCGTTTTAGAAGAAGCGGATGATCATACAAATCCATTGTTAGAAAGATTGCGATTTCTTGCCATTTTCTCTTCCAACCTTGATGAGTTTTTCATGGTGCGTGTAGCTGGTTTAAAAGACCAAGTCAAGGCTGGTTTTAATCGCCCTGATAATAAATCAGGCTTAACCCCAAAACAACAACTATCCAGAATATCTAACTTCAATCATGAGCTAGTCGAACAACAATATGATTTATATAAAAGTGTTTTACCACTTCTAACCAAAGAAAATATACGAATTTTGAATATGGAAGATTTAAATGTCTCGCAAATAAATCGACTGGAACATTATTTTGATGAAGATATTTTCCCTGTATTAACTCCTATGGCTATTGATGCCTATCGCGCTTTTCCTATGCTTTTAAATAAGTCTTTAAATCTAGCTGTGCAATTAGAAGATATATATGATTTTGACCATGAACAAGTAAAAACTGCAATCGTACAAGTTCCAGCACTATTAGATCGTTTCATTCAAATTGGTGAATCAAGCCATTATGTTTTATTAGAAGATTTAATTCGCTATTTTATTCATAAATTCTTTAAAGGGTATCATGTTTTATCGAGTACGACTTTTCGAATTACTCGTAACGCAGATATGACTATTCATGAGGAAGGGGCGCGGGATCTTTTAAAGGAAATTGAGAAGGAATTAAAGAAAAGAAAATGGGGAGCTGCCGTCCGCTTGGAAGTAGATGCGCGTGAAAATAATACAGAAATGACGGAATTTCTGTTAAATGTTCTGGAAATCCACAGAAAAGATTTATACGTTATTAATGGCCCCTTAGATCTCACCTTTTTAGATGATTTTTATAATCATATTAAAAAAGATAATGAAAACTTGATTTACGAAACCTTAATTCCACAGCCTCCTCAAGATATTCATGAGGATGAAAATGTTTTTGAGGCTGTTAGAAAGCGGGATTTATTCCTGCATCATCCGTACGAATCCTTTGAACCGGTAGTCGATTTGATCCGTGATGCAGCTGATGACCCTAATGTTTTAGCTATTAAACAAACGTTGTATCGTGTTAGTGGTGGCTCACCGATAATTGAAGGTTTAAAACGTGCAGCAGAAAATGGCAAGCAAGTGACGGTTTTGGTCGAGCTAAAGGCAAGATTTGATGAGGAAAATAATGTGCAATGGGCAAAAGAGTTAGAAAAAGCGGGTTGTCACGTTATTTATGGGATGATTTCGTTAAAAACGCATAGCAAAATCACCCTTGTGGTCCGAAAAACAGTGAGTGGAATTGAGCGAATTGTACACCTTGGTACAGGTAATTACAATGATCAGACCGCCAAATTCTACACAGATATGTCCTATCTGACAACGAAACGAAAATTCGGGGTCGATGCTACCAACTTTTTCAACTATTTAAGTGGCTATACTGAAAAGCCGACTTTTCATCATTTATCGATGGCTCCTTTTAATATTCGAAATGATATAATTACTTATATTGAAAGTGAGATTACATTTCACAAACGATATGGAAATGGTCGGATCATTGCAAAAATGAACTCGTTAACAGATAAATTAGTGATTAAGAAGTTCTACGAGGCTTCACAAGCAGGTATTAAGGTGGACCTGGTAGTACGTGGCATTTGTTGTTTACGTCCTGGTATTTCAGGTATTAGTGATAATATTAATGTCAGGAGCATTGTTGGCCGATTTTTGGAACATACTCGCATTTATTATTTTCATTATAATGGAGAAGAAAAAATATTTTTATCTTCTGCTGACTTGATGACGCGTAATATGGTTAAGCGCGTGGAGTTAATGTTCCCCATTTTTGAAGGAAGAATTAAATCAAGAATTCTTTCTATTTTAGAAATAACATTAAGAGATACTGCTAAAATGCGAATTCAAGCACAAGACGGCAGTTATACACATGTTAGACATCAAACCTCTGGCACATTGTGGAACAGTCAGCTTACCTTGTTTGATATGGCATATAACGTTTTAGAAGATGAAGAATAAGCAGCCATAAAATTTTCTGTAATTCCGTTTTTATTGAGAAAAATACGAATTATAGTTAGCAGATCAAATCGTATATGATTTGATCTCTTATTTTTCATATATCACTAGCACATAAATAACAACCTTATTTTTTCTTTGCTAATTCATCACGATCAAGTGCCCTTGGCGGCTCTTCTAACCACCCATGCTTAATCATTAATTTTGCCCCATCATCCGCATATTTTAAGATTTCCGCTACTAGCCTGCTGTACATAATTCCGATATCTCTTCTAGGGCTCATAGATATACTGGCTCCGTAATAACCAATACTGATGGCAGTTAAAGTAGTAGAATAAAACATCATTTTTCTATCAGAAAACGTGTATGCGGTTGAATCTGTTACTTCTGTATCCCATCTCACAGGACTGGGAAGATCATTTTCATTTAAATAAGACTCAAATATTTCGCAATGCTTTTGTGCTATTTCTTTACCTTTTAGAATAAATTCTGTTACATCACTGTTATTTGCAACTTGACTATACCCCATCATAGTGGCAGATCCTAAAGCATTTCTTTGGAAATTGGTGTAAAGGTTTGTAATTTCAGCACCTATTAATGGTCTTTTCTCTCCAAAGTAACCTGCTAGAAAGCTTTTATCTTTCACAAAATCGAAGTTTTCAGGAGTGGGAAGATACGGTGACTTGATATATAACCCCTTTGACAACAATAGCTCATTGGACTTCCTAATAATTTCAACTGATTCACGTAGGCAGTCGCTAAAAAAAGCATAAACATCTGATCTGTGAACAACAGGTAATGCCATACTATAAGCGTTCAATCCCATTTTTCCTAAATAATTAGCTGCGATCAAAGTATATACGTCAGAGAATAATTTAGGGGCTGTTACATTCACATCTTCATCTAATTTGAAGCCATGTGGGACAGGATATCCTTCTGCATTGAATAGTTCTGTTATTTTTTTTATATGTGATTTTGATATAGCTAATGCGTGTTGAAGAATCGGCTTTATTTGTTCATCTTCAACATGATTTAATTCGTGTTCTAAATGACAAATAGTGCCGCTATCATTCATGTAAGTATTCCATAATTGAGTTATCTCCGCCGAAGTTAATCGAATTACTTTTCCATCGAGTTTCATTCTATTCCTCCTTTTTAGGGAATCTAAACTAATATGATTAACTTATCCTAAGAATTGATGAATTATTCGTGGTGATAAGAAAAAAGGGAATTTAAGCCTTTCAGTGAAGTGAGCCACTTAACAAAATGGTGTAGTCATTTTCATTAGAATTGAACAACTGAGACAAAAAGAATTCTAGAATTAGAAAAATCCAAACGATTTCGAAGTCGTTTGGATTTTTATGTTGAAATTTCTTTTTTATTTTTCCTTATTGTAGCCAATTATCTCTTTTGGTAACAGCTGTTTTAACATCAGATCATCTAAACTTTTAAATTGATAGCCTTGTTCTCTGAGATCATCGATTAAATACGCTAAGGCATCCGCGTTATCTTTCGAAACAGTATGCATCAGCACTATTGCTCCAGGATGCATCTGGTCCATCACTTGTTGATAGGCATGTTTCCAACCTTTTTCTGATCCTTCATTCCAATCAACAAATGCCAATGACCAAAAGATATGTGTGTAACCTAACTCATTGGCCCATGCCAGAGAGGTTTCATTAAATGTCCCTTTTGGAGGGCGAATATATTGTACATCCACCTTGTCATCGAGTTTTTCTATCTTTGTGGTCAGTTCTGTCACATCTTTAGTGAAAGCTTCTTTGGAGATCGAAGTAAAGTCACGATGTCCATCTGAATGATTACCAATAATATGACCATCAGCAATCATTCGTTTAACTAATTCAGGTTGATCTTCGACATAATGACCCGTGAGAAAAAATGTGGCTGGCGCTTCTTTCTCTTTTAATACATTCAATATCTGCTCCGTAAACCCTGCTTCATAGCCATTATCAAATGTGAGATATACATGTTTATCTCCTGATGGATCTAGATAGTAACTGTTGTATTTTTCTAATATTTGCTGGTATTTACCTACCTCAGGCTGTTGATTATTTGTTCCCTTTTTATAACCCCAGCCGTAACTTGCTGCACTGAGGTCGATTGGTGCTACTATTAACAGAATCATAAACATTAAACTAAGTTTTTTCATGTGATCACCTTTTTTAATTATTATTGAACAAAAGGATGATCATATCCACTTCGTCTATAAAAGAATGCTGGCAATCCATCCAAATATAAACAATGGAATATTAAAGTGTAAAAAGGTTGGTACACAGGTATCCCAAATGTGATGATGTTTGCCGTCAGCACTTAACCCAGAGGTAGGACCTAATGTACTGTCACTCGCCGGTGAACCTGCATCACCTAACGCACCTGCTGTTCCAATCAATACGGCAATTGCCATTGGCGAAAAACCGGCCGCTACACAGATTGGTACATAAAGAGCTGCTATGATAGGAATTGTTCCAAAAGAAGAACCTATACCTAATGTAATAACCAGACCTACCACTAACAATATAAGTGAAATAATCGCTTGGTTTCCTGCTAACATACTTGATGATGATTCGACTAAGGCATCAACGGCACCTGTTTCTTTAAGAATATTTCCAAAACCAGAGGCGACAAGCATAACGAAAGCAATTGTTCCCATCATTCCTACACCTTGCTGAACAAAAGCATCACCTTCACGCAGTGGTACGGCAAAGAATAATACCATTAAGATTACACCTGTTAAGGCACCGATAACTAAACTTCCCGTTAAAATTTGAGCAATTAAAGCTGCTATAATGGCAATTATAGTGAAAACATGTGACGAATTAAAAGTGATTTTATCCTTTTCATGGTCTACTAATATACTATCTACAGATACGTATTGCTTTGCTTCACGATTTTTTCTATAAGTGAAAAACACTGCAATTAATAAACCAACAACCATTCCAAGACCCGGTAATAATAAAGAGAGTGCTATCTCCTTTATCGTAAGCGTCACACCATTATTACTCATGCCCTCTTGAATGGTTTGATGAAAGAGCAGTCCAAATCCTGCTGGAATCATGACATATGGGGCTTTCAGTCCAAATGTTAGGGCTGTCGCAACTGCACGTCTATCCAATTTCATTTGATCAAATAATTTTAATAATGGCGGTATCAAAATCGGAATAAATGCGATATGCACAGGAACTACGTTTTGTGATAGTGAAGCGATACCTGCTATTACCAATACAAGCATCGTTTTTTTTCCTGTTAATACTTTGATTAATCCACGTACTAAAATTGAAGTAATACCGGTATAACTTATCATAGCGGCAAATACTCCTAACAAAATATAACTTAATGCGGTCGTAGCCTGTCCACCCATACCTTCAATCAACATTTCGATTGCATCTTGAAGATTCATACCTGCCATCATACCTGCCACAATCGCTGCAATGATGATAGCAAAAATGACATGGACTTTTAATAAACTAAGTGCAAGCATAACAATTACTGATACAATAACAATCCATTCCATATTTCTATTCTCTCCCTTTAATGGTTATCCTAGTTCCTTTTCCATTTTTTCGATCATTTCAATCAATTGATCAACATCTTCTATGGATGTTTGTTCAGGATCCATCTGATCAAGCTGTTTAAGGAAATGTTTTAACTGTAATCTTAGTTGTTTAATTTTTTCTTCGTTACTCATAATTTCGCTCCTTTTCTTAAATAAGAACCTCTCTTTATCCCTTACTCATGCTAATAGAAATTCACATACTTGTCTAGAATTTTTTCAATCTCAATTACAGACTTTCGACAAAAAGTACACTTTCTTCACGGGATAAGTAGTGCTGTAGACGGGATATGTTATTGTCTTCACGGGATAAGTCATATTATCCAGTGAAGAACACCAATTATCCCGTGAAGCGGAGAGGATATCCCGTCAAGAGAAGGCATTATGCTGTGAACAACAAAAAAATTTAGCAAAAGTAAAAAAGCATGCAGTCTGGTAAGATTGCATGCTTTTGGGTTATTTTGTTTCGAAGGTGAAGGTGAGGTGGTTGGCGACTGGGATGTAGGCACCTATTTCTTGCTTGGTAACGTTTTTAATCACTATCTTCTTATTCGAACCTTTTAATTCTAGATATACTTCGCCAAGCGTCATCTGACCGGTATCCTTTACAGCAGGAAGATAGGCTTTTAGCTTACCTATTTTCGACTCAGGAACGGAGTAAGTTTTGCTTGATTTGGTTTCTTTTCCGACTACCGCATGAAAAGTAAGAGGTAAATCATGTTGAGCTCTCGCTTGTTGCAAAATCATTTGATTAATTTGATCTGATTGCTCTGCTTTAGCAGTTAAAGCGCCTTTTACATGCTTTTCCTCTATTTGATAGTAAAAAAGATCTTCCTTTTTTTCACCATTCACATTATTAATTTCATTTACATTTACCATTTGAAAATCCCAATTTACTTCAGACGATTCCGACTGATACGATAATGGCCAGTGTCCTAAATACACATTTGCCCTGTAACCAAAAGCAAATGGGGATGGCTTTATTGTTGATTCATTTAATAATTTTATGAGCACTGGATTATCTATATCAATTTTCGCATCCTCTAACAATTCCTTCACTTCATCACTTGGTTCGATTGTTGCATCCTCTTCTGACATTTGAGTGTACGTATTTTCTTTCTCGATAGATGTTACCTGATCTGGAATTTCTTCTTTAGAGTAAGCAATTAGCGGAATCATTAACATCATTAGAGACAGGATGACAGAAAGACCTAGTTTCTCCATATATTTCGCTCCTTTTTTGCTTAGTGTTACAATTGGAGCGAAAAATATGCGTATTAATTACTTAAATTGATAACCTCTAAGGTTTCTGTAATTGTGACACTATCCTCTATCGTCCTAATCATGGAACAATTCTTTCTTGCAATCTCAATGCTTTTTTCCAATTGTTCTTTCTTTAATCCTACTCCTTTAACAACAAAATGCAGTTGAATATCTGTGATCTTATTTGCTTCATCTGGAGCTCTTTCTACCTCTGCTGATATTTTTAAATCATCAATTGCAATTTTTTTCTTATCTAAAATTTTTCGAAAAACAGATGCACTACAGCCGGCAACTGACGATACCATAAGTTGAAATGGTCGATAACCATGCTCTTCATTTCCTGAGATATCTAGTTCACCAAACGGTAATTGTGTTCGAACGCCACCTTCAGAAAGATAAAAATCCATTAAAATTCCTCCTTTAATAATCTCTAAACACAAAGAACTTAACCATAAAAAAGCTTGCTAATGATGAAAGTACCATTGCTAACAATTTTGCTAGATTATAATTCCACCATGAAGGCATATCCATCGCCATAAAAAGTGTATGTGCCCCGATAAATACACCATTACTAATGACTAAACTGACGATAGCTTGTACGATAAAAGAGAAACGTTGATAGGCATTGCCTTCGGAAGTTCTTTTGAACGTAATCGAAGCATTCCAGATATAACTGTTTAGTATTGCTAGAGAGTAGGCAATTGTATTAAACACTAGTAAAATAACACGATTTTCTGTATGAAACAATAACAACAATATATTTAATGCCCCAATATCTATTATGGCATTACTGGCACCGATCATACTAAATTGAAAAAATTGAAAACGTCCACTTTTCTTTGGATGCTTTTTCATATGTCTCCTTCTAATCCTTAATCTTTTGAATTCTCCATAGTTTTACTAACCTCACCAGCTTGCAATCCTGCAACTTGTCTGTAAAAATCTAATGCTTGTTTTGATTGTTCTTCCCATCCCATTTGTTGAACCTCTTGCCATGCCGCTTTTGCCAAACGCCTTCTTAAAGTCTCATCTTCGAAACGCAGGACAGTTTCAATAAAGTTTTCCATACTTTCCGGCTTATAGAGTAAACCATTTACTTCGTCTCGAATTTGTTCTTTCGTGGGTCCACTCCTGGCAGCAACGATTGGCAGCCCAGAAGCCATCGCCTCCATTAAAACTAATCCAAGCGTTTCCGTTGTTGATGGAAATACAAAAACATCAGAAGAAGCATAAGCCTCTGCTAGTTCTTCCCCATGCATAAATCCGGTAAATACGGTATCCGTTCCTTTAAAGTAGTTTTCAAGTGTTGTTCGATGTGGACCATCTCCAACAATAGCTAGTACAAACTGATCGGATTTTTCGATAACAGCTCGAATCTTCTCAATTTCCTTCTCTGCCGCTAATCTCCCTACATATAATAGTAGTTTTTTTGATACCTTACCATTGGATAATTTTCTTCGCATTTCTGGATTCGATTTATTTGGATCAAATAGAATTGTATCAACTCCACGTTTCCAAACTTGTACATTCTTAAATCGTTGGTTATCTAATTCTTCTTTTACTATATGTGACGTGCACAAATTAAGCTCTGCTTTATTATGTAGTTTCCGAAAATACCACCACAATAACCCTTTGAACATAGATAAATGATAGTAGTCTAAATATTTAGGTACTTGCGTGTGATACGAAGCGATTAAAGGAAAGTGTAATTTTTTGGCGTAATGGACACCCGAAGCACCAACAAATCCTGGATTGACAACATGGACAATATCGGGCTGGTATTCTTTCATAATCGCTTTCACTTTTCTATTGGGAAGTGCAAAGGGTTTGGAGCGATAAAAAAACAATTTACGGGCTGGCAACCCAATCACTTCCGCCCCCTTGTACTGATCCACGCCTAAATCAGGTGCAACAACCTTCACCTGATGACCAGCTTGCAAAAAATAGCGTATACTATTCGTTAATCGAGTGACAACACCATCTGTGGATGGCAAAAACGTTTCCGTGATGATTAGTATTTTCATTGTCGCCTCATCCTATCAAGATCTTTTTCTAATATACTTCCCCTTTCTTGCTATCATTAATCAAATCTATTTCCACTTCACACTTGGTAAAATATTCTTCTCGATTACCCGATCCTTATGCTTAATTACAGTTCTTAAGACATCTCTTATTACATCTTCCGTTAATAAGTGTGGTTCAAGTCCTAAATCTTTTAACTTTGTATTTTCAGCTTGATAGAAGTGCTCCTCCAGCTCCACTCTTGGATTTTCTAAATTAGCTATCTTAGTTTCAAAGCCTTCTTCTTTAGCAACGTTTTGTACTTTTTCAGCTAAGTCTGCAACAGAAAATTGTTCTGTAAATTGATTAAACACCCGAAACTCTCCGAAATCGGCAGGATTTTCAGCAGCTATTTCTATACATCTCACGGTATCTTTAATATTTAAAAAGCCTCTTGTTTGTCCTCCTTTACCATATACCGTTAAGTCATAACCGACGGTTGATTGAATAATAAAGCGGTTTAAAGCAGTTCCAAAAACACCATCATAGTCTAAACGATTGGTTAATACTGGATCCAGTTGTGTTTCTTCTGTTTCAAGGCCGTATACAATACCTTGATTAAGATCTGTCGCACGTATACCCCAAATCTTACAAGCAAACATGATATTATGGCTATCATGTACTTTGGACAAATGATAAAAAGACCCTGGTTGTTTTGGAAAAGGTAGTGTATCTTTTCGACCTTTATGCTTGATTTCAATATATCCTTCTTCGATTGGAATGTTCGGAGTACCGTATTCTCCTAGTGTCCCTAGTTTAATTAAATGACAGTCTGGAACCACTTCTTTGATTCCAAATAAAACATTTAATGTTCCCGTTACATTGTTTTCTTGCGTATATACAGCATGTTCCCTATCAATCATCGAATAAGGTGCAGATCTTTGTTCAGCAAAATGAACAAATGCATCCGGTTTTTCTTTTCTTAATATTTCCTTTAGAAAATCGTAATGTACAAGATCACCATCGTATACTGTGATATGTTTACCCGTTAATTCTTCCCATTTTGCTACTCTTTCCTCTAAGGAAGCAATAGGTGTTAGTGAATTGGAATGAAGTTCATTATCTATCTTTCGTCTAACACCATTATCAATAATCGATACATCATGTCCTTTTTCCGATAAATAAAGAGCTGTTGGCCACCCGCAGAAACCATCTCCACCCGCTACAATTATTCTCATTAAAAACCCCACCTTTTTAATAGAATGCATACTCTATATTCATATTATTAAAATGGTATCATGAATACAAAATATAAAACAAAGTTTAAAGAATATTTACACAATTTTAATACAAAAAAAGTAACAAGCTCAATGCTTGTTACTTTTTTTGATCACATATATTTACTGAACCTTTTTTCTAATCGTTCTTGAATAATAGATATTATAATACACAATGGCCAATAAATGAGAGCTACTAATATATACATTGTTAACGAATCAAAGCTTCTACCACCAGCTATTTGGGCTTTCTGAAATAGTTCGGGAACTGTAATAACTGCAGCAAGCGATGTGGCTTTCACTAAGTCCAAGAAAACATTCGTCAAAGGTGGCATCGCAATACGAGCACCTTGTGGCAGAATAATTTTCATTAGTGAGCTCCAATAGCCTAAGCCTAGTGCTTTTGCTGACTCCCATTGTCCTTTTGGTACACTGTTAATCGAAGCACGAATCACTTCTGCAATGTAAGCAGCACTATTTAATCCAAAGCCTAAAATAGCTGCCGATAATGCAGACATCTGTAAATTTACGGTTTCAATCATAGGCAACCCATAGTACAAAATAAATAGAAATACTAAAATGGGGGTACCTCGCATAAACGAAATATATATTCTCGCAGGATATCTTAGAACGATTAACTCAGAGCTACGTGCTAGTGATAAAAATAATCCTAGCACTAACCCCAACGCCATACTCCCTAAAGAGACGATAATCGTCATTGGTAAACCACTAAGAATCAACGGGAGGTTTTCAATCGCTAATTTAATATCAAAAAAATCTTCCACATCTATCACACCTTATAGGTCAAGCCCTTCAATTTCTTCAATATCTTCTTCTGGTTTTTGGGAGGCATCTTCCTGATAAAATTGAGTTGCAAGCTCTGTTAATGTACCATCTTCTCTCATTTCAGCTATTACTTTATTAATCTCCTGTTGCAACTTTTGTGCATCCTTATCCATCACAACCGCTTGCTTTGTTGGGTGGAATTTTAAATCTGGATGCAGATGAATATCGAAATCAGGAAATGCACCCACTCCAAATTTTGATAAGAAATAGTCATTAACGATTACATCTGTATTACCATTATGAACATCTCTCAGATAAGCTTCATTTGGAGCATTACCATATGTAACAACTTCTGCACCGAAATGTTCTGCAATCTGGCTAAAGATTGTTGTAGCTCCACCACCAGCACGTTTCCCTTCTAAATCTTCCAAGCTCTCAATACCTGAATTATCGTCTTTTCTGACAACCATTGTTGTGTAAGAGTATTTATATGGTTCTGAGAACGCAAACTGTTTTTTTCTCTTATCCGTTACTTCTATGTCATTAACCGCCACATCAATTCTTCCACTCTCAATAGCCGGTAACATACTATCAATACCAAGAATCTCAAACTTTACATCTAAATCTAAACGTTTAGCTACTTCTCGCATAACTTCCACATCATAACCTGTTAAATTTTCTTCATCGTCATATGTTGAAGCAGCAATTAAAGTACCAGATGTTCCAGCTACTATTGTACCTTTTTCCTGAATTTCATCCCATTTTTCACTATTTTCACTACATGCAAACAGGATTGACGTCATTATAATAAAACTCATAAATCCAAGAATTTTCTTCATTATTACTACACCCCTTATCATTTGTTATATGTATTCTCCTTTATTGAAGATAACAGTTTATCTTTTTTATTTCAATGTTTTTGCAATCTGTTATAGTGGAATTTATCTTCTGTTATATTATCCCATTACTTATTTAATCACCATTGACTTTTTTCGAAGAAATGCTATTATTAAATTAGTTTTTATTTTATAATCATTATAATTAAAATATAATGATAATCATTGTCATATAAGACTTTTGATGAATTCTATTCTCAATTAATAAGGAGAGGGGATTACAATGAGTAATGTAATTAAAATAATTTTAAATAAACCAATATTCGATAACAAGAATACATGGAAGAATTCCCGAATTTTTTCATTCATTTGGAAACACCGAGAATTGATTGCTGCTTTGTTTAGTGGGTTATTGATACTATCTGCATGGTTATTACATGATTCGCTTCCTGAAAGAAGTTGGACTATCATTTTGCTTAGTGCTTTTATTATCGGTGGTTATGCAAAAGCAAAAGAAGGAATTACAGAAACAATCTCCGAGAAAAAATTAAATGTTGAACTTCTTATGATCATGGCCGCTATCGGAGCAGCTTCGATCGGATATTGGACAGAAGGTGCGATTTTGATATTCATTTTTGCGCTATCTGGTGCATTAGAAACCTATACAGAAAACAAAAGTGAAAAAGAATTAGAATCATTAATGAATTTACAACCAGAAACGGCAACACTTTTAAACAATAAACAAGTAAAAGTCTCTAAGTTACAAATCGGCGATCATATTATCATCAAAGCTGGCGAACGAGTTCCTGCAGATGGGGTAATTACTAAAGGGGAAACATCGATCGACGAAAGCGCATTGTCAGGAGAAGCGATTCCTGTCATTAAGAATGCAGAGGACAACGTTTTTGCAGGCACAGTTAACATGAATGGCACATTATTTGTAGAGATCCATACATTACCTGATCAAACGCTTTTTCAAAAAATCATTCAGCTTGTTCAACATGCACAAAATGAGCGGTCGCCATCCCAACAATTTATTGAGCGTTTTGAAAGCACTTATGTAAAAGTTGTTTTAGTTTCAGTAGGCTTTATGATGTTTTTGCCGCATTTCTTATTTGGCTGGTCTTGGACAGATACCATTTATCGTGCCATGATTTTATTAGTCGTTGCTTCACCTTGTGCTCTCGTTGCCGCGATCATGCCAGCAACATTATCTGCCATCTCAAACAGTGCAAGAAATGGCGTTCTTTTTAAGGGTGGCATGTATGTCGAGGGTTTATCTACTATTGATACAATTGCCTTTGACAAAACAGGTACATTAACAAAAGGTGAACCAGTCGTAACAGACGCGTTTATTCATTCGGCGTATTCTTATCCATATATCGCCGATGTGATCTATGCAATTGAAAATGAATCCAATCATCCATTAGCTCAAACGATGACAGTCTGGGCACGTGACAATAAAAAGGATACCACTGTCACTGTTGAAGATGTTAAACACATTAACGGGAAGGGATTAAAAGGTTGTATTGATAACGAAGAATGGTTTATTGGTAATAAAGCGATGGTTGGAGATAGCCAGGCTGAGGAGTTTATTAATGCACAGGGTGTTAATACGGATTTGCATGTTGAAAAAACGATGGTCTTTGTTAAAAAGGCTGAGGAAGTTATCGCGATTTTTCTCTTGAAGGATACGTTACGCAAAGATTCTATTGAGGCGATAGAGACATTAAATAAAATGGGTATAAAAACTGTAATGTTAACCGGTGATAACAAAAGTACAGCTGCTGCTATCGCTAAAGAAGCTAATATTGATGAATTTTATGCGAACTGTTTACCTGAAGACAAAGTAACACACCTAAAACAGTTAGCTGAGAATAATCAAAAAGTAGCAATGATTGGTGACGGAATTAATGATGCACCTGCTTTAGCAACAGCGAACATCGGAATAGCAATGGGGGCAGGTAGTGATATCGCATTGGAAACTGCCGATGTCGTCTTAATCAAGAATAAACTTTCAAAAATCGTCAAGGCCGTAAACTTGTCTAAAAAAATGAATCGAATTATCAAACAAAATATCGTTTTTTCTATCGCTGTAATCCTAACACTTATCGCTTCTAACTTCTTGCAACTAATCGATATGCCACTTGGAGTTATCGGACATGAAGGCAGCACCATCCTAGTCATACTAAACGGCTTACGTCTGTTAACATTAAAATAAAACAAAAAGCGGGGATTCTCTTCACGGGATAAGTGGTGTTGTAGACGGGATATTCAGTTGTCTTCACAGGATATAGTGATCGCTTCACGGGATAAGTCATAATATCCCGTCAAGAGCAGGCATTATCCCGTGAAGCGAAGTAGTTATCCCGTGAAGAGCAGGCATTATCCCGTGAAGAGAACAAGGCTGACGATTAGTCGTAAGCCTTGTGTTTGCTTTCTATTTCTGCGTTAATTTCTCCTCCGGTGATAATGATGATGCCCGATATGTAAAACCATATCATTAGGATGATCACACCACCTAAGCTTCCATATGTGGCCGAATAATTACCCATTGACGATACATAGTAGGAGAATGCTAATGAGGTTAATTGCCAAAACACAGTAGCAAAGATCGCCCCGATATAAACATGTTTAAAATAAACCTTTTTGCTCGGAGCTAATCGATAGAGCATTATTAAAACAATAAAGAAAATTACCGACGAAATTACCCATCTTAATGCATTCCACAAATCTAAGAATCCTGCTGACAATCCGAATAATGAAAACAGGTAAACACCAATCATCCGCCCAAATATAGGTAAAAGAAAAGCGATAAGTATGACAAGCAGCATCGCAATCGTTAAGACAATCGAAATTCCTCTAGTCACAACGAAAGATCGTTCTTCATCAATATTATATGCTTTATTAAATGAACGTATTAATGCATTAATACCATTGGAAGCAGACCAGAGGGTACCAATAATACCAATCGACAATAACCCACCATTACGATTATTCATAATTTGCGTTAGATTATCATTCAAAAGTGTTATGATTCCGTCTGGTGCGTAGGTAGAAACAAAGTTCATTACGTCAATATCATTGAAAGGTAAGTAACCTACTAAGGTTACAAGAAAAATCATAAAAGGAAACAAGGATAACAATAAAAAATAAGATAATTGAGCCGCTAATCCCGGAACCTCATCAGACGTAATTCGATCAAACAGCCGCTTTAGAAAACGAACAAACGGTTGATTTAACCATTTCTTTTTCATTTAGCATCTCTATTGTCTATTTTCTTTGTGACTTCCTGTAATTGATTAAGCATATCTAACGCTGTGGTTAACCCGGAAGAGAGCTGCTCCGAACATTTCGCATATCCTGCATTAAGTTGATGGATAGCATCTGCAGGATTTTTGGCATAATATACAGATTTATCTCCACAATTTTTTAGGTTTTTTGATACAAAAATTCGTGTATCTCGATCAAATAATGTAAGCAAACCTCCAACTAATGCTCCAGCTGCAATTCCTTTAATCAGTGTTTCTTTTCCCATAACCTATCAACCCTTCTCTACTTATTTTGGCTAATGCTTATAAGTCGTGTTCTTTTTTTATATACTCGAATAAATGTTCACAACCTTCTTGAACTAACTCGAATGTATAATCAAAATTTTTCGTAAAATATGGATCAGGTACATTTTGTTCTATTGGTTGATCAATAAAATCCATTAGTTTTTTTACTGTTACCTTTGCAGCTTCAAAATTAAATTGTTGTAAGTCATCCATGTTCTGCTGATCCATAGCAATGACATAATCGAATTCTTCTAAGTCATTCTTTATAATTTGACGTGCCTTTTGCCCTTGATATGAAATTTTCATCTCATCTAATTTTTTTCTTGTTCCTTGATGTGGAGGATTACCAATATGCCAATCACCTATTCCTGCTGAATCAATTACAAATCTATCCTCAAGTCCCTTCTCTTTGATAATTTGTCGAAAGACCGCCTCTGCCATCGGTGATCTGCATATATTTCCTAAACAAATAAATAACACATTAATCATATAATACCACCTCATTCATTATGCTAATCCTCTTTTTTTGTTAAGAGTAAGCTAACAATTTCTCTTTTATTAATTCTGGTTCCACTGGTTTACTATAGAAATAGCCCTGATAATAATCACAATCCTGATTTTGAATAAAAGAAAGAATCTGTTCACCTTCTACCCCTTCTGCTACTACCTTCAAACCAAATGTATGTCCTAATTGAATCATTGCTTTAATAATTTCAGCACTTCCCGATTGACTAAATAATTCTTTTATAAAGGACTTATCAATTTTTAAATAATTAATTGGGAATTTTTGCAAATACCCCATAGAGGAATAACCTGTACCAAAATCATCAATCGATAATGAAATGCCCATCTCTCGTAGTTGGTTCATTCGATCAATACATTCTTCAGTGTTTTGCATGATGCTGTTTTCTGTAATTTCAATCTCTAAATAATTTGGGTCCATCCCTGTTTCCTTAATAATCTTCTTTACTCTTTTTAAAAATTCTGATTGTTGTAACTCTACGGCAGAAACATTGACAGCTACTATCACTGGTTTAAGTCCACTTGATTGCCATTTTACAAATTGGCTGCATGCTTCCCGTAATACCCATTCTCCAATTTTTTCGATCATACCGATTTCTTCTGCAATTGGAATGAAAGTGGATGGAGGGATCATACCTTTCTTACCATGTTCCCATCGTATCAATGCTTCGACACCAACTATTTCATTCGTATGTACGTCTACCTTTGGCTGATAAGATAGCGTAAATTCATTGTATTGAAATGCTTTACGTATGTCTGATTCGAGCAATAATATCTCATTATATTTTTCACTCATTTGATTATTATATTCAATTACACGATTGCCACCCTTGACTTTACCATAATGAACGGCAACACTTGCTCTATTAATATATTCTTCTGCTTCTTCAACAGATTCATTCATATAACTTATACCTATTGTTCCTGTCATATAAAAGTCATTTTTCGATAACACAAATGGCTGTCGAATAATATGCAGAATCTCTTCTGCTAATCGACTAATGTCTTTTATCGTTTGGTCCATAACAATAACAAATTCATCTCCACCAAAACGGTAGATTTTGCAACCTCTAGGAGTTATTTGCAGAAGCCGCTCTGAAATCAGCGAAATTACTTGATCTCCCGCATATTGCCCTAATGTGTCATTTATATTTTTCAACCGATCTAAATCACACATAATCAGTGCTTTAAGAGGATTAATTTTCTTATCTTTAATGCTTTCATCTAAATCTTTCAGTAATTTATCTCGATTAGGAAGATTTGTTAACCTGTCATATGCTCGTAAATATTCTATTTCCTGCTCTGCTTTTTTAAATGATGTAATATCGATAGAAGTACCAACAATTTCGATTACTTGCCCATTTTTTACGATTGGCGATAACATCGAATATATATCACATTGCTGATAGGTGTGTCTAAATGATACTTCTTTACCTGTTAACGATTCTTGTATCTTTTCTTTAAACAAAGCTTTCAAACCATGATCCAATATAGATAAGTCTGCATTTTTTCCGATTAAGTTATCAGATAAATCTAATTTCTCTTTTAACTTCCCGGCTAACAATGAAAAATAGAAACGATCATTCTCTTGGCGGATTACAAATATCAAGTTCATATTGTGCTTCAGTATTTGTTCGTAATTATGTTTTTCTTCCAAAAGATTATTGCTTTTATTTATCGTATTCTTAATACGAGCTTCGGCTTGTTTCATTGTTTTTTCATTTGGCATTGTTGTCACCTTTTTTTATAGTTTCTTTTAGTATACGTTAATCAGGTCAACTTAAAAAGTAACTTTAGGACTTTTTTCTACTTTTTCCCTATAATTCACTTAATTTCTAATATATTCGACTTATTTTTGTGCTGCACGTATATACATTAACCTAACTTATCGATTCTTTTTTGTAAGGTTGCTTTGACATTTGCAGCAAGTCCCGTTAACTGAAGATAATTTTGCATTCGTTGCTTATTTTTACGATCATGAAATAAACAATCAAAAATTTCAAAGGATGTTACGCGGTTTCTATCTTCTTTTATCTTCTTTAGTTCATCTGTCGGCTTTACTGTTCCTTCTTTTAATACTCGAAAGTAAAATCCACTATAACCTGTCTCTGTTACCACAGCAGGCATCTCTTTAATGCCATGAGTTTTCGCTATTTTGTAACAAGGTTGTCGCGGTTGAGATACTTGAATTTTTGCTTCCCCTAATTGAAAGGTGTCACCGATAAAGACATCCTTTTCTGTAAGACCCTCAATCGTTATATTTTCACCAAAAGCGGGATAAGAAAAAGTTTTATTATATTGTTTGTTCCAAAATAAATAATGGTCTTTTGGATACAAGAGTAATGCTTTTTCTTCTCCACCATGATTTATTAAATCTGCCTGTCCATCTTCTTCAAAACCAGTTAACGTTAAAAAGCTAGGTTTATAAATCGGTTTTTTAATAAAGCCAGTCCTGATATCTTTTCCTTCTAATTGATATATTTTTGGTTTTCCTACGTTTAAAGAGAAAATACGATAAGTCATCCGAACCCTCCTCCCACTTGTATAATTTCTATTATACAAAAAAATACCTATAATAATTACCATTAACCCCTTTTCACTATAATTTTCAGATGTTAGAATGGCATCTGCAAAATTTTTAGTAAGGAGTGTTGAATTATGCATGTAGGCAGCAAAGGTTGGTACGTAGAAAAATTGAAAGAAAAAGGTGTGCGTCATCATGAAGGAAGAAAAATCGAAAAATTCAAAGCACACGTCCTTGCGAATTTATTAGAAGAAACAGAATAACAAACTGTCTTAAAAACCCCTTTAGAATCGGCGGTCTTTAACGTTGCAAATAGTAGCAGACCATACACTGGTCTGTTACTTTTTTTGATAGTAATATAATTGTTAAAATACACCACCCTTTCTACCGTCATAATTCTAGATTAAAAAAAGAATAACTATATATAAAGGAGACAACCATTAAAGAAACATTTGAATTTCTAATGGTTAATTAAACGTGTCATAAAGATCATTTTTGTGATAAAAACGTACAACATATGGAGGTAACAGCATGTTTTCAAATACTGAAATTGGAATTGATTTAGGTACAGCAAATATTCTTATATACGCAAAAAATAAAGGTATTATTTTAAATGAACCATCTGTCGTTGCTGTTGATACAACTACTAATCAAGTGGTTGCAGTCGGTAACGAAGCAAAAGAAATGATTGGTAAAACGCCACGAAATATTGTTCCGATTCGTCCGCTAAAAGACGGTGTGATTGCTGATTTTGATATGACAACACAAATGTTAAAAGCATTCCTGAAAAAAGTTAGCAAAAAAGCAGGAGTATCGATGCGAAAGCCAAGTGTAGTGGTTTGTACTCCTTCTGGCAGTACAGCGGTGGAACGAAGAGCTATTGATAATGCAGTGAAAAATTTTGGTGCAAAAGAAGTACATTTAATTGAAGAACCAGTAGCAGCTGCCATCGGTGCAGACTTACCTGTCGCAGAACCGACAGCAAGTATGATTGTTGATATTGGTGGAGGCACCAGTGAAGTTGGTATTATTTCCTTTGGTGGTGTAGTAGCCAGCCGTTCCGTTCGTGTAGGTGGAGATCATATGGATGAAGAGATTATCCAATATATTAAACGCCATTACAATGTATTAATCGGTGAAAGCAGTGCCGAAAAGATTAAAATGGAGATCGGTTATGCGTTAGTCGAGCATTCGGAAGAAGAAATGGATGTTAGAGGACGTGACCTTGTTACTGGTTTGCCAAAAGTGGTCAGCATTCGTTCAACAGAAATCCAGCGCTCTATTAAAGAAGTATTGGAATCCATCTTACATGCCATCACTGAGACATTAGAAAGTTGCCCACCTGAATTAAGCGGAGATATTGTAGATCAGGGGATCACGATTACTGGTGGTGGATCATTGCTAAAAGGAATGCAAGAATGGTTATCTAATGAAGTGAATGTTCCAGTACACCTTGCTCAAAATCCTTTAGAATCTGTTGCCATTGGTACAGGACGCTCTTTAAAAATGATCCAGAAGTTACAGAAAGCTGTAAAGTAATACTTCCATCCTGATTTATTTAAGAGGTGCGACTATACATGAACTCCATAAACACTATGATATAATTGGAAATAATATTATTAATTTAAAGGAGTTATCGTATGAAAGCACCCTTCACTATCTCCAAAGAGAAAAAAGAAGAAATGATAACATCGATTCAAGATTTCTATCTAAACGAACGCCAAGAAGAAATAGGAAATTTAGAAGCAGGCTTTTTATTAGATTTTTTCATGAATGAAATTGCTCCGACCTTTTACAATCAAGGGATAAAGGATGCTCACCAGTTCTTAAGTGAAAAATTAGAAGATGTTTTTGAAATCGAGAAAATAGAAAAATAAACAGATGAAGAGTGTCTGAAGCATACATCAATCAATGTATACGGGGCACTTTTCTATTTTTATGCCCTTTTTTCATACCTGAAAACGTGTTATGATGCCTTCTATTGGAGGTGATCAAATGAAAGCATACATTCTCTTAATTTTAGCTGCTATGTTTTACGCTGGAAATTTGATTGTTGGGAAGCCTGTTACAGAGGAGATTCCACCAATTATGCTATCATTCTTTCGATATCTAATAGCTGCACTCGTTATTTTACCAATTGGTTATCGTGAATGGAAAAGCAATAGGGAACTATGGAAAAAAGAATGGAAAGCAATACTCGCATTATCTGTAACTGGTTTAGTTCTCTTTAACATTTTTGTTTATTTAGCACTTAACTATACGACATCTATCAATGCAGGAATTGTAGAAGCATCTACACCGATATTCACACTAATTCTTACTTTTTTATTATTTGGTGATAGATTTTCGAGAAAGCAAATGATTGGAGTATTCATCTCGCTATTCGGGGTGTTTTTCGTCATTACAAAAGGCTCTTTGGAAGTGATCATGAGTTTGCAATTTAACAGTGGTGATTTAATTATGCTGCTTGCGATGATAACCTGGTCCTTTTATTCCATTTTCATTAAACAACACACATGGAAATTTCCGACGTATGGTGCATTACTTGTTATGGTGGTAGTTGCTATTATTATATTTATTCCTTTAATAACTATCGAAATGAATCAATTTAGCTCTATTAATTGGTCATGGGAGGTAATTGCCGGACTTATATATTTAGGTGTGTTCCCTTCTCTGGTAGCTTTAATAGCGTATAATAAAGGGATTGAAGCGATAGGTCCATCACGTGCATCTGTCTTTTTGAATTTAATCCCGGTTTTTACTATGTTAGGAGCGGTTATCTTTTTAGGTGAGCAATTAACATGGGTACAGCTAATCGGGTCTTTCTTCGTTATTTTCGGTGTGCTTATTACGAATAGAGCCAAAGTAAAGGAGATTAGGACATAACCAATTTTCTTAACAACAAATACGAACGAAACTATAAGTAATGTTACGCGATATAAGGATACTATGCAATAAATGATGTAGTCATTTTGACAGTAAATTTGTGCGTAACAACCGCTACGGCTTGTTCGCTTCCCTTTCCATGGGGTTTTCCCTTCAGCTAACTTTTCCAAGCAAAAACCGCATGGAAAAGTGGATCTTCAGGTAAAACGAGTCCCATAGGAGTTGAAGCGAACGCCTACGCTAGTTATAGTGCTACAATAGATGCAAGAATTTAAATAATGACACTATCGCATAATGTAGATAAAATACTATAGAAAGTTCAAATGATAGCTTTGACAACAGTTGTAGTATCCATTTAAAGCGTATGCGTTCGTTTTCACTCCTGCGGGATGTTTTTACCCTAAGCTAACTTTTTAAGCGAATTTTGCTTGAAAAGTTAGCTTAGGGTAAAAACCCGCGGAAAGGAAAACGGGCAAGCCGAAGCGGTTGCAAAGCAAAATCTCATAATTACCACTTCTGCTATGTCGCAGTTTCTTCCTACTACGCATAAACATCCAAACGATTCTAAGTTTATCCTAATCGTTTGGATGTTTATAATTATAAATTTCTTTTGTCCCTGTCTCTTTTACCATTCACCAAATGTCCATTCCGCTAAACTGTCGATCGTGAAAGTTGGCTGCTTTTCTATTGATTTTAAATCTTCTTTTGTTGTAACTCCGGTGTGAACTAATAACGAATCAATTCCAGCGTTGATTCCTGCCAAGATATCTGTTGCATAGTTATCTCCAACCATCAGCGTCTCTTCTTTTGATGTTCCTAACACTTCTAATGCTTGTTCTACAATAATTGATTCTGGCTTCCCGATAAACTTCGGTTGAACACCTGTTGATACGGATAGCACCGAAATAAGCGAACCTGCACCTGGCAGAAAACCACGTTCTGTTGGTAAAGCAACATCACCATTTGTCGCCACAAACGAAGCTCCTGAACGAATATTTAACACACCTTTTGCTAATTTTTCATAATTAATGTCACGGTCTAACCCCATTACAACCACATCTGCATTTTCTTCAACGATTTCAAGACCACATTCTTCTAATGCCATATGTAGTCCCTCTTCACCAATTGGATAAACTTTTGCATCTCTATTTTGCTCTTTTATGTAACTAGCTGTCGCCATACTTGT
Source organism: Gracilibacillus kekensis (assembly GCF_900143085.1). Lineage (GTDB taxonomy): Bacteria > Bacillota > Bacilli > Bacillales > Amphibacillaceae > Gracilibacillus > Gracilibacillus kekensis. The sequence continues at coordinate 230,514 of NZ_FRCZ01000006.1, read as the reverse complement.
GGTAAAAACGTGCTCTGTAGTACTCGGAACTCCCATATCAACTAATTTTTCAGAAACATCACTGGGATGCTTGGTAGAGTTATTTGTTAAAAAAAGGTATGGCAAGTTTTTACATTCTAATTCTTTTACGAATTCGATCGCTTCTACTATTTTTTCAGTACCTTTATAAACTGTACCATCTAAATCAATTAGAAAACCGCTATATTTTTTCATGATTTCCTCCTAAATTTTTTGAAAATTCCATGTATTTCATTTGTCATTTTCCCAATAAATGATAGTATATATTTATGACAGTTCCGTCAACACACCTGTTTATATGTTATCATGTATAATATTTTAAATGCATTTTCACACATGGTAGTATAACATAGTACCATTATTTTTTTGACACGTCGTTACAAAATTATAGCATATCGTGACACATATGCGTATAATGTGAGACTTCGATTCTTTGGAGACTCACGGACGGTTAGCACCGTGAAAACTCGTAAATAAACATGTAGAAAGGTAGTTAAAGTTAATGACAACGAATAACCCGAAAGCAGTTATTGTTATTTTTGGTGCAACAGGGGATCTTGCAAATCGAAAACTTTACCCTTCCATTTACCGACTCTATCGTAATGGAAAGTTATCTGATAATTTCGCAGTAATTGGTGTAGCAAGACGTCCATGGACAAATGAAATATTCCGTGACAAGGTTAAAGAATCGATTGATAGTTTCGATGATGATCATATCGATGCTGATGAGTTCGCAAGTCACTTTCATTACAATCCATTTGATATTCAAGACCTTGAACATTATGAGAAACTAGAGAATTTGATTACTGAATTGGATGCTAAGCATGATACAGATGGAAATCGTCTCTTTTATTTCTCAATGGCGCCGAACTTTTTCGGCACTCTTGCAGCAAACTTAAAATCAGAAGGACTAACAACAACAAAAGGTTGGACTCGTTTAGTTATCGAGAAACCATTTGGCCATGACTATCACTCAGCGAAGGAATTAAATGATCAAATACGGGAAGCATTTACCGAAGATCAAATTTATCGCATTGATCATTATCTTGGAAAAGAAATGGTTCAAAATATTGAAGTCATTCGGTTTGCAAATGCGCTATTTGAACCACTTTGGAACAATCAATACATTTCTAATATTCAAATCACTTCAAGTGAAGTACTTGGTGTAGAAGAGCGTGGTCGTTATTACGATGGTGCAGGCGCACTAAAAGACATGATGCAAAACCATATGCTACAAATGCTTGCACTGATCGCAATGGATCCACCGATAAAATTAACACCTGAGGAAATTCGCAGTGAAAAAGTAAAAGCTTTGCGTGCATTACGTGTTCTAAATGAAGACGAAGTGGGACAATACTTTGTTCGCGGACAATATGATAAGGGACTCGTAAATGGGGAAGAACTCCCGGCATACCGAGAAGGTAACGGAGTAGACCCTGAATCTAATACAGATACGTTTGTTGCTGCAAAGCTAATGATCGATAATTTCCGTTGGGCAGGTGTACCATTCTATCTTCGAACTGGAAAACGTATGAAGCAAAAATCAACAGAAATTGTAGTAGAATTTAAAGATTTACCGATGAACCTTTATTACGGTAAAGAACATGAGACAAAGTCTAATCTTTTAGTGATTCACGTACAGCCACATGAAGGTATTACCTTACATGTAAATGCCAAGAAAGGGGACTATAACGCTTCCTCAACACCGATCACATTAAGCTATGATAATAATTCGGATGATAAAATGAACACACCAGAAGCATATGAAATCCTTTTACATGATTGTATGCGTGGTGATTCTACCAACTTCACACATTGGGATGAAGTAGCATTATCCTGGAAATTCACCGATGTTATAGCCAAAGCATGGTCTCAGAAAAAAGCGGATTTCCCTAACTATGCTTCAGGCAGCAACGGACCAAAAGAAGCAGATCAATTATTACACAATGATGGCTTCGAATGGTGGGACGTAACAAAAGATTAAATCAATTAGCAATCAATCAATATTTCTTTGATTGATTGCTTTTTTATAATAATTAAAGGAGTGTTAACATGAAGTTTTATGATATTTCAATGGAAGTTCATCCTGACATGCAAGTTTGGGAAGATATAGAAGGAGCCAAACCTGTTTTTGATAGGAACACGAGTGGTCATGTGACAAGTACAACGGCACATATCGGCTTACATACTGGTACACATATTGACGCCCCTCTCCATATGATTAATGATGCTGATACTTTTGAAACGATTCAGTTAGAAAGATTAGTACGTAAAGTGAAAGTTATTGATTTAGAAGATGTAAACGATGGCATCACGAGTTCTGATTTGGAAGCGCATTCGATAGAAAAAGGTGATTTTATTCTATGCAAAACGAAAAACTCGTATTACGATGAGCCTTCCTTTGACTTTAACTTTATCTTTTTGAAAGAAGATGGTGCTGAATACTTGAAAGAGTTAGGTATTGAGGGGATTGGCATTGATACTTTAGGAATCGAACGTTCTCAAGAAGGTAATCCTACACACAGAACTTTATTCAGCCACGATATTATTATTATCGAAGGTCTACGTTTAAAAGATATTACCCCGGGTGAATATTTTATGATAGCAGCACCGCTGAAATTAGTCGGAACTGAAGCAGCACCGGCTCGTGTTTTGTTATTTGAAGAACACTAAATATAATAAAATATAAATTCATTGGGGTAATTTTGACATGTTGTTTGCGCTTAGAAACCGCTACGGCTTGTCCGCTTCCCTTTCCACGGGTTTTTCTCCTCAGCTAACTTTGGCAAGCAAAGATCGCTTACCAAAGTGGATCTTCGGATAAAGTGAGACTACAATCAGTGGGGTTTTACCACTGACTGTTAGCGAAACTTATCAGGTTGTTACTGACAGTATCCCATTGGTTCTTTTTTGGCTTTACGAAAATTCCAAGAATGGGATTACGGTCAGTTGGCAACGTGGAAAAAACATCCCGTAGGAGTGGAAGCGGACGCCTAAGCTAATTTGATATTCTACAACTCGAGCATTAACTAGTATTATGCCATTTCTCTCATGTAAAAAATTCGTTGATAGTATTATCAGTTCCAAATACGCATATTAATCCAAACGATTTGGTAATCGAGTCGTTTGGATTTTTTAATGATAAAATTCTTTTGTCCCAGCTTCTTTTTGTTTGCTTATCATTTTATACGTTACATAACATATGATAAAATTAGGTTAAGTAACATACAGGAGTGAAATATATGGAGTTTGTCCATCCGATTAGAACGAAAGAACAAATTAATCTATTCAAATCCTTTTTAAAACAAAAATCCGCTCGTGATTATCTGTTGTTTGTACTTGAAATAAACACAGGTATGCGAATTAACGACCTGCTTACATTAAAAGTCCATCAAGTGTGGGACGGAATTCAACCCCGGGAATTCCTGTCAGCTCTATCACCTATCTACTTAAATACGAATGTTTATATTGCAATTGACAACTATTTGTCCACTTCTTCGTTATATGGAGAAGATTATTTATTCCAAACAAAAAGCAGTGGCAAGCCAATTACGAGACAACAAGCTTATCGTATTATTAATCATGCCGCTCGTGAAATTGGCTTGACAGATAAAGTTGGCATCCACACGTTAAGGAAGACGTTTGGATATCATGCCTATAAACAAGGCATTGCGATATCTTTGATAAGAGATATTTATGGACACTCGTCTACTTCGGAAACTTTACACTATATTGGACTGAATAAGGAAGTTTCCACCCCAATTAAAATAGATATTAATTTATAAGAGAGGAGTATGCTTTTGTTTAGTGACACAGTAATTACAGATTATTTTATTTTTTTTATCGGACTTTTGTTTATCCTGGGTGTGATAACAACCAAATTTTCAAGTCGTATCGGTGTTCCCGTCTTAATTTTATATATCGGTTTAGGTATGTTAATTGGAAGTGATGGTCTTGACTTTATTTATTTTAGTGATTATAGTCTTGCACAACTTATTGGGATGGTAGCTCTTATCATCATATTATTTGAAGGTGGACTTCAGACAAAATGGAGCGATATCCGCCCTGTAATTGGACCCTCGATATCTCTAGCAACACTCGGTGTTGTACTCACTTCAGTATTAGTTGCAGTTGCAGCTAAATTTATTTTGGATGTTAGTTGGCTAGAAGGCTTTTTATTTGGTGCTATTGTTGGCTCTACGGATGCAGCTGCTGTATTTGCTGTATTAAAAGGGCAAAATATTAAAAACAAAATAGAATCCACACTTGAAGCAGAATCAGGCTCCAACGATCCGATGGCTATGATCCTGACCATTTCATTTATAGAATTAATTACAAATGATCACGCCTCTTATTTAATGTTAATCGGTTCATTCTTTTGGCAGATGATTATGGGGATTGTGATCGGCTTAGCTATGGGTGCCATCGCTGTTTATTCCATTAACAAAATCAAATTAGATTCCAGTGGACTTTATCCAGTCTTCGCACTTGCTTTTGCACTATTGACGTTTAGTTTAGCAGACGTTACGCAAGCTAGTGGGCTTTTATCTGTTTACGTAACTGCCGTTTTTATGGGCAATTCTGAAATAGCATATCGCCATTCCATTTTCCGATTTAATGAAGGGTTCGCCTGGATTGCCCAAATACTAATGTTTACGATCCTTGGTTTGCTGGTATTTCCTAGCGACTTATTTGCTTGGGATATCATTTGGAAAGGATTAGTTATTTCGTTAATACTTATTCTACTTGCTAGACCTGTCGCAGTCTTTCTAAGTACCATAAAACTTAACTATTCGCTCAATGAAAAACTGTTTCTTTCTTGGGCCGGATTAAAAGGGGCAGTACCTATAGTATTAGCAACCTTTCCTCTAGTTGCAGGTATAGAGAACGGCCAACTATTTTTTAATGTTGTATTTTTCGTCGTTCTTATCTCTGCCGCCATTCAAGGGTCCACCATCTCTGTTTTTGCTGAAAAATTAAATTTAACTGGACCAAAAAAGACAGAGCCCATGCATAGTTTGGAACTCATTTCAATCGGGAAGGCTAATGCAGAAATGATTGAATATGAGGTGAATGAAGAGCTAGATTTCATTGGTAAAACCTTAATTGATATCGACTTTCCAAAAGACACTTCCATTAGTGCAATCATTCGAAACAATCAATTAGTGACTCCCACAGGCAACACCATTATCAAAGAAAATGATATATTATTTATTCTCGTCTCCCACAAAGATAAGAAACAAGTTAAGAAACTGTTGGAAGGCAAATAATTCAGCTGAGTGATTATTAGTTTAGATATAGAGATAACTTACGGACAAATTTCCTTAATGAGACTAATTTTGTCCATAAGATTCTTTCTTATGGACAAAAAACTATCATTTTCTTAACTTTTGTCCGTAAGAAAAAAATCCCACAGCAATGTGGGATTTTTCAATATAATTAATCTTCTAACCACTCTGTGTGGAAGACGCCTTCTTTATCAATTCGTTGATACGTATGGGCACCGAAGTAGTCACGTTGTGCTTGTAAAAGGTTAGCTGGTAACGTCTCAGTACGATAGCTGTCATAATATGCTAAGGCACTTGCGAAACCTGGAACTGGAATACCACGTTCCATTGCAATTGAAAGCACTTTACGTAATGACGTTTGATAGCTTTCTACGATCTCTTTGAAATATGGATCTAATAATAGATTCGCTAAAGCAGGATCGCGGTCATATGCTTCTTTAATTTTTTGCAGGAACTGGGCACGAATGATACATCCACCACGGAAGATCATGGAGATGTCACCATAACGTAAGTTCCAGTCATTTTCTTCAGAAGCTGCACGCATTTGTGCAAAACCTTGTGCATAGGAAACGATTTTACTCATATAAAGTGCTTTGCGAATTGCCTCTACAAGCTCATCTTTGTCACCTTCATATGGTTTGTCCTGTGCAGATGGTCCTTGTAATACTTTGCTTGCTGCTACACGCTCTTTTTTCATTGCTGAAATGAAACGTGAAAATACAGATTCTGTGATTACTGGTAATGGCACACCTAAGTCTAGTGAGCTTTGGCTTGTCCATTTACCTGTACCTTTCTGACCAGCAGTATCAAGGATTACGTCTACCATTGGTTTTCCTGTTTCTTTATCTTTTTTCTTAAAGATATCTGTTGTGATTTCGATTAGGTAACTGTCAAGTTCACCTTTGTTCCATTCTTTAAATACTTCATGTAGTTCATCTGCATCTAATCCAAGAACATGCTTCATGATGAAGTATGCTTCACCGATTAATTGCATGTCACCATATTCAATACCGTTGTGTACCATTTTCACGTAGTGTCCTGCACCGTTTGGACCAATGTATGTTACACAAGGGTCGCCCTCTACTTTTGCAGAGATAGCTTCAAAAATAGGTGCTACTTTTTCATACGCTTCTTTTTGCCCACCTGGCATGATCGAAGGTCCTTTAAGTGCTCCTTCTTCCCCACCAGAAACACCAGTTCCAATGAAATGGATACCTGATTCATCTAGTTCTGCATTACGACGGATGGTATCTTTAAAGAATGTGTTACCACCATCAATTAAGATATCTCCTTCATCAAGTAGTGGTTTTAATGAAGCGATCGTTGCATCTGTTGCTGGACCTGCTTGTACCATTAGCATAATTTTGCGTGGTTTTTCTAATGATTCAACAAATTCCTCAATTGTTTTTGCGCCAATGAAATTTTTTCCCTTTGCTTCATTATTTAAGAAATCTTCTGTTTTTTGATAAGTTCTATTAAATACTGATAAAGAGTATCCTCTGCTTTCAACGTTTAACGCTAGGTTTTTACCCATTACAGCAAGACCTATCACACCAAATTGTTGTTTTGCCATTGTCTTATTCGCTCCTTTTCTTTTATCACTATGTATGATTCCATACTCTATTTTACCATGAAATCAGATATTCCTGTAGTGATCTGAAAAATTCACTCCATCTAATAAGTTATTATATCCTAACTATCACTGCAAGTAATAGCCATTCATTTTCTGAAAATTCTGCTTCTGTAATTTACAATACCCATTTCTCAATTGCCTTTGCTACACCGTCCTGATCATTGGAGAGTGTTTGCCAGTCAGCCGTCTCCTTAACAGTGTCCTGCGCGTTACCCATCGCAATTCCTAAGCCCGCCTGCTCAATCATTTTAATATCATTAAGGCTGTCTCCCATCGCCATTACTTGGGACATGTTGATACCTAACCGTTCACAGACAACTCCGATGGCTGCTGCTTTATTGACACCAACTGCATTCACTTCAATGTTGGTTGGACTTGAATTACTTAATTCTATCTCTTCCCAACTCTCGATCACGTTCATGATTTTTTCCTTTGTTGCAGCATCTTTTGTATCAAAACCGAATTTTAGCCATTCGTGTGCTAATATATCTTCTGGAACCTCACCACGCCAAATATTATCAATCGAAGAGAGCCATGCCCTTGTTTGATGTTCTTCTTTTAATTGGACTAGTTTTTCAATAATTCGTGCATCAATCGTTTGTCTTGCGATCAAGTCACCCGTCATTGTCCATATCTCACTTCCATTCACTGTGATGAGATAGTGGATATCCAACTCTTTTGCAATGATAGAACTTGTTTGATAATGTCTTCCTGTAGAAATAATCACTTCTACACCTTTTTCACGTGCCTTTATAATTGCTTCTTTATTCGCTTTGGAAACTTGATGGTCCGTACCTAATAAAGTACCGTCCATATCTAATGCAATTAATCGAATGTCTTTTTTCATAATAAACTCCTCTGTTCATGGTCTCACTATATTTTATGTGAAAATTGATGAATTAGCAAAAAAGCGCCCTTCGTATGTTCCGTGCTATAATAGCCATAATAATGAAATAAATGAGGTGAAACAAAATGCAAAGACGTGCTGTCGTCAGTGTTGTTGGAAAAGATCAAGTAGGCATTATTGCCAAAGTCACAACCGTTTTATATAAAAATGAAATGAATATTTTAGATATCAGTCAAACCATTTTACAGGATTTTTTTACAATGATTATGTTAATTGATATTAAAGATCCCAGTAATTTAGAAGCATTACAAGAAAAGTTTGAACCGGTTGAAAAAGAATTAGGACTCAAAATCAATATTCAGCTAGAAGATGTATTTCAAGCAATGCACCGTGTTTAAGATAGGAGGATAACAGATGCCAATAGCTTTTACCGAAATTCAAGAAACCATTCGCATGGTAGAAATGGAACATTTAGATATTCGCACAGTAACAATGGGCATTAGTTTGCGCGATTGTGCGGATCAAGACTTTGAAAAAGTGAAAGAAAATGTCTATCAAAAAGTGACAAGTTATGCGAAAGACTTGCAAAAAACTGCATCACAAGTAGCAACCGAGTATGGAGTACCAATTATTAACAAACGCATTGCCATCTCCCCTGCTGCTGACCTTTTAGGTAATGCTACTAAAGAACAAGCAGTCGAACTTGCAAAAACATTAGATAAAGCTGCTCAAACACTGGACGTTGACTTTATTGGTGGATATTCTGCGCTTGTACATAAAGGGATTTCTAAAGGAGAACAGATTCTCTTAGATGCTTTACCAGAAGCACTCAGTCAAACGGAACGTGTTTGCGCATCAATATCTGTTGCTACAACACGCACCGGGATTAATATGGATGCTGTTAAACGAATGGGCAACATCATTCATCAGACAGCCGAATTAACAAAAGATAATAATAGTATTGGCTGTGCCAAGCTTGTCGTTTTTTGTAACCCTGTTGAGGACAATCCGTTTATGGCTGGTGCGTTTCATGGTGCAGGTGAAGGAGAAGCTGTCTTGAGTGTTGGGGTTAGTGGACCTGGTGTTGTACTTAACGCACTGAGAAGATATCCCGATGCAGACCTCGGTGAAATATCCGATGTCATCAAAAAAACGGCATTTAAAATTACAAGGGCCGGTGAGTTAATTGGTCGTGTCGTTGCGGATCGTTTAAATGTACCTTTTGGTATTATGGATCTTTCGCTCGCCCCTACCAATGCGATGAATGATAGTGTAGCAGAGATTTTAGAAGAAATCGGATTGGAACGCGTCGGAACGCATGGTACAATCGCTGCCTTAGCGCTTATGAATGATGCCGTTAAAAAAGGTGGTGCGATGGCAAGTTCCTATGTTGGTGGCTTAAGTGGTGCCTTTATCCCTGTAAGTGAAGATAACGGTATGATTCGCGGCATTGAAGATGGCGCTCTAAACCTATCAAAATTAGAAGCAATGACTTGTGTCTGCTCGGTTGGACTTGACATGATAGCCTTAGAAGGAAAAGCGAGTCCTGAAACATTAGCAGCAATCATTGCAGATGAAGCAGCGATAGGAATGATTAATAAAAAAACGACAGCAGTTCGCGTTATCCCTGTGATTGGTAAAGAAGAGGGAGATACCGTCGAATTCGGCGGACTTCTTGGCCGTGCACCTATTATTGGTGTTAATCCTTTTTCATCGGATAAGTTAATTCATCGTGGTGGGAGAATTCCTGCTCCACTACAGTCATTAATAAATTAATATATAAAGAACGAGCTTATCCATTTAAGCTCGTTCTTTTTCTGCTTCCTATTCGCTTATGAAAGACAAATTTTCTATCTTTTCGCTTTTTTTGTCCTTCATCTCGCTTATGAGTATTGTTCTTTAACTTGATTTTTTTCAGAATAATATGATTATTTAAACTTTTTACAAAATAATTGACGAATGTTTCACGGGATGATATTATGTTCTGTACCGAATTATATACGTAAAGCTCTTATCAAGAGAGGTGGAGGGAATGGCCCTGTGAAACCCGGCAACCGTCAGCAATGCTGATAGGTGCTAATTCCATCAAAGCTCCTAAAGCTTTGAAAGATAAGAGGACATTTAAGAACTTCCTTTCTGTCCTCTTGTGCAGAAGGGATTTTTTATTGTGTTTTATACACAATAACCAAAGGAGTGATTAATTTTGATTCAGATAAAAAACTTGTCGAAACTGTATCAAACAAAAAAGCAAAAAGTACAGGCTGTCGACAATGTTTCATTAAATATTGAGCCTGGTGAAATATTTGGTGTCATAGGATACAGTGGTGCTGGTAAAAGTACTTTTGTGCGTTTAATTAATAGGTTAGAGGAACCAAGTGATGGCTCAGTTGTTATTCACGATAAAGATATAACAAAGATGCCTAGCCACCAATTACGTAAAAAACGTCAAAAAATCGGAATGATTTTTCAACATTTTAATTTACTTTGGTCTCGGACTGTTTTTGATAATATTGCTTTTCCGCTAGAAATTGCCGGGGTGTCAAAGGCAAAGCGAAAAGAAAAAGTACTAGAATTAATTCATTTGGTTGGTCTTTCAGGGAAAGAATATGCTTACCCATCCCAACTAAGCGGCGGTCAGAAGCAGCGTGTCGGTATTGCCAGAGCGCTTGCCAATGATCCTGAAGTGTTATTATGTGATGAGGCAACTTCTGCACTTGATCCAGAAACTACTGATGATATATTGGATTTACTCGTCTCGATTAATAAAAAACTAGGACTAACGATTATCTTAATTACACACGAGATGCATGTCATACAAAAGATTTGCCATCGAGTAGCGGTCATGGAGAACGGTAAAGTAGTTGAAAACGGAGAAGTATTAAATGTCTTCGTGAGACCACAATCAAAAACAACGAAGCGGTTTGTGCAACAATTAAATCCGTTAGAGCATGAAAAAGATAAATTATATAACTTTATTAATGACCGTGAAGATAGTGAAGTTGTAAAACTCCACTTCATCGGCAATCATGCTAGACGCGCCTTAATAAGTGAGATAGCTAAAAAATTTGATGTAGAGATTAACATTTTACAAGGTTCTATTGCGCCAACTCAGGAAGGTGCATATGGCACTTTATTCGTAGAGATAAATGGTGAAAAAGCTGTTTTAACTAATACGATACAGTACATCCAGGACTCTGGTGTGGAAGTTGAGGTGTTAAAGCATGCTTAAGGATCTTTTTCCAAATGTCATACCAGAAGATTTATGGGAAGCAACTTTAGAAACGCTTTATATGACGATTATATCAGTTATCGGAACACTAATACTAGGTCTAATATTAGGTCTATTATTGTTTCTTACCGATAAAGGGAATGTATGGCAGAATCGATTTGTTAACTTTCTTACAGCCGTTATAGTTAACGTATTTCGCGCTATCCCATTTATCATTTTGATTTTATTATTATTTCCTTTTACTGACTTTATAATTGGTACAATTAGAGGTTGGGAAGCAGCAGTACCTGCTTTAATTATTGGTGCTGGTCCGTTCTATGCAAGACTAGTTGAAATTGGTTTAAAAGAAGTAGACAAAGGTGTAATTGAAGCAGCTAAAGCGATGGGTGCTAAAACTAATACGATCATTTTCAAGGTATTATTACCTGAATCGATGCCTGCACTGATATCCGGGTTAACCGTGACAGGAATAGCTTTGATTGGTTATACAGCTATAGCAGGTGTTATAGGTGCCGGCGGACTTGGTTCTCTCGCGTATTTACAAGGGTTCCAACGACGTGATTTTGATGTAATATTAGCATGTACTATTCTAATCATTATTATAGTTTTCATTTTTCAATTTATTGGGGATTTACTATCCAAAGTGATAGATAAAAGATAAACAACATTACAAGAAGGGATGATTTATTTTGAAAAAATTATTAACACTTTTACTTGCAACACTATGCTTATTTGCACTAGTTGCCTGTGGTACATCTGAAGATGAGAGCCAAACTACAGGTGATAACAATGCTAGTGAAGGAACAGAAGAAGACAACGAAACGGCTGATCAAGAAACTGTGGAACTTGTTATTGGAGCAACTAGTGTTCCTCATGCAGAAGTATTAGAAAAAGCAAAACCTTTATTAGAAGAACAGAATATCAACATTGAAATTGAAGTATATCAAGATTATGTTTTCCCAAATGATGATTTGGAAAGTGGCACTTTAGATGCTAATTATTTTCAACATATACCATATCTTGAGTCTCAAAAAGAAGAAAAAGGATTTGACTTTGTAAACATTGGCGGTATTCATATTGAACCAATGGGAATCTATTCCAAAAACATTACTAGCCTTGATGATATTGAAGAAGGAACTGCTGTAATTATGAGTAACTCTGTTGCAGATCATGGACGCGTATTATCACTTCTAGAAAGAGAAGATCTATTAACTCTAGATGATAGTGTAGAGGCAGTTGATGCAACCGTACAAGACGTCGCAGAAAACCCATTAAACCTTGAGTTTGTAACCGATGTTGACGCTGGTTTCTTACCTGAATTTTATGATCGTGAGGAAGATTCATTAATAGCGATTAATACTAATTATGCTATTGAAGCAGATTTGGTGCCAACTGAAGATGCTTTAATTCTAGAAGGGGCTGAATCTCCATACGTGAATGTAATTGCTGCTCGTGCTGAAGACGAAGATAACGAAGCTCTCCATAAATTAGTAGAAATATTACGTTCTGAGGAAATTCAAACATTTATAGAAGAAGAATATCAAGGGGCAGTAGTACCAGTATCTGAATAAAAAAATTAAAAAGCGTGGCAATTGCCGCGCTTTTTAATTTTTCATGAATTAATACCCTGTCAAATCAGTCAGGACTATTACTCCCTCAATTTTTTATAAGTTAAACCTACTGACCAACTGATTCAAATCTTTCGATAGTTTCGCAAGTGAATCTGCGTTACTTGCGATCTCTTGCATGGATGCGGATTGTTCCTCAGCAGTTGCTGAGCTCTCCTCAATGCCTGCCGCTACTTCTTCTGATGTAGAAGCAATATCTGTACTGGCACTGCTAACTTTTTCACTTGATCCAGCAATCTCTGTTAAATTCGTTGTGATAATATTGATACGATCAATCATACTACTCATCGACGACTTAATCGTTTGAAAGCTTTGCTGACTTTCCAGTATCTGTTCATTGCCAGTCTCCACTTTTGAATAACCACCTTCAAGGGCACCAGCCACTTCAGAGGTTTCTGATTGGAGACCACCGATAATATCTGTTATTTCTGTAACAGAATCACTCACTTGTTCTGCTAATTTACGTACTTCATCTGCCACAACAGCAAACCCTTTACCAGATTCTCCTGCTCTTGCTGCTTCAATCGCTGCGTTTAATGCTAAAAGATTTGTTTGTTCGGCAATATCTTGTATCACATCAATTAGTGTCGATATTTTTTTTGATTGATTTTCTAAACCTTTTACTTTTCCAACGGTTTCTTTCATCATTACTGTAATTTCTTTCATATGGTCTACTGATTGATTCATTTGTGTTTCACTTGTTGTTGATAATTGCAGGACATCCTCTGATGCAGTTTGTAAAGAAGATCCCTCTTTGCTTGAATCTCCTATTTTTCGGTGTAATGCTTCCATCGATGCCGAAATATCTCCTGAAGCACTTGCTTGTTGCTCCGCCCCTTTTGACATTTCTTCCATCGTAGTTGCTATTTGCTGTGAGCCTTGACTAACTTCATCAGATGCTCGTGAAAGTTCATTACTTTGACCATTTACCTGATTAGAAATCGTTTTAATTTGTCCGACCATATTTCTTAATTCATCCATCATTCTGTTCGTACTCTTGGCTAAACGACCAATCTCATCTTTTCTGTTATCATCTAAATGTACCATGTCAAGATTACCATTTGCTACATTTTCATTCACTTCTACTAACTGCCCAATCGGTTTAGTAATTTGACGAATTAAGAAAAAGCTCATAAGAAATAATATTACGATAAATATAGCCATGATAATAATAAAAGCAACAAAAGTATAATATGTCGTCATTTCAATTTCTTCTATAACAGTAGTCGTGCTCTCATCTAATTCCTGTTGCAATAAATCGATCTCATTACGAGCAATTTCAAATTCACTTCGCATATTGTCTAATAAACTGTTGATCATAACGGTATCTGAATATTCAAAAATCGATTCAGTCATCGTTTTCCATCTGTCGAAACTAGCATAAAAATTAGAGAAATGTTCGTCAACGAGCGTTTGATCAAGATGTGTATCTTCTCGCAATATTTCCTCTGCTATTTGCATTCTTTCCTCTACTTGCGCCACATTTTCTTGGTAGTCTGTTACATATGTTTCTTGATTTCCTTCATCTGCAAATGATGTAAAAATAGCTTGATCTGCTTGATATAAATCTCGATCAGCATTCAATAAATTAAAGGTTGGCTGATAAAGGTCATCATAGAGTTGTTGTTTTAATTGGTCACTTGTTGATACAATAGTCATAATGAATAGAGTGGTGCTTGCTACAATTACAAGAATAGCCAATCCAAGAATGGCGTATAACTTTGTAGCTATTTTTTGATTTTGTATAAAACGTTTCATTTAGATTCCTCCTCCCTATATATATCGACATAAACAGACAAAATATTAACTTAGGAGATGGTAACATGCAGACATTAGTATTAGAAGAAGCGTGGGAAAGAACGATTAGTGAACAGGATCATCAAGACATCATCACAATTTTCAATAAAACGAAAGAAGCACGAAAAAAAATCATCCCGATTCGATCTGCTTTCAATCATAGGGATGATTTGTTAATAACTGTATTACTTCATAATTTTGCTGATACAAAGCTAGACTTGCGTAATGTAACCATCCAACTCTTACAGGAAGACGAGACTTTAGCTACTCAACATTTTCAAGACAACAGGCTATTGTTAGACCCTGCTACAAGTATGCCCTGGACATTCATTTTTCCTGAAAATAGCTACTCATCGCTAGAAAATTTCGATAAACATTCCTATCAGATGATTATGATACCTTAGCCGAGAGCATCTCTACGGCGATAACTAATAAAACTGAACACAAGCCCCACCGTACTAATAAATAATAAAATTAAAATCGGTGTCCAATTAAAATCATCGACTGGTAATTGTGGAATATGCGAAAAACTTGATAAATCCGCTAACCAGGTCGGCATATCGATTAGTCCTCCTAGATATACCGTAAAAAAAGAATAAACGAGATAGAGCCAAACCAATGGTGTCGATTTCGGTTTCCATGCAAATAATAAAACGGCAATCATTAGAACCAATAGCATCGCTGGTAAATACGACAGACCTGCTTTTAGTAGATTAACAAACGTAATAGGTTCTTCCATAACTTGTGAAGAAGCAAACCACAAACCAAAATTAGCAAGAAAAAGAGACACGATTCCAAGTAGAATAGCGATGATTAAATAATGGGCGATGAGTGAAAATCTTGAAATCCCTCGTGTCAATAAATGCTCTGTTCTGCCTTTCTTCTCTTCCCCTCTCACTCTGAGGAAAACTAACACTGCTGGTATCGTCGCCATAATGGCTAATACCACCATTAACATTGTAGTAAATTGTTCTGTCATACTATATCCCCGATTGTCTCCTAGCATTTGCATGAGCACTTCGTTATTTTCAAAAAAAGCTTCCAAATCACCGAATACCGATCCATAGGATGCCCCTAGAAAAAACATCACAATGATCCAGGAAATAATAGTCGTTCGTTGTAACCTCAGAATCAGCCCCAAAGGAGATAACAACCATCTTGATCCCTCTCTTTTACCTGGTTTTGACAGCAGGAGGCCTGCACCAAGATCCCTTTTGTTATTTAAATAAAATGCGATCAGTGTAAACACAAGAGACATAAGGATAGTTACGAAGATAGGCCACCAATAATTTTGCACATATACTTCTGTTCTCAAAACAAGACCAAGTGGTGACATTAAACTTAACACCTCACTGCTTACATCACCAATCGCTCGTAATAAATAGGCGACTATTAATACTAGAAACGAAAGACCAACTACACCACGGGATGTTTCTGAGAGTTGGCTAATCAACGCTGTAATCGAGGTAAACCATAACCCTGTAACTGTAAGGGTTAGCCCATATAAAATAGAGCCTGTCATCCCCATTCCAACGAGGTTCATCGCAATTAAGCCAATACCGATCAATAACCCAATCACGATATTTAAGATAGTAACAAAAATAACGGTAGCACTTAAACTAGACAGGCGTCCAACCGGTAAAGAACGAAGTAATTCCAGTTTCCCCTCTTCTTCTTCTGCTCGTGTCATTTTTGTCACGAGTAAAATACTCATTACAGCAAAAACAATTGCTGTAAACAATAACATTTGGTGTGCCATCATTGCTCCATTTGTATAATTATCCAAACCATAACCAGGTCCTACCATTGCTGTCATGGCCGGGTTTTCCATTGTTTGTGCCATCGATTGCCGTTCCTGATCTGACTGATATAACCCAGTAAAAGCAGAAGCTGTTAAGACCGTGACACCAACTAACGAAATCGTCCAAATCAAGCTCGCTTTTCTATTTTGTCTACAGGTGAAGAACAACAACTGAATTACTTTATCATATAACATGCCCTCACCCCTTATTCAACTGATCTTCAGAATGATAATGGCGCATAAATAAATCTTCTAATGTTGGTGGATTACTCTCTATACTTTTGATCCCTAATTGACTTAATTCTTTCATAACTTCGGAGAGTCGCTCCGTATCTACTTGAAAAGAATAAACTCCTTTATCTAAAAACAAATGATGAACACCCGGTACATCCCCTAATATACTAGCCGATTTTTCCGTTTCGACTCTAATATTTGTTCTGGTTAAATGACGTAAGTCGTCTAATGTTCCACTTTCAATCATTTCACCTTTTCTAATGATACCGATCCTGTCACAAAGCTTCTCCACTTCTGATAAGATATGACTAGAAAGCAGTACACTTTTCCCTTGTTTTTTGACCTCTTCTACACATTGTTGAAAGACTTTTTCCATTAAAGGATCTAATCCAGAGGTAGGTTCATCCAGAATAAATAGTTCACTTTCAGAAGCAAATGCAGAGATAAGTGCTATTTTTTGGCGATTACCTTTAGAATACGTGCCAGCCTTCTTTTTGGGATCTAATTGAAACAAGTCAATAAGGTGATCTCTTTTTGTTTTATTTAATTGCCCTTTTAAGCTTAAAAAAGTATCGATCACTTCCCCACCGGTTAAATTCTCCCACAAGTGAACATCCCCAGGTACATATGCTACCTTTCGATGAATTTCAACCGCATCCTTCCAAACATCTTTACCAAAAATAGTCGCATGACCTGAAGTTGCTTGAATAATGCCTAATAAAATACGGATAGTAGTTGATTTCCCAGCACCATTGGGTCCAATAAAACCGTAGACCTCTCCCTCACGCACTTCAAATTCAACGTTATTTAAAGCTTGAAATGACCCAAACTTCTTACTAACTTTGTTTATTTCGATTCGATTCAATAACAAAACCTCCTTGTAGTTTTGAAATATTATTGCTTATATATTTCATAATATATAAATTTTTATTTAATTTCAATATATTTTGAAATATATTTATTGTTTAATTTCAAAACATTAATTAAAATGAGATATAGAGGTGAAGTAAATGGACGGTTTTCAAAAACGAACCAAACTAAAACAAAATAGAATATTAGAGGCGGCATTACAATTATTTTCTCTATTCGGAATAAAGAAGGTGTCAATTAGTGAAATTGCCAAAAAAGCTGAAGTTTCCCAAGTAACTATATATAATTATTTTGAGAGTAAGGATAATTTAATCCATCAAACACTTGTCTATTATATAGAAAAAACGTATCAGAAATACCAGGATATTATTAATCGTAATACAAGTTTTCCTGAAAAAATAGAAAACATCATCTTTAATAAAGTCGATATTGCAGGTTCTATACACCAAGAAATTTATCAATATCTAATGAAAGATTTTGCAGATGGACAATCCTATTTAGAAACCATTTATCAGGAAAAATCGATACCGTTTTTTCAACAACTAATCGCGCAAGGAAAAACGGAGGGGTATATCCAGAAAGAAATATCAGAAGAAGCCATCATGTTTTATATACACATGATGAAAGAACATATGCAAAAAGAGGAACTAAATGACTATTTATTACCTATTACAGAAGATATAATGCACTTATTCTTTTATGGTATAATGGGCAAAAAAGAATAACAGTATGCCATCAAGGAGGCGCATTGATGACTTTATCTCCAAATCAACGATTCACGTATAACGACTTACTCACTATTGTTCAACAAATACCGACACCAATGTTCATTTCAGAAGTAACAGATGCACATCATATTACTATTAAAGAATCTAACCTTGCTGTCGTAAAAATAACTGGCTATCCAAAACAAGAACTTCTTAAAATGAGTCCTTATGATCTAATAGATAAAGATCTGCTTCGAAAAGCTAGTTTTGATCAAAAAAAGATTTCTGAAGATACGCCTTTTATGTTTGAGTCGATTATTACCAAAAAAGATGGTTCCGTCACTCCGGTCTTGTTTCAAGTCATAATCATTACATTAAGTCAAAACAAAAAATATTCGGTTACCTTGATTCATGATATTACTGATAAACGAAATACAGAGGTATTGTTAGAAAAGACTCATCAACAACTGGAGTCGTTATTTGTCTATAACCCTGATCTTATTTTTATGCTAAATAAACAAGGGGATTTTACCAACGTTAACCCTGCTAATGAGCGCATATTACTGTACACAAAACATGAAATGCTGCTCATGAATTACAATGATATTATTTATGAAGAAGACCTTGAATCGACTAATCAAAAATTTAATGAAGTACTTCAAAATGCGACCGTGCAAGTTGAATTACGAGTGTATAATAAAGCCGGAGAGATTCTTACTTTAGATATTACAGCAGTCCCTACGATAAATGACGGACAAGTTACTGGTGTTATTGGTGTAGCGCGCGACATTACTTTTGAGAAAGAAATGGCAAAACAACTTCAAGAAAGTGAACAGCGCTATCGTTCCATATATGAAAATAATATTGATGCTGTTCTTTCGTTTGACTTGAATGGGTGCTTCTCCTATATTAATAAAGCAACCGAACAACTAATGGGTTATACTGCTAAAGAATTAATTGGCACTCCTTTTCTTCCTCATATCATTCCCGAAGAAAGAAAACGTACTGCAGAAGAGTATGCCAAGGTAGAGCAGGGAATTGCAGTTCAGTATGAAACGTGTATGCTCAACAAACAGCAGGAATTTGTCTATCTGCATGTCACTGTTATTCCGATTATTGTCGATGGAAAATTAACTGGTGTTCACTGTTTAGGTAAGGACATTACGGAAAAGAAAAAATTTGAAGAGAAATTGAATTACATGGCATATCATGATTATTTAACGGCACTACCGAACCAGCATTACTTCCATCACAAATTAAAAGAACTAATGGAAACAGAGCATTCGTTAGAACCTTTTTCTATTTTCTTTTTGGATTTAGATCGTTTTAAGTCGATAAATGACTCCCTCGGTCACGAATATGGTGATAAATTATTAAAAAAAGTAGCTGAAAGACTACAATGGTATACACCTGGAAATGCAACTGTTTTTCGATATGGAGGAGACGAGTTTATTGTGCTTTTACAACAGACTACCCTATCTAAAACAACTGAAGTAGCTGATCAGCTAATGACCTCATTATCTCAACCATATGATTTAGAAGGAATTGATATTGTCACCACACCTAGTATAGGTATCAGTGTGTATCCGCAAGATGCCCAGGATTCCAAAACACTTATCAAAAAAGCAGATAATGCGATGTATCATGCTAAACGAATGGGTAAAAGTAATTATCAGTTTTATCATGATTCCATGCATAGTAAAATACAAGGGAACATTGAATTGGAGTCTTTATTACGAAAAGCAATCAAAAGAAACGAATTTTCTCTTTTTTATCAGCCACAAATCGGAACAAAAAGTAATCAAATATATGGAGCAGAAGCTTTGATTCGTTGGAATAGTCATGAACTAGGAATGATTTCCCCAGCAGAATTTATTCCGTTAGCAGAGGAAAGTGGTTTGATCGTCCCGATTGGTGAATGGGTAATTAGAGAAGCTTGTCAACAGGTGAAAAACTGGCAATGTGCAAATCTTCCTCTGTTTCCAGTATCCGTTAACCTGTCTATTAGACAATTCTATCAGTCCGACTTAATTCCTATGATACGAAAAATAATAGAAGAAACAGGAATTGAACCACACTACTTAGAATTGGAAATAACAGAAACAATGGCAATGGAAGCTGAAAGTGCGACGATTATTTTGCAAGAATTAAAAAATACAGGCGTGAAAATAGCAATGGATGACTTCGGTACAGGCTATAGTTCCCTTAATTATTTAAAAAAATTTCCGATCGATCATTTGAAAATTGATCAGTCTTTTGTCAAAGATATTTCCTATGATAAAGATGACAAAGATATCGTCTCTACCATTATTGTATTAGCGCACAACCTTAACATGCTTACTATTGCTGAAGGTGTAGAAACAGCAGAACATGTTGCATTTTTAAAAGAACATAAATGTGATGTATTACAAGGATATCATTTTAGCAAACCCTTACCACCACAAGAATTTGAAAGTTGGCTTAAAAATTGGGTTAAAAGTGAGAATGAATAGGTCTTATTTCAAAAGACATTAAAGAGAGACTTCTATTAGAGAGCGGGATAGATAACTTCAAACATTAACGATACTATTTGTATTGTTGCGTAATATTAGGATACTGCGCCATAAATGGGATGGTAATTTTGAGATGAAGATTGTGCTTAAAATCGCTCCGGCTTGCCCACTTCCCTTTCCATGGGCTTTTTCCTTCAGCTAACTTTTTCATGCAACAAACGCATGAAAAAGTGGATCTTCAGAAAAAAGGATCCCATAGGAGTTGAAGTGGGCGCCTACGCTTAATGAAATTCTACAAATTTTTGTAAATGCTAATATTTTTGGTTCTTCTACAAATAATTACCACAAAAGATGGTGATAAAGGCAAAAATGCATCCTCTTGCTTTAGCTGAAGGGCATAGAAAAGCGAAGGCGTCCGTTTTCACTCCTGCGGGATGTTTTTACCCTAAGATCCACTTTTTTAGCGAACTTTGCTTAAAAAGTTAGCTTAGGGTAAAAACCCGCGGAAAGGGAAACTGACAAGCCGAAGCGGTTGCAAAGCACATATAAAATCTCATAATTACAGCTATGTCGCAGTATCTTCCTAAAACGCATAAAAACCTTTTGTCCCACCCTCCGCTTATTCACTAGTTAGCTTATTAGTCGAAACTCAAATCCTAAAGGTGAGTATTATGAACGGTTACCATCGTCATAAAGCTGGCGAACATAGGATTCTACTTTATGTTGATAATCAGGGAGTTGAAATTGTAAACTATCGGCTACAAAAACCACCAATTCCTTATACATCGCAAACATATGAAATAAAACACGCCAGCAATCATCATAAGTAGATAAATTATACATTTGTTGCAATGCCTTCCATTCAGTTTCTGACACGTATTCCTCTAAAAACTTATATGATTTCCCCAGATTTACTCGAAAACCATACTGGCAACCTACTTTCCATGCCATCATTCTTAATATTTCTTCTTGCATAACATTCTCAATATGATCAATTGCATACAAAAATTCTTTACGACAAAGCCCTTTTGTTACATATGTAGAAACCCACCAAAACTCATTACAAGCATCTAAATATTGATTTTCAGTCGGTATCTGCAGATAATGACTTTCCTCTGTCGGGATTGGTTTATTGTTAATTCGTTTATCTTTGTCCAATAGTATTGTCGTTAAACTATCATTCTTCATGTATTGATCCAATTCCTCGATCGGCACTAGCATTAAGTCTATTCTATTGCCATCTGTAAATTGCATCAAAAAGCTAAACCAATTTCCTAGTGATGGCGGAAAAAGCTCGCTATCTTCTGGAGTTTGCATAATTAATCTCTCTCCGAAATAGTCAAGCCATTCTCTGTTTTTAATAAAGGAATTCATTTCTGTAACAAGATAGACAATATCATAATCTTGGAACCTATCACCTATGATTTGAGGATTTACCCTTGACCCATTCATACCAACTACTCGAATCCTATCATCGTCTTCTGCAAAGTTTAAAATTAGTTGCATCATTTCTTTTTGAGTACGCATTCATTTTCTCCTTTTAAAAAAATATTTTGATCATAATTAAATATATTTATTAGTTATAAAGTATTGCTAAAGACATTAAAGTGTAGTATATTTGAATCAGTTATTAAACGACTAAAAACGACAATATATTCACAAGGAGACGAACAACATGACAATAGGTAAGAAGATAGTCCTAAGCTTTAGTGTTATTATTCTATTCATTATCGGAATTATCACGATAAGTTGGTTTAGCTTACAAAACTCCGAAAGTGAAACCGCTAAAATTATCGATGATGCTATCCCATTATCTGATGCAGCTAATAATATCTTAACCGCATTAGTCAATCAAGAAACAGGTGTAAGAGGTTATCTTGTTACTGGAGATGAAAGCTTTCTTGAACCCTATTATACAGGTCAGGAAGACGTGGATCAAAATCTAGAAATTATAGAAACACACCTTGATGGTCACCCCATTATGGCCTCGTTGATCGACGAAGCTAAACCTAAAATCGAAGATATCCAAAGCTTTTTTGAAGCAGAAATTGCACTTGTTCAACAAGGTGATATCGATCAGGCAAGAGCAAATATTGATAATGGTAAGGAATACTTTGATTCCTATCGTGAGACTCATCAGTTAATTGTAGAAGATACGGAAAAGTTAACCAATGATGCCTGGGTAAGAGTAAATAATGTAACAACTCAGAGTATCATATTTATGCTATCGATTACTGGAGTTATCCTCTTAATAACGATTGCTATTACTATCTATTTAATCCGAACAATATCAAGACCTATTTCATTGGTTTCTACAGCCTTAAATAAAATTTCAAATGGGGACTTAACAATCGACAAATTGAAAGTTAGGTCAAAAGATGAAGTAGGAGTACTATCTAACTCATTAAATAAAATGTTAGATGATTTATCAGGAACTATTTCAAAAACACACGATTCCGCAATGCAAGTAGCTGCTTCTTCAGAACAACTTACTGCAAGTGCAGAGCAAAGTACTGAAGCAAATGAACAATTAGCTTCACTTGTTCAAGGTAACTATGAGGGTGCTGAAGATCAGTTAAAGAAAATCAATACGGTCTCAAATTCCTTACAAGACATGGTTAAAAGTGTCAATAGAATTTCTGATAACAGTAAGGAGATGGAGGCTGCAACCACTAATTCTAGTGAGCAGGTACAAGATGGTATGCAATCTATAGAAGAGGTTGTAGGCAAAATTCACGATATTAAATCTTCATTTGATAACATGAATGTTACGATTCGTTCCTTAAACAACCATTCAAACGAAATTGGCAATATTTTAAATCTAATAACAGATATTTCTGAACAGACTAATCTTCTTGCTCTAAATGCTGCAATAGAAGCTGCGCGAGCTGGAGAACATGGTAAGGGGTTTGCCGTGGTGGCAGATGAAGTAAGAATATTAGCCGAAGAATCTAAGAAATCAGCAGATCAAATTGCTAATATGGTAAGAGACATGCAAGCTGAAACTAAGAAAGTTGTTACTTCCATCGATGAAGGGAATATACAAGTTACGGAAGGTATAGCTTCAACGGATAATGCAAGTAACGCTTTTTCAAAAATTCAAGAGGCAATGACGAATGTATCCGGTAAAGTAATCGATGTGACTGGGTCGATCGAAGATATCGAAAACCTATCCATTTCCATTACAAATGAATTAGAAAATGTAAAAGAAATTGCAGAAAAGAGTGTTGAATCCAACCAAGAAAGTTCTGCATCAACAGAGGAGCAATTAGCTACCATGGAAGAAATATCGTCCTCTGCACAATCACTTTCACATTTAGCAGAAGACTTACAAGTTGTTATATCAAAATTTAAGGTAAACTAAGCAAAACCATTACGATAAAAGACACACTTTATCGTAATGGTTTTTATTTCTTCATTCGTATATGCCATATGTTCTGTTTACATCCTGTACAAAGATGATACCATTTCCTGGTTCATTAATTTTAAGGTCTTCACTGATTTTTGTAACAATTGCATCCGTTATTTGTTCATCTGATAGGATCATAACGATTTCTTTTTCTGGTTCAATATCCATGGAGAAGAGCTTGCTCGTCTCGTGTATTCCGGAGCCCCGCGCATTAATAATGGTACCACCTTTTGATCCTGCCTTTTGGGCAGATTCTACCACTTCTTCTGCCTTCCCTTTATCGACTACAACCATTATATTCTGATACATAATCTCTTCGTCACCTCTTTCATCACCATCATCGATTTGACAGCTTCTGGTTCCCATTAGACTTGTTAATGACGTTGTATAAACGATCCCATGGTTTGGTTTATCAAAACGAAATACTTTATTTAAATGTTCCAATGTTTTCTTTGTTGTTTTGCGGTTGCTAATCATCATCACCACTTCTTTACGCATATCAGTAATCGACAGTAATTTTAGAATTTTATTACTTATTGTTCCCTTTCCGATACACAAAGTTCCACCAGATACTCCGCACTTTTTTGCTTCTTTTAATATTTTACTTCCCATTCCAAACTTCACAATAACGTGGATCAATTCAAAATGAGGTATATGGTCTTTTGAGGTCATATTACTCAAAACCCCCTTTTTTCGACTTTATTTTAAATATTAACCCTAAAATCTGTAAAGTAATCAGTGGTGTTAATGCTACCATAGCGATCATACCAAAGCCATCAACGATTACATCTGCACCTTCAATTGCGTCAGCTGCACCATGAGTGAATGCAAGAATAAATGTTGCCGTCATTGGGCCAGATGCAACACCCCCAGAATCAAATGCGATACCAACAAACAATTTTGGTACAATATACATTAACCCTATAGCAATTAAATATCCAGGAAGTAAGTAATGCCATAATTGTAACTCTGGAATTAAGATTCTGAGCATTGATAAGGCAATGGCTATACCTACACCAATTGCTAAGGTGAATAATACAATCTTTCGTTTAACATAACCACTTGTTACATCTTCAATTTGATTGGTCAATACATATACAGCAGGTTCTGCTAAAATCGTTACAATACCTAGTATTAAACCAATAATAACAATATACGCTTCATTATCTAAAGAGGCAATACTATAACCTAATTCTGTTCCCAATTCCATAAAACCCGCATTAACTCCGACTAGAAATAATACCAGGCCAATAAAAGTAAACACAAGACCCATTATAATTTTACGAAAGGAGCTTTTCGATAATTTAAAAGATAATTTTTGAAAGATCAAAAATATTAATATGATTGGTAAAAGCGCAATCAATACTTCTTGGGCAATATGACCAAATTCTTGAAGGAACGGGCCAAATATAGAACTTGATACGCCATGATCTTGTTCAATCTCACCAGATAATTCCTCCTGATTCGTTATGATGCTCATTAACATCACTGTAATAATTGCACCTACTGAAACGACCGCAACAAGTCCAAAACTATCTTTTTCTGATGCTTTACTATCCTTCTTTAATATAGAAATACCGATGGATAACGCTAAAACAAATGGGACTGTTAACGCACCAGTAGTAGCCCCAGATGCATCAAACGATATCGCCAAAAATTGAGGGGAGGTAAATATTGCGATGACCAGCACAATACCATAAAGCACGGTTAATAATTTAAATAATGGAATATTATGTACAATTCGGATTAATCCTAGTGCCAATAATGCCGCAATCCCTATAGAAACAACAATGACGATCATAAATTTCGATACAGACCCAGCTGTTACTAACTCAACTTGACCAGCTAGAATATGGAGGTCTGGCTCTGCAATCGATATAATAAAACCTAAGCACAAGCCGGATACGATTACAATCCATAGTTTATTTGATTTCGCAATTGCCTTTCCCATATGCTTTCCTATTGGAGTGATACCGATATCCACGCCTAACAGGAAGATGGATAGGCCAATAATTATCAAGACTGCACCTATTAAGAACCGTATGATTAAGGAGACATCAAGGGAAGTCAAAGTAAAGTTTAATATCACTACGATTAACGTGATCGGAAGCACAGCAAGAACTACTTCTAAAAGCTTTGCCATCAATATATTCAAATCAGACACATTCCTCTCTTCGTTAGGTGTTAAGTTTATATATGGTAATTTATTGTACGTAAAAAATGAGGGGAAACACTGTAGATATTAAAATTATATCATAACAAAAGATTTCACTACAAAAAACGTTTATTCATCACAACTCTAACCATCCGTAAAACCCTCACTTGTAATAAATTGACTCTTTGTGTCACTTCAAATTAGATACTATAAACTCCAAATATAATCGCACAATGTTTATATCCGTATGCTTACTTAACGTTCTGCTACCCACTACATCTTCTATTTCATTAAAAAGTGGACGATTGTCTTCATCAAAAATAAAGTCAATCCCAACCATTCCAAAAGGAAATAGTTCTACAATTTTATCTACCGTATTTTTTTCTAGTTGGTTCAACAAATAGGGACGAGCTGTTCCACCTAACGAATGATTCGCCCGGAAGTCTTGATTAGATTCTCTTAAAATAGCAGCTATTATTTGCTTACCGATCACAAAAACTCTAACATCTTTTCCTGATTTGGCTAACGATTGCACGATAAATTGCTCTCCATTTAATTGAGGTATAATGTCCTTTACTTCTTGATTAGATTCAATTTTATGTACTTGTTTTCCTCCACGTCCGGCCACTTCTTTGATAACAAAAGGAAATTCATGAAATTCATGTTCGATCAAGCTCGATCGATTTAAGAAAAGGGTATCAACCATCGGAATGTTGTGTTGAGCAAGTAATTGATGGGTCTTAGCTTTATCATTCGCTACACTAGCAACTGAAGCAGCATTGTATACAGGTACCCCCATGAATTCAAATTGCCTGCTTAAAAGATCATTGATGGTGCGCATTATCACAAAATCAGGAAGCGAATTACTATGGTTCCACTCGATAAACAGTTGATGATTCTTAATCCCGAAACATACTTGGTGAACATAAACTAGTTTTAATTCCACCTGTAGTGAGTCGGCTTCTGTTATACACCAATCTATGTATGCTTTATTTTTTTCTGCATCTTCTTGTTCGTAGATGATCCATGCTTCCATATCTAACGCCTGCTTTCTAAAACATCCTTTATATATTCAAACATATTTATAGTTATGTCAACACTTGTACAGTCATAAATGTTTTTAAAATGAGAATTAGAATTGACTTCACATAAGATTGGTTCGCCATTCTCACCAAATAACAGATCTACACCAGCAAAATCTGTACCTATTAATTGACTGCAACGAATTGCAAGCTCTTGCTCTTGTTCAGATGGTTGGTAGGGGTTCATTCTCCCACCCGCTGTAACATTAGCTCTGAAGTCATTATCAGATTTGCGCAACATCGAGGCCACAACCTGGTCTCCAACCACATTTAACCGAACATCTTTACCGTAACTTGAATGAATATATTTTTGAAAAATATAAGGCTTGTTCCCGAGTTCGATCGTTTTTTTTATCAAGTCTTCTTCCTTATTGATCAAATAGACCTGTTCTCCAAAAGAACCAAATGTTTCTTTTATTATTAGCGGAAAACCTATCGTTTCTTTAACGATCGACAAATGGCTAGTATCATGTAATTCCATAAAAACTTTTGGTGCAATAATCGTTTGCGGCATCGTAATTCCATGATTAGACAGATACTGATAAGTGAGCGCCTTATCATCACAAATTTCGATCGCTCTAGCTCTGTTAAATAACCGAATTCCCATCTTTTCTAATTGTCTTGCTAAAAATAAATCTTTATCCCAAAAAAAGACAAAATCAGGATATTCGCTAATTCCTGATAATGCTGCTTGACCGTTATGAACTGTTACCAATAGATCATTGTTCTTAATTGCCTTCATTTCTAAATTGAAAGATCGAGCAGTCTTCATTAACCACTCTACTTGTTCTGAAAATTTAGTGCTATGTAAATTACCATTATAGATAATCCAACCTTTTTTGCTCATTACAGAGACTCCTTCCACCTATTTTTTTTAGTATAGCACAGCTACAATAAGAAGTTGTCTATCCTCGATTAGTTAGATATTAGATTCAAGACAAGGTTTTGGTGGTTCCGACATTACCTGATTACTAGGAGCAGCAAGACATACTGGAAATACCGGTCCTTGCCAACTGAACAATGAGCAAAATATTCACTAACTATGTTTTCTCTTTATAAACAGAATAGGATATTTAAATGCTTTTACAAAAAAAGAACTTATGCTGAATAAGTAGAGATTTGATTGCGTCCATTTTTCTTTGCGTTGTATAATGCTTGATCAGCGCGTTTTAACAATTCGGAAGCACCAAAGTCAGAAGTGCTAATTATTGTTTCTAGGCCCATACTTATGGTGACATACGGCTCAATCGAAGAACATTTATGTTCAATCTCTAATGAAGCTATACCATTTTTAATTTTTTTAGCCTCCTCAAGAGCTTTTTCATGGTTCGTTCCTGGTAGGATGATAACAAACTCCTCTCCGCCATAACGTGCAAAAAAATCTTCTTGTCTAACTAAGGATTCTATCTTGCGTGATACTTCTTTCAAACATTCGTCTCCCTGCATATGACCATATGTATCGTTATAGACTTTGAATTCGTCGATATCAATCATAATCACAGATAAAGGTGTCAACTCTTCCGAAAATTTTTCATATTCCTGTTCTAAAACCTGATCGAGTTTTCTTCGATTCGGTATCAGTGTAAGTCCATCAATATTGGCAAATTTACTTTGTATTTCTAATTCTTTACGGTGTGCTGTTAATTCTTTCGTATCGTCTCTCATTTTTTTAAATAAATTGCCGACAAATCCACCTATAATGGCGAAGAAAACCAATCGAGTGATCCAATACATTGTCATTTGATTTACATTACCCGCTATCTCCAAAAATAACAGAGGACCTGCTAAAATACCTGAAATGATTCCTACTATTAAACCACCAGGCATTTTCCAATACCAGCCAGCAAGAATAATGGGAAAATAGAACAAATGAACCGGAACCGTGTTCGGTCGAAATATTAGGGTAATTCCCCATGTCAAGAGTAAGACTAGCAGTATTACCAGAAATGCTACATGTTGTCTTTTCTTCATAATCCTAATCTCTCCCAAAGCTATCATTATAAATATTCTGAAAATTCTATCTACCTTATATGGTATCAGACTAAAATGAGATGTAAATATGATTTTAAGAAGGATTAGATAATAGCTTTTATATGGATGTAGTCACATCTATTTCTCTAGGTGAATATCATGTGTTGAATAGGAAGGAGTGATCTAAGGTGTACAATTATTCGGAAGGAATGTACCACCAACAGGATGAAATGAAAAAGCTGTGCCAAAAATATCAGAATTATTATGTGATGGGTCAACTAAATGATGGCGCACAATTTGAAGGCATTATTGATAGTGTGGATAACTCTGGAGTCAATATGTTAATTGCTGAGGATATCGTGGAAGAACAATCGGATCGACAATTTGGCTATTACGGACCAGGCAGAAGAAGGTATCGCCGTTTCAGAAGGCAACGATACCCCTTTGGATTGCTAACCAATTTATTATTGTATCCTTTTTATTATCCTTCATACCCTTATTATTCTTGGTATTAAAAAAGAAATATACCCACTATGCTAATTTGACATAGAGAGCAATATTTTTAAAAAAGTATACGTCTAATCCCATACCTACTAACTTATGGAGATTAGACTTCTTTTTTTCTGTCATAATTGCAGCTTCTTTTCTGGTAGTT
Source organism: Gracilibacillus kekensis (assembly GCF_900143085.1). Taxonomy (GTDB): domain Bacteria; phylum Bacillota; class Bacilli; order Bacillales; family Amphibacillaceae; genus Gracilibacillus; species Gracilibacillus kekensis. Next base: position 200,698 of record NZ_FRCZ01000006.1, on the reverse strand, counting down.
ATACTTGACTCTTTTTATGGTAATAATAAGAGTATGAAAATAGATCTGTTATTTAACTATTAGTAAGGAAGTATGCGATCATGAACAAAATTTCAAATATACAACTTTTTTCATTGATATTAGTTTTTGAGATTGGGAGTACTACATTATTTGCTATAGGGATAGGCGCTGAACGCGATGCGTGGATTGTTGTTCTAATTTCGTATTTTCTAAGCTTAATTTTGTTATGGGCTTACACGCAAATTCCTCGTTACTATCCAAATCAAAATTTTTCTGAAATTTTAACAGACAGTTTAGGTGTTATATTAGCTAAGCCGCTTCTCTTACTGTATGGTGTTTACTTTATAAATCAAACAACACATAATTTCTATGAATTCGGTGTACTAATTAGAATGACTGCTTTACCCCAGACTCCATTGATGGTTATTTTATATTTATTTATTTTTGTTATGATTTACATATTACACAGAGGTATGGAGGTTATCGCAAGGTCAATTGAAATATTTTTACCTTATTTTATTTTATTTTTAGTTCTAATTTATTTCTTAACTTTTCTTTCGGGAGATTTTCAACTATCAAATCTACAACCAATTCTCGGAAATGGTTTCAAACCGGTACTAAAGGAATTAACGAGCGTAATAGCTTTTCCATTTGGTGAGATGGTGGTCTTTCTGATTTTTTGGCATTATATTAATAAGCAACATCTAATTAGAAGAACCACTTTTATAGCCGTTACAATTTCTACATTATTCCTAACAACCTCGCTAATTGTATTTATTTCAATTTTAGGAGTGGATTTAGTCTCAAACTCTGAAATACCATTGTTGGAAACTTTATTATCTATCCATATAGCAATGATTTTTACGAACCTTGACAGCATTGGTGTATTTATTATGTTTATCGGAGGCTTCTATAAAACAGCTTTACATTTTTTTGCCTTTTCCTTAACTATAACTTGGCTATTTAACAAATCTAATCCGAAGTGGGTCATTACTATCTTTGGCTTGATATTGCCCATTATCAGCCAACTACGCTTTGCTAATTTAGATGATCAGAGGTGGAAGGGTATGGAAGGAGGGGTTTATAATATTTTCTTATATTCCTTGCTTCCACTATTAATACTACTCATTATTATGGTAAAGAAAAAAGCAAAAAATTGAAAAGGAGGTCGTTTCAATGCTTGATATAAATGTACTTAAAGCAGATCCTATATTAGCCTTTCTCATATTTGGAGGTTTGACATATGCTTTGATCCTCATAATCGTATTAATAATACAGCTTACAAAGAAACTTTTTCATTAGGTTATTGCTTAGGTTTTAATGATCCTTGTATTAATCCAGAATTTAAGATTTCCACCTGCACATCCAAATCGATGGAGACGTTTGAGAATTCGACCTCCCAATTGTCTTTTACTTGCTTCCATACTTTAGGATTTTTTTTATTTAAGGTATCACCGAACCCAAAAATATCTGCTTGGAACTCGTTTTGTGCCTTCGATATCACTTGAATTATTTTACTTTCTATTTCAGCTTCCGCTTTTTTTTCTACCTCTTCTATAAATTGAACAACCTCTTTTCTCTGAGGAAAGTTATTCACCTCTTGTTGTTCTGCAATCTCTACTGTTTTCTTTATTTTTATAGTCAAAGCTATATCAGATTTATTAGTAGCCTTTGGGATAATTTTAGATTCTAATTCAGATAAATCTAGTGTTATATAATCGTTTTTTTTATAGGGGAAAGTTAAAGCACCCTTTTGACTGTTCTTGTTTTTATTTGTAATCCAGTTATATGCCATAGTTTCTTCATTACTGATAAACCCTACAAGTTTATCCTTTTTAAATACAGCGCCTCCCGATAAACTTAAGTCTTTTTGAGACCTCTCGTCTTCTATTGTAAGAACACCCAAAACAGGACTATTACCCATTTCTAAAGCATCTTTATAAAATGTTAATAAACTACTTGCTACTGCATCATATTCAGCATTATCAAATAAACTGTACAAAAAATTAGCGGGAAGTTTGGAAATACTATTATGCTTTTTTTCTAAAATAGAAGCAGCGCTTGTTTCACGTGCAACCGCTAACCATACATAGCTACGGACTTCTTGTTCTCTTTGAAAGGTTTCAAATATAGATATCAATCCATCCTTAGCAACCTCTTCACTTACGACAACAATTTTGTTATGAGCATAAAAGCCCCTTCTATCTATTTTATGATTAGCCTTTCTCATCAACTCAGAAATAGTTCTACCCTTGATAGACACTATTAAAAAAGGCTCCTCTTGTGATGAAACAAAAGTACTTTCAGCAGACGGTCTAAGGTATTGAGAGGTTAAAATATATTCGCCTGAATTTTCATCCTTGTCAATCGCCATTGAAGCTATAATTCCGACCTCTGTTAACTCTTGAGCATCCCAACACCCTGAAAGAAATGTTATGAATATAAATAAAATCAGCATTAGTTTTCTCAATACTGTCAACTCCCCAAACATACATATTTACCTTTGTTTCACACCTATGAGTTAAAGCCTTTTTCTTGTAATTGATTTTGACTTACTCTGTAAAAATTTTAATGGCAGTCTAATGATACTATCTCTTAGGTCCTTCGTAACTATTGGTCCTAAAGGAGTTAGATATGGTACCCCGAAAGATCTTAAAGAAACGACATGAGCAACTAAGAAAAGAGTACCGATTAATAATCCATAAAATCCGAATAGGCCAGCTAATATCAATAAGAAAAACCTCATTAATATCACAGCATTACTTAACGCTGTCACTACAAATCCCGTGATCGCCGTCAAAGCTACAACAATAACCATAGGGGCTCCTACAAGACCAGCTTGAACAGCCGCTTCACCGATTACTAAAGCTCCTACTATACTAACTGCAGACCCTATAGGTCTTGGCATTCGAACCCCTGCTTCCCTTAACAATTGAAAAATAACGATCATAATTATTGCTTCTAAAAAGATAGGAAAAGGCACTCTCTCCTCTGCAGCCGCCATGGTTGTTAGTAGTTGAGAGGGAACCATTTCATGATGGAAAGTTGCCGCTGCTACAAAAACAGCTGGAGTAGAAACTGTCAGAAACAAAGCCATTATCCGAAAGATACGTATTAATGACGAAACATAAGCATTTGAATAATAATCTTCTGGGACTTGAAAAACTTCAATAAACAGATGTGGGACAGTTAATACAAACGGGGTCCCATCACATAAAATAGCAATCCTACCTTCTAATATCTTTGCTGCAACTTTATCAGGTTTCTCACTATTTCCGACGGTAGAAAATATAGAGTAGGGATGATCCCCAATATATTGTTCTAAATAACCCGTTTCTAATACTACATCGGTTTTTATTGCTTTTAGTCGATTTCTAACTTCTTTGACCACTTCTTTATTAGCGACATTATTCAAGTATGCAATTCTTACTTTTGTTTTGGTTTCTTTTCCAATAATTAATTCCTCAAAAATTAAATTAGAGTTATTTATTTTACGTCTTATTAAAGATGTATTCGTTTGAATAACCTCATTAAACCCTTCCCTAGAACCTCTGACTGTTGCTTCCGTTTCCGGTTCTTCAACCCCTCTTGATTGAAAACTGACTGTAGTAACTAGGAGTACCCGATCAGATTGATTGAGAAAGATTGCTGTTTGCCCAGTTAATATTCCATCTAATATTTCATCAAGTATTGTTGTTTCTTTCATTGATGGAGCTTTTACCATCTGATTTTTTAGAATGGATATAAACCTAGGAGAATCTATGTTTATATCCTTCAAGTTAGTTCCTGCTAATCCATCCATAATGTTAAAATGAATAAATTCCTCGCTAACCATTCCTTCCATATAACAAATAAATGCTGAGGTCTGTTCTTGATTTTGAATTTGAAAATTTCTAAATTTAATGTCAATAGTGTTATGGAAAATCTGTTGTAGCATCTCTTGATTTTCTTTTAAATCCTTTTTAACTTTTTCACCTGCATATTTATTTTGCTTTGGAGTCCGTATCCTTCTCATCCATCTACCCTCATTTATAAGATTATGACTTTATTGTTTGTAGAAAACGACATTTAAATACATGAGAATACATTATTATGACAGAATATATGTAGTTATTTTCAAAACAAAAGGAGTGAACAGTTTATGTTCACTCCTATAATACTATTTATTCACCGTAATGCTTCCATTCTTTGTTCTTAACTTAATTTTGTTTTCTCCTTCTCCGGTGATGATATCGTAACTAGAATCATTAAAAAGATTAATGCTACCATTGTTTGTCTTAGTATCAAAGACAACATTCGTCGGTTCTTTTTCTGTCTGTATATTTATACTCCCATTATCTGTTTGAAAGTCAATTTGCCGATCTAACTCTTTTGACACCAGTGAAATAGCTCCATTATTAGTTTTACCAATCAATCTGCCATCTACATTTTCAAGCTCAATTTTACCATTATTTGTGCTGACTTCTACTTGATCAGAAATGATATTAAGAAGATTGATTTTACCGTTCTTCGTTGTTGCAAAGACATTTTGCGCATTCATTTCTTTAACTCGTATACTGCCATTATCAATTTCTGCCTGTAAAGATTCATATTCTCTTTCAGGTACATAAATCGTTAACGTTCGATTGAAATCAAAAAAGTTAAAGCTAAACAATTTTCTTTTTTCATTTTCAGTTTCAATGACTAGTGTAGAGCCATTCTCTTCAACAATTAAATTGTTTTTCTTTTCACTTACTGCATTTCCTGTTAACTCTACTCGGATACTATCATCGATGGATGGAACCATTTTCACTGCTTCATTGTTGACCCGAATATCAAAAGAAATTATATCCGGGTTTGTAATTTCTGCTGATTCTTCAATCATACTTGGCTCATAGTAACTGTAGGCGACAGCACTTCCAATTCCCCCAATAAGTACACATACTACCGCTATCACGATTATTTTTTTCAAATGTTTCATTATTTCATTCCACCTTTCACAACTCTTACATTAAAGTTTAAGTAACGCATAAAACCTTTCGTAACAATGTTTGTAGCATATACCATTCCAATTACTATAAATAAACCAATTCCTGTTAGAGTAATGGTAAAGAATAAATCGAAATATAGAAATGAACTCGGATATAATACTACATTTATTAAGAATAAAAACGGTGATATAACAAAAGCTCCTCCAGTTATCCATCCTGCTACAATTAAGGAAACAAGAGCGATAAATGGTCCAAGTACAATAACCAGGTTGAAGAAACCTAAACCTATAACAGCCCAAACCGCTCGCAGAAAATTCCCTGTGGATGAAGTAGTTTCTGCCTTTTCAAGGTAATGCGTCGCTAATAGTTCTTTTCCTATCTGACTTGGTGCACCTAGTGATTGTGCAATTTCTTCTTCTGTTTTGTCATCTTCTTTGGCCAAATCAAAATGCTCTTGGAAATCCGCTAAAATATCTTTTCTTTCATCATCAGAAAGTCTGTTCAAAGATTGATCTAACTTTTTTAAAAATTGATCTTTATTCATCACTTACACCTTCCTTTAAAATATAATTAACACTGTCTGAAAAATGGTTCCATTCTTCCATCAATTCAATAAGATGATCCCGACCTTTAACTGTCAGCCGATAATATTTTCGAGAAGGACCCTCTTGTGACTCCTGTAAATAGGTTGTAAAGTATTCTTCTTTTTTTAACCTTCTAAGCAACGGATAAACAGAGCCTTCTGAAATTGCTATTTGATCAGATATTTTTTGAACGAGTTCATATCCATATCGATCTTGTTTATTCAATAATGCAAGCACACATAATTCCAGAGCACCTTTTTTAAATTGAATATTCACTATCTAGTCACCTTCATTCTATGATTAGCTATTATACATTATATAGTACTAATCTTATTATAATACCTTACAACTTAATATACCATTAACTACTATTCATTGCAAGGTACTAAATAAAATTTTATACTAAAAAAGCTGATTATATGCTTTTACACATACAATCAGCTATTTCATAAACACAGTATTTATCCAACCTAATAAAGCTCAAAGGAAGCGTCATATAGCTTTTCTGTCTCTTCAAAACGTTCCATTTTAGATGATGTACCCATAACTACTGAAATAAGTCTTATTCCATTTCTTTCAACAGTGCCAGTAAAACCATAACCTGCCTGGTCGGTATAACCGGTCTTTAAGCCATCTACACCTTCATATGCCAATCCATACGCACTAACATTTGGCAACATCCAATTCGTATTAGGATAGGATTTATTGTTTCTTACATATTGTTTTTCATTAATAGTTCCCAGTAACTCTGGATATTCAGTAATTAAATGCTCAGCCAGCTTGGCTAAATCCTGAGCTGACATCGTATTCGTGTCCTCGAATTCACCTACAGAATAATATTTGCCGAGATGAGCATTATCAAGTCCCGAGCTATTTACAAAGCGTGAATCCTTTAAATCTAAGTCTTCTGCCTTTTGATTCATTTGTTTTACGAATTTCTCTTCGGTTGTCGCTACAGCCTCTGCTAAAGCAATGGCTGCACCGTTTGCAGAATGAACTGCCATTGCTTCAAATAACGCTTTGACCGTGTACGAATTTCCTTTTTCTAACTGTACGGATGCAAAACCTGGTTGACTCGATATGGCATAGGCATAATCACTGATCGAAACATTTGTATCCCAACTAAGATGCTGCTCATCGATAGCTTCTAACACAAGCAATTCTGTCATCATCTTTGACATACTGGCTGTTGGTAGAGAAGTGTCACTATTCTTTTCAAATAATACTTGCCCAGTATTTGCGTTCATAAGAAATACCGAACTAGCATCCAATTCTATATGCTTTATTCTCAAAAACCTAGGTATTTTTTGTTCAGGTAATCCTAGAGTAACTATTTTTCGATCAGATATAGAAGCTTTTTTTATCGGCATTGGCTCACTTTCAACCTTGGCCATTGCACCTGCAAAATAAAATCCGCTAGTAAATAATACAAGTATAATAACAAAAATTAACTTTTTCATGTAACCTCACCATTTCTTTGACTTTACCTAAAATATTATACCATACCATGCAAGTCTTTATTTCAGGTTCTTAATGGGTGGAGTTATTACACTAGTATTTGACTTGTAATTTACGTTCGTATATTAACCTAAAATATTATAACCAGAATCAACATAAACAATCTCGCCAGTAACACCGCGGGATAAATTACTTAACATTGCTAATGACATATCACCGACTTCTTCCTGCGTCACATTGCGTTTAAGTGGTGCTGTTTCTTCTATTTTATGAAGTATTTCATTAAATGATGGCACACCTTTGGCAGCGAGCGTTTTAATCGCTCCCGCAGAGATGGCATTCACACGAATATTGGAACTTCCTAAATCCATTGCTAAGTATTTCACGGAAGATTCTAATGCCGCTTTCGCTACCCCCATGACGTTATAACCCTCTACCACACGTTCTGCACCTAAATAGCTCATGGCAATAATTGAACCACCTTCTGTCATCAAAGGCTGAGCTGCTCGAGCTACCGCAATTAGTGAGTAGGAACTTGTATCTTGTGCAAAGGCATATCCTTCTCGAGTAGTATTGACAAAGTTATTTTTCAAATCTTCTGAATGAGCGAATGCAATGGAATGAATAACCCCGTGAATTACGCCAACTTCTTTACCAATTTTGGTGAATGCCTCTTCTATGCTTTCATCATTATTGACATCACATTCAGAAACAAGTTTAGCTTCTACATCCGTTTTTTCTATTAATTTTGTCAGTTTTGATAAAGATCTTTCTTTACGATAGGTGAAAATTAGGTTAGCTCCCGCTTGATGAAGTGATTTGGCTACACCCCACGCCAGACTTCTTTCATTAGCTACTCCCATAATCACAAAATTTTTATCTTTCACTTTTAGTAAATCGATCATATTGTCCACCTCATTATTTTATATATGGTATTAGTACCTGATACCAATATAACATAAAAATTTCTTCTGTGTATATTAAGAGCTATATTGCACAAACCTAAAGTAAGACTTCAAGCTGTAAAAATTGTAAAATCAAGTGGTTTGTTAACGAAAATGGTCAGAAGAGTTCCGTCCATTTATCTCTATATTTAATTACCTTGTTTTCATATGATACCTGATATTGGAATTTTACGGATGGTTAATCTAATAACAATCAAAAAAGGCGGTTGATTTTCATGGTCGTTACATTAATTATTGCAAGTCTTATCGTTGCTCTCGTATCCTTGGTTTACACTGTAAAAGTTGGTAAAACAGTAAACGCTCAAAAAAACGAGTATGACACCAATCCTAAGATTTCCGAAAAACATCCGTTTCTATTCAACCCTGTATTTTTAGCATATATTCTAGGATTTGGTGCGTTACTTATTTTTATTTTTTTCCTCGCCATGCGATATTATTAAAGTCTCCGGCAGGTAATATACAAGTTTGTATATTGTCTTTATTTTATGACTAATTTTTAACTATTGACATTCTCTCACATTTACTGGAATAATTTTATTGTATAGCTTGAAATTATTAGTTTATGGGAGGGAAATATTTTGGAGAAATTTATGGACTGGTTGGCAACATTCAATGAACAAGGTGCTGAATTACTTGGTACAATTGGTGGCTGGGTTTGGGGACCTCCTTTGCTGATCCTTTTAGTCGGTACAGGCTTATTCCTAACGTTCAGACTCTTATTCCTGCAATTTAAATTACTACCTTACGCGTTAAAACTAGCCTTCAGCAAAAACCAAGATAACACATCCAAAGGAGATATCAGTCATTACCAAGCATTAACAACTGCCATGGCTGCCACTATAGGGACTGGAAACATAGCTGGTGTAGCAACAGCGGTTGTGGCAGGTGGTCCTGGAGCCGTTTTTTGGATGTGGATTACTGCTTTAGTAGGTATGGCAACAAAATATGCGGAAGCCTTACTAGCGGTTAAATATCGCGTTCAAAATGAGAATGGCGAAATGTCTGGTGGACCCATGTACTATCTCGAACGCGGTTTAAAGAACAAGAAGCTAGGTAAATTTTTAGGTATTTTATTTGCCATTTTTGCAGCGATTGCAGCTTTTGGAATCGGAAATATGGTGCAATCCAATACAGCTGCTGCTTCTTTAGAAGAATCATTTTCGATTCATCCTTTTATTACTGGTATTATTTTTTCACTATTAGCTGCCCTTGTTATAATAGGCGGTATTAAGAGCATTGGACGGGTAACCGCTTATTTCGTTCCAGTAATGGGTGCATTTTATATTTTAGGTGGATTAATCTTAATTGTCTTAAACTTTGAACTCGTCCCTGCTGCTATCAGCTTTATATTTGAAGACGCCTTTACAGGAAGTGCAGTAGGTGGCGGAATCTTAGGTACCGTTATTCGTTATGGGGTGGCACGTGGTGTGTTTTCGAATGAGGCTGGTTTAGGTTCTGCTCCCATTGCCGCTGCTGCCGCAAAAACAGATTATCCTGCCAGACAAGCATTGGTATCGATGACACAGGTATTCTTTGATACCATCATTGTTTGTACCATAACTGGAATTACGATTGTAATGGCTGGTCAATGGGATGGTGGTCTCGATGGTTCAGCCTTAACAAGTGCATCATTCGCACAGTTCTTAGGAACAACAGGTTCTTATATCGTAACATTTGGTATTTTATTCTTCACCTTCTCCACGATTCTCGGATGGTCCTATTACGGCGAGAAATCGGTAAATTATTTATTAGGGGAGAAAGGCGTACGGGTTTATCGCTATATCTTTATTGCCTTTATCTTCATTGGTGCTGTCGTTTCACTTGATGTAGTCTTTAACTTTTCCGATGTCATGAACGGGCTTATGGCATTTCCAAACTTAATTGGATTGCTTGCTTTGTCTAGTATTGTTGTGGCGGAAACTAACAGATTCATGAAAGTAAAAAAAGAAGAAAGAAAATCTACGTAAAAATCAATTATAGAAGTCTTAATTTTTAATCACATTCTATTAATAACACTGCACACTTAATAAACCAAGCCTCCTATTGATGGTGGCTTGGTTACGGTTTATAGTTTGTTCGCTTGTTAAGAAATAATTTAAACGTCTCCATATCTTCATTATTGTTAAAATATTTCTTAGGAATCACCATTGCCTTCCTTACTGCGACGTATAAAAGAAACATATCATTTAATTCATGAATGGACCTAACATCAGACCAATGATAGGTTACTTTACTCTGTTCTGTTTCCATAATAATCCTAGACTCATCTACTGTATAAGTTTGAAATAATTTCATCAGAGATTCACTTTTATAGTTTTTTCTAGCAATTTGGTACAACCTACCATATAACACGACAACACCAACTAACCCAAAAACAGCAGCAAGGGTGATATCTATTATTGTTGATATTGAAAGACTTTCCACAACTAATCCATTAGAAAGCACATAAACAAGAAGAAATACAAGAACAAACATTACTATAAACAACTTTCTAGAATGAAACAAAGTATACTTCTCAAAATCTTTTATACTCAATTTACCACCAAACACTAAAGGTTGCTCATTTTCCATCCTCTAAACGTCCTTCCCCAAACATGGTAATAATTTCATATTAACATAAAATTCCATGAAATAGGTTATTAATCTTTAAAAATTAATAACCTGTGATTGAAACAATACTACGAATTTCGATGAACAATATAATGCATAAGCTCTTCAAAAAAATCAGTATTGACAGTGAAGGACTGTAAAGAAATCATAGCCTCTCGATAGTGATTCCATAGCTCTTTTTTAGCACCCTCTATTCCTAACACGGTAACAAATGTTGCACTGTTATTTTTGACATCTATTCCAACCGTTTTGCCTAAAGCTTCAGTATCCGCTTCTAAATCTAATAAGTCATCTTTTATTTGAAAAGCAATACCAGCATGATAGGAGAAGGTTTTAATAGCCTCTTTTTCTGAATGTTTGGCTCCTGCTAATATCGCTGGCATCATTAGAGAAGCTTCAAAACCTATTCCCGTTTTATAGAAGCATAACTGTGTTAATTCCTCTAATGTTAAAGCTTTTCCTTTAGCTTCTAAATCTATAATTTGACCTTTACACATTTCCTGTGTCACTTGTGTTGAATATTGGATTAATTCCAACACTGTATTCGCATCGTATGACGCCAAGTTCGTCTGTTCTTCAACGGCTTTCTGCGTCATAAATAAACTAGTAAGTTCCGCCACGGCACTATTATATACTTGATGCACGGTTTTGCGTCCTCGCCTTATGTTTGCATTATCCTGCGTGGGTAAATCATCAAAGATCAAGGAAGCAGTATGCATATATTCAACCGCACGAATTAACGGAATAATCGTCTTTTTATCAAGTTGAAACACCTCTGTTGCCATTATAGAGGTCATGATCGGCCTTAATCTTTTCCCGCCGCCAATAATACTATAATTAGCAGCATCAATTAGTGGATGATTTAATTGAAAGTCATCTTTTTGCTTTTCAATCTCTAACAGACCATTAATTTCTGAACGTAACGTTTCTGACATTTCATGAAACTTTTCTTTCTTTTTTTTATTTTCTTTCAACGTTTGAATCATTTGATCACGAAGTAATTTATCGAAAAAAGCTACATTGTTTACTTTTGCTACAGACTTTTGTAATAATTTTTCAAATGATGGCATATCTAATGAGAATGTGTCCATTAATTCCTCGTATCGGTCCGCTCCCACTCGTTGCTTTAATCGTTTCAGCCCATTTATCGCTCTATCTAACAAAATTTGTCGCACATTTGGATCACCGTGATAAACGTTATTTATCAAATAGCTAATGACCGTCCAATACAATGCGAACGGATTCACTAAGTCAGGACGATTCTTTTTATGTTTCAAGTAGTACGTATATGGTGTCACACTACTTGCGTTTAAATCTTGATCAAGATCTGCCAAGTCATCTGCTAACTGATTGTAAATACCATAATAAAACATTCGCTGATCGATGGAATGATCATCATCTAACATTTGAAAAGAACGTACAATCATTCTTGAAGAAGATGACTTGAGAATAACCGGAATATAGATTTCTTCGTTGGTATAGTTCTTATCTGCTAAATCCTTATTCCGATCTACTTCCTGAGCATGGAAAAATAAATAGGCATTCTGGTAGAAACGATCAACATTAACCTTGCTCTGACTTTCTTTTAAAAATGTATATGCCTCACTTAATTCGTGATAGATGAGTCTAATCTCCTGTTCATGCTCACCTTGCCAATCATTCAATGCTGCAATTTTATCTTGATTTAACGTCGCCTCAATTAAGTTTGAAAATTGTTCTTTTTCATGTTCTGTTAAAAAGTTAGAATCTAACAGATCGTCAATAAATGGATAAGTTAAACCGTAACAATACCCAATTCGAACGGCTTTATCCAGACGTCTGCTACGTTCTTGAAGCGAGATTCCCTCTGGAAAAGACTCGATTTCATGCATTAGAACGCCTGCAATAATCTTTATTAACTTCCGTTGTGCATGCACTTTGTTTAGTTCATCTGGAATTATTGAAGATACAACTTTCAATTTCTCGATTAACCAAAAGAAAGTTGACTCTAACTTCTCTTTTTGGGCGATCTGATAAAGAGTGATCAGGCTAAATAATTCTTGTTCACTATTCTCACCAAGGTATGCCTGAACATCCTTCGTAATAGTCTTTATTCGATTTTTCACTTCGTGTTTGGTAACATCTCTCCCTAAATCTCGCATATAAATATATGTAATACTTCGCTCCAAATAACGGTTTAACTTACCCTTCTCACTTAATTTTTTCAAAAAATAAGAATAGTGCTCTTCAACAACACTTTCTAAATGAAAAAATCGACTTTCTTTATTTTTCTGTTTTCCATGACGCTTCAAGTCTTTCACGAGTATCTTTGCGAAACTTTTTTCTTTTAGCTGTTGTGTGAGTGCTTCGAAATAAGCGTTGGCTATATGTTCTGCTTCTTGAAACTGTTTTTTATTTTGATCGGTCATTTCTGTCCATTCCTCTTCATATCTTTTTGTTTATCACGGTGTAAACGTCCATAATATCCTCAACGGAAAAAGTCAAGCGTTAGCAAAGAAGCTAATTGGGAGATAAACGGACACTAACTTCCTGATAAGTTTCGATGAGCAAAGTGGAAGTTCAAACTTACACTCGTTGAAGTCTCACTTTATTGTATCATTCTATGATCAAAGAAATTACTTTAGAAACATAACCAAGGAATCGATCATTGTCTTTTCTTAAGAGTTTACATTACGATGAACGTTCTTCTCTTGTATACTCGAAATAGTCAAAATCAACGAAGCCGCCACTTTCTTGTGTCGCATAATTAAATAACCCTATTCGATAACCCATGAAATGGTCTAACGTATATTTCATTTGTAACTTTTTACCAACTTGCACCCAATCGTTACCATTTGCAGAATAATAGAATTGAGCAAGGTCGACACTATTTTCAAAATCAAAATCAATCTTTAAGTATACATGCTGATCCGGATAAGCTTGTTCTTCTACTATCTGTTCTTGTCCTTCTCCGTTATTCATCGTCATTCTCACATAACGATCGCCATTTTCTTTTTGGCTAATACCAACCGTACCAAAATTACTTTGTAAAGCAATTAATCCAGCATAATCGCCATTCTTCATATTGGTAAGATCCACGCATACTGTTCCGTTGCATGTTGGACCTTCTGTTCTTTGTGTTAACGTATTTGGTGCATATAAGACATTATTGGTCAGATGGTCTGTTTTTAACCTAAGAAAACCTAATCGTTCTGTAACAGACCAGAGCTTTTGATCCGGATTGTGATTCCATTGCCAATTCAATGCTAATCGATCACTTTCATATTCAAAATCATCACTTATCACTAAAGGTCTACTCTCATCTTCCGGTAAATTAATTTCCAAGTATTTTGGGGCCTCACCGTTTACACCTATCATTGGCCAATCGTCTTGCCATTCCACTGGTAAGACGTAAGGAATACGTCCAACCGCATCATGATCCTGGAATAACATAGCATACCATTCATGATTAGGCGTATCAAAAATAGCCCCTTGTGCAATTCCTTTATTCTGGTATCCCATATCATCATCTAAAACGACTTTACGTTCATAGTCACCTAAAAGATCTGTAGAACGGTAACATACTTGTCTGCGTCGTGCATTACCATCTGTCGGCCATTCAATAAATAACAAATAATACACGCCATTTATTTTATATGCATGACAGCCTTCACAGCGCAGCCCTATATTTTCTTTTGCCGTTTCTAAAAGTATTTGTTCGACTCCATGCTTTTTCACATCAGAAAGATCTGCATTAAGCTCGGTAATTCGAATATCTCCGCAACCATAGATTACAAATACCCTTCCCTCATCAAAAAGTAATGCTGGATCATGAAATATACCATCAATAACCGTGCGAGTCCATGGTCCCTTTTCAATATCCTTCGTTTGGTAAATATAAAACTGTTTCATGTCATTACTTGAAAAGCATAAATAAAACGTATCATTATGATATCGTAAACTTGTTGCCCATTGACCTTGACCATATATACCTTTACCATCTGTTAATTGGTGAGCTGAATTTTCTTCTAATGTATCATATACATAAGAGACGGTTTCCCAATCTCTTAAATTTACGGATTTCATAACAGGACAGCCTGGCATTGAGTGCATACTTGTACTCACCATATAAAAGGTATCCTCTACTCTAATGACATCAACATCTGGCACATCGGACCAGAAAATTGGATTTGTTAGTGTGATCTTACTCATTAGCTTTTGCCCCTTCCATCAATACGAATATTCGATTTGAATACCCTTTCATTATTTCAAAATAATCAAGGAATGGCAAACAATCTTGACTTTAAAAAGTCGATGGATTAAGAAAAGCGCAGAGCGCCCGATTAGAAACGTAGCGACTGGAGCGAATCAACTGAGATAAAGGAATCACTGAGAAAAGCGAGCCGATGATGACTTATCGTAGGGCGATTTCGTGAAGTCGCCTAGTTTCTGGCGCTCGGAGCTAGACATGACGCCGCTTATATGCTTTCTTACTATTAAATAGAAAATGAGCATCAATTAGTTATCGATGCTCATTCTTATTTTACGTCCCACAAAAGGTCTGATAATTGTCGTCACTATCTGGTGGTACGATGCTATAGGCTTCCTGATCAGCTATATATGCATAAGGGTTAGATAGAACCGCTAACAGTTGATCCATCACATCGTAATCTCCTTCATTAACTGCTGCTTCGATTGCTTCCTCAACTCTATGGTTTCTCGGAATAATGGAAGGGTTGTGATCACGCATTAATTGCTGAATTTGTTCTTTCGACTCTTTTTTTTGCCCTTCTAACCTGTCTTGCCATTGTTGATACCACTGAGTAAATGCTTTTGACTGGAAGAGACGTATATTATTATCAAATTGATCCAAGGTTAAAGCTCTAAATGTATTCGTAAAGTCCGCTTTATGTTGTTCCATTAAGTCTAATAATCGCCTTATCAAGACTGCATCATCTTCATTTTCATTAAAAATACCCAGTTTTTTACGCATGCCATTCAAATAATTCTGGTCATATAACGCTACATATTCCTCAATTACTGCTTTGGCTAAAGGAATTGCTTTCTGTTCATCGTCATCAATTAAAATCAGGATTGCTTCAGCAAAACGCGCTAAGTTCCAGCCACCGATGTCGGGCTGATTACCATATGCATAGCGCCCTTGGATATCAATCGAACTAAAAACAGTACTTTTATCATACGTATTCAAAAAAGCACATGGACCATAATCAATCGTTTCACCGCTAATCGTCATATTATCGGTATTCATCACGCCATGTATAAATCCGACCAATTGCCATTTCGCAATCAAATCGGCTTGTCTTTTGCTCACTTCTTTTAATAATGACAAATATCGATTGTCATCTTCTTTTATATGCGGAAAATGGCGATCAATTGCGTAATCGGCTAATGCTTGTAAATCCTCACTCGTGCCCCACTGCCTTGCATATTGAAAGGTACCTACTCGCAAATGACTCGCCGACACTCTCGTAACAATGGCTCCGGGGAAATCAACTTCACGTTGAACAGATTCACCTGTAGTAGCAACCGCTAAACTACGATTCGTCGGTATCTTTAACCCATGCATAGCTTCACTCATGATATATTCCCGCAACATCGGTCCTAAGGCTGCACGTCCATCCCCACCTCGTGAATATGGCGTTTTTCCAGATCCCTTTAATTGAATATCGACACGTTTTTTTGTCGGTGTTATTTGCTCTCCTAATAAAATTGCCCTGCCATCACCTAGCATAGTGAAATTAGCAAATTGGTGACCGGCATATGCTTGTGCAATCGGAATACTTCCTTGTGGGAGTTGATTGCCTGCAAATATATCTGGACTCTGTCTTAATTCCTCTATATTTAAGCCAAGTTCTTTTGCTAATGACTCGTTTAGCCTGATCAATGATGGTGCTTTAACTGCTGTTGGACTCACTCTCGAATAAAAAAAGCCTGGCAATCGTTGATAACTGTTATCTAAGTTCCATCCAGTAGATTTTGTCATACAATCTCCTTTCGATCCGCAACTCATATTTATTACTATTATTCCAATTAAAAATAGTAGCATGCAAAATTAATTTATTTATGAATATTATAACAGAAGATTTTGCGTTACCAATCGATACCTTTTAATACTCTTTATCTCATTCTTTTTAGAAAAACCCCTAGGAAAGCAAGTATAATTAGAGAGGACACGCCAATGATGGCAGGCCAATGATTTGTATTCTGTTGAAGAGGATTCTTTTGTTCCGGATCTTTTTTGGAATTAATTTCTTCTGGTACGGAAAGAGAATTCGTTTGTTCGTTCAAAATAGTTAAATCTTCTTTACTTAGCTGAAGTGTATTTGTACGACTACATATAGTGGTATGAAGATTGTCTGTTCCATAAAAATCCGACTTATTCGCATACACGAGATATTCCTTTCCTTTCTGAAATTCAAAGCCACAATCTCCTCCACCAAGACCTGTATCTATTGATAACTCGTTAGCGTCTATACCTTTCCATATTCCAGTAACTTGAAAAGTAACAGACTTATATGGATACCCATCCTTCGCTTTCTTTTCTTTTATATCTGCTACTTCTCCAGTGAACACTGCATCCGCTTGTTCCAGAGCCTCTTCTACTTCTGGTGGCATGACACACGAACATGCATGAGTTATGGAAGGGTTAACAAACAAACTTGCAATTATTCCAATAAAAAGCAGTACCATTATTTTTTTCATGCTAGCAAGCTCCCATCGTAACGTATTTGCGTTACTCCTAATTTAGATGTAGGCATTAACCTCCACCCTTTAATGATTTGTCGTCGTTAACTTAATAATAGTTACATATTTCCACGAAGTACTCGGTATAGTTGACTCTTGCCGTTCGAATGGGTTGTACATAAATTAGTAGTAGCTACAAATGAGGGGGGAATAAAATTGTCAAATAACACGAAACCAATGACAGGAAATTTGGCGAGGAAGTTGTTAAATGATAAAAATGTATATTTAACAGAAGAAGGAAAGCGACTATTAAAAAATATGTCGCATAAACATAAATAGTTTATCTATTGTAATGTCTATGGTAATTCTTATGAAATGCGATGTAAGTTCCGATTCTACTTTTTTAATATAGGTTGGAACTTATTTCGCAGATTAATCTAACTCTGACATCGCGATTCTATATAACTTATCATCGTTCGCTTCAGCTGAACCTCTTCCGTCCGTATTATTACTAATGAAATAAAGGTAATCATCTTCAATCGCAACGTCGCGAATTCTACCTAATCCCGTTACAACTTCTTTATATTGATTCGTCTCTAGATCAAACTCTAAAACTGCAGTCCCACTCAACGCTGCGACATATAATTTTTCTTCTGAATAAGACATGCCAGATGGTGCCCAAGTCGTGTCATCTCCAGAAGTAAAAAGCGGTGAAACCATATTTTCTTGTTCTTGATTACCCTCAATGATTGGCCAGCCATAGTTTCCACCAGCCTCAATTTTATTGATTTCATCATTTGCACTGTTTCCATGTTCACTAGCATAAAGTTCGCCCGAGGGAGTCCATGCAACCCCTTGTGGATTTCGATGCCCATAACTATAAACATAGGAATCAGGATCAGGATTATCTTCCGGAATAGAGCCGTCTAAATCCATTCTGAGAATTTTACCTCCCAGCGAATTTAGATCCTGAGCAATTTCTGCATTTGAGGCATCGCCTGTTGTCACATATAATTTATCATCAGGACCTATTTCCAATCTCCCACCATGATGATAGGTGCCACTAGGTATCTCATCGATTAGCACCTCTTCCTCTTGCCAACCATCGCTTGATAACCGAAGTGTCACCACCCTGTTAAATTGACCGGATTCACTTTCGTATGTGTAGTATCCATACGCTAAATTCGATTCAGAAAAATCAGAAGCTAGAACAAATCCTAATAAACCTGCTTCAGCTGCATCGGATTGGTCCTTTTTCAAGGAAATAGTTTGTCTTTCCATTTCTTCATTTTCAATTTTCACTATTCCACCGGGTCTCTCCGTTATATAAAAGGCGTTTTCATGTTTGGTAATCGACCATGGAACATCTAAATTGTCTGCCAATACGGTTAAATCTGTTTTCGAACTTTTCTCACCTACTGGTTGACTATCCTCTACACCTGTATCATCTTGTTCTTCCTCTTGAGATTCTTGATTTTGGTTTGACGAACAAGCACTGATAATGAAGAGCACTAAAAAAATAGCGACTGACCACTTTTTCATATGTTCACCTCTGATAATATGTCTACTTATAATTCTTTTTATCCTAATTACTATCACCGTAAACTACTAATATTTATGATCTGTTTGTTCACCTTTTCTTGGAAAGTTACAAAACGCCACGAAATTGACATTACTCTTATTAGTTTTTACTATTGAGAATTATAATGCTTGTTGACTGCCATCAAAAAAAGGTAAAATGGAAAGAGAAAGGTAAGGTGTATCGTATGAATAATGAACAATCAAATGCAGCATTACCTCCAAAAACGTGTACGATTGATCGTTTGATCACGGTTCCAACTGATGTGAATAAAGCATTGGAAGGAAAAAAGACGGCAACTAGACGTAATGGACGTTATGCTGATATCGGAGAAATAATGGTATTAGAAAATCAAAAATTCAGAATAGATGATGTCTATCAGCAAACACTCGGTGAGTTGACGGATCAAGATGCGCAAAAGGAAGGGTTCACAAACCTTGAAGACTACAAACAATCTATTTTAGCAATGCATCCAGGAATGCCTTGGGCCGCTAAAATGAAAGTGTGGGTTCACGAATTCAGCAAAATAGATAGTTAATTAATATAAAAGGGAAACTCATACCAAACTAATGAGTTTCCCTTTTTGTTATTAAGAGTGATGATGTTCAGCTGACATCGCCATTGCTTTTGTTGGATGAACTGTGCCAAATGGGTGTTCTGGCGGTGCATAGATCGAGTAAAGTTTCAGTGGTTCATGGCCGGTATTGATAATATTATGCCATTTGCCAGCAGGGACCATTACTGCAAAGTCATCGCAAACAAATTGTTGAAAATCTAAATGATCACTCCTGTCCCCCATCAGAACCAGACCTTGACCTTGTTCGACACGCAAAAATTGATCCGTATGTGGATGCGACTCTAATCCAATATCTTCCCCTATGCCGATACACATTAATGTTACCTGTAAATGATCTCCTGTCCATATTGCTGTACGAAACGTATTATTTTGTTTTGTTGCTTGATCAATATTCAATACAAATGGTTGCTTTCCAAAGTCATGAACATGTTGACTAGGGGCACCGGTTTGGTAGTTCCCTTGTTGAGGCATTGTTGGATACCATTGATGATAAGGATTGTAATGCAATTTAACTTCTCCTTTCTTCCGTCCTATATTTCTATCGTATGCATTTGCCTAAATCAGGTGTAAGTATTTCAAGAAAGAATAGGCGAAAGGATTACATTTGGAGCTTTGCATGTACAATCAACATTACTCTAAAAAACAAATATCCAATTACTCCTCCAACAACATTTAGAATAATGTCGTCTACATCGAATTGGCCGATTCGTAATGAAATTTGCATTACCTCTACCAAAACTGTTAAAACTGTTACAGTTACTAATAGTTTAGAGAACTTACGATATGTCTGAAACAATAATGGCAGAAGTAATCCTAATGGAAGAAAGACTAATATATTTCCGATTATATTATTAAAGATAACGACCAAGGAAAAATAATCACTCCCTGTTAAATAATGATAAGTGTTGTTAAATGGAACTAGATTAGCATTATACCAAAAAGATTCTACAAGAGATGTATCTTCAGAAATAGTAGTGTGATATCGATTACCTTCTATCCCATTGAAATAGTCACTGATTCTAACAATTATTCTTTCAAAGATTAACAGAAAAGAACTAATCAAAAGATAGCAGATAAAGATTAACCATAATACGATTCGATATATTTTATATTTTAATTGTTGGGACAATATGAAACACCTTTCTGTCTAGTTTGCAATTATTTTACCATATTTTAGTTTTTTTATCGTTGATACACTTTAAGAATTAATAGAAAGATACTTGTATGTAAAGTAGAGCTATTGGGAACATAAATATTTTTCTTAACTTCACATTCGTGCGATTTAAAATGCATTGTTGCGTAATAGAAGGATTATACGACACAACTCTAGTTGGTAATTATGAAATGATTTGTGTGCGTAAAAACCGCTTCGGCTTGCCCACTTCCCTTTCCATGGGCTTTTTCCTTAGGAGTGGAAGTGGCCGCCTACGCTTAGTGAGACTCTACAACTATTGCAAATGCTAATATTTTGGATGGTTACTATTAGACAATAAATCAGCTTAAATTAATAACAATGATAAATAATCTAATAATAATTTGATGGTAAAAAGTGAAGAACGCCAACATGTTTATTCTTGCTTGAGTTGTAGAATATAAAAAAGCGCAGGCGTCGGCTTCTACTCCTGCGGGATGTTTTTATCCGAAGATCCACTTTTTAAGCGCCCTTTGCTTAAAAAGTTAGCTGAGGAGAAAAACCCGAGGAAAGGGAAGCCGACAAGCCGAAGCGGTTGCAAAGCACATATAACATCTCATAATACCACTACAATAGTGTCGTATAATCCTGCTTATGCGCACAAAAATCCAAACGATCAAAGTTCAAATCGTTTGGATATTACTCATTATAAAATTCTTTTGTCACTATCTCTTATCAGCTAATCATTAATCAATAGTAATCACAATTTTCCCTTTAGCATGGTGACTTTCACTTAGCGCATGTGCTTGTTTAACACCTGCTTCAGATAGAGGGAATCGATGCCCAATTGTAACACTTAATTTGTTTTGTTCTAACAAATCAGCCAATTCTTTCAAACGATCACCTCTTGGCACTAACCAAATAAAGTCTGCTTTGATATTTTTTTGCTTGGCCTTTTCTTGATTAGGTTGACCAGCTATCGAAGCAATCGTCCCACCATCACGTACCACATGGAAACTTTTATCTAGAATATCTCCTCCGAGTGCATCCAATACGAAGTCATAATCTTTTAACTCATCTTCAAAATCTTGTTTTGTATAATCAATGACCTCATCAGCACCTAGCGACAGTAAAAAGTCAATATTTTTTGTACTTGCAGTGGTAGAGACATATGCCCCTTTATGTTTGGCAAGTTGAATAGCAAACGTACCAACACCGCCTGCCCCTGCATGTAATAAAACCTTATCTCCTTTTTTTACATCTCCAAAATCAAAGAGACATTGATAAGCCGTCAATGCCGTTAATGGCACGGCAGCCGCTTCTTCAAAACTAATATTATCAGGTATTGGCGCTAATAAATTCTCGTCTACAAGAGTATATTCTGCATAGGTGCCACGATTGGTTGTATCAGGTCTTGCAAATACACGGTCACCAACCTTAAATTCTTCAACACCATCTCCAACTGCATCAACAACTCCAGCTGCATCCCAACCTAAAACAATAGGAAATTCAAATGGGAGCATTTCTTGTAAGTAGCCCTCACGAAGTTTCCAATCAATTGGATTGATCGAAGTAGCATGAAGTTTTACCACTACTTGATTTTCTCCAGGTGTTGGCTTTTCTAACTCTTGCATTTTTAGTTGTTCTTTTCCACCATATTGTTCAATTACAATTGCCTTCATTTATTTATCACCCTTTGAGTAAGATTTTACACTTTATGAAAAGTTAATCATATTCATTACTTTCTCTCCATAGAATACCCTGAATTTTTGCAAAAAAAACATGCAGACTCAAAGAGCAATATAGTGAGACTTCAATCAGTGGCAGTGTCGAACTCCTACTGATTGTTAGCAAAAATTGTCAGGAAATTTGCGTCCGTTTATTCTTCACCTAGTTTCAGGCAGACTTTTGGGTTATGCTACATATTACTATTTGTTAACAAGTGCATTTTGATCATAACCTCTTTCCACCCAATAGCCGATATGCTCATGGTCAAGCAATTCAATTTTTGTTAACCATTTTACCGATTTATACGCATAGTGCTTAGGTGTGACTAATCGTACCGGTCCACCATTTTCTTGCTTAATTAATTCTCCATCAATTAATACGGCTACCATAATATCATCCGCCAATGCCTGTTCAAGGGATAAGGCTTCCGTGTAAACACCATCGCCTGAGGAAAACTTCACATATTTAGCGGCAGAGTGAATACCTGCACTGTCTAAAAGTTCTTTTAAAGGAATGCCCTCCCATGTTACATCATAGACACTCCAGCCTGTTACGCAATGGAAGTCACTTAACTGTGCCGTACGTTTCAAATCCAAAAATTGTTGCCAATTGAAATGCATCTTGTTGTCTACAAGCCCTTCAATGGATAAAGACCAATTTTCATTTGAAAAAGTAGGGGTTTCCGTAACCGTATAATAACGAAATGTTCCTTGACGTCCGTCCACTGATAAAACATCATGCTGTGGTTCTGGTCTTGGCTTCATATCGTTTTCTTTGCTAAGTGTCCTACTTACATCGCTCCAACTTGGTAAATAGGAGCGTATCCAGTTACCTAATAAGCCGACTGAAATAATTGCTGTTATTCCTCCTGCAGCAAATTTAAGAAAAGTACGACGACCTACAAATGGATTACTTTTTCGAATCACAATCGGTTCTTCATTTTCGATTGTTTTAGAGTTTTTTAATAAATTTTTAAACCATTGACTTCTGGTTATGCTGTGATAGATGACGTAAGGAATCCCAATCCATGTCGCAACGTCATGTATAAGTAAGGCATTAGAACTAATAACCGGTGTCACTGCTTCTGGAAAAGATAAAATAACACCAGAAATTATAAGTATTATTAATATACTGAGCACAAGGTAGAGGTTGATGCGGTGATCTTTTCTTTTTCTGAGTGTTGGAAGGTGTTTGGTGAATTTTGGGAGGTAAAAAAATACGGGCAATATACTAATAAGCCCTATCCAAATATGAAGATATTTGATCCACACACGTGTCGCAGGAAAGGTAGAACGAAAACTCGCAGATACTAGTAGTAAACCCGTGATACTTAATAACAAAAATAAGATTGCATTAGAATGATGTAACCGTTTTAATTTCTTTGCAAACTTCAAATCCCGTTGAAAAAATAATTTCCAGTTCATCAGAAATCCCCCCTCAAATTCTTAAAGTGAGACTAAATAAGTTGTTGCAATCATAATACAATTCACCCGTAAATCATAGGGAGACAATTCAGGAAACAGATAACCTGATATTAAACCAATAAAAAAGATAGGAGAATATCCCCTATCTTTTCCACTCTTTATTTCAAATGATCGACAGCTGCTCTCTCGATTGCTAGGCCTTCTTTGTACCGTTCCATAAATTGCTCAAATCCTTTGACATCTTTTGGATCTGGAGAGATTGTTTTCACTTCCTGATCTGCGAATACTTTCTCGTTTAAATATTCATCTAAAGTTTCGCTACCATTTTTATTAATCATATACGATGCTAGCAAAGCAATCCCCCATGCTCCACCTTCTCCTGCTGTCTCCATTACAGAAACAGGTGCATTAAATGCTCCAGCTAAAAAGCTTTGAGCTACACCTTCTGTCTTAAATATACCACCATGGCCTAAGACTTCTTCAAGCTTTACTCCTTCTTCTTTTAAAAGAATATCCATACCTATTTTCATCGCACCAAAAGCGGTGAATAAATGGGTACGCATGAAATTCGCTAGGTTGAAATTGCTTTCGGAAGAACGAACAAATAATGGACGGCCTTCTTCAAAATGTGTCATATGTTCTCCAGAAAGATAACCATAAGATAATAATCCACCACCATCTGGATCTCCTTTAAGTGCTAAGTTAAATAACGTTTCATAGAGTTTATTAGAGTCTACTTTGATTCCCATAGCGTTTGAAAATTCCTCAAACATTCCGACCCATGAATTCAAGTCAGATGTACAGTTATTGGAGTGTGCCATCGCTACTAAATTACCTGTAGGTGTTGTTACAAGATCGATTTCAGGATGGACCTTAGACAAGTCTTTTTCCAATACTACCATCGCAAATGCCGATGTACCTGCAGATACATTACCCGTGCGTTGGGCAACACTATTTGTCGCAACCATTCCTGTTCCAGCATCACCTTCTGGCGGGCAAAGTGAAATGCCAGACTTCAGTTCACCACTAACATCTAAAAGCTTTGCACCATCTTCTGTTAAGTAGCCTGCATTTTCTCCTGCTACTAAAACTTCAGGGAAAATATCTTCCAGTTCCCAAGAGAAATCCTTACTTGAGACTAATTCATTAAACTGACCGATCATTTTCTTGTTAAAATCTTTCGTGTTTAAATCAATTGGAAATACTCCAGAAGCTTCGCCAACACCAAGTGCTTTTTTACCAGTTAGTTTCCAGTGAATATATCCTGCAAGGGTTGTTTGAAAATCGATTTCAGCAACATGTTCTTCCTTATTCAGAATTGCTTGATATAAATGTGCGATACTCCATCTTTGTGGTATATTATAGTTAAATAATTCAGTCAGTTCTGATGCAGCTTGACCTGTTATGTTATTGCGCCACGTACGGAATGGTACAAGAAGTTGATCATTTTTATCAAAAGCCATATAGCCGTGCATCATTGCACTAAAACCGATAGCTCCAACCGTTTGTAAAGGAACGCCATACTGTTGTTTTACATCCTCTGCCATTTTCTGATAGCTATCCTGTAATCCTTCCCATATATCATCAACACTGTACGTCCAGATG
This sequence comes from Gracilibacillus kekensis, assembly GCF_900143085.1. Classification (GTDB taxonomy): domain Bacteria; phylum Bacillota; class Bacilli; order Bacillales; family Amphibacillaceae; genus Gracilibacillus; species Gracilibacillus kekensis. The sequence goes on along the minus strand of NZ_FRCZ01000006.1, from coordinate 175,382 downwards.
TTGTCTATATAGCTATTTTCCCAGTCATGACTACCAGATGCAATTGGCTCATTGTTTTCATTAACAAGTACCGCTTTAATTCTTGTTGATCCCAATTCAATCCCAAGAGCTGTTTTACCGTTTTGAATCGCTTCTTTTAAAATTTGACTCATGTTATTCTCCTCCAATAATAATGTATTAAATGTTAATTAAAAATTAGTTTTCTAGAATATATGTGTATGTACTTCAAGAAGATAAAAGCGCTTTCTTTATTATAAGCATATAACTTGTCGGTACAACTAATTAGGTTGTGATCCCTATATATAAGAAAGTAATTTCGTAAATTAATATTGCTACTTGAATTGTAATTCTATAATATCATTTAGTTATATATAGCGTCAAACCAAATTTGTCCGTACGTGTTATTTGAAACTAGAAAAATAAAGATATGACTCTAGATTCACGATAAAGCTTTAACAAATTAATCTGAGAAATCCCAAATTAAAATGTATATGTGTATGTTTTTTAAACTAGATGGAGAGGTGACTGTGATTAAAATAGAGGGTATAGACGGATGCCTTTTAAAAAGAATGTCGAAAGAATCTATTAAAGATGCCTGCATGTTATAATAGAGTCATCAATAGATCGACTTCATATGAGGGGTGGCGCCACTGTTGTCTTGTCGTTAGTCTCGTTGGGAGGCTTCCCAGGATGGGAGGTGGCGCCTATGGATATCGAAAACGCTTTGACAATAATGCTTTCATTTTTGTCACTAATGATCTCTTTTGGGATGTTAGTTGCGTTTATCATGTCCAATAGAAATGATAAAAAATAACCCCTCATATGCTGGCAAGCTGTAGGGGTTATTTTCACTCTATATAGCGCCGCCCCTCTTATCGGGGTTCGGTCTATATTGTAACCGTAGACGTTGGAGCGTCTGCGGTTTTTATTATGATATGAATTTCTATTTTTATTATACCCTATTCCAGCAGTTTTTACAATTGTCTTAAACTACATCTTTCTAAACACATCAGTTATGTTTAGGAAAAAAAACAATATTATGGTACATTAATTTAAAAAGGGGATGTGACAAATGGAAGATCAAAATAGATTTTTAAAATTTATTGGTGGCAAAAATATATTTTACATACTTGCTTTTTTTATTTTAATTGGTATTACTATCTATATCTATACCAAAATATCATTTATCTTTCACCCGCTTACTGTGATTGTATCAACAATTGCACCTCCGGTAATTTTAGCATTTATTGCATATTATCTGTTGAATCCGATTGTGAACCTGCTTGAAAAATTGCATATCAAACGAATTTGGGGCGTTATTATCCTTATTCTTGGTATCAGTGGTGCACTTACTGGACTTATTTTGTTAACTGCACCGTCCATTGAAGCGCAAGTGAAAGATCTAGTACAATCCTTTCCAAACTATTTAAAACAATTAGGTGCCAGTATGACAGAATGGGTTCAAAACTCATTTTTAGCACCGTATTATGATGACGGTTATCGATGGGTAACCGACCGATTAAGTGAGCTTCCACAATTAATTGGAAATTATATTTCAGACGGTTTTGAAGGCGTACAAAATGTTGCTAGTACAATTACTAGCACAGTGGTATCAATCATTACTTTTCCGTTTATTCTATTTTTCTTATTAAAAGATGGTAAAAAGTTTCAACAGTTTACTCTTAAATTATTTCCACCTAAGTTTCGTGAGGATACGAAACAAATATTCAATAATATCGACACGCAAGTTGGTTCCTACATTCAAGGACAAATCATTGTAGCGACTGTTATTGGGATTCTGTTATTTATAGGTTATCTGATCATTGGGCTCGATTATGCTTTTACATTAGCAATTGTTGCTGCGGTAACGAGTGTAGTTCCTTATTTAGGTCCGACCATTGCCATTATTCCAGCAGCCATTATTGCGATTGTTGATTCACCTTTTATGCTACTTAAACTTGCGATCGTATGGATTGCCGTTCAATTCTTAGAAGGCAATTTCGTTTCACCTAATATAATGGGGAAAACAATGAAGGTTCATCCATTAACTATTATATTAGTATTACTGATCGCAGGTAATTTATTTGGAGTTGTTGGGGTTATTCTAGGGATTCCTGGCTATGCCATCGTTAAGGTAATAGGTTCTTACCTTTTCTATAAATTTCAAAAAAGATATAACAAATACTACGGGGAAGATCGTGGTCAGTATGAAATAGAAGAATAATTGCTAAGAGACAATGCTCCTCTTGAAAAATGAGGGGCATTTTTATATTTAACTAGCAGATTTCAGATTGAAAGGGTTACCATTTTAAACAGTTTTGTTTTATAATAGCACAAGGATCATGAACAACAATATTGAGGAGTGGACATTCATGGAACAAAGAAATTGGGCAGGTAATTACATATACAGTGCAAAAAATTGGTACGAGCCTGACACTATAGAACAAGTAAAAGAAATAGTAAAACAAAGTGAAAAATTAAGAGTAGTGGGATCACGACATTCCTTCAATGGCATAGCCGATTCAAAAGAAAATATTATCTCTCTTCAACATTTCAACCGAGTGATTTCGTTAGATCATGAAAGCCAAACGGTTACCGTTGAAGGGGGCATTATTTATAGTGATTTAAGTCAGTATCTTGAAGAAAAAGGTTTCGCACTGCAAAACATGGCTTCTTTACCTCACATCTCTGTTGCAGGAGCTTGTGCAACAGCCACACATGGTTCAGGAAACAATAACCGAGGTCTATCTGACGCAGTTGTTGCTATGGAAGTGGTCACAGCAAACGGTGAGCTTGTACAATTTTCTCGAACAAATAATCAAGAAGAAATGAATGGGGCTGCGGTAGCTCTTGGTGGATTAGGTGTAGTAACCAAACTTACCCTAAATGTGATTCCATCCTATTATATTAGACAGGATGTTTATGAAAACTTACCGTTAGAAAATCTTAAAGACGATTTTGAAGAAGTTTTCTCAAGTGCTTATAGTGTCAGTCTGTTCAATGATTGGCAAAGCGAAACATTTAATTATGCATGGTTAAAACGACGTCTTGCTCATCCCCAAGAACCTATTGATCTTAGGCCGACTTTTTTTGGTGCTACACGTGCAACAGAAAGTCGTCATCCTATACCAGGTATTGGTGCGGAACATTGCACCGAACAATTAGGGGTGTCAGGAGCATGGCTTGATCGCCTGCCACACTTCAAAATGGAGTTCACCCCTAGTAATGGGGAAGAATTGCAAAGTGAGTATCTTCTGCCACGAGAATATACTTATGAAGCGTTAGTAGCAATTAATAAAATTAGAGAGCAGATTGCACCACTACTTCATATTTCAGAAATACGCACGGTTGCAAAAGATCAGTTATGGATGAGCTCTTGTTTTCAGCAGGATTCTGTAGGTTTTCATTTCACTTGGAAAGATAATTGGGAAGAAGTGCAAAAGGTATTACCAAAAATAGAAAAAGCTTTAGAACCTTTTAACGCTAGACCACATTGGGGAAAATTGTTTACCATGGCACCTGAAAAAGTTCAATCCCTTTATCCGAAGTTGCCAGATTTTCAACAATTACTAAAAAAATATGATCCAGATGGGAAATTTAGAAATTCGTTTATGGATACTTATATTTTTGGTGAGAAATAATAGATTCAAATAAGAGCGAGTCTCCTCTCGCTCTTATTTGATTACATACTCTTTGTCGCAGCAGTTTCTGAAAGATTTAATGTCTCTATTTCTTTTTTTATAAGCGATATAACACGTTCTCGATCTGATGAATTGTTCTCAAAGTCCAAACGATCCACATTAATTTTCAATACTGGTGATGCGTTATATGCCTTGAAATATTCACTATACTCTTTGTTCAGTCTTTCCCAATAAGCATTTTCTGTATCCATTTCATAACTTCTACCTCGTTTTGTAATACGGCGAATCGCTTCTTCTGTAGATATCTCAAGATAGATCATTAATGCAGGCGGCTGGCAATGCTCGATCATATTTTTAAATAAACTTAAATAAATATCAAACTCTTCTTCTGACATTTCTCCGTTATCTTTTAGCATCTTGGCAAAAATCACATCACCATAAATCGAACGATCCAAAACTGCCTGATGAATTTTGCTGGCATTTTTTATATGCTTGAAACGTTCATTCAAAAAGAATACTTGTAATGGAAAGCTGTAACGCTCCCTATCATAATAAAATTTATCCAGAATCGGGTTATTAACTACCGGTTCTTCAAATGGAGTGTATCCCAACTCCTTTACAACAATATCCATTAATGTAGTTTTCCCTACACCTACGACACCATCGATCGTGATCATTTTCCATCCAGCTCCTCTTGTTTTTTTCAAACCATTTAAACAGTCGCTATAAAAGCCTTTCAATGTCATTAGCTCCTTCAAACGAGATTTGTTCCATTATTAAACAACACTCTTATTTTTGGTAGTAGGATTAACTACAGATTTTGGTTCTGAACTGATCCACGCTAAACCTAACACTATAATCAATGCACCAATAATTTGAGGCGCATAAATTGCTTCATTAAAAAATAACGCGCCAGCTACTGCAGCTGAGGCCGGAACAAAATAACGATAAAAGTTAGATTTCGTTGCCCCTACCTTCTTCATTGAGACATTCCAGATTACAAATGCTGCGACAGTACATAAAACTACGTTATACCCAATTGCACCCCATGTCGTGAAAGATAACGAGGTCCATGAAATACCATCCCAACCCCCAATTGTAAAAGGGAATAAGAACAGAGTACCAAATAATATATACCAGGTCGTCACTTTTAATGGAGAATATTTATTCATAAGTGGCATACAAGCCAAGTTAAATAGAGCTCCGATTAAACTGATTGAAAGTGCCAGAAGGTTTCCAACCATATATTCTGAGCTTAAATCAAAGCCATCGCCACCACCGAGAATAATAAGAGACACTCCAACAATTGCTACCATTCCACCAACAGCCACTCTTAAAGTCATTTTTTCTTTTGTAAATAAAGGTGCAAAAAGTGCTGCAAAAATCGGCCATGGGGCCACATTTAGAAGTGACGCATTAGCGAGCGTTGTGAATTTGATCGAATACATGACTAATATTTCTAACAAAGTGACCCCGATTAAGCCGATCACTGCTAATTTAACCAAATCCTTTTTCTCTACCTTTAGATTCCCTTCAGTCCATTTAAGTACTAAAAACAGAATTGGCAGCGCTAAACCGAAACGAAGAAAAACGAAGACTTCAGCAGCAAAAACCTCCATTGCCCACCTGGAAACTCCGAAATTCACTCCCCAGATTACTGATACAAAAATAAGTCCTACATAAAATATTGCATTTGATTTCAACGACAAAACATCCAATCCATTTTAATATACCTCGTCATTATACACGAATTTGTGACAGGGAAACAGATACTAAGTTCAGTTAATATTGTACAATTTTTAAACATTTAACCTATTTGATATTTCAAAAAGTTTTATGTCTGGAAAGATTAATGAGTTCGTTCCTCATCGGCAGTTTATACAATAGTTACAGCTAGATTGCCGATGAGAGCCTTGCTCGTCGGCATTTCCTACAATAATCACTGCTGATTTGCCGATGACAGCCTTCCTCGTCGGCATTT
>NZ_FRCZ01000006.1:15525-169455 GCF_900143085.1 Gracilibacillus kekensis | reverse complement strand
CTCGTCGGCATTTCCTACAATAATCACTGCTGGTTTGCCGATGAGAGTCTCCCTCGTCGGCATTTTTTACGATAATCTCAGTTGAAATATCGATGACTTTTGCTAAAAAAACTAAAACAACAAACAACAGGTAACTATTCTTTCGTTACCTGTTACCTGTTAACTGTTCATCTAATATAGGTAGTGTCAAAAAAACATAACTCTATTTCTTTGCTTTACTTACTTTCAACTGTTTCCCTTTTACTTTTGTATGTTCCATTGCTTCTAAAACTAGTGATCCTTTACCATTCAAAATATCCACATAAGACCAGTTGTCTTTAATCGAGATAATTCCGATATCATCTGCTGTTACATTAGGGATATTGGAAATAGTTCCAACAAGATCGATCACCCTTATTTTTTTCTTCTTACCAGCATTAAAATGTAATTTCATAATATCTTGATTGATTCGTGCACTTTTATTATTCTTTACAATACGGCGTTCTTTCATTTTTTCATCGAAAGCTGATTTAGCGTTGCTAACTTCTTCTTTAGATGGCATCTCTTTTTTATGGAGTTCAAAACCAATATAATTTTCAATTGGACGTAAATATTTCTCTTCATAATGATCTGCAAAAGTGATCGCTTTTCCTTTGTTACCCGCACGGCCTGTTCTCCCTGTTCGGTGAACGTAACCTTCTTTTTCCCTTGGTACATCGAAGTTAATAACAAGTGAGACATTATCTACATCAATGCCTCGTGCCGCTACATCTGTTGCAATAAGATAACGAAACGCACCTGACTTAAAACCATCCATCACAGCAAATCGTTGTTCTTGCTCCAGTCCACCATGAATTTGGTCACACGGGTAACCTGATTGCTCCAATTCGGTCGATACATCGTCTACTTGTTCTTGGGTATTGCAAAAAATGATACAACTATCCGGATTTTCAATAACGGTCAAATCTTTGAGCAATTCCATTTTTAGTTCTTTTTTAACTTCAAAAAGATTGTGTTCAATATTTGTAGTTGTAACTTCATTAGTTATTTCCACTTTTATTGGATCTTGCATATGTTTTTCGCAAAGCTTCTCAATTTGTATTGGTAAGGTAGCAGAATACACATTTGTTACTCTGTTCAATGGTAGCTTTTCCATGATGGCTTCCACTTCATCGATAAAGCCCATCTTCAGCATTTCATCTGCTTCATCAATAACAAGATACTTAATATCCTCTAAGTGTAGTGTCCCCTGCTCGATATGATCTGTTACTCGCCCTGGTGTACCTACCACTACATGTGTTTTTTGGTTTAGTTCTTCTTTTTGAAAAGAAAAAGGTTCTTTTCCATAAACGGCTAATGCTTTTATACGTTTGAATCTGCCGATATTGGTTATATCTTCTCTTACTTGTGCCGCTAGTTCTCTTGTTGGTGTTAGCACTAATGCTTGTGGTTTATTTTCTTCCCAGGTGATTTTCTCACAGATTGGGATAGCAAAAGCTGCAGTCTTGCCACTTCCTGTTTGCGACTTTACAATTAAATCTTGATTTTTAAGTAATTTAGGGATGACTTCACTTTGAACGTTTGTAGGCACATTATATTTTAATACATCAAGTGCTTTATTTACTTGATCACTTAAATGATAACTTTTAAAATTTTCTTCCATTACTATACCTCATTTATTTTAATTTTACCTATACTATTTACGTAGACAATGAATCATATTCTACAGTATGATCCTAGAAAAAAAGAAAAAGGACTCTATATAAGAGCCCTTTGGAAATTATGCTTTATTAACATTTGTAGCTTGAGGTCCACGTTGACCTTCTTCTACGTCAAAGCTAACTGCTTGACCTTCATCTAATGTTTTAAATCCGTCACCTTGAATAGCTGAGAAATGTACGAATAAATCTTCTCCACCTTCTACTTCGATAAAACCGAAACCTTTATCTGCGTTAAACCATTTTACTGTACCTTGTTGCATATTTGTTTCCTCCTATGTGGATCATGTTTCCACAATTTAATACTATTATTGCTCAATCTAGATAAAAGGTGAAATGTGTCAAAGTTATTCTTACCTCTCAGACCAATACCGAACAAAAATAATTCTTACTTAGAATAGCATATAATGTTTGGAATAGCAAGTATTATTTGGAAGCAGCAAATTATTTATGTCTTTTTGGCTTTTTCTTTTTCTCTACTTCAAGCCTAGCCATTTTGTAAAAGGACACTATCATTAAAAACATAATAATAGAAAACGGTAAAGCCGCAATTATTAACATATTCTGTAACCCTTGTGTACCACCAAAATATACGATAATGGCAGCCATAGCAGACATTGCTAGTCCCCAAGTAATTTTAATTGAACTGGGAGGATTGATAGACCCGTTAGTACTTAACATTCCTAAGACAAATGTAGCTGAGTCTGCAGAAGTAATAAAAAAGATAGCAATCACTATAATAGTTATCATAGACATTAACGTGCCTAATGGATAATGCTGTAAAACTCCAAATGTAGTTGTCTCCAGTGAATAATTAGAGATTACATCTATTCCATTTTGCTCAATATTTAACGCTGATACGCCAAAGACCGAAAAAAAGACAAAGCAGACGAGAGCAGGTACAAAAAGAACACCCATCATAAATTCTTTTATCGTACGACCCTTGGATATTCTTGCGATAAATATACCAACAAACGGCGCCCAGGAAATCCACCATGCCCAATAGAAGATCGTCCAATTATCAATCCAGGTACGTCCTTTATCATTCAGCGGGGAGATACGGAAACTCATTTCAAAAAAGTTTGCAATATAACTTCCCAGAGTGGAAGTGAACATATTTAAGATATATAACGTCGGACCTACTGCAAATAATAATAGTAATAAAGCAAAGCCCAATCCCATATTAATATTACTCAAATATTTAATACCTCTGCCAATCCCGGACCAGGCAGATATAATAAATAGTAGTGTCGCAACAGCTAAAATAAGCAGCTGCATACTAAAGGTATTAGGGGTGTTAAATAGATAGGAAAGCCCACCGTTAATTTGCGCGGAACCAAAACCAAGTGTCGAGGCAACACCAACCACAGTGGCAAAGATCGCTAAAATATCTATGATTTTCCCAGCTACACCCTTCATACTTTTTTCACCTAGAATCGGTATTAATGTTGCACTAATTAATCCAGGCCGATCATATCGAAATTTAAAATATGCCAAAGATAGCGCTACTACTCCGTACACTGCCCAGGCATGTATCCCCCAATGAAAAAAGGAATACTGAAGCGACTGCTTGATCGCTTCTCCAGAGCCAGGCTCAGCCCCTGGTGTACTTTTAAATGCATGAGAAATTGGTTCGGCTGTCGTCCAAAAAACCAGTCCCATTCCCATTCCTGCACTAAATAACATAGCAAACCATGAAGATAAACTATAATCTGGCGTATCGTTCTCTTTTCCTAATTTAATATTGCCAAAGCGTGAAAAAATAAGATAAATACAAAAAGCCAGAAATAGCATAATAGTGATTAGATAATACCAACCAAAAACTTCGGAAATGTATGTAGTAATAGTTGATGTCGTATCTTTTAGATGTTCAGGATTAATTACTCCCCATATGACAAGTACTGCACAAATAGAAAGTGAAATCCAAAATACAGATCTATTTCCTCTCACAATTCCACCTCAAATCATTTTTTTAAACGATTATATTATCGACGATAAGCAATAAAATATCAAACACAAATCGACATAATCTGATAAAAATAACGCTATCTTTTAGCATTTGTTGTTTTATCTGATCCATACATGACATTAGAATACAGTTATTCGTACAATCATATCATCTTTTTCCTGAATGGACGGCGCTTGCATATCTTTTACTTTCACTTGATCTTTCTCTTGGCAAGTTACGGCTCTCACATCTTCTTTCATCCTCTCTTTAAAATCTCAAAAAAATAAAGGATTATCTTATGTTAAAGATTTCCCTTTACATCCCTTCTACCCCTGACAAAAATGTATAAACTAAGATGTGGTAACGGTCTGATATAGCAATTAAAGATCAACTTCAGACTATCAGTAAATTTATAAAATGTTAAAGAAAAATATTAGTTGCATTCGCAACTATAATGTTTTATACTGTTACTAAGTTGCATACGCAACTAAATTCAAGGAGGGAAATAGAATGTCCAAAAATCAACATAGATCTGTAGGAAAATTAATAAGTACAATAAACCGTGCTTCTGAAATTCATATTAATAACATGCTAAAACCTTATGGGATCAGTGTGACACAAATGCATTTTTTAATGCTTCTCTACCAACAAGAAGGTGTAACGCAATTTGAGCTTTCCAAACAACTTTATGTGGATAAAGCTACTGCAACACGTGCTATACAAAATTTAGAAAAAGAAGAATTGATCATAAGAAAAGAAAGTACAGGCGATAGGAGACAAAATTTAGTGTATGTTACTGAAAAAGCACAATCACTAAAAAAAGATATTTTAACTATTTTGGCAGGATGGACCTCCATTCTTACTGAAGGTATGAGTGAAGATGATAAAACCATTCTTCTATCCTTATTACACCATGCAACCACTAATGCAATTCGATCCAAAAAATCAGAAAAAGGAGAATCATAATGACTTTAACACATAAAAGCAAGCATATGTTATTAAGGGTTTTAGTTGTAGTACTGATCTTCTCGGTAATGAATGCTTTTATTTTTAATATTGCTCTTCCTTTAATTCAGGCTGAGTTTGCTTTGACCTCTGCTCAAATAAGTTGGGTAATTTCTTCCTATATGATGATTTATGCTATAGGAACCGTATTATATGGAAAACTGGCGGATATATTTTCCTTACGATTGTTAATACAAATTGGATTAATCATTTTGGCTATTGGTTCCTTAATTGGTCTATTTGCCTTAAATTATCCAATGGTAATTATCAGTAGAATGTTACAAGCAGCCGGGGCTGCTGTTATTCCTACCATTTCGATGATTGTACCCGCTCGTTTTTTCCCAGAAGCTGAAAGAGGAAGAGCAATCGGAACATTGGCAATTGGCATGGCATTAGGTACTGCACTGGGGCCTATTATTTCTGGTATAGTTGCTGAAATAGTGAATTGGCGACTTCTTTTCACATTGTCTTTTATTCCTTTAATCACCTTACCTTTATTAAGAAAATATTTACCAGATTTAGATAATCGAACTTCAAAATCTATTGATTATCTAGGAGCCTGCTTTTTAACCGCGACTATCGCCTTCGTTGTTCTAACTATAACCAACTATTCGTTAACATTTGTTGCATTGTTTGCTATTAGCGCAATACTTTTAATTATTCGAATCAATACCTATCATACTCCCATTGTAGTGCCTAGCTTATTTATGAATAAACGTTATTCCTTTATGCTATTCATTACATTTCTAACTGCTGCATTACTTTTTGCTTTGACTTTTGCAACGCCATTATTTCTTGATGACATCCAAGATTTAACTCCCCTCCTTATAGGGCTTGTATTATTTCCTTCAGCTGTGATCGCAGCATTACTAGGCAAAAAAGCTGGTAAGCTGGCGGATGTATTTGGAAACAGTGTAGTTTTCTATTTATCAATCTCTTGTCTTGGTATATGTTATCTTCTTCTCTCAATTTTTGTCTCAATCCATCCGATCTGGATCGCCATCTTCTTAATTTTTGGGAACATTGGTGTAACATTCATCCGAGTAGCTTTGACTAACACGATTTCTCAAACACTGCCTAAAGAATCGCTTGGAATTGGGATGGGATTTTTCACAATGTTTAATTTCATTGCAGGTGCTGTAGCAACAAGTGTAATTGGCCTTTTGCTAGGAACTCAACTCTTCTCAAATATTAGTATTTTTTCTTTTATCCAAACAGCTAATGAAACTAGATACAGCAACGTCTTTCTAATATTAACATTTACAGCCTGCTTCACAGCTTTACTTTATATGTTAATTCGAAAAACAAAATGATGACTGATGATTCCTTACAAACAAAGAGAAAAAGAACCATCTATCCATTTAAGTGTTAGATGGTTTCATCTCTTGGAAAGTAACTGCTCTCTTGAATATTTCCATTTATTCATAGGCTTGGCACACATTATTTAAGTACAAAAGGAAATCATCACCAATCACACAGTACTTCCCACCTTTTCTCCAAGTCTTCTTTCTCTTGATATAGCTTTTGTAATAATGTTATATCCTTCGTTTCCACTATTTTTTCTTCCATCTTAATAATGCTAACCTCTATTTTCTCCAAATCAGTTTTCAGTTTTTTATTATCAAGCCTTTTTGTTTTCAGTTCTTAAAGGAACTTCTTTTCACGTTGTTCCTCTCGTTTCTTTTTAGCCCAATTGTAATCTCCATCAAAACAGTAGAGATGCTGGTCTTCAATCCAATGAATTTTACTAAATAGTCTATTAAGAAAATAACGATCATGTGACACACCTATTATTGTACCTTGAAAACCTTCTAAAGTTTCTTCCAACACTTCTCTAGAATCTATATCTAGATGATTGGTAGGTTCATCAAGAATAAGCAGATTGATGTCCTGATACATCATTATAGATACGGTGTCTACAATGATAAGCATCTAGATATCGGACTGGGCATACACCCTGATTATGTAGGAAAAGGTTACGGATATGAATTCTGCACATTTATAGTTAACAACATTAAAGATAAGTACGGAGAAACACCTATTAGACTTTCTGTTGCCACATTTAATAAAAGAGCAATTCATTTATAAAAAAAAATAGGATTTGTACAAAAGGATGTTTTTTCCACTGATACTGCAGAGTTCATTACAATGATTAAAGAGAATTAACTAGTTATTCTACAAAAAGGGAATGCTACATTTTAAAGATGAAACAGTAATAATACGCTCAATGTATAAAACCGATATAAAGCAATTTGCGAATGCAAAGGATGTCCACTTAATATTACTAGTAAAACCATCTTCTTTTGGTTTTCAATAATTTTTTATTGAAAAACGATAAATAATATGTTAAATTCATATGGACAATAAATTAATGAGGTGCTTCTTATGAAACAAGGTTCAACAATCTTTTTAAAGATAGCTGTTATTCTAATGGGACTTCCTGTCCTTGCTTTGTGCATTTTCTTGTTGCCTCAGATAGCAAATGAAGCTATTGAAGCTGCAAAAAATAACTCAACGCTTGCATATGTGGTGTTTGGTATTTTAATTATTATGTATTCTTCGGTTCTACCATTTTATGTTGCATTGTATCAGGCGTTTAAACTTTTAAGTTATATTGATAAGAACAAAGCATTCTCGAAATTATCTGTAAAAGCTTTAAAGAAAATAAAATATTGTGCCATTATTATAAGCGGCTTGTATGTAGTAGCATTGCCACTTGTCTATATAGTAGCTGAATGGGATGATGCTCCAGGTCTCATATTAGTCGGAATGGTTATGGTGGGTGCTCCTTTCGTGATTGCAGTCTTTGCTGCCGTTCTACAAAGACTTTTACAAGAAGCAATTAATATAAAATCTGAAAATGATTTAACGGTCTAGGGTGATGTTTAAACTATAGGGAATTGAGAGGCATTTGTTGATCCTTCTATTTAGAAATATTGGAGAACAAAAAGGCATAAGTTCAACGATCGAACTTATGCCTACCTTTTTTAGCTTATTTTTATTGAGTATAAAATTCCAGTTCAGCGATATTTGCGTGACCTCCATCGGGGCTTATATAACGAAGATAGCGATACGTTTCTTCCGTTGAAAGTTCTACTACATTCCATCCAGAGTCGGGCTCTGAGCTGATCGTATATAAATCGACGAACCCTTCGTCTGAAGAAACATTTGATCCTTGGATTTTACCTCCAGTCATCCTTCGCGTAAATCCTTCTCTAGGGTAGAATCTGATTTGAACAGGTTCTACTTGATTACCTTCTCCTGCATCAATTCCTGTATAACCACCATTTGCTTCTTGATAGTCGAAGAAGGTACTTGTATCTCCATCAAATGCTTTATCATATTCTGTACCCGCTGACCATGCTGGGCTTGTTCCAAAAAGATCTCCTGTTACTAATGCTAGCTGATTGGAAATGTCAACAACTAGCTCTCCTACTATGCCTGAGCCGTCCATTGCCTCTGCAATAACTTTAACCTCTCCATTTAAACCTTCCGTGTTACCTGATAATAATCCTTCTGGAGTGATAGAAGCAGTATCTGTATCAAAACCATCCAAATCAGTTACAGACCATTCCACATTTTGATTTGCATTGGCAGGAGAGACTTGTGCTGTTAACTGTAATGTTCCACCATTTGAATCGATGGCCTGCACTCCATCTTCGCCACTCACAGCAATGTTGGATACTTCGTCAAATAAATTAATAGACTGGCCAATATCCTCCATTGAAATGACTTCCTTACTAGTTGTTGTATAAGCCATATCCGTTAGAGTAACATCAGTTGTAAATGCTTCTGTTTCCTTCGCTGTCATATTCACCTTAAACAAGTCTGGATCGTTAAAGAAACGACTTGGAGGACCTTCTAACTTGAGACGAATCTCACCTGGTTGTTCAGACTCATGCGTTATATTTAATTTTTTTACTATTGGATCGACGGAAACAAACTCTAGTTGCTCTGGATCATAATTAAGGTTCATCTCAATTGACCGAAGATTATCTCCCTCACCGCTCAATGAATAGGTAAGGCTAAATGAATCACCTACTTTTACATCCTCTACTTCATTAACCGTTAAAGCTGGTGCTGAAGTTTGTACATTCACTGTATCTGCTCCAACAAAAATATCACCGCTTGCAGAACTGATACTAACCCTAACTTCAGTGTCGCCGGTTTGTCCAGCTAATGCTCGAACAAATTCTCTACGTTCCATTTTCACTTGATAACCCTTACTTCCTGCTGAAATGTTTCCGTCTACTGTTTTTCCGTTAATAGCAAGGGTAGCAGCTTCACCATCAACTAAATCCTTAGCATTATCTGGCACTTCAACATTTATGGTAAGCTTCCCTTTCAACTTTCCATTCAATTTATCAGGGTTCACATCGACATTGGACGGAACAATAAAGTTAGCGTTTGGTTTTGGTGCTTCCGCCATGTCGTTACCTAAGAAGTAGCTTGTGTGTGGTGGTTGGTTATAGGCTACATTTTGCCAAGCAATTCCTAAGCGATACACTGAGTCATGCATAAGGGTTGGAATCCTGTGCTCTGTTAAATCGGTTGTTGTATAAAGACGAAGTTCTGTACTTTCAATATCTCTAACAATGACTTCTTCACGCCAATCACCAATGAGGTCAGCTTGTAATGCTGGATTTCCTTTTGTACCATTGTTTGAAGTTGTGCCTTCCAGCATCAAAATATTGTTAAGTTCATTATTTTCATAATCCCATTTATCAATTCTTGGTGTTCCAATTCCTACATCATAATTTGTCCAGTCATGGTCCAATAGCTCACGGGATAAATCGCCATCCCACCAGATAGCAAAGTTAGAAGTTGGAATTGTATCCCCAATTTGTTCACCATCGGCAGTATAATAGTAACCTTCAGTATCGTCCCACGCGCCACCAACTGCCCAAGCTTCGGCACCTGGATATCGAGGATCTACATCTGCTGATAATCCTCTACCAGTATCTGCACCAGTTGGAACAGCCCAAAGCTCTTCACCTGTAGCAGCATCGCGCATGCTTAAACCATAATCTCCCCATTCATGAACTTGAAATACTTCCATACCTTCTCTATTAGGATCAAGGTCACTTACATGCATTGCATCACCATGGTTCCAGCCTGTTGAGTACATGCCTGTACCATCATCATCAACAGCCATTGCACCAAAAATAATTTCATCCTTTCCATCCTCGTCTACGTCAGCAATACTTAAATTGTGATTTCCCTGTCCTTCATATTCTTCATTGCCCTCGTCGGTATCAAACGTCCAAAGTTCGGTTAACTCCCCATCTCGGAAGTTATAAGCTGTAAGCATCGATTTTTCATAGTAACCACGCGTCATCACAATACTAGGCTTTTGACCATCAAGATAGGCCACCCCTGCAAGGAATCGATCTCCTCGGTTACCATATGTGTCACCCCAATCTCCCATGTTGCCCCGAGCCGGTGAAAAGTCTGTACTAACAAGTTCTTCGCCTGTTTCACCATCAAAAACGGTTAAGTATTCTGGTCCTTCCAGAATATAACCCGAATCATTACGGTAATCTGCATCAGGATCACCGATCACATTACCAGCTGCATCCGTCGCACCGTCAGCTGTTCTAAGTGTAACTTCCGCTTTACCATCACTATCAAAGTCATAAACTAAAAATTGCGTATAATGTGCACCCGCACGAATATTCTTTCCTAGGCCGATTCTCCATAACTGGGTACCGTCTAATTCATAAGCATCCATAAAAACTTCGCCTGTATAGCCTGAGCGTGAATTATCTTGAGCATTTGACGGTTCCCACTTTAATATAATTTCATATTCACCATCACCATCAAGGTCACCCACACTGGTGTCATTTGCATGATAAGTATAATCTACCCCATCAGGAGTTGTACCACCTTCTGGTCTTTGAAGTGGAATCGAGTGATATTGATTCCCCCACACATTTACTTCTTTTGATTCGTCTGCTTCTTCTCCATCCGAGACAGCGCTCACACTATAAGTCGACTCCGTTGTACCCTCTTCATCCAAATAATTTGTGCTTGACGTAATGGCTTCTTCATTTATCTTTTCACCATCACGATAAAGGTTAAAGCTAACCTCTTCTGAATCTGTTCCCAATAAACGCCAGCTTACAAAGATACCTTCATCTGTGTTAACAGCAACAACACCTCGTTCTAAATATTCCATTTGGTAAGGAGTGTCTCCAGTTTCATTTGCACTGACGGATGGCAATTGTATGGTGCTAACAAATGAAGTAGCAATAAGCGCTGAGCTAATTACAATTGCACTTTTCTTCAATCGTTTCTTAAATTGTTTTAACATACATTATTCCTCCTAAGGTTAGATTGAAAATAAGCTTACTAGTTTAAGTACATGGTGAAGGTGTTAATTTTTTCTCGATAATCAAAACAGACACTCACCTCCTTAAATACTGTCATCATTCTAATTACTGTTAGCGCTTTCATTTTATGAAACATAAAAAATTCCTCGTTTTTTAATCTAACAAGAGGATTTTTTAGAAGACATGTAAAGCTTAACAGAATATTGCCTATTAAAATATATAAAAAACAGACTTTAATCGTTAAAAAACAGAGAAAATCATTTCTAAATGTTTATTTTATAAGTACGTTCTTTTTGCTCCTTAATTTTCTATAAACAGAAACATATAAAAAGCAGAAAGAAAATTTCTCTTCTTTCTGCTTTAGACCCATCTAATTCTTTTCATAAATTCGTTGATTAGATGTAGCCATCCAGTCCAATTGACGAAGCTTAATTTCAAACAAAGTAATCGGATTGCGATATAGGTCCGGTTGTTTTTGCATATCATTTAAGCTAGCGTTATTTCTTTCTATGTCGTCATGTGTTTCAGCTAAAATTTCTTTTATTACACGATTTGGATCCGCAAAGAACATATGAACATCACGCTTGATCGATTTATCAAATATCTCAAATTGCTGCATAAATTCATCCGTTATCATTTTAATTGTTTTGCTATAGTCTTTTCCTTTAATGTATTGTTTAAATTTATCATGAAGTAAGTCCTTATTCTTCAAGAGTGTATCAACAAGTTTCCCTGCACCTTTCCATAAAAATTGTGAACTGGCGTGGTAACTTATAAAAGTTGCTTCCGTCAATTGGATATTTCTTATGGTCATCCGTTCGATATCACGGTTCCAATCGTTCAGTACTCTGCTATCACATTCAAAAGATATCTTTTCCTCACCGTACAATTGATTAAAACTTTCACACATCTCCCTAAAATAAGTCTCACTCTCCTTAAGTTCCATCTCACTATCCTCAACCCATTTAAGGAGATCTACATAAATATCCGGTAGAACTGTTTCTTCAATATAATGATTTATTCGTTTATTTATTTCACTGTTGAGTTCACTATGAATTTTACGGATATCACTGTCTTGCTGAACTATTTCAGCACTTTGTTGAATCAATATCGGCAACTTGGTTTTCAAATCCCGCCGCCACTTTTCTATAATGCTACTATAAGAATTTTTAATGACTTGAGCCGCATTTTCTTCAATGTCAAATAACTGATTTTGTGCGCCATTCAATTTGGCAACAATCTCTTCATTCCATTCTATTCTATCTCTTAAGGAGATTTCCTCCTCTTCACGTTTATACAGTAAAAAGTCCATTGATTTCCTGATATAATAAAGAATATTAGTAGTACGATGCTCTTCTAACTTCTGTCCATTCTTTATTGATTTTATAAAAGCTGATAATGCATCTATTTGCTTTTTACTATCCTCATTTATGATAAAAGTAAACACTTTTGCGTTTGTGAAATAGGAATTAATCCTGGTAATTATTTTATTAGTACGTTTGATAGCACTTTGCTGGTCTGTCTTACTACATAATAGAAAATGGATTGGAAGTTCTGGTGACTGCTCTTTCATTTTAAGCGCCTTATCAAGCTCGTTACCTGTTAGATTGAAATCTGCATTTATAACAAACAAGAGACTATCTGCTAATTTTAAATATTGATTCTCTTGACTCCTGAATTCATTTTGCACAGTGATTGCTGGAGAATCAATTAAAGCAAGATTATGGTTATTTAAAAAAGTGACCGGCATTCTACAAGAAACAATCGTCTCGCTATCTTGCGCCGCTTCTTTAAAATCATTATGCTCTGCAATGCTTTTCTCCTCTTCTTGCGTGATCGCTTTTATTTTCGCATTGTCTGCATCTTTATAGAGGACTATAGCGTTACTAGTATCTTCTGAAAGTTCTTCTTCTAGTAGAGTATTCACAAATGCTGCCTTTCCTGTCGCTTCTGTTCCTGTAATCATTAAATGATGGTGATTTAAATCTTGTAATTCATCAATCATCCAGTGATAACGTTTATCCCACAACAAACCTTCCTTCTCTGCCCAACCTATAATGGATTTAAAAAGCGAAACTCCATCTTCCATACCATTCTGATAACGCGCAGACTTGCTTAATCGATTTTCAGCCTCAGCAACTGTCGAGGCCTCCATGTGTGATGGGAAAATTTCATTCCAAGTCAGTACAGCAGAAGCAGCAAGTACAGCATTTGAAGCTGTAGATATTTTCAACCAATTGGTTAAATGGGTAGGAATTAAGTAAGAAAATTCTTCTACTAAATAGTTTCCATCTAATAATTCAAAGTATGCTACATTATATTGACTGAAAAGTTTGTTCCATGCATAGGATTGTTCTGGTTCAACACTCAACAGAAAACTGTTGATCTCTTCCAACCAGGAAAAATACAAATCATTTTGCATGTAACTGTTCCAAAGCGCTGTTGTTAAATCCTCAAAACGATTCAAATCAATATTATAAAGAATCATTAATACCTCACTAAAATAGTTTGGATGAATCGTTGAAGTATGCCCTTGTTCCACATATTTTTCTAAAACCAAAAACCATGATAAAGACTCAGTTCGCTTAGCTTCGTTAGCAGCTAGCTCAATCGCATTCTCCCAATCCTGTTGCTCTTCAAAAAATTCTCTGGCCATAGCAGTTACTTGAGGATAGTCAGGATTTATTTCAACCGCTCGCTTAATTGAACTAACTGCCTTTCCATACTTTCCAAGCTGTATATATAATGAAAATAATTGCATGAGCACTTCTGTTTTTAATACTTCAGAATCTGTTTCGATTGCATTGTAGTAATCTTCAGCAATGGCAAGCAAATTCATCTTCACATGCGCATCTGCTATATTTTTCTGTGCCCAAGGCTTTAATTCATTAGAGACATTTTCCCATTTAAAAATAGCCGATTCAAAATCCTGAAAGAAATAATATACTTCTCCCTGTGCAAAGCGGATGTATGATAAATCAGGCATTTCGTTTTGTTGTTCACCTTTAAATAATTCACCTAAAATCTTGATTGGTTCTACATTTAGAATGCCCTCTGTATATGTATGATAATAAGTTTTATTAATTAGCTGGTTTTCCATTGGTATCATGCTCCCCCATATTACCGTATTAAAACACGTTCCTTCACAATATAAATACCTCCATCTTAATTCTAACAAACATAGTACATGTACAATGTTTCATTTTTTTTTCAATTATAATACATTATTGTATCTTCCTTTTCATAAAAAACAAGCCACATGAAATTTCTTTTTCATGTGGCTTGTCTTCTTATGGTTGTATTACTCCTACCCCAGCATTTTGTGTGACCATTGTTTTTACATCTCCTACTGGAGTAAGTGAGTAGTTATATGGAACGGTATAGTTGGTAGTAGAGGTCGTCGGTTGACTTCCTGTACTGTTGATATACAGATTGTTTGACACGTTCCAATAGCCAGGTTGACTGCTATACCAATAACCTAATGGATCCTTTGAATTTTCAAACACATTATTCTCCACTAATAATTTTGCACCCATCCTTGCGTTAATTCCGGTATCAATAATCCCCTCGAAATAATTATTGTACAAGTGTCCTTCACCATGACGGAAAGAAGGGACACGAGAGTTTAAGTCTTGGAAATGATTGTGATGAAAAGTGATATTTCGCTCCGCACTATCACTATCTGAAGACCCCATTAACATTGACTTCCAACCATCATGTACATAGTTCCATGAGAAAGTAATGTTGTAAGCATCCCTTTTCACATCAAACAAACCATCATAATAATCCTTGTCCACATTTAAACTATGATAAAGCTCATTGTGGTCTACCCATATATTACTGGAAGGTCCTTCAATGCTTACGGCATCTTTGTCACCGGTGTTTACCTCATGGATGGTGAGGTTACGAATAATAATATTGTCCGCTCGCCACACTTTTATTCCGATACCATCTAATTCTCCATTAGTACCTACACCAAGCACAGAAACATCGGAAACATCTTTAATATTAATTTTGCTATCTGATGTATTGCCAGGTGTAATGGTGCCATCCACATAGATAGTCAGTGGAGTACTATCATTTTTGTCCTTCAATGCCTGAGTTAGTTGATCACCTGTGTTTACAGTAACAGTGTCTCCACCAGCACCACCAGTAGTACCTCCATTCATCGTAGCGAAACCGGTCATACTAAAGTTTGGACTATTTGCGGATACCGATTGGAGAGAAACTCCTAACATCAATATTACGAACCCGCTCATCACAACCCATTTCATCACACTTTTTCTCATCCTTTTCTCACTTCCTTTTTTAGATTTTTAAGACCAAAGACTTAAAATGCAAGGAATAAGAAGCTAACCTCCCTTCTGGTTTTATTACTTTAATCATAATCAAGGAAGCGCTTACAGTAAATAATCATTTCTTCACATATTGTTAAAATTTGTTATTTTTATACATTTTAATAGTCTTTATGAAGAAAATAACCTTTTTTCCAAAAAATTACTATAAATTATTGATAGATTATCTAATATAATGATTACGAATAGCAAGTCTATCCAGTTTAGTGGCTGTATATCGTTCACCCTCCCAAACAGATTTGCTTAATTCTAATGAAATAGTAAGAAAATCATGACAAAGTAGCCTTCTCTATCATTTATTTTGTGATTATCTTTGAAAACTATATAAGACGTTTAAATAAATATAGTTAATCGAATAAGTTTATTTACGGTATTTGTCAATTTTGTTATTATTACCTAGAACCGGTTCAGAAAGCGCTTTCAAGGAAACGGAGGTGTTAGATGCTATCATTTATCTCAACTAGCAGTTGAATGCAGGCTTTTGTGATGGAAAGTAATTTGATCAAATCAAAGGAGGAGATTCAAATGAAACGAAAAAGCATGAGATTTTTTTTGGTAGCATTATTTTGCGCTGCTCTAACCTTTCCTACAATGAATGTCCATGCTGCAGTAACCGGTAATGAAACTGGTACTCATGGTGGTTATGACTATGAATTTTGGAAGGATAGTGGCGGCTGGGGAAGTATGACACTTAACAGTGGTGGTACTTTCAGTGCAGAATGGGGTAACGTTGGTAACATTTTATTCCGAAAAGGAAAGAAATTCGATCAAACCCAAACACATCAGCAGATTGGAAACATAACAATAGATTATGGAGTAAACTATCAACCAAGTGGAAACTCTTATCTGACGGTATATGGATGGACAGTTGACCCACTAGTAGAATACTATATTGTTGATAGTTGGGGCGACTGGCGTCCACCTGGTAGTTCTTCAAAAGGTACTATTACAGTGGATGGTGGAACCTATGATATATATGAAACAACAAGAGTACAACAACCTTCCATTATCGGTACAGCCACTTTTCAGCAGTATTGGAGTGTGAGAAGGTCGAAGCGTACAAGTGGTAATATTTCAGTCAGCGAGCACTTCAAAGCATGGGAAAACCATGGCATGCCAATGGGAAATATGCATGAAGTCGCTTTAACTGTGGAAGGATATCAAAGCAGTGGAAGCGCTGATGTTTACCGTAATAACCTGATTATTGGTGGAGATTCTGGTGGTGATGGCGGCGATGGTAGTACAACCAGAATGGAAGCAGAAAATATGACCAAAAATGGTCAATATACTGGTAACATCAACTCTCCATTTAATGGTGTAGCTCTCTATGCAAACAATGATTCAGTGAAATACACCCAGTATTTTGAAAATAACAATCATAGTTTCACGCTAAGAGGAGCATCCAATAATTCCAACATGGCTAGAGTCGATTTAAGAATCGGTGGACAAACAAAAGGTACGTTCTATTTCGGTGACGGCTATCCTGCTGAATACACAATTGATAACGTTAGCCACGGCACCGGAAATCAAGAGGTCGAACTCATCGTCACCGCTGATGATGGTCAATGGGATGCCTTTTTAGATTATCTAGAGATCCATTAACGTGATAGTTCACTTTTAATACAGATTGTTTTTTCAATACATTCCCGGCTGGATTTACTCTGCCGGGAATTTTTTGAAAAAATTGAAGTTGCCGCCTTTCTCTTATCACTAATAATCTTTTTAAGAGAAGTACGAACAAAATTAATTTTTTACCTTGACCGATCGGTTAGTTAGTATTATATTATAATTAAGAACATTTATAAGGAGAGTTGAGATGTCTAAGGATTTAAGAATTACAAAGGGCAACGAAACAAAGAACCGAATTCTTTCTGCCTCGATAAAAATTATTTCAGAAGAAGGACTAAAAGGGTTAAGCGCCAAGAAAATAGCTGACCTTTCAGGAATTAGTAAGAGTAATATATTTCACCACTTTGGTTCTGTAGATGAAGTGTTACGCGTGATTTTTGAGAATATCCTTGCAGATATGGTGAAACCTATTGAATCTAATCAGGAAGCAGACTTAGAATCGTTTCTTACTTTTCTTGGGGAAAGTATCTACTCTCTTAGTGAGGAAGAAAAGTTATCCTATTCTGTGTTACTTCATTTCTACAATACTTGTTTATACGATGAAAAATATAGAGCCTACTTATTAAAAACCAAAGATGAGATGATTGATGCTATTGCAACACAGTTATCCCGCTATAGTTCTCAAAGAAAAGAAAAACTATTAAAGGTTTCTGAAATGATCATCATCACATTGGATGGTTACGGACTCCATTTTTTATTAGATTCTGATAGTGCTAGATTTAAGGAAATATGGACGTTACAAGTGGAAGCATGGCAGTCTCTTTTAAGATAAAGCACTGTCATTTTTAATAAAATAATATTGACCGTTCGAGCGGTCAGAAAGTGGTGTTCCATGTTGAAAATTCCAAAGTTTTTTCATGAAATATTAGGTGAATTTCAGACGAAATCTTCTTTAGTTGTTATTGTTATTTTTGTACTGTGCTCTGGTCTTTTAACAGGTATTCTGGGATATGATGAATGGAAGGAGTTATCTTTAATAAAACAAATAGTTACATGGTTTTTGTTCTTAGATATCTCAGGAGGAGTTATTGCCAATTTAACAAAGGGAACAGATTTATTTTATAATCGTTCTTCAAGGAACAGATGGATATTTATAGCTATTCACATTCAGCCCATTATCCTTTCATGGTCAATGGAGATATCGATTCATTACGGAATCATAATCTGTCTTTACACGATAATTAGTGCAGCATTCTTAAATTTAATTAGAGAGCACTCGATCCATACCCTCTTGGCAGGTAGTTTAACAGGTATAGGGTTGCTTATTGCAGCTTATTATAGTCAGGAAATACCTTTCTTTGCTTCAACATTATTCATTTTTTATATTTTTAAGGTACTGTTTAGCTTTTCCGTTTTTCATCATAGGGGGGAACAAAGTGACTATTAATGAAACCCATATCGATTTGCTATCTCGGGCATTTGAAAATGATCCTATGTTTATTCATTTATTATCAAACAAATACAGATCAAAAAAATTAATAAGATTTATCTTGAAACAAAATCGTTTATTAGATGGGCTGGTCCTAACAGACGATATGAACGATCCAAGTTACGTGGCAATAGTAGATCGACCTAGAAATCTTAGACATGTATCCATATGGGCTAAAGTTAAATTAAATATAGAGATGTTTTTATTACTATTTCGGTTACCATTTCATGTGCTTAGATTCTTAACTAACTATCAAAAAACCACTTTTTCAATTGCGCCAAATCAGCCTCATTATTATATAACCATGATTGGTGTAGACCCTTCCCATCAAGGAAAAGGCATTGGAAAAAAGGTTTTACGTGAGATTCATGAAATTGCTGAATCTTCTCAGCCAGCCTATCCTGTGGCACTTGATACCGAGAATCAGCAAAATGTTGCTTTTTACGAAAGGGTTGGTTACGAACTGATGGATACTAAAATCATCGATGGATTAGAAATATATTGTATGAGGCTTCCTGTAGCATAAATGTAAGGGAGGCGGTAGCTATATAGGTTTGTTAATCAGTATTATAGCTTTTGTTTCCTGTTCAATTTTTTCGACATTTTTTGTTTCTTCATTTTTGCTACTATCACAATTAAATCTGGCTATTACAAAGAGGACAACTTAATTACAATCTCGGGTAATACATTTCATAACACATTATGCTTTATTGATAGGTCAGGTGGAGAATATGAAGTTATAGTTAAAAATATTGAAGATGATTCTACAATTCTCTATGATTCTTGGAAGAACGAGGTTCCATCAGATTGATAGAGGGTATCATTAATAGTATGGAAGTTCAAGGAATGGTGGGTACTTTTAATATGAAAGGTAACTATATCTGTTATGACTCTCAACTGCAAATGATAGATTCTCTCTCTAAGTAAAAAATCCCCCAAACTTTTCAGTCCGAGGGAGAAAACAAATTAATTTTCACTTTAAGTCCATTAAACTTATTGATACGTATCTATTTCAACTCTATCAACGCCACGCACTCAACATGTGTAGTTTGTGGAAACATATCCACCGGCTGGACTTCTTTCGTTTCATAACCTCCATCTTCTAATACACGCAAATCACGTGCTAATGTGGATGGATTACAGGAAACGTAGACAATACGCTTTGGTTTCATTTCTACCATTGCATGTAATAGTGCCTCATCACAACCTTTTCTTGGTGGATCAACGACAATAACATCTGGCATTAGACCTTGAGCTTGCCACCAGGGCATCACTTTCTCTGCTTGTCCCACAAAGAATTCAGCATTCTCAATTTGATTTAGTTTTGCATTTTCCTTGGCATCACTAATAGCTTCAGGAACAATTTCCACACCATAAACCTTTTTGGCCTTTTGT
This sequence comes from Gracilibacillus kekensis, assembly GCF_900143085.1. Taxonomy (GTDB): domain Bacteria; phylum Bacillota; class Bacilli; order Bacillales; family Amphibacillaceae; genus Gracilibacillus; species Gracilibacillus kekensis. Next base: position 149,665 of record NZ_FRCZ01000006.1, on the reverse strand, counting down.
GCGAGAAATAATGAAATGGTACCAATACCACAATAAGCATCTATGACCGTCTCATTGCCCGAAAGATCAGCATATTCCAATGCTTTGTCGTATAATTTTTTGGTTTGAGTTGGGTTGACTTGATAAAAGGATTTGGCGGAGATAGCAAATTTGATATCGCCAATTTCGTCATATATATATTCGTCTCCCCACAACACTTTTGTTTTCTTGCCAAGAATGACATTTGTTCGATCATTGTTGATATTTTGCACGATTGATTTAATATGAGGATATGTTTCTGTTAGTTCGCCTATCAAAGCATTTAATTGTGGCACTTTTTCTGTTCTCGTTATTAAAACAATCATTGTTTGCTTGGTTACATGACCCGATCTAACCATTATATGTCGTAAGATACCACGATGATTTTGTTCATCATACGCTTCTATCCCTAGGCGATTAGCTATTTCACGGACTTCATCTACCATCCGGTCATTGACTTCATCCGTTATGATACATCGCTCCATATCATCGATGATATCATGGCTTCTTTTTCGATAAAAACCGGTAATCAACTCCCCATTTTTCGAGCCGACAGGTATCTGTACTTTATTTCTATATCGCCATGGATCGTTCATGCCAATCGTAGGTTGGACCGGAATATTTTCAATGTGCCCAATCTTCCTTAAAGAGTTATACACTTGGTTTCTTTTCATATTCAACTGCATGTCGTAACTCATATGCTGCAATTGACATCCACCACATTTATAATAGACATTACATGGTGGATCGACACGATGTTCACTTTCATTTGTCGTCTCTATTAAACGACCAAAGCCAAAGTTCTTCTTCACTTTGATTACTTTTACTTTGGCAGATTCTCCTGGAAGGCCATAAGGAACAAATAAAGGATATCCATTTATTTTTCCTACTCCGTCACCTTCGTGTGTTATATCTTCAAATGTAACTTCAATTGTTTGATTCTTTTTTACGGGCGGGGCAATTTTTGTCATATTATCAACGTCCTTTGTCTAAAAAAAATGTCCTAGTCGTACCTCGACAATCTTTCTTATCATATGCTGTCCAAATTTTATCATAGCTCGTGTCAAATAGGAAATACTGTGTCTAATTTAATCATTTCCTGGGAAATAATTTACTGAAAGTGTTAAATTCATCAAGCCTTGTAGAAATCTATTGTAACTTTCTCATTTATTTAGCAAAAAAAGATACATCCATTGATTAGAATGTATCTTTTGTTTTTATTCAATTTCTGTTTGTTTCTCAATGAATTGTTCTGATACAAAGAATTCAATATGCTGATAAAGATTCTCGAATTCACCTGGTAATAAACCACCATACTCGCCATCTAGATTTAATTGCATTTTTTCATCAGTAGAAACTTTTATTCGATTTGCTTTTGTATAGAAAATATTCTTATCCTCTAAGTGTGCCCCTCTAGTGGCCAAGCTAGCTATCCGTACGAATTCAGCCAAATTTGTTTTACGAAGAATCACTAAATCAAAATAGCCATCGTCCATTTTAGCCTCTGGTGCAATTTTCTCAAATCCACCGACAGAATTGGTATTGGAGACAAGAAAAAGCATAATTTCATCTTCAAAAATCTTCCCATCATACTCAATTTGCACATTGATCGGTTTTAATGATGGTAACATTTCAATACCTTTTAAATAATAGGCGAGTTGGCCTAGCATTGTTTTTAATTTACTTGGCACTTCGTATGTTAATTCGGTCAGTTTTCCACCACCAGCAATATTCATAAAATAGTGCTCATTAACTTTACCAATATCAAGCTTTCGAATGTTATGTTCTAATATTACACTTACTGCTTTTTGAATATCCCTTGGAATACCTAATGCACGTGCAAAATCATTAGTGGTACCTACAGGAATAACCGCTAATTGTGGTCGATGATCTTGTTCAGCTATGCCATGCAATACTTCATTAACTGTGCCATCTCCACCAGCTGCGATAATTAATTCAAATTTGTTTTCGACAGCATATTTTGCAGCATCAATCGCATCTCCCTCACATGTAGTGGCATGAGTAGACGTTTCATATCCTGCTTCTTCAAATCTCCTTAATACTTCTGGCAATTCTTTTTTAAATAGCTCTCTACCAGAAGTAGGGTTATAGATAATACGTGCTCGTTTCATATTCATTCTCCTCTTAACGAAAAACCTTCTACCTATCATCATATATGTTTTGGTTATTTTTGCAAATCATAAGCAAAAGTGATTCTTTTTACAGGAAGTATATTTCTTTTAATAGATATCTTTCTTGTGTAAATGTATTTTACAACACCAAACATGAACATTGTTGAACAGTATAAGGTAACTGCGCAACAAATGGTGTAGTAATTTTGAAATGATGTGTGTGCTTAAAAACCGCTACGGCTTGTCCGCTTCCCTTTCCACGGGTTTTTCTCCTCAGCTAACTTTGGTAAGCAAAGATCACTTACCAAAGTGGATCTTCGGATAAAAACATCCCGTAGGAGTAGAAGCGGACTCCTACGCTAATTTGATATTCTACAACGCTAGCATGAGGTTGCATTATAACATTACTTTCATGTAAAAAATTCGTTGATTGGAGTAACAGCTCAAAATGTTAGCTGGCACAATAGTTGTAGAACCGTTATATTAGCGCAGGCCGCCCACTTTCACTCCTGTGGGAACCTTTTACCTGAAGATCCACTTTTTTAAGCGTTCTTTGCTTAAAAAAGTTAGTTAAAGGGAAAACCCCATGGAAAGGAAAGTGGGCAGCCGGAGCAGCTATTTATCAGACAATACATTTCAAAATTACCACTTTGGCTAATAAATACACATAAGTTATTGCGTAGTATCTTCCTAATACGCATAAAATAAAAATCCAAACGATTTCAAAGTCTATTTGAAACGTCTGGATTTATTTTCGAATTACAAGATTATTTTTTCTTATACACTTTTATCACGTGTTTCTTATTACCTTTTTTCCATTTCTTCTAAAATTATCTTGTTAACCATCGGTGGATTGGCTTGTCCTTTAGTTGCTTTCATTGTTTGACCAACTAGGAAACCAAGTGCTTTATCTTTACCGTTTTTGTAATCAATGATCGATTGTTCATTTTCATCCAAAATCCCTGTAATGATATCACGAAGCTGACCCTCGTCAGAAATTTGTACAAGACCTTTGTCTTTGACAATTTTTTCTGGATCTCCACCATTCTCTACAAGCTCTGCAAATACTTTTTTCGCCATTTTAGACGAAATCGTTCCATCTTCGATTAATTGAATCATTTTCGCAAGAGAAGAAGGTGTCATTTTCAAGTCTTGAATTTCTACTTGTTGCTTATTCATATAAGCAGATACTTCACCCATTAACCAGTTCGATGCTTGTTTGGTATCTGCACCAGCTGCAATGGTTTCCTCAAAGAAGTCAGACATTTCTTTTGTACTTGTTAAAACAGCTGCATCATATGTTGGTAGATCTAAGTCTTTTACATAACGCTCACGTCTTGCATCTGGTAATTCTGGAATTTCTGCACGAATGCGTTCCTTCCACGCTTCATCAATATAAAGTGGTACAAGGTCTGGTTCTGGGAAATAACGATAATCGTCGGAACCTTCTTTTACACGCATTAGAATTGTTTCTTTCTTTTGTTCGTCATAACGACGGGTCTCCTGAAGAATTTCGCCACCATTTAACAGTACTTCTCGCTGGCGTTTTTCCTCAAATTCAAGTCCTTTTTGAACAAAAGAGAAGGAGTTTAAGTTCTTTAATTCTGTTTTTGTACCAAATTCCTCTTGTCCAACTGGACGAATTGAAATATTGGCGTCACAACGTAAAGAACCTTCTTCCATCTTACAGTCAGAAACTCCAGTATATTGGATAATATTTTTTAGTTTTTCTAAGTAAGCATAAGCTTCTTCTGGTGTACGAATGTCTGGTTCTGATACAATTTCAACAAGTGGTGTACCTTGACGGTTATAATCAACTAGTGAATAACCATCATCGCCGTGTGTTAATTTACCAGCATCCTCTTCCAAATGAAGACGGGTAATACCGATTTTCTTTTTCTCACCGTTTACTTCAATTTCAATCCAGCCATTTTCGCCAATTGGTTGATCAAATTGCGAAATTTGGTAAGCTTTCGGATTATCTGGATAGAAATAGTTTTTACGATCAAATTTCGTATTTGTTGCGATATCACAATTGATTGCCATCGATGCTTTCATCGCATAATTAACTGCTTCTTCGTTTAGTACTGGTAATACACCTGGATAGCCTAAATCGATTGGATTGACATTCGCATTTGGTTCTGAACCGAATGCATTAGGTGCCGGACTAAAAATTTTAGATGCTGTTTTTAATTCCACGTGTACCTCTAAACCAATAACTGTTTCAAAATTTGTCATTACTGGTCACCTCCTAAGTTAGGACGTTTTGTATGGTGATCGGTTGCTTGCTCATAAGCATATGCGGTACGATAAATCATCGACTCATCAAAGTGTTTACCGATAATTTGTAAACCGATTGGTAATCCTTTGCTAGAGAATCCACAAGGCAATGAAATACCCGGCAAGCCGGCAAGATTTACAGGAGTTGTTAATACATCGTCCGTGTACATTGTTAATGGATCATCAATTTTTTCGCCGACTTTATATGCAGGTGTTGGAGTCGTTGGTCCAATTACAACGTCATATTCTGCAAAGATTTTTTCAAAGTCATTTTTAATTAATGTACGAACTTTTTGTGCTTTTTTGTAATAGGCATCATAGTAACCTGAACTCAAGGCAAACGTACCAAGCATAATACGACGTTTTACTTCATCCCCAAAGCCTTCTGCACGAGATTCTTTGAACATATCAATCATATCAACATTTTTTTCGGTACGTTTACCGTAACGTACACCATCAAATCGTGCTAGGTTGGCACTTGCTTCAGATGATGCTAATAGGTAATACGCTGCTACCGCATATTTGGAATGTGGCAAGGAAACTTCTTCCCATGTAGCACCTAATTCTTCATATTGTTTTAATGCTGCTAGTACCGCTTCTTTTATCTCAGGGTCAACCCCTTCTGTTAAGTACTCTTTTGGTACTGCAATACGTAATCCTTTGACATCTTCTTTAAATGCATCACTGTAGTTTGGAACTTCGACATTAGCTGAAGTTGAATCCATTTCGTCATGTCCTACAATGGCTTGTAAAAGGTGTGCGTTATCTTCTACTGTTCTTGTGATTGGTCCGATTTGATCTAAGGAAGAAGCGAATGCCACTAAACCAAAACGGGATACAAGACCGTATGTTGGTTTCATGCCTACTACACCACAGAATGCTGCCGGTTGACGAATCGAACCACCAGTATCAGATCCTAGTGAGAATAATACTTCACCTGCCGCTACAGCAGCTGCAGAACCCCCACTCGATCCACCTGGTACATAATCGGTATTCCATGGGTTACGAGTTTTTGCGTAACTTGAATTTTCTGTTGATGAACCCATTGCAAATTCATCCATGTTTAATTTTCCAATATTGATGGTGTTTTCAGCATTTAGCTTTTGGACAACGGTAGCGTCATATAAAGGATCATTTAAGTTATCTAAAATTTGACTGGCACAAGTTGTGCGCACTCCTTTTGTAACAATATTATCTTTAATACCAATTGGCATACCGTATAGAATCGATGCATCAGCACCTAACTTTTCATCTAATTCTTTCGCTTGTTTTATTGCTTTCTCTTCATTTAATGTTAAAAATGCTTGTACCTGATCATCTACTTCATTAATTCTATCGTACGATGCTTGTACAAGATCACTGATCGTTATTTCTTTATTATGTAGCTTTTCTTGTAATTCTTTTAACGTGTAATCAAAAAGTGACAAAAGAAACCCTCCTTATTCTAGAATTGATGGTACACGGAATTGACCATCTTTTTGATCTGGTGCATTTTTTAATGCATCTTCTTTTTTGATCCATTCTTTTGGCTCATCTTTACGCATCACATTTTTTAAATCTAATACGTGTGTGGTTGGCTCCACGTTCTCCGTATCTAATTCGTTTAATAATTCTGCGTAGTTAATGATATCACCCAATTGCTTTGTGAACATTTCTACTTCTTCATCTGTTACAGCAAGACGAGCTAAATTAGCAACGTGCTTGACTTGATCTTTTGAGATATCTGCCATGTTCTTCACCTCCGTATATATTAAAACCTTATTATATTAATTGAGATCCAATAACGTGAGACATAAATCAGTGGGCGTTTAAAACCCCACTGATTCTTAACGGATTTTATCACCGCGACAACGTTTATTTTACCATTAATCTTGCTATTTCAAAACATTTTGAACAGAATTAATGGTAAATATGGACAAATCCTTCTTCTTCTCCAGGATTACGAACAATTAATGCTTCTTGTGTATCTCCCGATGTAATATTTATTTCCAACTGATAATTATTGGGAAAACCTGATAAAACAAGCCCATAAACATATTGTGTGAAACCGATGAGTTCAGCCTTTCCATAAAACGACACCGGGATTTCTACCGTTAGTTTTTGTAAATTACCATTTTGATAGAAACCTTTACCGATCACACTCACATAATTCGGGAAATATGAAGCGACATCTGATTCAAAGTCGACCAATGTTGCATGGGTATCTGCATACGTATTTCGCCCATATTCAGATGGAAATAATACATTTTCCTCGTTCACTTCTTTCCATTCATCTATAGTTGCACGATCACCTGGTACATTTGTTTTTGCTACAAAATTACCAGGTACAAGTGAACTTTGAGCGGATTCCCTAAAGATAGATAACATAATCGGGACATTTTCTAATCCTTCTATTTGACGGATTCTTTGAACGACTTCATCCGCTATTTGGTTCGCTTCTGAAAGCATTTTATCTTTTGGAATATCTTCATAATACTCAACCCCAGGTTCTGTTTGAAAACGATAGACGGATTTCATAGCAATTCCGATTGAAATACCTGCTAATTCGACCACGTCATCTTCCGACTTTGTTAAGTAATTTTGTTCTAAAATATGAGAAAGGTATTTCGGATTGCTTTTTTCTGCTTCCTCTATTTCTTCTTCTTCTGCATCACTATTCAATTCTATCTCAGGGTTAAGTCCAAGGGGTTCTTCATCTTCATCGTAACGTTCTAACCAATCATACAGTATATCATCCGTTAAATACTGACCCTCTTGAAAATAATAGGTTTCTGGATCAAATACTTCTTTCGAATGGCGACGTAATCCCTCTTCCAATTCATCAATATCGACACGATTGGCAATTTGATTGGTAATAACACCCCGTGCTTGACTTAAATTCGAATCAATCAGTACACGATAGTTTTCCTCAGACAAATTATGTTTCGGGATGATCGCTGTCTCTTGCAGACTATCATCTACATTTTCATCTATTATCGCTTCTTCTTCTTGCTCACCGAAATTAGGGGCACATCCTGATAAAACGAGTACTCCGACACAAAGGCTAGCCATCCACTTCTTCATTCTGTTTTGAATCCCCCTCAAGTGTCTCTTGTAATAATTGTTCGTCCCAAATTTCTATATTTAAGCTTTGTGCTTTATCTAACTTGGAACCAGCATCCTCTCCAGCAATTAACAGATCTGTTTTTTTACTTACACTTCCTGTTACATTACCGCCTAAGGCTTCGATACGCTGTTTTGCTTCCTGTCTTGTATAAATCGCTAACTTACCAGTTAAAACGACTGTTTTTCCAGAAAAAGGACTATCATCCGCTGCTTCGGTTACTTTTGGCCCCTGATATGTTAAATTCAAGCCTAGCTCATGTAGCTCTGAAATAAGTTGATTTACTTTCTCATCTTCAAAGTAGCGGACAATCGAGTCTGCCATTTTATCGCCTATTTCATCTACAGCTACTAGATCATCAAAACTTGCCTCTTGTAACTTATCCATGTTTTCAAAGTGTGCTGCTAACGTTTTAGCTGCTTTTGAACCAACATAGCGGATACCAAGACCAAATAACAAACGCTCTAATGAATTTTCTTTTGAATCATCAATTGCTTTCAACAAGTTTTCTACTGACTTCTCTCCCATACGCTCTAATTTAAGGAGTTCATCACGATTTAATCGATAAAGATCGGCAATGGTATGAATATACTCTGCTTGAAAAAGTTGTTCTACCACTTTTTCACCTAATCCATCAATATTCATAGCAAGCCGTGATACAAAATGGATAAGTCCTTCTTTTAATTGAGCTGGGCAGTTTGGGTTAATACATCGCAATGCTACTTCTTCTTCTAAACGAACTAATTCCGCTCCACAGGATGGACAATTCTCTGGCATTGCAAAAGGTTGCTGTTGATCAGTTCGCATATCTTCTACAACACGTACTACTTCTGGAATAATATCTCCAGCTTTTTTGATCACTACCGTATCCCCAATACGAATGTCTTTCTCTTTAATTAAATCTTCATTATGAAGAGAAGCTCGCTGTACCGTTGTACCCGCGACTTTAACAGGCTCTAAGATCGCTGTTGGTGTGACAACTCCTGTACGACCGACGCTTAGCTCGATATCAGTTAATGTTGTTATCGCTTCTTCAGCTGGAAATTTATATGCTGTTGCCCAACGTGGACTTTTTGCGGTAAAACCTAACTGTTCTTGCGCTTCTAAATTATCCACTTTAATAACGATCCCGTCAATATCATAGGAGAGGTTGGCGCGTTTTTCAACCCATTCTTCGACGTATTGAATGACTTCTTCAATACTGTTACATTTTCGCCATTCTGGATTTGTCTTAAAACCAATTTCCTCTAAGTATTGGAGCCGCTCACTATGTGTTTCGAGTGTACCTGACTCCCATTCGCCAACCGCATATAAAAAGATATCAAGTTGACGTTTTGCTGCAATTTTCGGATCCAATTGCCTTAGCGATCCAGCTGCTGCATTCCTTGGATTCGCAAAAGGCTCCTCTTCGTTCTCTTCGCGTTTTTTATTAAGTGAAACAAACGCCTGTTGTGGCATAAATGCTTCTCCGCGAACTTCGATCGGGGCCTGATCTGGAATTCTTAATGGGATACTTTTGATTGTTTTTAAGTTACTGGTAATATCTTCACCTGTAGTTCCATCACCTCTTGTTGCGCCTTGAACAAACAGGCCGTCTTGGTATCGCAATGAAATCGCTAGTCCGTCAATCTTTAGCTCACAAACATAGGTTACACTCCCTGTTGCTAAACCTTCACGGACACGACGATCAAAATCTCTTAAATCTTCTTCGCTAAAGGCATTCCCTAGACTCAACATTGGAACACGATGGGCGACTTTTTTAAAGGCGTCCAATGGCTCGCCTCCTACCCGTTGAGATGGCGAGTCAGCAGTAATAAGCGCAGGAAACTCTGCTTCTATATCTTTTAATTTTTTCATTTTTTTATCGTATTCCGCATCTGGTACGCTTGGTTTATCCAAAACATGATATTCATAGTTATATTGATTTAATTCTCCACGTAATGTCGCCAATTGCTCTCGTGCCTCATTCTCTGTCATGTTAAGTGCACCTCCTTTTTACGCTTTCGTAATTGGGGCAAATTTAGCAAGAAGTCGTTTAATTCCTGTTGGTGCAGGAAAGGCAATATCCAATTCCATCGCATCACCCGATCCATTCACTTTCACTACTGTACCTTGTCCCCATTTTTTATGATTTGCTTTGTCACCAACTTGCCAAGCTTCTTTTTCACCACCAGTTGTCTCTTTTATGATTCTTTGTGGTTTACGTTTCGGTTTTGATGTGTCAAAAGGTAACTCCTGATCCTGAATCGATATTCCACCTAATTTGGAACCAAATGACGATTCCTGCTGTTCGTCTTTTCCTTCTACTAAATCTTTCGGTATCTCGTCGATAAAGCGACTAATTGGATTCATATTGGTTCGTCCAAACAATGTACGCATCTTCGCATGGGATACATGCAAGAGTTTCTCGGCTCGGGTTATCCCTACATAGGCGAGACGACGTTCTTCCTCCATTTGGTCATCGTCCATCATCGAACGACTATGCGGGAAGACACTTTCCTCCATACCAATTAAGAAGACAACAGGAAATTCTAACCCTTTCGCTGCATGTAACGTCATCATCGTTACTTTATCATTCGCGGTTGGATCATCATCCATTCGATCAATATCAGAAATTAACGCTAAATCTGTTAAGAAGCTTACCAATGTTTTGTCTTCATTAGTTTCTTCAAAATGTTTTGTTACGGTTTTAAATTCTTCGATATTCTCTAAACGGGTCTGTGCTTCAATGCTTCGTTCATTTAGTAACATTTCTTCATAGCCGGTTTTTCCGATCACTTCCTCGACCATATCAGTAGCAGTGAGAAACTCTTGTTGTTGTGTCCAGTTTTTGATCATTTGGCCGAACTGCATTAATGATTTCGCCGCTTTGGCACTAACTCCAACAAAATCAACCTCTTGCACAGCTGTATACATCGAAATATCATGTGCTGCCGCATAGGCCTGTAATTTATCTAACGATGTTTTCCCAATGCCTCGTTTCGGTTCATTTACGACACGAGCAAAACTAATATCATCCTCGGGATTCACAATCAGACGGAGATAGGCAAGCATGTCCTTGATTTCTTTTCGATCGTAGAACTTGGTACCGCCAACCATTTGATAAGGAATATTTGCTTTCATAAATGTTTCCTCAATCGCACGGGATTGGGCATTGGTCCGGTAAAGTACCGCAATATCATTATGTTTATAATTTTGTTGCATTACTAGTTCTTCGATACGGTCTGCTACAAACAAGCCTTCTTCTCGTTCGGTTGACGCTTGAAAATAACGGATTTTATTGCCATCGTTATTATCTGTCCAAAGATTTTTCGGTTTTCTGCCTGTATTGTTTTCAATTACTTGGTTTGCTGCTTGTAAAATCGATCTTGTCGAACGGTAATTTTGTTCTAACATCACCACGCGGGCGGATGGATAATCTTTTTCAAATGATAAGATATTGGTAATATCCGCACCGCGCCAGGCATAAATCGACTGATCGGAATCCCCGACAACACAAAGGTTCTGAAAACGGGAAGCCAATTGTTTAACGAGTTGATACTGCGCATGGTTGGTATCTTGATACTCATCCACATGAATATATTGAAAACGGCGCTGAAAATATTCTAATACCTCTGGCACCCTTTTGAAAAGATGGATTGTCTGCATAATCAAATCATCGAAATCCAATGACTGATTTTTTCGTAAGCGACGTTGGTATTCCGTATAGACTTCCGACACTTGCCTGCTGAAAAAGTCGTTCGCGTTTTCCGCAAATGTTTCAGGGGTAATCAATTCATTTTTAGCACCGCTAATCATCCCTAGGATTGCTCTTGGTTCGAATTTTTTAGCATCGATATTTTTATCTTTGACAATATTTTTAATAACCGTAAGCTGATCACCACTATCTAATATCGAAAAATTACGACTATAACCTATGCGGTCAATGTCACGTCTCAAAATCCGTACACACATTGAGTGAAAAGTTGATACCCACATATCATTACCGTAGGAGCCAACAAGTGCGGCAATTCGGTCTTTCATTTCACGAGCCGCTTTATTTGTAAAAGTAATCGCTAAAACGTTTCGTGGTGATACATCTTTTTCATCTAATAAATAGGCAATTCGGTGTGTTAATACTCGTGTTTTACCACTACCTGCACCTGCCATAATTAAGAGTGGTCCTTCTGTATGTTGAACTGCCTCTTGCTGTGGCTTGTTTAACCCTTTTAATAAGTCGTGTTTCATCCGACTCATCCTAACACCGTCCTTTTTACTTTGTTGCTTTCACTGTTTTTAGCGCTTCTTTGGGATGATCATATATGACATTGCCAACGACAATAATGTCTGCATATTGACTCATTTCAGCGGCTTGTTCTTTCGATTCTATGCCACCACCATAGATCAGCTTCGTTTGTTTTAGCTCACGACTGATTTTTTTGGTAAGTGACGGATCACCATAGGTACCACTGTATTCTAAATAGAAAAAAGGTAGCCGGAATAAATGCTCAGCCATTCTCGCATAAGCGATCGCATCTTCTTCTGTAGGTAGTTTGCAGTCGGCATGCTTGTAAACTTTTGATTGCTGATTCATAATACAATAACCCTCAGCAAACATCTCATCCCAGTTAACGATATCACCATATTCGTGAATCGCTTCATGCTGGACATCCATCATCCATTTTTTCTGTTGGCTGTTTAACACCATCGGTACAAAATAATAGTCAAAGCCTGGTGTAACCGATTCGATATTCGATATCTCGAGAATAACTGGCACCGTATGACGGCGAATTCTGCTTAATAATTGTAATACTCCATCAAGTGTGACATGATCTGTGCCACCAACAATAATGGCGTCTGTCCCCGATTCACATATTTTATCTATCATTTCTTCTGAGATCTCTTTCGCCGGATCTAATTTGAAGATATGTTTCCATTCGTCGATATTATACACAATAATAATCCTCCATTAATGACGATTCTATATCCATTATTTCATTATAGCAAAAAACTAGACAATTTTAGAATGATATCTTGTAGAAATTAGAATCTGTTACATCTATTTGATAAAAAAATAGTGAGACTGTGCGATATATTCTTTATCGGACAAAGCGCGTGATGCGAAGTGCTCCTTTTGGGTGATATATCCTTTTATCGGACAAAACAGGTGCGCCGGGGTGCTCCTTTTGGACGATATATACTTTTATCGTACAAAACTTCTGGGGCGTTGTACTTTTTTTGGGCGATATAAACTTTTATCGTACAAAATTGATGCTCCAGTCTTCTCCTTAGGGCGATATATCTACTCTTCGTACAACTTCGTTAAAATTTTTTTAGTTGCCCTCCATTTTTACATAATAAGCACCTTTATTTTTCCCTTTTTGCAAGAAATTTTTGTTCAACATATAGCGTATGCGTTTTTGTGCTACAGGTAATTGTATCCAATCACATATTTTATCAGTAGTGATGCGTTGTTCAGGAAAAAGGAATATGAACTCTTCAATTGTTCTCAAAACGGCTGATTGTAAAGATTCACGTACATCGCAATGACGACAAATACACGTTCGACCATCTACTGTTTCAAAGAATTTGTAACACGACGGACATGGGATACCTTTTTTTAATTCGTTATATTGATAGGTAGGCGGCTGCGTGTATGGTGATTTCTCAAGACTGATTGATTGAAATTTCTCTCCTAATTGATAAAAAGAAGTGTCTAAAGGAGGGCATTGACGGAATTTATGAAAGTATCGATTTAACTGTGAGGGTAATAGTAGTTTGGATGAACGCGGAGCTTGAAATAACGTGAATTCAGGGTTTACAAAAACGACTTTTGCTTGAAGCTGATTGGAGAATCCTAAATATTTAAGTAGTTGTCGTAATAGAGCTTCACTTCTTTTCAACTGTGTTAATGGATCATCAATTTCTTGCTGGGGTTCGATAAATAGTTTATTGTTCTCGTAATAGTAGTTACCTAGGAAGTTTTTTACCTCATACATGTAAATAGTATTGTCAATAAGCAGGATGTTATCTACTTGGAAGAATTTATTGTTGTGGGAGAACGAGAGGTCTGTTAAGGATAGATAATCGCATTGTATTTTATCGATATAAGCATCAAATAAAAGCTCACCTTCGTATCCCTTTTTCAACTTGCGATACTTACTGTTTTCATCAGATGATAATCCTCTGCGAATACGGAGGTATTCATACAAGATTAACTCATAGGGTTTCTTTCGAGAATTCATTGTTAAACTTCCTTTCTATATTAATTGTTATATATTTTACAGTAAATAACATAAGAATACCAGACGTATGTAACGCCTGGCTCATTTGTCAATCTCACTAAAAACACCAACATAATTGGTTACATTATCCCCAGCATCCTTTAATACGCTGATTGATAACCATTGAGTATAAATTTCTCCATCTTTTCGTTTATTTATGATTTTACCTTGCCAAATCTCTTTTTCTCTTATTTGTTGCCACATTTCATTATAAAACTCTTCACTTTGTTCTCCAGAGCTTAATATATTTGGGTTCGTACTTAGGACTTCCTCTTCTAGATAACCAGTAATCTTCTCGAATGCTTTATTAACTTTTGTGATTTTTCCATTTTCATCTGTCACTAGAATTCCTTGTCCCGCATTATTCACAATGTAATTGGATAGGTTTAATTTATCCGTATAGTACATCCAGATGATAATAATCAAGCTGGCAAGCGCAAATTGAGACAAGGCCATAAAGCCAATCGCGTAATGACCATTAATATCATGGACAATTGTTAATATTATCGGAGGGGAAAATCCACCTAAACCACCCATTGCCGCCACTATACCATTGACAATCCCTGCTTGTTTCGAGAAATATAATGGCACTAGTTTAAAAATTGTACCATTACCTATCCCAGAGAAGATTGCTACCGACAGGCTTCCAATCGTATAAAGCAAAATGGTTGGTGAAAATGATAATAAAATTCCAGAAACAGTTAGCCCTGCAAAGACAATCATTAATACTTTAAAAGGATTAAATTTATCACCTAACCAGCCACCAACTGGTCTTAATAACGTGCACAGAGCAATGAATCCGGCTGTCCGTAAGCCTGCATCTACTTCTGTTAGTTGAAACTCAGAAACTAGAAAATTTGGTAAATAAACGGTTAAAGCAACAAATGACCCAAATGTCAGGAAATAAAAGAAGCTGAGAAACCATAATTTATTATTTTTATAAACACTTAATACTTGTTGTTTTAACGAAGTTTCCATTTTTGGCTCGTTTCGATCGCCATAAATATAATTTAAAATTGCAAATAATAATAAGGGAATGATAAATACAAATACGGCAATTCGCCAACTGTACATCCCCGCAATAATTGGTGCACCAAATGATGTAAAGGCTGTTCCGATATTACCGACGCCATAAATCCCATTGACAAAGCCATGTTTTTCTTTTGGATAATACTTGGGTAATGATGTAACACCAACAGAAAATACTGCTCCACCAATCCCCAAAAATAGACCTGCTACTATTAAATCGGCAAAACTATTGGCCATTCCTAAATAACCAACTGGCAATATCAGAAACAACATACTTAAGATAAACAATCCTCTAGCACCAAAGCGGTTGGTGTAGAACCCTAAAGGAACACGTAGTACAGACCCTAAAATCACGGGAACGGCAGTAATTAAAGAGATTTGACCGGCAGTTAATGAAATATCCTGTTTAATAAAACTCATTAAAGATGATAACAATACCCAGACCATAAAACCGACTACTAGACTAAGGGTTTGTAGTGGCAACTGACGACCTTTTATATTCTTCATTTTCATCACTTCCTCTCTATATCCATATCTCGTTATTCATTATCATATCTGCTTTTAGTTTTATAACGTGTGATTTTTTTCACACAATGCTATATAAAAGATTCTTTTAGCCTGAATAATAAAATCTTTTTTCGATTAAAATGATAAAATGGAGTAATTTGTTATAATTATTTGAAGAATAGCCTTTAGCTTGACAGTCCCACTACTATTTCATTTATAATTACAATTGTTGTGTAATAGATACTTTTTGTTTATAAAGAGTATCAATAAAATATAAAGAATTTATCAAGGAGGACAATCATTATGTCATTAATCGGAAAAGAAGTACTGCCATTCCAGGCGGAAGCGTTTCGTCAAGGAGAATTTTTAGATGTATCAGAAAACAATTTCAAAGGTAAATGGAGTATTGTTTGCTTTTATCCTGCAGACTTTACCTTCGTATGTCCGACAGAATTGGAAGATTTACAAAATCAATATGCAGAATTGCAAAAATTAGGTGTTGAGGTTTACTCTGTTTCCACGGATACACACTTTACGCATAAAGCATGGCATGAAAGTTCAGATGCGATTGGAACAATTGAGTATACAATGATCGGTGATCCATCACACGTTATCTCTCAAAACTTCGATGTTTTACGTGAAGATGCAGGTCTTGCAGATCGCGGTACTTTTATCATTGATCCAGATGGTATTATTCAAGCAGCAGAAATCAATGCAGAAGGTATTGGACGTGACGCGAGCCAGCTAATCAACAAAATCAAAGCAGCACAGTACGTACGTAACAATCCTGGTGAAGTTTGCCCAGCTAAATGGGAAGAAGGAAGCGACACACTTAAACCAAGTATTGATCTAGTTGGTAAAATATAAGAAAGAAGGGTCTAAATGCTTGAGCAAGAAATAAAATCACAACTACAAGAATATTTGAAACTATTAGAGGACGATATTGTTATAAAAGCAAGTGTGGGTTCTGATGATGTTTCTAAAGAAGTTGACGAACTCGTAAATGAAATTGCAAGCATGTCTGACAAAATTTCAATCGAACAAGGATCTTTTGACCGCACTCCAAGCTTTAGCATTAACCGTAAAGGGGAAGACACTGGCGTTATTTTCGCTGGTGTTCCGCTTGGACATGAGTTCACATCCTTAGTGCTTGCACTATTACAGGTTAGTGGACGCGCACCTAAGGTCGAAGAAGCTACGATTGAACAAATTAAAAAACTAGAAGGACCACTTCATTTTGAAACATATGTAAGTCTTTCTTGCCAAAAGTGTCCGGATGTTGTACAAGCATTAAACATTATGAGTGTCGTACATCCTGACATCACACACACGATGGTAGAAGGTTCTGCATTCAAAGAGGAAGTAGAAAGTAAAGATGTAATGGCAGTGCCTTCTGTTTATCTAAATGGTGAACAATTTGTCGATGGACGTCAAACACTTGAAAGCATCCTTGAGGAACTCGGAAGCAGTGTCGACATTTCTGAGTTAAATGAGAAAGAGCCATATGATGTACTCGTTGTTGGCGGTGGTCCTGCTGGGGCAAGTGCAGCCATTTATGCAGCCCGTAAAGGCATCCGTACTGGCATCGTAGCGGAACGATTCGGTGGTCAAGTCCAAGATACACTTGGTATTGAGAACTTCATTACCACAAAATATACCGAAGGACCAAAGCTTGTTGCTAATTTAGAAGAGCATGTCAAGGATTATGACGTAGACATCATGAACTCAATGCGTGCTAAATCTTTAGAAAAAAGAGATTTCTTCGAATTAGAACTTGAAAATGGCGCGATGTTAAAAAGTAAGACACTCGTGGTATCGACAGGTGCTCGTTGGCGCAATATCGGTGTTCCAGGTGAAGCGGAATTCAAAAATAAAGGGGTAGCTTATTGCCCACACTGTGATGGCCCTATTTTTGAAGGTAAAGAGGTTGCTGTAATCGGTGGAGGTAACTCTGGCGTCGAAGCAGCAATTGACCTTGCAGGTATCGTCAAACATGTTACTGTTTTAGAATTTTTACCAGAGCTGAAAGCAGACTCAGTACTTCAGGATCGTCTGCACAGCCTGCCGAATGTAACGGTTATTACTAATGCTAGAACTTCTGAGATTTATGGAAATGATAAAGTAGAAGGTTTACGCTATGTCGACCGTGAATCAGAAGAGGAAAAAGATATTGCTTTAGCAGGTGTCTTCGTACAAATTGGATTAGTACCAAATACAGAATTTCTAGAAGGCACACTTGAGCGAAACAAATTTGGTGAAATCATAGTTGATGAGCGTGGCACCACAAGCATTCCAGGTGTATTCGCAGCAGGTGATTGCACGAATAGTGCGTACAAACAAATCATCATTTCAATGGGATCAGGTGCCACAGCAGCATTGGGCGCATTTGATCATTTGATCAGAAACTAATCTAGTAAATAAAAAGGTTGTCACCGATTTTTGGTGACAACCTTTTTTTCTTATGGACAAAACATTCGATTTTGAAGTTTTCTGTCCGTAATATCCATTCTTATGGACAATACATCTAATTATTAAACAATTTTGTCCGCAAGATTCATTCTTAAGGACAAAAAACATGAATTTCCCACAAAACTGTCCGTAAGAACTTGCATTTCACTTTTGATCTGCCGGAAATCGAAGCCCTATTTCTTCTCGCGCTTGATCCAATATCCGCATTGTTGCTAACGAAGAATCCCATGTATTCACATCATTTTCTATTTTTCCGTCCTCAATGGTTTCGATAAATGATTTTGCTTCATAATACATCGTGTTTTCTTCCTGGCCAGTATCTAAGACTTCTTCGGTGCCATCATGATAAACGATTTTCAGATCATTCATATCCGAAAACTTCCCAATAACAATCGATCCTTTTTCCCCTTGTATCTCTGATGGCATTGAAGAATTCGTGATTTTCGAGAACATGGCTACACCATTTAAATCAGGATAATCTACTGTAACCGTTCCTTCTCCATCCACCCCAGATTCCAGCATATATGCTGTTGCTTTTACTCGGGTTGGTTCTCCAAACAAAGCTACCATTGGGTATAGGCAATAAACACCAATGTCCATTAGCGATCCATTTGATAACTCTGGCTTAAAAGCGTTCAAGACGATTCCTTCTTTATATTTATCATAGCGAGAAGAATACTGACAGAAGTTCGCTACATAACGACGAACAGGTCCAATTTTATCAAGACTCTCTTTCATTAACTTAAAGTTAGGGACATGTGTTGTTTTCATAGCTTCCATTAAAGTAACGTTATTTCTCTTAGCGGTTTCGATCATTTGCAAAACTTCTCGTTCATTTGAAGCAAAAGGTTTCTCAACAATCACATGTTTCCCGCCGTTCATGCAGGTAATCGCATGTTCGCTGTGCAGGGCAGTTGGTGATGCAATATAGACCGCATCGATGGAGTCGCTGTTCACGAATGCTTCCACATCCGTGAATATTGTTTCTACTTGATATTTACTAGCAAATGCTTCAGCATTATCTTCTGTTCTTGAATAGACAGCACTTAATTCAAAATTTTCTAATTTACTTGCACCATCAATAAAACGATCGGTAATCCAATTAGTTCCTATTACGCCAAATCTAATCATCTAGTTCCCTCCACTAATCAAAGTTTCACTTTATAAACGTCGAAAAAGAGTACCTAAAAGCAGGCACTCTTGATTATTCTACTCCTGTTCCTCTTCCTTTAAACGGTCCAACACAATACGATAGCCATCATTACCATAGGCTAAACAACGCTTGACACGTGAAATTGTTGTCGTTGATGCACTCGACTCTTTTGCAATTGTGGTATATGTTTGACCTTCATCAAGCATTTTAGCAACATGCAGTCGTTGTGCTAGTGACTGGATTTCATTCATTGTTGCAATATCATCAAAAAAACGATAACATTCTTCGCGATTTTTCAGTGTTAAAACAGCATCGAATAATTGATCTAATTGTTTGCCACGCAATTTATCAATTTGCATGGTATACACCTCTCCTTTTTAACGCGCTGTAGACATCTGTAATACCTATAAAAATTGAAATATATCTTTCTGATAAGTTTCATCGAGTATAGCGGGAGTCGAAAACCCTGATTGAAGCCTCAAGTTATTCCGTTCCACTAGATAGTTGAACACCATCAATACCAGGACTAGTCGGGATAACGTTTACCCATGTTTGACCTGGTACAAACGGAACTGGCTCTCCATCCTTTGTTGGGATTATTCTACCATCATTTCGCTCCCATTGCACGTGTTGTACTTTACCTTGCTGTAGTAATAAAGCATTGCCACCAGATTCCAAATCAATTTCACGACGACCAGCATCATCAATCACTTGGTGTGGCGTCTCCATAATTAAGACATTATCAAGCATGATAGGTGTACTATCTGTCTTTTCTACTGTTTGTACTCCATCACTATACCGTTCGTAACTTTTCTCTTCTTGATTATAGACATATCTTACTGAATAATTACTATAACTAAATTGAACATCTGTAGCAGATTCCCCAGCTAATTCTGCATCTTCCTCAATAAAAGTAAGGGGTTGATACTCCGCATCCAATGAATACCCTTGTTCCTCAGCACGTTGATAAATACCATCAAATAAGGCATAAGAGTTGTGGGGAGCAACACGATCACTGGAACGCTCAAATAATACTTTGTCATTATCGTAATACATGCCGTTTAATCCTTGTGCTGCACCGTTTTGGATCATATCTTCAATAAAATTAGCTGCACCATGATATACATAAATGGCATTATAATCATCCGCTAAATTAAAATAATAAGGTCTTGCACTACGCACCGGCCCCACCCGTTCAGGAATATTACTATGAAAAATTGCCATAAATCGGGTAATGTTACCTTCCGCTAAGATTTCAAATACAGTATCTGCTTGTGACAGACCTGTTTGCGGTCTGGCTTTAGGATGGTTATTGACCATAACTGCTATCATTCTTCCCTTTGCCGCTTGTTCTGCTTCCATACCAGTTAACGGATAAATATGTTCTGGTTCTTCTGGCTCTTCAGGTTCTTCTATCACTTCTTCTACCGAATCCTCTTCTGGTTCAGGTTCCTTAGCTGTTTCTTCATCCTTGGAACAAGCAACTAAAGAAAAAAGCAATATAAAAATAACTAATAATAACTTTTTCATCTGTCTTCCACCTTTTTTAATATATGTAGAAATCAAAGATCGGCATACAATCAAATGCATGCCGATTGAACTATTTATAGTATAACAAAAAATCATCGCATAATCGCTGGAAATAAGATATCTTTTTTCTTTACATCAATAATCCCTAATGGTGTTATCCGAACGAATGGCAAATGCATCGATGATAAAAATAGCAAGTTGTATGGTGGATCTTGATACTGATAGCCATGTTCAATCAATATATCTTTCAATTTTTGATCTTCCACCATTAGATCCGGCATACTTCCGTCGTACATCATTCCAGCTATTGTTAGTGGCAATTCGAAAATGACTTCCCCTTCATGAACTAATACGATTCCGCCACCAATTTCCTTCATTCTAGAAAAAGCGAGTAATAAATCGGATTTACTTTTTCCAATTAAAACAATGTCTCCTGTAAGAGAATAAGAACTGGCTAGCCCCCCAAGTGTTTTGGTAAATCCTTTGATAATCGTATTCACACGCCAGTCACCTTCTCGATCTACTAACATTAGAAAAGATTCTTCCGTAGAATTTATTATTTTTTCCGTATTTGCATCAATAGCAATCGGATATGGTTTCATAATGACATCGTTCACCATTTTTAATCCGACAGGCATTGAAAATTGCAGATCACGTTCCGTTAACTGCCAGTCTAATTCAAGTTTACCTAATCCGTATTTTTCCCAATTAATATCAACATCTTGGTTTACTAACTCGCCGTCTTTTTTTAGCCATTTTCCTTTTGATATCACCGATTCAGGTGTAGCATTATCAGATGTTGTCAATATATTCAAATGCGCAACACGTCCAGGGGCAATTCCTCCTAATCTCTCTTCTAAATGAAATTGCTCAGCAGCATTATAGGTCCCCATCATATAGGCTTCAATCTCTGGTACGCCACTATCAATAGCGATTTGAATACACTGATTAATAATGCCTTTTTTATAAAAGGCAGGTGTTGAGCCATCCGTTGTCATTGTTAAGAAATCATAGGAGTTGATACCTAATTCCTGTAATTCTACTAACAACTTTTCTAAATCAGGTCGGACGGAAGAATTACGTAAACCCACCCGATAACCCATTGAGATACGATTAAAGACTTCTTCTCCAGACAAAGCTTCATGATCAGAGCTTACACCTAGCAACTTTAATTTCACCAATGTTTTCTCTGAAGCACCTGGAAAATGCCCTTCTACAGGCTTTCTGAGTCGTTTCGCTTCTTGCATCCAATATAAAATACGGTCATCATCGCGTAAAACCTGTGGCCATGCCGTGAGTTCTCCTCCTTGTACAACTGCCTCATGTTGCAGCCAGGCATGAACTTCTTCGTCATTAAAAATTTCCTGTTCTTCATTTATCTCGGACTGTGAATCAAACCGTGCCCACCAATACATCGATACTGGTAATTTCATAAAATCTTCAAGCAATGTAAACGCTTTCTCCCTGTTGGTTAAATAAAGCCATGGTAAGTTGTCATTCATCAATGTTGTTGTTCCTGTTTGTCCGGCATACATAGCTAATTCATAAGGGTTATAAAGTTGAAACGGATGTGCGTGTGGTTCAATATAACCAGGTACGATATATTTTCCTGTACAGTCAACAACCTCGACATCTACAAGTGAGTCAGGTAATCGGGACCCTACATACACAATACGATCACGATATATCCAGATATGAGCTTCCAACCATTTTCGCATAAAGACATTCAAATAGTATGCATTCTTTAATACCAAAGTTGGGGGTTCTTTTTCATCAATCACAGCTACTTGCTTACGAATTTCTTTATTTCTCCATCTATATAAATGATCATTCATTATAATCTCCTCATCTTCTTTTTCATTTCTCCTCATTTTATCATGGATTGATAGCGTTTGCATTGTGAGTTATTTACAAATTTATGACTTTTTTTTAGGCAGATTTACGTAAAAAAAGCAACATAATAAATGATACGACAATAATAGACATTACCCATGTCCAAGCTAATGCCATGTTGTTCGATTCAAAAGCAACATATATCGCCATTGGTATTGTCTGGGTCCGCCCAGGAATATTACCAGCAAACATTAAAGTAGCACCAAATTCCCCTAGTGCTCGCGCAAAGCTAAGAATCGTTCCCGACAAGATAGACTTTTGGATAAGTGGCAGTGTAATAAAACGGAATACCTTCCATTCATTAGCACCATCGACTCTAGCGGCGTCTTCGATATGGTGATCGACAAAAGACAAACCCGTCTTAACCGATTGATACATAAGTGGAAAAGCGACAACTACTGCTGCAATAACTGCTGCCCAAATAGTAAACATCAGTGTCTGATTGAAAAGGAATTTAGTCAATTCTCCTAATATACCATTTTGACCAAATAGCATAATTAAGATAAATCCAATCACAGTAGGAGGCAAGACAATTGGTAATAACAGTACCGTTTCGATCCAAACTTTTCCTTTGAATTGTTTTTTCGCCATTACAAATGCAATGGTAATTCCAATTGTAGAAACAATGATTAGTGCAATCAACGAAACAATTAGAGATAATTTAATTGGTTGAAAAAATGCTTCCATCTATGTCACCATCTATTTCTAAAAATCCATATTGTTTAAATAGTTCAATCACTTCTTCAGTTTGTAAGAATCGATAAAATGTCTCCGCAGCCTCTTTTTGTTGGGTTTCCTTTAAAATACCAACTGGATAGATAATCGGATCATATTCTCCTAATGGTAATTCTTTATTAATTTGTACTGCTTCAGATATTTCTGCATCTGTTTGATATACAATGCCTGCATCCACATTTTCTGTCTCTACATATTGAAGAACTTGTCTTACATCTTTCGTATATACGAACTTGCTTTCTAGCTTTGTGAAAATCTCGATGTCTGTAAATGCTTCTTTTGCATACTTGCCGGCCGGTACGGATTCCGGTGTACCTATTGCAATGCGGTTGATCTGATCAATTGTTTTGAAAGAAGTTGTTCCTTTTGCTTGAATCCAAACCAATTTATTCATTACTAGAGGTTGGATAAATTGTCCATCTAATAATCCCTCATGTCGTACAAGATCAAATTTATCGATAGAAGCAGATAAGAAAATATCAGCTGGTGCTCCCTGAATGATCTGCTGACTCAAGGCTCCCGATCCTCCCAGGTTAAGAGATATTTGTATAGAAGGATATTCTTGTTCAAATAAAATGACAACTTCTTCTAACACATCTGTAAGTGAAGCTGCTGCAGATATGGTAATTTCCTGTTCTTTAGATTGGCAGCCTGCGAGTAGAAGAACGGCCGACAAAACATATGCTATACAACGTTTATTCATTTTCTAAAACCTTTCTATACTTGTATCTTACTATTATAACATGTTAACTTAGAGCGCTAATATTAGAAAGTGAGAAACCTCACAGCTGGATGTACTCTTTAAATATAGTATAATGAGAGGAAAAAGGTTGGTGATGTAGATGACAGATTTTTCACATATCAATGAACAAGGCAGAGCCAAAATGGTCGATATATCCGATAAAAAAGTGACAAGCAGGACTGCTATTGCTCGCTCTAGCATTTTTGTCAACAAAGAAATATATTCAAAAATAATCGACCAGACCATTGGTAAGGGCGATGTCCTCTCTGTTGCACAAGTAGCGGGGATTATGGCAGCTAAACAGACTTCGACGATTATCCCAATGTGTCACCCGTTGCCATTGAGTGGCGTAAATATTCAGTTCGATTGGGTGCAGGATAAGGATACATATGAATTGGTTATAACGGTTGAAGCAAAGACAAAGGGAAGTACTGGTGTTGAAATGGAGGCATTAACGGCTGCTTCTGTAACGGCATTAACGGTTTATGACATGTGTAAAGCCGTCGACAAAGGAATGATTATTGGTCAAACTTATTTAGTAGAGAAAACAGGTGGCAAAAGTGGGATATACAGAAGAGAGGAATGAATCACTCAAATAGATTGGGTGATTTTTTTATTAGTGTGTAACTTTTCAAACAATCATCCGCTGTTAGGTTAGTTGGAACAGAAAGGAATAGGGAGCTTGCAACTCGACCGTTTACATGATTGGTATGATAAATTTATATACTTAGCGACCATGGACAGACAAAAGACTTAATTCAAGATACTTTTTTTAGTGCGTATCAATATCATGTGTTTGATAGTCATTTCGAGTGTATATTTCAACTGTTAATCCACCTAATAGTTTTTTTTCAGCGGTAATCATAATACATTTTCCTTTTCGATATTCGCTTTATTTTGCCTTCTGCTTCAGCTTTTTTCCAACTAGCTACCGCAATTTCGTCGAGAGCCTCTCATTCCCCAAGTGTTCTGGTCCATGATCTTTTTCGTCTCTTAGGTGGCAAGGATTTGTAAATCGTTTCATTCGCTAATTTACGGTTTTTTTCAATAATAAGATTGATTTCTTCTAATTTCCTTTTCCTCATCCTAAATGCCACCTTTGGTTTTGATTAAAACAATGGTCTATAAGTCTTTATTGATTTCTCTCATCACATGGCCAAGCTCTGGGATAATTAACTTTTCCATTGCTAATTTTACAGCTCCTGATGAGCCTGGTGTTGCAAAAACAGCTTTATCCTGGATAACACCTGCTGTTGCTCGTGAAAGGATTGCAGCGGAACCGATATCCTCTTGGTAGCTTAGAACTCGAAATATTTCTCCAAAGCCTGGCATTGGTTTATCCAGCAAGTTCTCCACTACTTCAATGGTGACATCTCTTTTGGCAATTCCTGTTCCACCATTGATTAAAATCGCATCAATGTTGGATTGGGTAATTCCATCCTCTATTGCTAATTTGATTTCATTCTGTACGTCTTTTACGATTTGGTGTGCAGCTACTTGATGATTATTTTGCTCTAAAAAGTGGCACATTAATTGTCCACTTTTATCTGTCTCTTTTGTCCGTGTATCACTAACGGTAATTATTTTGCATCTTACTGAGCTTGGCGCTTCTTTTTTGTGTGCGTCAGACATCTCTTTAAAGGCTCCTTTTAATTATTTTTGTAATAATAAGTTTTTAACCAATCCAAAAATAACGCATAATCTTTTTCTACTTGTTCTTTATAAAAACGTGACCATAGCACAAGCTCATGAATAAAAGCATCTTTGTTTTCTTTAATCATGTTATGAATCTCATCTTCACTATGATAGTCTAATAAATCTTCTTGAATATCTTGATCAGCTCTAGCATGAATCTTCGCTGCGATTTTCCCCATGATCTTCACCGACTGTTTGATTGGTTTTAACTCGCTTAAATGCTTAAGGGAAATATCTTTATCATAAGCACATCTCTCCCTTACATAAAATTCACGTTTTCCGATCGAGAAGTAACCTAGATAAGCATCTGCTTGATGATGCATTGCTTTTTGGGTCGCGACTACTCGCTCTCCTTGATGTGGATATTTGCTCCAAAACATTTCGTTATAAGGTAGAAAATATGCTGGTACTGCTGGACGTGCTTCTTTCACCTCTAATATAACATCATCATGATCCTCACTATGAACTCCTTCGATTAACACATAATACCTTTTTAAACCTGTCGATGCGACACCAGATCCTGTTTTCTTAACAATGTCTTTTATCTGATAATGTTGCTCACCTTTATATAAATCAGTCGGTAGTGAGTCTAAATAGTTATGCCAATTCCGAGTGATTTCTTTATACTCTCTTGTCGTAACTTCTTCTAATTTTTCCTTGTCTCGATTAAACTCTCTTTCCCGTTGTTCATTAAGGATCGTTTGTTTATGCAATTCATGTGTATCTTTGCGTTCTCCCAGTTTTTCCAATGTCTTTTTGATCGGCCCTTTGGTATTATCTCTTGTAAAATGAAGTTGCGTCGGGTCTTCTTCACGTTTCGCAAACTTTTTGATTTGTTTTCGATAAGTGTTTAAAAAGGAAATAACTAACTCATCCTGATCATCTTGCTCTGTCACTCCCTGTTGTTCTGCTAGTAAACGAATACTAACGACCATTCTTAAAACATCATATAAATAGGACCCAAGGTAGCCTTCATCAAAATCGTCTACATCAAAGACAAGGTTTCCTGCCTCATCTTGAAAACTACTAAAATTATCGAAATGCATGTCACCCATTATCCATGTTGATTTTTCTTCCTTTGTATGGAAGCTAAATGGTATTTTGGTAAGATCATAATAGAACAGATAGGCACTGCCTCGGAAAAAGCTATATGCATCCTGCTTCATTTTATTGTATTTTTTTCGCCGATCCTTTTTTGTTAATTCCATTACTTGGTTATCTAATTGTTCCAGAATCGTGTGTAAGGATTTTTGTCGTAATAATCGATTGGTTTCACGCACTTTTGACTGAATATTACGCACCAAGTTGATCCCTCCTAAGAAGATTATAGTTTTAGTTTATCATAGATTATTGCATAGATTGTGCTTCACCTATGTATTCTAAAGCAATTGCTTCAGTATTTTTTAACTTAGCTTTATACAAAATAATTTCACCAGTAGGAGGCTCTGGTGTATGATCATCAAATGAAAAATCCGCCCCTAGAGCAATCGTCCATTTTGCTTGGTCATTTTCTGACAAAACAATTGCTAATGTTCCATATTGTTGTACATGATCCCAATCAAAAAAATGATCGTTGCCCTGTTGCATGATGGTAATACCATCTGAATTAGCGATAACTCGTGTATTTTCTCCTTGCCAATTACCACGTATTTGACTGCCAACATAATAATATGACCTGCCATCCTGACGATCACCATATGTCCCGACAAATTGCTGAATATGTTGATTTTTATCAAGGTAAGTAAAAACCGCAATATCATCCGTTAACCAATTGATTGGTCCACCCTTCTCAATAACCTGTGATAATTCTTTATGAGGTCGGCCTAATATTCGAAAATAACTGCGATAATATGTCGCTTCTCCAGTGTATGTATTACTTTTAATAGCAAACACTTCTTCCCCACTTGGCGACACACTTGTAATATTTTTTATTCCTTGATTACTTTCATACATCAAGTAGACATTTATTGCTGTCATAATGATTCCTATAGTAACAATTATAGTTATTCGCCTTTTATTTAGCGAAAGCAGTAGTAACATACTTATTCCAAGACTAAGCACAATGATTATATTAAATAAGTAGAACAAGCGGTTATCAATATACTCTGCTTGATAAAGAGGTTGAGCTATAAAACTACCTAATTGCAAACAAAAAATTGCAACTGCAATTAAAAAAATTAGAATCCCTATAATTTTAACCCATTTCTTCATTTTCTGGCTCTACCTCCTCAACAAACTCCCAAGTTTGGCCGTTATCTTTTGAGATAAACTTTGCTTTTATCAAACCATTTCTATAATAGTCACCATTTGGCCCCTGTTCCATAATTAGTTCTAAGTGATCCTCTTTTTCTATTGGGGATTTTGCTATTACAAATACTTCTTCATACTTATTTGGCATATTAAATACAGACTGTTCCCATGTTTCTCCTTGATCATTTGTAACATATAAACTTGTTGGCGCATCGGGATTAAGCGTACCGTACGAAATAAATCCTGTATTTTGGTCGATAAAGCCCCCATCTGCCACAAGTCTTGTTGAATCTGGTGTGCTTATAGACTGCCAATTCTCTCCTTGATCATTTGATAGATAAATAGCAGATGCTTCCTGCGACATCGTGCGATCAAACGTAAAAATAACAGTCCAAAATCCGTCATTTGTTATATCGATTTTTCTAAAACGCATGGCTAGTGCTTCGTCTTTCACTATACTTTCTTTCCATGTTTTACCTTTGTCATCTGTATAGGTTATTTTAATCGTTTGATATTGCCAATCTTCACCTTCTGAATAGAGGAAAGCCGTATATTCTTCCGTCATTTCATAACTACCACCGATTAGTTCTTGCCTATTACCTTGATATTCTCCTGCAAAAAGATGTTCTATTTCAATTGGGACTTTGTGCCACGTATCTCCATTATCATGTGTGATATGAAGTT
Organism: Gracilibacillus kekensis; assembly: GCF_900143085.1. Lineage (GTDB taxonomy): Bacteria > Bacillota > Bacilli > Bacillales > Amphibacillaceae > Gracilibacillus > Gracilibacillus kekensis. The sequence continues at coordinate 121,182 of NZ_FRCZ01000006.1, read as the reverse complement.
GATCATTTTGTAAGGAGTAGTCAGTTTCACTAGGTGTCTCAATTACTTTTAACGGTTGCCTTTCAGGATCAGAAGTAACTTCCGTTTGCTGTGTTTTTATTATTTTTGCTTCTGGCGAAAGTAAAGGTTCTCGACCTTCATAAACTATAATTAGGAAGACCATTGCTACTAACATTAAACTACTAAGAGCTATCATCATTTTTTTCAAAATAGCACCCCCCCTTTTTTCCATTATATACTAATTATAACAATTGAAAGATCTGAATCCATCATTTTTGTATGCGAATTTTCGGTCTATTTGTTTGAAATGCAAAAAAGCTACTCAACTGTAATAATTGAGTAGCTTTTAAAATTAGTAGGTTATTATAATGTTATTTTTGGAAGGATCTTTAATAATTATTTGTTTTTGTTCTTGTTCTACAGGTACTCCAATTGCTGTTAAGTTGAATACAACCTCGTCTAATGCTTGTTTACTTGGATAAGTAAGAGTATAAGACGCAAGCCCTACACTATTTTCTGATGGTGGTGGTGCACCAACACCGTTCCATGTGTTTAATCCAATGTGATGATGATACTTACCTGTAGAGATAAATAACGCTTGATCGCCGAATCGAGAAACTGTTTCGAAACCTAACCCTTTTTCATAAAAAGTCTTTGTTTCGGCCATATTTGCCACATGTAGATGAATATGTCCCATTAAGGTTTGGGCAGGTAAACCTTGCCATGCGCCTTGCTGACCTTCTTTTAATAAATCTTCAAAATCTAATGGATCAACAGCCATCGCTACTTGATCATTTTGCCAAGTCCATGTTTCAGGATCTTTATCAATATAAACTTCAATTCCATTTCCATCAGGATCATTGAAATACAGTGCCTCACTGACGAGGTGATCGGATGAGCCCAATCTGACATTATTTTCGATACAATGGAATACAAAATTAGCAAGATCCGCACGGTTAGGTAATAGTATGGCGAAGTGATATAGACCTGTTGTTCTTGCTTGTTTTGGTTCTGCATTCTTTGGCTGTTCTAAAGATAGGATACTCGTATTGCCGTCAGCAGTTAATATTGCTTGTGTATCTGTTTTTTCTAAAATGTCAAATCCTAGAGTTTGTTGATAAAATTGGATTGATCTATATAAATCTTGTACATTAATTTTTACGTGACTTACATACGTGTTCGGTTTCTGATGAAATTTCATAATTGTCCTCCTGTAATTAACTTACTTTATGTAAGTAATTATACTTTAGTAACTGTTGTTTGTCAAAATTGTTGTTTCGAGATGAATCTCTTCCCCTAAGAATTTCTTATGTGAAATACTTGGTGAGAGCTAATCCTTTTACTAGCATATCCGATCCTCTTCTTGCAGATGCGCCGTTTCTTCTTGCATTTAAAAGCACCACAGTTTTCATCAACTGTGGTGCTTAAAACAAAAGTATCATTTTGAAAAACCGATATCTTTGCGATAAAAGAAATCATCAGACGAATCGAAACGTGTGAGGTAGTTATAAATTTCGGTCTGTGCTTTTTCTGGGCTATTTTGCAGAGAACCAATGAGAAGGACTCTGCCACCTGTGGAGTGGAAGTTGCCATCTTCGGATCGAGCAGTCCCTGCATGAATCACGTAGACATCGTGGTTGTTCGTATCTAAATCCGGAAGCTTCACATTTTTTGCATAGGATCCTGGATACCCTTTGGATGCGACAACTGTTCCTATCGCATATCCATCTTTCCATTTTAGTTGTGGATCCTTACCAGATGTCACATCTTCTATTACTTGGATTAAATCATTTTCCAGTAATGGAAGGACTACTTGTGTTTCTGGGTCACCGAATCTCGCGTTAAATTCTATTACTTTTGGTCCCTCTTTTGTTTCAATTAACCCACCATAGAGAACTCCCGTATACTTTCGACCTTCTTTCTTCATGCCCTTGGCAACAGGCTTTAAGATTTTTTCAACAGTATACTCGACATGTTGCGGATCAAGATCTGCTACTGGAGAAAAAGCACCCATACCGCCTGTATTTGGTCCTTCATTATTATCGTAGGCGCGCTTATGATCGCGAGCTGGCACCATTGGATAGACGTTTTCTCCATCAACGAAAGCGAAAAGGGAGAATTCTTTACCTTCTAAGTACTCTTCAATTACTACTCTGCTGCCGGCATCACCAAACTTATTATCAATTAACATATTTTCTACAGCATCAAGTGCTTCTTGATCTGTCATGGCAACGACCACACCTTTACCTGCTGCAAGTCCGTCTGCTTTGACAACGATTGGTGCGCCTTCTTGTTTTATGTATGCTTTTGCTTTTTCTACATCGGTAAATGTCTGATATTTTGCTGTTGGAATATCATATTGCTGCATAAATGCTTTGGCAAAATCTTTACTTCCTTCGATAATCGCTGCATCTCTTGTTGGACCGAATACTTTTAAATTCTGATTACGGAATGCATCAACAACACCTTTTGTTAAAGGGACTTCTGGGCCAACAATTGTCCAATCGATTTGCTGTTCTAAGGCAAAAGATACTAATTTTTCGATGGCATCGTCTTTTATCGGTACACAGGTTGCTTCTTCTGCAATACCTCCGTTGCCTGGTGCTGCGAAGATTTCTGTGACGCGTTTGCTTTCCTTTAATTTTTTGACAATGATATGCTCACGACCGCCACCGCCGATTACTAATACTTTCATGGGAGAGCCTCCTTATATATCGAATATAGGAAAGGATTCTCAACTTGTTGAGAATCCTCCGCTTTAATGCTTAAAGTGACGCATTTTTGTTAATACCATTGCGATACCATGTTTGTTACATTCATCAATTGAATCTTGATCACGCTTCGATCCACCTGGTTGAATAATTGCTTTGATACCTGCTTTTGCTGCATTTTCAACTGTATCTGGCATCGGGAAGAAGGCGTCTGATGCCATCACAGCACCTTGGGCTTTTTCACCTGCTTGTTCAAAGGCAATTGCGGCAGCTCCGACACGATTCATTTGTCCAGCGCCAACACCTAATGTTTGATCGCTTTTTGCTACAACAATTGCATTTGATTTCACGTGTTTTACAACTTTCCACGCAAATAGCAATTCATCGATTTCTTTGGCATCTGGTTTACGATCGGTTACCACTTCAAGATCATTTGCTAAAATTTTGCCATTATCACGATCTTGCACTAGTAGTCCACCGATCACACTGACTACTTTTTTAGTATCTGTTTCATTGATTTCCATTGGTGTTTCTAGTAAACGAATGTTTTTCTTTACCGTTAGGATCTCAATTGCTTTTTCAGAAAAGCTTGGCGCAATCACAATTTCTAAGAAAATATCTTTTAATTGATCTGCTGTTGCTTCGTCTACCTCACGATTAAGTGCGACAATACCACCGAAAATCGAGACAGGGTCTGCCTGGTATGCTTTTTGATAAGCTTCTGAAATTGTTTCACCAATTCCAACTCCACATGGATTCATATGTTTTACCGCAACAGCTGCAGGCTGATCAGCAAATTCTAATACCACTTCTAAAGCTGCATTGGCATCCTGAATATTGTTATACGATAATTCCTTGCCATGTAATTGTTTGGCGTTAGCAATTGATGCACCTTTAACATTGCCTTCTTTATAGAAAGCTGCTTTTTGATGTGGGTTCTCACCATATCTTAGTGATTGAACCTTTTCAAACGTTTGGGTCACTGTTTCAGGGTCTTCTTCATCTGTAATATCAACAAAATAGTTCGCGATTATCGCATCATAATTTGCCGTATGACGGAATACTTTTGCGGCTAATGTTTTGCGGAATTCCGCTGTGCCGCCGTTGTCTCCGAGATTGTCAAGCACAGCATCATAGTCAGTTGGATCGACTACTACTGTCACATCACGGAAGTTTTTAGATGCTGCTCGCAACATCGTTGGTCCACCAATATCAATGTTTTCAATTGCGTCTTCTTCTGTCACATCAGGATTTGCAATCGTTTCTTTAAATGGATAAAGGTTAACGACTACGACATCAATTGGTGCAATATCACGTTCAGCTAGTTGTTTCACATGTGATTCTTCATCACGACGTGCTAGCAATCCTGCATGAATATAGGGATGCAACGTTTTTACGCGGCCATCTAAAATTTCTTCAAAACCTGTAATTTCTGAAACAGCTTTTGCTGGTAAATCCGCTTCTTTTAAAGCTTTTAATGTTCCACCAGTAGAGATTAATTCATATCCTAATTTGTCTAATCCTTTAGCAAAAGGAACTAAATTGCTTTTGTCCGATACACTTAATAGAGCACGTTTTTTCAACGTTATTCTCCTCTCGTAATCAATTTCTGAATCGTTGCAGGATATAGCGTATGTTCCACCTGATGAACGGCTTTTTGTAAGTCTTCTCTAGTCATATCATCTTCAATTTGAACAGGTGCTTGCGCAATAATCTTTCCGGTATCCATTCCTTCATCTACATAATGAATGGTTACCCCAGATACTTTTACTCCTGCATCAAATGCTTGTCCAACCGCATCTAGTCCTGGAAACGATGGCAAAAGGGATGGATGAATATTAATGATTTTCCCTTCGAACGGACGTAGTAATGTTTCTCCGATCAATCGCATATATCCTGCTAAGACGATTAAGTCGACCTTTTCTAATTGGAGTATTTCTACTAGCTTCGCTTCAAACATTTCTTTGTTTCGATATTGTTTTGGATCAAACGCAAATGTTGGCGTACCATACTCATTTGCCTTGTCTAACACTTTTGCATTAGGTGTATCACACACAAGTAGTGCTACTTCTGCATCCATTACACCATTTTTTTCTGCTTCTATAATGGCGTCATAATTACTTCCGGTTCCTGACGCGAATACTGCTATTTTAGTCATTGGAAAATGTCACCCCTGTTTCTGTTGTAACCTCACCGATCACATATGCCTGTTCACCGATATCTTCTAACAATTGGAGTGCCATATCCGCTTCATGTCCATCAACGATTACTGCCATTCCGATCCCCATGTTAAATACGCCATACATATCTTCTTCTTTTAGATCTGCTTGTTTTTGTAAATAATCAAAAACAGCCGGCTTTTGCCATGATCCTTTTTGAATATTTACACCGAAACCTTCAGGTAATGCACGTGGTAGATTTTCATAAAAACCACCGCCGGTTACGTGACTAATCCCCTTAATTGTCAGATCCAACTTTAATTGTTGTATTGCTTTCGTGTAGATTTTGGTTGGTTCTAAAAGAGCTTCCCCTAGTGTGGTTGATAGTTCTTCGATGTGTGCTTGGTAGTTGAGACCTTTATCTTCTATAATTTTCCGAACGAGTGAAAAACCATTGGAATGCACTCCAGAGGAGGCAAGGCCAATCACTTTATCTCCTGCTTGAATGCTATCGCCTGTGATGATTTGTTGTTTATCAGCGATTCCGACTACAAAGCCTGCTAGATCATAGTCATCATCACCATACATCCCCGGCATTTCCGCTGTTTCACCACCAATTAATGCGGCATTACTTTGAACACAACCGTCAGTGATGCCTTTGACGATTTGTTCAATTTTTTCCGGTTGATTTTTACCACATGCGATATAATCCAGGAAAAATAGTGGATCGGCACCTTGAGCAACGATATCATTGACACACATCGCCACTAAATCAATGCCGACAGTGTCATGTTTATTCATTTCAATGGCAAGCTTTAGCTTTGTTCCGACACCATCTGTTCCTGAAACTAATACTGGTTCTTCATATGAGAATTTACTTAAATCAAAAAGGCCTGCAAATGCTCCAACGCCACCGATTACTTCGGGGCGATTTGTTTTTGCGATATGCTTTTTCATTAAATCGACTGCCTGATAGCCTGCATGTACATCGACTCCGGCATCTTTGTAGATATCACTCATTAATTGAACTCCTTTTTATGCCTGCAAGTTTTATGGCCACTTTTGATGGTTTTATGGCCACTTCTAGGCTTTTTATGGCCACTTTTTCTACTTTTATGGTCACTTCTTAACATTTTATGGCCACTTTCCACCGTTTTATGGCCACTTTACTCTTTATAAGCAGGGATCACCGTATCTGGATAAATTTCCGTCGGATAATTACCAGTGAAACAAGCTTGACAGACACCATGCTGCCTGCGATCACGATCTGCTACAATCGATGCTTCCAAGCCTTCTGTAGACAAAAAGGATAAGCTGTCGGCACCGATGATTTCACGCATATCTTCTAATGAATGATTCGCTGCGATCAATTCACCTTTGGTTGACGTGTCTATTCCATAATAACATGGATTTTGAATTGGGGGAGAGGCAATTCGAACATGCACTTCAGTTGCGCCTGCTTCTTTTAATAAACGAACGATACGTCGGCTCGTGGTACCACGAACAATCGAATCATCTACCATAACAACTCGTTTTCCATCGACAATACCCCGTACTGCTGATAGTTTCATTTTCACACCTTGTTCTCGCAGTTCCTGTGATGGTTGAATAAACGTTCTGCCGACATAACGGTTTTTAATTAATCCGAGTTCATATGGAATTCCAGTTGCTTCTGAAAATCCAATGGCAGCAGAGATACTGGAATCAGGTACACCTGTTACGACATCGGCTTCTACTGGTGACTCTGTCGCAAGTTGTTTCCCCATTGTTTTACGACTTGCATGGACATTTGTCTCATTCAAATCACTATCTGGACGGGAGAAATATACGTATTCCATCGAGCAAAGCGTACGCTCCATTGGAGAAGTAAATTGTCTCGTACGAAAGCCATCTTCATCAATGATAATTAATTCACCTGGATACACTTCTCTCTCATAGGTTGCACCAATCAAATCAAATGCGCAAGTTTCAGAAGCAACCACATAAGCATCACCGAGACGACCAATCGATAAAGGACGCAATCCACGTGGATCTAAGCCAATAAATAGCTGATCTTCTGTTAAAATTGAAAATGCATAAGCACCTTTGATCATGCCTAGCGCTGAACTAATCGCATCTTCCATCGGTACATTTCCACTTCGTTTAATTAAGTGGGCAATTACTTCTGTATCTGAAGTAGTTTGCAAAATACTACCTTGTGCTTCTAATTGGCTTTTTAATTGATGGGCATTCACTAAATTACCGTTATGAGCCAGTGCCATACTATTTGTTTGAGAACGGAACACAAGTGGCTGGACGTTTTCAAATCCACCGCCACCTTGTGTCGCATAACGGACATGACCTACCGCTGCATGCCCGGTTAAGCGTGAAACTTCCCCTTCAGAAAAAACATCATTAATTAAACCGACACCTTTATGGACGTTCAGTTTTTCACCATCTGTCGTGACAATCCCTGCACCCTCTTGTCCACGATGCTGGAGAGCATGAAGACCATAATACGTCATTTCAGCTGCCTTTTCATGTCCCCAGATCGCAAATACACCACATTCTTCGTTTAAGCCTTTGATTTCAGCAAGCACGGGATAGCTCCTTTCCATAGCTGTTGTAATGATTCTACGTCTTCAGTGATTGCTTCCTTGTCACCATTTCGTACTACTAGTCTATTAGACGAAGTTACTGTTCCTAACAATCTTGCATCTTCTACTTTTGCTTCAAATGCCTGGCGTTTACCTTCTGGAATCGATACTAAGAATCGTGATTGTGATTCACTAAATAATGCACTCGTCACATCGCCTTCTACTTGAAGCTCTGCACCTAATCCTTTTCCATTAAATAGACATTCCGCAACGGCAACGCCCAATCCACCTTCTGCTAGATCATGAGCAGAGGAAACAAGCCCTGCCTGAATGGCATCCAGTAACTGCTCCTGGCGTTTTGCTTCTGTATCTAGATCAATTGCTGGAGCTTTTCCAAAATACTTTCCTTCTAAAAGGTTTTGCAATTCACTACCACCAAATTCTGCTTTCGTCTCACCAATCACATAGACAAGATCACCTTCATGTTGAAAATGAGATGGCGTTATATCTGATAAAGATTGATGTAAACCGACCATACCTACTACTGGTGTTGGAAATATTGCTTGACCATTTGATTCATTGTAAAGTGATACGTTCCCACTAATAACTGGTGTATTAAGACGTAAGCTTGCGGCACTCATACCTTCCACACTTTTTTCCATTTGCCAGAAGTTTTCTGGTTTATCTGGATTTCCGAAGTTTAAGCCATCTGTTAAAGCAAGTGGCTTTGCACCAGATGCAACAATGTTACGAGCAGCTTCTGCAACGGCAATCTTACCGCCTACTTCAGGATCTAAGTGAATATAACGTGAATTACAATCGGTTGTCATCGCTATCGCCTTATCATAACCACGCACTCGAACCACTGCAGCATCTGATCCTGGTGAGAAAACGGTATTTGCTTGTACCATTGAGTCGTATTGATCATAGATATATTCTTTACTTGCGATCGTTGGCTGCTGTAATAATTGTTTCAACGTTTCTGCATGATCGGTAACATCTGGTTTGTAGGCAGGCATCTTTTGATATTCTTCATAAATGTGAGGAACTTTCGATTCTTTATGAAAAATAGGTGCATCCTCTGCTAAGTTATCAACAGGAATATCTGCTACAACGTCACCTTTATGCAATAAGCGGAACATTTTATCACCGGTTACTTCACCTACCGCTACAGCTTCCAAGTCATATTTTTTGAAAATATCAACGATTTCCTGCTCTTCCCCTTTTTTAACACATAAAAGCATACGTTCTTGTGATTCTGACAGCATCATCTCATAGGCGGTCATGTTTTCTTCACGTTGTGGAATAAGATCTAAGTTCATTTCCATCCCCATGCCAGCCTTACTTGCCATTTCACTTGCTGAAGAGGTAAGACCAGCAGCACCCATGTCCTGAATACCAACTAATGCATCTGAGTGAATCACTTCTAAACATGCTTCAATTAATAACTTCTCCATAAAAGGGTCACCGACTTGCACATTGGAACGTTTGCTTTCAGAGTCTTCTGATAAATCCTCAGAAGCAAATGTTGCACCGTGAATACCATCACGTCCTGTTTTAGAGCCAACATACATGATCGTGTTACCTAGTCCAGCGGCAATTCCCTTTTGAATATCCTTGGTATCAATTAAACCAACACACATTGCATTCACAAGTGGATTTCCTTCATAACAATCATCAAATTGGACTTCTCCACCTACTGTAGGTACTCCTACACAGTTTCCGTAACCAGCAATACCATGAACAACCTCATCGAAAAGGTATTTCACGCGTCCTGTGTTTAAGTTACCGAAGCGTAAGGAGTTTAAGGAAGCGATTGGTCGAGCTCCCATCGAAAATACGTCACGAATAATACCACCAACACCTGTTGCAGCACCTTGATATGGCTCAACTGCTGAAGGGTGATTATGACTTTCGACTTTAAATACAACACCTTGACCATCACCGATATTTACCACACCAGCGCCTTCACCAGGCCCTTGCACAACTTGAGGACCTTCCGTTGGGAATTTGCTTAGTAAAGGTTTCGACGTTTTATAACTGCAATGTTCTGACCACATTACCGAAAAAATGCCGATTTCCGTGAAGTTTGGACGTCGACCCATAATGTTTTTGATCATGTCATATTCTTTATCTGTTAAGCCCATTTCCTGATAGACTTTATCTTGTTCTACTTGTTCTGGACTCAATTCAGGCGCCTGCAACATAACGTTCCCTCCAGTTTTCTAACATTGATTGGAATAGTTTGAAGCCATCATCACTATTTAAAATAGCTTCTACTGCACGTTCTGGGTGTGGCATCATTCCTAACACATTTCCTTGTTCATTGATGATTCCGGCTATATCTGCCACAGAACCGTTCGGATTATTTTGATAAGAAAATACAATTTGGTTATTTTCTTTTAATTTAGCAAGTGTCTCTTCATCACAATAGTAGTTTCCATCATGATGGGCAATTGGAATTGAGACAACTTCACCTTTTTGATATTTTGATGTAAAAAGAGTGTCATTATTTTCAACAACTAAGTTTTCAAAATGGCACATGAATTTTAAATTTTGGTTTCGTAGCATCGCACCTGGAAGTAAGCCAGACTCTAATAGAATCTGGAATCCATTACAGACACCAAGAATCGGAATACCTTTCTCTGCTTGTGTGCGTAATTGCTTGACGATATCAGAAGTAGATGCAATCGCACCAGAACGAAGATAATCACCATAACTGAATCCACCAGGGATTAGAATCGCATCATATCCATCAAGGTTTGCTTCCTGATACCATACTAAATCTGCTTCTTCTCCTAGTGCATCTTTTGCCGCATAGTACATATCACGGTCACAATTGGAGCCTGGGAAGACAACGACAGCAAATTTCACTGTGTAACCCCCTCTTCCACTGTATAGGAGTAATTTTCAATAACTGGGTTAGCAAGTAACTTATTACACATATCTTCAATTTCTTTCTCAATATTGGCATCATCAGTTACCGTTAATTCAAGATATTTACCTACACGAACTTCTTGTACATTGTCATAGCCTAATGTATTTAAAGATCCCTGTACTGCTTTTCCCTGTGGGTCTAAAACACCCTCTTTTAATGTGATGTGTACTTTTACTAGTTTCATTGTTTTGCCTCCAGTCTTGATAAAATATTGTCATATACAGTGACTAAATCTCCTAGATCTTCGCGAAACACGTCTTTATCCATTTTTTCGCCTGTTGCAATGTCCCATAGTCTGCATGTATCTGGACTTACCTCATCTGATAACACAATTTCTCCTTGTGCATTTCGTCCAAATTCGAGTTTGAAGTCGACAAGCTGTAAATTGATTTCTTTGAAAAAGCTTTGCAATTGTTCGTTCACTTGGCGCGCCATATCTTTAATTTGCTTGAGGTCTGCCTCTGTAGCATCTGTTAAAAGTAAGGCATGCTCATCGTTAATCAGTGGATCACCAAGCTCATCTTTTTTATAAAAAAGTTCAACTAGTGGCGGTGAAAAAATCGTTTTTTCTTCGATCCCTGTGCGGCGAACAATACTACCTGCCGCCACATTTCGCACCACTACCTCTAATGGAATGATCGTTGTCTTTTCAACCAATTGCTCGGTTTCATTTAAGGCTTCTTTAAAATGACTACTGACACCGTGGTGATGTAAGTATTCAAATACTTTGGCAGAAATCAGATTGTTATAACGGCCTTTACCTTGGAATTCTGCTTTTTTTTCTCCATTAAAAGCTGTTGCATCATTCTTATAAGAAAGGACTAACAATTCTGGCTGATCTTTGACGGTGAACACTTGCTTCGCTTTTCCTTCATATAACAACTTGTCCTTCATCTCGTTACACGCTCCTTAGGCTAAGCCGATTTTTTTGAAGATTTGATCGACATTTTTTAAATGATAGGTATAATCAAAGCAATCATCTAATTGCTCTTTTGATAATGTACTGGTAATCCGTTCTTCCTGTTCGATTAACTGACGGAATGGTGTTGCGGTTTCCCATGCTTTCATTGCGTTTGGTTGTACAATATCATATGCCTCTTCACGACTCATCCCTTGATCAATTAAGGAAAGTAATACACGTTGAGAGAAAATAACACCATAGGTACGATCAATATTACGTTTCATATTCTCAGGAAATACCGTTAAGTTTTTCACGATATTGCCAAAACGATTCAGCATATAATTAAGTGCAATCGTCGCATCCGGTAAAATAACACGTTCTGCAGATGAATGAGAAATATCACGTTCATGCCATAACGAAACGTTCTCGTACGCTGTCATCATGTAACCACGGATGACACGCGCCATACCTGTCATATTTTCCGAACCGATCGGGTTACGTTTATGTGGCATTGCAGAAGATCCTTTTTGACCTTTTGCAAAGAACTCTTCCACTTCACGTGTTTCTGTTTTTTGTAGTCCGCGAATTTCTGTCGCGAATTTTTCAATCGAGCTTGCAACAAGCGCTAGTGCTGATAAATATTGGGCATGACGGTCACGTTGCAGTGTTTGTGTCGAAACTGGTGCAGCTTGTAAGCCTAATTTTTCACAAACAAATTTTTCTACAAAAGGATCGATATTCGCGTAGGTACCTACTGCGCCTGATAGTTTACCAGTCTCGATCACTTTGGCCGCTGCATCAAAACGCTCTAAATTACGTTTCATTTCTTCATACCAAAGCGCCAGCTTCAGACCAAATGTGGTAGGTTCTGCATGTACACCATGAGTACGTCCCATCATTACGGTGTTTTTATGTTCGATCGCTTTTTCTTTTAAAATGTCAATGAAGTTTACGATATCGCGACGGATAATTTGATTGGCTTGTTTTAACATATAGGAGAGTGCCGTATCGACTACATCTGTTGAGGTTAAGCCGTAATGCACCCATTTCTTTTCATCACCTAGCGTTTCGGAAACCGCACGAGTAAATGCCACTACATCGTGACGTGTATCTTGTTCAATTTCAAAAATACGATCAATATTAAATGAGGCATTTGCTCTTATTTCTTTTACATCTACTTTCGGAATGATACCTAACTCACTCCATGCTTCACATGCTAAAATTTCCACCTCAAGCCACGCATTAAAGCGGTTCTCATCTGTCCAAATCTTTCCCATTTCTTCTCTTGTATAACGTTCGATCATGAATGTTTCCTCCTAGTTTTCGATTATCTTTTTTTCTACTAGTTCATTATATATGTTTAATGGATTGTCCCCAATAAATGTTACATGTCCCATTTTTCTAAGTGGCTTGTTTTCGGCTTTGCCGTACATGTGAATATGTGCAGAAGGATTGTCTTCTAATTGATTAAAAAAGGGTTCGACATCTTTACCAAGCAAATTGACCATTACGGCACCCCCATGAGCGTGAACTGGGATCAGCGGCAAACCACAAATTGCTCGAATATGCTGTTCAAATTGAGAAACATTACATGCTTCGATCGTATAATGGCCGGAATTGTGTGGGCGTGGTGCTAATTCATTAATGAGAATCTCTTCACCACAGACAAACATTTCAATAGCGAATGTTCCAACAACATCGATTGTTTCGGCAATAGCTTTTGCTGCGTGTGTAGCTTTCTCAGAAATTTGTTCCGACACAAGGCCAGGTGCAATTGTGGCATGTAAAATGTGATCACGGTGCTTGTTCTCGGCAACAGGGAAATAGGTCATCTCTCCTGATTTCGTTCTTGTGAACACAATCGAGATTTCTTTATCAAAAGGTACCCATTTTTCAATAATTAAGCGATCAACGGAATCTAGCATTTCAGAAGCCTCTTGCAAATCATTTGGACTAGAAAGCTTGATTTGACCTTTGCCATCGTAGCCACCTCGACATGTTTTGGCTACAGAAGGATAACCGATTCGTTCAACTGCGGTTTGTAACTCTTCGGTTGTTGACACAATCGCGAAATCGGCAACTGGCTGATTACTGTCAACCATTGCTTTTTTCTCCAATTCACGATCTTGGGTGACTTTTAGTGAGTTAGCACTCTGAGGAAGAATACCGGCCTCTTCTAAAATTTGAGCCGCCTTTAAATCGACATTTTCAAATTCATAGGTCACGACATCGCTTTTCTCTGTCAATTGTTTGACTGCTTCTAGGTCATCATATGCAGCTACAATTTGCTTATCTGCAACTTGTGCGGTAGGGCAATCTGGAGTAGGATCTAAAACAATAACGCGATATCCCATATGTTTGGCAGTTGTCGTCATCATTCGTCCCAGTTGTCCACCGCCAATAATTCCAATGGTAGATCCGAATAATAATTTATTGGTCTGCAAGTTGGTCCCTCATTTCTGCTACTTTTTGTTTCATTTGATCTTGATAGTTTTCTAGACGTTTGGCAACTTTTTCGTTAGATGTACCGATTATTTGGGTGGCAAGAATACCAGCATTTTTAGCACCAGCTTTACCAATTGCTACGGTTGCTACTGGAACTCCACCTGGCATTTGCACAATCGAATACAGGGAATCAAGTCCACTCATTGTGCTTGTTTTAACTGGTACACCGATTACTGGCAAAGTAGTTTTAGAAGCAACCATACCCGGCAAATGCGCTGCGCCTCCAGCACCCGCGATGATCACTTTTAACCCTCTGTCACGAGCTTTCTCAGCATAAGCGAACATGTCTTCAGGTGTACGATGTGCGGAGATTACCTCTTTCTCATAACTAATTTCTAGTTCTTCAAGCATGTCACAAGTATGCTTCATCGTTTCCCAATCTGAAATACTTCCCATAATAACACCGACCTGCACCATTGAAACCCCTCATTTCTTTGTGAAATATTAAGAAAAGCGTAGAGCGCCCGCTTAGAAACGTAGCGACTTCAGAATCAACTGAGATAAAGGAATCACTGAGAAAAGCGAGCCGATGATGACTTTCACCTGAAGGCATAAGTGCAACTAAGCCTCTGTTTTCACCAATCGGCAAGTCTTCTTTATCGTAGGGCGATTCGTGAAGTCGCCTAGTTTCTGGACGTTCGGAGCTAGACATCCGCGAAAATTTTATACTTTCTTGTCTTACAAAAAAACCTATTCATCTTCTCTATCAGGAGAGAAGATGAATAGGTTATAGGTCCATAACTATCCTGATGATTTTTCATTAAAAATCATCGTTCATCTTCCCTCATAGTCCATCATTTACGGTGACGGGTAGAAACTTTTGAGCCATATTCTCAGATTATATGAGGAATTAATTACAGTACATTATTGGTTTTCTTTTTGTTTTTGTTAAATTATTTAACTACATTCATATGATAACAAGAGCACTAGAACCCTGTCAACAAAAATCGAACATTAAAATAATAGTTCATTTTAATGTTCGTGTTTTGCTGTTTTTGCATCAAATATTATTTCACTTCCATATGGAACCTTTTCTCCATTTTCTTCTATAAAAATTGGTTCTTCAACTCGTCGCACTGGCTGATATCCTTCTTGTTTGATTCGCTCTAAACATGCATCAATCGATTCATTCTCCTCGACTGTGAACTTCTTCTTGTTTGGCTTCTTGCTGTTCTTCTGCTTTTTGGACACTTTTTCGAATCCTCCCTTTTTTTACTTGCTTCACCCAGAAACCACCATGAATCTGCTTAGGTTCATAGGCAATAATAAAGGCTTTTGGATCAATAGTTTTGATCGTTTCGTATAAATGCAGTTCATATTTTCTCGGCGACAAAATTTGCATCGATAATCGATCTCCGTCCATTCCGTATGCATACCAACTTGTCACACCGTAGCCTTTTTCTCTCAGTTGTCTTGTGAAAGAAATATCAGGATTTGAAGAAATCACATTCACCGTAATATACCCTAATGCTAATTTTTCTTCAATCATTGATCCAATTACCACCCCTAGACCATATCCAAGCCCGTATGCTACTAAATTCTGAATTTCACCAAGATTGTCTAATACTAGCCCTAGCCCCAATGTATAAATGACGATTTCAAAAGTTCCAATTGTTCCAGCTATATAGCGTCTTCCTTTTAACGTTAAAATCACTCTTAATGTAGAAAGTGATACATAAACAATATTTATTGTCATAATAATGACTACCATTATAAATGCATTTTCAAGCATTATAGCACCTCCGTTTACGCACAACCTTTTTGATAGGTTCATATCCTATATTATAGCGAACCTATTTTAACATAGCTACGCATGAAAGGGGAGAGATAGCTTTGGATCCATTCCAACATATGCATGAATGGAAAAACAATTTAGATCAATTTTTTGGCGGAAACTTTTGGGATGATTTTGAACATATTATCAAACCTCCGATACCTGCCGTTAATATATATGAATTGGATAATGAACTAGTAGTTTATGTTAACTTGCCCGGAATTAAAGATCGTAAACAAGTAAAGGTGTTTGTTGATTCTAATGTTTTGGAATTGAAGGGGTCACTTTTTCCAGTTCAAACATCTGGGAAATTAATAAAACAAGAGATTTTACAAGGTGACTTCTCAAGACAAATTGACCTTCCTTTCCCAGTAAGACAAGATCGGATCAATGCCTCATTAAAACAAGGAATGATGACGATTCACTTGCATCGACTCATCCAGGAGCAGAAGAAAAAGAATGCTATTGAGATTGACGAATTTGAGGAATGAGAAAGAAAAATGTTACCTTGTTCCGATCAAAAGCTGTGGAAAGTAAAAATCGCAGAAGAAACGAATAAGGTAAGAGTTCATTAACTTTCAATATTTATTTTTCGTTTAATCATTTCACTTTCTAACAGTAAAATTAAATGGATCAGCCGAGGTATTTTTATTGATTTTAAGAATCCGAATGATCACGAATTCTATTTCGTATAATCATTCGGATTGTACTTTCATTAAATGAAGTCTGTTATAGAGTTTCATACGATTCCTATAACATTTTCAGCAGGATATAAGAGAGATTTGTCTTCATTAAAGGATTAAAGCATGAGATTTAAGCTTTCATTACCAAACTTTTATATAATTTTTACCAGCTCGCAAATTACTTATAGGACCTAGCACAGTCATTTCTTCACGATCGGTTCCTAATATATCTTTATCAACGATTAATTCACTTCCATCTGGATTTTCAAATTCTGCATCAACAATAAGGGTTCTTCCTAATGTAGTAGTTGATTGAATACCTCCTAACAATGTTTCAAAATCTTCAGGAAGTTCTATTGAAAGAAATACTTCATAACCTTCCTCAATAATCTTAATATTAGGATTAAAGTCATCCCTCACTATATTCTCATTTTCCTGATCAAAGGGTTCAGCTCCATTAAAATAGGCATTTTTGTTTATATAAACTGGTTGCTCAATACTATGGAAAGTGCGATGGTCACCGCCCTCTTGATCTACCTTTTCGATATATTCTTCTAATGAGGTTGTATAACCATTATAATGAACAGTACCTATATAATCATTAGTTATCTCAGAAGGAATTGATGTTTCCAAACCAGTAGTTTGGATATAATCGTCACCTATAAATATATTATTATAGTAACGATCATCTCCACCATACACTGGAGCAAACCCTGCTAATTTCGTGCTATGCGGCACATGATATGGTGTTGCACGATCTAGCATTTTTCGTTGTATCATTTTGCCACGAATCAAATTATTTATATATGCGCCACCTTGCGCATGATTATCTAATGCATAGTCAGCTGTTAAAATATTATTATCTACAATATAAGGACCACTACTTACTTCAACAAATAAATCGCGGTTGTTTCTATAAAATAAATTTCCACTTATGATAGTACCTTGCGTCTGCCAATCTAACCATGTTCCTAATGAACAATCATGAATGCGATTATTTCTTATTTGAACATCGATTGCCGCATGAAGCTTGATCCCACCAATTTCATGTCCGAAAAACTCACGTTTTAAAGCTATATTATAGATATGGTTATTATAGATTTCACTAAACACACAACCTAAATGACCTACTACAGCATTTTGACCACAATCATAGATAGTGTTATTTCGAATAATATGGGAGCCAATTCTTTCTTTACTCCAACCTATCTCCATAGCCGAAAAGACTGATTCTAACTGATATTGATAGCCAGGCTTATCTTTCCGGATACTTCGATAATTGTGACCTGTGGAAATCTCCTTCCCAATACTAATCGCACTACACTTTGCATCATGAATAACGTTTTCTTCAATAATCCACCCTTTACTCCAGTGTGGGCCTATTAAACCTGGCTGATCAGCTGTTGGAGGTGTCCATGGTGTTGCTGCTTGTGCCATTTCAAATCCTTTAACAGTGATATAATCAATTCCCGTCTGTTCAGGATAAAAGCAGGCTTTTCGAACATTGATCTCAACTAATTCTTCATTAGGGTTTGTCTCATGAAAATTTGCATAAATCGTTGTACTTTCATTATCAACTTCCGCAAACCACACATATTTCGTTTGTTCTTTGTTATGAACAGGAACGATTGTTTTTGTCCAATGATCTAACACTTCTAATTTAGTTTTCGGTTCTTTTAATTGTTCAAAAGTTTCAACTTCATAAAAAGACATTCCATTTAGATAAACATCACCAAGATGTCTACCAGGATTGTAAACAACCCAATCTCCAAAAACTTCTTCTTTGAAAGGATTATATTCACCAAATAAATCATTGGATACTACAGCCTTCCAAACAGTTCCATTAACTTTTTCCCAATTATTAATCTGTTCTGATCCTTTAATGACAGCCTTTTCCCCATCTGCTGCCCTATATGTAATTCTTCGGTATTTACTTAATCCTCCATATGAAGGCTTCACCCATTCTCGATAAACGCCTTCATGTACAATCACGTCATCTCCTGCAACTGCAACAGATGCCGCTTTATTTATTGTCAAAAAGGGATCATTTTCTGTACCTTTTCCATTGTCAGAGCCATTTTTTGCAACATGATATTCAATAGTCATTTTATTTCCTCCTAACCTATTTCTTTATAAAGTGTAAGATGTAAGATCTGTTCTTTATCATTACCCCTTCACAGATCCAGCAGCGAGTCCTGCCACTATCTTTTCTTGTGCCACGAAGTATACTAATAATAAAGGTAAGCTTCCTAAAGTAAGTGCTGCCATAATTCCCGGTATATTCACAGAAAATTCTCCATAAAATTCACGAAGTCCGATTGGTAAAGTAGCTGTTTGAGATGAACTAGTTAATGTTAATGCAAAAATAAATTCATTCCAAATCTGAATAAAGTTATAAATAGAAACTGTAGCTACAGCAGGTGTCAATAATGGAAAAATGATATTCCAAAATAATCTAATGTGACTGCAACCATCAATTTTAGCTGATTCTTCTAATTCTTTAGGAATATCACGCATAAATTGAGTGAATATAACAACCGATATTGGTAATGCAAATGCAATATACGGGCCAACTAAACCTAATAATGAATCATACAACCCTAGGTCATTAGTCAATGTGAAAATAGGAACTAATGTTGTATGAATAGGTATCATCATCCCTACCATAAAAATAATAAAAATTGGACGATTCAAACGAAATGTTAATCTAGCTAGGGGATAACTAGCCATTGCTGCAATAAAAATAACGATCACAACCGATATAACTGACACGATCATACTATTCCAAAAATACCCAAAAAACTCTAATTCAATAAGCAGCTTATAGCTATCCAAAGAGAAGTTTTCAGGCCAAGACCATGGTGAAGTCATAAATTCCATTTGTCCTTTAAAGGAAGTTAAGAACATTATAAAAAACGGTAGACCTGTTATGACTAAAATAAGGATCGCTAGTAGATACAACGGGATTTTTTTTACTAATTTAGTCATGAGTCATTCCCCTTTCTTTGCTTGTCGCCAAATAATATAAACAATGTGACGATAAATGCTATAATGAACATAGCGAAAGAAATACTGCTACCATAGCCCATATTAAAATTAGTAAATGTTTGTTTATACATATAAGTTGCCATTAATTCAGTGGAGTTATTAGGGCCACCACCAGTCATAACGTATATTAGATCAAAATATTTCAATGAACCAATTACGGATAATATAGCTGATGTAACAATTATCGGCATTAATAATGGCAGTGTTATATTTTTAAATCGTTGCCAACCAGTAGCACCATCGATATCAGCGGCTTCATATAATTCTTCAGGAATACCAACAATAGTTGCTCTGAAGAGAATCATATAAAACGGTGCAAATTGCCAACAAACGGTGGCGATTACAGCCCAAATAGCTGTACTCTCTTTACCAATCCAAGCGGTCTGCAATGATTCTAATCCTATTACTCCTAAAACAGAATTTAATAAACCATAGTTACCTTCGTAGATAAAAATAAAGAGAATCCCAATTGCTACTGTAGACATTAGAAATGGCATGAAATATACCGACCTGAATAATCGCATTCCTTTAATCGGACTAAATAACAATAATGCCATAATTAAACCAATTGGTAATTGGGTAAAAAGTGATGCAATTACTAATAAGAAGTTGTTTTGTATAGAAGTCCAAAACACTCCATCTCGGAATAATGCTATATAGTTCTCTAATCCAATAAAAACCATATTACTATCAATTCCAGTCCAGTCAAAAAGACTATAGTAAAATGTCATAAAAATGGAATAAATAACATATACACCATAGATCAGAAAAGCCGGTGCAATAAAACCAATAATCGCCCATGTATCCTTGTTTTTCCGTTTAGGAACATTTTTGACCTTTACTATCTTTAAATCATCTGTCCTTTCCATTACTACCACCACCTATTAGAGTGTGAGAACTACATTAATTTTTTATTAATGTAGTTCTCAATAAGCTCGTTATTCTGCTAATACCTCTTTCGCTTTTTCTTCTACTTCTGCCATTGCTTCTTCTGGTGTCATAGATAAGCCAAAAATAGCTTGTGTTGTATCTAGATGCGTTTGTGCTAGTTCAGGAGGCAATGTTTGATCATAGTATGTTTGCATTGCTTCTGAGCTTTCTAGAATATCACTCATTTCTTGAATGTAAGGATCCTCATATTCCACTCCATTTACTGCTGATATTGAACCTGCATTATTAGACAATTGTGTTGCGGTTTCTAAACTTGCAAGTTCATTAACTAATTCAGCAGCCATTTCAGGATGTTCAGATTGTTTAGCAACAGAGAAGACTGGAGACACACCACCTACTACATGATTTTGTTCACCTTCTCCTCCTTCAATAGATGGGAATAAGAAGAAACCTAATTTTTCTTCAAATTCAGGCATTTCATCTCGCACATTATTTACTAGCCAACCGCCCATTACCATCATTGCTGCACTATTTGTATAAAGTAACTGACGTGATTGACCAGTATCGTAGTTCATGCCGTTTACACCTTCAGGAAAAGCACCCATTTCAACTAATTCCTGAATCTTCTGTCCAGCTTCAATATAAGCTTCATCATCAAACGTCCGTCCTGAACGCTCGAAAGCCTCGTTGAATAATTCCGGACCACCAAGTCTTTCGGCCATATACATTAAATAAAAGGAACCTGTCCATTTAGTCTGGTTAGCCAGAGCAAATGGTGTAATATCATTTGAGGTAAGTGTTTCGACAATTCCAAGTAAGTCTTCATATGTTTCAGGTTCTTCAATACCGTATTCTTCAAATATTTCTTTATTATAAAATACAGGCACTACATCCATACTAACCGGAGCACCATAAATACTATCTTCAAAAGTTGAAACTGACAACGCTGCTTCATTATACAAACTAGCATCAACTGAGTCGGTAATATCAACAACTTGATCTGAATCCACAAATTGTTTTAACCAACCGCCACCCCAAGAATGGAATACGTCTGGTGGATTTCCGCCACCCATAGCAACACTCAATTGAGATTTATATGGGTCGTTTTCTTGCTGAGAAACTTCTACCGTTACGTTAGGATTTTTTTCCTCGAAACGATCTACAGCTGCTTCAATCGCTTCTCCGGAAGGTCCAGTCTCAATATGCCATAAAATCAAAGTAATTTCTTCTTCATCACCTTCAGCTTCTGAATCGTCGCCACTATTTTCTGTTTCTGAAGAATCCTCTCCTGTATTATCTTCGTTTTCACTCGTCTCATCGGATGGTCCACATGCAACAATTAATAACATAATAGCAATTAACATTATCCATAATGTTTTTTTACCAAACATCTTTTCATCCCCTTTTTTATTTTGTTAGCGTTTACAAAATAATTTTTATTCAAATCCCTCCTTTGTTCAAAAAGATATATTTTAATACTAAGTTTATCTTGTGAATAAACTAAGTAATAAAAATAAAAGTATATTATAAAATTCAGTTTGCTATTATAAAACTATTTTTCTATAAACGCATTATATCTACCAACAAGTTGTTTGTCAACACAAAATGTAAGCGTTTTATACACGATTAATTTTACATTATAAAACTCGCTTTTATATTATTGACACACTTTTTCTTACCCTCTATACTTAGTCTATAAGATGAAACCGCTTTATATGGAGGGGAACAAATATGACAAAAATAGACAACATAATGGAGCACCCTGAAGAGATTTATGATATAAAAACTGTCGCCAGAGGTCCCATCGGTAAACTTCCTCTAACAGATAAAATGCTCAGGAAGTCGCCAAGCGGGGATTTATTCGGATTATCTCAGAACGTTGGTATGGGTTGGAGTCCTAATATGTTAGACGGTAAACAAGTATTACTGCTAAGCACACAAGGTGGCCTAAAGGATAAAGAAGGTAACCCATTAGCTTTGGGGTATCATACTGGGCATTGGGAAGTAGATATATTAATGAAAGAAGCGGCAAATGAAGTCAGCCAACATGCTGGCATTCCTTTTGCTGCATATGTGAGTGATCCTTGTGATGGCCGCACTCAAGGAACGACCGGTATGTTTGACTCCTTTCCATATCGTAATGATGCCGCAATGGTGTATCGTAGATTAATTCGTTCGTTACCAACTCGTGATGCAGTATTAGGGATCGCTACTTGTGACAAAGGTTTACCAGCGATGACGATTGCATTAGCATCTATGCATGATTTACCTACCGTTGTTATTCCTGGTGGTGTTACATTACCACCGCTTTATGGGGAAGATGCTGGCAAGGTTCAAACAATTGGTGCGCGTTATTCCAATGATGAACTTTCATTACAAGAAGCAGCTGAGCTAGGTTGTGCGGCATGCGCAACACCAGGAGGCGGTTGTCAGTTCTTAGGTACCGCTGCGACAGCACAAGTCGTCGCCGAAGCATTAGGTATGACCGTTCCTCACGCTGCACTAGCACCATCCGGTCAAAAGGTATGGAAGGAAATGGCACGTCAATCATCAAGAGCGATCATAGCGATGGAAGAAGAAAAAATCACAACCAAAGATATCGTGACAGATGACGCCATCCATAATGCTATGGTTGTTCATGCAGCTTTTGGTGGATCTACAAATCTACTATTGCACATTCCTGCAATTGCACATGCGGCAAAATGTAGTATTCCTTCTATTGAAGATTGGCACCGTATCAACAAAGAAACTCCACGTTTGGTTAGTTTGTTACCAAATGGACCAATACCACATCCTACGATTCGTGGCTATTTAGCTGGTGGGGTTCCAGAGGTTATGTTGCATCTGCGTGATCTAGGATTATTACGTGAAAACGTGATGACAGTTACTGGTCACACACTCAAAGAAAATTTAGACTGGTGGGAACATTCCGAACGCAGACAAAAAATGAAGGATAAATTAAAAGAAGCAGATCAAATTGATGCAGATGAAGTGATAATGTCAAAAGAACAAGCCGAAGAACGCGGATTAACTTCTACTGTTACATTTCCAACCGGAAACATCGCACCAGAAGGAGCTGTTATTAAATCAACTTCTATTGATCCTTCCAGACTCGATGAAAACCAAGTGTATTATCATAAAAGTGAAGCTAAAATCTACACAAGTGAAGCTAGTGCGATTGAAGCAATCAAAACAAAGCAGATTAAAAAAGGCGACATTATGATTTTAACAGGCTGTGGTCCTTTAGGAACTGGGATGGAAGAAACGTACCAAGTAACATCTGCTTTAAAACACTTATCTTATGGAAAATATGTAACATTAATTACCGATGCTCGTTTCTCTGGTGTTTCAACAGGGGCCTGTATTGGTCACGTTGGACCGGAGGGACTAGCGGATGGACCAATAGGTAAGCTTCAGGATGGAGATATCATCGAAGTAAGAATCGATGCCAAAAACTTAGAAGGTACAATTAATTTTGTCGGAGATGCAGAAAAAGAAGTTTCTTATCAAGAAGGCGCTAGTATTCTTGCATCAAGGAGCATCAACGCAGATATCAAACCTTCTGACAACCTTCCAGACGACACTCGTTTATGGGCTGCTTTACAAAAAGTAAGTGGCGGAACTTGGAAAGGTAGTGTATATGATGTCGATCGAATTGTGGAGGTATTAGAAGCGGGAGAGAAGGCGCTGAGAGAACAATA
This sequence comes from Gracilibacillus kekensis, assembly GCF_900143085.1. Lineage (GTDB taxonomy): Bacteria > Bacillota > Bacilli > Bacillales > Amphibacillaceae > Gracilibacillus > Gracilibacillus kekensis. The sequence goes on along the minus strand of NZ_FRCZ01000006.1, from coordinate 97,295 downwards.
AGAAGAATTATGTAATTAGAAGAACCCAAACGATTATTCGAATAAACTTCGATATCGTTTGGGTCCTTATATTTTATACATCTGTTATGCATTATTCCTCAATACATTGTTTCATGCTTCAGCATATCCCCTTCATTTAACCTATCATTCATGATTAGCGATCGGTTCCAGAAAATTAACAATAAGGTTTAATAAAGAATATGGATTATTTGCTATACTCGTGGCAGTTTCTGTCCTCGTCAATGCGATCTCAACCAGTTTTACTCTTCTACATTCAAAACTTTAATTATTACTATTTTTACAATCACAATCCACATCATTACAGTAAGAGAACTCCAATAAATAAGGCTTGACCAATATGCCTTGATCTTTAAAATACCCTTGCTGGTGGTATGTATTTTGTATCCATTTCTCGAACAGTCGATCTTCCACTTTATTAACGTGCTCAAAAAATTTCACAGAAGCAAAAGCATCACTATTTAACTCACCTACAAATAACATTTTTGCTTCAGGATTATAATCATGTAGATTTTTAGCCATTGCGTAACTGGGACAATAATAGGAATTAGCAGGTGGTGGAGCAGCAACGATTATTAATTTAATTGGCCTTTGATTATTTTTAAATCGAACAACTGTCTCATCTGCTGACTCCTGTATCACACCCTTAGGTCGCAAATCCCACTGGCTGCTGATTTCATCCCGATACCACTTATCCTGATGCATTAATAAGTCTGATATATTTTGATCAGGTTCTAATCCCAATCGTAACCCTAATTGTCCATTACCGGCGAACACTTCTACTACTTCACTTAAAGCAATATTTTTTTGTTCCAAGTATACATTCATACCGTTTATAAATTGGTCTGTTACACTGATATAGGAAGGTACTTTCACAACAACACTTCCTTTCTTTACAACGATTCCTATTAAAAAGTTGGTAAGATGCGGTGTATGGCAAAATCATTTAACTCTAACATTTCCGACTTTGTATCTATTCCATTGATTGTATTCGTAACAACTGATAACAATTGACTGGAAATAAGGCTTTCATTATTTTGTGCCAGCGGTGCGCTTATATCAAGATCGATGTGTTCCCAAAAAATCTCAAATATATCCTCGTTCACACTACATTTTATGACAGGGGATATAGATGAACCAGCAGGATCACCGTCTTCAGTAAAGTGTATAATTGTTTGTGCCCCACTTGCTACCATTCCAGTCATTAATGCAACATTTCCTAATTCACTAGCAGTATAATATATTCCTTTTTCTGTTACCGTTTTTCCATATACCAATTCTTTAGCATCAGAAAAATAAGATTGATGTCTTTTGGGTATAATAACTACGCCTATAGAATCAGATAATACTTCAATTACTTTGGACAAAACGATCAATTTGCTTTCCTCTATGGAATTGTCAATCACTATCCCAAGACATATATCAGATAGGTCAACATTTCGTTTTGGCTCATCAATAGCATTCACCATTTTGTTGGCTTCTTCTATGCCTTTTTCGATTGTATTTGTCGTTCCACCAACCTGTTGAATAACTAGATAATCAACTAACTTTTTAGACTCTGCTACCTTATTCGCCAATCCTAGAGGGTTTACACCTTCACAGCCTAATCCAACAATCAACACACCACCAACATTTGGATTGAGACCAAAGCCCATAAGCGTTCGTTCGGTTTGGGTTAAGTCATCCCCTACTTGCGCACAGCCTGCTTGATTAGCTATTGAAACAACGTTTGGTAAAGCATCTGCAATTTGAGCACTTGTACTAGATGAACATAAAACAGAGGGTAATATTAGCAATTTATTACGAATACCGACCTGTCCGTTTTCTCGAATATAGCCTTTGAGCGCCACAGCACTTCACCTCCTTCTATGAAATCACTCGGTTGATCGCAAATTCTTGAAAGCCAAATATCTCAGCTTTCGTTTTTTCACCACTAGCTACTTTTAAAATATAATCGTATAATTCTCTGCCAACACCTTCTATAGATTTTTCACCAGTAATTATTTTTCCTGCATTTATGTCGATATTGTCCTTCATAATGTCCGCCATCTTGGGATTGCCACATACTTTCACTACAGGAGCGATGGGAGAACCAACTGGAGTCCCTCTTCCTGTTGTAAATATAATAATTTGTGCTCCTCCTGCAATCATTCCTGTAATTGATTCGATATCATATCCAGGAGAGTTCATTAAATAATGACCTTTTACCTTAAAACGTTCACCATATTGTAAGACACCTTTGATCGGTGCTGTACCAGATTTATAGATTGCCCCTAATGATTTTTCTTCAATAGTAGATAATCCACCTTGAATGTTACCCGGACTCGGTTGCGCACCTCTAAAATCCATTCCTGATTTTTTCAGGTTTTCCTCATACTTGTTAACGGTTGCAATAATTTGACGACCAATTTCTTCGTTGACGGCATTATTAGCTAACACGTGCTCAGCTCCTATTAACTCAGGAGTTTCTGACAAGAAGGTGGTACCTCCATCTTCTATAAGCAAATCTGAGGCAAATCCAGCTGCAGGGTTCGCAGCAAGACCTGAAGTTGTATCTGAGCCGCCACACTCTATACCAATTGCTAATTCATTGACATGTATATCGACTCTTTGTATTAAAGATAGTTCTTCTTCAAATTGCTTACCTATCTGTACTCCTTTAGCAACAACTGATTTGATCCCACCACATTCCATCATATTTAAAGATGCGACAGGCTTTCCGCTCATACGTACTTGTTCGGCTAATGAGTCGGCTGAAATTGTTTCCTTTCCAAAACCCACCATAACGATCGCTCCAACATTTGGGTGAGTTGCAAAACCTAGCAGTGTTCTTTCTACCTGCTCAACATCCTCTTTAGATAATTGGTTTTCCACTTGATTATCAAAGCTAACTGCCCCTGGTAGTTGTCCTGCAATTAACTTAGCTGTAGAAGATGCAGACATGCATGTAGGGAAAATTAATAGATGATTTCTAATTCCGGCACGGTTATCATTTCTTAAAAATCCTCTAAAATTCATTTTTTGTCACTGCTCCCTTCCCACGAATACTATCAATATTATGGACATGCACATGCTCACCTTGTTTAATATCAGTAATGGCAACACCAATAGACTCACCATATTTTTTAATTTCCTCACCCTTATTAATATCTGAAAGTGCAAATTTATGACCAAAACGAATATCATTTATTAACTCGATAGTTTGGTTTTTATTTTCAATTTTAACCTTTGCATCTGCACCTGCGGCAAGATCATCTACTGCTGTTGCTACATTGTCATTCAAATGCATAATTAGAGCATTATATTTACTATTCGGCATCATCATCCCTCTTTTCAAGAGTCATCCTAAACATGCAACTCTCCATTGTAAGCGTTTTTAATAATTTGTTCAATATCATTTGCTTTTGTTAATCTTGGATTGATTAGAACATTGCCGCTTCGCATCGAATCTTCCACTAGTTTGGAGAGATAATCTAGATTAACTCCAATATCCTTAATATTATTTGGAATTTGCAAGGATTGATTTAACTTAATGACAGCTTCAATTGCCTTTTTACCAGCATCATATGAAGACAGCCCTATAGTATCTTCCCCCATCGCTTCCGCAATATCTGCCATCTTTTCTGGACAAGCTGGAAGGTTAAATTCCATCACAAATGGTAATAAAGTAGCGTTTGCAATACCGTGGGGGATATCGAATACACCACCGAAGGTATGAGATATAGCATGCACATTACCTAATCTAGACTGTGAGAAAGCAGCACCCGCTAATAAAGAAGCTATCAGCATATTCTCTCTACTTTCAAGATTATTCCCAACGAAGTAAGTATTTTTGATATGAGCACTTATCATTTTTATTGCTTGAATCGCTAATGCTTGACTAATAGGATTAGCGGTTTTAGAAGTATACGATTCTATCGCATGTGTTAATGCGTCCATTCCAGTTGCCGCTGTAATTTCTTGAGGTAGTCCAACGATTAACTCGGCATCTAGAATGGTTTTTTTGGGGAATAGATAAGGGCTGATTACCGCTGCTTTAAACTGGGTTTTCGCATCTGTTACGATAGTAGAAGCAGTTACTTCACTTCCCGTTCCCGCAGTAGTTGGGATTACTGTTAAATCCACTCCAGGATGTTTAATTAATCCTACACCTTCATAATCTAAGATATTCCCTTCGTTTTGCATCATAATTGCTACACCTTTAGCGGTATCGATACTACTACCACCACCGACAGCTAAAACTTGCGTTGCTCCTGAAGATTTTAATTTTTCAACTCCATTCATTATACTTTCGGCGTTGGGATTGGGAATTACTTCATCGTATATATCGACGGAAATAACATTTTCTTCTAATGAATTTAAAATTCCCTCGAGTATTCCCGCCTTTCTGATTCCTCTATCCGTTATGATAAACACTTTATCCACTTGCTCTTTTCGATACATTTCCCCAACTGAATTTGATAGTCCTAATCCAACGTCAACCGTAGTTGGTAAAAAGTATTTAAAGTCCATAACATCCCATCCTTTTGGTGAATTGGTTGACCACTAGTAACAAAAATAAAACTCGGTTATCGCTTGTTTCGTACCAAGTTTTACAGTCACTATTTATGCATCTATTTCATTTTTTGCTTTTATAATATTTAATATTCTACCTGTTGCATCGTCTAAATGTAGCTCCATTGCTTCAACAGATGCCTGTGGATCCTTATTTGATAATGCTTGATATATATTATAATGGTCATTATAAGAGAATTGCGTTTCCCCAACTTCTTCAATTACTAATTTAATCCACGTTCTTAATAATGATTGAATACTAGATAATATTCCGATAAAGACTGTGTTTTTTGACATTTGGGCGATTTTTATATGGAAGGCAATATCTAACTCAACAAAGTCATCTATTGTTGAAACCTTTAATTTATCTAAGATTAATCGAAGTTCTTTTAGCTCCGTGTCAGTGCATCGCTCTGCCGCTAATCTGGCAATTGGCGCCTCAATTTCCTTTCTTACTTCTATAATATCATGCACCCTGTTCTCACCTAAGAGCAATCCCCATTCAATCGATTCGAGCAGCAACCCCGAATCCGCTGTTTTTAAATATGTGCCATCTCCTTGTTTCACCTCTAGTATCCCTAAAACAGTAAGGACTTTAATGGCCTCTCTAATTGCTGACCTACCTACTCCCAATGCTTCTTGTAGCTGCCTTTCTGCCGGCAAACGATCCCCTGGTTGAATGCTTCCAGAAAAAATATAATCTAATAATCTTCTAGTTAACTCAACAACTAGAGGGTTTTTTTGAATTGGTTTAAATTCAAATTGACCTTTTTCCATCGACTTCCCCTACTTTCTTTGCATGTTCTAATTACTTTAGTATATATACAGGTATTATATGTGCTATGTCCATTGAAAGTCAATTATTCACAAGAGTTAAGATAACTAGAAAAGATAGAGTTTATTGGTAAAGTAGAGCCGCTTTAGAAAAAGCAACTCTACTTAATATGGTTAAGAAAAGGGGGAATCAAGAACTAAATTCTTTTTAGAGTTTCATCCGGCTGATATCCTAATGATTCATAATGACTCTTCCTTGCTTCTTGGTCGTCTTTTAGGATAGCTTGAGCAAACTTGACCACTTCTTCTGCTCTTTCCTGAGGGATAACCAGGACTCCATCGTCATCTGCTACTACATAGTCACCAGGCTCTACCGTTACACCTGCACAACTAACTGGAACATTTACACCATCACCTTTCATTCTACCGGTAACATGATGGAAAGTACGTTTAGTAGAGAAGGCATTTACTTTTTGAAGGTTACACTCATAAGAATCTCTACAACCTCCATCTACAATTGCTCCTGCCATACCCATGATATGAAAATTCATCATATTTTCTGAACCTAACACACCACCAGGATATCCATCCATATCAATCACAAGTACATGATCGGTTACGTCTTGTGCTTTTAATTCCTTCATAAAGGAATAGGCATCTGAACAAAAGTCATTTTTTTGTTGAATGTACTCTTCCACTGTTTCACAAGGTTTATGCGTCCTTGTATCTGGAACAAGTCTTACTGTCCAAGCGTATCCAGCAAAAGAAATGCCTGGTCTAATTGGTCTCATTTCTGTTGACATAGACCCTTTATTTACTAAACCTAATGCATCCATACCATCTGATAAATCTGCTGCTCTACACTTTTTTATTTCCGCTAAAATTTCTTCTCTTGATTTTGCCATGAATAATTCCTCCAGTATTTTTTATTTTCCATCCGATTATTTTTCGGATAAATATGCTACACCGTGTTCATTTTGAACTCGATGGATATTCAAACTTTCAATTTCTGCTAAAATGATTTCAGCTAAAAACAATACTTCTGTTCCTTCTTCTAAATGTCCAATATAATTTCCTTTTTTATCCTGTGCTACAATATGCAAGTGTGGCTCCCCATCGATGATATTTCCAGATAAAGAACCTAATTCCACTGGTCCATCCCCTTCAATTGTAAGAAACTTATCTTCAGAGGTTGGCCCCATACTTGTTGGAAGATGATAGACTAATTTTTGCATGGATCCAACCGCACCAAATACGACAGCATCCTTTATCCCTTCTTCTTTCAATCGGTCCCTAATACTCTCTAACAACTTATCACCTTTCGTTAAATTAATAACGATCGCTCTACCAAATCCCTTACCAAAAAAAATACCTTTTGACATGTAAAATACCTCCTTATGTTTAGTAAAATCTATTAATGAATGGTGAAACCACCATCAACCACAATTGTCTGCCCGGTCACAAAATCTCCACCGGCAATTATTCCATAAACCATATCTGCCACGTCTTCTGGCTTGGCTACTCTTTCTAGTAGAGTGCCGCTACTATGTTTATCAATATGCTCTTCCTGACCATTCACCCATCTAGTTAATACGATTCCAGGTGCCACAGAATTAACTCTAACATCAGGAGCTAATGCTCTAGCCAATGACTTTGTTACACTAATTCCTGCCGCTTTTGAAGCAGCATATGCCATCGAACTGCCAGAGCCATTAAAACCTGCAATCGATGTTACATTCACAATACATCCTTTATTTTTTCTTAGTTCTTCCTGACATGCTCTGCTTGTGTAGAACATACCTTTTACATTTACGTTAAACGCATTATCCCAATACTCATCTTTCATACCATCTAAATCCTCTAAAGCAACGTAATTAGTTGTCCCTGCGTTATTTACTAAAATATCAATAGCTCCTAATTTATTAAGAACATGATTACACATTTTAGTAACCTGTTTATTATCAGATACGTCAGCTTGAACTAGCATTCCTTGGACACCTAAAGCTTTAATTTCCTCTAAAGTTTGTTCAGCTTCATTAATAGATTTAGTATAATTAACTGCTATATTTGTTCCTTTCCTTGCTAGTTTTAGAGCTATTGCTCTTCCGATACCAGTCGCTGCACCCGTCACTAATACCGTTTTTCCTTGTAGTTCCATTCACTACACCCCCTCATTAAAAATGAATATCTGTTTTTTATTTAATTCCAGTTGTTGATATACCTTCAATAAGTAGTTTTTGGAATGCTATAAAGAAGACAAAAATAGGAATTAACGACAGTATCGACATTGCGAACATATCTCCCCACATCGACTCGCCCATCGTATCTAAGAAACCTCTTAATGCTAATGTTACCGTCCATTTCTCAGGATTACTTAAATAAATAAATTGGGAGAAGAAGTCATTCCATGTCCAGATAAATGTAAAAATAGCTGTCGTTACAAGAGCTGGTGTCATTAATGGAAAAATAATTCTTGTAAAGATTTGAACAGGTCCACATCCGTCAACCCTCGCCGCATTATCTAACTCTCTTGGAATACCTCTTATAAATTGAACCATTAAGAATATGAAAAATGCATCTGTTGCTAGGAATTTTGGTACAACCAATGGTAAATAGGTATTAATCCAATTCAAATTATTAAATAAAATATATTGTGGTATTAGTAACACATGAATAGGAACCATCATCGATGCTAACATAACCGCAAATAATATCTTTTTAAAAGTAAAATCAAGTCTGGCAAAGGCATAAGCAGCCATGGAACAGGCTATTATATTCCCTAGAATACTTAAACCTACTACGATAAATGAATTTAGATAAAATGTAGAGAACGTAAATCCGGATATCCCTTCCCAACCCTGAAGATAATTATTAAAAGTAATCTCTGACGGCCATAAACCTACTTCCGTAAATATCTTATCCACCGTTTTAAATGAGCTACTAAGCATCCACATTACCGGATAAAGCATCACAATTGCTCCTAAGAGGAGTAGGATAAACTTTACGCTTTCAAATATTTTCTTTTTGGTGGAATAGTTACTTGTTGGCTTTGAAGAGGAAGTAACGTTCGACTGATTAATTGTATTTGACAAGATGACACCTCCTTAATCTTGATAATGTACCCATTTTCTTGCTGTTAAGAATAACAATCCAGTAAATGTCGCGATGATCACTAATAGGAACCAAGCCATAGCCGAAGCATAACCCATTTCAAATTGCGTAAACGCCTTTATATATAGGTATAGTGTGTAGAATAATGTTGAATCTAGCGTACCACCTGTTCCTCCACCAATGATATAAGCAGGAGTGAATGCTTGAAATGCTCCAATGATTTGCATAACTAAGTTAAAGAATATAATTGGAGTAATCAATGGTAACGTGATTTTAAATAACATATAGGCTGGACCTGCACCGTCTATAGCAGCTGCTTCATATAAGTCTGATGGAATCTGTTTTAAGCCTGCTAAAAAGATAACCATCGGAGAACCAAATTGCCAGACAAGCAAAACAATTAATGTATAAAGTGATGTAGAGGGGTCTGAAATCCAGCTTTGTGGCTCTAACCCAAAGATAGAAACAAAATCGTTAAATATACCTTCCATTCCAAATAATTGTCTCCATAACACTGCTATTGCAACACTAGGTCCTAATATAGATGGGACATAATAGATAGCACGAAAGAACGAGAGCCCTTTAACTCCTCTGTTTAACACAGTTGCTAAACTAAAGGCTACAATTAGTTGTAACGGAACTCCAAGAAACACATAAATAAATGTTACCTTTAAGGACTGAAAGAACCTACTATCACTATTTAACATGGTATTAAAATTCTCTAAGCCCACCCAAGTAGGAGCTTGTAACATATTGTAATTCGTAAATGCTAAATATAGTGAAGCGATCATCGGTATAAAGGCTAGAATAGTAACACCTATTAACCAAGGCGATAGAAATAATAATGGAATTTTATTCTTATGCCAAAATCTACTAATCATAGCATTCACCTCCCCATTTTATGTATGAGTGAACAGATAACCAAAATGGCATTCTGTCCACTCTTAATAAATTACTGACCTAAAATAGTAGCTGCTTCTTCAAAAAATGCATCTACCGCTTCATCAATTGTCATTTGTTCAAAAGCTACTTGTTCTGAGTAACTTTGGTATAATTCTGTAATCTGTACTGCCCCTTCTGGACGAATGGTCGTTTTTGGAATGTCTTCTGTTACTAGATTCATATGTTCCACTGCTTTTTGATCCATTGGATGTAAGGAACCTTCTAAGTTCTCTCTAACTGGTTCAGTCCCTGGCAGACCATTTTCTGCACTATAGATTTTTGTTGCTTCTAAATCGTTTACAAAGAAGCTTAATAATTTTGCCGCTTCTTCTTTAACATCAGAGTTTTGACTCATGACGATAGCCGGCACTTGCAATTGTTCCCCACCACGGAATTCACCATCTTCCATCACTGGATAACGAGTAATGGCTAGTTCTGCATCACCTAATAAATCAGCAAACATTTTTGCTTGGTTGGTTGGACGATCTTGAAAAAGTTGTTTTCCTTGAGCAAAAAGTGTACTTTCTTCTGGTACTCCTGCCTGCTCAGCACTAATATTTGCTGGTGGTACCGCACCCATTTCTCTCATTTCCGCCCAATATTGCCAATATTCTGTTAAATGCTCTTTTTCAAAGCCTAATGCTGACCCATCAGGAGTTAGTAATGATCCTCCTTGTTGTCTAACCCACATCTCTATTCCATGTTCCCCAATTAAGGTTGGATCAACTGTTACATATTCGCCATCTGGTAATGCTTCAGCAGCAGTTGCTGCGTAATCTTTAAAATCTTCGTAGCTAATTTCGGCAGGAGGAGCGTCTAGTCCTAGCCCTTCAATTTTTGATTTGTTTGTAATTAATGCTTGTATGGTAACCCCTTTAGCTAGTGCTAATAAATCACCGTTATAAGTACCTGCATCTAATACGGATTGATCCCATCCTTCTAAACTAACTAAGCCTTGGTCAACATAAGAATCTAAAGGCTCAATAACATCTTTCGTAAAATATTCGTTTCCATATAAAAGTAAGTGTAAACCGAATATATCTGGCGCATTTCCACCTGCGACTTGAGTTGACAACTTAGGCCAATAATCATTCCAAGTAGAAGGCTCACGAATAATCGTTACATTAGGATTCTGTTCTTCGTAAAGATCGAGAATTTCATTATATTTTTTATCACGTTCTGTATTACCCCACCATGCAAACCTGATTTCAACTTCTTCTTCACTAGCTGAACCTTCATCATTTGATTCTTCACCTGAACCGTTATCTGTACCTTCTGAATCTTCACCTACAGTATCTTCATCACCGTTACACGCAATAATAAGAATACTTGTAACTAGTAGCATAAGTAAAAGTAATAATTTCTTTTTCAATTTGACCTCTCCCTTTTTTGAATAATGATAAAAACGGAAAATGTTGTTTGCACCTCCTTTTGATAAAACGCTTACAAATAACCCGTATAACTAAAGGTTGATTTATTGATTGGTTTAGTCATCAATTGGTCAACCTTTGTTAGTAAATTAAACCATGGATCAGAAAAGTTGTCAATACTCTTTCTTTCAATTTTTTTATAGTTTTATCGTTGAACTTGCTAATGCCTGGTCTGAAACCGCTTGGGATACAGCTTCCACAACTCTTGTATCAAATGGATTTGGAATTACATAATCATCAGACAATTCCTCTTCACTAACTAATTCAGCTATTGCTTGAGTAGCTGCGATTTTCATATCTTCATTAATTTCTTTGGCTCTTACCTTTAGTGCACCTTTAAACAACCCTGGAAAAGCTAATACATTGTTAACTTGATTTGGATAATCACTTCTACCTGTACAGATCACTCGAGCACCAGCTTCTTTAGCTTTCTCAGGTAGAATTTCCGGATCAGGATTCGCCAATGCAAATATTATCGGATCTTTTGCCATCGTTTTTACCATCTCACCTGTTAAAATATCTTTAATAGAAACTCCAATAAACACGTCTGTATCTACTAGTACTTCCTTGAGATTACCTTTTTCTCCTGCATGATTCGTAGACTCTGCTATTTTTTCTTTAATAGGATTCATTCCTTTATTTCTACCTTTGTAAATTGCACCTTTGGAATCACACACAATAATATCTGCTACACCAAAATGCTGTAATAATTTAGTGACAGCTATCCCCGCAGCACCAGCACCATTTACCACCACTTTAATCTCTTCAAATTTTTTATTGACAAGTCTTAACGAATTAATTAGTCCTGCTACGGTTACAATAGCTGTTCCATGTTGATCATCATGAAATACCGGAATATCTAATTCTTTCTTTAAACGTTCCTCAATTTCAAAACATCTTGGAGCAGAAATATCCTCCAAGTTCACACCACCAAAATTCGGTTCAATCATTTTAACGGTTTGTATAATATCCTCTACGTTTTGTGAATCGACACAAATCGGAAAAGCATCAACTCCTGCAAATTCTTTAAATAATACTGATTTACCTTCCATAACGGGCAATCCTGCATGTGTACCAATATTACCTAGTCCCAATACAGCGCTTCCATCACTGACGACAGCAATCGTATTGCCCTTCATCGTGTAATCATAAATCGTTTTGGGATTCTTATAAATTTCACGACACGGCTCTGCTACCCCTGGTGAATACGCTAAACTTAGGTCTTCCGTATTTTTTACAGATACTTTCGAGTACGTTCCAAGTTTTCCTTTGTGCTGCAAATGCATGGATAGTGCTTCTTCTCGTCTGCTCATGTTTTTAATTGCTATCCTCCTATTTTTTTAAAAAATTATATATATAAACCCCCTCTTGCTTGATTAGTTACAAGCAAGAGGGGATAATCTTAACAACCAGTCAGACACACAATTGAACTTATCCTTTGATAAACACAGTCTTTGTTGTCGTAAAGAATTCTTTTGCTGCTTGACCTTGTTCTCTTGAGTATGAGCTGGACGCTTTCATACCACCAAATGGCGCTTGTAATTCAACACCTGCTGTTTCAGAGTTAATTCGTACCAAACCTGCCTCAATATCGTCAATAAAGCTTAAAATATGGTCGATGTTTTTCGTGAAGATCGAGGCACTTAAACCAAATTCTACATCGTTAGCCAAATCAATCGCATCTTCGATTGTTTCCACTTTCATTAGTGCTAAAACAGGACCAAATATTTCTTCCTGTGCAATCGTCATATCTGTTGTTACATTATCAAAAATCGTTGGTTCGATATAATAACCATCTTTCAGGTTACCTTCAGTTAAAACATTACCACCTAACGCTAATGCCGCTCCTTCTTCTTGTCCTTTTGCGATATAGTGTTTCACGGTATTGAATTGCCCTTCACTCGCACAAGGCCCCATCCAAGTTGATCCATCCATACCATCGCCAACCGTAATATCTTTGGCTTTTTCAAGTAGACGCTCTTTAAACTGATCATAGATGGCAGATTGAACGATTACACGACTACTACAAGTACATTTTTGCCCAGTTGATTTTAAACCACCACTTAACGTTGCATCGACAGCTGCTTCAATATCACAATCTTCCGCAATGATGATCGGGTTTTTCCCGCCCATTTCTAGTTGATATTTTCCACCGCGAGCTCCGACAGTATTTCCAATATTTCTACCTACATTGTTAGAACCAGTAAAGGTCACAGCATTGACATCATTATGCTCTGCGAGACCTTGACCGATCACAGAACCACTTCCTGTAATGAAATTGACGACTCCTGCCGGAAATCCTGCTTTATCAAAACATTCGAAGACTTTTGCCGCAGTTACAGATCCTTCGGAGGCTGGTTTCAATACAACGGTGTTCCCATAAATTAATGCTGGTGCCATTTTCCAAATTGGAATTGCTACAGGAAAGTTCCATGGTGTAATTACACCAACAACACCAACAGGTACACGTTTACTGAACATGAAGGCACTCGCATCTGTTGATGGAATGACATCACCCTCGGAACGCATGCCTTCTCCTGCATAATATTTCAGGATTTGAATGCCGCGCATCGTTTCTCCTTTAGCTTCCGGTAACGATTTTCCCATTTCCTTTGTCATCGTGGTTGCGATCTCTTCAAGATTTTCTTCCATAATTGCTGCCGCCTGATAGAGGTAATTGCCTCGTTCCGCTCCGGCTAATTTGCGCCATGCCTTTAATGCACCCTTCGCTTGGCCAACTGCTTCATTTAGTTCGTCCCTTGTTGATTTTTGCACACTACCTACTACTTCGGTTTTGTTAGCTGGATTTGTACTTTGAATAACCTCACCTGACGCAGATGCTTTCCATTCGCCACCAATGTAATTAGAAAAAGTTTTTTCGCTCATATCACATTCTCCTTTTTTATAAATTAGTTGCTAATTTTACTGGGTTTCTTAAAATACCGATGGATTCAATCTCTATCTCAATTACATCACCCTCTTGTAAAGTAAAACTATCATCAGGGATAATACATGTTCCTGTTAATAACGTCGTTCCATCTAGAATGTCATTATCTTTGATTAAATAGGATACTAACTCATTGTACGTTCGCTTTAACATCGAGGTATTTGCATTACCCTTTGTTACTAATTCCCCGTTACGCTCAATCCGACACTCTATTTCTAGGTTGTAAGGATCCTCGACTGTATCCGCTAACAAAATCGCTGGACCAATAGCACATGAGTTTTTCCACATTTTTGCCTGCGGTAAATAAAGTGGATTTTCCCCTTCAATATCACGACTACTCATGTCATTCCCGACTGTATAACCTACGATTTCCCCATCTGCTTTTACTACTAACGCTAGTTCAGGTTCTGGTATTTGCCAATTGGAGTCTGTTCTGATTCCAACAGGCACATTAGGACCAATCAATCGTCTTGCTGTTGATTTCAAGAAAATTTCGGGTCTTCTGGCATCATACACCTTATCGTAAAAAGAATCCTTTTGAACGTTTGCTTCACGATTTCGTGCTTCCTTACTTTTTAAATAAGTTACACCGGCTGCCCAGACTTCATCTGATTGAATTGGCGCAAGTAAATCTAACTCAGAATAAGACTTTTCGATTGGTGATTTCGATTTGATATCCTCTTCTATTAATTGGAGAGCTGATTTTTTTTCCTGTTCTGTTTGGCTAAGTAAATCTTGAAATGTATCATACATAAGCTCAAAGATGTTATTTTCTTTTGTAATAACAGCTAGCTGTGTTTCAGTCGAATTCTTTCTGAATCTTATTACTTTCATTCCCTCTTCCTCCTCTTTTAATTGATTTGTTTTACATTATAAAACTAAGTTTTCATATATAGTTAATAAAAAAATTCATCATGAAAGATAAATTCTTTTATTGCCTAAGGTATCAGAGATCTCAGAACATGTTTGTTTCAATTTATTAACGATTTCCTTTTCTAATTCTGTGGTAATCGTTTGTTTAGTAGTTGAAATACTAATAGCTGCAATTGCTTGATTGGTATGGTCAAAAATCGGTACTGCAATACAAAATATTCCTGGTTCATTTTCTTCATTATCGATCGAATATCCTGATTGTCTTACGTTCTCTAATTCTCGTAAGTATACTTGCTTTTCTACAATCGTATGGTCGGTCTGTTTAAAGAAATCATAGTTTTCTAATAGATTAGCTATTTCCTCTTCACCTTTATATGCAATTAATGATTTCCCAACCGCACTAGAATGGATAGGTACTCTTTTTCCAATGCGCGAATATACAATCGCTGAAGCGCCTTCTACCTTATCGATATACACACCATAAACACCCTCTAAAATAACAAGGTGAGCAGTCTGACCGGTAACAACCGACAAGTCGATTAAGTGTTTTCTGGCAATTTCTCTAATATCCATACTATTTAATACGAATTGTCCTCTTTCAAGTAACTTCAGCCCTAAGCTGTATTTACCACTATCCAGGTCTTGTTTGATATAGTTGTGCTGCTTCAATGTTTTTAGCAGTGAGTGTGTAGTACTTTTGTTTAAATCTAATTTAGTGCTAATTTCAGTAATTTTTAATTGTGACTGTTGATCATTAAACAAATTTAAAATCTTCAATGCTCGATCAACAGATTGGATAATTGGCATAGATGAAACCTCTTTCATTGGTTGCTTTTCAATGATTGTATCATAAAAGTTTTATATATTCAAAAGCTATTTCAAATAGCCAAACTGATTTACAATATTAATGATTAGAAAAACTCGGCATTTGCTCCTCTATTAGCGAATGCCGAAGCTTTCCTTATACTTTGTACATTCAAAATTTTCCCTTCGGCGAATTACTCCGTTACTAATATCTTATGCTTTCCTAACGTACAATAAAACCCCGGAGTTTTGAACCGGGGTTTTGTTACGTTCATAACATTTTAATGTAAGAATGTTAGATATAAGATAAAGATGATGAACAGCACCCACATGATCGGGTTAATCTCTTTTACTTTGCCTTTAGCTACCATTGTAATAGGGTAGAAGATAAAACCAACTGCAATACCTGTAGCAATACTATATGCAAGTGGCATTGTCACGACTGTTAAAAATGCTGGAACAGCAACTTCGAACTTATCCCAAGGAATATCCTTTAATGATGAAGCCATTAGTACCCCAACAATAATTAGCGCTGGTGCGGTTACCGAAGAAGTTACTACTCCTAATAATGGAGAGAAAAACAACGCTAAAATAAACAAGAGTGCCGTGACGACAGATGTGAAACCGGAACGTCCGCCTGCTCCAACCCCTGTTGCTGATTCAACATACGAGGTTGTTGTTGATGTACCTAATGTTGCCCCTACCACGGTAGCAGCAGAATCCGAAAATAATGCCTTACCTGCACGAGGTAATTTGTTATCTTTCATTAGTCCTGCTTTGGAAGCAACAGCTACTAATGTACCCGCTGTGTCAAAAAAGTCAACAAACAAGAAAGTTAAAATTACAACTAACATTTGTAAAGTGAACACTTCACCTAAGTGAGAGAAGGCCGCACCAAAAGTTGGTGAAACGTCTGGAATTGGTGCAAGAATCGCTTCTGGTGTAGGAACTTGACTAAAGATCATCCCAACAATGGCAGTGATCACCATTCCATAAAAAACGCCACCTTTTAACCCTATAGCTATTAAAATAACGGTAATAACGATACCGAATACCGCTAGTAATGTCGGTCCATTTGTTAAATCACCTAATGCTACCATTGTAGAATCGTCCGCTACAATAATTCCTGAATTTTGAAAACCGATAAATGCGATAAACAAACCAATACCTGCACCTACAGCCATCTTTAAAACAGCCGGAATGGCGTTAATTACTTTTTCACGAACACCTGTAAGAGTTAAAATAATAAAGATAATACCTGAAACTAAAACACCTGCTAAAGCCGTTTCCCAAGGAATACCATAACCTAATACCACTGTATACGTAAAAAATGCATTTAGACCCATTCCTGGTGCGAGCGCAATTGGATATTTCGCAAAAACACCCATTATTAAGGTACCGATCGCAGCTGCTAGTGCTGTCGCAACAAATACAGCATTTTCATCCATCCCTGTTGCACCGTCTGCTGCTAACATGCTTGGATTAACAAATAAGATATATGCCATTGCCAGGAAAGTAGTAATACCTGCAACGGTTTCTGTGCGATAATTTGTTCCTAAATTATCAAATTCAAAAAACTTCCTCATTTTATTTTCTCTCCTTTTAATATCTGCCGTAAAAAAAATACTCTAGGCTGTAACCCAGAGTATTCCTTACAATTCGGAGAAGCTACTAAAATAATACACAACTAGTAACTTTCATCCTCCTCGTAGTCGAAGCAAATTTCGGTGCTTCGGTAGAAACTCTTGGGCCATATCCCCAACATTATACGACGAATGGTTATTATTAATTTAATAAGTTCATTTAATATATTACTATCCTTGTAATAATCAGTCAAGAGAAAATACGAATGTTTTTTTCGTTGTACTTATTCATCGTTCGTTTTTTCAAAGGACTGCTACATTTGGAAACAAACACCAAGCATGAATGCCCATTTTGAAAATATTATTATTATAATTTAATTATTGAAATGAGCTCTCACCTATAAAATTCGGTAACCTTAAAGCATTGACATAGACAATATTCCTAAACACATTTCAAATAAAGAGAGATACCACAATTCAATTAAGTGATATCTCTGTCATTAACATTAATCTATTTCAGGAGTAGTTTACTCCCACTCAATCGTCGCTGGTGGCTTACTCGTCACATCATACAATACTCGATTGATGTGATTCACTTCATTAACAACACGGACAGATATTTTTTCAAGTACATCCCAAGGAATACGCGCCCAGTCAGAAGTCATGCCATCGATCGAAGTTACTGCACGGATACCAATCGCATAATCATACGTACGAGCATCTCCCATGACACCTACGCTCCGAATATCAGGAAGCACCGTAAAGTACTGCCAAATATCCCGATCAAGTCCAGCCTTTTGAATTTCTTCACGTAAAATAGCATCCGATTCACGAACAATATCCACTTTTTCTGGCGTAATTTCTCCTAATACACGGATACCTAAACCAGGACCTGGGAATGGTTGGCGCCAAACGATCTCATCGGGTACACCTAGCTCTGTTCCTAAAGCACGAACTTCATCTTTGAACAGTGTATTTAATGGCTCAATTAACGTGAATTCCATATCTTCTGGTAAGCCACCTACATTATGGTGTGATTTAATCGTTTGTGCTGTTTCAGTACCACTTTCGACAATATCAGTATACAATGTACCTTGAGCTAAAAAGTCCATTTTCTCTAATTTTGCTGCCTCATCATCAAACACATAAATAAATTCGTTACCAATGATTTTTCGTTTTTGTTCTGGGTCGGAAACGCCTTTTAGTTTTGATAAGAAACGATCCTGTGCATCCACTTTAATAATATTCATATGGAACTGATCGCGGAAGGTACGCATCACCGTTTCCCCTTCATCTTTTCGCAATAGACCGTGATCCACGAAGATACATGTTAGCTGATCGCCAATCGCTTTATGGATTAAAGCAGCAACTACTGATGAGTCTACCCCACCACTAAGCGCACATAATACATTACGGTCGCCGACTTGTTCTCTGATCTTGTCTACTTCCATATCGATAAAGTTCGCCATCGTCCAATCACCTTTACAATGGCATGCTTGGAATACAAATTGCTTTAATAAATTATTACCATATTCAGAATTACGAACCTCTGGGTGGAATTGAACACCGAATAAGTTTTTATCTTTATTTCTCATTGCTGCTACAGGTGTTGATGAGCTTGTTGCCTCAATCGCGAAATCTTTTGGAGCTTCGATAATTTTATCGCTATGACTCATCCATACGACCTGTTCTTTTGGTGTACCTTCAAAAAGGAGTGCATTCTCTTTCACATGAATATCAGCTTTTCCGTATTCTCGCTGGTTTGCACGTTCTACTACACCACCAAAATGATGTGTCATCAATTGCATACCATAACAGATTCCCAGAACTGGTATACCAAGCTCAAAAATTTGTTCATCGCAACGGAAACTATTTTCTCCATAGACACTATGTGGTCCACCTGAAAGTATAATCCCTTTTGGATTCATCTCTTTAATTTCTTCTATTGTTAAACGATGGGAATGAAGCTCACTATATACACCAAATTCACGTATTCGCCGGGTAATTAACTGGTTATATTGACTACCAAAATCTAAAACCAAAATCATTTCATTGTTTACTTCCAAGTTGTCCACTCCTTCAATTAATCTATAGAAACTTTAAGTATCATCACAAATAAAAATCTGCCTTTCTTTAAAAACATACAGAAAGGCAGAAATCTATGGTAAGATCGCCGCCTTCATAGTCCGAACATTTACGGTGTTCCGGTAGAAACATTTGAGCCCTATTCTCAAACATATATGAAGGTATTGAAACAGATGCGTAAATAACTGCATCAAGCAAAAAACAAGTTGGCACACAACATGCTTTCACGCTATAATTTTTATCTATTCTATCAATCGTTTCGGCACTGGTCAAGCTAATATTTGATCAATTACGCGTTGGAATAAATTCCTTAATTTACTTTTATCTTCTGATATTTCCTGATTTCGATAAATGTATTGTTCATATGCTAACGTTAGATCATACATTTCCGTAGTTCTTAATTGTTGATCAATTTCCACTGCATATTGCCTCAGAGTTTGACCTTTTCTACGCTTATAGCCTCTTTTTTCTAAAAGAGTCAACAGATAGATATAGGCGGGTTCTATCTCTAACTTTTGAGTTAGTTTATGCCATTTTC
This sequence comes from Gracilibacillus kekensis, assembly GCF_900143085.1. Lineage (GTDB taxonomy): Bacteria > Bacillota > Bacilli > Bacillales > Amphibacillaceae > Gracilibacillus > Gracilibacillus kekensis. The sequence goes on along the minus strand of NZ_FRCZ01000006.1, from coordinate 77,636 downwards.
TTAATGTATACCAATCTCTGATTTGATTTCTTTTTAGAAAAGCAACAGTTGCTAGAATGAGAATAACGACAATAATACTAATCCAAAAATAGAGCCAACCATTCCAATTATCATTATTTTCTAAATCACCGATCAGATTATCCTCTTGCTCTTCCTCTGCTTCAGCATCTTCTAATTCAGGTTCTTCTTCGCTAGTTTCTTCTTCTGTTGCGTTTTCCTCTTCTGAAGAATCTCCCGTGTCAATATCACTTGTCACATCTTGATAAAAATCAGTTGGGTTTGTAAAGCCGCTTGTAGGCTCAAAAGGTACCCAACCCGTATCAGGGAAAAACACCTCAACCCATGAGTGTGCATTATTATTGGTTACTTCGTAAAGGGAGTAACCATCAGGAAGTGGTGGTTGATCCGCCACTTCTGCTCCCCCAGTAAAACCTTTCACCCAGCGGGCAGGGATATCTAAAGAACGGAGCATCACTACCATCGACGTCGAAAAGTTATCACAATATCCTACATGTGTTTCAAATAAAAACTGATCCACATAATCTTCGCCTTCATCAGGTACGGAAACATCTTCAATTTGATAGGTATAACCATTTTGAGCAAAGTAACTCTCAATCGCCTTTGCTTTATCATACCTTGATTCCTCATCTTCAACTACTTCTGCCGCTAAATTACTGACCCTTTCAGGTAAATCCTCAGGTAATTGTAAATATCTTTGTTTAATGTCTTCGGGGTCATTATTAGAATTATTCCGAAGCTCATCCAGAGAAAAAGAGGGTGCATCATATTGGACAGAGTAGGATCTGTTGGGTGACTGTTCGGATGACTCCGCCTCTATCATACCCGACGCCATGTCCATATAAAATGTTTCACGTTGCATGGACTCAATTCGGTTAATACCGTAAGGATAAACTACTTTAGGTAATTCATTCGTTGACTCAGGTCGTACCATTGCTTCATACGGAGTTGTCTCCGTATTTTCTAACGGAAATGTGCGCCACTGTACCTCGCCATTCTCTAGTGGAGCATAATCTAATTCAGAAGAACGCTCCCAACCCTTTCCAGTATAGACATCCTTTGACTCAATGCGCCAGTATACATTATCATGGACAATTGCTTCAAATACTGTTGTATCATCTTGAACAAATGAGCCTCCTAGACGGGAGTCATCTTCCCCATAACCTACCTTTTGAACTGGACCATCTCCAAAACCGACATGTCCTGCAGTACTTTTAATAAAAGGGACAGGATCTGGCCACTGTGGTGTTGGTTTCGGTGAATAAATTCCCAATAAGGCAGCAAATAAAACGATGGCAACAATCGGTAACATCCAAGTCACTAGATTGCTTTGTTTATCATTCGTTTCATTATTATCCATCAATTTTACATAACGACTAAGTCCTAACACAACAAACGAGATGACAAACGTTCGTACCATTGCTAATGGGGCATCATATACAGTAAACGTATCTAATACAGCTAAATAAACGATCGTTAACACGACAAATATGAAAAATTTATTTGCGACTGTAAACCAATAATGCAATAAATAACTCATTAACCACAACAACAATAAAAACAGGAGACTTCTGAAAAAGGCGGTCATTAAATACCAATCATTATTCCAAGCGATTTCCAGATTATAGCTTACCTCTGTCTTGATTAGTTGCAACCATTCTCTAGACAGTAATGTTTCAGCAAGAAATAAATAATCGAGAATCAATAATAAAGCAATAAATTTAAGGGCAAATTTCACCCATCCATTCCTCAGAAAAAAGGATACTAAAAAACATATCGCAGTGTAAATTACAAACAAATGGGAATTTCCCGTATCTGTTACTTCTTCCAAGGGTCGTAGCCATTCCCAAAACAATAAAAATCCAGCCAATAAAAGGATAAAGGAGGAAATGGAGGATAGAGATATTTTTGATGTCATCGGGATGGGTTCACCTCCCATTGTTCTTTCTGCAATTGTTTATCGGTTATAATTTGCACACTAATATTTTTCAGGCGAAGTGATTTTATTAATTGTTCTTGGTGTAGTTGATGGTCTTTCTCTGCTACAATATAACAAATCATTACGATATACTCCTGACCCTTCCATGCCACAAACCGATCTACCAATATTTCATCTAAATGTGTGATCACAAATAAAACGGTAGAACCTTTCGCCAATTCAGGTATTGATGATACTATTTTTTGTGCTAAAGGCACTTCATGTTCTTGTTTTACAGTGGCAAGATAATTTTGAACAATCGGAAACTGAAATTGCAACTGCTGATTCGAAAAATATTTCACATCTTTCCCTAGCGTATAAAAAGAAACATTTTGATTTTTTTTACGAATCGTATGCAAAATCGAAACCGTCCATTCAATAGCCGCTTCAAATACTAAATGACGCTGATTTTGCAAACCATCTACATCAAGGATCAAAGCCATACTTGAATCTTTTTCCTGCTCAAATTCCTTCGTCATAACCGTGTTTTTTCGGGCAGTTGTTTTCCAATCAATCCACGAAAATCGATCTCCCGGAATATATTCACGAACACCTGACACTACATTTGTCAACTTCTCATCATGCATATGGGACGGGCTAGCCCCTTCCTCTAAACTCAATGAATAATGCTTCCACTTGATTTCTTGTATAGCGGGATAGACATGAAATTCTTGAGGTAAGTCAATCGTATACGCTGCCTCCACAAAGCCGAATGGATCGCCAACTTTCAAATGTACTTGTGATAATTGATGCTTTCCTCTTGGTAAGTGGTCTAATGGATATGTGATAGCAATATGCCGCTTGAAACCAGGATATATTACTTTTTTCCATCGCCTTTTCCTTTCAAAGCCTGCTTGTTCGGTAATATTTTGATACTTTTTCTTGCCAATATCCTGAAATTGAAGCGATTCTGGATAGTCTTCTTCGACTATTAAGAAAAAGAGTGGGAATGGAAACTTTCGGTTAATCGTAATATTTATATCTAGTTTTCCACCCGCTTGTAAATATCTATTAGAAAGGTGTCTGTCTATTTCCCAATACTGAAGAGGATAGAATGGTAGCATCATCATATATAGAATAATCGGTGACATACTGTAAAAGAGAAACCAACTAACAAATCCACCTTGGAACATAGAAAATACAAATAAAAATCCTAATAAGAAAAATAACTGGACTTCCGTTACTATTTTTCGAAGGAGTGCTTTCATCCATGTAATTCCTTTCGAACAGGAACGTCTATTTCATCTAAAATTTGTGTAATCAACTTTTCTTGAGTAACTCCTTCATATCTTGCCTCAGGTCGCAATATAATTCGGTGTGCCATCACATATGGTGCTAGCATTACGACATCATCTGGAATTACATAGTCACGACCTTGTATATAGGCATACGCTTTGGCAGCCTTCATTAATGCTATTGAACCCCGTGGACTAACCCCTAATTGTACAAAATTACTCGTTCTCGTTGCTGAAACAAGCTGCACAATATATCTTTTTACAGTAGCGTCTACATATAAAGAATCTACTTCTTTTTGCATTTCTATCAGCTGTTCTTTATGAATCACTGGTGTAATTTCATCGATTGGATGTTGTCGATCCGTACGATTTAACATTTCGAACTCATCTACTTCATTCGGATATCCCATACTTAATTTCATCAGAAAACGGTCCAGCTGTGCTTCTGGTAATGGATACGTTCCTTCATAATCCACTGGATTCTGTGTTGCCATTACAAAGAATGGTTTATTTAATGATTTTGTCATACCGTCTACCGTTACATTCATTTCTTCCATTGCCTCTAATAATGCAGATTGTGTTTTTGGGGAGGTTCTATTAATCTCGTCTGCTAAAACTATATCTCCGAAGATCGGACCACTACGAAATTCAAAGACCATTTCTTTCGGATTGTATATCGACACACCCGTCACATCGGATGGTAATAAATCTGGTGTAAATTGGATACGTTTAAATTCACAATCTAGTGATTTTGATAATGCACGTACCATCATTGTTTTACCTACGCCTGGTACGTCTTCTAATAGAACATGTCCATCTGCTAGTAAGGCAACTAAACTCAATGTGACCTCTTGTTCTTTACCTATCATGACTCTCTCTATATTTTGCAAGATTTTTGCGACTTGGTTTTGGTATTCCATTATTCCGCCTCCGTTCTGCAAACTATTCAATTTTGAAGCTTTCATTACTTATAACTATACTATACTTAAACCCAATGCGCCTACCAATTAAACTAGTAAATTTAAGTAATATTTATTTTGAACGTCATTTTGTGGAACAAAGATGTGACAATTATGAAACATGTGTATTCTTCACGGGATATCTTGTGTTGTAGACGGGATAATCAATTGGCTTCACGGGATAAGTCGAGATATCCCGCCAAGCATCTCTATTATCCCGTTAAGCGAAGGGGTTATCCCGCCAAGAGAAGTAATTATCCAGTGAAGAACATTTTATTAAAATAACCTCAAGGCTTTCCTTGAGGTTATCCGATGATTACTCGTTCTGTTGGGTAATGGAATCGATCTTTTGTATCGTCACCACGAATGATAAACAGGAAGGTAAAGACACCAATTCTACCGATGAACATCAGCGCCATAATCAGACATTTCCCAAACGTTGATAGCTCAGGGGTAATTCCGAGCGAAAGCCCTGTTGTTCCAAAGGCAGAGGCCACTTCAAAAACAACCTCCATCAAAGGGAAACTTTCTGTTTTCATCAGGATAATTACTGAACTTACGCAAAGCATGAGAGCAGTTGTAATGACAATAAAAGACCGTAAAATATCTTCCTGATGTATTTCTCGTCCAAATACTTTCACACTAGAATTTCCTTTGGCATAGTTCCAAATCGTTAATAACATAATGGCAAAAGTGGTTGTTCGTATACCACCACCAACACTGCTTGGCGATGCACCAATAAACATTAAAGCACTAATTAAGAACAATGTTGGTAATGAAAATTCAGAAACATCCATTGTGGATAAGCCACCACTTCTGCTTGTTACAGATTGAAAAAGACTATAAAACAAAGTTTCATGCCATGTTTTATTAGCAAAAAACGCATTTTTTTCCAACAAAAAGATTAAAACCGTTCCGCCCACAACTAGCCAAAAAAAGGTCACACTAGTGATTTTGGTAAATAAAGAGAATTTATGGCGATCATTGACTCCATATACTCTACCTCTTAACACTTCCTGTACTTCAATTAATACCGGAAAACCAATTGCACCGAGAATAATTAAAATCATATTTATAAATTGCACAAAATAATCATTTGCAAATGGTACCAGAGAAGCTCCAGTGATATCCAATCCACCATTAGTAGTGGCACTGATTGCCCCAAACACACCTTGTAGTAACGCTTCAGGCATTGTGTCGTAATAATTCAGGAAATGAATCGATAGAATAACTGCACCGATAAATTCAATAATTAACATTAATTTAAAAATTTCAAGCATCAGTTTTACAAGTCCAGCCAACGTTTTACTATTCTGATCAACCATAATCATTTTCCGGCTTCGAATACCTATTTTTTTACCTAAAACAACCCATATAAATGTCCCCATCGTCATGATCCCAATTCCGCCTAAATGCAAAATAACGGCAATGGCAATCTGTCCTGCTGGGTTAAATACTTCCGATATTGAAATAACGGTTAGGCCTGTAACACTTATTGATGTAACAGCGGTAAACATCGCATCAATAAAGGAAAGCTCCACACCTGGATTATGAAAAACAGGTAAGCTTACCACTATTGTCGATACGATCACAGCTAATAAGTAATATACAACTATATGATGAATAGCAGACCAATTCTTCATCAATTCTTTTATTTTATCTAAAATTGCCATCATTTTCGTTCTCCTTCAATATAATGAAACTAGTCGATAGTTTACCATATCCTGTCGGGTTAATCACCTTTTTTTATGAAAAAGATGGCAACAATCGATTTATTCTAATACCCACTATACGAATCGCGATGAAATCTGCCATTTGCCTGAAACAGATAATTTTCTGGTACGGCTTTTTCTATCATCGGAAAAATGACACGTTCCTCTAAGCGGACATGCTCTTGTAATAACGTTCCCAATTCACGGAACAACTGGCGATCTGGTCTTTTCGTACCTCTTATTTGATAGACATAACTTCTAATTTGCACATGTTGAATCAGCATCTCTCTTATCTCAGGTTGCTCAACAGATTCGTATTGTCCATAGAGTGGCAAAAGTACTTCTTCTTCGTCACGAAAATGATCCTCTCCATCCTTTTCCCAAAAATCAATCACATCTCTTGTCATTTTTTGAATACTACTTTTATCATCTGCTTTTTTTAATTCCTGAGCCATTGCCAATGTATAGTGATGGTGATGAGATAACGGATACAACGCTTCATGTCTCTTCATCTTATCTACTCCTTTGTTATTATCTATGTTAAAATTTGTGTTTATGCTCATTTCATTTTAAAATATTTAGGGTAGTGATTGTGTGATCGAGCACACAGTAAAGGAGAAATGGTATGCGTTCCTCAGAAAATCTAAGTAAGTTTGTAATGGATATACGATTCAATAGATTTATCACAGCTTTGATAATCTTTAACGCCGTTTTAATAGGTTTAGAAACTTTTCCGACTATTTATCAAGAATATCATACCTATTTTGTCATAATAGATCTTATTATTCTAGCTATCTTTACATTGGAAGTCATTCTAAAGATCATTGTACTCAAAAAACGATTTTTTACAAATGGCTGGAATATTTTTGACTTTGTAATTGTTTTAGGTAGTCTTATTTTATATAGTACCCCATTTGTAAGTGTGTTACGTATTTTTCGTGTACTACGAGTGTTCCGTACGATTACCACCATTCCAACCTTAAGGAGGATTGTGGCAGCCTTATTTATGGCGGTCCCTACTATTAGCAGTGTCCTATTGATTATGACAATTATTTTTTATGTGTATGCTATTTTAGGAACCTCCTTTTACGGAGATATTTCACCTGAATATTTTGGTGATATCTTTTTAAGCTTTGTGACATTATTTCAAATCTTCACATTGGAATCATGGGCAAGCGGTATCTTCAGACCTATATTTGCAGAAGAACCATGGTCATGGCTTTATTTCCTTTCCTTTATCGTAATTGCAACGTTTATTATGATCAACTTAATTGTTGGGGAAATTGTTAATAATGCACAAAAGATCACAGATGATTTCGAAGAAGAAGCAGAAGAAATCAAAGACGATACAAGCGAAATTAAAGAACTGCGTAAAGAAATCAGAGAAATCAAAGAAATGCTACAGAAGTAGGGGGACAGAGGGACAGGTACCTTGTCCCTCTTTTGTTATTGTATTTCCCAATCAATTGGAGTGAGTTGCTGTTGTTTCAGTAAATCATTCGTTTTAGAAAATGGTTTACTCCCAAAGAAACCTCGATGCGCTGATAATGGACTTGGATGAGGAGATTTTATTATAAAATGTTTGGAACTATCAATTAGTGCTTGTTTTTTCTGTGCCGCTGCTCCCCATAATAGATAAACAACAGGTGTAGTCTTCTCATTTAAGCTAGTGATAACATGATCGGTAACTCGCTCCCAGCCTTTCTTCTGATGAGAATGTGCTTGCCCAGCCCTCACAGTTAACACATTATTAAGTAACAAAACACCTTGTTCAGCCCACTTAACTAAATACCCATGGTCCGGTATCGAGCAGCCTATGTCTGCTTGCAATTCTTTATATATATTTTTTAGTGATGGCGGAATATCTACCTCTGGTTTCACTGAAAAGCTTAATCCATGTGCTTGATTTGGCCCATGATATGGGTCTTGTCCTAGTATTACAACCTTCACTTTATGAAAAGGTGTGTAATGTAAGGCATTATATATATCATACATTTGGGGATAGACCGTGTATTGTTGATACTCTTGTTTTAAAAAATCCCGCAAGCGTAAGTAATACTCCTTTTCAAACTCGGATTTTAGTATGTCCGCCCAATCATTTTTGAGAATTTTTGTTGTCATATATTTCATCCTTTTGATAGAAATTGTTCTACTTTATCTTTTGTTGGCATGCCGCCTTGTGCACCCAGTTTACCAATCGATAATGCGGCAGCTGCATTGGCAAAATTCACTGCTTCTTTCTTACTTTTCCCTTCTGCCAAGGCTACTGCTAACGCTCCATTAAACGTATCTCCTGCTCCCGTAGAATCGATAACTTCTACAGCGTGAGAGCTTATATGTTTCTCACTACCTTTTTCCATAAAAGAAACACCTTGCGCTCCTTTGGTTACAATTAATTTTTCATTCCAATTGTTATTAAATAATTGCTGCCATTCTGTTTGATTTGGTGTAATATAGCTCGCTTTATTACACGTAGCGTGTGATAATTCAAAAGCTGGTGCTGGGTTCACAATAATCGGAATTTGATGGTCAGCACACATATGTATACAATATTCGATTGTTTCTTTCGGAATTTCAAATTGCACAAGCACATAGTCACTGTCTAAAATAGTTGCCTTAGATTCTTCTATAAATTCTGGCGTCACATGTGCATTGGCTCCTGAGATTATTATAATTCGATTATCTTTCTCTGACAAAATAATATTTGCTAACCCAGATGGGGAATCTTCGATACGTTTTATATTGTCGATGTTAATGTTCTCTTTTTGCAAATTCTTAAGTAACACCCCCCCAAAAGAATCGCTTCCAACACAACCGATCATGTTAACTTGTGCTCCTAAGCGTGCGGATGCTACCGCTTGATTTGCACCTTTCCCGCCTGGAACCGTCTGAAAAGCACTTCCTCTAACAGTTTCTCCTTGTTTTGGAAAAAGATCTGTCGATGTAACTAAATCCATATTGATACTGCCAATCACTGTAATTTTTGGTCGTTTTTCCATCCTTCTTCCTCCTGCTTAAAAATAGAGATCAAGCGCCTAATTCGATTCACTTACTTATAATGATAAACCGCTATTAAATAGATGTAAAATATATATAAATGCAAGAAGAGAGGGTGAATCTACAAGAAGAACAGTCCAATATGCAAGAAGAGTATCTTTGGCAACAAAAAAACTGCGAATCAATGAATCGCAGTTTGAGCATAGTAAATATTGGGAATATCTACTATACAATAGATTTTGTATCTTTGTTTACCCAGCCATCTGCCCAGTGTTGGATACTTTGTAAGACTGGTTCCAGTGCTTTTCCTTTATCTGTTAAGGCATATTCAATTCTAACTGGGGTTTCGTCGTATACTTTTCGTTTCACAATACCTTGTTTTTCAAGATCTTTTAATCTTTCTGATAAAACTCGACCACTAATACCAATGTTACCTTCTATTGCTGAAAAACGCTGTGCACCTTCTAATAGTTGAAATATGATTAATCCGGTCCAACGTTTATTTAATATATTTAATGCCGATTCAAACTTCGGGCAAATTGTTTTATCTGCCATCGCTCTCACCTCTTTAATAATAGTATAGCAAATTTTGTTACAGAAATAAAATAAATTAATTACTTGACGTAATTAATTATTATTTGTATACTTAGTTACATAAAGTAAGTTAATATTTTTTAGGAGGAATTTTAATAATGGCTAACGTAAATTTAGACAAAGTACACAGTGCATTGAATTTTGAAGTAAAACATATGATGGTATCAAAAGCAAAAGGTGAATTCCAAAATTTCGATATTGATTTTAATGGCAGCTTTGATGACCTTGATAACGCTAGTGTTAAAGTAACAATCGATGTTGCTTCGATTGAAACAAACAATGATGATCGTAATGGTCACTTGAAATCAGAAGACTTTTTCAATGTTGAAAAATATCCGAATATTACTTTTGTAAGTAAAAACATTAAAAAGTCAGGAGATTCTGAATATCAAGTAACTGGTGACTTAACAATCAAAGATGTAACAAAAGAAGAAACGTTTACTGTTGAATACAATGGTAAAGCAAAAGATCCAATGCAAGGTAATACAATTGCAGGTGCAGATGTAGAAGGAAAAATCAACCGTGAAAATTATGGTTTAACTTGGAACGCTCCACTTGAAACTGGTGGCGTACTAATCGGTAAAGATGTTAAATTCTCTGGTGGATTTGAGTTTGTTGTAGAAGAATAAATGACTAGAAAAGCCAACGCATTACGCGTTGGCTTTTATTTTACACTGTATTTCTCTCAATTAATGTAACATTTAATTGTTGGTGTGATGCAGATGTTGTTCCGATTACTTGTTGAAATAACCTTTCGCCCATTGTGACAATTGGCATTTCAAATGTGGTGATGCCCATCATTTTTGCGATCGGTTGGTCATCAAAACCAATAACTGCCAAATCTTCAGGAACTCTCAAATTCGTATGGTTACAAGCTGTTATAATACCTGCTGCAACCACATCGCTTGTTACTAATAATGCATCCGGTTTAACAGAAAGTTGGAGTATCAAGTCCACTACTTTTTGTCCATCTTCTAAATTGTAATTCTCCGTAAAGACAAAGGATTCATGATAAGGAATTTCTTTTTGCTTCAAAAAATCCCGATATGCTTGTTGACGAAAATAACTATTTGAGCCTGTGTCCCGCCCAATTGAGTAACCAATATTTCGATAGCCTTTTTCATATAAGTATTCCAGTGCAGATAAGAAGCTCTGATAATGATCAACATACACAGAATCGATCGCATTGTTTCCGTCCGCATTCTCACAGACGACAATCTTACCGTATTGGCGATATTCAGTAATTGTACCCAGCTCCAAAATTCTGGAACAAATAATCAACCCATCAACTTGCTTATGCTTCAACATGTTAAGGGCTTCCTGTTCCCTCTCTTTGTCATAATTCGTTTGGATTAACACAAAATGATAATTGCTTTCGACTGCTTTTTTTGCTATTCCTTCGATTAACAAACCGAAATAAGGATGATTTGCAAAAGGAACAACAACACCAATGAGATGAGATTTTCCTTGACTAAGGTGAACTGCAGTCAGATTGACCTGATAATCAGCTTCTTCCATTACTTTGAGAACAGCTTCTCTTTTTTCTTCACTAACATAAGGATGCTTATTGATCACGCGAGAAACGGTTGTTACCGAAACATTTGCCATTCTAGCAATATCACGAATATTCGTCATATATTCTCCCTCTTTTTTTCATAAAAAGTACTTGCTCTGAAACGCGTTCCATCCTCTAAACTATCATTAGGAGGTTGGATGATGAATATCTTATTTGGTATTTTTGTTTGGTTAGTATTGTGTTGTAGTATTCTCATTTTAGCATCGTTGGCAACTCGAATGGAAGAGAATAGCAATGAAGAAACAACAGAAGGTTATATTGGCTATATTGAAGAAATTTATAATCGGAATATTTTGGATCAAGAGAAGTGAAGAGTGCTTTATTAGGCACTCTTTTCTTTAATATGCTTCAACATCGCAACGATCAAAAAGCTTACAATCACCAATAACAACCATGAGCTAATTTTACTAAAATGCACGAGTTCCCATGTTTCTGACTGACCTGGATATTGCCATGCACCAAAAAAGGTGGCAATGTTTTCTGCTATCCAGATGAAGAAACCAATTAATACAAAGGATAGAACGACAGGCATTTTATAGGTGCGGTAGTTGACTTTAAAATATACTATAGTTTGAAAGAATAATAGTACGGTGGCAATTTTTAATAACCAGCGAAAATCATAAATAAAATGATGAGTAAAAAAATTAAAATAGATCGCTCCACTTAACAATGCCACTGTCCATGTCGGTGGCCATTTTTCTAAATTCACATCTAATCTCCGCCACGCTTGACATAAGTAACTAGCCACACTTGCATACATAAAACCACTATAAAGTGGCACGCCAAAAATTTTTGTAATAGCTTCTTCTGGATAACTCCATGAACCCATATGTACTTTATAAATTTCTAAAGCAAGGCCAATCAAGTGAAACACACAGATCACTTTTAATTCATCCCATGTTTCCAATTTGGATACAAGCATTAAAATTTGGGTTATAATACAAATAAACAAAATCAAGTCATATCTTTGAATAAAAGGTACCTCGATTAATTGGGTAAGAGCTAATGTGGAAAAAATAACGACTGCAAAAACACAGGATTTTGCCTGTTCTAATCCAAATCTCCATAACTGACGCACAATCAGATCTCCAACACGTAACTAATAATTTCTTTAATCTTGCCATCCTTGTGTTTATTCAATTTATAAATATCACAAAAACTGTAATGACGTTGCTCACCATCTTTATTTGTTGAATGAATAATCCCATTCACTGCAGCTTCTTTTCCATGTGTAATCATATGCTCGATCTCTAATTCGAATTCGTTGCCATTATCCATACCTTGAAGTGCGGTTGCTAAGTTATCGATTCCTTTAATTGTATCATTACCAACCATGCGCCAAACGATATCATCTGTTACACTTGCTAGTATTTTTTCGATATCACCTTTTACAAATGCTTCATTAAATTCCCTAAATAATTGTTGATTTTTCGTTTCCATATTCGACCCGCTCCTTTTTAAAAATTAGTATATCATATGGAAGATTTTTGTTATACTGAAGAGGAAAAGTTTTGTATAGGAGATGATCTATTGATTGTAAAACCACCTAAAAAAAAACGAACATTTACTGCAATTAGAAGTAATGAACGAGCGTTACCTCGATATTCCCTCCAAGACCCTCGATTTATTCCGTCGTGAGTTATCTGGTTACTTGGGTGAAAAAAGCCTACCCTATTATGTAGATCTAACTAATACTACCTCCCATTATGATTTATATAGCTTACGTTTGAAGCCTCATCACCACTATTTCCAAATCGATGGATTATTCCTATTCCCTACCTTTTTCTTAATTACAGAAGTAAAACATCTAAAAGGGAAACTCTTTATTAATGAATCCAATCAATTGATTCAAATTAAAGATCAAGTAGAAAAAGTCTATCAACATCCTTTAACTCAAGCGAATCTACAGAAAACACAACTTCAGCCTCTTTTAACAACCCTCGGCTATCCAGATATCCCCGTCCACCCTGTGGCGATTTTCACTCATGATCAAGCTCAATTATCTTTCCATCATCCTGATATGATCCCTGTTCAACAGTTTCCTTACCTTTTGCAAAAGTTAGTTTCTAACTATAATGAACGAATCTATGGAATGGATCAGTTGTCACAGCTTAGTAAAGAATTAGTGACTCTACACCAAGAACGTTCTTTAACTTTTTTGGAACCTAAGAGGGAAGTCTTATCTAATATACGAAGAGGTGTTTTTTGTCCGAATTGTAAACCAAAGGTGATGCGATGGACTCATGGAACTTGGACATGCAGTATGTGTGGTCATCGTGATAAAAATGCACACATCGATGCACTATGTGATTTTATTTATCTATTTGGTTACTACATCAATAACAAACAAGCGAAATGGTTTTTACTAGTAGATTCACCTTTTTCGACATCTCGAATTTTAGGAAAATTGAGAGTAGAGACTATTGGAGGGACTAAATTTAGAGTTTATAACCTGAAAAGTTTGCTTGGGAAGTACAAGCGATAGGAAATATAGTTTCTATCGCTTTTTTATATAATTTCTCTTCTTGCATTTCACTCTCCTCTTCTTGCAAAAATAATATAGCTACTTAAGCATTCTTTCTCACTTAAGTAGCTATACTCTCCTCTACTGTTCTTTCCTTACGTTGTATATCCAGGCTTTATCTTGATCCATCATTTTTTTTGCTGCGTAGATGGTTAGGAATTGAATCACGATTATTGGAAGCCCCATTAAGCCTGATATTACCTCTAGTGGGGCAAGGCCACCGATCTGCATCAAGATTAAGGCTAATGTCGTTATAATAGCTGCTACAATTATTCTCAACTTGCGTGATGGCTCCACTTTACTCATATCCCTTTTACTAGTATAAGCAGCTATTGTATAAGTGGTTGAATCCAAAGTTGTTGTTAGAAAGATCATTGAAACGATCACGAAGGCAATGATTGCAACGCTTGCCCATGGTAATGAAGATAAAATATTTGGAATGGCATGTAACGGATCCTCACTCTGTACCGTATCTAAGACGGAGACCTGACCAGTTAAATAACGTTCTACACCAAGCCCTCCTAACACACCTGTTGCGAACCATGATAACATGGTTGGTGCCAGTAAATACGTCAGTATCATTTCTTTCACGGTACGCCCTTTCGAAATTTTGGCAGCAAATATACTATGCAGCATTGCCCATGTGGCACTATAAGCAAACCAAAACACCATATGACTTTGCACATGTGTTGTCGTTTCCATTGCTATGGAGTCCGTATATAAAGATAAACTTAAATAATTTGAAAGTAAGTGTCCTACTGTGTCTGTAAAATAATCAAGTATAAATATTCCAGGTCCAGCTATTAATATGAAAAGTGCTAATCCACCAGCAAGATACATATTAAATGTACTTAATCGCTTGATCCCTTTTTCAATACCTAAGTAAGCACTGATCGAAAATAAGAAGACCCAGATAATCGTAACAATCATCGTTAATCCGAAAGTAACGTCAATATTCAATAGTTCCGAAACATTATAAGTAATAATCGGGGTCCCTAATCCTAAGGTAACCGCTGCACCTGACAAAATACTTACAAGAAAAAGAACATCAAGTACTTTGCCTCCTAATCCATCAGTGAAATTATCTCCAAAGATACAACGACATGCTTCTGATATTCGCATCATCGGTTTTTTCTTGACGTGAATAACGTATGCCATTGCTGGAGCAGCCATCACAAAAATTGCAAATACTTGAAAGCTCCATAAAAACATACTATAGGCATTCCCCCATAGTAACGCTTCTTGTGATTCAGGTGAAATCCCGAATGGCGGGTCAAGAGCAACTTGTGTCCATTGCACCATTCCTGTTCTCATTATGGTTGATCCTACGCCCATCGCAATCAAAATCGAAGCATATTCAAACATCGTAAATCGGGGTTTTTCATTGGGATTACCTAACACCACTTTACCGTATTTAGAAAAAGATAAGTATAAACCTGCTCCTAACAGGATCAATGCATACCAAATATATCCCCAACTAAACACATCTACAATCGTATCAAAAATAGCATTCAATAAGTTTAATGATTCAGATTCATACATAGAAAAAGGTATGCTGATCGCCACAATAATTAATAAAGACGGAAGAAAGATTCGATAGTCAATTAATCTCCAACCTTTCATATCTATTACCTCCAATTACTAATTCATTTTCTGGATACAATAGACAAATACCACATTTTTTTGCAATTAAACAAGCAGTTTTTTCTTGCTAATAAAGGGTATGTAATAAGGAATAGAAAAAAGAGAGGAAAAGTTCTTATGGATACAACGATTACAATAAAAATAATAGCAGGGTTTATAGCCTTGTTAATTGTGTTACGAATCATGGGCAAAAAGGAGTTAACACAAATTACTCCAGTCGATTTTGTTTATTTGCTAGTGCTTGGTGGATTAATGGAAAATGCGGTCTATGATAAAAGTGTTACAATATGGCAAGTATTGTATTCACTTGGTTTATGGTCGGTACTTATTTTCATTTTAGAATTATTAGTTAGAAACTTTGAATGGCTGCGACCTATCGTTAAGGGATCACCTTCTGTAATCATTAATGAAGGGGTATTAAATATAAAAAGTTTAAAGAAAAACAAGCTAGAATCAGAACAATTACGTTCCATGTTAAGACTGCAAGGGATCTTTTCCATCAAAGAGGTGAAATATGCGATATTAGAGCCTAGTGGTGATCTTAGTGTTATGGAATATGAAAGAGAGCGACCTATTACAGCAGATATGCTAAATATGGAGCCAAAGGAAACTACTTTATCGCATTTAGTCGTAGACGAAGGAGAAATACAATATAATGTCCTCAGTGAAATCAATAAAAGTGAAGAATGGTTAATAGATGTGCTGGAAGAACACGGTCACAAGACGATTAAGGACATTTATTATGCGGAATGGTCGGAATCGGATGGCTTAATTGTCAATAATTACAGTGAGGGAAATAACTAATGCACTATTTCTAGGTTAAATTTTTATTATCTTGTAGAAAACAATCTAGTAATAATTTAAAATATAATTAGATGGAGGTGTTTGAAATGGCAACCCATGCGTTATTGCCTCACTTTAAACTAGCCCATGCAAAGTCTGACAAATAAGGCGATACTTTGTATGGGGTGACGGTGCATCGCCTTGTTTGTTCATGCTTTGCCCTTATAGATTTAAAAATAAGGAGCTGGCTGGATTGAAAGTAACTAAAGCACAAGAAATTATTCCTGAAGACTTGTTACAGAAATTGCAACAACATATTCAAGGAGAGACGATATATATTCCAAAGAAACAGGGGCGACTGCAATGGGGAGCTCAATCTGGTAATCGTGAATATTACGATAAACGTAATCAACAAATTAAAGAAGCCTTTTACAATGGAAGGGATATCGAGGATTTAGCAACACAGTATTGTTTAGCAATAGAAACAATCAAAAAAATTATATATCGAAAAGAATAAAACATACCGTATGGCAAGAATACTCTCTAATCATTCTTGCCATATTTTTTTACGGAAAATTTGTTACAATTTAGAAAGGTTTAACAGGAAGTTAGCGCTCGTTTATACCGTGAAAAAGGTAGTAAGGAAGGAGTACCGCAGATGCATGAATTTATTTATCCTCATCAATTTCATTTAATAAAACAACAATTAAAAACGATCGTATACGCGAAAGATAGTTCAACAGACTTGAATGTCGTTGAAGCGGTCAGAGAAATGGCACTTGAAAGAATTTATAATGCGTTTATAAATCTAACGGATGACCAGAAAAATACGCTCGAACCGATTCATCATATCAGTAATAAAGAAGAAATGGAAACTTGCCTATATTCCTTAAAAAAACAGGTGATTCCTTTCCCAAAAATCAGCCAACAGATGGTAGAAAAAGCTTTTCCAAAAGCAAAAAAATTAAAAGCACCAGCTATGGAAAATATCGATCTTAGAGAAACTGTCTACCTCCGCTGGTATGATAAAGGTAGTAATAAGACCTATATGTTAGCGCCCAATGAGGAAAAATTAGTGAGCCTTCAGGGGTTTTTAGAGCCAACCCAGCACAAAGGAATTTGTTCAATATGTAATGGTTTAGAGGAAGTTTCGCTTTTCACTGCGGAAAGAAAAGGTAGAATTCGAGGAACCTATTCCAAATCAGGTAATTATATTTGCAAGGACTCGGAAGTTTGCAATCAAAACATCAGTACACTGGAACATCTTTATTTCTTTATAGATCATATAAAATAGTTTGATGTGAGAGCTAGAGAAAATCCCGAAAAAGTACGGGATTTTCTCTAGCTTATTGAAACCAGCCTTTTATCGCTTCTATGATTTTTTGGAAGAAATTTAATCCTTCGTCATCACTAGTTGACTCTTCTGGTTTAATTGTTGTTACTTTACCTTCTTCTGCAGTTTCTAACGGTTGCATCTCTAGTGTAGATGCTTTACTGCCTTCAACCACATTAATAAGATCCTGTCCATATTTATCATACAATTTTTGGGCATTTTCTTCGCTATAAGGAGCGATTCCTATTTCAACTTTTGTGTTAATGATATCAATCCCTGTGTGATAGATAGTAAAATTTTCGTAATCTAGCCCATCTTTATTAACCTCATCCTGTCTTTCCATTAACTCTTGTTCTGTATAGGCTACTTCCTTGAAACAAATTTCTGTTGGTTCTTCTATAAGATTTTTCATCTGTGCTTTATGGTGGTTTGAAGGTTCCTCTGTGAATAAAAATACCAGTACACCAAGGTCCTTTTCTTCACGATCAATATACATGCCTGCGAATGTTTCAGACACATTCGTATTAATATAATCTAATACTTTTTCTCTAGCTTGACTATGATTAGGATCTACGCCATCTTCTTCTAACTCTACTATTTCATTTGTTAGCCCCTTTGAACCCACTTCTGCCCCAACGCCATCTGCAAGTAAAGAAAGCAGGAAAATTATCATGATAAAGGAAACCCACTTTGCAAGGTTAAAATTCATTTCTACCTCTCCTCAAATCTTTTGTCTTATTAGACGAAAATTCAAAGAATAAGTTACAATTATTTGTCTGCATCTTTATTAAGATTTCCAATAAACAGTGTAACCTGCTTCCACTAACTAAAAACATTAATTTACCTCTTTAGTACTATTGATGTCAATGTGTTTTAACGCTTGGGAAGCTAAATGATCTGCTTTTCGATTGTCTTTACGAGAGATTGTTTCGTATTTGGGAGTAATCCCTAATTGATTCAATTCCTTTTCAATCCGATCTGCCCAGTTTGATAATGTTTCTTCTAAACATGGCCACTCCCCACTTAATTGATGGATCACAACCTTAGAATCTCCTAAGAAGTGGACTGGCATATATTGCACACCTAATTCTTTTAATTCCTTTATTGCCAAATGAAGTGCCGCATACTCTGCTTCATTATTCGATTCTATTTCTTCAATTAACGCATTTTTTCGAATACGAAAGGTAGATCCATTCTGACTATAATAAACTAAGCAACCAAGCCCAGCCTCTTTTGAGTGCAGATCATATCCCCCGTCAAAATACACCTTTATATCATGGGGTTCCGTTTCAATTTCTGCTATTAAATTTTGCAGTTCTTTCACTGTCCATGTTGTTTCATGTTCATCGATGAACTGGAGTTCTTTTGCTCTCTGTAATGACTCTAAATCCTCTGCTATCTTTAGGGCATGTTCTGGCGATAAATAATGAGATTCAAAAAAAGCATCCACTCCTTTTGGTGTGCGATATTTCACGAGTAGTTTTACATTCATCCGATCCACCTCCTGATTTAAGTATTTGAATGGTTTATCTGTATTATACAGCACAAAGGGATTCGTAGACATATCTCGGAGTTAGCTCAATATACTATATAGATGGTACAAGCTATTCGTAAGGAGTGAATCGATTGGGCGTATTTCTTAGTTATGTATTTTTGGGTTTATCCTTAGCAGCACCATTAGGTCCGATAAATGCTGCACAAATAAACCATGGTATCAGAAATGGTTTCTTACATTCCTGGATGGTCGGACTCGGGTCACTATTAGGAGAAATTATATTCATATTAGGAGTTTTTTTTGGAGTCGTTCACTTCTTAGAGACACCTTTTATGAAAACTTTCCTATGGTCATTTGGTGCATTTGTTTTACTTTATACAGGAATTGAAAGCATGCTGTCAACAAAAGCAGTAGATACTTTAGAAGAAAGAAATAAAGATTCTTTAACAAAAACATTCCGTTCTGGCTTTCTTATTACGATAAGTAATCCCCTTTCTATTTTATTTTGGTTAGGAATTTATGGGTCAGTGTTAGCTAACACCATAGATAAATATGACAACTTACACCTGTTTTGGTATGGAGCTGCTATTTTAATCGGTGTTATGATCTGGGATGTGACAATGGCCCTTGTTTCCAGTTCTTCCAGACGAATGTTTTCTACTAAGACATTAAAAATGATCTCCACTATTACTGGATTATCTCTTATCGGTTTTGCCGTCTACTTTGGTATCCAAGCTGTCAAATTAATTTTGAAATTTTTATAATGAAAACCTTCTTCTTATCAAATACTAAAAAGAGTACGTTCAAATTTTAGGATAGGGAGAAGTTTACGTGAGTCATTCTAAAGATAAATCAACCAATCAATTGGCATGGTGGCAGCTAGCCTTAACTGGTGTCGGATGTACTATTGGAACGGGGTACTTTCTTGGGTCAAGTATTGGTATTTCTCTAACAGGTCCCTCTATTGTGTTTGCTTTTCTGCTCGCAGCTATTGGAACCTATATCGTCTTTCATTTATTAGCTAAAATGACTGCAGCTGATCCTCAGGAAAGCTCATTCTGTTATTACGCCGAAAAGGCTTATGGAAAATGGGCAGGTTTTAGCTGCGGATGGAACTATTGGTGCTCGAGTATTCTAATTATGGGGAGTCAATTAATTGCGTTATCGATCTTAACAAAAGAATGGTTCTCAGATGTACCACTTTGGGTATTTGCTTCCGTCTATGCCGTATTGTCAATTGCCGTCATTTTACTAGGAACCAGAGGTTTTGATCGGATTGAGGATTTTTTGGCAATCATTAAAACAGCTGCCATTCTTATGTTTATCATCATCGCAATTGTTGCCATATCAGGAGGCCTAAGCGGTGGACCGGCATCTTCACCAGGAATACCTGCCAGTATAGATAAATTATTCACAGGTAATTATCGCGGATTTTGGGCGTCACTAATCTATGCTTTCTATGCGTTTGGAGGAATAGAAGTTATTGGATTAATGGCGATTCGATTAAAGAAAAAAGAGGAAGCACCAAAAGCTGGATTAGTTATGTTAAGCCTACTTACCATTATCTATCTTATATCACTTGGTTTAACCGTAACAATGGTATCGGTAGATCAATTTAATCCAAATGAAAGTCCTTTTGTAACAGCATTATCCGACTATTCTTTGTCGATTTTTCCACATCTGTTTAATGGTGCTATTATAATTGCTGGGTTTTCGACGATGACAGCGGCTTTATTTGGTGTTGTTACACTATTAGTTTCCTTATCGAAAGATGGAGATGCTCCGAAAATGTTTTCTAAAAAAATAAAGAAGTTCAAAGATTTGCCTTTGCCATCTTTATTGTTAGCAACGATCGGTTTATCTGCCTCCATAATTACTGCTTTATTGCTACCAGAGAAAATATACGAGTATATCACAACTGCTGCTGGAATCTTATTGCTGTACAATTGGGCGTTTATTATCATCTCATCTTTACGTGTTTTAGATGGGATTAAATTCATGAATAAGATAATAGCGATCTTAGGTTTGGTATTACTTTTTTCAGCTGTTTCAGGTACTTTAATGGAAAAAAGTATTCGTCCAGGTTTTTGGGTTAGTTTATGTATTATAGCGATTATTGGTTTGGTTACGATTAAGTTTGGCAGAAAAAAAACAAATCAAACATAATGCTGTAATTCGTATATACATCAGTTGATAAGTAAAGAAGCTGGCAATGAAGCCAGCTTCTTTATTAATTCACTTTAATTTTCATAATTATCATATGCTGCTTGGTTAATCTCAACATATCTGTCAACACCTAAAGATTCTAAACCTGCTACATAGTCATCCCAGTCATCTTCTAAACTTAATTCACCTGTAATAAATTGTACAGCGCTTTGCTCTACGTTATCCAAGATATTGGTTTCTAGAGTTGAGTATTCATCTTGCACGTCTTCTGGATACCATGCTGCCCAAAATGGAAATTTTTCTTCAGGTTCTTTGCCTTCGTACAAATAAGTAGCTTCTTGAAGGCGTCTTTCAAATCCTTCATCTGTATAGATATCTTCTGCTTGTACTTGACCATCACGGAATTCTCTTGGTTGATAATATTGAGCTGCCGCTGACCAATTATTGTTTGTTGGCTCTTCAGGATGTAATAACTTCACATTCGGTTCAAGCTCTTCATTGATTGCTACATCACCTTCTTCAGGCTGCACCCAATCTTCCCCCTCCACACCGATGTGGGCACGGATCATACCATCGATAGTGAACATATAATCTAATAGTTTAATTGCCTTCACCTGTACCTCTTCACTCGCTTTATTAGTAATCGCAAACGTACCACCATTCGTGACCGGATAATTATAGGTTGCATATTGGTGGTTTGGACCTTGCAATGGTTCAATTGCATCAAAGGCAGGATGGTTCTCATTATCGATAAATTCCCATGGATGCTGAGCTGCAGCAGCACCTAAAATAAGGGCATCTGCATTATTACCTAACTGAATAAAGGCATCTCTGTTTTGAGTAAAAGCGCCAGAGTCAATTAGTCCCTCTTCATATAATGAGCGAATATATTCTAAACCTTCTCTCCACTCTGGTGTATTTGCAGCAAAACTAACTTCCCCATCGTTTACAAGCAATCTAGTTTGCGCATCATCATATACAAATCCATTCATTAATATAGGAATCACCGAATGATTAGGAGATGCGGCAGAACCACTTAAAGGAATTTCATCCTGCTCTCCATTTCCATTAGGGTCCTGTTCTTTAAATGCGGTTAATACTTCTTTTAATTCTTCATGTGTTTTAGGTGCTTCTAAACCTAATTCATTTAACCACTCTGTGTTTAACCACAATTTATTTGGCCAAGTACAATGAAAACACTCTTCTAAACCAGGCATACTATAAATATTTCCATCTGGTGAAGTTGCAATCTTTCTAAAATCTTCACGCTCTTCCAAAACTTTAGATATATTTGGTGCGTGCTCTTCTATTAGATCATTTAGAGGAATCAAAGCACCTTGTTCTCCATATTTTAAAACTTCACTAGGTGAAAATTTATCTACCCAATCCACCAAGAAGAAAACTTCCGGATAATCCCCACTTGCTAAAGAAATTTGTCTTTTCTCCTTAGCTGCTGTAGAGTCATAACCTGTTTTTTGAAAATCAAATTTTATATCAAATTTATCTTCAGCAAATTCAGTAAAAGAGTTTGTTTCCAACTCTTGTTCCCCATTTTCCGCAATAAATACCGACATGTTCGTTGCACCATCCGAATTTTCTTCCTCACTTGTTTCCTCATCCGAATTACAAGCCACTAACACTAACATGAGTGCTACAAAAATCAACCAAGTATGATAGCCCTTCCATTTCATTCTAATTTCCTCCCTTATTGTTAGAAAAAATATTATTATAACAAAAAACCTACTAATTCCTCACCTCCTTAAATAACGTAACAACTTATCATCCTTTGACTGAACCGAGTAACATCCCTTTAACGAAGTACTTCTGTGCAAAAGGATAAATAATCAATACTGGTATACTTGAGACAACAATTAAGGAGTACTGCATTAAATTAGCCAATTGCTGTCTTTTTTGTTGCTCGGCAATGTCTTGATTTGCGCCGGATTCAGACTGAGTGATTAATATTTCCCTTAATTCCAGTTGCAATGGGAATAGTTCTTCTGTTCTTAAAAAGATCATTGCATCAAAATAACTGTTCCATTGAAATACCGCGTACATCAGAGCGAGTACTGCTATAATCGGCTTCGACAAAGGTAATACTACGTGCCACAGGAACCGTATACTACTACAACCATCCATTTCACTAGCTTCCACTAGTTCTTCTGGGATACTTGTATAGAAAAAGGTTCTTGCAATAATAATTTGCCAAACTGCCATCGCCTTCGGTATAAGAATGGCCCATGGCGTATCTAACATCCCTAATTGCTGGACAACTAAATATTCTGGAATTAATCCTCCATAAAAAAGCATTGTAATTAATATAAAAATCATGAAGAAGGACTTTCCGTAAAAGTTTTTTCTGGAAAGTGGATAAGCAAAAATCACTGTTAAGAACACCGCAATTAATGTATAACCAATCGTATAAAGTATAGAATTTCGAAACCCTCTAATGACATCTGAGTTATTAAAAACTTCAATATATCCCTCTAGTGAAAAATCGACTGGCCATAACCAGACTTGCCCAGATGTGACAGCTTCCGGACTACTTATGGAAGCACTCACAATATAAACCAGTGGATAGAGTATGACGATCATTAATAAACTTAAAAAGATATAAATCAACGTTAAAAATACTCGATCGTTAGAGGATTCTTTTATTGTTCCTTGTTTACTGCTCATTGTGTTCTACTCCTCTCTACCATAATCCATTACCTGAAACTTTCTTCGCAATTTCATTGACGATGATCAATAAGATTAAATTAATTATGGAGTTAAACAATCCTACAGCTGTAGCAAAACTAAAATCAGCATTGATAATACCCATTTTGTACACATAGGTTTGTAAAATCTCTGAAGTTCCCAAATTTAAAGGATTTTGTAATAAATATACTTTTTCAAATCCTATCGCCATTAAATTCCCTACACTTAAAATTAAAATGATTACGATAGTTGGCATAATTGCCGGTATATCTACATTCCAAATTTTTTGCAGTCTGCTAGCTCCGTCAATTTTAGCTGCCTCATACTGCTGTTTATCAACACCTGCAAGCGCCGCCAAATAAATGATTGCTGAATATCCAGTAATTTGCCACGCATCGGACCAAACAAATATGTCTCGAAACATGCTCGCTTGACCAAGGAAATTAACTGCATCAAGTCCTACAGCTTCCATTAAGGTATTTATAATTCCACTTCTTGGTGAGAGCATCAAGATAATCATGGAGACTATAACAACTGTAGAAATAAAATACGGTGCATAGGTAAACATTTGTACAGATCGTTTGAAGATCCCGTCTCTTATTTCATTTAGGGCTAATGCCAATAATATTGGAAGCGGAAAGGTTACTGCTAACTGATAAAGACTTAGAAATAACGTATTTTTTATCAAATCCCAGGCGACCGGGTTGTTAAAAAAATTCTCGAAATGCTTCCACCCTACCCAGGGACTTTCAATGATACCTTGGACCACATTATAATCTTTAAATGCAATGACTGCGCCCAACATAGGTACATATTTAAAAATAATGAAATACAATACTGGCAATATCATAAGAATATATAATTGCCAATGCCTCTGAAAACTTCTTTTGGCAAGATGCCGTTGTGTCACTTTCTTTATTTCTTTCGATTGATCAAGTGATTGATCCATTTCAGCTTTACCCCCTTCTTTCTGAAAAAATTCTACTCAGGAAACGCTTACAAAGAATTTAACACGGTTTGATGAAACCGCATACAGACAACTAAATTTACAGGGTACAATACCGGTTTTTTAGCTATTTAACTAAATAGTACCTTTTCAGATGCGGGGTACATTCTGCGAAAAACTACTGAAAAAGCGCTACGCGTACTGTTCAAGTATTATTTTCAGTAGCCACCTATCCTGCGAAATTTTGAAATAAAGTGGCCGTAATGAAAAAGAAACAGAGCCATAACTATTTTACGTAACTTCAAACACGAACGACAATATGTATTGTTACGCAATATAAGGAAACTGCAGGTAGTAATTTTGAAATTGTTTTAATTGGTTAGCACCCGCTCCGGCTGCCCACTTCCCTTTCCGTGGGGTTTTCCCTTCAGCTAACTTTTTCAAGCAAAGAGCGCTCGAAAAAGTGGATCTTCAGGTAAAACATTCCCACAGGAGTGAAAGCGGGCGGCCTACGCTAATGTATTTGTTCGACAACTGTTTGTGACAGCTAACATTTTTAGCTGTTAATCCTATCAAAGAATTTTTTTATGAGAGAAAGTCATAATGCGACCTTATGCTAACGTTGTAGAATATTCAATTAGCGCAGGCGTCCACTTCGACTCCAGGGGGATTAGCGCGATCTGAAGATCCACTTTGTAAAGTGATCTTCTTTACCAAGTTAGTTGAAGACGCGCCCCCCGGAAAGCGAAGTGGGCAAGCCGGAGCGGTTGGTACGCAAATATTTATTGTCAAATTATCAAATCAGTTATTGCGCAGCATCTTCCTAATACGCATAGAAATCCAAACGATTCAAAAGTCTATTCGAATCGTTTGGATAACTCTTATAGCAATATTCTTTTGCGCATACCTCTTTCGCTTTATTTATTCAATTGTTTTTCTAAATTGATTAGGTGTCATATTATGAATGCGCTTAAAAGCTCGTCTAAAAGAATGAGCACTATTATAACCCACCAGTTCTGCAATATCATTGATTGTTTTCGATGAATTAGTTAGCAGTCTCATCGCTTCTTCCATTCTTACTTTTTCTAAATATTCATATAGATATTCTCCCGTTTCTTCTTTAAATATTTGTGAGATATATTTCTCAGGCCGTGAAAGATGCTCAGCGATCATATAAATGGTCAATTCCGCATTAGAATAATGTTGTAATATATAATCTTCTATCGTTTTAACTATCGAGTGGTTGGTTTCTTTTCGATTTTCATTAACAAAAGCACAGTACAATTGAATAACTTCTATTAATCTTCTTTCAATTTGTTCCATACTTTCCTCAATAGTTATAACTCTCAGCTTTTGTCTTATTACTTCACCCGTGTTATCATTACGAAAAATATATTGATCTAACGCTTTATAAAACGTTCCTTTTAATTCATAAATAAATTGTTCATGCATATCTACTGATAAACTTCTTTTTTCGATGTTTTCATCTAAAAGTTCATAAGTAATTTCTTCAGCTTCTATAAAATCTCCTTCCTTCAAGCTTTTTAAAAGCCGAAATTCATATTCCAATGGATAATGAAAGACCGCCGTCTCCTTCATTACATTATCGTACCAGTACATTCCTTTTTTTTCGTAAGAGAAATTCGCAAAATCTATTGCTTGTTTTGCCTCATTATACGATCGACTTATACCAGATAACGAATGAAATGGATGACCAAGACCAATCTTTAGTAAAACGCGATACTCCTCTTGTAACAAACTTTGCAATGATGTGAACATATTTTCTATTTTTTCCTTGAATGCCTTTCCTACCTCTTGCTCCAAAAAAATATATACTAATTTATCAGAATGAATATTGGTTACATAAAACTTATCACATATTTTCATTGATTCCTGCTGGATCACGATGCGGATTGCATGTAACTCCTGATATATTTCGCTGCTTGACATGTCTTCATAACCTTCTACTTTTATAATTGCAACATAACCATGATTACTAGATAAACTTACATTTGCTTGCTTCGCAAATTCATGAAGATTAGTCGTTCTTTCGGTAATCTCACCAGATAACAATTGCTTAAGGAAAGCATCCTTGATCAGCGGTTTTTGCTCTGTTAATTGCATTTGCAAATCTGTATTTGTAGAGATTAATTTCGATATATTACCATGTAAAAAATCATAATCATTTTTAGAATCTGGTTCTGCATATTCTTTTAATGTTTTGATTACATTGTTGATTGGACGACTATTTCTATAGGCAAAAAATAGTGCTATTACTATACCAATAACAAAAGTAATACCAGTAACTGTCCACGTAATATACTTAATTGGAGCTGCTTCCTGGATTAACGTTTTTTGTGGAATACCGGCGACATATAACCAATCATTTTTTTCTGATGTCTCCGTTATCAATAATGTCTCGTTATTTACATATAAGGGCCCTTCCTTATTTATCACTCTTTCTTTAAGTGCATCAATTTCTGTCTTATCAATGCCATTAGAAGTGATGAGTTGATGATTTTCATCTAAAATAAATGCCCAACCATTAAACTGTTTCTCTACCTCTTTAATCAAATTATTTAGCTTTTGATTTTCTATGGGAATAATAATGGAACCTTTATGGTTTGACACATCATTCATTGGTAAGGGCTGAATATATGTAATAACATTGGTAGGTGTATCATCGTGCATATACGGTCTGCTAGGAATAATTTGTCTCTTATTATTCAGTATCATTTCTTCCCAATCAGACAGACTCATATCTACGTAATAGTTATTTTCATAGAAATGATATGGCCGATAATAAACAGAACCAGGTATAATAATTAAATCGGAATTTTTTGAATAAATATAGAAATCCTCTACAAATTCATTTGTTGTAGCATAAGGAGAAATTTTATTATCCAATTGTCTGAGAAGAGATACAATATTGTTTTTCTCAGAAGCATTTTTATTAAGTATACTATTTAAATCCTTGTCTAACGACAACTGTAAAACAAAGCGATCCATTTCATCTAAGTTTTGTTCAAGTATCCTTTTACTTTGATTTAAAACCTGTTTACTATTAATAATCGAGTATTTTTCAGCAGTATCTATAGAAACCTGATAAGATATAAAACCAGCCACCATTGGAATAATTAAAATGATAAGGTAAGAGATTAAAAACCTTCTGAATATTTTGGAGGATACGATACGTTCCATCATGAAACCTCCTTCTTAGAAATTTATGGAATTCGTATATTTTTATTAAATTATAGCTACAGTTATTATAAGTATAGTTGTTGAAGATTAGTATAAGAAGTTTTTACCTAAGTTTGGAAATAAAATCAAAATAAGGAAGCGCTTTCAAATTATATATAATAAAATTAACTTTCAATTAGTTATAATCATTAGACTAAATGATAAATTTCAATTGTCTTGATATCGTTACAATTGAAATTTATCGTCTGATAATTATTTTACTAGAACTGAATAGTTAGTTGTTCTCCAATATACTTTTCTCGTTTTGTACAAAGTTCACTTCTTTGTCCATCTATAATTGTTATTACGAATTCCATCGAAGTTTTCATACCCGAAAATTTGCCTTGGCGATCCTCCATTACTAGACAATTATTCTGATCGTACCAATGAAGCGCTATCGTAGCATAGTCTCCTTTTTCATAATTGTACGTATCTCCCTCATCATCATATAACAAAAAGCTTCCATCTTCCCCTCTATATATGTGTATTTCTAAAGGGGCGTTCGTTTCTTCAGAAGTATACTGAATAGCAGGTCCAATTGGAACGATAGATCCAGATCGTACATACAGTGGCATGGTTTCAAGATCAGCATCTGCTTCAATGGTTTGACCACCCTGTAAGCGTTGATTTGTCCAAAAATTATACCACTCCGTACCGGCTGGGAGATAGACCGATCGCTTTTTAGGGACTCCATTCAATTCTATTGAACCACTTTCATAATACATCGGATCTGTTACAGGGTTAACAAGAAAGGATGGGCCGAACATATATTGGTCTTTTACATTATAAGTGTTCGGATCATTTCTAAAATCAAAAGCTAATGCACGCATCATTGTATAATCTTCGTGTGTGACCCAACCAGCGACTGAATAAATATAAGGCATGAGACGATACCTTAGTTTAATATATTTTACAAGTGTATCGTAAAATGGCGTACCTGGTTCACCAAATCGCCATACCTCTCTTGGCGTATCTGCACCATGAGAGCGGAACATCGGTAAAAATACCCCATATTGCAGCCACCGGACATACAGCTCACGGTAGCCTAAATCTTCACATCCCTCTTGGTAGTCACCATTCCAGAACCACTGCTCTCGGTTCGCTACAAAAAAAGCACCAATGTCCAATGTCCAGTAAGGTATACCGGTGACACACATATTTAAGCCATCTGCAATTTGATTACGCATCGTCTCCCAATTAGCAGCTATGTCTCCAGACCAGGTAATCGCACTGTACTTTTGTTGTCCAGCATAAGAAGATCGTGTTAAATTAACTACACGCTTACTTTCAGTGGTCAGTCGTTGATTTTCATACAGTCCCTTGGAATGAAGAAGCGAATAGGCATTTATATACCCCGGATCTAAATATTTTTTAGCTTCTTGAGTATTGATCAAAAGGCGTTCCTCTGGCTCTGGTTTTACTTCTCCAACCCAATCTGCTTCGAATGGTTCTGTACAATCACACCACCAGGCGTCTGTACCATGTGAAAATATACCTTCATTTGCTTGCTTCCAATACAGATTACGTGCATCTTCACTGAACGCATCATAGTTTGCCTGGTTCCCCAACAAATAACCTTTTTGCTTCATTTCTACATGATTTGGACCTTCATTATTCATAATCGGCCAAATCGAGACCATTAATTTAGCATTTAGCTTGTGAATCTCCTCCATCATTTCGGTTGGATTTGGAAATCTTTCTGGATCGAACGATTTTTGACCCCAAAGATCTCCAGTCCATGATCGCCAATCCAGCACAATCATATCCAGAGGAATCTCTCGTTTACGATATTCCTTGATAACCGATATTAATTCCTCTTGCGTTTTATAACGTTCCTTCGATTGTACATATCCAAAAGCCCATTTCGGTAATAGAGGGGCTTGACCTGTTAGATAACGATAGCTTTTTACAATCTGATCAAATTCGGGACCATATACGAAATAATAATCCATGTCGCTATCAACATCTGTCCAAATATAGGAACCATGTATGTCATCATGGAATGTCATCGTCGAATAACTGTCGACGATAATTCCATATCCATTTGTAGAGACCATTACCGGTACAACCGCTTTCATATTTTGCTGATACAGGTATTGGTGTGTTCCTCTTAAGTTGAGCACTCCTTCTTCATGTGAACCTAATCCATAAAGTGCTTCACCATTGGCCCATTCGAATTCAAGTTTGGTGTGATAAGCAATTCGATCTACCACATGTTTGATGGCAACGGCTTTAGCACGAGCGCCATCTGCATTTTGCGAATTTTCTATCTCAGTATTAGCATCATAAACAGGTTTATGGACTTCAGTTGGTACCAGTGTTTTGCCACCTCGATCCGGCTCCTTTGTTAAAATATTCCCAGCAGCATTCATATAAGTAAAGGCTGCAGTAGCTTTATTTATCTGAATGCGTACCTTCCTTGTAGAAAATATAATACTACTGTCTTTTTCCTCTACCATGAACTCCATGGCTTTTTGAGAATTTTTCTCTACAAAGAGACTCTTCTTTGTACTGTATTGGTTCTCTAGTGTATAACGTATACGAATGATAGACTCTGTGTAGGGAATTATTTTCATTAAACCTGTACCAACTTCAAGAAGCAAATGATCTTCCTTTTGCGTATATTTTACTACTTTCACTACGTTTACCTGCCTTTGTGATTTAATTATAGTGTCTGTCTCCTGATAGAACGCTTAAAGATGTCAAGTTCATTTTGCTTAGAAACTAGGAATAAAGTTTATTCCAAAGTAAAGGATGCTAGATTTGCCCGACCATTACCTGTGTAAGTGATATACAATGCTTGAATGCCATTAGGAATCTCGATGTCAGACGCATATTCCGTCCATACATTGGTGAAATTAACTGGCAATGTTGCTAATGCAGATCCGTCCCAAGAAGTTTTTATTTCAAAAGCACCGTTACAATAACCTCTCACTTTGACTTTCACCTTTGATATACCCTGGCAGTCAAAGTACTTAAAACCAGCTGTTGCCGATTCTGTCATATTGGCAATATAACCAATTTCCTCATCACCATCTTTTCCATCCTGTGTAATCTTTGGAAATTGCGTATCCATCCAAAGATCACCAGTATACATGGCCTCATCATCGCAAAAAAGATTACATGCCAGATAAGCAGGATACTCTCCACGCCCAATAAGTGGTTTCCCATTAGCTCCGCATGAGGTCATTTCTACCTGAGGAATTGTGCCATCTGCTAATATTTCAATTGGTTCGATACATCCCTGACGACTGAAATTGGAACCATTGGTATGGCGATGATAGAAAATATACCACTGATCACTAATCTCAACGATGCTGCCATGATTATTTCCTCCATAATACATAGGCTTGTTTGCAGGTTTATAGGAAGCAATATGGAGATCATTATTACTTACTATAACACCACCGTATTCAAATCCTTTTGTAGGGTGTTTACTAGTCGCGTAACAAAGCTCATGCATAGCAATAGAAGAATAGATGAGATAATATGTATCTCCAATTTTCCTCATCGAAGGCGCCTCAAAAAACTCATGGCCTTCAAAACTGCTCCCTTTACTAAATGGCTCACTCGGCGTAATGGTTACCGTCTCTTCAATAATCGTAAGCATATCGGCTCCCAACACTGTAGCCATCGTACCACTTCTTGATCTATCACCAATGGCACAAAAACCAGTGTAAAGATACGTTGTGTCTCCTTCTGTCAAAAGCCCTGGATCAAATTGTGGTTCATCCCCTTCTCTTTCCCCTAAACGTCCGCCATCTTTATCCTGAACATAGCCATAAAATTCATACTTTCCAGCAGGTGTATCACAAACCGCCACAGATACTACTGGAACTTTATCCAGTACATAATACAAATAATACCGACCGTCAGGACCTACTGTCACATCTGGTGCATAAAGACACATATTTGCTTCCTTATTCAATGGATCATCGGTTTTTTTGTAAATTACTCCTTCATAACGCCAGTCTGACATGTCATTAACGGGTGCAGACCAGCATACATAATCATTTAAACAATAAGCATGCCCGTTAAAACGATCATGAGATCCATAAATATAAACTCTGTCATTAAAAACGTATGGTTCTGCATCAGGTATATACTCCCAAGATGGAAGATAAGGGTTTACGGCTTGATTTTTCAATGTGTTCATTTAAAGTCCTCATTTCTATTTTAATTTTTTCTCATTCACTTGTTTTGAATCATTGGTTAAATACTAAAGGATACGTGTGACCAGCTGTCGTATCAAACTCTTTTCTTTCATTATTACACAAGACTGCACATTTCCCTCCATTTAAGGAATGAATAACTGCTTCTGTTAATTCGCCTTTCTCCCAAGATAAATCTACTTCAAATCCACCTCTTGCTTTTAATCCCTTTACTTGACCAGAAGACCATTTATTAGGTAATGCCGGAAGGAGGTGTAACTCACCAGTATGACTTTGAAGCAACAGTTCCGCAATACCTGCTGTTCCACCGAAATTTCCATCGATTTGAAAAGGTGGATGGTTATCAAATAAGTTAGGGAGAGTAGAAGACTTAAGCAATTCTAGAATATGCTGATAAGCTAGGTCTCCTTTCTCTAAACGGGCCCACATGTTGATAATCCAGGCACGGCTCCATCCAGTATGTCCCCCACCAGATTGCAGCCTTCTATCTAGTGTTACTTTTGCTGCTCCTGCTAGGTCCGGTGTCATGCCTGGTGATATTTGTTTTCCAGGATACAATGCAAACAAGTGGGAAATATGACGGTGACCTGGCTCTTCTTCATCATAATCTTCTAACCATTCCTGAATTTGACCATGTTTGCCAATTTTCGGTTTTGGTAAATCCTCCCGTAACTGAAGCAATTGTTGTCGAAACGCGTGATCCACGTCTAAAACCTCACTAGCATCTATAACACTAGTAAAGAGAGCAAATATAATTTGGCTATCCATTGACGGACCTTCACATAATGTTCCTTTTTCTCCATTGGATAATATATACGTGTTCTCAGGTGATACAGAAGGAGTAGTTATTAACAAACCTTTTTCATTTTCCACTAAAAAGTCAACAAAAAATAAAGCGGCTTCTTTCAATGTATCGTAGGAATTTTTCAAAAATTCCTCATTACGTGTAAATTCAAAATGCTCCCACAAATGTAAACAAAGCCATGCCGCACCCATTGGCCAAATCGTCGCTGGCATATAGATATCTTGTGGTGCAGTATCTCCCCAAATATCTGTGTTATGATGGGCGGTGAATCCTCGGCATCCGTACATGCTTTCAGCCGTTTTTTTGCCATTTTTCTTTATTTTTTCAATATGATCAAATAGCGGATCATGGCATTCAGACAAATTACAGATCTCAGCTGGCCAGTAATTCATCTGTGCATTGATATTAATCGTAAATTTACTGTCCCACGGCGGCAGCATCTTCTCATTCCAAATTCCTTGTAATGTTGCCGGTAATGAATTAGGTCTACTAGAAGAAATAAGTAAATAACGTCCAAACTGGAAGTAGGTACTAATTAATGATAGATCCTCTTTACCTTCTTTCACTACATCTAAGCGTTGATCTGTCGCCAAATCAGTACTCTCTTCGTTATCATCACCTAAATTTAATGTAACTCTATTAAATAATTTCTGATAATCTTCTATATGACGTTGCAGCAACTCTTGGTAGGTTTTTGCTGAGACTTTCTCAATAGTTTTCAAACATTGCTGCTCAGGTTCCTCATAACGGTAGGATGTGGCAGCTGAGAGCACCAACGTTACCGCATCCGCATTTTCAACAATTAAATGATTCCCAAGCGTTTTGACTGATCCTTTTTCTGCTGTTGCCTTTATTGCATTGCGGAATACAATGCCATCCTTACCACCCGTTTCTCCTCTCATGATCAGCGAATTATTAGATAGTGCTTCAAGCTCATCGTAGTTTCTTGCGTTTCCACGATCGAGCAGAGTTCGAAAGGAGATGGACTTTGATTCAGAGGATGTTAAACGAATCACCATCACCTGATCTGGATAGCTCGTAAATGTTTCGCGGTTAAATGTGACATCGCCTATAGTATATTGCACCTTCGTAACCGCATTATCCAAATCTAACTCTCTAGAATAATTTGATGTCTCTGTTTCCTTATGTTCCATATTAATTAACAGGTCACCTAGTGGTTCATAATGACGTTGTGTTTCTGGTGTTCCTGTAAAGGTCAGTGCTGCCAAATTCTCTGCTTCTTTTAATCTTCCATCAGCTAATAACTTTCTAATTTTCGGTAAGTGCTCAAGTGCATCAGGATTGTTTCGATCTCTAGGTCCGCCATACCAAACAGAATCCTCATTTAATTGCACTCGTTCTCGATGAATGCCACCAAAAACCATTCCACCTAATCGCCCATTGCCTATGGGTAAAGCTTCGTTCCATTCTTTTGCTGGTTGTTTATACCAGATCCTTTTGTTTATACGTTGCATAAGTTTACTCCTTTTTAAGAAAATTTAGTGATTCCATTCTGTATT
The DNA here is from genome assembly GCF_900143085.1 of Gracilibacillus kekensis. Classification (GTDB taxonomy): domain Bacteria; phylum Bacillota; class Bacilli; order Bacillales; family Amphibacillaceae; genus Gracilibacillus; species Gracilibacillus kekensis. The sequence goes on along the minus strand of NZ_FRCZ01000006.1, from coordinate 43,239 downwards.
CCCACTTTGCCAAGTCCTGTTATGGATGGGTTGAAGTATATCTAGAACTTGCTTTAATAGATCCTCATTTATTGGTTCTTCGGTCCACTTAATATTTTTCGTTATATTTTTTACACTTGCTGTGCTGACTAATGTAGTCGGAATCGATTCATTTCGAGTTGCATACTGAATCGCCAATTTCGCAAGGTCTTCACCTTGTGCTTCACAGAATTTGGCTGCTTGCATACACAGTTGCTGTATTTCTTTATCAGCTGGATGCCAATTTGCCACGTCACGTGAATTTAACAAGCCCATCGACAATGGCGAAGCATTCACTAATCCTACATTTTTTTCATTTAATAAAGGCAAAAGCGATAGAAGTGATGTATCATTTAAAGAATAATGACAATAGGAAAGGATAACATCTAAGTCTACCTTCCTTAGTACTTTTTCAAAAATAATGAGCGGCAAACCAGATACACCTAGGAAGCGAATTTTCCCTTGTCTTTTTAATTCTTCTAAAGCAGGTATACCTTCCTCCATTACTTGGCGATATGAACCAAATTCAATATCATGTAAATATAAGATATCTACATAATCTGTACCTAGCCTTTGCAAGCTCTCTTCTAAACTTTTAATAATTCTTTTCTTTGAAAAATCAAAATTGTTTTCACCAAATCTTCCTGCTTTAGTAGAAAGGATGTACTTGTCACGGGGGATATCGACTAATGCTTTACCTAAAACTGTTTCCGCCTTGGTTAAACCGTAATAAGGTGATACGTCAATCAGATTGATACCTTGATCAATCGCTGCGTGTACCGTCTTAACCCCTTCTGTTTCATTAATCTCCCTAAATACTGATCCTAATGATGAGGCTCCATAACTAAGTACAGAAACATCTAACCCAGTTTGACCCAATTTTCTATATTTCAATATGTTTCCCTCCTCCATTATCTATTTAATTTATAAAAGTCGATTGCATTTTGTCCAAAAATCATTTCCTTATCTGCTTTGGTAACTTCTTGAGGGAGAGCGTCGTTTAATAATTGGTATACCTGGTCATAGCTAGCTGCTAATAAACTGACAGGCCAGTCACTGCCATACATAATGCGATGAGTGCCAAATACCTCTACAATATGATCGACATAAGGGATGAAATCTTTCGTCATCCAATTATCATGGTTTGCTTCAGTCACCATTCCGGATAATTTACAATAGATATTCTCATAACTTGCGATTTCAGCCATTTGTGTTTTCCAAGGTTCTAACTTGCATTTTTCAATTTCCGGTTTCGCAATGTGATCGATGACACCACGTATCTTTACACGCTTTAACAATTCACAGACAGCGCCAAGCTGATTCGCAGTAACTAAAAGATCTACCGGAAGATCTATCTCTTCAAAATAAGAAAATACATCCAAATATTTTTCAGTTAAAATGATATTCTCATCTGGCATATCTTGAATCATAACGCGAATTCCAACAAACTTTGGATGTTTTCTGAATACGTCCAGTTGCTCCTTATAGGATGGATCTTCGATATCAATCCATCCTACTACACCTATTACCGAAGTAGCATCGTCACTTAGTGACAAAATGAATTCCGTTTCCTCATAAGTTGGGGCTGCTTGCACAACAATTGTTTTGTCTATCCCAGAATTTCTAAGGTGTTCAACTAAATCTTCCTCGAGAAAATCACGGTATAATGTAAGAATATCTGGTGTTATCCAACCATAATCATCTCTATTTATTTTCCAATAATGCTGATGTGCATCAATTCGCATGTTTCCATCACCCCTTCGTACTTCTTTAAACATAATAGCGTTTACATATTATTTCAACCAAGAAATATTTGTGTTTATAATTCAACCATTGCTTTGACTACACCGGACTCTGGGTTCAACCAATTTTCAAACTCATTTATTAGATGATCAAATGTGGAACGATGCGTAATATAACGGTCTGCATCAATGTAACCACTTTCAATTGCTTGTATAACAAAATCAAAATCTTCTTTTGTCGCGTTTCTGCTCGCCATTAGTGTAAGTTCTTTTGAATGGAATAAAGGATCAGAAAAAGTAATATCTGATTTAACTAATCCTACAAATACTAATTTTCCTCCATTGGCTGGATATTCAAAAGCATCCATCATTGATTTACTATTTCCGGTGGCATCGAAAACAATGCTCGGCATATCGCCATTCGTCATTTGCATCAGTTGTTCCACAGGTTCGTTTAATACATTTATAGTATCATCTGCATTTGCCCACTGTTTGGAAAATGTTAATCGTTCGTCATTCATATCCATCGCAATGACTTTCGCATCTTGTTGCTTAGCAGCCTGCATAACTCCTAACCCAATTGGCCCTGCACCAATCACAAGAACGATGTCTCCTTTTCGCAGTTCAGATCGTCTTACCGCATGTGCACCAATACTTAACGGCTCTAAAATAGCACTTTGATCCAAGCTTAAGGCATTCGTTTTAATTAGATGATCCCATGGAACCGAAATTTGTTCTGTCATCCCCCCATCGAAATGGACGCCCATTACTTTCATATTTGTACAACAATTGGTCAATCCTTTTTTACAGGCAACACATACACCACATTCCATATATGGAATAACAGATACTTGATCACCTTGTTCTAAACCATAAGGATTCTCTCCAATTGATTCGATAACCCCTGCAAGCTCATGTCCTAAAACTCTGGGATAATTAAAAAATGGTTGATTTCCTGTAAACGCATGTAAATCTGTTCCACATATACCAATTCGCTTTATATTAACAATAGCAGTACCTTTTTCCAATTGAGGTTTTTCCTGATTAATTGGCTTTAATACTCTAGGTTCTTCACAAACTATAGTTTTCAATTATTTATGCCTCCTATAAATGTTCATATACTGTGTAAATATAGAGTAACAAAAATAAATTGAAATAAAAATTGCATTTTTTGCTTTATTTATACTGTTTTTTGATATAGAGTAAAGTCAGGTGATCTATATGAAAGCGATAAAAAAAAATGCTCAATCTTTATTTCCTTTTTCCTTTGTTTATAAAGGCAGTAAAGAACCTCAAAATGAATTACCAACCCACATGCATGATTTCCATGAAATTATTTATGTTCACAAAGGTACGGGTACTTTTTTCATTAATAATACGCTCTATAATATGAACAAAGGGGATGTCTTTTTGATCCCCAATGACACGATTCATCATGCTGTACCCAACCAAGACGATCTAGTGACGTCATCAGTCATCTTTTTTAGTCCTGCTTTAATTCAAACCATACCGATTGATGAAAACTTTTCGTATTTGTTTATTGTTGAAAAAATTAAAAAGCACAAATATTATAAATTATCGCTTTCAGAAACGAAACAAGTGACTCTTGAACAATTTTTAAATGATATTGACAAGGAATTAAGTGAAAAACAAACAGGCTCCATTCATGCCGCTATCTTAATAACTCATCAAATATTGCTTTTTTTATCTCGATTAAGTATCGAGCAGATTGATCAAACCTTTAGGGAAGAAAACTATAATCGTTTTTGGATGAATGAGATATTTGCGTATATTGACAAGAATCTACAAGGCAAGATCTCTCTAAGTCTTTTAGCGGAAAAAGCACATGTTAGTCCTGCGCATTTCAGTAGAGTATTTAAAGAAATGACCGGAATTGGGGTTACTGTCTATTTGAACAAAAAAAGAACCTATAAAGCGAAAGAGCTATTGTGGAACACGGATTATCCTGTTTCACACATTGCAGAACTAAGCGGGTTTGATAGTACACCGCATTTCTATCGAACATTCAAAAAATTTATTGGGACAACTCCTTCGGGTTACCGACAAAAACAAAAAAGTATTTAACTCGATCAGTAATTAGGATAGATGGGAGATTCATTGTAGTGGAGGGACAAGTATAATAGAGAAAGAAAAAGTTGTTCAAAATCAAACTAATGATTGCTTGAACAACCCCTTTTTGTTTCTCGTAAAAAAAATCAGTCATGGATACTTTTTCCATCTCTCTTATCCTCATACATTCGATCATCCGCTTCCTTGAATAGATCGTCAAGGACTTCTCCGTCCCTTGGATAAATAGCGACACCTATACTGGAGGAAATCAGTAATGATTGATTATCAGCAAGTTCGAATGGTTCTTTTAAGTTGGATCTTATCTTATTTATCACATACTCAGTTTGTTTATCATCGTTTAACATGATGACGAACTCATCACCTGATAAACGGGCAACAAAATCGGATGGCCCAACACTTGTATTCAACTGCTCTGCAAAATACATCAAAACTTGATCCCCTGTGTAATGGCCATACTTATCATTAATGCTTTTAAAAGAGTTTAAGTCCAAAATAAGAAGAGCAAATGTAGACTTATTTTTCAGCCAATTTTCAAAAGTATGGTTGAAGGATACGCGATTATATAAATTAGTAAGATGATCATAATAGGCCAAGTCATGAATCTGTTTCTCACGTTGTTTTGTTCCCGTTATGTCATGGATCATCAGTAACTGATAGGGATCTCCTTCCATTTCGGTAAACTCTGAACTAATCGCAAGCCATTTTATCTGACGCTTCTCATTATAGAAAGAATGCTCTTCATTTTGAAATGCCTTTCTTTTTTCAAAATTATCAAAATATACGCTGAGCATCTTTTCTTGCTCCTCATTTTCTAACCATTTGTAGATTTTCTGACCAAGAAGATCGTCTAATGGCAATTCCAAAAAGTCTGAAACTCGTGGACTAACTTCATGAATCGTGCCCTTACTGTCTGTTATCATAATCCCAATAGGTGCTCGTTCAAATAATAGATTGTATCTTCTTTCATAGGAAGGTAGTGAGTCATATTGGTGAACACTTATATACACGGCAAATGCCCAAAAATTAATACCTAATGGAACAAGTGAAAAACTATCCCAATCTCCCGTCATCTCACCAGACACAACGATAACTAAAGACCATAAGACAAATGAAACCAGACCGGTCATCCAGATTTGACTTGGACGATTTTTCTGTAGAATTTTTGGCATTAACAAAGCAATCATTATTACTAAATAGAAAAACATAATCCCAAAATTTAAAAAGCCTCCAGGACCCGGTAAAGAATGCTCACTATAAACCAAAACCTCACCTTGATATAACCAACCATCAACAGGTAATAACAATATATTGATTACAGGTGGAATGAAAAGCAATTTATAATAAAATGCATATTTTCGTGAATAAACATTTGTAATCAGGTAAACACCGTGTAACAGCAATAGAAAAGTAACAAGAATTGTTGGAATTAGACCATATATAAAAACAACATTGGCTTGTTCAGGTGGCAGGAGTGAAATTAGCAGAGCAGACTGTTGCCAAACAGCCATTGCCACAAATATCAAGGCAAATGTCTTATACTTTATACTTCTGCGGTTACCATTGTATATAACTGTAGCTCCACTTATTAATATAAAAGAAGATACAATATAAAGTATAGGTAAAACAAACATAGTGATCACCCCTAACACAATTTTTAAATAGATAAAAAAGAAACCTCCGCTGCAAAGGTTTCTAACTTCTCCTTATAAGCGCAACTGGCTGGCATTCATTACATTAATGGTTAGCCCCTTTAGCTTTGCGTCCCACTCTTTCGAAAGGTTTGCCGATATCTTTACGTGACTTTTTTCCTATTACCATTATCGTAACATGTATTGTAGAAATTTGTCTATTTATATTTTTGTTTTTAATCTTTAACAAAAAAAGCTTCTCAACGTATGCTGAACGTTTGAGAAGCTTTCTTTTACTTAAATCGTTTGTTCTACTCTTTTATTTTGTACTGGAAGGTTTTTTTCTTCCCTTACGAACCTACCTGACCCTAACCATGCTGCACACGCAAAAATCAAATAAATTGCCTGTGTTGCATAGGCTCCTTGTAAAATTATTTGTAACCCCATACCAAAACCAAGTGATGGAATGACGAGTAAAAATGTCCGAAATATTCGTTCAAACCCTTTTTCAAGTGGTAATGGCCAAATTCTTGAGAAACACACACCTAAAGCCACACCTAGTCCAGCAACCACAAAAAGCTGTCCAAAAACAATCGGTGTTGGGAATGGCCATTCCATTAAATAATGACCTGTTATATAAAAAATTTCAAGAAATAACGTAATCCCTATTACCTTCTGAAAGGTCTTTATATTCATCCATGGGTGGAGTAGATATACCAAGATAATCAAACTCCCTAAAATCAATGTCCAGTTCACCTTTCACCACTCCTTAATACAAGATTACATTTTTATTTTTCGTTAACAGACTGTTCTGGTTGTTCGTCTAACTCCGGTGCTCGTACATTTTCGATCAATTGCTGAATTTCTGAAGGTGGTTCTGGTGTCATTCTTGAAACAATGAAACTAACTATGAAATTAAGCAACATACCAATTACACCGACCCCTTGAGCATTAATGCCAAAGAAACTGTTGAGAATCGGTTCTTCTGTTCCAATAATAGATGGAGAGAGGATTGCACCAATCATAATTAATGTAAAACTCAAACCGGTGATAATACCAGCAACTGCCCCTTCTTTATTCATACGTTTATCAAAAATACCTAAAAGAATTACTGGGAAGAGACTTGCCGCCCCTAAACCAAAGGCGAGTGCCACAACCTCTCCAGCAAATCCTGGTGGGTTAATCCCCACATACGCGGCAATCCCTAGAGCAATTAATAAAGTGATTCGACCGACACGCAGCCGTTGTGCTTCTGAGGCTGTTTTATTAAAAATTCGATAATAAATATCATGTGAAACTGCACTTGTCATGGTTATAAGTAAACCTGATGCCGTTGATAATGCTGCAGCTAAACCACCTGCGGCAACTAAAGCGATAATAAAAGGAGCTAGATTGGCAACCTCTGGTGTAGATAACACAATAATGTCTCCATCAATTACGACTTCATTATCGTCCCCACCAGTGAAATTAACAACTCCGTCGCCATTCTGATCATCTAATTGTAATAATCCAGTAGTTTCCCACTTGCTAACCCACTCAATACTCTGCACCTCTTCGATTGGTTTATCGGCAATTGTATCAATTAAATTGTATTTAGCGAATGCTCCAACAGCAGGTGCAGTTAAATAAAGCAAGCCAATAAAAATAATTGCCCATACAGCTGACCATCTGGCAGCACGAACACTTTTAACCGTATAGAAACGAACGATAACATGTGGAAGACCTGCAGTCCCTGCCATTAATGCAAGTGTCACCATGAACACATTCAGTAAAGATAAATCTGTAAAAGGTGCCATATATTCTGTCATACCAAGATCAACTTGAATTTGACCTAATCTATCAACAATATCACTTGTCGTTAAGGCTAATTGGGGAACCGGATTACCTGTTAATTGCAAGGAAATCGCAACAGCGGGGATAATAAAGGCGATAATAATAACAAAATATTGAATTGCTTGTGTCCAGGTTACCCCTTTCATACCACCTAATAATGCAAAGAAACCAACGATCGCCATACCAATCAATACGCCCACCACAATATCTACTTGCAAATAACGACTAAAAACAATTCCTACCCCACGCATCTGTCCCGATATATAAGTAAGTGAGATAAAAATCGTAGCTACTGCAGCTACAGAACGAGCACTGCTTGAATAAAAACGATCCCCAATAAAATCAGGAACAGTAAACTTCCCAAATTTACGCAGATATGGAGCAAGTAGCAAAGCCAATAAAACGTATCCACCCGTCCAACCCATTAAATAAATCGTGCCGTCATATCCTAGAAATGCTACAAGCCCTGCCATTGAGATAAATGATGCAGCTGACATCCAGTCAGCAGCAATGGCTGCCCCATTTGCAACAGTAGGGACACCTTGACCAGCAACATAAAAGTTAGATGTGTCATTAACTCTTGACCACCAACCAATGCCCGTATATATCGCAAACGTAATTAAAACCAATATAATAGTAATTGCTTCTACACTCATAAAACCCCTCCTGTATAAAGTGAGACTATGATCAGAGTAGGTTATTACTCCATCGATCATTTGTCACCATGTAAACTGTTTTATTCCCCATCCTTCAGCATTGCTTTATATTTCTTATCGAGTTTATCCATACGAAGAGCATAAATTAAGATTAATAGTATAAATACAAGGATCGAACCTTGATGTGCTATCCAATAAGATAGTGACACATTAAAAAAGCGAACATGATAGAGTGGCTCAGCCAATAGAATTGCTCCACCATATCCAACTAATGCCCAAACCACTAACAAGCTCAATATTAATTTGATGTTTTTCTTCCAGTACCACCTTTGTTTCTCATTAAGAGTCTGTTTCATTTTCTATCACCCCATCCTTCCTGTTTTTAGTTAGAGTATTTAGTTATGTTAGTAAACGCTTACATATTGATGGTGTTAATACGATCCCTGTTGTTTATTCAGCGTTCCTATCCATTATACGTTCACAAATCCCATCCACTTATGAACCATAAAAAATACTAAATACTCTAACAATTGTATTTAGTATATTAAATATCACGTATTAAATTTTTTAATTTCTGTGAAATGCAGACTTTCTTGTTTAAAATGTTGTTTTGTTTGTCTGAATGGTTACGATAAACCCTGTAAAAAATCAAAAAAGTCTTTCGCTACTGTTCTGCTCATCGGAATCTGTGATTTCACTTTGTCTTTTAATACAATATTATAGGCACCATTAAACCAAGGTGTAATTTCTTCTATTGCATCTAGATTCACAAGATAGCTGCGATGTGGCCGGTAAAACGGAAATGCACGTAGTTTTTCTTCTAGTTCTTTCAGATTCATTTTTGTTACAAATACTTCATTTGTTAATGTATGAAGAAGGACCTGTCTGCCTTCTCTCACAGCATATCCGACTTCTAATGGATCAATAACCATCATTTTTTTATCTGTGGAAATAATCAGTTTATCAATCTTTGGCTTTTTATTCATCCTTTTCGGAAGTTCTTCTCTAACACGCATTAAAGTGGTTGATAACCGCTTTTCATCAAAAGGTTTTAACAAATAGTCAGTAGCTTGAAGCTCGAATGCCTCCACGGCATATGTTTCATAAGCAGTGGTGAAAACAATGACAGGCTCTTTTCCATCTTCACTTCTCAGAATCTTAGCGACTTCTAAACCTGTTAAGCCTGGCATATGAATATCAAGAAATAATACATCTGGTTTACATTCACGATATAACTGTAATAATTGCTCGCCATTCTCTGCACTAGGACTCAATAACACATCCTCTTCCTGTTGAAGCAGATAACTTAATTCTTCTCGTGCCAAACGTTCATCTTCTGCAATCATGACTTGTAGCTTCATTTATCCTTCACCTTCTTATTCAGTAATATTTTGAAAGAAACAGAACTCCCTCTTATAGGGTGATTTTGAAAGTGTAATTGACTTTCCTCACCCAAAATTCCTTTTAAACGTTCATTAATATTATATAAGGCTGTACCATTACCATTCTTTGGATCCACTGGCTCTTGTCCCAGCAGCTTGAGTCTATTTTCTGCAAAACCATTACCATTGTCTGTTACCTCAATAAATACCCAGTCTTCTTCCCTTGTAATAATTAATTCGATTTTCCCTCTCATTTGTTTATCCTTTAATCCGTGCTGAATGCAGTTTTCTATTAAAGGTTGTAAAGTTGCAGGCGGTATCATCACTTCATCTAAGCCTTGATCAATCCTTTTGTTTACTTTTAATTGATCCATAAAACGAGCCGTGACAATTTCCACATAGGCATTCACATGTTCTAACTCTGTATTCAAAGGAATAAGTGACTTGCTGGCAATACTTAAGTTCGACCGCATATAATGACTCAGTTGTATCAAAATATGACGTGCCTTTTCTTGATTAACGCGCATCAGGGAATGAAGCAAATTAAACGTATTAAATAGAAAGTGAGGGTTAATCTGAGCTTGTAAATTCCGTATTTCTGCTTCTTTTAATAGTTCCTTCATTCGTTCTGCTTCAAAACCACTAATTTGATTGGATATTATAGTACCCAACCCTTTGGCCAATTCAATTTCAACTGCTCGGATCTGCTGGGAATGTCTGAAATATAAATTGATAAGACCAATGATTTCTCCGGACCTGTAAATTGGTATCATAATTGCCGTTTTTAATGGGCATGGTTCAAAGCGACATTGAATATCTTCTCGATCATACGCCACTTGGATATCGCCCGTATCAAGTGCTTTTTGGGAAAGTCTCATCTTAAGTGGTTCCCCTTGTCGATGATGGTCATCTCCTAGTCCAACGTGGCTAAGAACCTTTTCTTTGTTTGTCACCGCAATTGCAGCTACATCCAATTCTTCATATAATAAGGCTGCCATTTTGTCTGCTTGAGTGATTAAAGAAGTATCTTGAAGAATAGGGATTGCTTTTTCTGCTATCGATAAAGCACGATTCGTTTCAATTGCCGCTTCTCTTTCGGTTTCGTTAAGGGCTGCTCGGATCATCATTGTAAATATAGCCAGTGCAATCGCATTGGTCACTACAAGCGGAATACCTATCGTATTGACTAACTCAATACCTGTTTCCTGATCAGAAATAAAAATCAAAAGCATTCCCATATGTAAAACAGGAGGAAACATCCCTATAAACAAAGCTTTTCCTGGTGCAATCACCCGTTCTTCTGAAAAAAACTGACCTGTCCACCCTGTAATTAGCCCTGCCAACGGATTAATGAGACTGTTGGCGATCCAAGCTTCACCTCCTAAAAATGATAGGTAAATACCTGTGATTACACCTGCCCCAATACCCACATACGGGCCACCTAATAGTCCCGCAATCATGACTACCACCATACTGAATCCTATCAGTACCTCGTTAGAAGTTACGTCTGTTATTCGGGATTCCACGATTAATGTATCCATTCTAATTAAAACACCGGTATGGGTCCCTAATATTCCAATAAATCCAAAAACGATCGCTAAGTAAATCACTGTATCCAATGCGATATCCCGGTCCAATAATGTACGAAACCCTGGCACTTGTGTCAACATGAAAACTGCCAGCAATAGTAAACCTATTCGTTCAAATAGCACAATGGTGAGATCAATCATGCGAGACAGCCTCCTGTTTCTCTCTGTAAAGCCTTACAAGCAAATGCTGATAGCCTTGTTCCTCTTCTTTACCTATCAACGAACCAATGATTCCCCCAACAAAACCGGCCGGTATGGTAATAATTCCAGGATTAGCAAGTGGTGAAATACCAAACCCTTCTGGACCAGTCACAACTAAGGCGATGGACGTGAAAAATCCAATGAGAAGCGTTGCGTAAGCACCTTTCCTATTAAAACGCTTCCAATAAATTGTATAAATTAATAAAGGAAATAGAGTAGATGCTGCAATTGCAAATGTACTCGATACAAGAAAAGCAACATTACTATGCTCCATTTCAATTGATAAAAGTATCGATACGATTCCGATGACAACAGCTACCCTACGTGCGACTTGGAGCTGTTTCTTTTCTTCTACCTTTTCCTTTTTCCACAGGTGAAAATAGATATCATGCGCAAAGGAAGACGTAGCGGCAAAAATTAATCCGGTCACCACTGCAATGATAGTAGCAAAAGCTACTGCCATCACAAAAGCAATCAAAAAGTCGCCACCTACAGCTTCAGCGAGTAACAATGCAGCCAAATTACCACTTTGGTCTACTTGTGTTAAAGCTTCACTACCCACAAGAGCAATCGTTCCCACTCCTAAGATAAGTGTCATAATGTAAAAGATACCTATGATCCATGAAGCGGACATCGCGGACAATCGAGCCTGCTTTGCGTTTTTAACGGTAAGAAAACGAATTAATATATGTGGAAGCCCTGATGTGCCAAGTAATAAAGTCAAGGTGAGTGATACCTTCTCGATGGGATGTGTAAACAAATTACCTGGATAAAAATAAGCAGTTCCATGTGGACTCTGTTCAACTGCCTGATTTATTAAATCAAAGAAATTCCAGTTCATCCATGAAAGTAAAATAAATACAACGAGTAATGTTCCACCCATTAGTAACACCGTTTTAATAATTTGCACCCAGGATGTTGCGACCATTCCACCAAAGGCTACATAAACTGTCATTAAAATACCGATAATGACCACAGATACTCGAAAATCCACACCAAGTAAAAGCCGAATTAATAAACCTGAGGCCACTAGCTGTGGAATCATATACAATATCGAAATACTAATACCACTAATTGAAACAACCGCTCGCATTCGATTGCCTGGAAATCTTGCAGAGATTACATCTGCTACAGAATACGTTCCAAGCCTGTGAACAGGCTCCACAATTAATAAAATTAATATTACGTAAGAAATTAAAAAACCCGAGGCATATAAGAAACCGTCATAACCATATAATGCAATTAATCCCGTAATGCCGAGAAATGATGCAGCACTGATAAAGTCTCCAGCAATTGCCATACCATTTTGCATGCCTGTCAAACTCCCTGCAGCTACATAAAACTGATGCGCTGTTCTGCTTCGTTCAGCCGCCCAATGAGTAATAACGAGGGTACCTATCACAATAACAACGAAGAAAATAAAATAAGTAAAATTCATAAATACTCTCCCTAATTGGTCTGTTTAACATTTCTCTCTAAAATCAGATGATATTTTTTCATGTAAAAGTAATGCCAGACCCCTATCCCCCATGTCATGAGAAACAGAAAAATGACGTATACCCAAGCAAACAAAAGAAAAAAGGATGTTGTCTCCTTTAAAAAAATAGATAAAACAAAGGGAATTAACAGATAAAAAAGCACTATAGCAGTTGCTACCATGAGAAGCATGCGATGATTTTTCTTAATACAGACCTCATCATCGAAAGCGGTTACATTTTTAGAATTATTATTCATATAAACCTCCTTTAGAAAAGTGGTCTTTATGGTATAAAATTATAAGTTAGTATGTATATTTTTGTCAATTGGCTTCATTTTAGTAATTAGTGGAGGCTAAACGAACAGTATCTTTCTGATATTTACTCAAATTGGGTTTCGTCAAATGTGAAAATAGCCAAGAGCCTCAAGATCGTATTCTAAGAGCCACCATTCGCAAACAGGCTAGTGCCCGTTTTTTGTATCGATCCTTTGCGAAGAAGACATACACGAATTACCCAAGATAAATTCAGCAATAACTACCACTGACAGAATTTCTGTTTTTAATTAGTATAGAAACATGTAAAGTTGGGAAAAAAAAGAAGAGATTAATAACCATTGAAATGATTTATATAAAAGATTCGTTGATGCAAATTCTGTTAGCTATATGAAACATAAGATTGCTGTACTCTTATTTTAGTCGGTTAACAGGTGAAGCAAAAAAGGAATACTTTTTTTGTTCAACCATTTTTAGAAAAATGCTTATACTTGGGTCGACACAATCAGGATCGGCATTTTCAGAACACCTATCCAGTAGGTAGATGCTCTAAAACATAGGAAAAGCTATATTAAAGATGTCATTTACCCTTGAGAAGTCAAATCCATTAGAACTACTGACTTACCGGTATAGGACTGACAATTATTTAAAGAAGGTGTGGAAATGAATCAAAAACATAACATTGTATCTCTTATAAAACATTTGTTTCATTCCTTCAGAAAGGTTAAACAAAGTGAAGGCATCTGAAGCTTTATTATGGAGCATCGCACTACCTGGATTTGGTCAACTGCTAAACAGAAAAATAGTTAAAGGAATTATCCTCATTATTTTAGAATTTTTAGTTAATGTACTAGGTAATTTAAACACTGTGCTGATTTTAAGCTTTTACGGAGAAATTCAAGCAGCTATTGATCACGCTAACTATCAATGGCTTCTGTTTTATCCTTGTTTATATTTTTTTGCAATGTGGGATGCCTATCGAGATGCTGGCGGTGGGAAAAAACCCTATTCTTTTTTGCCTTTTGTTTTTTCTGCTTATTTTGTAACGGTAGGAACCATTTACTCATCGAGTTTTGCTATATTTGAGATAGTATTAGGACCTATTTGGCTTCCAATAATAAGCGTAATACCCGGGGTCTCAGTAGGGTTACTGATACAAATAATTACTAGAAAGATATATATGGGAAAAGAAGCAAAATAAAAAAAGCTGAATGAACAGCTTTTTTATTTTTTTCTAGCCAACTTTTCTTTATCTTTAATTCCTGGTGGTTGCTCTAACCAATGATTTTTAATCATAATTTCTGCTCCGCTTTTGGCTAACTTTGCTACTTCCAATGATAGTCGCTCATAACTAAGTACCAAATCATTTCGTTGACTTGTTGCTGCTGCAGTAGCATAATTGCCGATTCCTGCTGTCATCATCAGTGACATATGAAACATCATTAATTTGTCCGAGAACGTTTGAGTAGTAGAATCACTAACAGAAAGGTCTGGAAGACGCGTGGCCTCTATTTCATCGTCAAAAAGGGTATCAGCGAAAATTTTAATATGTTTCTTTGAAACCTCTTTCCCTCGCAACATAAATTCTTGTACTTCTTTCGTTGGCGAAGTTTGAGCGAATGATAAACACAATTTGACACCTATCGAATTTGTCATAATATTTAAATACAAATGAGAAATTTCAACAGCGTTTAGTGGTCTTGTTTCATTAAATGGATTTAATCCACTCATATATTTTTTACTTTCTACAAAATCCTGTTCTTTTGGAACTTCCATATAGGGGTGCCTAGCCGTTATTCCTTTTGATAAGGAAACCTCACTTGAATGATTAAAAAGGCTCACAGACTGATTCAAAACTTGAGTGAAGTAATCTCGTATATCGCTCCTCGTAGTCAAAGAGAGAGAGCCACTATAGCCTAGCATTCCAACTCTTGACAGGTGAGCTATATAATTTAAACAAAATGTATCAGTATACAACCACGGTGCATCCAAATTAATATCTGATTCATTAAATCCACTTGGTATTGCGTAATCATCCTGTTCAAAAATAGTTTGCAATTGTTCCAGATTATTCGAAGAAACGTCATAAGCGCTCTGAATGACTTCATTTATTTCAGAATCCTTAATATGTTGCAACATAACACGCAGTACGCATTTCAACATACTTTCATTCATATATGCCGTCCATAAAGAAGCAATTTCACCTGATGTTAGATATATCTTTCTATCTGTCATAAGTACCTCCAATTATACAAATTATAGCTTTATTATGTACAAAATGGATCAATTTATGCTTAATTAGAAAGAAATATTAATAGCTACAAGTAAAGAGAGACTTTTTTGAGTGCAAGTTTTAGACTCACTTTACTCGCCAAAACGTATCACGAAGTTAGCCACTACCTAACTTTTACACCGTTACACTTACCTTAACCAAATATTTGACCACCATTTACATGTAATGTTTGACCTGTGACAAATCGAGAATCATCTGAGGCAAGATAAACAAACGTTGGGGCCAATTCAAATGGTTGCCCTTGACGATCCATTGGATTACCTGCAAGTGTGACTTCATCGGCAGAGAAACTGGAAGGTATTAATGGGGTCCAAAACTTACCAGGGGCAACTGCATTTACTCTAATCCCTTTATCAACTAAGTTTCTGGCAAGAGCACGGGTAAATCCAATATTTGCTCCTTTCGTTGCTGTATAATCGATCAATTGATCATACCCATAGAACGCAACAACAGAAGAGGTATTAATGATTGAACTTCCCGCTTTTAAGTATTTTAGTGCTGCTCTGGTAGTATAAAAATGCGAATATATATTAACTTTAAACGTATCATCAAATTGATCATCGGTAATATCCTCTAAACTTAATTGTTGAAATTGGATACCAACATGATTGCATAAAACGTCGAGCCTGCCAAATGTTTCAATTGTCTTTTCTACAATGTGTATGCACTGTTCCTTATCTCTTAAATCCCCTGGCAATAGCAAGCAATTTCTGCCCAATTCTTCAATTCGATTCTTCGTTCTGATTGCATCATTATGTTCATCGAGGTAAGCAATAGCTAAATCTGCTCCTTCTTTTGCAAAAGCAATTGCTGCAGCTGCGCCTATCCCACTATCACCACCAGTAATAAGTACAACCTTATCCTGTAATTTTCCACTCCCCTTGTAGTTGGGATTTTCAATAATCGGCCTTGGGACCATCAATTCTTCTACTCCCGGTTGCCGAAATTGCCGCTGTTCTGGAACCGTCAAGGCAACCTCTTCATAACGAGTTATCTTCCCATAATTGGGATGCATGGGATACTTCTGCTTGCTCGGATCTTTATTATCCACCGATTCAGCCTCCTTCCAACCTTTTTTACCGTATGAAGTACTTTATGTATTTTGGGCGTTGATCATGTTTGTCTTATGAGAATTCTCGCCAAATCAAACTGGTTCCCTGCTAAGAAATGTGCATAGTCTAATTTCAGGAGGTGAAAAAATGAAATATTATTACAATCCTGAAGTAGTGTATTTATTAGTAAAAGAATCTCACAAAAAAGAAATGTTGTTATATAATGATAACCCTTCCCTCTGGAAGGTACCGATAATTGGACCTAGACCACCCTATTTTGCTAATCCAAATTATCAACCCTATTTTCCAACTATATAATCAATAAACCAAGCCATCCCTTGTTCTCTTAGACTCCTAGAAGGAATCTTTTATAATTAAAATTAAAATTCAACTAATTAAATTGGATTACTAACTGATAATGCTGTTAAACTTAAGTAAGGAAAAATAGAGTTGAATCATTTCGTTATATAGAAATTAAAAGGGGGATTACTATGCCTAACGATGAATTAGCAAAAAAAGATGGTTGGAAATGCCAAGTGACTTGCGTAAAAAACTTGAAAGCAATGTATTTTGTAGCAATTGCGGAGAAACAACAATAGTTAATTACGAGGTTGATTCCACTAATTATAACATTTGGCTTAAAGGTTACTGTAAACATTGTAATGAAAAAGTCGCACGTGTTATTGATTAAATTACATTATAACTCAGCACACCCACTCTCTATTTACTATTAGAGAGTGGGTTATTTTCTCATATTGGGAGTTGCATTTCGTAACAGGATCATGTTGTTGATAAAATTCTCTACATGTTATTACAAATTTTAAAATTTTCTTATGAACTCACTAATACTCTAAAATTAACTCCTCTATCCCGTCCTAAATTCTCTCATTACTTTCTCTTCTCTCATGGTTCATATTTAGTATCCATATTGTTCTCTTTTTAAATACAAGATGATTAAAGCCACTTTTTTTTCTTAGTCAGATTAATTTCATAACTTGATTTGCATCAATTTCTATTTTAAAAAAGGACCCTATACTAGAGTCATCAACAAGAACAAAAATAAAATAGAAATGGATGGTAATTCATATGCAAAAATTTATACTAAGCAAGAAGAATTTCATTACACTGATCAGTGCGATTTTAATTGCATTAGGATTCTTGGGCCGATTTGGTTTAGAAAACAATCTCCTCTTCAATGGATCGCTTATTATTGCATCCATTCTTGGTGTAGCACCAATTGCGATTCAAGCTTATCAGGCATTAAAAGTAAAAGTAGTCAGTATCGATGTATTAGTCACTATTGCCGTTATTGGGGCAGTATTGATTCAAAACTATGAAGAGTCCGCCATTGTCACTTTCTTATTTTTATTTGGCTCTTACTTGGAACAACGAACTTTGAATAAAACACGCTCTGCCATTAAGGAATTAACAGAACTTGCTCCAGAAAATGCTATTAAACAAATGGAAAATGGAGAATTTGAAGAAATAGACGTCGATGCTGTAGAAGAAGATGATATTCTGTTGGTTAAAACCGGTGCAAAAGTTCCGGTAGATGGTACCTTGTTAACTGGTGAAGGCCATATTAATGAAGCAAGTATTACTGGAGAATCTGTGCCGGTGAGTAAAAAAGTTGATTCAGCAGTATTTGCAGGAACGATCTTAGAAAACGGAACCATTCAAATTAGAGCGGACCGTATTGGAGAAGATACCACATTTGTTAGAATTATCGAATTAGTGGAAGAGGCACAGGATTCCAAATCAGAAGCAGAACGATTTATTGATCGATTTTCAAAATACTATACGCCAGCTGTTCTAATCCTTGGTTTTATTGTTTGGTTATTCTCAAAAAATATTGAACTCGCGATCACGATACTTGTTTTAGGATGCCCAGGAGCATTAGTGATCGGGGTACCAGTATCGAACGTCGCTGGAATCGGAAACGGTGCACGCAATGGTGTACTTCTAAAAGGTAGTGAAGTGATCAACGACTTTAGCAGAGTAAATACGATCGTTTTTGACAAAACAGGAACATTGACAGTAGGGAATCCTGAAGTTGCCGAAAAAGAAGTTTATGGAAACAATAACGAGGAAGTTTTAGGATACTTAGCAAGTGTGGAGCGTGAATCGGATCACCCACTGGCAAAAGCTGTCCTGCAAGATATTGGCAAGACTAGTTTTTATACGGTTGAAGAAACCGAAGTTGTTAAAGGGGGCGGGATTGTAGCAAAAATCGGCGATCATCGTATAGCTGTTGGTAACGTTGCTTTAATGAAAAAAGAAAATGTGGAATTAAGCGAAAAAGCAAAAAAAGACGTCGAACGGTTTGAGAAAAACGGGAACTCTCTTGTGTTAACTGCGATCGACAGCGAATTAAAAGTATTGATGGGTATTCGCGATCAAATCCGTCCAGGTGTAAAAAAAGATCTTCAACACTTAAAAAAACTAGGAGTCAAAAATCTAGTTGTTCTTTCAGGGGACAACCAAGGAACCGTAGATTTGGTTGCTCAAGAACTTGGGTTAACTGAAGCACATGGTCATATGCTTCCAGAAGGAAAATCAGCCTATATTGAAAAAATGCAAGCAGAAGGCCAAATCATTGCCTTTGTCGGTGACGGAGTGAATGATAGTCCTTCATTAGCCTTGGCGGATATTGGTATCGCTATGGAGAGTGGAACAGATGTTGCCATTGAAACATCCGATGTTGTGTTAATGAACTCTGACTTTAGTCGTTTACCACATGCATTAGGCCTGACCAAATCAACCTCAAACAACATGAAACAAAACATCATTATTGCAGTCGGTGTCGTATTGATTCTACTTGCCAGCCTACTATTTAGCGAATGGATGAACATGTCGATTGGAATGCTGGTTCACGAATTAAGTATCTTAGTCGTTATTATAAATGGAATGAGGTTGCTCCGATACCGTTTAAAAAGGGCATGAGACTAGAATAGAACTTTTGGGAGTATGCAGACAGAGAAAAATAAAATACTTTAATTACTCGAAAACTTGATACGCGTCAATTTCATTCCATTGGACCTGAGCTATACTTAAATTGTAAAGCAAAAGAGGTAATTCAAACAAAACCAAAGATATTTTGAAAGGAGAAGGAATCATGCAAAAAGCAGTTATTCAATTAGAAACATTATCTTGTCCATCATGTCTGCAAAAAATCGAAAATGCGGTGAAAGGTATAAACGGAATTGATCAAAACAGCTTAAAGGTATTATTTAATGCAAGTAAGGTAAAAGTGAATTTTGATTCAGAAGCAGTCGCTATTAACAATATTGAAAAAGCAATTGAAGACCTCGGTTATCCGGTCGTCAAATCAAAAGTAAAATCTGCTTAGCAAATCAAAAAAATTAAAAAAGAGGGAGAAAAGATGACTGAAAAAACATTTAACGAAGTAATCACAAACCATTTCGAAAAGCTCGAGTTATTCACCACTGCGATTACACGTGCCCATGGTAAAAATCATCCAGAAGCCTTTGAAGTACGTGAATTGTTTGAAAGAATCAGTGAAAAAGTAAATAATGCTGAGGGAAATAAGCCTAACTTACATGATGAATTTAATCAATTACGGAAAATCACAGACCATTTCCCATTCCTGGAGATGTATGTGAAACATATGCAGGTACCTATGAAATGCTAGCAGAAGTAGACAAAGCATTTGAACCTCTCATGACTAAAGTCACGAGATTCTTGGGAAGAGAGCCTACTTGCTCGTTTATTTCTTTACAAGCAGCGGTTTCTCTTATTTACCAAGCTATCCCCGTAGTTGATGAGCATCGCTAAAACGATGCACTAACCGAAGCTTGCTTACTCACGACTGAAGGCACGAGTTTGCGCAAGCTATATCACCAAGAAGATAGTACCCATTATAATTTTTCTAAAGCTTAAATTTCACACGATATAATTGTTCTAATCCATTACTATATATTACTTCTTATTCTTTTTTCTTGCATAAAATTCGGCTGCCTTTTGACGATTTCCACATAGCTCCATACTGCACCATCTTCTTTTTCCGGGTTTTGATGTATCAACAAAGTAATGAATGCAATCCTGATGTTCGCACTCTCTAATACGTTCGTTAGAAATACTATTCAATGTGTGAGTTATTGAGTAAACAATATTGTACAGCACATGATCTCTGGTAGTTTTGCCCTCGGACACCAATTTTATTTTTTCTTTCGTTGGGATAACTGCTAAGTTAACATTAATTTCCTGAACCATTCTGCTCAATTGTTCAATCGTTGTTACAGAAAGTTTTTCTTGCTGTTTTAAGTCAGAGAGAATCATTTTGCAAAGGTCACGAAGTGAAATCAGCTCGTTAGTCAATAAATTTAACCATTCTTTGTCTTCTAATACTTTTACATCATACTCCCGTAATAAGTGATTCTCCTCTAGCCATTTAAAAGTTTTTGATGATTCAAGAAGAATATCAACCTCTTTTTCATTTGATAGATATCTCGTATTAACCAGGTTAATCCACGCAGTTCCACCTAGTGTAAATTGTATTTTATTCATGTTTTCACCTCACTTATTATGTTAACCTCTAAAAAGACATTTTACAAGTTATAGAATTCATGATATTGTATAACTGTTAAAAGATTATTTTAGAGGTTATAAAAGGGCGTGAAATATAATGGATAAATATTAACTAAATTTTTTGTATTTAATCGATTGTCACACAAATTTTAATAATTTAATGAGGTGAAAATATGTCAGTACAGTACAAAACAGTAAATATTAATAACATTAACATTTTTTATCGAGAAGCTGGTGAAAGAAATAATCCTACAATTTTATTGCTTCATGGTTTTCCTTCTTCTTCTCATATGTATCGGAATTTAATAACGATTCTGATGAATGAATACCATATTATCGCACCTGATTACCCAGGCTTTGGGAATAGTGATCAACCAGGAATGGATGAATTTGATTATACTTTTGATAACATCGCACTTCTAATTAATCAATTCGTAGAGAAATTAAATTTAGAAAAATACAGTATCTATATACATGATTACGGAGCTCCTGTAGGGTTCCGATTGGCAACTAAACACCCTGAGCGAATCCAAGCTATTATAACGCAAAACGGCAATGCATATGAGGAAGGATTAATGCCTGCTTGGGATCCTATACGAAAATATTGGGAAAAACCTACCGAAGAGAATAAGAATAATTTAAAATCGCTTTTGACTTTAGAATTTACAAAGTATCAATATATAGATGGGACTCGTCATCCTGATCGAATTAGTCCAGATGCATGGAATATGGATCAAATAGCTTTAGATCGTCCTGGAAATGATGAAATACAGCTTGCTTTGTATTACGACTATAGAAACAACCTTAAACAATATCCAAATTGGCAGGAGTTTTTTAGAACTTATCAACCTCCTACATTGGTTGCTTGGGGAAAAAATGACATGTTCTTTGGCCCTCAAGGGGCTTTAGCTTTCCAAATAGATTTAAAAGATTGCGATGTCCATTTATTAAATACAGGACATTTCCCTCTTGAGGAAGATTTGGAAACCAGTGCTTATCTCATTAATCATTTTTTAAGAGAGAGATTAAAATAGCTGAACAAACAGCTTTAATCCATCTATAGACCGTTATCATTTACGGATGATAACGGTCTTCCCTTATGTAAATGACATCCACCTTGCCTTTGTCCCCTGCTCGGCAAAGGCAAGGTCGGTTAACTTACTTTATTTAGTCTGTGAGAATGACTATATGCTTGTTTTTAGATCAATTATGACGAGCGATCATAATGAAAAATAGGTTCTAGTCAGTGAAGCTAGTTGAAGGTTGTTAGCCCTCAGTTCATTACCCTTATAAATACAACTTTTAAATAATTAAATTCCGGATAGTTATGTGGAACAATAAAATCTTCTGGCAACTGGTGCTCCTCTATAATTTTGTAGCGTGTGTTAGTTTCGGTAAATGCTTTATCAATAAAAGTTTTAAACTTTTTCATATTGAAGCTAGCGTTATTGGTGGACGCAATAATGACTCCATCGTCATTGGTGATTTTCAGGGTATCTTTTAATAGTTTCGGATAATCTTTAGCCGTACTAAATGTCATTTTCTTTGTTCGTGCAAAGCTTGGTGGATCTAATACGACAACATCAAATTTCAACTCATGACGGACCGCATAACGAAAATAGTCAAAGACATTCATCACCTTAATGTCCTGTGCTTCATAATCAATATCATTGACTGCAAATTGCTCGATTGTTTTTGGCAGGCTACGCTTTGCTAAGTCTACACTCGTGGTCCCTGTCACACCTCCTAGAACTGCTGCTACAGAAAATGCACCAGTATATGAAAAAGTGTTAAGAATAGTTTTCCCTTTTGAGTAGTGATCACGTAATCTTTTTCGTACATTACGCTGATCTAGAAATATACCTGTCATTGCCCCATCATTTAGATCTACCGCAAATTTCATCCCGTTTTCCGAAACAATTAAAGGGAATTCTCCCTTTTCACCTGACACATAATCATTCTGTTCCAAGTATTGTCCATTTTTATTAAAACGTAATTTTTCATAGAGACCACGAACATCTACCACTTCACTCAACGCTTGATATATAGATTCACGGAAAGAATAAATGCCTTCACTATACCAACTCACCATATAAAAGCCGTTAAAGAAATCAATAATTAATCCACCGATACCGTCTCCTTCCCCATTAAACACGCGGAAAGCAGTTGTATCTTCTGCTTCATAAAAACTTTCCCGCTTTGCCACAGCTTCGCTAATTTTTTTAATAAAAAACTTCAAATCGACTTTTTCCTGTTCTTTATGCGTTAAAACCCAGCCTATTCCTTTATTTTGTATACCGTAATAAGCTGTTGCGATATATTTACCAGCCGGATCGATTAAACGCAAGATGCTCCCCTCTTCTATCTTCGCTTCTGAAGTTTTAACAGCTTCTTTTGAGAGTAACGGATAACCATTATTTATGGCTTTAACCGACTTTGATTTTATTTTTACATCTATTAACTGTCTCATCTAGTCATCCTTACTTTTATATTTTATGTTTATTATGCCATTATTTTATGCAATGATCGAGTATATGTATTTATCCCTTTGTTCTATTAAGTACATAGTGTTACCTTAAATAGGAACTAGTATTTGTAAACAGTCATTAATTAGACATATAATAAATTTATCTTACTACTCTTTCTAAATCGACATCAACGCCTTAGTGATATAGAATAGAGCCTTCTCATATGTGTTAATCAATAATGAAAAGGCTCTGTTATATTTGAATATACTAGGATTTCTTCAGCAAAATTTTAGCATAACTGTATAGTTTATTATGTGTTTCTATTTATTGTACTTAAATATAGGTTTAATGAATCTTCTACTTCGTCCGCGACTAACTTAATAAAGTCATCATACTCTTTTTGTGTATGTGCTTTATCTAATGCTTCATAATAAGCAATTCGATTTTTAACTTTGATAACAATTGATGGAAAACCAGCTTTCATGAGTTCTAAATTTAATAACAGACGGGATGTACGACCATTTTCATCAATAAAGGGGTGAATCCCAACAAGAATAGCATGCAGCATAGCTCCACGAGTAACCGGGTGTAATTTTTTTGTTTCTGCTTGTTCATACCATATCATCAACTGCTTCATCTCTTCTTTTATAAAGAAAGGAGCCGGAGGAATGTGTTTAGCACCAGAAATAAAAACTTGCTGATCCCTATAAACCCCTGCATATTCATCATCAATTCCTTTTAGTACAAGACGATGTATATTTTTAATTTGCCATTCTGATAAAGGTTCATCCTTTTGCACAATCTCCTCTACAAAATGAATGATTAATAACCTCCAAGTGTTCACGTAGCGTTTTGCCACCAACAGTAATTCCTTCTAGGACTATTTAAAGGTATTTCTAATTCGCACCAATCTATTTCTACTGGTTTCATTAATACTAAAAACATTCAAAAAAACAGTAGAATCTTTACATATTGTTTTGATCTCTTTATTTTTTAAAATCACTAGAATAACTGAATTTGTTGGTTTTTCTCTTTGTTTTCACCACGTATACGATAACCTATATTTTTATAACCCTTTAACCGCTTTTCAAACATTTTCTGTAAAACTTCAACATTTGAATCAACATAATCAAATACTTTCACTTCGTCTTTACCACTATGTTCCCGATGAAGCCGTCCTACATACTGTTGCAACGTTCCTTTCCAAGAGATTGGCATTGTAAGAAAGAGTGTATCTAATCTAGAATCATCAAACCCTTCTCCTGCATATTTTCCTGTTGCAATTAACAATTTTTCCTCACTGTCAGGTAATCTGGTTAACTCTTCTAACTTTTCTATAGTTATCAAGAGCTGTAAAAAATGCGATTAATTAACGTTGTGTATATTGCTGGTTTGAATAATTATAACGAGTATTTACCGTTTTTCATTGGAGTGTGTTAGCAAAATGTTTAAGCGAGATTATACATTATCTGTGAGAATGACTAACGAATAACCTCATCTCTATATTTAGCAGTTGATCGTTTTTTTAAGTCATCCCAATTTGGAGTTGAAATATTTGCTTGTTCTTTCAATTCATCAAATTTTTCATACAAGGCTTCAATTTCACTAAAGGAGCTCTCAAACAATTTAATCATCGGAAGTTTATGAAATATTTTCAAACCGTTGTAGGTAAAATTACGATGGCGACGAACCAGTTTCACTTGAAATGCTGGATCAATTCGATATCCCATTCTTTCTAAAACCATAAAGCCCTCATCCATTGCATAAACCATCTGCATTAATGCCTTCTTATCCTTAGCTATTTTTTTAAAGTCAAAGTTATTTATATAATGAATTGAGTTCATAGCAACAATCGGTATAAAATGACTTTTAAGCCATGCATCAATATTTTCATTATAACTTAGTTTAAACTTTGCTTCCTTAAAAGCCTGTTCTATGGCAGATTTAAATGATAAATCACCATCTAAACCACCTATTACCATTTGTCCACCTCCTCCACGTATGGAAATAACACGACCGCTTTCCTCCCTTTTCCCTCCACTAACATGAAAACCAAACGCAGTATTCTTTTTGACTTCGCTATTTTCATTGAGAGTTGCTTGCATACGTTCTGCATCAGCGTTATTCCCAACAATCACAATATTGTTACTTATGTTTCCAGCTAATATCGGAAGAACCGCTGAGAATTGATTATATTTCATCACAACAAAAATGAGATCATAGTGTTCTTCAGGTTGCAGTTTATCGATCACATTAACTGTAACGACAGTATTTGTTCGTCGGCGATAATGACGAATAACAATTCCATCATCCTCCAATTGTTGATATCTTTTTCCTCTGGCTAAAATGGAAACATCATTTCCCCCACGCACCAGTGAGTAGGCAAGCTGGCTACCTAAAACGCCGGCTCCATAAACTAATACTTTCATCTTAATACCTCTCTTCATCGTTAAAAGTTTTTTTGAGAAATTGGTAGATTTATGTGTTTATTCAACAAATGTTTATTATCTATAAGTTTAGTGACAGTCTGGCCTCAAATCAATCGTTAATTACACCACTTTTGTTTATTAATGAACAGATTAAAGATATTTGTTCAACGAAAAGAAAATAATCATCTGTTTCTTTTTAGACATTTGTTAATTATAATAAAAATATCATGTTTAATTTTGCTTAAATAATTCTTGAGGGAGAATTTTATGGATAAAAGAATTAAAAAGTCTAAAAGAGCTATAGAGGAAGCACTAATTAGTTTAATGGCGGAAAATGATTTTATAGATATCACCATTAATTCGATTGCGGAGAGAGCAGATGTTAATAGAGGTACAATCTACTTACATTACGAAGACAAGTTCGATTTATTAGAACAATGTATAGAAGGGAAAATACAGAAATTGCTCAATTTTTGCCTACCTGAAGGGTCTGGTAGTTACCCTTCTAAGTCATCCTTACTACGGACATTTAACTATTTGGAGGAACATTCATTTACTTTCCATATATTGTTAACAAATAAAGGTGTCCCCACTTTCCGAAAAAAAATATTAAATGTCATGAAAGCAGGAATGAAGGAACAATTGGAGTTGAACGGGATAAATCAAAATATAAACAAGGAGATCCTTATACAGTTTTTACCCTCGGCAACAATTAGTGTAATAGAGTGGTGGATAATAGAATCAATGCCTTATTCCCCAGAAGACATCACTGAGCAATTATGGATTTTACTAGAACAAAATCATTTTGTACCCAAGTAAGGAATATTCCAAAAATATCAGAATTCGTTTACCAACTTTTGGTTTCTCATCAGGGACATCAATACCTTGATTTGCGCAGGAAATGAAAAAAGAGGCTTCCAAAAAGTTCAGTGAACTCATGAGAAGCCTCCGTTAATATCTTCAATGTGAGCAAAATGTTAGGCATTACACTCTCTTCTTACTTAAAAAACCACTCATATGAAGAGTTGGATAGGCAGTCCAGCAACAAGAGCTAGTAGCTCGCGTCATAAGCAGTTCCACTTCAATGACCTAAGTGCAGGTGCTCTGCTTATGCGTGTCGCGACTGGCAAGCCCTTTCCGCTTTCTAATATTACATCATGCCGCCCAGCTTACACATCTAAAAATAACTATAAACAATGTATATAAAACCTTTAAAATCAACATTTTAAAGGTTTTATGATATTTCAATTCTAGTAACTTTTAATGTTTCCGGTCACTTTTCCAACTTATCTTTGTTTGAATTTTCTTTGAAATCCTCAATTAAAATAAATGAAAAACTATAATGACACTAAATATTACAAAGTGAATCGAAAACAGCTTAGATCATACCTAAATACTTAAACGTATTAATAAATCGCTTCTTTTATCTTCCGGACAAGACTTCACTCTAGAATTAACATAGTATCTGTTGGATGCAACAATAGAATTTAATCCCACCTCTTCTCATTATACATCAAAAGTTTGAGCAGCTATTAAATTATGCCTTCCTGAGTAGAGAGTGTGTACTATCTTTGACGATGTTTCTATAATTGTTAAAAATTCGGTATATCACAATTTTATATATTCCTCCCTGATATCTTTAAAACCCAGAACATAACATCTTTACTGTGGATTTTACTAAATGTTTTTATTTATTGTACTTAAATATAGGTCCAATGAATCTTCTACTTCGCCCGCGACTAAGTTAATAAAGTCATCATACTCTTTTTGTGTATGTGCTTTATCTAATGCTTCATAATAAGTTATTCGATCTTCCACTTTAATAACAATTGGTGGAAAACCAGCTTTCATGAGTTCTAAATTTAATAACAAACGTGATGTCCGACCATTTCCATCAATAAATGGGTGAATCCCAACAAAAATAGCATGTAGCATAGCCCCACGAGTAACCGGGTGTAATTTTTTTGTTTCAGCCTGTTCATACCATATCATCAACTGCTTCATCTCTTCTTTTATAAAGAAAGGAGCCGGAGG
>NZ_FRCZ01000006.1:0-15470 GCF_900143085.1 Gracilibacillus kekensis | reverse complement strand
TCCTTTTGCACAATCTCCTCTACAAAATGAATGATTAATAACCTCCAAGTGTTCACGTAGCGTTTTGCCACCAACAGTAATTCCTTCTAGGACTAACTTAGTTTCGTTGATCGTTAATGTGTTTCCTTCAATTGCATTTGTGTTATATGTCCATTCGAGTAGTAGCTTTTCGTGTAAGCTTTTTACTGTATATTTAGGTAACGGTCTATTGTCATCTAGAGCTTCCTTCATCTGATTAATATGTTCGAACATTTTCTTCACCTCTCTCAGTAAAACATATAATTTAATTATGAATAACTTCATTGCTCTGAATATACCTTTTTAAAAAATCCTAATCAAATATTAGTTAAAGGTAGTTCTAATTCTCACCAATCTATTTCTACTTAGATAACCAATATTTTTATATCCCTTCAGCCGCTTTTCAAACATTTTCTGTAAAGCCTCGACGTTTGAATCAACATAATCAAATACTTTCATTTCTCTTTACCACTATGGTCCCGGTGAGAAAAAGGATGTATACGAAGAAAGGGAACTATATATGCAAAGATCCTGTTACTTGCAATCAAAACATAACAGCTGTTCAATCGCTCCATTCTTTTGTTGAACACCTTAAAGCATGAATCTAATGTCATTAGATTCATGCTTTTTATAATTGCTGCACTTTCTTCTCATTACTCTCCCTTTATATTAAACAAATTTCACTATCAACCTTACAAAAATGTAAGACAAATGAAAGAAAGATCGATAGCTAGTTTTCATGCTTCGTTTTACACTATACGTAGCAAAACAATAATGGAGGTATGAAACATGACTAAACCTGTAGTGAACGTTGCAAACGCACAAAAAGTATTTGGTAAAAAATCTGAAAATCAATTTAAAGCGCTCGATAATGTTTCCTTTACCATTGAGGAAGGTGAATTTGTAGGTATTATGGGGCCATCAGGTGCAGGTAAGACAACGTTGCTAAATGTAGTATCTACTTTAGATAAAGCAACATCCGGGAAAATAGAAATTGCCGGTCAAGATATTACCGATATGAAACAAAACGAATTAGCTGATTTTCGTTCCGAGCAATTAGGATTTATCTTTCAAGATTTTAATCTGCTGGAAAACTTAACCGTTTATGAAAATATCGCTCTTCCTCTTTCTTTACAAGGAGTCAGCTCCAGAAAAATTAAACCGCTCGTCATAGAAGTAGCCGAAAAACTCGGAATTAAATCAGTTCTCCAAAAATATCCGGTCACAATTTCCGGTGGTCAAAAGCAACGCGCCGCAGCAGCAAGAGCCTTAGTCCATGAACCAGCAATCATCCTCGCAGATGAGCCAACTGGTGCACTCGATTCAAAAAATGCACACAGTTTGATGAGAACAATGGAACAATTAAATCAATTTCATGATGTGTCAATTATGCTCGTAACACATGATCCATTAAGTGCTAGTTATTGTGAACGAATCTTATTTATACAGGACGGCAATCTATACAAGGAAATCAAAAAAACTGGTGATAAACAACACTTCCACCAACAAATTCTCAATGTGCTTGCCGAATTGACAAGCATTCATTCGTTATAAAGAAAGGAGTGAAAGAGCATGTTAGTAAAATTACTATCTAGTAGTATGAAAAAAATGTGGAAGGATTATCTTGTATTATTATTCGGTTTAACGATATCGATTGCGATCTTCTATATGTTTGAAACATTGGCTCAGAATCAAGCCTTTCTGGAAGCCAATGCTCTAATAAGTTCCATTGTGTTTGTTTTTCATGTTGGGACCTTTATTTTAGCGCTTGTCACCATCTTTTATATTTTCTATGCAACATCTTTTATTTTGTCCCTCCGTCAAAAGGAACTTGGTATGTATATGACCTTAGGAGCAAAAAAAGGTAAGGTTACCCAAATGATGTTTCTGGAAACGTTGATAATCGGTATTTTCTCTTTAATTATTGGTCTCGTATTTGGAGTAGGTCTCTCAGAAGGAATTGCACGACTGTTAATGTCAAGACTGGATTTCTCAGGGGAAGGATTCGAAGCCTTTTATCCGTCTTCACTTGTGACAACAATCCTTTTTTATTTCGTTCTATTTCTTTTAACAGCTATTGTCAATGCAATAAGAGTAGCACGTAAATCGGTACTGGAACTGTTACATGCAGATCAAAAAGCAGATACGAAAACAATCAAAGGCTGGAAAACCTTTTTAGGAACATTAATTGCTATCGTTCTAATTACTGTGGGCTATGTTGCTATGATCAATATGGGTGACCTCGCACATCTTGGTGTTTTAATCGCTGCAGCAACCGTCACACCAGGAACATACTTTTTCTTTATGGCGATGTTACCTTTTCTCATTAAAAGAATCAAAGCGATTCGATCAATAAATGAGAAAGGACTTAACTCCTTTACCTATGCACAGCTTAATTTCCGTGTCAGTCAATTAACGAAAGTACTCGGTACAGTTACGATGTTAATTGCATTAGGATTAGGAGCGATGACAGCAGGTTTATCCTTTTATCATAATACAGAAATTCATTCCTCGTTGATGCACGGCTACGATATCAAAGTACACCAGCCGACAGAGGATGAATTAGCAGAAATGAAGAATTGGGAACTTGAGGAACGTAATCTATATTCCTATAGGGTGACAGATGATGGTGTTTATTTTTCCAAACATGATTTACAAGCGAATCCCCCCGTTATCAAAGAGATTGGAGGTAACCTGGAGGAGTTGTCTAAAGAAGTACGTTTAACAGACGATTTAACAGCTCCTGTTTACACCGATGAGGAAACGGATGATGCCGAAAGTATACCTGAACAATGGCAAACAGCATTACGAACCGAATTAATGGCAAATTTCTACCTATTTGGTGATCGCACGTTATATATACTGGATCAGGAAAAATTTGAAGAAATCAACGCATCAACCCAAACTGTGTTAATTGGAAAAGTTGACAATTTTACAGATTATACAGATACATTGGCAAAAATAGATGAACGACATCACCAATTAGCGATTGATTATACAGGTGAAGATCCTACAATGATTGGTAGTAAATACGAAAGTTATACCTCATTAAAAAGTTTGGCAAATGGTACAATTTTCATGGGATTGTTTCTTGGTGTTGCTTTCTTAATGATGATGGCGAGTGTACTCATGTTCAAACTACTATCCAGTGCGACAGCAGATATTGAACGCTATCAGATGCTTAGAAAAATAGGCGTACGTCAGGCAAAACTGAAAATATCGATTTACAAAGAATTATTTCTTGTTTTCCTTTTTCCAGGTTTAATCGGACTTGTCCACGTACTTATCGGGATGGAAATGTTCTCCTTTATCTTGATTGAACCATATACAAAGTTATGGATTCCGATTAGCCTATTTCTCGTTATTTATGGACTATACTATTGGTTAACCGTCAAAATGTATCAACGGATTGTATTACCAAAAGATTAAAGTCAGGACTGTTTGTATAGCTTTTTACATTCATGTATCATGATAAACATAATCTTCTTGTTTGGAGAGGTAATCCAAGCCTCTCCACCCATAAATGCAAGGTATATACCCGTAATAACTCCTGCTCCAAGTCCAACATATGGTCGACCAAGTAGCCCGGCAATCATGACAACTACTGTACTAAAACCGATCAGCACCTCACTAGAAAAAACATTAATAGATGCGACATAATAACCTTTTCCTTTTATAGAATATAAATATCCTTGATTTTCAAGTTCATAGTATGATCTTTGTACAGTATTCGGGCTAATCATATTACTTAAAATTTTCACTTTTATTTTTTCGGTTAACTGCTCGTATTTTGGATTTCTATTTTGTTTATCTAATTTAAACATATAACCTCTCCATCATCTTAATTATTGGGATGGTTATTTTCTCTTAATATAGTTACAAAATATTCTTTTACTCATTTCAGATACTCAAACTTATAATTTCGAACTTTAAACAGATGGTGGCAAATCTATTTGGTCAATCACTGTTTAACTGTTCTTTTACTCTATCTGGTAGTTCTTCAACCTGTATTTCTTCCCACTTTTCTACATAAGACCCTTTTGTAGTAACTATTAAAAAGGCATTTTCTTTTAATACTCTTGTTGAACTAAATGTTACTTCCTTTTTATCATCGTCTTCAGTATAGCCAATTAAAGTATATTCATATCTGCGAGCATCAATGGGTTCTTCATTGATTTGTACATATACCTCTTCTTTAGGTACAAAAGGGTTGATAAGATCTCTTTCTACTTCTGGAACAAGCGTAAAAAAACCAACTAATATGACAACTAAAGCAAGTACAATTCCTACAGTTATTTTCACTACTTTTTTCAATATTTATCTCTCCCTTAATTTTTAATTAGCGATATACATATTCTTTTAAATTTTTGATGTAACTAGAACGAATGACAATAAAGTATAGAAGCTGTAATCCCAAGAATCCTAAAATGGTAATAACTCCTGATTGAAATACGTTAGAAAATCCTCCCTCCCTTTGTAACACCTGTAAGGCGAAACCTGTTTCAACAATAGCCAACAAAAATGGTAGGAAAAAGAGTATTGCCATTTGAATGTTTGCGTTTTTAACCATTTCCTTTTCACTCAATCCGATTTTAGCTAGTGATTTATATTTTTTTCTTTCCTCATATAAATCCGTAAACAACCTGAAATACAAGAAACTCCCAGCAGCCAAGAAAAAGATGATGCCAATAAATAAACCAATAAACAGACTTAAACTTGGTAATTGAACAGTCTGATAATATTCGATGGCCTTTGAAGAGTACCTAGCATCTGGGTTATATGTTTCACCAACGATATGATCATGTATCTTTTGACTTATATCTAAGTTCTCTTTTGAATTAGCAAATTGAAAAGCATAAAAGGTTACTAACTCATTACCTTGCTTCAATAGATTAAAGGTATTTTCATCAACAACTAACACATCATGAAGAGAAAGGAGTGGCTGTTCAATTGATTGCAACTTTATCGACATTTGTTGGTTATTTAATTGTAAGTCTGTCGTATTATCTTGGAGTACTGTATATCCTTCTCGTTCTGTTTGCCCAAAGTAAACCCCTTTTCCTTCCTCAAGTTTAGAAGTTTTTAATTCAGGTAATATCTTAATCCCATCTTTGTATGAAAGAACTAAAACAGGATAATTCGATGATCCTTGACCAGTTTCAATCACTTTAAATTTAGATTGCTCGTAATCTATATTTTTTTGTTCAAACTGTTGTTGAATATATGTCAGTTGTTCATTTTCATCCTTGTTACTAGAATAGGATAGAAACTCCATTTCATATAATGAATCTTCAGTGGTAAACATTGATTTATAAGTGGCTAAAGTCCCTGTTGCCGTAAAGGCAACAGCAGAAACAATACTTACGATGAAAAATAAACGAGCATTATCTTTGACTCGATACATTAAATCAGAAATCCAAAGTAGGTTTGTACCTTTTCTATAAAATTTCTTATTTCGTTTCAACAGTTTCAGTACCCAGACACTTAACTGGCTATAAAACAAGTAGGTCCCTATTACTGTACAAACAGTAATAATAACTGCACTACCAATATCAATACCTGCAAATAAAGCCAAGCCAAACCCTCCACCTAAGAACATCATTCCTAGTATAGAAAAAGGTATAGAAGACTTTGGTTCTCTTTTTGGTTTGACCGACCCCTTCAGTAAAGAAACTACTTCTTCTGAATGGATAATAAAGAGTGTAAATTGAGAAATAAGCACAAACAGAGGTAGAAATACCCCAATTGTTATTCCTAGTGCTTTCAAGGGGAAATAAAGTTCAAGTGGTTCCATTTCGACTATATATGACCCTGCAGTAAAGAACAGTTTAGCAAGCACTGTTCCACCAATGATTCCTGTAACGATAGAAGCAAGACCGATGAATACATTCTCCAATGTGATTAATAGGCGAAGTTGTTTAGGTGATGCCCCTTGAATTGTAAGAATTCCAAATTCACTTTTCCGTGTTTTTAAAAAGGCACTTACAGAATAAAGGACAAATAAGATTGAAAATACAAAAATGACCCATTCTGCAAATACCATGCCTTTTTTGGCAATGTTATTCATATAACCTGTTTCTAATGCAGGATGAAAGATGAACATCGCAAACATAAAGAAAATCATAACAGCGAACGAACTGCTTAAATAAAAGGCTAGATATGCCCGCAAATTACGCGTTATATTTTTATAAGCGAACTGTGGAAAGGTCATCCGGATCTCCCCCTAGCATTGATAGAACATCTAAAATCTGTTGGAAAAATACCTTTTGATTCGTTCCTTTATATACTTCGTTGTACAATTTACCATCTTTAATGAAAATAACTCGATCACAATAGCTAGCAGCAGATGGATCATGGGTAACCATTAGCATCGTTGTTTTATCTTTTTCGTTAATCATTTGTAAAGTCTGCATCACGTCTTTCGATGATTTAGAATCTAAGTTTCCCGTTGGTTCGTCGGCTAACAACAAGAAAGGCTGATGAATGATTGCTCTAGCGATTGCAGTACGTTGTTTCTGACCGCCTGATACTTCATATGTTCGTTTATTTAAGATTGAATCAATACCTAGCTTTTGAGTGATAGCCTGTACTTTCTTGTCAATTTCACCTGAATCTACTCTTTCTAGTGTCAAAGGAAGCATAATATTTTCTTCCAATGTTAATGTGTCTAATAAGTTAAAGTCCTGAAAAACAAATCCTAGTTCTTTCCTTCGAAATTCTGCAAGTTTCCCTTTTTTTAATTTATGAGGCTCTTGCCCGTTAACAATGACCTGTCCCGATGTCGGTCTATCAATTGTGGAGATTAGATTTAATAGTGTTGTTTTCCCCGATCCAGACGGCCCCATTACACCAATAAATTCTCCCTTTTCCACATTAAACGTAATATTTGTTAAAGCTTGGAAGATCGCTTTTCCATCATAAATTTTATTTAAATCTTGTACTTGTAATACATCTGCCATTATATTGCCTCCTACATATTTGACTGTATATGTATTATATAAGGAATATAAAAATACAAAAATAGAATTACCTTAAATTAACCTTACACTTTAGTAAGGAAAAGACATGAACCTCTCATCACTAAAGTGACGAGTTTCTAATGTATCAACGTCAAACGATGCTTAACATTAGTGGACGGGACACGACGCCCTCTATCCCCTCGACAAAAGCGTTAGGGACTACTTTTCTGATGATATTTCCCGCTGCATTCACATCAGCGTGGATGCATGTGTTCTCTTTGCTCCGATATAACCCTCGTTTTATCCTGCAGCCACTAAACCTAACCTTGACTGGGACACCCTTTTCATAGAGGGGCAATTCATCCATGTCCACGAAACTTGCTTTTGATGTGTAACTTTCTTCTTGTTGGTGAACGTGGATGCCATACGCTTCCGCTTTGTATGCAATCATACCAATCAGCATCGTATGGGGGAGCGTTTGAAAATGTTGCTTGTCCTGCTTACGAAGGCTTACTTTCTGCTTCCATCCCTTATTCATCCCGATGACAATCGTGCTGACTTTGCGTGCCAGTGCTAACTGAACGATATGAAAACTTGCTTTATGGAAGGCATCTTTTAACTTAAAGAAACGTTTTTGGTCGAGTCGCTGTAATTGTTTACTTTGGTAGGAACCTTCTTTTGGTCCCTTTCCTTGTCGTAAAACACGGTAATAATGGGCACGTTGTTTGTTATAATATTGATTGATACTTTTTACTGTTTGGCCCTTGATAATAACAGGTTGGGAACCTGTATTATCGACAATGGTTGCCAAACAATCCACACCGAGGTCGATACCCATGACATGTTGTTCTTCCAGTTCTACAAGCTCGTTCTCTTCCTCTTTCCTGATCACC
Source organism: Gracilibacillus kekensis (assembly GCF_900143085.1). Classification (GTDB taxonomy): domain Bacteria; phylum Bacillota; class Bacilli; order Bacillales; family Amphibacillaceae; genus Gracilibacillus; species Gracilibacillus kekensis. The sequence goes on along the minus strand of NZ_FRCZ01000006.1, from coordinate 7,600 downwards.
AATTCGATCGTATATTCGCCATAGGTCGGAATCATTCTTACTTGTTGTAAGGGCCCCTTAAGACCTAACTTTCCGATATTCAGTCTTTCTCTCGTTTGAGGAAACCGGAGGTATTTGTCATCCTTCACCTTACATACCTGATTGGAAAAGATACAAGCGATTCTTCTATTCTTCGGGGCATACTTAGGGATTTTTGGTCTTCCGGTATATTTGTGTGGATGGACTTGGTAATCTTTCAGGCTGGCAAAATAAGCCCTCCAGTTTTGAAACACCAGTCTCATGACTTGTTGGTTGACTTGACCGGGTAATGCTAAGTAATCCGCATTCTCCGACACTTTAAATAAGCTGTCTAAAAAGGCATAAGAGGGCCATTTGTGTTGGGCAGATGGATACTCAAATAACACAGCATCTTGGATATCTTGGCGCTCGTCCACGGGCTTTTTTAATTCTTTTTGCCGTTTCTTTTCTACCGTTTTTCTTTTGATGGCATTCATTTGTGGAAGGTGTTGGTCGATGAGGTCGAAAACTTCTCGTTGTTGTGGTTGAAGGTTTTTTCCTTCACCAAAGGCGGTAAAAATTTGACGGATGTGAAAGTTGGTGGCATTGTACAGATTTTTCGCTAAAAACGTGAGTTGATCACAATATGGATAGAGTCGATGCCCTTTTTTAATGCGGATTTGTTGCGTACGGTACATATTCTTCACCTCTTCTTTTAAAGTAGCACCCAACAAACACAAACATACGTTCCTTATTTATTATTATATACTAGAACAAATGGTCTGTCAAAACCGTTCACCATTCATCTCATCACTAAAGTAACGAGTTTTCTGGTGAACATTTATAAAAGAACCTTACCCCTTCATTAGTTGGGTAAGGCTCCTCCTCTTAGGATTCAAACTAATTATGAAGTTTGTCGAAATTTATGGCGACGATTTTGTATGTTTTTAGCCGGATATATTGTCCATTTTAAAAACGACTCTTTCATTTCCCTTTATGCTAGTGTTTATTCGATGAAACATATTCCTTAAAATATATTTTAAAGGTTGTACTTTGTCCTATTTCTGATTGTAGTTCTATTTCATGCTGGAGCTTACCCATAATTTCTTTTACTAAATAAAGCCCCATTCCCGTTGACTCGTGATACAATCTACCATTTACTCCTGTAAAATAAGGTTCAAAAACCCTTCTGATATCTTGTGAAGGAATTCCAACACCGAAGTCTTTAATTTCTAATAAGATGCACTCTTCTTGTTTCTCAATTTTGATATTTAATGTATCACTTTTGTTAGCGGAATATTTAACGGCGTTTGAAATAATTTGACCTATAACAAATTGCAGCCACTTCTTATCAGAATACACGCACAATTTATCTTTTGGGAAGTACTTTCTAGGGAAAATTTTGTATTGAATAAACAATCTTTTATTTTCCATTATAATTTCATTCATAAAGTTTTGAAGAGGGATCTTTTCAATAGAATAGTCTTTTTCAAACATAGATAGTCGTGATGAGTATAGCACAGTTTTTAATCCATCTTCTAATCGATATAACTCTTTTCGAATTGCCTGAAATAACGCTTCATCATTATCTTGAATCATTAAATGGATGACAGATAAGGGCGTTTTCATTTGATGTACCCATTGATTTGTAAATGTTACTCTTTCATTTAAATCTTTCTTAACCTGTTGCAGATTATTTTCATATAGTTCGGTGAGTACAGATTGCCTTTCATAAATGGATTCAGCTAGTACGCTTTTTCCCAATTGTGTTACATATAATTCGTCATCATTAGACTTTTGTAACCATCGGTAAAGTTTTATATCCTGTATCCATCGATAAATTAGATAAATTCCTATAGTTATTACTTGAATCATAAAGACATAAAACAAATGATCCAATTCTTGAAATCCTAAAAACCAGTAGTAAACACATACAAATATTCCCTGTATGGTGGTAACAAAAATAAGGGACAAATGTGAACGAAGAAATAACTTCATTCTACTTCCTCCCATGTACATCTCATCCTATAACCTGCCCCACGAACTGTTTCAATAGCATCTTTGATTCCAATATCAGAAAGTCTTTTCCTTACCCGTGTGATATAAACGTTTAACGTATTTTCATCAATAAACATATCCGTATTCCACATTTTTTCAATTAAACGATCTCTACTTGTTATCTTTTCTCCACGTTCTAATAATACTTCTAATAATAATGATTCCTTTTTTGAAACCTCTGTTGACTTCAATTGAAATCGAAGTTCCATTCGCTCTGGTAAAAATGTTAAACCATGAAAATTAATCATCCGCTCACCTTGACTGGGTGCATATTCGCCATATGATCGTCTTAGATGACTCTTGACTTTAGCAATTACCATATCATATTCAAAAGGTTTTGTAATGTAGTCATCCCCTCCGTTTTCTAGGGCCATAATTTGATCCATTGTACCCTCTCGTGCAGATATAAAGATAATCGGGCATGTAGAACGTTGGCGAATCTGTCTGCACCAATAAAAGCCGTCAAATGATGGTAAATTTATATCTAGTAATACTAAATCAGGTTCTTTCTCAAGAAATTTGCCTAAGATATCATTGAATTGTTCTAAAGTAATTACTTCGTACCCGAATTTTTCTATATGTTTAGCTAAAGGTATACGGAGTTTATCATTATCCTCAACTATCATGATTTTTTTCATGGATATTATCCCTTCTCAGCTTATTTATGTAATGGGAGAGAAGTAAGACTCCCCTCTAAACTAATAGTTTATTGCATTTTAACTCATTTGGTCATTTAATTCGATTACTACCCGCTTACCATCTACAAGTACCTCAATAATGCAAATAATTATATTGAAAATCTTTATCATATATCATCGCTCCTTTATTTCTAACAACTATTGATTTTATTGTAAAAAATAATGGAGGTCGTAACCATCGAATTTTATTAAATAGATATTACATTTTTGTAAGATACGGTAAAACTTTGTCTAATATAATAAGTGTTGCCTAATCAACAAAGGATTAGGTTATGCTAAGAAACATCTCTTTTGTATTTTGCAATAGAAAAGTGCAGAGGTTTGTCACCCGTAATACTTCTCTTTATTTCCTTTTAGATAATGCATTTGTTAAGTGGTAACTCTCTCCTTGATAAGAGATAATATGGGCATGGTGAATCAGTCGATCCACCAATGCAGCGGTCAATCTAGAGTCTACAAATATTCTGTTCCATTGACTAAACTCTAAATTTAACGTGATGATTAAACTCTTCTGCTCGTAGAATTCAGAGATAAGTTGTAATAGTAGCTCAAGCGCTCTAGTATTTTCAAGAAATCTCAGTTGCTTGTCTGATGATTGATTATCAGTCAGTGATAGAATGCTATCATTCGACTCATCACTAAATTCGTTATTTGGAAAAATAAATTTCTTTTGTTTTACATCTAGTAATAATTCATCAAATTCTGTAATAATTTGACCAATTCCATTTGTGCTAATATAAGAAAAATCAAATACCTGTATATTTCTTTTTAGCCATTAAATTCACCTCGTCAATTTATAATTACTTTGTAATTAGACTATATTTTTTTTATCGAAAAATATAGAACAAAATATATGAATGGTAGGTAGATATCTATCTACCATTCATATAAGCTTACTTACCTCCGTATTTAACTACCATACGTACAGGTTTTTTTGTCGGTCGATTTACAGACAATTTCATGTAGCCTCCTTTTTAAAATAATGATAATAACTAACATTTTAAAAATTGTTACCATTTAGGTAAAATTTAATAAATAAAGATTCTTATGTCAAATGCATTTGAAGCATGATAGTTTAATAATTTTAGGTAAGATTTTTACTATCAATTTTCTAAAATAAACAATCATTTTAAAACCTTAGTCATTTACTTAAAAATTTCAAATGAAATAATGTGTTAGAATTACGACAAATACAAAGGGATGAATTAAATTATTATGAGAAATTTAAAGGGTGTACAAGTGGAACTAAAAGAAGATATTGATGAACTTTATTTTTGAAAATTGAAGAAGAAAAACAAGAAGCAAAAAAATGGAATGGTCCTTATATTAATGAAATTAAAATATCAAAGGAGGAATATAGAAATAATTGGTTGAATGATAATACAATTATCTCAAATGTACCAGATGCTCTAATTATATATGCAAAAGGGAAATTAATTGGATACGTTACCGTATATTGGATAGACAAAAATTCAAATTGGGTTGAAACAGGTATAGTAATTTATGATAAAAATTTTTGGAACGGTGGTTATGGCTCTGAAGCATATAAGTTATGGATTGACTTTCTATTTAATTCTACTGAGTTTATTAGGTTAGGTATGTCAACTTGGTCAGGAAATATAAGAATGATAAAGATTGCTGAAAAGTTAGGAATGAAAGAAGAAGCACGAATAAGAAAAGCAAGAGTTGTAAATGGGGAGTATTTTGATGCTATTAAAATGGGAATTCTTAGAGAAGAATGGGAAAAGCGGTCCAACAAATAAATTTAAACTCGAAGCGGTTAAATTAAATAATTCATTTAACGGTCTTTGTTTCTTAAAAACCATAAGTGAAAATAAATCTATATATCTATTTATACTTATTAGAAATAATGCAAAAAGTTACATTTTTTTCACTAACATTTTCAACAGTAGGTAGTTCTTTACGCAATGAGTCAAGTGATGCAGTAAATTTCGTTTCTTTCTTGTAGCACCATAAAAAAAAGAAAAGAAACGTTATGAAATAAACGGCATTTAAATATAGAATGGAACCTGAATTCACCTTGATACCTTCGTTAAGTATAATCAACGTATTGGTCACACCGAGTAAGAAATAAAAAATCCAACTTTTTCTTGATATGATGTATCGGATAAACATAAACATTAGGGTCCTCCTATAAAGAAATAGCCATATAACCCAACCCTTTTTTGGAAACACTCGCCTCAGACAATCCAATCTCCTCCAGCATTTGAGGTAATCGAGTGATGTTCGCGCCTTTACATAGAAATTTCATCAACATTGTCATTTAATAAAACTACTTATAAGAAATATTTAGGTATCAACTTTTTTTCCCTCCTACACTTGATGTACTATCGTTCAATCATTTAAGACTCCCAAATAGATTCCTATACTCCTAGCTTGTACCTTTTTCCAATGGATGCTTGATGTTAGTAACCTCCTTTATGACTTGTTTAGACAGCACAGTCGAATTCTGAACATATTATAATAATCGATGCTATAATTCTAAAAAGCAAAAAGGAAGAGCCTACCTCAACAGTAAGCTCTTCATCAGATTCAATGCACTAGTTATCAAAATCCACTCGCAAAATTTCCGCTAAAATCTTTGGAAGATCTGTATTATCATGGAAACCGACAAATTTATCTGCTTGTGGTCCATACGCATATATAGAAATATCTGCACCAGTGTGATTTGTGCTTGTCCACCCAATACCAGCATGATTACTCACTACTGTATTGATCGCAAAGGGTGCACTATCAGCTGCCTGAATGGATTGCACTTCTTCTTCTGTTAACGTCAGATTCGTGTGTTCCTCGACAACTTCTTTTACGTTCGAGCGACCTTCGTCTAATTGAGCAGCCATGAAATCTCCAGTAGCTGTCACGTCATTTAAAATATCAGCATGTAAGCCAGAGACAGCACCAGTTCCTGTTGTCATACCGCCAGTATCATGATCACCAGCTACTATCACCATCGTTTTACCATCTTTTTTGGCAAATTCCATAGCTGCTTCTACCGCTCTTTCAAATGCCGCTACATCAGACATTGCCCATGCCGCATCATTCGCATGTCCAGCCCAATCAATCTGGCTTCCTTCCACCATAAGGAAGAATCCGTCCTTATCTTCACTTAAAATGTCAATAGAAGTTTCTGTCATTTCTGCTAAACTAGGCTCTACTGATTCATCACGATGTAATTCGGGAGCAAGTGCCTCCTCTGCAAATAGACCAAGTAATTTCTCTCCATCCTCTACTTCAATATCTGTGCTATCTAGTAATTCCTCTCTCGTTTGTGCATAAGTAAAACCAGCTTCGCTTGCTTCCTCAATTAGATTTAATTCCTCTTGGTTACCACCTTCTGCTTCTGGTAAGAACATGTTCTGTCCACCACCAAGTAGAACATCTACTTCACTGGAAATATACTGTCTTGCAATTTCTGTTTGATTATTACGGTCTTCTACATTTGCCACAAAAGAAGCAGGTGTTGCATGTGTAATAGTAGATGTAGCAACTAATCCAGATGATTTTCCATCTTCTTCTGCTGCATCTAGAATCGTTGATAATTCATTTCCTTCTGGATCAAGGCCAATGACACCATTGTTTGTTTTTACTCCAGTAGCCAATGCTGTTCCAGCAGCTGCAGAGTCAGTGATATCAGCATTAGCAGAGTAAGTGGTAAACATTCCTTTTAAGTGTGCATCCCATACAGCATCTTCTCCCTTGTAGACACGGTAATTCGCTGCATAGTCTGCGCTAAATCCATCAGGAATCATGTAAATCACATTTTCAACTTTTTTTCCGCCTTTTCCGTTACCATTTCCTTTTCCAGCGAAATCAGGCTTATCAGCAAATACTGGAATACTCATTGCAGATAAGACCAAACATGTACTAAGTGCCACTGCTCCAATTTTTTTAAACAAATCTACCAGCTCCTTTATCGTTTTTCTTACAATTAACACGATACTATAAGAATGTTAATTTGCGATGAAGCGCTAGTAAAGGTTCTATAAAGAAAGTCCCTACTAAGACTCTATGATTATTTACCTTCTGTCTATTTAATTTGGTTGGTATCGAACATAGGTACTAGTGAAACCTCTTAAATCTATGCTATGGATATATTCTAAAGCTTATATAGGTTTGGTTAATTTGGACTAATTTGTATTAGGCACTAGACTTGCGAATGGGTGAAATGATGGGAGAATTAGCATTTGAGTAAAGGTTTAAACTTTTTAAACAGAAGTTCTATTTGATTTTGATAGGGTTATATAGTGCTACACCATTTGCTCATAATTCTTTCCTAGAGACGAGCACACAGAAGAATACCCAAACATTGAGGAAAGGGAATGTAATAGAATTCAATAAAAAAGCATTGACCTATAGAAATCCAGTTTTGTTGAAATTTCCTTTGGAGAGTATTAAAGAAAGGGTTATTAGTGAGTAAGTAGATATGAGTGCTGATCACTTTGCAAAAGTATCCGTTTATGATCGGCACTATTTTTTAATTTGACCTTTTGTCAAATTAAGTGCAACAGTTCTTCCTGAAACGCTTCGTGTGTAGTTTTCCAATTCAAGCATTTTCTTGGTCTATTGTTAATTAAAGATAGAGCTCCTTCTAACTCATCATTGGAAACGTTGGCTAAATCCGTTTGCTTAGGGAAGAACTCTCTTAAAAGCCCATTCGCATTCTCATTACTACCACGTTGCCAAGATGAATAAGGATCCGCAAAATACACTTTGATGTCGGTATCTTGTTCAATGGTACGATAACAAGCGAACTCTTTGCCTCTGTCTACTGTGGCTGTTTGAAAGGCACCAGAGGGTAATTGTTCATTTAGCGTTTTAATAGCTTG
>NZ_FRCZ01000003.1 GCF_900143085.1 Gracilibacillus kekensis | reverse complement strand
CTGTGGACCATTTTCCGACACGGCCGCAATTTAACCGACGTTCGTTATATTTCTCTTGAGCATATTCAGATTTATAGGATGCTTTTTGTGAATTACGCTTTAACTCTCTTGAAATGGTAGACGGCGAACGCTGAAGTTTTTCAGCGATGGTACGAATAGGTTTACCTTGTTCATATAGCGTTTCTATACGTGCTCGTTCAAATGTGGTAAGATGACTGTAGCTCATAACAGACCTCCGTGTATGTGTTTGTGTGGTTACTTACATTTTACACGAAGTCGTTATGGGCTGTTTTATTTTAGCCACATTTTTAGGTGTTGCACTTAATATTACAATTCGTCCATTACATAAGCAAAGGGAAACCATAATCATTAGTTACTGGTTTCCCTTACTTTAATTAGTATACTGTTTTTACCTTTAAAATGAAACAGTTATATGCAATTATTACGTTGTAATCGTCCATAATGCTCGAAACCAAAAGATTCGAACTTAGAAAAGAATCTAAGAGCTATCACACAAGGGGAGAAACCCACACTAGCAGTATTGTTCGATAAAACCATATATCGTCCAATAGGAGAAGCCTACATCAGTTGTTATGTCCGATAAACAGATATATCTACCAAAAAGAGACGCCAGCACAAGCTGTAATGTCCGATAAATTGATATATCGCCCAAAAGAGAAGGTGGCGATATACCTTTTGTTCGATAAAAAGGTATTTCACTCAAAAAGAGAAGTCCGACTTAACTGTTATGACCACTCTCCATTAAATTCCGCTATCAATCAATGTGAATTTCCGACTGTTGTCTCCCTTAATTAATAGATCGGTGTTGTATCACTAGATATATTTTCTAATATCGCCTTTACATGGGACATAAATGCTCCACATATGACGCCATCTAATACTCGATGATCGAGAGATAGACAAAGATTTACCATGTCACGTGCTGCGAACATATCATCGATAATCACGGGTCTTTTAACAATGGATTCCACTTGAAGTATAGCTGATTGTGGATAGTTTATCACACCCATCGACTCTACAGAACCGAATGAACCAGTGTTATTAACAGTAAATGTCCCATCTTCCATATCCTCTTTTGCTAAAGTACCTGTACGTGCTTTATTAGAAAGTTGTGCGATTTCTTTTGCAATTCCTTTTATACTTTTCTCATCCACATTTTTGATGACTGGCACATACAGTTCATGTTCATGTGCTACAGCAATTGAAAGATTAATTTCATTACGCTGGATAATTTTATCTCCTGCCCAGCAACTATTCAATTCTGGGAATTTTTTTAATGCTTTTGCTACTGCATTTAAGAAAAATGCGAAATAAGATAAATTGTAACCTTCATTTTCTTTAAAAGCTTTTTTTTCAGCATTACGATAAGCAACCAGGTTGGTAACATCAACTTCTATCATCATCCATGCATGAGGAATTTCCGTCTTCGAACGAACCATATTTTGTGCAATTGTTTTTCGCAAACCGGTTACTGGGATTTCACGATCACCTGGTTTTGCTTTAACAGGTTTACGACGAATGATAGGTGGTGTGAATTCTTCTATTTCCTCTGACTTGTTAACTTTTTCAGAAGAAGAATCTTCGACAACTTGATGATTATCTTGTTCGACAATCAGATGATCTTTATCGTGAATCCTTTTCTCGATGTCTTTTCTAGTAATACGACCACCTTTACCTGTACCCTCAACAACAGATAAATCAATATTATATTCCTGTGCTAAACGCATTACAACTGGTGAATAACGAGTTTTCATATTTTGAGTAGGAGGCTGGTGATTGTTATCCACTGAAGAGCTTGAAACTGTTTGTTCTTTGGTTTCTTCACCTTCTACCTCTATGTAACACATCAATTGTCCAACCTCAATTGTTTCATCTTCTTTTGCTACAAGCTCCGTAATCGTTCCTGAATAAGAAGAAGGTACCTCCGCATTCACTTTATCCGTCATAATTTCAGCTATCGCATCGTATTTTTCAACGTAATCGCCTGCCTGAATTAACCAATTACTAACCGTTCCTTCTGTCACACTCTCACCTAGTTGTGGCATATTCAGTCGCTTTTGTACCATTTTTCCATCCCTCCTTAAAATTCAGCTAATTCTCTAATGGCATTCTCTATTTTATCTGGATTCATCATAAATTCTTTTTCTAATGGTGGTGCATATGGCATGGCGGGAACCTCTGGTCCAGCTAATCTTCGAACTGGTGCATCTAAATCGAACAAACAATTTTCACTGATAATAGCAGAAACTTCACCAATTATACTACCTTCTTTATTGTCTTCTGTTACTAATAATACTTTTCCTGTTTTAGAGGCAGCTTGAATAATTGTTTCTTGATCTAATGGATAAACAGTACGAAGGTCTACTATTTCCGTACTTATTCCTTCTTCTTCTAACTTTTCTGCCGCTTGTTTGGCAAAATGCACGCACAATCCATAAGTAATAACAGTTACATCGTCACCAGTTCTTTTTATATCCGCTTTACCAATTGGAACTGTGTAATCTTCTTCAGGTACTTCTTCTTTTAATAAACGATAGGCACGCTTATGTTCTAAAAATAATACAGGATCTTCGTCACGTATTGCTGATTTTAATAACCCTTTTACATCATATGGATTGGATGGCATCACAACTTTTAAGCCGGGTTGATTGGCAAAGATCGCTTCTATCGATTGTGAATGATACAACGCACCATGGATACCACCACCATAAGGAGCTCTAATAGTAATCGGACAAGTCCAATCATTATTGGAACGATAACGAATTCTCGCTGCCTCAGAAATGATTTGATTAACCGCAGGCATGATAAAATCAGCAAATTGCATTTCTGCAACAGGACGCATACCATACATAGCAGCACCTATACCTACACCTGCTATCGCAGATTCTGCTAATGGTGTATCAATTACTCTTGATTCACCAAACTTGTCATACAAGCCTTCTGTTGCAAGAAAAACGCCACCTTTAGGCCCAACATCTTCCCCTAATACAAACACTTTATTATTTTGTTCCATTTCTTCGTGTAATGCTTGATTTACTGCTTGAATATACGTTAAAACTGCCATTAATTTTCCTCCTTATGACCATACACATAATTCGTCAATGTTGAAGCATCAGCATATGGGGCATTTTCTGCGTATTCAGTAGCATCATTTATTTCTTTTTTCAACTCCGCTTCGAGCTTTTCCATATCTTCGTCCTTTAAGAATCCTTTATCCACTAAATAATTCTTGAATTTTTCGATTCCATCTTTCGCCTTTTCGCTGGTTACCTCATCTTTCGAACGATAACTCGAATCATCATCATCACTTGAATGAGGTGTTAAGCGATAAGAGACAGCTTCAATTAGTGTTGGTCCTTCCCCATTCAACGCTCGATTATGGGCTTCCTTTACAGCTCCATACACAGCAAAAGCATCATTACCGTCTACTTTGATGCCTTTGATACCATATCCAATTGCACGATCAGAAATATTTTCGCAAGCTACTTGTTTAGCATAAGGCACACTAATTGCATATTTATTATTCTCCACCATAAATATCACAGGTAACTTATGAACAGCTGCGAAGTTGATACCTTCATGAAAATCTCCTTGGTTTGTAGACCCTTCCCCCATTGTAACGAAAGCTACAGAAGGTTTATTTTCCATTTTTGCAGCTAACGCAAATCCTGTAGCATGAGGTACTTGCGTTGTGACTGGTGAAGAGCCTGTTACAAGTTTATTTTTCTTTTGACCAAAATGTCCTGGCATTTGACGCCCACCAGAATTTGGGTCTTCTGCCTTGGCATAGGCTTGTAAAAAGATTTCCCTCGTTGTCATGCCAAAATGCAGGACTATACCTACATCTCGATAATATGGCAATATATAATCATGCTCTTTATTTAATGCAAAAGAAGCTGCGATTTGCATCACTTCTTGACCTTGACATGAAACAACGAACGGAATATTCCCTGAACGATTTAACAACCACATTCTTTCATCAATTCTTCTAGCAAGTAGCATCTCTCGATACATGTTTACTAAGGTATCTTTATCTGTTTCCAATGAATATGTTTGATTAACCATGAATTTTCCTCCCATCGGCTGCCATTGCAACCTCTCCAATTATTTCACTTAATGATGGATGTGGATAAATAACTTCTGATAATTCCAATGCGGAACTGTCAAAATATTTTGCTGTACTTACTTGTCCTATTAACTCTGTAACCTTTTCCCCAATCATGTGAACACCTAAAATATCTTCCGTCTTCTCATCGATAATGATTTTTGAAAATCCGTCTGTCTCGCCATCGACATGTGCTTTCCCTATCGCCTTAAAAGAAGTTTTTGCTGTGCGATAACGAAAGCCTTGTTCTTTTGCTTCTGTTTCTGTTAATCCAATCATCGCTATCTCAGGATTACCATAAACACATGAAGGAATTTCATTGTCACTTAAATTACTAGACACTATCCCTGCAATATGTTCAACCGCTTTTTTACCTTCATACGTAGCAACATGAGCTAACTGCCTGCCGCCGTTGACATCACCTATCGCATAAATATGACTTTCTTTTGTTTGAAAATGCTGATTAACTTCGATGAACCCTTTTTTAACTCGTTTAATTTCAGTGTTATCTAACCCTATATTCTGTGTATTAGCTTTTCTTCCCACCGACAATAAAAGTTTTTCAGCACTGACTTGATGCTTCTCGTTGTTTTTCTCGTATGTAAGTTTCATGTCATTTTCTTTCGTAATAGATTCCAAGTCGATAGTCGCCTGTTCGATAATCGAAATGCCTTTTTTAGTTAACTTTCTTTTCAAAGTTTTGATGATATCCTTATCAAAAGCAGGTAAAATATGTTCCTGTGCCTCCAGAATGGTCACTTCCACCCCCACGTCATGTAAAAAAGATGCCCATTCAATTCCGATAACACCTCCACCAATAATGATGATCGATTTCGGTAATTCGGTCATTTCTACTAAATCATCTGATGTTACGATATTATCATGATCAACTTCCATATCCGGTAACACACTTGGTGCAGATCCGGTAGCAATGATGACATTTTTTGGTACGAGAATATCATTTTCTTTTTCATCATCATACTCGACTGAAATGGAACCTGCCATTGGTGAAAAAATCGAAGGTCCTAATATTCTTCCATATCCCTGATAAACATCTATTTGATGATTATCAACAAGATGTTCAACCCCAGCATGCAAGGAATCCACTACTTTACTTTTGCGACTCATTGCTTTTTCAATTTGAAAAACAGGTGAAGTCGTTTCTATTCCATATTCATTAGCTTCTTTTACTTGCTGGAAAACAGAAGCACTTTTTAACAACGCTTTGGTTGGTATACATCCTTTATGAAGACACGTACCTCCTAATTTTCCTTTTTCGACAATAGCAGTTTTTAATCCCATTTGACTAGCACGTACTGCGGTGACATATCCACCGGTACCACCACCTAGAATGACAAGATCATAATTTAATGACACTATCTTCATCCTTTCTTATTAAAGATATTGCTTAGGCTGTTCGTTTCCTTGTAAAACTCTTAAGGTCCCTTTTGCTAAAGCTTGCAAAATATTTTCTCCAGGAAAGATATACGTATCTGCAATCCAACTTACTTGATTGATAATGGATTGATTTAAATAGTCATAGGATGCTAAATCTCCCGTTAACGCAATAGCATTAACATTTCCTGATAGCACCGTACTCATTTTGCCAATTTCCTTTGCCACTTGGTAACCTAATATATCAAAAACTTGTTTGACTTCCTCCGTTTTTGTTTGCCATAGTAATTCCAGCTCTGCTTTTCTTTCTATATTTAAATATGCTTTTAAGCCGCTTTGATAGATTGTTTTTGATTGAATATCCTTTTTTGATTTTCCGGTATCAAAACTGAGCTCAATTAAATCCTTATTTGGTAAACTACCTGCTCGTTCAAAAGAAAAAGGTCCATCCCCGTCAAACCCGTTATTAACATCAATCACCTGACCATATTGGTGAGCTCCGACTGTTAATCCTCCACCCATATGAGCAATTACAAGACACAAATCATTGTACTCAGCATGTAAGCGAGTTGCAAGAGATCTTCCTACAGCTTTTTGGTTAAGTGCGTGAAAGATACTTTTACGTTCAATAGACGGAATTCCGGTTTTTTTGGCGATATCCAACATTTCATCGACAACAACTGGATCGACAATATAAGAATCGATATTCCAATCATCAGCAATATCTTTTGCTAATAAAGCACCTAAATTAGAGATATGTGTTCCAAATCTTCCACGAGCTAAATCCTCTACCATCTGTTGATTTACTTGGTAAGTTCCACCTTCAATAGGACTTAATATACCACCTCTTCCACACACAGCATCGATACTGGTTAGGTCGATACCAATCGATTGAATGGTTTCTACAATTTCTATTTTTCGGTCTGTTAATTGTAAGATAATTTCCTTGTTTAACAATGACGTTTCGAGCGCGATAATCTTTTCAAATAAACAGTGGTCATTTTCATAGATGGCTATGTTTGTGCTTTCCACCATAGGATTAATAACTAAGATGCGATATTTTTTACTTGTCATATAGCACCTCGTTCTATTTTATATTTTTCCATCTTATAATAAAGATTGCGAACCGAAACACCGAGCATTTTAGCAGTTTTTGTTTTATTGAAATTTTGTTGTTCTAGAGCCTTCACTATATACTTTTTTTCAAATAGATCGATCGCTTGCTGTAAGGACAACTGATTTTCATCATCACTTACATCAATGAACTTTTTATTATGAAGCTGTTCAAGACTGATGGATGAAGTAAATGAACTAGCTTCTAGTATAATTCGTTCTACTTCTAATTTTAATTCCGTTATATTACCAGACCAATTTAATTTTTGCCAATAATCGATTACGTCATTTTCTACTGTAATCATCTGTTTGTCATATTCCTGATTAAAATAGATTTTAAAAGCTTCCACCAACAAAGGTAAATCACTCAAACGTTCTTTTAATGGTGGTAATATAATCTGATATTTTTGCAACAAGTCATATAAAGCAGGGCTCCATTCTGATATTACTGGCGTATGACTTATCCCATAGATAAACCGAATGGTGGATTGCTCATTAATAAATGCAAGTAATTTATTTTGATAATCTAGAGTTAATTTTTGATTGAAATTTACATATACGGTTCCATTTTTTATTTTTTTACTAATTTTCAAGAACAACTCTTCTAAATTAGATTCGATAAGGTCGGAACTATTGACTTTCAGAAAAGGAAGATACTTTCGATGACTAGTCATATGAATCGCTCTAGCTAACATTAACTTACCTGTCCCTTGTTCCCCACGTATGAGCACTGGTGTATCCATGTCGGCATACAATCTAGCTTGCTCACGTGCTATATTAATTTCCGGGGTCTCACCTATAATGTCCTCTAAATGATACGTTTTTTCTAAATTTCGAATCATCTTTTTTGCAGTGTCGAGTTCTTGCTTTAAGGCGTTATTTTCATGCTTTGTAACGTATTGTACACAACCAATCAGTTTGCCATTTTTTTGTAATGGTTTTGTGAACACATCGATAGTATCGAGACTCGCATCTGGCTGATAACTATCCGTTCGTTTTCTCCTCGATCGAATCGTTTGATAAACCAATTGATTTACCCAATCTTGAATATGTGTATTATATTGGTCAAATTCAGCTTTCCATTGCTTGCTACTAAGTAATTCATCCTTGTTTTCCATTACGATTCGAAAAGCGTTTTTTTGTGTTTGTAATAGCTCCTGGACTATTTCGAAATAGAAATCAGATTCAGTTATGTTACTGACACGTTGATTAAATTTTTCTAATGGTTCCAACAACATTAGAACACCTTGCAATGTATTATGATGATTCAGAAAAGGACTATAGGAAGTGACCAATTTACGGTTTGTTCCTTTCAACAATTCCTTTTTATCAACTTGCTGATGCAGTTGTTTTACTTCTTCTGTTGAAGGGTTTTCTAAAAATTCATGAATATCTTTACCGATTAAATGAGTCGCTTTTGCATTGAAATATCTTTCTGCGGTCTGATTGCTGGACACTATTTTGTTCTGCATATTAATTAATATTATTCCTAATGGAAGTTTATGTAACAGTTTTTCATATTTTTGCAGATTATTTGAATTTATTTTCATCACACCTTGCAATATATTTCATACTACTATCATAAGTATATTTGCAACAAATTGCAAGAAATAGTTATTTTGATTTATCTTTAATTTTTGCTATAATAATATTATTTTCAACATTAACAGGAGGAAATATTTTGAGAATTGTTGCATTATTAATTTTAGTATTACCAGCGGTGCTTGCTACTTATGGCATCAAGCTAATGAGGGATGCATTTTTTGGTGAATTGACGACTATATTCCTACACATCGTGGTTCAATTTATAATAGGCCTTGGCCTTTTCATTGGTGGTCTCTACTTTATTGGTGGCTTTATCTTACACCGAGATCGTAAACGACAACTTATTAAAGGCGGTAAAAACAACAGGTATTCCAATTAGGATTACTTGTTTTTTTATGTAGTTTTAAAAACTCTTCAAAAAACACACACAATTTTCAATAACCTAAGACTTGCCATTTTTCTTCATTTAAAATCTCAAATGATGCAAACATGTATTGTTACGCAATATACGGATACTGCGCAATAAATGGGGTGGTAATTTTGAGATGAGGTTTGTGCTAAAAATCGCTCCGGCTTGCCCACTTCCCTTTCCATGGGCTTTTTCCTTCAGCTAACTTTTTCATGCAAAAAACGCATGAAAAAGTGGATCTTCAGAAAAAAGGATCCCATAGGAGTTGAAGTGGGCGCCTACGCTTAATGAAATTCTACAACTTTTGTAAATGCTAATATTTTTGGTTCTTTCTACAAATAATTACCACAAAAGCTGGTGATAAAAGCAAAAATGCATCCTCTTGCTTTAGCTGAAGGGCAGAGAAAAGCGAAGGCGTCCGTTTTCACTCCTGTGGGATGTTTTTATCCTAAGATCCACTTTTTAAGCTAACTTTGCTTAAAAAGTTAGCTTTGGGTAAAAACCCGCGGAAAGGGAAACGGGCAAGCCGAAGCGGTTGCAAAGCATATATAAAATCTAATAATTACCAATTCAGTTATTGCGTAGTATCTTCCTAATACACAAAAAATCCAAACGTGATCGAGATCTGTTCGAATCATCGTTTGGATTTTTCTAATTATCAAATATTTATTCAGAGCCATTTTTGTAATGCTTATTCGAAAAATGTTTCATATAACGCTTTAACAGATTCATTTACTTTATCTGCTTTGATTCCAAACATCATGGATACTTCAGACGAACCTTGGTTCATCATCTCAATGTTTACTTGTGCTTTATTAAAAGCATGTGTCGCTTTGTCAGCTAATCCTAGTGTACTATCCATCCCTTCCCCTACTACCATTATTAGAGCAAGGTCACGTTCTACACTGACTGTATCTGGATCTAATTCTTCTTTAATTCGAGCGATAATGCGTTCTTCTTTTTCTTTAGTCAAAACGGATTCCCGAATAATCACGGAAATATCATCAATACCTGACGGTGTGTGCTCAAAGGAGATGTCCTCATCTTCCAGAATCGTTAACAATTTACGACCAAAACCTAATTCTCTATTCATTAAATATTTGCTTACATAAATACTAATGAAACCTGTATCACTAGCAATTCCAACAACAGGATTTGGTTGTGGTTCTTTCTTAGAAACGATTATGGTTCCCATACCACGAGGGTTGTTAGTATTTTTTATACAAACCGGAATGTCCGCTTTAAAAGCTGGAATAAGTGCTTCATCATGAAAAACGGAAAAGCCTGCATATGATAACTCACGCATCTCTTTATATGTTAGGGAAGTAATCTCTTTTGGATTTTCAACAATAGTTGGGTTTACACAATATACGGAATCCACATCAGTAAAATTCTCATATAACTCTGCTTTTACACCAGCTGCTACTATGGAACCAGTTATATCAGACCCGCCACGAGAAAAGGTAATTAATTTACCGCTTGTAGAATAACCGAAAAACCCTGGAATTACCACGATTTCATTGCGATCACGTAATTTGTATATATATTCATAACTTTCTTCCAAAATCTGTGCACTACCTGGTGTATCGCTAACTATAATGCCAGCTTCTTGCGGGTTTAAATATGTTGCTTCCAGACCAAGTGATTGTAGGTAAGCACTTAACACTTTTGCTAAAGAATCTTCTCCTGTCGCCTTTAAAGCATCCATTTTTAATGCATCACTATCATTCGACGCTAGTATTCCTTGAACTCCATCTTTAATATCATGAATAATTTGATCTGAGATTTTTAACTCTGAAGTAATTTCCTGGAATCGATTTAAAACGGTTTGCAATTCTTCTTCATATGGCTGTTTTTTGAAGTAAGCTTCACCTAACGCGATAAGTAAATCTGTAACTTTTACATCATCTGAAAATCTCTTTCCAGGTGCTGAAACAACAATCACTTTTCTGTCTTTATCATCTTGAATAATATTTGCAACTTTCTGTAATTGTTCAGCATTTGCCACTGAACTTCCTCCGAATTTAGCTACTTTCATGTTTTAACCTCTCCAATAATTATTTTTATACCATAAAAAATAGTATCATACTTTTCACAAAATTGTTAAAGAAAAGTAGCGTCTAAGCGCATAAATATTGGAGAATATTACAGTGTATCTCAGTGAGACGCTTAATTTCTTAAAATTCTGGATTAAATAAGAACATATAAAGCTAGAAAGCTTTTTACGTATCAACACTTACTTAGAAATAAACATTTGTGTCCAATAATTGCCGTCCCTTACATAACCAACACCGATATGTGTATAATTTTGGTTGACAATATTGGCACGATGCCCACTGGAATTCATCCAAGCTTGTACTACTTGATACGGCGTTTCCTGACCTCTAGCAATGTTTTCTGCAGCTGATTGATAATTAATATTAAAATCACTCATCATGTTAAAAGGAGATCCATATGTAGGACTTTGATGACTAAAATAGTTATTTTTTTCCATATCTCTTGATTTATAACGGGCTACACGTGATAATTGCCAATCAGGTCTTAAAGGTGCTAAACCAAGCTTTTCCCGTTCTGCATTCGTATACTGAATCACTTGATGTTCAATCCTTTTTATTTGATCAATTTGTGGAATTGTCACTTTTTGATTCGGATAAATTAAGTCTGGATTATTTATTTGTTGATTTGCTTCAATTATTTCAGATAATCCTACTTTATATTTTAATGATATTTTCCAGAGACTTTCTCCCGGTTGCACTGTATGAGTTGCCGCTAAAAGGGTATGAATCGGTACGAGAAACAACAATAAACTTAATAAAGCTATTTTTTTCATATTCGCTCACTCCTTATTCATTTTTCATAGTTTAAGTAGAATATGCAAAAGTATTCATGATAAATAGTTGGAAATAAAATTATATCGTGATAAAGTATCTATATAATTTAGAGAAGCTGGAGGGTTAACTTTTGAACTGGAGATTTTGGGAGAGTATTACATATGAGGATTACGTAAATATGGCAATTAGTTTAGGAATAATATTAATTGCTTTCATTATTAGAAAAGTATTTATTAAATACATTTTTTACTTATTTTTAAGACTATCTAATACGGAAAAAACTGAATTATTAAATCACGCTTTAAAGGCGTTTGAAAAGCCACTACGAGTATTATTTGTGATCATAGGTGTATACATTGCTGTGGATTATTTTCCATATTTGGATCAAGATAATGATCTATTCGAAAGTATAAACCGTGTATCTGTTATAATTGTAATCGCTTGGTGGCTTTATAACCTTTCTTCAAGCACTTCTTTACTCTTTATGAAAATAAGCGACAGAATCAATGTGGAAATTGATCAAATTCTTATTCCATTCTTATCAAAAGCAGTTCGAGTCATTATTATTGCGATCAGCATAAGTGTCGTTGCACAAGAATTCGGGTACGAAGTCAGCGGATTTGTAGCAGGGCTTGGATTGGGTGGTCTCGCCTTTGCACTTGCAGCACAAGAAGTTATAAAAAACTTGTTTGGTGGAGTAGTAATTATTACAGAGAAACCTTTTTCATTAGGAGACTGGATTGAAAGTCCTAGCGTCGAAGGAATTGTAGAAGATATAAGCTTTCGAAGTACAATCGTACGTACTTTTGCAGACTCTTTAATCACTATTCCTAACTCCACACTATCCAATGAACCTATTACAAATTGGAGTGAAATGGGTAAAAGACAAATTTTCTTCAACTTAGGTGTTGAATACAATACCTCTAAAGAGCAATTACAAAAAGTTTTACATGAAATTAGAGATTACCTGGAAAACAATGATGATATTCATCAAGAAACAATATTTGTTCAATTCTCAGAATACAGCGATAGTAGTTTAGATATTATGTTATATTTCTTTACTAATACGATTGCATGGGGCGAATATTTGACTGTAAAAGAAAAAGTTAATTTTAAGATCATGGAGATTTTGGAAGAGGCAGAAGTATCAATTGCTTTCCCGTCTAGATCACTTTATTTAGATAACGAAAGCAATCCATTTTGGGCAATGGAAAAACAACGGGATGAAAACCAGAACTGATTTCTTTCTGGCAAACACGTTGCTACACAAGGAGATAAAATAAGATAAAAACACACTTGCACATCCAAATGCAAGTGTGTTTTCAATTAACTAGCTCTATGCTCTAATCGTAACCGGTCAGCAACCATTGCGATGAACTCTGAATTGGTAGGTTTTGCTTTTGATACACTGACAGTATAACCAAATAACGAAGAAATAGATTCCATATTACCTCTACTCCACGCAACTTCAATAGCATGGCGTATAGCACGTTCCACTCTTGAAGCTGTTGTATTGAATTTGGTTGCAATATCTGGATAAAGAACTTTTGTGATTGAACCTAATAACTCTATATCATTATATACCATCGTTATTGCTTCTCGTAAATACATGTAGCCTTTAATATGAGCTGGTACTCCAATTTCGTGAATAATGTGTGTAATACTCGCTTCCAAATCGAACTTTCTTTGTTGACTGTGATTTGATTTTTTTTCGTTATGTACCGCAGTTTCGATACCATGAACTTGTCTTATTTGTTCTGCAAGGTGTTCTAAATCAAATGGTTTTAAGATAAAATAAGATGCACCTAGACCAACAGCCTTTTTAGTAACCTCTTCTTGGCCAAAAGCGGTAAGCATAATAACATTAATATGTTTCGTTTTCTCATTTTGTTTTAACTTGGATAATACTGCCAATCCATCTATATGAGGCATAATAATATCTAATACCACAACGTCAGGATTAAATTCTTCAATATTATCCAGACATTCTTTCCCATTATACGCCTTACCTACTACTTCGATGTCATTTTGATCTAGCAAGTAATCATCCATCAAATCCACGAGTTCACGATTATCATCTACTAACAAAACCTTTGTCTTTTCCAAAAAAGTTCCTCCTTCAAATCTTAAGCTAACAATTTTGACCATATCTAATGTTTTCGACAAAAGGAAGAAAAATCCTTCTTTCCCAGATCAAAAAAAATATTTTTCTTTTAAATAGTAGATATGTCGAAAAATCTTTATAATATCATAACAAATTTTGCTATTAACTGCAATTGCTCGTTTCTTAAAATTCTCTATAAAAACAAAAAGAGAAACAGTACCTTCGAACTGTTTCTCTAAAATGTAAATTTTAACTAACTTGCTTTTTGCTTATTCTCTTGTTTGTATATATCGATACCTGCCTCATTTAACATCCATTCAATGTGTACACCATATCCACTTGTTGGATCATTTACAAATACATGTGTTACAGCACCGATAACTTTATCATTTTGGATGATTGGACTGCCACTCATCCCTTGGACAATCCCACCGGTCGCATCTAATAATCGCTTATCCGTAATCTCTAGGATAATACCTTTTGTAGCAGGTGCTGACTGCTTGATACTGTTTACAACCTTTACATCAAATGCTTCTATTTTCTCTCCATCGATGACCGTTAAAATTTTAGCTGGTCCTTCTTCTACTTCATTTGGAAGAGCGATAGGCATTGGTTTTGACCACTTACCATTATTTTGTTCTAACGGCTCTTTTAATGTTCCAAATATGCCAAACGGTGAGTTTTTAGTAATGTCACCCATTTGTGCATCATCTAAGACGAAATCAGCTTTCTTTTCTCCAGGGATTCCATGCTCTCCTTTTTTTATATCTGTAATTTGAGACCTGACAATTGAGCCATCATTAATTTCAACAGGTTTTCTGGTATCCATATCTGAAATAATATGTCCTAATGCACCATATTTTTTAGTGTTTGGATCATAAAAAGTCATCGTACCTATACCAGCGGCTGAATCACGAATATAAAGACCGATGCGATAATCTTTCTCGTTCACATCATACACTGGTTGTAAATCAGTAGTAATTTTTTTGTTACCTCGTTTTATTTCAACTTTTAAAGGTTCTTCTTTTTTACCAGCATCTTCTACCAGTGGAGCGACATCTTCCATTTTTTTAATCGAGGTTCCATTAATGGAAACGATATTATCTCCAACCTGAATATTTGCATTTTCACCAGGTGAAATGTCACCGTCATCAGTAGAGATTAAATGATGACCCACTACAAGCACACCTTGCGTTTCTAAATTTATACCTATAGATTGACCACCAGGAATAATGCTAAAATCATCATAAACTTCGACGTTTACTTTCTTGACAGGAAAGTTTGCTACAGTATATGTTAATTCATCATTTCCACTCTCTTCTAGAGAATATGTTGATAAATCTGTTGCATGTTCAACTTTTTCTTGCTTCAAGGAAGTTACAGTTATATTTTCACTCACCCTTGGTAATTCAATTGTCTTTGATTGCGAAAAAGTTTCGATCTGATTTGGGATGGAAAGGTATATTTGAAATGGTGTATACCATGGAAGTACAATTAATGTGACAAGGAGTATTAATCCTATCGTTTTTCTTAAAAAATTATTTTTCACAACATCACCCTCCTTGTAAATACAGACTGTTTTTGATCTGTATCATTAATTTGACCTTAAGGAGGGCTTTTTAAACCCGTTAAACATAACAAAATCGGGTGAAGATTTCCACTTGTAGAAATGATTATTGCGAATACTATTTTTCTTTGTGATTCATTTCGATTAATTCTTTAGCATGGGTGCGTGAAGCTTCCGTTAGTTCAGCACCTGTAATCATTTTACCGATTTCATCTATTCGTTCATTAAATGACAATTCATGAATTAAAGTACTTGTGCGATCATTTTGAATCTGTTTTTCGATTCTTAAATGAGTATCTGCTATAGATGCCACTTGTGGTAAATGTGTAATACATAATACTTGTGATCCACTCGAAATGTTATATATTTTTTCTGCCATTGACTGTGCTACACGACCACTGACACCAGTATCAACTTCATCAAAAATAACACTAGTAATTCTTTGATGTTTGGAGAAAATATTTTTTAAAGCAAGCATAATTCGAGACATTTCACCACCAGAGGCTATTTTATCTAGTTCCTTAACAGGTTCACCAGGATTTGTAGAGATCAAAAATTGAACCTGATTAATACCATTATTTTTTGGTAAAACTTTGACACCTTCAAAGGAGAACCCTGCTTCAGATTTGGAATATGTTACATCTACTTGAAAAATGGTTTTTTCTAAATATAAGTCCTTCAGTTCTGATAAAACAGCTTTTTCTAACTCTTTTGCAGCACGCAAACGAATTTTGTGCAATTCTTTGGCTTCGATTAATAAGTCATTGCCAATTTCTTTTAATGTTTCTTGTAAATTGGATAGATGATGATCACGGTGTTTTATTTCCTCTAATTCTTCTTCTATTTTTGCACTATAGGTCATAATTTCTTCAACCGATTGACCATATTTCCTTTTTAATTGATCAATTTCATGTAATCGCGATTCGATTATTTCTAATCGTCCCGGTTCATAATCCATTTGGTCAAGATGCTGTCGAATTTGATACGATAACTCTTCAATCATAAAGTAATGGTCAACAAATTGCTGATGCATATTTTGGATTTCCTTATTGTGGTCGCCAGCTTCCTCCAAATTATTGGATGCATGGGATAGCCAATCTAAACCTTTTTGTTCACCATGTAATGCATTATACGCATCATTCATATTCTGATGAATGCTTTCAAAATGATGTAGTTCATTTCGTTCATCCGTTAATACTTCATCTTCATTAGGTTCTAACTCAGCATTTTGTATTTCATTAAGTTGAAACTCTAATAGATCAATTCGTTGAGCAAGTTCTTGTTCGTTCTTATTGTTTGCATCATACTTACTTTTTAATTCTTTCCACTGCTTGTACAATTTCTTGTAATCCTTTTTAAATTGTGGATGATTCGACTCGTGAAAATAATCCAGCAATTCAATATGTTTATCTTTATCAAGTAATGACTGTGTTTCATGCTGACTGTGAATATCGAGTATTGTCTGTCCAATTTCTTTTAGAATAGCCAAAGTTGTTAACTTTCCATTAATACGACAAATACTTTTTCCTGTGTGCGAGATTGTTCGGTGAAGTACAAGCATATGGTCATCCATAATATCGATTCCAAAATCTTTTGTTTTTTGATAAATAGGATGTAAGTTATCCTCGATAATAAACAATCCTTCTAGTTCTGCTTTTTTCTCTCCGTGACGTACAAATTCTACTGACCCTCTGCCTCCAACTAAAAGTCCTAAAGCATCAATTATAATTGATTTTCCGGCACCGGTTTCACCTGTCAAAACAGTCAATCCTGATTGAAAATGGATGGATAGCTCATCAATTATAGCAAAATTTTTAATCGATAATTCGGTTAACATATGCGCACCACCTTTACTATAGCATTCCTAGAAATTTTTCTTTCAGTGCTTCTGCTTCTTCTGTCGTCTTACATATAATTAATATCGTATCATCACCACAAATACTGCCTACAATCTCTTCCCAACCTAAATTGTCAATCAGTGCACCCATTGCTTGAGCATTTCCTGGTAATGTTTTCATTACAATAAAATGAGTAGCTGTATCAATACTTATAAATGCATCCATGATAAATCGGCGTAACTTATTTAATGGATTAAATTTTTGATCAGCAGGTAAACTGTATTTATATCTTCCATCTGCTGTAGGTACTTTTACAAGATGTAATTCCTTAATGTCACGTGATATTGTCGCCTGTGTGATTCCATAGCCTTGACTCCTAAGTTCTTCGACTAATTCATCCTGCGTCTCTATTTCACTGTCCGTAATTAATTCACGAATTTTTATGTGCCTTTGTGCTTTATTCATTTGACTTTCCTCCACCAATTCTTTATTCATAACAAAATGGACTACTAAAAATGGTAGTCCAATCCTATTAGTGATCTAAATCTTTATGTGAATCATCTACCACCATTTTAGCCAAATCTTCAACGTTTTTTTCCTCTGTAACACTGTTAGTTTTATGAAGAAGTGCTAAATATTCGATATTACCATCACCGCCTGTTATCGGTGAATAAGTTAACTCACTAATTTTAAATCCGATCGTCTGTGCGAATCTTAAAATTCGTTGTAATACGTCAAAATGCACTTTGGGGTCTCTCACTATCCCTTTTTTTCCAACCTGTTCTTTACCTGCTTCAAATTGAGGTTTTATAAGTATTACTGCTTGACTGTTTTGATCTAATAAATCAAACAGTGGTGGTAATATTAATTTTAAGGATATAAAAGATACATCAACACTAGCAAAGTTCGGGATTTCCTTTTTTAAATCTTCTGGAGTCACATATCGGAAATTAGTTCTTTCCATCACAATAACCCTCGGATCATTTCGTAATTTCCAGTCTAATTGGTTGTAGCCGACATCGATTGCATAGCTCATCTTCACGCCATTTTGCAGAGCACAATCTGTAAAACCACCAGTAGAAGAACCCACATCAATCATGACTTTTTCTTTTAAATCTAATTCAAAATATTCTATGGCTTTAGCTAATTTAAGTCCACCTCGGCCAACATACGGAAGAGCTTTCCCCTTTATGTCAATTAAAATGTCTTCTTCTACTTTTGTTCCAGGTTTATCTAATCTTTGTCCATTAGAAAAAACCAAACCAGCCATTATTGTTCTCTTTGCTTTTTCCCGTGAGTCGCTTAAGCCACGGTCGAAAATTAATTGATCTAATCTAACCTTTTTTACCATTATTCATCATGCCCTTTTTTGTTTCTCATTGCTACCATTTAATAATGCATTTATTTCAATCATAATTTGCTCTTTTGTTAGATCAATTTCTTCTAGTAATTGATCAACATCGCCATGTTCAATATAACGGTCAGGGATTCCTATTCTTTTAATGGTCGGATGATAATTATGTTCTTCAGCAAATTCTAATATTGAACTACCAAATCCTCCTTTAAGCACCGCTTCTTCTACTGTCAGAATGGGAATGTTATTCTTCATTCTTTCATGTAAAATATCTTCATCTAAAGGTTTAATAAAACGGGCATTGATAACTTCAACATTAATACCTTGCTTGGCCAACGCAGTACTTGCTGCAACTGACATTTCTATCGTAGTACCAAAAGTTAAAATAACTGCATCTGTTCCATTTTTTAACACTTCCCATGATCCAATTGGAATCGTTGATAATCCTTGGTCCATTGTCACTCCAAGTCCGTTACCTCGAGGAAACCTTACTGCAATTGGTCCATTATCATATTTAATAGCAGTATTGACCATATGTTGACATTCATTTTCGTCTTTAGGCATCATAACAACTATATTAGGCAAGTGTCGTAAGAAGGCAATATCGAATACTCCTTGATGTGTTTCACCATCTGCACCTACCAATCCAGCGCGATCAATTCCAAATGCCACATTTAGGTTTTGACGACAAACATCATGTACAAGCTGATCATATGCTCGTTGTAAAAAAGTGGAGTATATAGCTAGAAAGGGTTTCATCCCTTGAGTAGCAAGTCCAGCAGATAGTGTGGTGGCATGTTGCTCAGCAATTCCCACATCAAACAATCGCTCGGGATATCTTTCCTGGAATTTGTCTAATTTGGATCCAAGGATCATAGCAGGAGTAATGACTGCTAGTCGATTATCCTTTTCCGCTATTGCTTCCAGTGTATCACTCACAACTTGGCTCCATGCTGGTGCTGCATTTGCGGGTTTAATTTTTTCACCCGAATCAATTTTATATGGGCCTACACCATGCCATTTATCTTTTTTATCAGATTCAGCAGGCATGTACCCTTTTCCTTTTTGAGTAATAACGTGAACCAAAACAGGTCCTTCTGTTTTCTTTGCATATGCGATATTTTCTTCTAAATCTTTAAAATCATGCCCATCTACTGGTCCAAAATATGTAAAACCAAATTCCTCAAACAACATACCTGGTACCATAAAATATTTCATACTATCTTTAACTCTCTCAGCTGTTTGTGCAATTTTTCCACCTACAGCCGGAATTCGTTTTAATAAAAGTTCAAGTTCATCTTTTACCCTATTATACTTACCAGCACTTCTCATTCTACCCAATGCATTGTGGAGTGCACCAACGTTGCCGGCTATTGACATTTCATTATCGTTCAATATAACTGTTAAATTCTTTTTTTCATGTCCAATGTGATTTAACGCTTCTAATGCCATACCACCTGTAAGCGCCCCATCTCCAATAATTGGTACAACTGCATGCTTTTCATTTTTCATATCTCGTGCAATCGCCATACCCATTGCTGCAGATAATGATGTAGAACTGTGACCAGTTTCCCAAACATCGTGCTCGCTTTCATTCATCTTCGGAAATCCACAAAGACCTTTATATTTCCTAAGTGTGTCAAACTGATCTGTGCGACCGGTTAACATTTTATGAATGTATGATTGATGCCCCACATCAAAAATTAACTTGTCCTTTGGGCTGTCAAACTGTTTGTGTAATGCTAAAGTAAGTTCTACCACACCTAAGTTAGCACCTAAATGTCCACCAGTAATTGATAATTTCTCAATTAAAAATTGGCGGATTTCTGCTGCTAATACTTCTAATTCGTCAGTATTTAAGTCTTTAAGAAATTGTGGATTTTTCATCTTGGTTAGATCCATGAAGGAATCCTCCCTACTAATTATTAAAAATTCTATTTATTTATTCGACAATACTCTTATTTTAAGTTTTTCTTCTAAAAATGCAATTATTTTACCGACAATAAAGATAATTTTAGTCGATGCATGAATAGCGAAAAACTTGCCTAAGGCTTTACCACCAACGGTTAATGCTGCAACTAAACTAGTCATTATCACAGATATGGTAATTTGAAAGGAGGTTCCTTCCCCATATCCAAAACCGTTAGCTATTTGCAATACAACGATTGCTGAAGCTGTACCACTTATTATACCAGAAATATCTCCAATAACATCATTACAAAAACTCGCAAAGCGATCAGCGTTTCTAACTATTAATATTGCTTGTTTGGAACCGCTTACCTTCTCTGCTGCCATTGCATGAAATGGCACCTCATCTGCTGCAGTAGCAGCGATTCCGAGCATATCAAAAAACACGCCAATTAATACAATGATAAATACGATCACTAAACCGATGATCGACATTACACCACTTAATATATAGGAAGACACCACTGAAAAAATAGCCGCTAACACAAACGTGATAACGGCAATGCTAATACTAAATTTTATCGACTTCTTTAATTGTTTTTTATTCATGATTAAACCTCGATATTCAACAACATTATGTATAATGAATGGAATGGTCATTTAAAAGGTAAAAACTGCGGCTTAGGTCCAGTAGGTTTTCCCAGTCAGATACCGAATGTTGCCATTCTGGCGGTTCCCCTTTAAATCTGACTTAGCGTAGTCACCCGTCGCTAGACTGGATTACCACTCAGTCCACACTATAATCCCTTTTAAATGTCGCATGGAACAGCCTAGGAGATTTCCTCAACAACCTTTGACCGTTTCCTAGCCTCTTTTGCAGTACGAATTTCATATAGAAAAACATGTCCGAGCAAGTGGCCATCAAGTTCGAACACTCTGTTACCTATAATCCCCTTCGTACCACTCAAGGCAGGCTACGCTACGAATAAGAATACCCGATTCTTATTACGTAGGTTCATACCCCATTCCATACTCAATCCTTGGCTAAGCATTGAATACAGAGATGGGCCTCCGCGGAAAAAGGGTCTACGCCCACATGCCTTTGTGGATCGCCCTTCAACCTTAACTCCCAGCATCGACCCAAGGCTGGGCGCCTCAAGCCAACACAAGGAACTTCATCGATGTGCCCTTTGGCGGATTTTTAGGCCCGCCTTCAGAAACGGAGGATTGACTAGAATACTGCACCATCCCATTTACTTATTCTTAATATAACATGAATTTTACTTTTTCTCAATATTTACTGATTTCTATCACTTAAATACTGTGTTATATTCTCTAAATCGGTTCCTTGTAATCCTACATCCGCTAAACATTTAATTGCTTCTTTTAAATAGTTATCCTTATAATTCTTAGCGCCGTCCACTCCTAATAAATGAGGATATGTACTTTTATCGTTTTCAATATCGCTCCCTACGCTTTTTCCAATTATCGCTTGATCACCTTCGACATCCAGTATATCATCTTGAATTTGAAATATAACTCCTAGATAATCCCCATATCTTTTTAATATCTTCATTTTTTCAACAGATACCCCAGCTAAATAGCCACCAATTTCAACTGCAAACGAAATTAATCTACCTGTTTTCAAGTGATGTATTTTTTCTAATTCTTCAAGGGGAATTTGTTTATTTTCAGCTTCCATATCCAACAATTGTCCAGCTACCATTCCCTCTAAACCACTAGCCGTCGATAACTTTGTGATAATCTCTATTTTTTCTTCTGCTGAATATAAATCAGTTGTGCTAATAGCATGAAAACTATTAGTTAATAACCCATCCCCGGCCAAAATAGCAGTTGCTTCATCAAATTTCATATGGTTTGTTAATTGCCCTCTCCGATAAACGTCATCATCCATTGCAGGTAAATCATCATGAATAAGTGAATATGTATGTATCATTTCTAAGGCTACAGCAGCGGGATAAATTCGTTCTTCTTTACCTCCTAAACCGATACACGTCAGTTTCATTAATAAAGGCCTTAACCGCTTACCACCTGCATTGATTGAATACAAAACAGAGTCCTTTAATCGCTTAGGAATATCTAAAGTATTGATGTAACGTATAAGTGCTTGATTTAAATCATCTTGTTCCTTTTTAAGAAAAACATGTAACGATTGATCCACTTAATTTTCCTCCTGAATATCAAAGCTCTCTCGATTATTATCATCTTTAAGTATTTGTTTCATTTGCTTGTCAGCTTTAGTTAATTTGTCATGACAAATCTTTGACAATTTTGAACCTTCCGCATAGTATTCCATTGCTTTTTCGAGAGGGACTTCGCCTTCTTCCATTTTATTAACGATGCTTTCTAATTGCTCCAAAGCTTCTTCAAAAGATAAGTCATTATTTTTTTCGCTCATTTTGATCTTCCTTTCTGATATGATCTATTGTGCATTCTGCATGTCCATCAGTTAACCTGACAACTATAG
Organism: Gracilibacillus kekensis; assembly: GCF_900143085.1. Taxonomy (GTDB): domain Bacteria; phylum Bacillota; class Bacilli; order Bacillales; family Amphibacillaceae; genus Gracilibacillus; species Gracilibacillus kekensis. The sequence goes on along the minus strand of NZ_FRCZ01000003.1, from coordinate 459,139 downwards.
CATCTTTTTTCCGAAGGTTCTCTATACTTTTAATAATACTCCTGTCCTTTTTATATGTGATCGAATAGCCTCTACTCATAATTCTGGTAGGATTTAAAAGATCCAATTGTGATAACTTCTTACTAAATGCATTTTTCTTATTATCGATATGTTGTGTACTAGCGCGATGTAACCTATTCATTAGTTGCGAAACTTTCTCTTCTTTGTGTTTTATTTGTGTAGTTGTCAACACAAAAGAAAAACGTTTTTCTATGTTATGATAGTTCACCGTTTTACTGGTGATTAGGTTATCCATATGTTTGGTTATATGTTCCATTGCTCGATCTAATCGTTGTTCCTTCTCTTCGACTAATCGCTCTGGGTACTTAAAAACATAAGATTTTTCAATCGATGAAAGTCTCTCTTCATATTGCTCAATTTTATGTATCATGTGTTTATATATAAATTGATCAAGATTGATAATTTTTTCTATTAAGTCCAATTTTGATGGTACAGCTAACTCTGCTGCGGCTGTTGGAGTTGGCGCTCTCACATCTGCCACCATGTCACTTATAGTTATATCTGTTTCGTGACCAACGGCGGATATAACTGGAAGTTCTGATTGAAATATGGCTCTAGCGACTTCTTCTTCATTAAAACACCAAAGTTCCTCAAGTGAACCACCACCACGACCTACGATAATAAGATCAATTTCTGAAAATTGATTTGCACTAATAATTCCGTCGACGATGGATTTTGTGGCTTGTTTGCCTTGTACAAGAACAGGTATAATAAGAATGTGAGCAATGGGATATCGTCTCTCAAGAGTAGTTAAAATGTCTCGAATAGCGGCCCCTGTTGGTGAAGTCAATACAGCGATCTGACTTGGGTATTTAGGTAAATCCTTTTTATGTACCTTATCAAATAAACCTTCTTTAAATAGCTTCTCTTTTAATTGCTCGAAGGCTAAATGTAATGCACCAATACCATCCGGTTGCATGTCTTGTATATATAATTGATATTGACCTTGAATTTCGAAGACACTGACATGACCTGTCAATAAGATTTTCATACCATTTTCAGGTGTGAATGGGAGTGATTGATTTTGTCTTTGAAACATGACAGCTCGAATGCTTGCATTATCATCTTTTATCGTCATATACATATGACCTCTTGAATGATGTTTAAAATTCGAGATTTCACCTTTCAACCAAATATGATTGAGATGTTGATCAACGTCAAACTTCTTTTTTATATATTTTGTTAACGCGGTAACTGATAAATATCGTTCTTCCACAAAATCATCCCTTCAAAGAATCTTCCTATTCACTATTATACAATTGCTTAGCATAAAATTTCTATAGAAAAGAAACTAGGCGCAATTTTTTTCTTAACTTCAAACAGAAATGATGAAATATAACTTGTTTCGCAAAATGAGGATACTGCGCAATAAATGATGTTGTAATTTTGACATAATGTGTGAGCTTAGCAATCGCTTCGGCTTGTCCGCTTCTCTTTCCATGGGTTTTTCTCCTCAGTTAACTTTGGTAAGGATAGATCACTTACCAAAGTGGATCTTCGGAGAAAAATATCCCATAGGAGTAAAAGCGGACGCCTACGCTAATTTGATATTTCACAACGCTAGTATGAGGTAGCATTATGCTATTCCTCACATAAAAAAATTTGTTCATTGGAGTAACAGCGCAAAATGCTAACTGTTGCAACAATTGTAGAATATTTTTATAGCGCAGGCCGCCCACTTTCACTCCTGTGGGAATGTTTTACTTGAAGATCCACTTTTTCAAGTGTTCTTTGCTTGAAAAAGTTAGCTGAAAGGAAAACCCCACGGAAAGGGAAGTGGGCAGCCGTAGCGGTTTACTAGTCCATAACACGTTTCAAAATTACCACTTTGCTATTAAATATACATCCAGTATTACGTAGTCTCTTCCTAATATGCATGAAAATCCAAACGCTCGAAGTCTATTCGATCGTTTGGATTTTAAAATTAGAAAATACTTCTGGCCCAAATTCTTTCAACCCTCATACTAAATCAGAAGATAGTAGCCATTTTTACAATAAGCCATTCTTTTTTTTGGCGGATTTAATGGTGTTATGCATTAGCATTGTAATTGTCATTGGACCTACACCTTTAGGTACTGGTGTAATATAACTTGCTTTTTCTTTAGCTGAATCAAAATCAACATCACCCGTTAAGGAGCCATCTTCAATGCGGTTGACACCAACATCAATCACTATCGCTCCGTCTTTAATGTGATCACCGTTTATAAAATGAGCTTTACCGACAGCAACGATTAAGATATCTGCTGATTCTATGTATTTTTCCATACTCTTTGTTCTTGAATGACAATATGTTACGGTCGCATTTTCCGATAATAATAATTGTCCGACAGGTTTTCCGACAATATTACTTCTTCCAATGATAACAGCATGTTTTCCTTCAAGTGAGATATTTTTCGACTTCATCATTTGGATAATTCCATAGGGTGTACAAGGAAAGAAGGTATCTTTTCCAGTCATCATTCGGCCTATGCTAATCGGATGAAAACCATCTACATCTTTCTCTGGAGAAATTGCTTCGATAACAATTTGCTCGTCTATATGGTCAGGTAACGGTAGTTGCACTAAAATTCCATGTACTGTATCTTTATTGTTTAATTCATCAATTAAAGCTAACAATTCTTCTTGGGTAGTAGTATCAGGTAATTCAATTAATTCTGAATCAACTCCAACATAATCAGATGCCTTTTGCTTTCCTTTTACATAGGATTTAGATGCTGGATCATCACCAATTAATACAACAGCTAATCCGGGAATGATACCCTTGTTGCGCAATTCCAGTGCTTCTTCTTTCATTTCAGCTCGCAAATTTTTTGCTAACTCGCTTCCGTAAATAACTTCTGCCGTCACAATATTTCCCCCTTATTGGATCATTTTAGATAATACACCATTAATAAATTTTCCAGACTTTTCATCACCAAATATATGAGCAATTTCAATTACTTCATTTATAACTACACTTTCTGGTGCATCTTTTAAATAAAACAATTCATAAGTTGCCATTCTAAGTAACGTCTTTTCGACAAACGCAAGTCTTTTTATTGACCAGTTCTCTAAGTGTTTGGTGATTTTTTCATCAATTTCTTGCTGGTTTTCTATAACCCCATTTACAATGCTTAACAAAAAGGAATCTCTTTCTTCACTGTCTAATGTGTTTTCTAAAGTTGTTTCAAGATCATATTCTTCTATATCTAATGAGAATAAAACTTGTAATGCTTTCTCACGCGCAGCTCTTCTTTTCATTGAGTTTTTCTACTCCTTATCACGGTCTTTTTCTTCATCTACAAATGATACCATGTTCTGTAAAGTATTGCTATCAAATCATATAATTCCGCGAAAAAAAATATAACATACAGACAGGATTAAATTTCTGTTTGAAATAAAATGGAAAAAGTCCTTACAGTTATATTACTGCAGGACTCTCTCACTACCATTCTGTTGAAAGCTTAATAATTTTCAGTTTTTTCTTCAGTAGGATGTTCCAGATGGACTCCAACTACATGCACATTAATTTCTTTTATGTGTATTGCTGTCATATTTTCGATTGCTTGTCTTACATTTAATTGAATTTTTTCTGCTATGTTAGGAACGGAATGTCCATAATCAACTACAATAAAGACATCAATGAGAACAGCATCATCACTTAATTCAACCTTTATACCTTTACCGTGTGCTTTCTTACCTAAGCGTTCTGCTACACCTGTAGCAAAATTGCCTCTCATACTAGAGACGCCGGGAATTTCAGTTGTTGCAATTCCTGCAATAACTTCTAATACTTCTGGGGCAATTTCTACTTTGCCTAATGGAGTAAATTCACCTACGTTCAGTAATTGGTTTTCAGCCATGATGAACCTCCTTCACTTAATAGTAATCTTACTCATTATCCATTATACTATACTTCTCTAAAAATCTTGTATTAAAATTTCCATCTACAAACACTGGATGGACCATCATCTTTCGATGGAATGGTATTGTTGTATGGACGCCTTCCACTACAAATTCATCTAATGCCCTCTTCATACGATCTACAGCTTCTTTTCTAGTTTTTCCATAAGTAATTAGTTTTGCAATCATGGAATCATAATATGGAGGTATTTGATAACCTGGATATGCAGCTGAATCAACTCTCACTCCAAGACCACCAGGTGGCAAATACATCTCAATTTTTCCTGCTGAAGGCATAAAGTCTTTTTCAGGATTTTCTGCATTAATACGACATTCCATTGCCCATCCTTCAAATGTTATATCTTCTTGCTGATAGTTTAATATTTCATCATTTGCAATATTGATTTGTTCTTTTATTAAATCGACACCTGTTACCATTTCTGTTACAGGATGTTCCACTTGAATACGCGTGTTCATTTCCATAAAATAAAACGTATTTTCTTTTTGATCAAATATAAATTCAATCGTTCCTGCCCCAGAATAATTAACGGCTTTTGCTGCTTTCACTGCAGCGTCTCCCATAGTTGCTCTCATCTTTGCGTCAATTGCTGGAGATGGTGTTTCTTCGATTAATTTTTGCAGCCTTCTTTGCACCGTACAATCACGTTCACCAAGGTGAATGGCATTACCATGGTTATCTGCTAAAATTTGTATTTCGACATGTCGAAAATCTTCAATAAATTTCTCTAAATAAACACCAGGATTACCAAAAGCTTTTTCTGCTTCGTTCTGTGTAACACGGATTCCTTTTACTAACTCTTCTTCGGTTCTGGCAACACGTATTCCTTTGCCACCACCACCTGCAGTAGCTTTAATGATAACAGGGAAACCAATTTCTTTGGCTACCTTTAGACCATCTTCTTCATCTTTAATAATACCATTTGAACCAGGTACTACTGGAACACCTGCTTCTTTCATTGTTTCTCTTGCGACGTCTTTCGTACCCATTTTTTGAATCGCATAGGCACTCGGTCCAACAAATGTAATATTGCATGCATCACATATCTCTGCAAAATCTGCATTTTCGGATAAAAAACCATACCCTGGATGAATCGCATCGGATTCCGTTAAGGTTGCTACGCTCATGATGTTTGTAAAATTCAAATAACTATCCGTACTTAATTTTGGTCCAATACAGTAAGCTTCATCTGCTAGTTGAACGTGTAATGCTTCACTATCTGCTTCTGAATAGACTGCTACCGTTTCGATACCCATCTCTTTAGCAGAGCGAATAATTCTAACAGCTATTTCTCCACGGTTAGCAATTAATAGCTTCTTAATCACAATGTCATCCCCTTATGCCTTCTTAATTCGGAATAATGGTTGTCCGTATTCTACTAATTCACCATTCTCCACTAATACCTCTGTTACGGTTCCTTTAACATCTGCTTCGATTTCGTTAAATAATTTCATAGCTTCTACTATACAGACAATGGAATCTTCTCCAACTTTATCTCCAACTTGAACATATATCGGTTTATCTGGAGATGGTGAACTATAAAAAGTCCCTACCATTGGGGATACTATTTCATGATCGTAATTCGCAGGTTCTTCTACTTCTGCTTTTTCTTCGTCTTTTAAGGGTTCTTGCTTTGGTGTTGCTTCCACTGTTGGTTGAGTGTTGTCTTGTTTAACTGGCTGTGGTGCAACAGTTGTGGGTGTGATACCCGAATTTTTCTTTAATTTAATTTTTGCTCCTCTTTCTTCATAAGAAAATTCATCAATGGATGATTGATCTAATTTTTCTATTAATTGATTGATTTCTTCTACTGTTAACATTTCTGCACCCCTTCATCTTTTGTTACATTTAATAACAGGTACTAATAACTCCTTCTAACATTTTACGCAATCCACAAAAAAACTGCAACCTTTCTTTACATCTATATAACAATTTCCTAAAAAACCACATATATTAAAAACACAGTAGACACAAACTGCGAAGTAAACTGTTGTAAATTTATTAGCCAAAGTAGTAATTTTGAAATGTTTTATTTCCTAGACATCCGCTCCGGCTGCCCACTTCCCTTTCCGTGGGGTTTTCCCTTCAGCTAACTTTTTCAAGCATAGACCGCTTGAAAAAGTGGATCTTCAGGAAAAACATTCCCACAGGAGTGAAAGTGGGCGGCCTATGCTATAAATATATTCTGCAACGGTTGCGACAGTTATCATTCTGAGCTATCTATATGAATTTAAATGAAATAATGAGTTAAATAGTCGAAATTTCAATACTCGCATTCATTGTAGAACTTCACCTAGCGCAGGCGTCCACTTCGACTCCTGGGGGATCAGCGCGATCTGAAGATCCACTTTGTAAAGTGATCTTCTTTACAAAGTTAGCTGAAGACGCGCCCCCTGTAAAGCGAAGTGGGCAAGCCGGAGCGAGTGTTACGCACATTTTTTCGTACAAAATTACCATGACAGTTACTTCGCAGTTTAGTTTAACTTTAATATATTGTAACATGTGATTTACTTTGAAAATCAAAAAATGCTGACAGTTGGATACTGCCAGCAGTGATATTTTAGCTTGATTGATATACGACCTCGATATCTATTTCTCCAAATTCGTCTTTTGCGGTTTGGATAATTTCATTGGCCTCTGTCACTGACAAAGAGTCTGTCTGAACTGTGACAACAACATTATTGTCAGAAACATTTCTCACTAATACTTCCTCATAACCATTCAATGATTTAATCGTATCTTCTAATATGGTTTCTTTCTTATTTAAATTCTCTATTTCTTTCATTGCTTCATAAGCTTCTGTTTTTTCATCTGAACTGCTTTCGCTCGATGCAAAAATCCCTTCTAACCTTTCTTTTTCCATACTTCTTTGATTAGTAATTTCCATCCGGACTGCAGCAAAATATTCGTCCGTATTAATAGATGAAGTATTAAGTTTATCTGCATTTTCCATTTCCTCGATATCCTCACTTTCCGTTGTCTCTTCTTGCTCAAGTGGATCAACAGTAGTAGACGAGGTAGTTTGTTCTTGTTGTTCATCAGAATCAAAATAAGCTAGATCTCCTTCTGACGGTGAATTCAAATAATACACACTTAGTACAATCATTAAGCTTAACATTGTTAATAACCAAACTGTTTGTTTTTTTAACATATTTTTCCCTCCTAGAACTATGTGTTTTTTGGCATTACTGAAATTCGGTGTGCCGGTACATCTAAAACTTTAGATACGGCATCCAATACCCATTTTTTCACTTCTAAATTATCCACTCCATTGGCAACAATTAGTACCCCTCTTACTTTAGGTTTTTTCGTTTGGATTAATAAAGGTACTTCTTGTTCTCCTTGACGAATAATGACAACCGTTTGCTCCCTTGTTTCATCATCAATTTTGCGAGTACCGCCATTTTGATCATTCTCGTTTGTTATTTGAGAACCAATTACAAGATTTTTTTGATATACTTGTTCATTGGTTGCATCTAAATTAACCATCACTTCTACTCCTGAAACACCTGTAATCTTTTCCAATAATTGGACTAGATCCTCCTCATAAGCTACCTCAAGATCGGCTATTTTTGAACTCGCATCTGAGCCTTCAGCTTGTTTCCATGTTTGTTCATCGGATTCATCTCGAGACGATTCAACCATAGTTGGAGGATTGGCTATTTGATTATCGGATTGATTTGTGTCGAATAAATTACTTACTAATAAAATGAAGACAGCGATTAAGATTAGTATTGCGATGTATTGAAGTTTTGTAGGCTTTTTATCCTTCACTTTCAAGCTTGACATAATTCTGCTCATCCATTCAGGCACCTTATTCCTCCTTCCATCCAATCTGAATTATATCCTCTTCTACGCCCCACTCTTCAGCTAAGAACATTTTGATTTCTGTTCCATCATTTGGAGCTTCTGACGATGGAAGAGTTGTCTCACCAATTTGAATATTAACTTTTTCCACTGACTGTTGTTGACTATCACTAGGAGCAAGCTGGACATCTACATGTTCTAATTCATTTTGTTCTGATGGTTGAGGACTAGTCCAAGTTGCCTCTAAATCTACAATTTGATAACTATAGGTTTCTTGTAATTCCTCCTCTACTAAATTTTGCATATGGACAACCATCTCTTCTAATACATATGCAGCTTGTATCTGATCTATTTCACTTTTCTGCTGATTCATTTGATTTTCTATATTTGCTTCTATCGTTGGATCAGTGTTCGTACGAATTATTTGGTCTACGATCTGATGAACATCTACTTTAAAAATAGATAGGATAGGTTGCAGAATAATTAAAATTAACAATAACCCAACAACTAATTTCACATATTGTTTTAAGGTGGAACTAGGCAAGATTAAATCAACGAGCATAGCTAAAATCATATAAATAATAATTTGTAGGATCCAATTAGATAAATACTCAATCATTCATCCCCCCCTCTACCTCACCATCATTGTAATGTTACTTGAGATTATTAAAATAACGATCGTAAAGAAAAACATAAATGTTACTAACAATAGTGCAGCAAATAAATAGAGAATGTGTCTTCCAATAATATCGAGACATTCGATCACTGGCCCATCTCCAATAGGTTGAAGTATAGCTGTTGCTACTTTATACATAAGTGAAATAGTGAAGATTTTAATAGCTGGAAACAATACAATACCGATTAAGATCACAACACCAATCATTCCAATACCATTCTTAATTAATATCGTTGCACTTAGTACTGTATCTGTCGCATCTGTAAAAATTCGTCCAATTACAGGAATAAAATTACCTGTTACAAATTTAGCGGTTTTCATTGCAATACCGTCTTGTATTGCACTCGCTGCTCCTTGCACTGAAATAACTCCTAAAAATACCGTTAATAAAATCCCCATCAGACTTATGGCAATATTTTTAATTAAATTTGCTAATTTAGTAGCTTTATATTCAGGACTTATCGTGCTTACAATTTGTAATATTGCTGATATTAAAAATAACGGTATAACTACTTTTGAAATGATAAAGACACTTACATGTATTAAGAAAATAATAATTGGATGGAAAAATGAAATCGTAACGAGATGGCCAAGTGACGCTAATAAACCTAGTATTAATGGCAATAAGGCGATCAAAAAACTCTTGGCCATGTCAACGGTATCCAATACATAACTACTAGCCAGTTGAAAACTTTTTAATGCGATGATAATTAACATCATGTAAACGATGGCATAAGCAACTTTACTTACGACTTGATTTTCAAAAGCATTCTGTATCGTTTGTAATAATAAACAAAATAATGTTAATAACATTAAAGTAGCTAATAACTTTCCATTCTCTACAATTTCATATAGGAAATAACGAAAAAAACCCTTCACCCACTGTTGAACAGATAATTCTCCATCACCTTTTATCATATCCCATAGGTTTTCTTTTGATAGCTCAGGTAATGCTTCCTGATACTCTGTACCAAGATAATCCCAATAGGCTTCTAATTCACTTCCTTTTATTATTTTTTGATAATCGTCTGTTGGATTTTCCACTTCAGCAAGCAATTCTGTAGGAATTAAAAATGCAAAAAGAAAAAATAAAAAAATTATTCTTATGACTTTCATTTAAACCCTTCCTTATTAGGAGATCGGGAAAATGTTAATAATTGTTTCAACAAGCGATTTGAATATTGGTATTGCTAATATTAAGATAAACACTTTCCCTATCATTTCGATTTTTAGAGCTATAGATTCAAGTCCTGCATCTTTGACAATATTGGCTCCTATTTCTGTAATATAGGATATTCCAATAATTTGGAGGATTGTTTTTATATAAACATCATTAATATTGGCTTTTTCCCCTAAATAGGTAATAAGTTGCAAAATCTCTTGAACATACTGGATAACAAATATAAAAAAGTATAATACGGTCAATACAACAATAAGGAAGGCAATACTAGGTTGCTTGTCCTTTAAAAGAAGAAAGAAAACCGTTGCAATAATTCCAATACTTATAACCTCAAATATTTCCATATAACCTATCCCTTGAGAAAAAAGACAGCTCTTATTTGTTGAAATAAATCAGAAATACTGTTGAGAACAAACAATAAGACAATAATAAAACCTACTAAACTTACAAATTGAGCATATTCTTCTTTTCCCATTTGTTTTAATATGGTATGAATCATCGCCACAATAATTCCGATTCCTGCAATTTGAAATAATACACTTGTGTCACCAATCATGCGATAACTCCTCTCTATAGCAAGAGTAGAACAATTAACATTCCAGTTAGAAATCCGATACTTCTTGACATTTTCCCGTAGCGATGATTCTTTTCTTCAGCTTCTGTCAGGTTTCTTTCTAAGTGTGTAATGGTTAGTCTTACATATTTTTGTTGTTGAAATATATCATGCTGACCAAGTGTTCTTCCAAACTGATGAAGAATTTCACGATCATCTATTTGAATGGAATGTTTTTGATAAAACGTTTCTACATGTTTTTCCCATATAGGAAATAATTCTTCTTTATTTTGTTTAATATCGAGTGCCATTTGTTTAAAAAGGCTGGAAATCGGTTCAGGAATCTGTTTTGAAACAGACAATAACGCCTCTTTAACAGTGGCATGACTATAAACAATTTCCGCCTCTAGTATCTGTAAAGCATTTTTGAATAGCCTGATTAACCGAGGGCGATAAGCTAAATTTTTAGCATACTCATGTCCTATCCAAGTTAATGCGATAATTAAAACTACTGATGCTATCCATTTCATTTGATTGTCACTCTTGATTGATAAAGAGGTTGTCCTGTTTCATCTACTATTTCAACTACTTCGCCGACTGAATTTTGATTAGACAATATCACAAATCGTTGAAATACTTTTTTGTTGACCAACTCTTTGATCGTAGGTCTTTGGCTGATTTCTGATAACGATCTGCCATGAATAGTACTCACAAGTTGTACTCCTGCATGAATGACCTCATCAATAGCTTCTACATCTTTTTGACTGCCAATTTCATCTACAATAATTAATTCTGGTGACATGGAACGAACAAACATCATCATACCTTCTGCTTTGGGACATCTATCTAACACATCAATGCGAGGTGCAAGTAAATGTTGCGGCACCCCATTTATAGAAGCGCAAATTTCCGAGCGTTCATCTACGATGGCAGTTTTATATCCCTTCTTTTTTGAAGTGCTACTTGCACAATAATTGGCTATGTCACGAAGTAAAGTTGTTTTTCCAGATTGTGGCGGACCGATGATTAAGGTGTTATGAATGGTATCTGTTATTAAAAAAGGTAAATAGGGTTGAATAATGCCAAAATAGGGTTTAGCAATTCTAATATTAAAAGAACTTATGTGATGTATGGCCTTTACTATTCTGTTCTCAACGATGACAGACCCAGAAATCCCAATCCGATGACCTCCAGCTATCGTAATAAAACCATTCCTTAACTCCTCTTCCAATCGATATAATGAAAAATCACTTATTTTGTTTAAAAATAACGTAGCATCGGATGCTGAAAAATAAGTATCATTTAACCAATATACGTGACTGCCATCGTTTATCTCAATTGCCTGATTGACCCGGAGTCTAATCTCTTGTATGGGTATCTGCTTCTGTTCAATATACTTTTTGATAGTCGAAGAAATATGATTAGGAAGTATTTTCAGGACTTGTTCCATGCTCTTTTCCTCTTTTCCTTGTTCTATTTCTATAAGTATTCTATGCGAGAAAAAACTAGATATAACCATCCAAAAAAGGAAACTCATCCTACTTAACTATGAAGCTTTTCAAACGAGGGAATAAAGAAGGGATAGCATATAAACAAATAGCTAGAACCAGCAGACACAACTGCGAACTAAATTGTTGTAAATTAATTAGCTGAAGTAGTAATCTTGAAACGATTTATTTACTAGACATCCGCTCCGACTGCCCACTTCCCTTTCCCTGGGTTTTTCCCACGGGAGTGAAAGTGAGCGGCCTCCGCTATAAATAGATTCTACAACGGTTGCGACAGTGATCATTCTGAGCTATCTATAAGAATATTGGGATAATGATTTAAAAGTCATTATTTCAATTCTCGCATTCATTGTAGAATTTGACCTAGCGCAGGCGTCCACTTCGACTCCTAGGGAATTAGTGCGATCTGAAGATCCACTTTGTAAAGTGATCTTCTTTACAAAGTTAGCTGAAGACGCACCCCCTGGAAAGCGAAGTGGGCAAGCCGTAGCGAGTGTTACGCACATATTTTTGTTCAAAATTATCACAACAGGTACTTCGCAGTTTAGTTTAACTGCCTGCGTTCTTAAAATGACAAAAAAAACTACTAAGAATAGTTCACTTAGTAGTTTTGAATATATTATGCGCGGGAAACGTATTTTCCGTCTGTTGTTGAGATAACAAGTACATCTCCTTCGTTCACGAAGAAAGGAACTTGTACTGTTAATCCAGTTTCTAAAGTAGCTGGTTTTGTACCACCACTGGCTGTATCACCCTTGATACCAGGCTCAGTCTCCGTAACGGTTAACTCAACATTATTAGGTAAGTCTACACCAATCGTTTCACCTTCATAAGTTAAAATATTTAATTCCATATTTTCTTTGATAAATTGTAATTCACGTTCAATCTGACTGCCTTGTAATTCTGTTTGATCAAAGGACTGGGTATCCATAAAAGTATGCGCATCTCCAGAAGCATACAAGTATTGCATTTTGCGATTTTCAATATGTGCTTTATTTACTTTCTCTCCACCACGAAATGTTTTTTCTTGAATATTACCATTACGTAAGTTACGAAGCTTCGAACGTACAAAAGCTGCACCCTTTCCGGGTTTTACATGCTGGAATTCTAATACTTGCCAAATCCCGCCATCCACTTCAATTGTTAGTCCTGTTTTAAAATCATTTACTGAAATCATCAAATTCCTCCCCTTAATTTCTGTTTTCGCCATTAATGTATAGGTCTATTTACTGGCAGTTATTTTTTCAACCAAGTAGAACACTCACTTAAACTAAGCGAGGATCAACAGATAATAACTTCATTGAGGCTCACTTTATGTTAGCGGTAAACATATTAAATCTTTAGGTGACTTAGTTAATCTCTCACTACCATCTTCGCGAATTAGCACATCATCTTCGATACGACAACCACCAACGTTAGGTACGTAAATACCTGGTTCAACTGTCACTACCATTCCAGACATTAGTGTTTCTGAAGAACGAAACGATAAAGCTGGCATCTCATGAACATCCAATCCTAACCCATGCCCTGTAGAATGTCCGAAATATTCCCCATATCCTTTCAGATCAATATGATCACGTGTTAAAGCATCCGCTTCTTTAGCTGTCATTCCAGCCTTTAACCCTTCAACACCTTTTATTTGGGCTTCTAAGACGGTTCGATAGATGGTTTTTAATTCATCAGATATCTCTCCGACGGCTACCGTTCTGGTAATATCTGAACTATAACCTTTATATAATGCGCCAAAGTCTAATGTCACTAATTCACCTGATTTTATTTCTTTTGATGAAGCGACACCATGGGGTAACGCTGAGCGATAACCTGATGCTACTATAATATCGAAGCTTGATGAGGTAGCTCCCTGTTTACGCATATAAAACTCTAGCTCATTGGCTACGTCTATTTCTTTAACACCTGGTTTTATGTACTGTAAAATATGCTCAAATGCATCATCGGCAATTTTACAAGCTTCCTTTAATATATTAAGCTCATCCTGATCTTTTATCAAGCGTAATTTTTCGATCAAGCCACTGGCTGGAATAAAATCCACACTGATAACATTTCGATATTTTTCATATAGAGCATAAGTTAGATCATTTTTTTCAAAACCAATGTTACTTAGAGCCAATGATTTTATAATATCGGCAACAGCTTGATGAATTGGCACTTTATGTTCCACAATTTCAAAACCTTTAACCTGTTCATTTGCTTGTTCCGTATAGCGGAAGTCAGTGATAAAATAGGAACTATCTGCTGTAATAATTGCTACTCCTGCTGTACCTGTAAAACCAGTTACATACCTTCTATTTACATCGCTAGTAATTAGCAAACCATCAAGACCTTCATCTTTTAGTGCTTTTCTTAAATTATCAACACGAGTCACTGAAAAACTCCTCTCAATTATTTATCTTATAATATGAAACCTCGCTCCAGGGTAAGAGTTGTAATAACTCATTCTCACTTGATAAAATACATCGCGGCCAATTGATATCCTTTTGAACCTAGTCCGACAATTTGACCTTCACAAACAGAAGCTAACATCGAAGTATGTCGAAAACTCTCACGTTTATGTACATTAGATATATGGACCTCTATTACTGGAACATCAACTGAACTAATCGCGTCTCGTATAGCTATACTTGTGTGTGTGTACGCACCTGGATTAAAAATGATACCTTGATAGCATTTATCTGCCTCATGGATCCAATCTATTAATTGTCCCTCGTGATTAGACTGTTTTGCGTCAACCTGATATTGATAAGGTTCAATCGTAGCTATTATTTTTTCTTTTATATCTTCAAGTGTCTCACTACCGTAGATATCTGGCTCTCTTTTACCAAGTCGATTCAGATTTGGACCGTTTAATAACAATAATTTCCCCATTCCACTCACTCCATCCGCATGCTTTCTTCATCATAATAACATAAAAGGTAATTACTTTTCATGTAAATGCTGAAGATATGCAAAAGAAATAGAGTAACTAATAAACACACTATACAATATAAATAAACAAATAGTTGTTACTATCGTATCGCTTTCCAATCGATAAAAGTCAGGGATATTTGGAAAAATGGGTTCCATAATCCAAAATAGAATAAACCAAAGTACTATTCCTGCCAATAACCCAGGAAGTACTCCGTCGTATTTTTTTAACAAAACGTAATATAAAAAGGCGATACCAATCGATAATAAACTAATGATGAGTATAGAAATAATTTGTCCTAGCCATTGATCTGACCAATCCGTTTGTATCCATGATCTTAGAATAAAACTTTTCGGTGTGATAGTTGTAAAGTTGAAATAACCACTGATAGCAGCTATCGCGCTCCATATTAATCCACCGAAAAATCCAATGCTTATTACTTTTGGAATTAGAGAAGTTTTCTGTTTCTGATTTTCTTGTTGATTAATACGTCTCACATTGATCACCTCAAACTATAGCGTATCCATAATTAATTTTTTTCATGCTAAATTTCATTCTTGACATAGTTTTTTTCACGATTTTATATAAAATAATATGTAAACTTCTCTTTTTTAAAAAATAATAGATGATAATTATGATATTCTTGTATAAAATCCAATAAATTAAGGGTATAACTATAATAAGATTATCATTCAATTAAAGGAGGATGCTTACATGAAACAGAACATCATGTCCCTTTTGGTTTACTTACTGATTGGTTTAGCGGTCATTGGTGTTATCACAGCTCTGTTCACCAATACAATTAGTTTCATCACATCGCTATTGATATCCGTTCTGATCGGTGCTGCAATTTTTGGTTTAATTTATTTTTTCGTTATAAGAAAGCGAACTCCTAACGATATACGAAAATATCGTAAAGCCGTTAAACAATCCAAACAAAAATATAAATATAACAAACTTAAAAAAGAGCAACCGAGACCGATCAAACAAAACATTACACACAAGAAAATTATTCGTCCGCTAAAGAACTCTCGTAAAGATGCCCCACAACTGCGTGTTATAGAAGGTAATAAACAAAAGAAAAAGAACAGAGCCTCGTTATAATTGCTCTGTTCTTTTTACTATGGCCATTTTGATAGGAATTTTAGAGTTCTTTTATAACCCAAATCAATCAATGCTTTTTTTTGTTCTATAGTAAGATTAAAATCTGTTGCACTTACTTGATCGATTGGGAAAAATAATATATCTTTTGCAACATTCTCTGCGATATATCTCGTATCATACGCTTTTCTCATCGTTCCAATTAAAGCGGACAACATATCGATCGCATTCGCAATTTTCGAATTATAATAATAATGTTTTGGATCTGTTAACTGCATTCCTAAAATCGGTCTTAATCGAATCAATTTCTCACGATCAAATAACCAAAGAGGAAAATTACTTAAAATCATGCCGTCTACAATATAACTTTTTTGTCTTGTTAAGGGATTTATAATTTTAGAAGGGCGAAAAAAATATGGAATTGAAATACTACTGCGGACTGCTTTCGCAACTCGAAAGTAATTTTTATCAATATGGTAGTATTTTTTTAAGTCATCTGGAAAGATGATAACACGATTAAATGTAAGATCTGCAGCGACAATTTTTAATTTCTCAGGAGGCAAATCAGAAAACTTGTAAATTCCTTTCATTTTTAATTTCTCTTGCAACCATGTTTCAAAATAATTACCACGGTATAATCCCATCGTTTGATATAAGGTTAACCATTTAACAAAAGGGAAAAAACTACTCCAGTATGATTGATCTAAAAAAGATTCAAGAGGTAGATCTAAAAAGATCTTTTTCATCTCCTTTGCGTTATAGCCCGCTGCAATAAAAGTAGCAAACAATGCGCCTGCGGATGTTCCTGCTACTCTCTCAAATTGTATATCGTTTTCTTCCAAAGCTTGTAATGCGCCTAAAAATGCAAATGCCTTTACTCCTCCACCAGAAAATACGCCATCAATTTTCATGACATCACCCTATCGTACTGGTATCATATTATGTATATACAATTAAATCAGTAGATAGAACTTGTCTTATTATTAATCCTTTTTGGATTGTAAGGCTTTTACTACTTCTATGTGTTCTGGATCTTCTAATAACTGCACTACATCTCCAATCCGATCTATTGAATTCCAACTTAAATGATGTTCAATTCCTTCTACATCTGTATAGATGTTCGATTCATCTACACCTATAAGGCGAAGAAACTTCTCTAATAATTCATGTCTATAAACAAGCCGTTCTCCAACTTTTTTACCTTTTGGTGTTAAAACCAGTCCTTGATATTTTTCATAATTAAGGTAATCATCTCGATCTAACTTCTGTACCATTTTTGTTACAGAAGACGGTTGAACCTGAAGGGCTTCTGCTATTGCAGAAACGCGAGCATATCCTTTAGTTTCCATTAAAATATATATCTGTTCTATGTAATCTTCCATAGTTGGTGTCGGCATAACAATCCTCCATTACTAAGTTTATTATGTAAATAAAAGCATACAATAGATTACGGAGTGAGACAAGACATGTCATATGAAAATTTGACAAATTGACACATTCGATAATTTTTACTTTATTTGATACTATTAAATGGTATAATCCTTTTTAGAGGATTGAATAGAAAAATCAATGGGGGAAAAAGAAATGACAGAAATATACATTTTAATTGGTATTTTAGTTGCCTTTATTTTATTTACTGTTTATCGTTACTTTAAACAGAAAAAAGTGTTAAATGCCTTAACAGAAAAAGAGTTTCGTGAAGGTTATCGAAAAGCACAATTAATTGATGTCAGAGAACCTAAAGAATTTGATGGAGGTCATATTTTAGGTGCAAGAAACATTCCATTATCTCAATTAAAGCAACGCTTAACAGAGTTAAGAAAAGATCAGCCAGTTTATCTTTATTGTCAAAGTGGCTCACGATCTATGAGAGCTGCTTTATTACTAAATAAACAAGGATATAAAGATCTAAATCATTTACAAGGCGGCTATAAAAAGTGGACAGGTAAGATCAAAAAATCAAAAAAGCTAGATTACTAAACCGAGTGAAATCACTCGGTTTTTTTAATGTTAAAAAACAATATATTATAGGCGAATAATTCGAAGTATGAGTAATAAAGATCGATAAAAGACGAATCGTATTTCCTGTTCCCCCCAAAAATATACTTGGTATTATATATATTTGATTTGGAGAAGAATAAAACATCTTGCTTTAATGGAACGGAACACTTGTGTGATCTCATCTCCGCCCTGCAGGCAACAAGGATGTCTGCACGACCTATACAGAAATAATATGCTCTTCTTATCCCCTATCTAACTTATTTTAATATTCACGTATAAGATTATTTGCCATGGCAACAATAAGAAAAAAATGGACAATGTGAGGGTGATTTGTGATGCGAGTTCCGGTAATAAAAGACGAATTATTTGTGAATAACTATAATGAAGCAACACAAAACCCAGCTCATTTAGCCGATTGGCAATTATTCAAGCAGTCCTATCAAATTGCAGAAACGATGAAAATAGCTAGTTTTAATAAATTAGTAGCACCAAAGTTTTTACCACACATGGAATTTTTACCCCATCAACTGGCATGTGCTGAGAATGTCATTCAAAAAATGAATGGGAGAGCTTTACTTGCAGATGAAGTAGGACTTGGGAAAACTATAGAAGCCGGACTAATTTTAAAAGAGTATCTATTAAGAGGGCTAGTCCAAAAAGTTCTTATTTTAGTTCCAGCTTCACTCGTGAATCAATGGGTTTTAGAATTAAATCAAAAATTTTTGATACCTGCTGCTTCGTCAGGCAAACGCGTGAGTTGGCAAGATGCAAATATATTGATAACCACACTTGATACTGCTAAGTTAGCAAAACACAGAGATACTATATTAGAACAAAATTATGATTTGGTTATCGTAGATGAGGCTCATAAATTAAAAAATCATAAAACAAAAAACTTTCAATTTGTACAGCAATTATCAAAAAAATACTGCTTACTTCTGACAGCAACTCCCGTTCAGAATAAATTGACAGACATCTTCAACTTAATCAGCCTATTGAAACCCGGTTATCTTGGTACTTATGAAGACTTTATAAACAACTATCGGGAACAAAAACGTAAAATCGACGAAGATCCTTACTTAAAGCAACTAATAAGTAAAGTAATGGTAAGAAATAGAAGGTCAGATACTGGTGTTCACTGGACGTCAAGAAAAATCAAAACTGTTTGGGTGTCCTTTTCTGAAGAAGAAATGAATGCCTATAGTAAAATTGAGCACTTCTTTAAACAAAAGACGGCACTCTCAACGATCACATACCTAAGAGAATTTTGCAGCTCGCGTGAAGCTTGCTACTTATCCATGAAAAAATGGCTTCAAGAAAATGAAGCGACTGAAGATCCGGATGCAATTGAAGTATTAGAAACAATCGAACAACTTCCTAACCATGCTAAAGCATTAAAACTAGTAGAAATTGTTAAACAATCAAAAGAGAAAATGATTGTATTCACTGAATACCGCGCCACTCAAATCTACCTGCAGTGGCTACTTCATCAAGAAAAAATACCAACCGTTATCTATCGTGGAGGGTTTAAGAAAGGGAAAAAAGATTGGATGAGACAGCTTTTTCAAAATCAAGCACAAGTTATGATAGCTACAGAAGCAGCAGGTGAAGGAATTAACCTGCAATTCTGTCATCACCTTGTCAATTATGACCTGCCGTGGAATCCGATGAGACTTGAACAAAGAATTGGACGTATCCATCGTTTTGGGCAGGAAAACGATGTTATAATTTATAACTTCGCTACCAAACAAACAATGGAAGAAAACGTTATGAACTTATTATATACAAAAATTCAATTGTTTGAGAATGTTATTGGTCAATTAGATCAGATACTGACAGACTTAAATGTTCAGGATTTAGAGAAAGAAGTGGAACAAATCTTCCTGGAATCTAAATCACTTGGAGAAACAAAAATAAAATTAGATAACCTTACTTCTGTAATTCAGTCGTATCAACACAATACTCCATCTAAGGAGCATATATTATGATCACAAATTTGCACAGCTTCCTGCATCAATACTTTACCGTTCACGATTGTAAAGTAATCACAGAAAATGACACAGAAATGACGATTCAATTAACAAGGGATTTAGATCAAGTATTAATGAACCGTCCTTTTTATTGGCATTACATGGATAAAATAGGTCGTCAAGGAGAACCATTGTCCCTAGAGTTAGATACAAACACTGAAAAAAAAGATAACAATAAAGAATGGATTCATTATGGCAGTCCAAGATTACAGCAAATATTCCAACATATAAAACAGCAAGCTCGTTACACGATGTTATACGAAGAAAAGGACAGTCTAAATAAATCGGCACTACTTCCTTGGTTGGTAACTAATTTAAAGGTTCAATATGCTGGCAGTCAAAAAAAAGAAGATATTTATTCAATAGGTTTACAGTTAATAAATGGATCGATCGTATCGAATATGATGAATCAGATTGAATCAATAGCACTGCAACGTGTAATGAGCGATTATAGTTACACGATTTCACCAATAATTAGACCGATTAGTGGATTTAATCGTATTTTTCAATTTGTTGAAGATCAATTGCTTGATCAAAATTGGCAATGGGCAATCGAATCAGAAAAATTGTTACAAGAAGAACTGAAGTTAGTGGAATATTTCTTTGACAAACAAGAAGACAATCAAGACATCCTCAATAAAGAAAAAGAACGATTACATGAAAGATTACAACCTAAAATAATAATAGAAATCATTAATGCAGGATTATTTTATTTAAAAGAAGAAACTACCCAATCCATCATTAATAAAGCGCGAACATGATCAACAAAAGACGGATTATGCGACATTACTCTGGTGGTAATTATGAAATGAATTGTGTGCGTACAAGCCGGAGCGGTTGCAAAGCACAAATAATATCTCATAATTACCACTACAATAGTGTCGCATGATACTGCTTTTATTCATGAAAGAATCCAAACAATATCGAATAAAATCGATATTGTTTGGATTCTGTTGAGACTCTTTTGCATAATTTAGTGTTTTCTTTTTTGAATTAGCAATCGAAATGCGAATGGTAATACACCGAACCATTTATTAGAAACCGTTACTTCTTCGTGTCCACGTTCTACTTTCGACTTTTTCCGTTCATCTTTCGGTGTATCCATATACTTGACAATTCTCTGGGTCATATATTTGACGTAATCATTGTTGGACAATAGACTCACACCTTTATTATTTTACTGCTATTTTTTCCAACAACGTTCTAATTTATGCATCTAATTTAGAAATTATTTGGTCTGCAATTTGCTCTACACTTTTTCCATCTGTTTTAATAATATATGTTGCAACCTCTTGATACTTAGGTAAACGTTGTTCTAGTAACTGCTGTTTATCTCTACTTTGATTATTCCATATTGGTCTTGATTGATCACCAATTAAACGTTGGCTTATTTCTTCCCAAGTAGTTTCTAAAAAGAATACATTTCTTTTATTTTGGAGCCATAGGCGGTTTTCTTCCCTTTCAATAATCCCGCCACCCGTAGCAACTATGGTATCTTCCTGTTCGGTTTGTTTTAAAACAGAACTTTCATATTCCCGAAATGTTTCTTCCCCTTTTTCAGCAAAAATTGTCGGAATCTCCATCTGATAATTCGCTTCAATCATTTGATCTGTGTCTTGTAATTTCAAATTTAATTTCTCTTGTAACCGGATCGCAATACTTGTCTTTCCGCTTCCCATAAAACCAATTAGATATATACTTTTCATTTTTTTAACGTCCTCCATCTTTTTTTATTTCTTTGAAGGAATAAACAGATTGATGTCGAATATATGTATTGTACCATGATTAGAAAAACTCGGCATGCACCTAGTCTTTTTAAAATATATCAGTTTTTCTTATCTTAAGTTCTTTCAATTCTTACTTCGTCGACCTACTCTTTTGCTAAAATTTTCTTTTTTTAAACATAGGAGGTGAACATTTAATTGAACAAAGCCGCAGCTATCTCCAACCATATCCTGCAGGCTGCTATACAAGATTATGCGTCAGATATCCACTTCATTCCTCTCGAGCGTAACATCCTTGTTTATTTCCGCTGTAACGGCAAGCGGACATTCCATACTTCTCTTTCGAAACAACAATATTCCATGATTGTTTCGTATTACAAATTCACCGGAAAGATGGATATTGGAGAAAATCGTATGCCACAACAAGGATCTATCCATTATCAATATAATAACCAAAACTATTCTCTTCGTCTTTCTACTTTACCTGCGAACCATTTAGAAAGTTTGGCCATTCGAATATTACCCCAACAACAGATACATTCCATAGAACAATTATTCCTGTTTCCCAATCAATTAAACACCATAAAAAAATGGTTACACTTAAAAACAGGCTTAATATTATTAACGGGGGCTACTGGTTCAGGCAAAACCACTACCTTATATGCAGTAATAAAAGCTTTTATGGAAAATAATCAATTACAAACAATCACTTTAGAGGATCCGATCGAAAAACCATTGGACAATGTTTTACAAGTACAAGTGAATGAAAAAGCAGGAATGACCTATGACGTTGGTTTAAAAGCTGCCTTAAGGCATGACCCTGATATTATTATGGTTGGAGAAATTCGTGATCAAGCGACAGCAAAATTTGCATTTCGCGCTTCAAATACAGGACACCTTGTGTTATCAACATTGCATGCAAATAATGCCAAAGGCACCATCCATCGTTTACTTGAAATGGGCATTAAAAAAATAGATATTGAACATAATTTAGTCGCTGTCGCCTCGCTTCAACTGCTTTCACTAAACATGATCAAATATAAAGATCAACGTGCTGCAATTTTAGAAATACTCGATACAAACGATATTCAACAAATTTTACAGAATAAAGCCTTTACAAATCTTTCATCTTTTCACTATTTAAGGAGAAAAGCTTATGCGTACGGTTATATTGTGGCTCCATAACCTATCTAAAGAAAAGTTATCTCTAACAGATCAATATCGTATTTTATATCGTTTTGAACAATTGTTAAAGAACGGCTATAACCTTAACGACGTATTAGAGATATTAAAATGGGAAAAACATCTAAGGCCATTGCTTCAGAAAATGGAAGAATTATTATATCGAGGTGAAACATTTGTTAACACATTGGAAAAAACACATTTTAATCAGGAAGTTATTGATTTTCTAAAAATAGCTGTTCATCATGGTAATCTTACTTACGGTTTACAACAGTGTTGCCAACTGCTTCAACAGCGTATTCAGTTTGCCTCAAAGTTAAAAAAATTATCTCGATATCCACTCTTTCTCTTCCTGTTTTTCTTTATTATTCTATACTTTATGAAAACTACGATCTTTCCTTCTTTCACACAATTACTTGGAACCAATCAGGATGTAACTAGTGTCTTCCATACAGCAGAATTTGTCATTAACATCGTCTTTTATGGAACGATCGGTAGTGTAATTGCTGGCTTGTTGTTAATTATTAGTACAGTCTTATTTAAAAATTTCTTATCTATAGAAGCTAAAATTAAACTGTTTCTCTGTATTCCTATTTATAACCGCTATAGTAAAATGCGCACCACATATCTGCTTACAACTCATTTAGCGAGTCTTTTTCAAAGTGGTTTAACGATGAAAGATAGCCTCCAAGTAATAAAGTCGGATCAACATCAAACCATTATCAATCATTATGGCATGCTTATAAGTGACCACCTAGCTCAAGGTTATAGCTATGCCACTATCTTGCCCCAATGCCAATTACTTGAAGATGAGTTAACCAAAATTATGATTAAAGATCGTAATCAAACCCAAATGCAGAAAGAATTAAAACTCTATTCTGACCATTTAATTCAACAAATTGAAATGTATTTAAAAAAATGGATAACTCTCTTACAACCAATTTTGTTATCAGTATTAGCTTTATTTGTTGTATTTGTTTACTTATCTTTAATGTTACCAATGTTCGACTATATCCAAACAATGTAAAAGGAGAATGTAAAATGAAAAACCAAAAAGGGTTCACTCTAATCGAAATGTTGATTGTATTAGCTGTAATTAGTATCTTACTGATTCTGATTGTGCCAAATTTAGCTGATAAAAGTAGTCAATTAAATGAAAAAGGCTGCGATGCTTTACTGCAAATGGTTGAAAATCAAGTGATTGCATACGAGATTGATAATGGTGAAAAGCCAACTGACCTAAGCGTTCTAGAGGGAGAATATGTCGATACTTTGGAATGTAATAATGGTGCAAGTATCATAGCAATAGTCGGAGATGACGCTTCCGATCTCGACATCGTTGATAACTAGGTAATGAAGTCTAATCAATCAGGATTCACTCTGATCGAATTATTAATAGCATTGGCTTTAACCTCGTTACTTCTTACCATTTCTTACAGTGCTTCCTTAAAAACATATGATTCGATTCAATACCATCAATTTATTGAAGAGTTTGATCAGGATTTGCTCTATTTGCAGCAGCTCGCTATGACCAAAAAGGAGAATTATTACCTTCATTTTGAAAGAGAGAATAATCGTTATCTTATTCGCAAAGGCGGACTAGGATCTAAAATATTAGTAAGAAATTACCCAAGTGATTGGCAAATAGAACTTGATACATTAAAGATGCCGATAAAATTTTCATCAAAAGGAAATTTTAGTGATCCAGGAACCATGAAGATAAAAACCAAAACAAGTGTGTACTTTATTACTTGTCCTTTTGGAAAAGGAAGATGTTATGATAAAAAAACGTAATCAAAGAGGATTTTATATGCTGGAAACACTTATTTCAACCATGCTTTTTTTCACTGTGTGCTTTACATTACTTCCCATCCAATATCATTTATTCCTAGAAAAGAAGATAATCCATGAAGAAACAGCAGTGATCTACTTTCTCTCCGAAGAACTACATAAAGCTCTGCTCTACCAACCCGATGAAATGAAATATATTTATCACGATGTAATTAGTACACCGATCACCATCGAATATACTTCAACACCACCACTATTAAAAGGATGTGTGACATGGATAAATGCTAAACAAACAAAACAAACGAAATGTCTTCATGGGAAATCAATCTGAAAATGGTTACATTATGCTAGAAGCGTTAGTTTCTATCCTTTTATTAATGATATTAATTTCCTGGTTATCACAATTTTATTTACTATGGAAACAAAGTGAAGAGAAAGAATTGCCAATGTTTAGTCATTTCCACCATATAATTGAATTAGAAACACAACTGTCTCAACAAGTATATGTGGCAAATAATCAGCTTCATTTTCTGCAAAACAATGGAGACATGGTAGTTATTTCACTGCATAATCATAAAATCCGTAGACAAGTTAATGAAAATGGTCATGAAGAATTATTGCGAAATGTTAGACAATTCAGAGTAACAGAAAATGATGCAGATATTAAAATATACATTTTGACAGATAGTGGTGAACAAATTGAAAAAACACTTTTTAAAAAGATGGAATAATGAAAATGGTTATATCTTCCCGCTAACTAGTTTTATCCTGTTAATCTTATTATTATTCACCCTCCATCAGGTACAACAATTTCAACATCAACTACAACATAATGAATTAAATAATGAACAGTATTACTTAGAAATGCTGTATCAAAAAGCTTATGCTTCCCTACATCAGGAAGTACTTGAAGAAACCTCTCCTCCCTTCCAATACACTTTTCCAGACGGAAATGTATCGATTCAATTATTTAATGTAGAAATTAATAGAGAAATTTATCAAATGGAACTAACAACAAATAAAGGTAGTTCACGTATAATTAATATTGAATTGGCAGAATGAAGGTATAAAAACAGATCTTTGTATACATATTATGAACAAATGAGTAAGAAATAAAATCATTGTATTAGAATAATTTACATTTTTGAAATACTCGTTTATAATATGTTTGATACATAGTGATTTTAGAAGGAGGGGGAGCAATGGATCGAGTTTTCCGTATGCTTGCTTTTTGGACAGGTATATTTACAGTGATGTTTTATGTTGGTGATATGGTAACCATGGCATATCTATTCTTAGCACAAACGATCTTTTTTCTAGGTGTTGGATTTTTAAAATTATCTGAAAGAATGTATATGTATTTATTCGGAGCTTATTGTACTGTTTTCTTTATTGGATTTACTTTCTATACCAACTTCATTCTTGTTCCTGGATTTGGACATTAAGGACTAAAACGCTCTGATCTAATGTGGATCAGAGCGTTTTATCTACCCTTTGCTAAATGGATTATTATTTTTTTCTTCTTTTATGTTCGTATTCGGACCGTGACCTGGAAATACTTCAAAATCATCTGCGAGCGTGTATAGTTGATCTTGAATACTCTTCTCCAACTGCTGGTAATTACCACCAGGCAAATCTGTCCTTCCTATTCCTCCCGCAAATAAACTATCCCCACCAACAACATAACGATCTTCCCTAAAAACAAATGCGACACCTCCTGGTGAGTGTCCGGGTGTATGTCTTACTTCTAACTCTATTGAGCCAAATCGATACTGTGATTTATCAAAATGATAATCTGCTCGCTTTGATCTTACTTCACCCATCCCAAACAAACTGGAGCCATTTAACTTAGGGTCTAGTAACCAATCATGCTCTATTTCGTGCAAATAAACAGGAATATCGAAATACTTTCTAATATCTTCTAATGCCCCAATATGATCAAAATGAGCATGTGTTAATAAAACAGCTTTTGGTACTACTCCTAACTCGGTTACTTTATTTATGATGGATTCACTATCACTGGCAGGATCAATTATAATAGCCTCATTTTGTTCAATAACTATATAACAATTTGTTGATAAGGGGCCTAACGTTAGCTTTTCAACTTTCATAAAGATAATACACTCCATTTCTTTTTAAGTTTTAATAGACAAATCATTACTTTTGTTTTAAAATAATAATGGATTAGCTATGTATACATATTATAATGATAATGGTTTATAATGAAAATGATATGTTCGCATGTAAGGGGGATTCAAAAATGGAATTAGGCTTTATTATTCTGATAGTAGCGATTCTATGTGTGATGGCCATTGTACGTGAATTCAAGGCTCAAAACATGTTTGGAGTAGCTTTTGCAGGTATATCTGCACTAGTATTTGGCTTCTTTTCTATCGCAACTTTATATTGGGAACTTATTCGTCCACTATTTGAAAGCTAAAAAAGACGCCACAACGGCGTCTTTTTTTGTTCTAGGTAAGAAGAGTCGCAACGTTTCTAGGCGTACACTCTTCCCTTTTCTTATCAAAAACTAAGAAAACAATGATTGTACATAAATATTTCTCTTAATCATATACGCATGGTGTATTAAATATATTTCCCGATATAGGGAAATATGCAACAGCTGATGTATTATTGTGTATAGCAACCGCTAAGGCACGCTCGCTTCCCTTTCCACGTTTTTTTCTCATCGGCTAACTTTAATAAGCAAAGAGCGCTTACCAAAGTGGATCTTCGTACAAAAACCATACCGTAGGAGTGGAAGAAAACGTCTACTCTAATATAATTCTACAACGCTACTATGATATATCATTATGTTAGGACACTACTCGTTTAAAATTACCACAATGCATATTGAGCAATATCTTCCTTATACACAAGAAAATCGCAGCAGGCCCGCTTAGAAACGTAGCGACTTCAGAATCAACTGAGAAAAGCGAGGCGATGATGACTTTCGCCTAAAGGCATAAGTGCGACTAAACCTTTGCTTTCCCCGATCGTCAAGTCTTCTTTATCATTGGGCGATTTCATGAAGTCGCGTAGTTTCTGGTGCTCGGAGCTAGACATGACGCCGCTTATATTCTATCTTTCCTCACAAGAAAATCCAAACGATTTTTCGAAGGTTTCGATAAATCGTTTGGATCTTATAAAGCTCATTTGTCCAAGCCTCTTTAAATTCTACTCATCACCAAAATCATAAAATCGGAATAGATCTCCGAAAATTATTTCATCTGAATAACCTAGTTCTTTCTCGACTTTATCTATATACGGTTTACATACAGATTCTTCACCTTCATCGTCTGATGCAGTGGTTGTATCTATTAAATCCCCAGTCTCACGTTCGTAACATTGATCTTTTGCATACACATAATCTTCTGTAATAAAACTACCGTCTCTTAACGCAATAAAGTCTTTACGGTCTTCAGAAAATAAATCTGTACCAAATGATAAGTCGTTACTTTGATCAATCCCTAGTAAGTTTAGAATTGTAGGCTTAACATCAATCTGACCAGATATCTTCGAAATTACTTCTCCGTCTTCACCAGGAATATGAACGTAAAATGGAACTCGTTGTAACTGCGTATGCAGATAATCTGTATATTCTGTATCCAAATATTGGCTCATAGCTTTTTTATGAAAATCACTTATACCATAGTGATCTCCCATTAATATAATAATAGAATCTTCGTACAAGCCGGTTTCCTTAAGGTTTGTGAAGAAATCTTCTACAGCCTCATCCGTATAACGAACAGTTTGAAAATACTGGTTTAACGTATTTGAATTGGAATCATATTTTTCAATTGTTGCATCTTCCTCATCCAAATCAAATGGGTAATGATTTGTTAAAGTAATAAACTTAGAATAAAAAGGTTTTTCCATTTGTTGCATATATTTCAGTGATTGTTTGAAGAATTCTTTGTCTTTTAATCCCCAGCCGACGGAATTCTCATCTGTCACTTCAAATGCATTAATATCATAAAAGTGATCATAACCAGTGTTGTCATACATTACATCCCTGTTCCAAAAACTTTTATTATTGGAATGAAATACAGACGTATAGTAACCATTGTTACCCAACATTTCTGGTAGTGAATGAAAATCATTCTGTGCATGAGTAAAATACACAGCACCACGTGGTGATGGATATAATGAGTTTTCGACTATAAATTCGGAATCAGAAGTCTTACCTTGTGCTGTTTGATGATAGAAATTTTCAAAATAGTAACTATCATCAATAAGATCATTCAAAAATGGCGTAACTTCTTCACCATTCATTGTATTATTAATCACAAATGACTGAACTGACTCTAGTGAGATAAAAATTACATTTTTATCTTTCGCCACACCGAACATTTCTTCGCTAACTGGCTTCGATGTTTCTTCTTTCATATAATCTGTGATTGCATTTAATTCATTTCCATCTGCAAAAACACGCTGTGCTTCAGATTTGGAATGTAAAACGGCATCATATATATGGTAATTAAATATACCAATATTCTTCACCAAATATTCTCGGTCAAATGTTCTCTGCAATAATTGTGGTCGTTCAATCTCTGCAAGTGTATAATTCCCTACTAAAAATAACACAGATAAAGAAAGAGCAAACCGCTTATATCTTTTAGTGAATGTTGCTGTTAATTCTTCTCCGTATTTTCTTGCCGCAATCCAAACGATCACTACATCTAAAAATAAAGCAATATCCCATAATTTAATTAATCCAAGAACACTGCCACCCAAATCAGCAGCATTGCTACCTTGGAATAGTAACGGTATTGTTATAAAATCAGAAAAGTTTCGATAAAATACAATATTAAAATATAAAATAAGTGACCCTAATAAAATACCGTATTTTATATACTTAAGTTGTCTTCTTTTGTTAAAGAATATACTTAGCATAAAAATAAAAAAGGCAGTTACAAATGGATTTATCAATAAAATGAATTCTTGCATACCATTATCTAATGAAATATTAAACACAAAACGGTAAACGATATATGTTTTTAATCCAAATAATAGTGCTGCGAATATATACAAAGGCATGTGCAGCTTTTTGTTAAACATTGATTATCCTCCTCAAAATGATAGAACCCTGTTATCTATCTCTCTCTATTAATTATAGACGATGAACATCACACAAAAGTTTCATAAATCTTAAAAAAGATTACAATTTATTTACATTATTCATTAAACCTTAATGTTAGACTAAATTTATTATAGTCTAATAGATGTTCAATCGTGAAAAATTACTATTTTGCAAAACTAAATATGCGCCTCCAAAAACGCCCGCATCATTACCTAACTCAGCTAAAACGAACTCACATGCTTCATTAGTACGCGGTAATGTGTATTTTTCGAATGCGTCTTTTAAAGGGGCTAACAATAGATTACCAGCTTTAGAAACGCCTCCCCCAATTACAATTTTAGATGGGTTCGTCGTAATCGCAATATTTGCCAAAGCGAAGCCTAAAACATCAAACACGTGATGCAACAATTGCTTCGTATCCTTATCACCTTCAGCAGCGATTTCAAATATATCTTTCGTTGTAATAGTTGTTTTGGCTTCTTTTCTCTTTTGTAATTTTGGCGCTTTCCCTTCTGCTAACATTATCTCAGCTTGGCGTACAATTCCTGTTGCTGAAGTAATGGTTTCTAAGCAGCCAGTCCTTCCACAATTACATGGCGCACCATTTTTGTCAACAGTGATATGACCAATTTCAGCACCTGTACCATTCGCACCACTGACGATCTTACCGTTTGCGATTATACCGCCTCCAACGCCTGTACCAAGTGTGACTGCTAACATGTTATCTACCTGATTTCCTGAACCCTTCCAATTCTCCCCTAATGCGGCGATGTTTGCATCATTGTCTACATATACAGCCAAACCTGATAAATCTTCTAAAATATTTTGCAAAGCAAAATCTTTCCAACCTATGTTGACTGCTATAGCTACCTTACCCGTTTCTGGATCAATAAAACCTGGTGCTCCAACTCCTAATCCTAAAACGCGACTTTTATCTATATTTAAATCTGTAAGTTTTTCTTTGATAGAAGTCCAAATATCCTGCGGGACAGAAAATCCTTTATTTTCTAACCTTGTGGATATTTCCCACTTGGCAATCATTTCCCCTTGAGTTGATATGATCGCATTTTTCACTGTAGTACCACCAATATCTACTCCTATTAATAAATCTTTGATCATTTTTGTTTCACCCTTCACCTAATTTTTCTCTTTCCCTTTTTATGAGCAGCCTACTTTTTATAAAATCATCTTTTGTGATCATCTTCACTTGATAAAGTTCATTAATTTCCTCTTCCATAAGGTCTAAATCAGCTGAACGATCACCTATATAGATGACCGTTCCAAATTTCAACAATAGTTTTTGTAAATCGTAAATACTTTCCATTTCATATCACCTAAGATATTATAACAAATGCCTTCATAAAATGAAACAGAAATCTTTTTATCGATCTGGGTCTTGTGGATTTAAAAATGACGGACGACTTTTATCATGTGGAATTGGTTGTCTGATTAACACATTAATAAATGCTTTAGCATCAAAAGGAATAAATGGCCAAAAATATCCCAGATAAAATGTTTTAAGTTGTGCTAAATATAGGACATAGAGGGTAAAACCTATTACAAAACCTTTCACTCCAAATATAGCAGTAACAATCAGAAGAATTATACGAGTGACACGATTAGCTAGGCTAAGTTCATAACTTGGTGTCGCAAACGTGCCCATAACAGCTACAGCAATGTATAATACCACTTCATTTGTAAATAAACCAACTTCTACTGCTATCTGTCCAATTATGATAGCTGAAACGAGTCCAAGTGCGGTTGCTAATGATGAGGGTGTATGAATTGCAGCCATTCGTAATACATCAATGCCTACTTCCGCTATCAAAAATTGTAATATTAACGGAACTAAACCTATTTCCAATGGGCCAATAAAAGCTAATTCGTCTGGTAACACTCCAGCTTCAGCAGACAACAAATAGTAAAATGGAAGTAAAAATATTGAAGCAAAGACAGCCATAAAACGTACCATCCGTAAATAAACTCCGATAAATGGTTTCTGTCGATATTCTTCTGCATGCTGCAAATGATGCCAAAATGTTGCAGGTGTTATCATTACACTTGGAGATCCATCAATCATAACTAAAATATGACCTTCATATAAATGTTCAGAGGCAGTGTCAGGTCTTTCCGTATAACGAATCGTAGGATAGGGATTCCACGTTTTCCCGCTTAAAAATTCTTCAATCGTCTTCTCTGCCATAGGTAGTCCATCCGTATCAATTTTATCTAAATGTTGTTTTAACAACTTTACCTTCTTCTGATCAGCAATATCTTCTAAATAACAAATGCAAATATCTGTTTTAGACCTTCTACCTATTGAAGTATATTCCATTCTTAAAGATCTATCTCTCACTTTTCTTCTGGTTAGTGCCGTATTAAATATAATGGTTTCGACAAATCCATCTCTCGAACCTCGCACTACCCTTTCCAGGTCAGGCTCTTCTGGTGCTCTAACAGGGTATGTTCGTGCATCAATCATGATAATTTTTTCAAGACCTTCCACAACTAATGCAGTGGGACCACCTAAAATTAAGTTTGAAGCTTTATTCAAATCTTTTTCTACATCTATTTCAACGTAGGGTATATACCTTTTGATCAATTGTTCAAGAGTGTTTTTTTCTAAATCGCCTTCTTCTAACTCTGCTAAAAAACGCATTAAATAATGAAGTATTTCATCTTTTACTAATCCATCGATTAAAAACAGAGCCATTCGTTTTCCTGCATACTCAACATCAAGATGGATGAGGTCAAAACTCTTATCTACCGACAAATAATCATGTATATATTGCACATTTGTATCATAGTTATGATACAAACGTTTCTCTTGATCCATCGTTATTCCTTCTTTCTAAAAGACTTTTTTTTAGTCTTCTCAATATAGTTGGTTTAATGCGGAAAGATTTAGGACAAGTAGCAACGCAATAAATGAGGGGTTTTAATGATAAAAAGACGAAAATTACATATTTTAACTTGCCTTCTAATGATGATGGTATTACTACTATTATTACTATCTCAACAGAGATCTGAAGAAACGATTAAGTATTTCCCTCTAGATTCTTCTATAGCTTTTACTTCAGCAGAAACGAAGTTGAATTTATTGCAGGAAACTGGAAATGATCAATATCAAGTCAAGTGGGAATCAAATAGTACATTGGATGATCCCATCTATTTAAGACAAGATATTTCAATATTGTTTATGGATGGTCGTTTAAAAGGAATTAAAGGATTGTGGAAAGAACAAGAAAAAAATATTAACCTTGAAGTAATATTTGAAGAGAGTGATAGCAGTCATTTTCAAGCAATAACCTTCCATCATGGTGAAGCTCATTATCCAAATGACGAAATAAAAAGTGTTCAGCAGATGACAACAGATCACTTGTATGTTATTGATTCTCCTTATACAGCATTAGAATCATTTCGATTGCCGTCTTCGCATTTACAAAAGGAATGGAAAGAAACTATTGATAGAACAACGAATCAACAACTTCAATTTGTATGGAAAGAATGGTTAAAAGTATCGAACATTAACTCAAATGATTACCAGTTATATTCATTAATAGATCTTATTCAACTAGAGAAACAACCGATAGAGGGATTGACTCTACACCAAACTAAACGCATTATTGGACAGCTTTGGGAAGGGTTGTATAAAAATTATATTTTACCAGTTGCCAACAAGCCTGAAACAAAGAATCAAATGATGCCTATCATACTGATTGATAAAAACCTTGACCACTTAATCGTATTGTTTACCAACGAAAGAAACGAAGTAGAGACACTTTACCAAAAACTATCTCTCGATAATTAATCATTTATTTAAACTTCTTCACAGGATATGAACTTCTCTTGGCAGGATAAGTTTACTTATCCCGTGAAGAGAACATTATATCCTGTTAAGATAATTAAATATCCCGCGATTTTAAATTAGGATGCTCTTTTTTGGATTTCATCGTAAAGCTTTTTGTATTCTTCGTTATTACTATTCAATTCAAGCAACTTATCGGCTGCAGATAATGCTTTTACATAATTTTCATTTTGCTGGTAGACCAATGCAAGATTATACCAAGCTTCTTCAAAATCAGGTTTTTGACTTACCGCTTTTTCCAAGTCTTCTTGCGCTAAATCAAAAGACTCTTGACGAATATTAGCAATAGATCGGTAAAATAATAATTCTGCAGAAAAGTCATCAGCATATGGCATTGATTCGTTTACGATCACTTTGATTGCCTGGTATTCTTGATCATCTAATAATTCCTGTATTCGCTGAAGTTGCAAAGTTTCATTGAATTGCACCTCGTCATTCGATAAACCAAAAGCTAACAAGCCAAGAACATAAAATAGGTATGCAATTATAGCAATACCTTGATGGATATATGCCTGATTTTTTGGAAACATAACGATGCCAGAAGCAATAAAACCAGCAATTAAACCTCCTATATGAGCACCGTTATCGATCTGTTGTACTGAAAATCCAAGCACTATATTTAGAAACACTATAAAAATAACATTAAGACCCATCGTTTTGAAAAAAACTCTAGGGTATTTAACTCCAAAAAACAACAAAGCGCCAAACAATCCAAATAACGTACCTGACGCTCCGGCTGCAATACTCGGATTCAAAGCAAAACTGGCCATGCCTCCAGCTGTTCCTGCTAAAAAATATATAATAAAAAACCGTATATTTCCATAAATTCTTTCTACTAATGTACCGATAAAATATAATGCGAGCATATTTAAAGCAAGGTGTAAAAACCCTATGTGCAGAAACATAGAAGTTATGAGTCTCCACCACTCGCCTTCCATCATGGCTATATTGTATTTTGCACCGTAATCGATTAATACTTCTGGATTCATGGAACCACCGGCATATTCGAGCAGAAAGAAAATAATAACATTGAGAGCAATAAGCATGTAAGACAGACGAGGTTTTCCTCTATTAAAAATTGCCAGGATTTCCTTTTCTGCTTCTTTATGTACGTGCTTGATCCGTTGCTTCAATAGCTGTGTGTGATATTCTATTTCCAAGATATTGTTTGGTACTTCTAAATCTGGAGATCCACTTAAATTGCTTCGCTCCACAAATCGGTCAATCTCTTCAGCATTTTCCCCATTTATATACACAAATGATTTATCACTTTTATTAGTATGTCCTTTTGAAGAAGCTAGTGCTTCCCAATTATCAACTGGTTCATATTCTGTTAAAAATATATGATGAAATGCGATATGTTTTTGAAATAATGGAATCTTAATTTTTTGAATTACTTGTTTTTCTATGTTTTTCACAGAAACAGAAAGATCCCTTTTCCAGTCATATTGCTTTAAAGAGACTCTAACAATATCTGTTTTTCTATTGTTGCTTTTCCATAATAAGTATTCTTCTTGAATGTTTGGAAGAGACAATAATTCAAATTGTTCTTTCTCCATCAAATGGAGTACTAATTTATTTTGCAAAAATTGTTTTTTAATAAACATGTAAGCACCATCCTTATTACTTTCCTAATGATACCATGAATCTTTCACATTAGAATAATAATAAGTTTACGCCATTACTTAAACATCGAGCCCATCAGTTTATTACGAATATAAGGTATTTTCATGGAGAACCGAACCCCGACTTTTCGTACAAAAGGAATTTTAAGTAACAGATTAATAAACGAATTACGAAACACTATAATAGTCGTCACAATTGCTGTAAAGATAAAAAACACGTTAGATAACTTCATAATAGATACGCCTCCTAATGTTAGTTATCTAAAGTATCTCTCTCATCTTTGATTTTATGTATGTTGACAATAAATTGTACCGAAATTTGTGACGATGAATTGAACAGGTATGTCATGGGATTCTTTAGTTAAAAAAGGTTGCATTTGAAAATCAGCTGCTAGTGACAGTGTTGGTCCCAGGTAATCAGCTAAGTAACGATCGTAATAACCTCCTCCATAACCGATTCTATATCCGTCCTTACTAAAAGCTACTCCAGGCACAATGATTAAGTCATGTCTATCTTT
This sequence comes from Gracilibacillus kekensis, assembly GCF_900143085.1. Taxonomy (GTDB): domain Bacteria; phylum Bacillota; class Bacilli; order Bacillales; family Amphibacillaceae; genus Gracilibacillus; species Gracilibacillus kekensis. The sequence continues at coordinate 423,608 of NZ_FRCZ01000003.1, read as the reverse complement.
CTCTACAAACTTGTTAGAGCTCTCAATAGGTTCTTTTATATTTTTCCTAGTAATCTCTAGCCTATCACCAGGAGCATATTGATAAAACTTCATTGTATTAGTGTCAGAGTTACTTTTTGGGATGGTTATCGTCTTTTTTTGATCCCATGCTTTTTCAATAAGACGGGTCGTATCCCATTCTGTATCTTTTGAATGAGTCAGTCCAATAATATTGGCATTTTCCCAAATATTCAGATGGAATAGTCTCTTATAAATTGAATGTTGTATCTCCATTCTTTTTGATGAATTTTTCCATTTTAACAATATTTCCTTCCTCAATTGCTGTTTCTCCATTTTATTAATCACCTAAACCTCACCAAATTTATTATTACCAAAAGATAAATTTACTTGAGTAAATGTTAAATTTGTGCTCGTGTTAATGGAATGTAGCGAGCACATCGGATAATAAAAAACTCTTACCATTAGATGTGTGGTAAGAGTTTTTTGTTTCATTATTTTGTTTCACGGTGTAACGTATGTTTTTTTAAACGTGGGCTATATTTTTTAAGCTCCATACGTTCAGGATTTGTACGTTTATTTTTAGTCGTAATATAATTACGGTCACCTGTTTCTGTACAAGCTAAAGTAATGTTAACGCGCATGGTTTTCCCTCCAAACTAAATCATACATCTTCTTTTATTATCGAATCACTACCTAAAATATAATAGCAAATACCAACGCAAATTTCAAGTATATGTTTTATTGTAATGTTAAATATGGTATAACTATATATGTGGAAATTGGTTTTGATTAGGAGGAACGTCATGTTATACGCCGTATGTACTTTAATTATTATTGCACTTATTCTATGGATTGCATCATTTTTTATGCAGGATAAATTTAAGCAGATAGAAGATCAATTCGAACAGTTCTCGATTTCTTCATTACAGGAAACATATCAATTAAAGAAAAAAATTAGTGTGCTTGAAGAAGAATTATTGATGGACGATATGTCTATTCAACAATCCATCCATCCGAGTACGAATGCTTCCCAACAAACAACTATACTGAAGAGAATAAAAGAATTATATAATCAAGGTTATGAAACGGATTACATAGCTGAACAAGTAAATATGAATGAATATGATGTTATTTCAATTATTAAACAATTTTAATCTAGTAAAAAATGAGGGATTACATTGAAGCAATTCATTAGGGCTTTTTCACTTGGATTATTTGCAGCAACTATTATTATTGGTGCTGTTTATTTCATTGATAAACCTAGCGTTACGGTATCATCACCTACACTAGAAGATTCAATTCAGCAAATTGAAAATGAAGGTTACTATGTATTTGAAGAAGATATGAATGCAAAGATGAATGAGTTGAATGAACAGATAGATGAGTTAAAAAATAATGCTACTCATTCAGAACAAGCAAATGAAACTGCTGAGGAACAAGAGCCCGAACATGTTTCTATTGAAATTGAAGCTGGAATGACAATGCCAGATATAGTTGATCTTCTCGTCGAAAACAAACTAATCGCAGATGAAGAGAATTTTCTTAATTATCTGGAGGAGAATAGCTTAAGTCGGTATGTTCAAATTGGGGAGTTTACCTTAAATGAAACTATGTCAGCTGAAGAAATTGCAAATACTTTAACAAGACAAAATCAGGAGTAGTCAAGAACTACTCCTTTTTTGTATCTTAATTATTTAGATCCGTTGATTCTCCTTTGACAAGGTATGTTACATCTTCTCCTATATTTGTAGCATGATCACCTATTCGTTCCACATACCTGCCACTAAAAGCCATTTGCATAATATGTTGTATTTTTTGTGGATTAGTAGCCGTTTCTTCCAATAACTCTCTAAGCATAGTTGAATACATATTATCAATTATATCGTCTAACTCAGATAATTTTCTAGCTAATGTAATATCTTCATTTTCATATGCTTTTATTGCAAGATCAATCATCTCAACAGCTATATGCTTCATTTCATCAATAGACGAATGAACAAGAATTCCATGCTCAGAACCAAGGTGAATGGTTGACTTAGCAATGTTTTTCGCATTATCTGCCATTCTTTCTAAATCAGTCGAAATTCGTAGTGCGACAACCAATCGTCTTAAATCTGTTGCAACAGGTTGTTGACGGGCAATTAAAAAAATTGCTTCCTCATTTATTTTGAAATCTAATTGATCTAACTCTGCATCTTTTTTTATAATTTCCTCTGCTTTTTTTACATCTGAATTATAAAGAGTTTTAACAGCAGAAGTTAATTGATCCTTTGTGCTCCTTGCCAATTGAACAATCAATTGTTCGACTTGTTGTACTTCTCGATGAAATATTTCTCTTCCTACCATCCTACTCTTCCTTCCTTAAATCCCCTATTTATATATACATATAATAATTCTGCCAGAAAATACATAAAAATGTACTTTCTAGCATTTTAATTTAACGTTATTAGCCAAGAAGTCTTCATCTTCCGATAACTCAACGGTAAGGTGGAGATGTATTGACTTTCGGCAAACTATGCTAATTGATCGAATAAATTAAAGCATGGAAAAAATGTGTAAACTAAGCTAAATTCTCCCTTGCGTAAAATATTCAAGGTAAAAAGAAACCGAATCGTCATTCATTTAGGGCAGGAACTTACCGCAGTATTGCTCATGTAGACGAAAGGTTACTTCTGTCATAGAAGTGAGACGCTCTCACTTCGTGTCCAGTAATTTATCCAAATCTACCTGTTATATAATCTTCCGTACGTTGGTCTTTCGGATTAGAAAATAATTGATTCGTTTCAGAAAATTCTACTACTTCTCCATTCAGCATAAATACAGTTCTATCCGAGATACGCGCAGCTTGCTGCATGTTATGAGTAACAATAATTATTGTGTAATTTTTCTTTAATTCTTTAATTAATTCTTCTATTTTTAATGTAGAAATTGGATCCAAAGCAGAAGTGGGTTCATCCATTAACAGCACATCTGGTTCAATTGCTAAACATCTAGCAATACAAATTCTTTGCTGCTGCCCACCAGATAGTCCATAAGCATTCTGATTAAGACGATCTTTCACTTCATCCCAAATAGCGGCCCCACGTAGACTTTTTTCTACAATTTCATCTAGTATAGCCTTCTTTTTTATACCATGTACCTTAGGACCATAAGCTACATTTTCATAGATAGACTTAGGAAACGGATTTGGTTTTTGAAAAACCATTCCTACCTGTGTTCTTAAATCCTCCACCTTTATAGATTTATCTAAAATATTTTTTCCTTTGTATGATATTGCACCTGTTGTACTTACTCCCGGAACCAATTCTACCATTCTGTTTAACGTTTTTATATAAGTTGATTTTCCACAGCCTGAAGGACCAATAATTGCTGTTACTTCATTTTCACGAATTTCTAAATTTATATTCTTTAGTGCGTGTGTCTTTGTATACCATAAATCTAAATTCTGAGTATTATAAATTACCGAACTTTTGCTCTCGATTTGCTCCTGACTTTCATTCGTTTGAACCGTATCGTTTACATTGATGTTAATTTTATTTTCTGTTAATGTACTCATTATTCCACTCCTCAACAAAATTGCTTTTCTTGATAACCCATAGTCCAATTTTTTCTTATTTAATATCGATGTTGGTATTTGTTTCGAATGAATATTGCTACAGAATTAAGTAAAAATAGAATTATTAGCAATATAATAATGGTTGCTGCTGCGAGATTAGCATATTCAGCAACTAACGATGAATCAATCGTCCAATAATAAATCTGCATTGGTAATGCTGTAAATGTATCAAATAAGCCTTCCGGAAAAGGTATCAACAATGCAGGAATGCCTAATACTGTTAAAGGTGCTGTCTCCCCAATTGCACGCGAGAGTGCGAGGATTGCTCCAGTTAAAATACTAGGTATTGCAGCAGGAAGAATGATACGTCGAATGGTTTGCCACTTAGTAGCTCCCATTCCATAAGATGCTTCAGAAAGATGCCCAGGCACAGCTCTTAATGCCTCTTGAGCAGAAACGATAAGAATTGGTAACACTAATAATGCCAAAGTTAAACCTCCAGCTAAAACAACATTTCCTAAATCAGCTAATCGCACAAATACAGTTAAGCCCAATAATCCATAAACGATGGAAGGAACACCTGCAAGGTTAGATATATTCGTTTCTATAATAGATTGAAACCTTCCTTTTTTTGAATAAAGTTCTAAAAAAATCGCGGTTCCTACCCCAATGATAAGTGTAACTGGAATAACAACGACCATAACCCATAAAGTACCTAAAATTGCACCCATTATACCTGCGTTTTCAGCTGTGGTGGATAACCTTCCAACTATAAAGTCAATGTCGATCCAACTCATTCCTTGAAATAACACTCGAATGATTAGAACAGCTAGAACCACCAACCCAAATAAAGTGGAAAGAAAGAAAATAGATTTCCATATACTATTTTTCCGAACCCTAGCATCAATCTTGTTATTTAAATGTAGTGCTTCTAATTTTTCCATTTAATATTCCTCCCTAAATTTACGAGAGACATATTTCGCAAGTAAATTCATAATTAAGGTAAAGACAAACAATGTTAAGGCAACTGCATATAAACTATAATGTAAAGTAGATCCAGCAGGTGCTTCACCACCAGAAACCTCTACTATAAAAGCAGTCATTGTCTGCATCGATTCTCTGATATCAAACGTAAAGTTTTTAGAACTTCCACTTGCGATAGTTACGATCATTGTTTCTCCAATTGCACGTGAAATTCCGAGTACAAAAGAAGCCATAATTCCTGAAAATGCTGCTGGTATAACTACTTTAATCGTTGTCTCTAATTTAGTAGTTCCCATTGCTAATGAACCTTCCCGCATTCCATTTGGAACAGAATTCATTGCATCCTCAGATAATGAAGCAATCATCGGAATAATCATTACACCCATTACAATACCTGGACTTAATATATTCGTAGCCTCAACACCCGGCCATAAATAGCGAATTAAAGGTGTTACAAAAGTGAATGCAAAGAAACCATAAACAATGGTAGGAATACCTGCTAAAATTTCGAGTAATGGCTTTAATACTTTTCTTACTTTATCTGTTGCATACTCACTTAAATATATTGCTGACATTAATCCGATTGGACCAGCAACTAGAATTGCAATTAATGAAGAAATAATGGTCCCATTTAATAATGGTAATATACCAAATTCAGGATTTTGACTAAGTGGATTTAGTTCTGTACCTGTAAAAAAATCTAGAATTGGAACTTCCATAAAAAATTGGACTGCTTGACTTACCAGTGTATAGAGAATTCCTATAGTAGTGAGTACAGTTATGGAAGCTAATAAAAAAAGAATGCCAGGAATACTTTTCTCAAAATAATTATTGAGGCTTTTCTTCTCTTTGTTTTTAGCAATAAGTTCACTAACATTCGTTCCTGAATTGAGATTGCTGTTTGTTGCCATCTTTTAGTACACCCCTTTGTCGAAACTCACAATAAGATGAGAGCATGATATACCCTCATCTTATTTGAGTTAATGATCTGCATTAACTGTTTGTCTTATTTTAATGCTTGAACTTCTTCTAGCATTGCTTCTCTTTCTTCTTCTGGAATAGGAGCAAATCCTGTTTCACCTGCAAATTCATTGATACTTTCAGCCAAGTATACTGCATAATCATAAACTTGTGGTTTTTCTTGAGCGTGTGCCTTATTTAAATAAGTGAATACCGGACGAGTGTATCCTGCATATGGACCTTCTTCACCGATTGTATCTAATGAAGGAACCACTGCCCCTTCTCCAAAGTCAATACCTACAGCATTAATTTTATCTTTATTACTGTCGTAATATCCAAATCCAAAGAACCCAATTGCATTTTTATCTTCTGCTACTAAAGTTACAAGAGTTGAATATTCTTGTTGAAGATCAATCGTTTCTACTAGATCTTGTTCTTCTACAATTGATTCATAGAAAAATTCATAAGTACCATGATTTTCATTAGGACCATAAGTCTGAATTTCTTCATCTGGCCACTCTGGATTAATTTCAGACCAGGTTGTTACATTTCCTAAGAAAATATCATTTACTTGTTCTGCTGTAAGTTCAGTAGCCCAATCATTTTCCGGATTAGTAACAATTGTTAATCCGTCAAGTGCTACTTTCATTTCCATAACTTCTATTCCTAATTCATCTGCTTTTGCTTGTTCTTCATCTTTAATAGGACGAGAAGCGTCATTAAAATCTGTTCCATCTTCAACTAAGAACTTTTCAAAACCTGCACTTGTTCCAGCACGGCTTACTTCAACAGATACATTTGGTTGTTCGTTAATCATATATTCTTCAGCCAGCTTTGCCATTAATGGATATACTGTACCAGAACCATCGATAACTACGCTTCCTTCTAATTCTTCTGATGCTTCTGTATTTTCTTCTTCACTGGAAGTCTCTTCAGACTCACTTTCATTTGTTTCTTCTGTTTCATTCGCATTTGCTTCCTCGTTGTTACCTTCTTCGGAATCACTACCACATGCAGCTAATAGCCCGATAGATAGGATCGTAACAAGAGCTAACAATAATAGTTTTAGCTTGTTCATTTTTATTTTCCCCCTATGACTTTGTTTATTTGAAGCCTCGATTAACGCTTCTATAGTCATCATAACGGATAATTATTAATCTACTATTAACGCATTGTAAAGAAAGTGTAAATTCGACAGATTCGTTGATTATCCTTAAAGACTCTAATATAAATTGACAATAGAAAAAGCGGAACTAGTTTATCTAGTTCCGCTTTTATTAATCTTCTTTATTCTCATTATTATCAGATTCTTCTTCATCTGAGTTTTCTTTCATTTCATAATAAGTTTCAATTACTCGTTTGCCTATAGCATGATGAACTTGATGTCTGCCAGTACCTGTTCCATTATTAGGAACAATTATAGCAAAGGCAACTTCAGGGTTTTTAACTGGGCTATATCCAACAAGTGATAAGTTTTCTGTATAAGCAACTTGTTTTCCATCTTTATATTGCGGATTTTCTGCAGTTCCAGTTTTTGCTGCAACTTCATACGGAAAACTCCCCCATTGACTGGAAGCTGTACCGTGGGTAACTACTCGTCGAAAGCCGTCTTGTACCCTTTCAATATACTTATCATCCATGTCTACTCTATTTAATACTTGAGGATTAATGGATCGAATTAACTCACCTGGAGTTCCATCACCATTTCCTGGCTCTCTTATTTCTTGCACTAAGTGAGGTTTCATTCTATATCCGTCATTTGCTATAGTTGATACATATTGAGCTAATTGCAAGGCAGTGTAAGTATCATATTGACCAATTGATAAATATATTAAATTACCTTCTTGTGGATTAGCTCCTCTTAAGCCTGTTGCTTCGAAAGGTAAATCAATTCCTGTTTTGACTCCTAAACCAAATTGACTATAATAATTGCGCATAGTATCAAATGCACCATAGTCAAAATTGTACAATTTTTCATTTCTTCGATAAGTAGCTCCCGCTATTTTAATTGCTATTCTACCCATATACACGTTCGATGACTTCGCAATTGCTTCTATATCAGAATTACTTGGTCCTAAATAGGAATAAGATGAAAATTCTTTAGTACCTTTTATCTTAATATCTTGTTCACTCAAAACGGTACCAATATCTATAACATCCTCTTGATAACCTGCTAATACTGTTGCCCCTTTGATAGACGATCCTGGCACATGTGAATCGTAAATCGTTCGATATGCTTGATTAAAATATTCTTTTTCCTCTTTATCATATCGATATCCTGACAATGCCAAAATTTCTCCTGTTTGAGGATTCATGACTACAGCCAATGCATCCTTTAAATAGCCATTATTACTAGCAGGATTGTTTATTGCTGTACGCAATTCTTCCTGAACAATCTTGTCAACTTCCGCCTGATATTCCATATCTAGTGTTAAAATGAGGTCTTTCCCGCGTTGTCCTTCAACGACAACTTCGGAATTAATAACATCTCCATATGTGTTCGTTGTATATTGTACTTTTTCTTTTCTTCCTCTTAAAACATGTTCATATTGCTGTTCTAACCCACTCGTTCCGACGCGATCGTTCCAAGTATACCCATTAGCTAAGTAAAATTCACTGGCTTCTCGTGGTATACCCTCGTCTGAAGTGGTTAAATTACCGAAAAAGGAACTTAACGTTGAATCATATAGTTTCTCACGTTCCCAATCAATGACAGCATCAATTCCTGGAAGAGCGTATAAGTGTTCGGCAACTTTAGCATACTCCTCGTCTGTTAAACCCTCATTTACCACAACGTGTGGAGATAATTCATAAGCTGAATCCAATTCCTTTTTGATCGCTATAATATTTAATAATTCTGGTGTCCACTCAATTTTATCCAAATCTGCTTCAGTAATCTTGTCGAGTTCAACCGAATATTTTTCTCCTGCATCAAGTTGTTTTTCTTCTTCTGTCAATCGTTCTGCAATTTTTTCTTGATTTTCTAAGTACCAATATTCTTTTCTATCCCGTTCTCGAATCGTTTCTTCAAGTTCTTCGTCATCTTTTATAATGGTGATGTATTCGGCTAATTTTTCTGCTAGATCTAACCGTTCTTGTGCACTTTCACCATTTTTAGGTGGCGTATACGTGATTGATTTGACAGCTTGGTTATCCAAAATCAAATCAAAATCACTATCATACATTTTCCCACGAGGTACAGGCTTTTCACTAGGTGTATTTTCTGTTTGGTTAATTTGTCTTTGTGCTTCTTCCCCATTCAAAATTTGTACAACACCTAATTGAACGATGAGCAAGGAAAAAATTAAAAATACACTTACAAACAATATATTTAATCGAAAAGGTAATTGTCCTTTTTTCTTTTTAAGTTTTTTCTTTTTTTTATTTAATTTAGGATGCTGATTCATCCTCATTCCCCCTATTTTACAAACATCGCCACTATTATAACATGATTGATGCTGAATTTTCTATTTATTAGTTAAATGCATCAACATATTTGTTTTACGCACAAAATAATATGCGAATAAATTACCTCCCCCTATTGTTAATAGTAGAACAGGTATTATAATCACGGGCTCAACCAAAGTAACTGTAAAAATAAAAATAAGAATGGACGTAATTCTTCCTATATTAATAAATAGTTCTCGAAAAATAATATATTCAATTCTTAATTCGCGTGCTCCTTTCGCCTTTCCAATAATATCGTATGTTAAAGATATAAACGGAACATTAAATATTGGATAAGCAAAACCTATCAGGATTCCGTATGCAAGTAACATCCAATAACTTGTTTGAAATACGAAGATGACAACACCCGCATATAATAGTAAGCCACCAATCAAAATCGCTCTTTTACGGTGCTCAATCTTCACCACTTTTGACACAACAAAATAACCGATAAAGGAACACAATGACATGGTTAAATTAAATGCACCTAATGCAAATTCACTATTCGTTGCAATAAACACCCATATTGCAATAATAAATATAAATAATCCTTCCCTTAAGCCCTGAAAGATATGAGCATACAAAATATTTCTCCAATTTTGATCTATTTTTCGTTCTAATGCTACTTTTTTAAAGAGAAACTTTCCAGTTGCTTTTCTTTTCTTTAAAAAGAATGAACAAATAATGGCAACAAGAAATAAAAAAAAGGATATAAAAAAAATGATGCTATATCCTTGAAAATTATCTAATCTTGTAATGATATATCCAGCAAAAAATGGCCCTACCATACCACCAAAAGATTGTAACGTACCTAATATGCCATTAAAAAAGTCCCGACTTTCTGGCTCCGTTACTTCGAATGTCAACACATTAAATGCTAACCAATAAAATCCATAACCGATTCCTAAAATCGCCCCCAATAAATACGGGAACTGGGATGCTTGATCTCCAGCCAGTAGTACCGTTACATAGAAAACAGATAGAAATGTAACACCAACTCGAATAATAATAGTACGATCAACCTTTTTAGCAAATTTACCTGCAATTACAAAAGCGATCGGCTGAAATATATATATAAATAAATTATAGGATGCAATGTCTATATATTCCCCTGATTGTTTCCATAAGTAAATATTAACAAATGTATTTGATAAAAATGTTGCTAATGCATAAAGACCACCAATTGTTAGTAATAATTTTAAATCTTTTCTATTTGGAATCATTGGCTTGTTTTTTTTACCGAATCTGCTCATCAATTACACCTCACTACAATCTAACCTTTATTTTGGTCTAGAAAGCATGAGATATACATGATTATATATCATAATAAAATATTCAGTATCTGAAATACTATTTTCTCTTTTAAACAGCATGTTATATACTGCACAAAAGAAGAAGTATGCCTCCCAGTGTCGTTTTCAATTTGGAATCAGTGGCAACTTCAAGGATTAAATGGTGTCTGAGAGCCAAAAGAAAAAGACTACAGTATGAACTGTAGCCTTTATTATCAATTATTTAGCTTCGTTATATAGACTTGCTACTTTATCCCAATCTACAACATTCCAGAATGCTGCAATGTAATCAGGGCGTTTGTTTTGATATTTTAGGTAATAGGCATGTTCCCAAACGTCTAAACCTAAAATAGGTGCTTTACCTTCTGAAATAGGAGTATCTTGATTAGGTGTGCTAGTAATTTCAAGTTCACCATTATTAACTACTAACCAAGCCCAACCAGAACCAAAACGACCTGCACCTGCTGCAGCAAAATCTTCCTTGAACTTATCAAAGCTGCCAAAAGCTGAATTGATTTGATCAGCTAGCTCACCTGATGGCGCTCCACCACCGTTTGGTGATAATAATGTCCAGAATAGACTGTGGTTGGCATGACCTCCACCATTGTTTCTAACTGCCGTGCGAATATTTTCTGGTACTGAATCAAGGTTTGCAAGAATGTCTTCGATTGATTTGTTTGCTAAATCATCATGACCTTCTAATGCAGCATTTAATTTAGTAACATAAGTGTTGTGATGTTTAGTGTGATGAATGTTCATTGTTTCCTTATCAATATGCGGTTCTAATGCATCATACCCATAAGGTAAGTCTGGTAATGTAAAGTTTGCCATGTTTATTCCTCCTATTTTAAAATTAAGAAAGTAATTTTGCTTTCTAAATCAAATGGTATCAAATATTAGAAATAAAATGCAAATATTTAGCATAAACAACCACAATTATTTTATACAACCTATTTAATATATAAAAGATTTGTTCCTAAAAAATAAAAAAACAAGCATTCTGGTTGCTTGTTAAAAGGTGGCTCGGGACGGAATCGAACCGCCGACACACGGATTTTCAGTCCGTTGCTCTACCGACTGAGCTACCGAGCCAATGTTTTTTAGTCTTACTAAATATGTATGGAGGAGGAAGAGGGATTCGAACCCCCGCGGGCTTTGACACCCCTGTCGGTTTTCAAGACCGATCCCTTCAGCCAGACTTGGGTATTCCTCCGAATGTTATATGGTGGACCCTGCAGGATTCGAACCTGCGACCGATCGGTTATGAGCCGATAGCTCTAACCAACTGAGCTAAGGGTCCACTATTGTTTTTAAATGGGGCGACCGGTGGGGATCGAACCCACGCATGTCGGAACCACAATCCGATGTGTTAACCACTTCACCACGACCGCCATTATAATTGGTAGCGGCGGAGGGGATCGAACCCCCGACCTCACGGGTATGAACCGTACGCTCTAGCCAGCTGAGCTACACCGCCATGGCTCCACAGGTAGGATTCGAACCTACGACCGATCGGTTAACAGCCGATTGCTCTACCACTGAGCTACTGTGGAATAAAGTTTATGTAATCATTGAAGCGACATTTAATAATTTACCATAGCACATGAACTTCGTCAATAGTTTTTTATAATTTCTTTTTAAAAATGTCTGTTAAAGATATCAGGAAGTAGCATTTAAACTACTTCCCTTATTAATCAGTTCTAATGTCTTTCCTCTAACACTTCATCTGCAATATTAACCGCATGGTCCCCTATTCGTTCTAAGTTACTAATTATATCAGCAAAAACGATCCCAGCTGTACCACTGCAAGCTCCCTCGTTTAGACGAATAATATGTTTTTTACGGTAAGTGCGTTCCATTTTATCAATTTCATTTTCTTTTTGGACGACATTTAACGCTGCTTCCCTATCCATGTTGTCTAATGCGGATATAGCTTCTGTAACTGTACTGATCGTTAAATCAAACATTTCATTTAAATCAATCATACCTTGTTCCGTAATATCGACTTTGTTTGATTGCTTGTAATTTACTAATTCAATAATATTTTCAAAATGATCCCCTATTCGCTCAATATCTCTTACAGAATTCATTAAAGCGGAATGTTTGTTACGCTCGGATTCAGAGAAATTGGTTGACGAAAGTTCTATTAAATACGCAGTGATTTCTCTGTCTAAATTATTTAAAGCACCTTCAATTTGTTGTGCCATTTCTGAATTCTTCTTGTCATTTCTATTTAAATATAAACTTGTTTCTTCCAGCCCTTTTGTTGCGTATTCTCCCATGCGAATTACCTCTGCTTTAGCTTGGTCTAATGCAACGATAGGAGATTGGGTGATGAAAATCGGATCTAAATGTTTAGGTTTATATTCTATTTCGACATCTTCACCAGGAATTAACTTGGTAACAATTAAGGCTAAGAATCCAATAAACGGAAATTGAATTATTGTATTTAACACATTAAAAATACCATGTGCGTAAGCAATCGACATTGCAGGGTTTAAATCAAAAACACCCTGTAAATATGCAATGAAATTTGTGTACAAACCAATAAAAATAATGACTACTGTTGCCCCAAGAACATTAAAAATAACGTGAGTTAAAGCTGCTCTCTTAGCAGCTACCGTTGCCCCTATAGATGCTAAGACGGCAGTAATGGTAGTACCAATGTTATCACCAAACAATACCGGTAAAGCCGCTTTTAATTCAATAGCACCTTCCATCATAAGACTTTGTAAAATCCCGATTGTTGCACTGGAACTTTGTACGATAACTGTAAATACAGTACCAATTATAACACCTAAGATTGGATTACTAGACATATTAACAGTTAAATCTTGAAATGCTTCTACTTCTCTTAAAGGTTTTAAAGCACCACTCATTAATTCTAGACCAAAAAATAATGAACCAAAACCAAATACCGCAATACCTATATTGGTTATTTTTACATTTTTGATAAAAAATATTAACAGTGCCCCGATACCCATAATAGGGAGAGCATATGCACCTAAATCAAAGCCGATAATAAATGCTGTAACTGTTGTACCAATATTTGCCCCCATGATAACACCAATCGATTGACGCAATGTCATAAAACCGGCATTCACTAAACCAACAGTTAAGACAGTAGTACCTGAACTGGACTGAATAAGTATGGTTACAATAATACCAGCTAGTACACCCAAAAAAGGATTAGTCGTGAATTTGTCCAAAATATCACGTAAGCGATCACCAGCACTTTTTTGTAACCCATCTCCCATATATTTAATACCAAGAAGAAAGATACCAAGTCCAGCAATAAATTCTAAAATTAGAGCTTGTACGTTGATTTCCAAGATAGCTCATCCCTTCTCACAAAACTTTTCTTTATGTAGTATTCCAAAAACGATAAAAGTATTGCCAAAATTAGTCCTTTTTTAGTTTCAGCTTTATTAAACGACATAATTAGACATACGTTTCATCTACCCAATCCATTATTAATGATTAGTGAACGTTTTGTAAAGACTTTTATTTAAAATTTACAAAACCTTAACAAACAATTTTATTATAACAATTATTGGACAAAATGATAGACTTTTTGACAAAATATTATTTTTTATATGTTCATATTACTATATTTGGGGATTGTACTAAGATTATGTAAGGTTTTCCTTTTATTTTACAATGATTATTACTGTTAGAATAATTAAAAGAAAAGAACAGCCAGCATTATTCTGCTGACTGTTCTCTTATTTCCTGAACAAGTATTCTAGTGCCATCCACTTGTGTGATTTTAATTTCTGTATTTTTTTCAATCCATTTCCCTTGCGTTATGGCGCTGTATTCTTTTTCTCCAATTAATACTGTCCCTATTGGTCTCATATCTGTTGTTGTCAGTCCTTTTTTACCGACTAAGTCTTTATGTGACTGATTGATACTCGAATAACCTGCTTCGTTTGTTAATTGATCAAAAAGTGTAATTTTTGTCCACATGTGTCTTTTCTTAAAGACTTTCAAGAAACTAAATGACATTACCCCACCAATTAAGACACCAATTACAGCATACAAACCAGCGGTCCAATTCGGTGCTGCGAAACCAACGGATGCAATCATACATACTAATCCGAGGACTGCTAAAGTCCCGTCATTGACTATCTTGCCATCTATAATCATCAACATGATACCAACAAAATAAATAATGATCATGATAAAGAACATTCCTGGTTCTAAAAAAGATGAAAAATAAATGGTAATAAATCCAATTCCTAAAATACTAAAGGCACCTCTTGCATTCACCAATAGTTCCCCAACCAGAAAGAGTGTTGCTAAACCTACAATTACAAAACTCATCCAATCTGCGGTTATCGTAAACATATCTGTCATCACCTCTAAACGCGGTTTTCTTCTTATCATAACATACGTTTGAAGTTGTGAAAGGGTTTCAAAATATTATTTTTTCTTTAAGTTTAAGGTTTGATACTTCTCTTTTTATCAGTTAGCCTTTATAATGAATGGTGGAAAACTATTTTTATAATTTGGTCTTCTTTCAGCATCTTCTTTGAATGAAGGCTACTACCGAGTATAAAAGTACAAACAATACGTATAATGTATCGGAAATAGAATTAAAGGAGCGATTTTATTTATGGCTTTAATCCATCGAAAGAAAACTCGACCTGTAAAAGTCGGAAATGTGATGGTAGGTGGAAAAGATGAAGTAGTTATTCAGTCTATGACAACAACCAAAACACATGATATCGAAGCAACTGTTAAAGAAATCGAACGATTAGAAGAAGCAGGTTGTCAAATCGTACGAGTAGCCTGCCCAGATGAACGTGCTGCAAATGCGATACCCGAAATCAAAAAAAGAATCAATATTCCCTTAGTAGTTGATATACATTTTAATTACAGATTAGCATTAAAGGCCATCGAAGGTGGCGCAGATAAAATTAGAATTAATCCAGGTAATATTGGTAAGCGAGATAAAGTAGAAGCTGTTGTAAATGCTGCGAAAGAAAAAGGTATTCCGATTCGAATCGGGGTGAATGCTGGATCACTTGAACGGCATATTTTAGAGAAATATGGTTATCCAACAGCAGAAGGTATGGTAGAAAGCGCATTACATCACATCAAAATTTTAGAAGATTTAGATTTTCATGACATTGTTGTTTCATTAAAAGCATCGGATGTTAAATTAGCGATTGAAGCTTATGAAAAAGCTGCTGAAGTCATTCCATATCCTCTTCATTTAGGTATTACAGAGTCAGGTACTCTATTTGCTGGAAGCATTAAAAGTGCTGCAGGCATGGGAGCAATTTTAAGTAAAGGCATCGGAAGTACCATGCGTATTTCATTAAGTGCTGATCCAGTGGAAGAAGTAAAAGTCGCGAAAGAATTATTAAAAACCTTTGGACTTGCATCCAATGCTGCTACACTTATCTCTTGCCCTACTTGCGGGCGAATTGAAATTGATTTAATAAAAATAGCTAATGAAGTAGAAGAATATATATCTACAATTAAAGCACCGATTAAAGTGGCTGTGTTGGGTTGTGCGGTAAACGGACCTGGTGAAGCTAGAGAAGCGGATATTGGTATCGCTGGTGCTCGCGGAGAAGGTTTATTATTCCGTCACGGTGAAATTATCAGAAAAGTCCCTGAGGAAACAATGGTAGAAGAATTGAAAGTGGAAGTAGACAAAATAGCAGAAGAAATGATCCAAAAACAAAAAGAAGAAGCACAGGAAGTTTAATACAAAAAAGGCAAGCCAATCGGCTTGCCTTTTTCTTTAGAATGATAGAAAAATCAACGAGATTAAAATCGAAACAATCGAAGTAACGATTGCTGCATTACCAAGCGTATCAGCACCTTGTTTTTTAGAAACAAAGCCTAAAACAATCCCACCAATAGCCATTATTAATGGCCAAATAAAGAATGAAGCTAATGCTAACACTAAGCCAGCCCAACCCCATGCAGTATTAACATTTGACTGCATTTCAGTTTCCTGTTCGGCTGAATCGATTGGTCGATTAAACTCATTGGCAGAAAGTTCTGCAGATGTCTCTGCCTCTCTTTTATATGCTTCATCTACTGCATATAATTCATCCGTCGCAACAAATTGCTTTGTTTGTGGTGCCTCATCAATGTGTCCATTATCGATTTTTGGAGCATTTTCCACATGTTGTTCATCACGGTTTTCTGGCATGCTTATACCCTCCCTTTCTATTTAGAGGTACAAGTATAGTATGCCTTAGAACCAATGATACTTACGTGGAAATTAATACTTAAACATTAATTAGCAAAAGCGACAAAATCTTTATATTTCTTTGCATTTGTTTGGATTCGTACTGCATATTCACTATTTGCGTGACCATTTTTCAATTTGTACTGCTCCATTCCAGCCATACCACGATGATAAGCTGTCAACGTTTCATCCCAATTATCATATTGGTCATATAGATAGTCTAGATAGACTAATGACAACTTAATTGAATAATACGGATCAAACAAAAGAACATCTTTATATGGCATCTCTGCCATATCTGCAATCCAAGGTGCTGTATTTTTCATAAATTGTGCCATTCCGTATGCATGACCATACTTCGTTTCAGGTCCAACCAATTCAGGATCAAATGTATGACCAGTTTCTATTTTTAATAATTCATATACAATAAATGGGTCAATATCGTATTTTTCTGCTTCTTTAACTAAATATATAGCCCATGGTCTTAAAAATTCTCCATCACTTTCTTTGACCATTACCTCTGCTACGTCAAAATATTCCGGCCAAGTCTCATGGGTTAACTTGACTTCTTTATGATTGGATTGGTTTAAGATATACGTTGCTTGAGATTCAATTGTATCGATTTCTTGTTCTAATTCGATATTATCTTTTTTTAGTGCTTGCATTTCCTTTTCATATGATTTTATTTGATAATAGCTTACAGATGCAACCACTAAAACCAATACAATGCTAATCCATTGCATTTGTTTTTTCACAGTCTATGCACTCCTTTTATTCCAATAATACGCTCTTCGACATTGTATTTATACTTACAGCGTTCTATATTAGCGAAAAATGTCGAATGTTGCAAATATTATACACTCTCTTCTTATAACCTATATGCACTAACTCTAAACATTCATGCATAAAATAATACAATACGAAGAAAGGAGATTGATATATGAACGGCTTAACGAAAAGAATCATTGTAAACAAATTAAAGCAATTAACTGCGAGTGAAGTTTTTGAATACGCACAGAAATACCATTTATCGATTACCAAAACACAGGCACAAGCAATAACTAATCATTTAAAGAATACTAACTATGATCCCACTAACGCCGAAGATCGAGCAAAGATGTTAAAAAAGCTTGCACAAATTACAAACATGGAGACAGCTAAATCTTGTCAACAACTATTTCAAAAATTAATAAAAGAATATCGAGTTGAACATCACTTTCGTTAATATAATTCGAATATAATGATAAAATAAAAGTAATGTGATCAAAGTTAAAATCCGAACGATATACAAATTCTCCTAATAAAAGAATTTGTAATCGTTCGGATTTTTCAATTGCGTATTAGATTATGCGACATAACTCTAGTTGGTAATTATGAAATGGTGTGTGTAAAAACCGCTCCGGCTTGTCCACTTCCCTTTCCATGGGCTTTTTCCTTCAGCTAACTTTTCCAAGCAAAAACCGCATGGAAAAGTGGATCTTCAGGAAAAAGAATCCCATAGGAGTGGAAGTGGCCGCCTACGCTTAGAGGGACTCTACAACTATTGCAAATGCTTATACTTTATATTGTTACAATTAGACAATAAATCAGATTATATTGATAACAATTATAAGTAATCTAATGATAAATTGACGATAAATAATAAAACATGATTATTCCTACTTTAGTTGTAGAGCATTTAAAAGCGCAGGCGTCGGCTTCCACTCCTGCGGGATGTTTTTATCCGAAGATCCACTTTTTAAGCGTACTTTGCTTAAAAAGTTAGCTAAAGAAGTGTCCGCGGAAAGGGAAGCCGACAAGCCGAAGCAATTGCAAAGCACGTATAAAATCTCATAATTACCACTAAAATAGTGTCGCCTTGTTTTTGTTTATTTTATTTTATTTTATTGATTAACAATTTGTTCTTTTAGATCTGTTATGAAGGAACCGTTTTTTAACATTTCTATTTCAAATTTATATGGCGGTTTTTTATTTTTCTTATCTTCCCCAACATAAGGTGTTTCCAAAATTTTAGGCAGATCAGCAAGTTGTTTGTGATGAACGATTTTATGAATCGTGTCAAACCCTATATGACCAAATCCGATGTTCTCATGTCGGTCTTTTCCTGCTCCCTGCACATTCTTACTATCATTAATGTGTACAACCTTTAATCGATCAACACCGATGATCTTATCAAATTCGTTTAAAACACCATCAAAATCTTCAACGATGGAATAACCGGCATCATGAACGTGACAAGTATCCAAACAAATCGATAGTTTTTCATTATGTGTCACACCATCGATTATGCGTGCAAGCTCGTCGAAAGACCGGCCAATCTCAGTACCTTTTCCTGCCATCGTTTCTAAGGCAATTTGTACGTCTTGTTTTGGATCTAGTACTTCATTTAAGCCTTCAATGATCTTAGCGATACCTTTATCGACACCTTCACCTACATGGGCTCCGGGGTGTAAAACAATTTGTTTTGCGCCAATCGCTTCCGTGCGATCTATTTCATTTTTTAGGAAACTCGTCCCTAATTCAAATGTTTCTTTCTTAACAGTATTTCCAATATTAATAATATATGGAGCATGTACCACAACATCTGAAATACCATGTTCCTCCATATGCTTACGACCTGCTACAATATTTAAATCCTCGATTGGCTTTCTCCTGGTGTTTTGTGGCGCACCTGTATAAATCATTAACGCCGTAGAACCATACGAAACAGCTTCTTCACTCGAACCTAACAACATCTTCTTTCCACTCATGGAAACATGTGAACCAATTTTAAGCATTGTATCTCTCCTCTTTATCTATTTTTTAAAATTATTTCGATTCATTTTCTTTTTCACTTTTTGCTGTTGATTTTTCATTTTTTTCTTATAACCCGGCTTAACTTTTTTTGGCTTTTTAACTTGCTGCCATGCCTTTTTTTCAATTTCATTTTCTTGCTTTTCACGTTTCTGTCTCACGTTCCAAGCTTTTGCTTCACGCCACTCCCCGTTTACTACATCATAAAAAGTAAAGGTGAGGCCCTTTTTTTCTAATTTTTGAACGAGGTGAATATCATTTTCCTGATAAAGATTAATTGCGGTACCTTCCATACCCGCTCTCGCAGTTCTACCTACACGGTGAATATAAAAGGCTTCCTCTTTTGGTAACTCAGCATTAATAACATGGCTAACGCCTTTTATATCAATGCCTCTTGCAGCTAAATCTGTGGCAACAATATATTGATATTTTAATTGTTGGATCTCTTTTAATACTCTCTTTCTTTCTCGTTGATTAAGTCCACCATGTATCAAACCTACATTTATTCCCCTTGATTGAAGTTGTTCAGCTAATTTATTCGCATTTTCTTTACCATTAGTGAAAATAATTGCTAAATAAGGCTGGATTAACTTCGTTATATCGTTAATTACATCAGCTGGTTCCCGATGTTTTAATGCAATCAATCGATGTTCCAATTTCTCAGGTGCTAATCGATCGTCCATTTTAATATATACAGGTGAATTTAAGTATTTTTTTAAAAATGGTTGCAATTTCTCTGGAATTGTCGCAGAAAATACCATGACCTGTATTTTAGGGTCCGCATTCGTTAATATACGATCTATCTCATCAATTAAACCTAACTCTAACATGAGGTCTGTCTCATCAATTACGAAAGATCGAGCTGCAAAGATATCCAGGACACCCTCTTGAAGTAAATCTAAAATTCGACCAGGAGTACCGACTACAATGTGTGGTGGCTCTTTCATTTTTTCGATCATTCTTTTTTTGTCTGTACCACCTATAATTAATTTCGCCCTCCAATTATCTTCATTATCAGAAAAGCTCATAATTTTTTTTACTTCATCATATATTTGTATCGCTAATTCCCTTGTAGGAGCAGTTAATACGATTTGTGTTTGCGAATTGGTCGGATCTAATTGATTTAATAATGGGATCAAAAATGCATGAGTTTTTCCTGAACCTGTCTCCGATTGTCCGATAATATCTTTACCTTTTAATGCTTCTGGAATGACTTTGGTTTGGATTGGTGTTGGTTCATAAAAATTCAAATGACCGATTACTTCGTTCATCCAATCATTTAATGCGTACTGTCTAAATAAATGTTTTTCCATGTTAATCTCCTTCTAACTAACAAATATCTTTGTCAATTGTGCCAAATACCTTTATAATGTAAGTATTGGACAAATTTGAGTCCACTATTAATTATTTTACTTGATCTCTAATAGAAAGTACAGAGGGGGAACCAGAATGGAAGTAATTAAGATCGCACCTAGAGGCTATTGCTATGGTGTTGTTGATGCAATGGTTATTGCTGCAAATGCAGTAAAGGATCCCAATCTACCTCGTCCTATATATATTCTTGGTATGATTGTTCATAATTCACATGTAACCAAAGCCTTTGAAGAACAAGGGGTATATACACTTGATGGTAAAAATCGATCAGAGTTATTAGAAGAAATTACAGATGGTACCGTTATTTTTACGGCACACGGTGTCTCACCTGAGGTTAAGAAAAGGGCTGAAGAAAAAGGATTGACAGTGTTAGATGCAACATGTCCAGATGTTACACGCACACATGATTTAATTCGTGAGAAAGTAAAAGAAAATTATGAAATAGTTTATATAGGTAAAAAAGGTCATCCTGAACCAGAGGGTGCTGTTGGGGTGGCACCTGATCATGTACACCTCATTCAAAATCAAGAAGACGTAGATACGTTAAATTTATCATCTAAAAAGATTTTAGTGACAAATCAAACTACGATGAGTCAGTGGGATGTTTATGATGTAATGTTAAAAGTGCAACAAAAGTATCCTCAAACCGAAATGGAACAAGAAATTTGCATGGCGACACAAGTACGCCAGGAAGCAGTTGCAGAACAAGCAAAAGATGCGGATTTAACATTAGTTGTGGGTGATCCGCGAAGTAATAATTCCGAACGACTAGCACAAGTATCAAAGGAAAAGGCTGGTACACAAGCATATAGAATTGCGGATATATCAGAAATAAACCTTGAATGGCTTGAAGGTGTCAACAAAGTTGCAGTTACCGCTGGTGCATCAACTCCAACACCCATCGCCAAAGAGGTAATCAAATTTATCGAACAATTTGATCCCAATGATTCCGAAACGTGGGACATAACTTCAAAGGTCAAAAAAGAAAAGATATTGCCGAAAGTAAAAGCAAAATAAACCATAAAAGAGTATCCATTTACAAGTTGCAAATGGATACTCTTTTACTTAGTAGACACAAACTGCGAAGTAAACTTCTGAAAATCTTTAGCTGTAGTAGAAATTATGAAATGTTTTATTTACTAGACATCCGCTCCGGCTGCCCACTTTCCTTTCCGTGGGGTTTTCCCTTCTGCTAACTTTTTCAAGCATAGACCGCTTGAAAAAGTGGATCTTCAGGAAAAACATTGCCACAGGAGTGAAAGTGGGCGGCCTACGCTATAAATATATTCTGCAACGGTTGCGACAATTATCATTCTGAGCTATCTATATGAATTTAATATAAAGTAATGAGTTAAATAGTCGAAATTTCAATTCTCGCATTCATTGTAGAACTTCACCTAGCGCAGGCGTCCACTTCGACTCCTGGGGGATCAGCGCGATCTGAAGATCCACTTTGTAAAGTGACCTTCTTTACAAAGTTAGCTGAAGACGCGCCCCCCCGGAAAGCGAAGTGGGCAAGCCGGAGCGGTTGTTACACAGATTCCTTCATTCAAAATTACCACTTTAGTTACTTCACAGTTTTGTTTATATGTTCCTTACTTTAAATTATATACAGTATTTATTTATACTTAAATGGGTCTGTTGAATGGTTGGAGATTTCTATTTCTATTTTTTCTGGTAGGGCGTCGATATTTTCAAGTAAATAATTTCGAACACCATCTTTCATTACTTCTTCGACATGGTGGCCAGGATCTATTAAGCAAAGTCCTGCTTGCTCAGCATCTTGCGCCTCATGAAAAGTTAAGTCCCCTGTAATATATAAATCTGCTCCAGCATTTTTAGCGACATCAATATAGCCTTTACCACTACCACCAAGAATAGCTACTTTTTGAATAATCGTTTGTGGATCGCCAACAAACCTTAAAGAAGGAATTTGAAGCTTCTCTTTCACTAATTCACAATATTTCTCAAGGCTGACCGGTTGCTTCAGTTTGCCAATTCTCCCTATGCCTTGTAGGTCACCTTTATTTGCTAAAGGAACTAAATCATAAGCCATTTCTTCATAAGGATGGGCTTTTTTTGCAGATTGTAATACATGAGAAATTTGATATTTTTTTATGATTGTTTCCAATTTATATTCTTCAACTTGTTCAATTTCCCCTTGCTCACCTATATAGGGATTGGTTCCTTCTAAAGGTTTGAAGAAACCCTCGCCTTTTGAACGAAAACTGCAATGACTATATTCTCCAATATACCCTGCTCCTGCTTCACCAATTACATTTGTTACATTTTCGATATGTGTACTAGGTACATATACAATAAATTTAAATAAGTCATCTTCAACAGTTGGTAATAACACTTTACAATTTTCAATCTCTAATTTTTCAGCTAGGAGATCGTTTACTCCGCCTTTTACTACATCTAAATTCGTATGTGCGGCATAAACTGAAATATTATGTTGAATCAGCTTTTGAATTACACGTCCTTTCGGATCACTGAAATTAATTTCTTTTAACCCTTTAAATAATAAAGGATGGTGAGCAATGATAAAATCAACTTTGTTTTCGATCGCTTCTTCCACTACAGAATCGATTACATCTAACGTAATCATCACTTTTTCTACTTTTTGATTTTTATCACCGACTTGTAAACCAACATTATCCCAGGATTCTGCTAAATCGGTTGGTACCCATTGTTCAAAAAGTTTTACGACTTGTTTAACCGTTGTCACTTGTTAAAACCTCCTCGATCCAATCTAATTGTTTCTCCAATAAATTAATCTTATCCATCGGTGGTTGAGAAGCTTGTCTCATTTGTTCTATTAATTTTAGGCGTTTATCTTTTTCATGTGCCCATTTTTGTCGAAATACTTGATTACATTCTTTTAAAAGAAAAGGACCAAATAATAATTCTTTTTCGGTAAGATTTTTCTTCTCTTTAGCTAGATCTGCTACAATAATTTCGTAAATATAGCCATCTTCATCTATAATTTCCTCGGCAAATATCTGATATTGGTTTTCCGCTAGCCATTTTCTTACAATTTGTGCATCAATATTAGGTTGCAATATTAAGCGATGGACACCTTTTAACTTCTCTTCACCTTCTTCTAATATAGAGCGAATTAATTTCCCACCCATACCTGCAATGGTCACTTGCTCTACTTCTCCGGGCTCAATTACCGCTAGACCATTTCCTTTTCTTACGTCAACTTGATCCAATAATTGATATTCTAACACCGTCTTCCTTGCCCTTTCAAAAGGTCCCTGGTTAACTTCACCTGCAATTGCTTTAGCAGATGGATGAAGTTGACATACATAACAAGGTAAATAGGCATGGTCTGAACCAATGTCAGCAAAATTTATTGGCTCTTTTAAATAATGTGCAAGTTGTTTTAAACGATTTGAAAGCATACCATTATTCCCTTCTATATGAAAAAAGCCTCCTGCATCTCGCAGAAAGCTTTCTACTTACTATTCTTGTCCTTCAACTAACCATTGAGCTAGCACTTCTGCTTCTTCATTAGTGACAAGTCCACCTTGCATTGCAGTTCCTTCGATACCATTCACAATGATATCTCGTACTTCTTTTTGACTATACTTGCTCCCCAAATTTTGAAGGCTAGGCGCACTTCCACCTTCTAAGTCACCACCGTGACAACCAATACAGCTTTGAGAGATTTCTTCTGCATCTTCTATCGTTACTTCTTCTCCACCTTCATCAGGGTTTGCTATTTTTTCTTGTTCATTTAGACCAACTACAGAAAAAATGATCATTGCTAAAATCCCAAGAACTGCAATAAGCGCAAAAGGTATAATCGGATTTCTTTTCATTTACTATTCCTCCTTCTGTTCCACATCGTGTTGGAATGAACTGTTATCCAACATATTCTATTATTATGTATAATAAAAACCATCTTTATTTTACTTCATATTGACCAATTAGAAAAGAGATTGTCCTCAAAATTCAATAAATTGACTAAAAATATTGAAAACCAACCATTATCACTAATATAATTAAAATAAAAACCCCTGCAACTTGTAAAAAAAACTGTTTTCTAAACTTTCCGAATAGTATCCAGGATAAGCTATTAATAAGTATCCAACT
This sequence comes from Gracilibacillus kekensis, assembly GCF_900143085.1. Taxonomy (GTDB): domain Bacteria; phylum Bacillota; class Bacilli; order Bacillales; family Amphibacillaceae; genus Gracilibacillus; species Gracilibacillus kekensis. The sequence continues at coordinate 398,884 of NZ_FRCZ01000003.1, read as the reverse complement.
ATATGTAATCCAGGCTATTCCAACATAATTATTTAATAACATCATTGAGGAAAATAAGAATACAACAAAAAATATCATAACAGCGAATGATTCCTGTAACGCTTTATACCGTTTAAAAACAGTTGTCATCACTAATGCTGCAGTTAATGTTAGAACGATACCAATAACTTGTATAACGATGGAATTAGTTATTTGAAATAATAACACCGGGAATAATATTAATAAGGTATCAAAAAAATAAAACAATAAATAATACGCTGTTTGTTTTTTATCATTTTTCTCCTTACTTGCGACTTCACCTTCTGTATAAAGTGCTAATAAAAAATCACAATAATGGTTCGGTAACAACTGATGATCCTTCCAGTAATGGATCTCCTGTATAATTATCTTTTTACGTCCTTCATCCATGACAACCATCTCCAAGTCTGATTCACTTTAATCCTTATATCGGATCATTTGTGAAACTTTTAAAAGAATAAAAATTTTGAATAAAACAGAAATGTTTTATTCAAATTCAAATGAACTACCCTCTCGAGAAGAAGATAGTTCATTTTCTTTCTTTTGGACTTCGAGATTATTCTAAGAAATCTTTTAAACGTTTGCTGCGACTTGGATGACGCAATTTACGTAGTGCCTTCGCTTCAATTTGGCGAATTCGTTCACGAGTAACACCAAACACCTTACCTACTTCTTCAAGTGTTCTGGTTCTACCGTCATCTAAGCCAAAACGTAAACGTAATACATTCTCTTCTCTGTCCGTCAATGTATCCAATACATCTTCTAACTGTTCTTTTAATAATTCATAGGCAGCATGATCAGAAGGAGATGTCGCTTCTTGATCTTCGATGAAATCACCTAAGTGGGAATCATCTTCTTCCCCTATTGGAGTTTCAAGTGATACAGGTTCCTGAGCGATCTTAAGAATTTCTCTAACTTTATCAGGAGTTAATTCCATATCCTTTGCAATTTCCTCAGGAGTTGGTTCACGTCCCAGATCTTGAAGTAACTGACGCTGAACCCGAATTAACTTATTAATTGTTTCTACCATATGAACTGGGATACGAATCGTTCTCGCTTGGTCTGCGATAGCTCTTGTAATTGCTTGACGTATCCACCATGTGGCATAGGTACTAAATTTAAACCCTTTACGGAAATCAAATTTTTCCACTGCTTTAATTAATCCCATGTTACCTTCTTGGATAAGATCTAAAAATAGCATACCTCGACCTACATAACGTTTCGCAATACTTACAACAAGACGAAGGTTTGCTTCTGCTAAACGTTTTTTCGAGTATTCATCGCCTTCCTCAATTTTTTTGGCTAGCTCAATCTCTTCAGAAGCTGATAATAGATCGACACGACCAATTTCCTTTAAATACATTCTCACAGGGTCATTAATTTTAATCCCTAAAGGAACACTTAAGTCATTCAAATCGAATTCTTCCTCTTTTGAAAGCTGTTGCATTGTTGGATCATTATCTGAATCGCCTATTACTTCTACACCTTGTTCACTTAGGTACTCATAAAATTCGTCCATTTGATCCGATTCTAATTCAAAAATTGACATTCTTTCTGCTACTTCCTCATATGCTAAGACACCACGCTTCTTCCCTATTTCCAATAATTGATCTTTTGCTTGATCGACAGTTAACTCTGTTTCTTTAGAACGTGATGGTTTATTTTCTGCCATGAGTGCCCCTCCTTTCAAAAACTAACTCCATTTTTCGATTGTTGTTTTATTTTTATTATTTCCATCGCCACTTTAGCAGCTTCTTTTGGATCTGTTTTTTCTAATTCTTTCATTTTATTCTCTAGTTGCGCTATTTTTGCACTATCTGTTTGCTCTGACTGAATAATATGAATGTAATCCTGAAGCTCTTTTTCGGTCATTTCCCATGAATTGTCTATCATAGATAACTCTACAACCGTTTGCTGGAGGTTTATATCGTCTAAATAAGAGATAAAACGACTTGAATCGGCTTCATTACCTTCTTCGTAAAATCCATATAAATGAGTGACAATTATTTGATGTTGTTCTATATTAAATTGAGACCCAATAGTTTCTTTCACTTTCTCCGCAATCTGAGCGTTTTGAAGCATATACGCTAATAATCGGCGTTCTGCATTTTGAAAGGCCTTAGAAAGCTGGTGTTTTTGTTTTTGAGGATATTTTTGTTGATTTCCACCATTAGTATTTCCAAACCTCTGCCTGTTATCATCATTTTTTGTAACATTTCGCATTCGAGACATTAATTCCTGTGACAATGCTTCATAGGAAAGTTTAAATTCTTCCGCCAATTCACGAAGATAGTGATCTCGTTCAATCGTACTATTTAGAATGGCTATTTCTTCTATTACTTTTTCTACATATTGCAGTCGATCTCCTTCAAGATTTAAATTAAAATCTTTTTTTAAATACCTCTTTATGAAAGTCATTTCCGTGTCTGCTGCTTCTATTACTTGAGATTGGAATTTTTCTTTTCCGTATTCTTGAATGAATTGATCAGGATCGTAATTAGGTGGTAACGATGCAACTTTTATTGTACAGCCTACTTTTCTTAGTAATTTGATAGCTTTATATGTTGCATTTTGACCAGCATTATCGCCATCGTAACAAATTAACACTGTATCTACATATCTCCTTAAAAGAGATGCATGTGTTTCCGTGAGAGATGTACCCAGTGACGCAACGCCATTCAGTACTTCAGCTTGATGTGCAGCAATTACATCTGCAGAACCTTCAAAAAGGATAACCTCTCCTTTTTTTCGAATTTCACTTCTAGCAATATCAAAATTGTAAAGCAGCTTGCTTTTTCTAAACAACGAAGATTCCGGACTATTTAGGTATTTTGGTTCTTGGTCTGATATTGTTCTGCCATTAAAACCGATTGTTTTTCCAATATGATTTCTTATAGGAAAAATTACTCTCCCTTGAAATCGATCAAAATACTCACCATCATCACTAGTTGTCAATATACCGGCATTAGCCATTACTTGTTTATGAAAACCTTTGTTTTCTAAAAATTGTGTTACAAAACCTTTAGAGGTCGGTGAATAACCTATTTGAAATCGCTCGATTACTTCATCCGAAAATCCTCTTTCGTGTAGATATGCTAATGCTTTCTTACCATCTTTAGAATGGCCCAATAAATGATGATATAATTTTGACAACCATTGATATGCTTCTAATGTGGCTTGTTCTTCACTATTAGGAGCATTCTGATTTGACTGTTTCATTTCTGGAATTGGCTGACCAGACTTTTCGGCTAAATAATGGATCGTTTGTTGAAAGTTGAACCCTTCCATTTCCATGATAAACGTAATGATATTCCCACCTTTTCCACAGCCAAAACAATGGTATATTTGCTTTTCTTGATTTACTGAAAATGATGGTGTGTTTTCTGAATGAAATGGGCAAAGTCCAAAATAATTACGACCCTGTTTCTTAAGCTGTACATATTCTCCAACTACATCAACCACATCATTTGACTGACGGATTGACTCTATCGTTTCATCCGACATTTGATTGGCCATTAACTATCACCATTTCTTTCTAACTAACACTATAAATTTTCGACATTTTTTTCAACAATGGGTATAGGTAATAGCTCTGCTCATGTATTCCTTTATATTACAACAATACCCTGTAACCCTTGTGGTATAAACACCATATACTCAAATATTTTGTCGAATAGTAAAAGAGCTCATGCATAAATATTTCTACAAAAAATTGCAAATTCCTGCTTCATTCCATTATTTTTTAAAATATTTTATTGTTTATTAATAAGTAATGTACACTTTTCTATCATTATAAACATTTTCACAAATATTAATTATAATATAGTTTCTGTTTATTTACCAATATCTTAACTTATATTATTGGTTAATTTGTTTATCACGATAATCCCAATACGGTTGATTAATCATATTCAGTATGATATTGGCAGTTTCTTCAACCGCTTTATGTGACACATCTATTACAGGACAACCTAACTGATTAATAATATCGTCAAAAAATGATAATTCTGACTCAATTCGATCAACGTTTGCGTAGATTGCTTGATCATCTAATCCGAGACTCTTTAATCGTTCTTTTCTAATACCATTCAATTTTTCAGGATTAATTCTTAACCCAATACATTTGTGTGCAGGCAAATCAAATAATGATGAGGGTGGATCTACTTCCGGAACGATTGGGACATTAGCAACTTTCAACTGTTTATGTGCTAAATATTGAGAAAGTGGTGTTTTTGATGTTCTCGAAACACCAATCAAAACGATATCTGCTTGTGCCACTCCTCTTGGATCTCGCCCATCGTCATAGCGGACAGCGAATTCTATTGCTTCCACTCTTCTAAAATAATCTTCGTCTAATTTATGAATTAGACCGGGTTCTTCCTTTGGTTTTTTTTGAAATTTTCTTTCCATTGCCTGTAACATCGGTCCAATGATATCCACACACTCTACTTGTTTATCCCTTGCTTCTTGAATAAGAAATTGTCTAAATTCTGGTCTCACTAATGTAAAGCCAATCATCGCACCTAATTGTTTTGCGTGGTAGACCGCTCCACGCAAAACTTCAATGTTCTCTACATAGGGAATTCGGTATAAATCATAGTCGTTCTCACTCATAAATTGGCTAAGAGCTGCCTTAATAACGAATTCTGCTGTTTCACCGACCGAATCAGAAACCACATAAATTATCGATTTTTCCATGAAAGTCATATCCTCCTCGGTCCATCAAGCTTGCGTTTGTTTCCATTGGACTTTGGTTAAATCTGCGTATTTTTTTACATCATCTGCAATGATTTGTAATAAAGCTAATCGATTGTCACGAATCTTTGTGTTTTTATCCATAACCATTATATGATCAAAGAAAAAATGAATAGGTTGAATGAGTGGCGATAATAAATCAATTGCTAATGCATTTTTATTTGCTAACGCTTCGTTGTAATCCTCTTTAACATCTAAATATGCCTCATATAAATTATTTTCTTCTTCTTTCACAAAAAGGGATGCATCTAACACTTCATCACCTTCTGCTTTTGAAGCTAAATTAAGGACGCGAACATAGGCTTCTTGTTTGTCTTTGAAATCAATCTTTGATCTCTTTGACTTTAATACTTTACCTTTCTCTAACATGTACGAGAAATCAGATAATGGATTGACCAATAAAGCATCGATAATATCAGCTTCAATGTATTCTTCTTTCATAATATATGCTGCACGTTGTTTAAAAAATGATTCTAATTGTTGTAATACGCTAGATTTTTCTGATGTAGGAATGTTGGTTTGTTCAAACAAAGCAAATACTTGTTGAATTAAATCCATAATATTTATACCTAATTGATTATGTTGATTGATTTGTAAAATTCCTAGTGCCTGACGTCTTAACGCATAAGGATCTTGTGAACCACTAGGAATTAATCCAACCGCAAAACAGCCAACAATGGTATCGATTTTATCAGCAATACTCACCACTGAGCCAATTATACTTTCAGGTAATTGATCTTGAGCATTTCTTGGCATGTAATGCTCTTCAATTGCTTGAGCAACTGCATCATCTTCACCAAATATTTTTGCATATTTGCGTCCCATCGTACCTTGTAATTCTGTAAACTCGTTTACCATATTTGTCACTAGATCAAATTTACTTATACTTGCTGCTCGTCTTATTTGATTCTGTGCTACTTGTGATAAACTTAATTCTTTGCCAATTATCGTAGAAATTTCAACTACTCTTTTCACCTTATCAGCAATCGTTCCAAGGTTCTCCTGAAAAACAATACGATTTAAATGTTTAAGATTACTTTCAATCGATTGTTTCTGATCCTCTTCAAAGAAAAACTGAGCATCTTGTAATCTTGCTCGTAATACTTTCTCGTTTCCTCTCGATACCGTTTCAATGTGATCTGTGGTACCGTTACGGACACCTATAAAATACGGGAGTAAATCTTCATTTTGTGACTGTACAGGAAAATAACGTTGATGCTCTTTCATCGAGGTAACTAATACTTCTTTTGGAATATGTAGAAATTCTTCACTAAAAGTACCGCTAAATACTGTTGGATATTCAACAAGGTGTGTTACCTCTTCTAATAATGTCGCATCTACAGGTATATTCCATCCCTGCTTATCTTCTATTGTGTGAATGCCATCAACAATCATTTTTTCGCGTTTTTTTGTATCTGCAATGACATATTGTTTCTCTAATAATGTTTGATAATCTGTTGGTTCCTTTATTATGAATTTCTCTCCTAAAAAACGATGTCCATAACTAATATTACTTGTCGGTACCCCCGTGATCTCAAACGGAATAACTGTTTGATCTCTTAACGCCACTAACCATTTAATCGGACGAATAAATCGAAGCGTTTGGTTTGCCCAACGCATGTTTTTTGGAAAATTCAGACTTAATATAATCTCTTTAAACTGAGGTAAAAGTTCCTTTTGTGTTTTTCCCTTTAAAAATTTATTCACAAAAACATACTCAGTTCCTTTTATCTCTTTAAGATAGATGTCCTCGACCGTTTTTCCTTGTCCTTTCGAGAAACCAATTGCTGCTTTTGTCCAATTTCCGTCTTGATCTTTGGCTATATTTACAGATGGGCCTTTTGCTTCTTCTTCCTGATCTTCCTGTTTTTCATCTAACCCTTCGATTAATACTGCAAATCTTCTTGGTGTAATAAACGTTGATAGTTTTTGATAATTTAGTCGTATCTCCTTCAACCATTCTATGGTTTTGTTCTTAAGCTGAATTTCTGTATCATTCATAAAACGAGCAGGCATTTCTTCTAAACCTACCTCAAACAAAACATTAGTTGTTTTCATGACGAGTTTCTTCTCCTTTCAACATTGGGTATCCAAGTCTTTCTCTTTCTTCTACATATAACTTAGCAATTTCTCTTGCAAGATTACGTACTCGGCCAATGTAACCGGTACGCTCTGTTACAGAGATGACACCCTTTGCGTCCAATAAGTTAAACGTATGAGAACATTTCAATACATAATCATACGCAGGAAATACTAATCCTTTCTCCATCGTTCGTTTAGCTTCTTCTTCATAAGTAGAAAATAGTTTAAACAACATTTCTGTATTTGATTCTTCAAATGTATAGGTGGAGTGCTCATATTCCGGTTGATAGAAGATATCACCAACTGTCACACCTGTTGTCCATTCTAATTCAAATACATTCTCTTTATCTTGAATATAAGAAGCTAGACGTTCAATACCATAGGTGATTTCAACTGCAACTGGTTTGGCTTCCAATCCACCGATTTGTTGGAAGTAAGTAAATTGTGTAATTTCCATACCGTCTAGCCATACTTCCCATCCAAGTCCAGCCGCACCTAAAGTTGGATTCTCCCAGTTATCTTCAACAAAACGAATGTCGTGATGTGCAGGATCAATCCCTAACTTCTCTAAAGACTCTAAGTATAATTCTTGAATGTTATCTGGCGATGGTTTCATTATGACTTGAAATTGATGATGTTGATATAACCTGTTTGGATTTTGACCATAACGACCATCAGCTGGACGTCTGGAAGGTTCTACGTAAGCCACATTCCATGGTTCTGGTCCCAAACTTCTTAATAATGTCATCGGTGACATTGTCCCTGCACCTTTTTCGACATCATAGGCTTGCATTAGAATACAGTTTTGATCAGACCAATGCTTTTGTAAAGTTAAAATCATTTCTTGAATATTCATTACTATTATCCTCCAATATAAGAATTAAGAAAACCGAGAAAGCCCATCTGGTACATTTAGTAGACAAAGATTAGTTATTGATGAGCGATTCGTGAAGTCGCCTAGTTTTTGGGTGCTCGGAGCTAGACATCTACGAATTTTTATACTTTCTTGCCTTATCAAAAATAGAAAACCCGTCCCTATGCCTTATCACTTTGATAAAGCATAGGGACGGGTTTTCTCCCGCGGTTCCACCCTATTTGTCATCAGTTACAAGATGACCACTTTCATTCACGTAATTGCTCTGGAGCGCCTTCCTAATTTCTTACTTGCTCAGCTTACACCTACCTGAACTCGCTTGAAAGCAGTTAAATTAGTACTATTCTCCTTCAGTGCAATCTATATTTGTTTCATTTCTAAATAATACGAGACATCACGTCTGTTGTCAATTAAAAGTTATCATTTAATTGATTCATTTGTTTTAAAAAACGCTTTGATTTTAAATAATAACCTCCATGTTCTTCATAGTATTGATCCATGATTCGTTGAATGATGACTTTATTTTCTGACTTTACAGAAATATTACCAATTTGCTCCACTTCAACCCAGGCAAATATCGCCATTAATTTTGCTACTTTTTCCGGAACAGTTATTTTATTCTCATCTTTAGTTAAACAGTTTCTGCATAACATACCACCATTCGCAATCGAAAAAGCTTTAAGATCCTGTTTGTTACCACAGGAAACGCATTGTGTTACAACTGGAGCAAAACCTGCTTCTTTATACATTTTCCATTCATAAATCATAGATAAAATCTCTGCATCTTTATCATCATTTATCAGTTCTACTGTATGTACTAATTGTTTGTAGATAAACGGATTATATTTTTTCTGATCAATAAGCTTGTCTGTTAATTCTGCTAAATAACTCGTATACGCAGTTTTAAAAATATCTTCTCTTATTTTACGAAATGAGGTTAATACTTCCCCCTGTTGAATAGTAGCTAAGCTGGAACCAGGTTGGATTAAAAAAGAACCATGAATAAATGGCTGCGTAATAGCAGCCATTCTACTTTTTGTCTTTTTGGCACCTCTAGCGATTGCCCCTATCTTTCCCAGGGTAGGTGTTAATAGTGTCACGATTTTATGTGTTTCACCATAATCCTGTGTTCTGAGAATGAAGCCCTCTACTTTTTCAAACACAAGCTTCACCGTTTCCTTTCAACTTTTAAAATTTGTATCCTCGATTAAACGATCCTCTATATCATCTTCTTGTACTACTTCTTCACCAATTTCCATTTGTTTCATCCATAAGTATGCTTCAATATTACCTGTCTGACTAAATATTTTCCATGGTACATCGATCACAATAAACCTCACCTTTCCTTGTGGTAATCTTTCATTGTGTTCACTATTAGATTTACCGGAAATCTAATTTCAATTAGTAAAAATATTTACCATGTATCAAAACAACTTGAAGGTAAAACTCTCGTACACAAAGACATACTTAACTAACTTTTAATATTCATCCTGTTTAAAACCAAATTCTTGTAATTGATGGGGTTTATTTCTCCAATTTTCTTGTACTTTTACCCACAATTCTAAATATACTTTTGAGCCCAGTAAACGTTCGATATCAATTCTGGCTCTTTTCCCAATATCTTTCAGCATTTGTCCTTGTTTGCCAATAATGATACCTTTTTGGGATTTTCGTTCAATTACAATCGATGCTTGGACTAAAACTTTTTCGTCTTCACTTCGATTATCAATTTTGTCAATAACAACTGCAACAGAGTGAGGTACCTCTTCTCTTGTTAAATGTAACACTTTTTCCCGTATAAGTTCACTTATAATAAAACGTTCCGGATGATCTGTGACTTGATCTTCTGGATAATATTGCGGCCCTTCTGGTAAATGTGCGGTAAATACATCCATCAAATGATTGACATTATTACCTTCGAGAGCAGATATTGGGATAATCTCCTCAAAAGGATACTTATCTTTATATTTCTCAATGAGCGGCAATAATTGATCAGGATGAACGAGGTCAATTTTATTGATGACTAAAAAAACCGGTTTTTTTATCGATTGTAATCGATCCATAATGTATTGATCACCAAGACCATATCCTTCATCTGCATTAATCATAAACATAATAGCATCGACTTCATTTAAAGCGTTTTCTGCTATCTTCACCATAAAGTCGCCTAATTTATGTTTTGGTTTATGGATACCAGGTGTATCAATAAATACTATCTGTTTCTGATCATCCGTATAAACACCTTGAATTTTATTTCTTGTTGTCTGAGCTTTATCACTCATTATTGCGATTTTCTGTCCAATTACATGGTTCATAAAAGTCGATTTTCCTACGTTAGGTCGTCCAATAATTGCTACAAATCCTGATTTATAATTGTTATTCATAACTTATCCTCCGCTATATATCCTGATGCTTTCTATAAATAATAATACTATATATTCATCAATATTTCATATATTCGACAAAACTAGTGGTAATCTTTAATAAAGTGAGACTACGATCAGTGCGTTGTGAATCCTGTTTGATGTTTCTTTCCTTTGCTCACAGTTTTGGTAACAAAATTAAACACGCGATCACAATTGCTATCAAAGCTGTTATAAATACAGCACCGGCAGCAATATCTTTTGCAATACCAATTGCTTGATTATGTCTCGGCTCAAGATGGTTCAACGCTCTTTCCAATGCTGTATTCATCATTTCCATACTTATTACAGCCCCAATAGAAAGAGATATGATCGCCCATTCGACATTGCTTAAAGGTAACAATAGACCTAAGATACATACTATCAGTGCGGCTATAAAATGTATTTTAATATTACGTTCCGTTCTAATAGCCTCTTTTAATCCATTGAGTGCATAACGCAAACCAAAGTGAAGTTTATTTTTCCCGCGATAATCCGAAGCCATTTAAGATCTCCTCTTGTCTTAAAAACATTTTTTTCTCCTCTTCACTTTCCATATGGTCATATCCTAATAAATGCAAGAAACCATGTAAAGCTAGAAATCCTAATTCTCTTGAAAATGAATGGTTGTATTCATTTGCTTGTTCTTCCGCTTTATTAACGGAAATAATAATATCTCCAAGCATTATTGGTATGTCTGCCCCTACTATTGTTTCGACTCCTTCTTCTAAAGCAAATGATAAAACATCTGTCGGTCGATCGATATTTCGATACTGCTGATTTAATTCTTTTATGACATCATTATTTACAAAAGTGATGGAAATTTCAGCATTACGTGAAATTGATTCTTGTTCTGCAGCATATGACAATAGATCTTCGATTAACTTCATGTGGTCTGTCGATACTTTTTTTGTTTCGTCGGAAAAATCCATTTCCATTTTTATCTCGCCTCTTTCATGTTAGTTTCTTTTGGATATTGAATACGTGAATGGTAAATTCCTTTTAATGTTTCACATATGACCAATTTCATTTGTTCTAATTGTTTAAACGTTAACGTGCTTTCATTCAATTGTCCATCTAATAAGCGGTCCTCAAAAATAGATGATACAATTTTTTCAATTTCTGCTTGGTTAGGATTTGCCAGAGAGCGAACTGCTGCTTCAATTGAATCACATAACGAAACGACTGCCGCTTCTTTTGAACTAGGTTTTGGTCCATCATATCGGAAGTCATCTTCCAGTACTTTTTCATTACGTTCTTTTGCTTTAAAATAAAAATATTTCAATAAAGTAGTTCCATGATGTTGAATAGAGATATCAATAATTTCTTTAGGCAGTTTTGCTTTTTTTAATAACTTAGCACTATCTGAAGGGTGTTGTAAAATAATTTCAGCACTTTGATATGGATCAAGATAATCGTGTGGATTCTTCATCCCCATTTGATTTTCAATAAAGTAGTGCGGTCTTACCGTCTTTCCTAAATCGTGATAATAGGCAGCAACTCTTGCTAACAGGCCATTAGCGCCAATCGCCTCACAAGAAGCTTCACTTAAATTGGCTACCATTATACTATGATGATATGTTCCTGGAGCTTCGATTAACAATTTTCGTAACAAAGGTTGATTCGGACTGGATAAGGCTAACAGTTTTGTATCAGAAAGGATGCCAAGTCCTGTTTCAAACAATGGCAACATTCCCATAGTTAATACAGTAGCGATAATTGCAGACGTAAAACCATAGCCACTAAACATTAAATAGTCCAACCATGAATAATTTTCGAAGGAAAGGAATAGAAATAAACAGATCGTAGCCATATTGATAATTGCTGTTCCTAACCCACTCTTGGTGATGGTACTTTTATCTTTCACACTCGATAAAAAGAAAATGCTAGCTAATTGTGAGAAAATGATAAATATTCCTGCCTCCATATTTAACAGTCCAGGTATGTTAGCATTGAAAATAACACTTCCTATAATTCCGTAAAAAAGTGACAAAACGATAGCAATTCTCTCGTTTACCAAAATCTTTAATAACATCGAGACTGCTGCTATTGGTGTTACTAAATATAAGGGATTGATGTTTGTTGTATACAGACTTACTACTTTCATTAATATGACTGTAAATATACTCAGAACACAAATTGCGATCAATTTACGGAAATGAAAATCCGTCTGTTGAACATGGTGTTGCAGTTCGAAGAATAAAAATAAGCCGATTAAACTGACTAGAATCAACAAACCGATCATTGGATAAAGATTTCGTTCTTCATTTAACAGCCCTGCAATTTCTAATTCTTCATAGATCTCATTGGTAATTAATTGGCCTTCCTCAACGATTACTTCACCAGCTCTGATCATTACTGATTCTACACTGTTACGTGCTTGCTGTTGTGCTTCATTTGTTTGATCTGCTGAAAAAAAAGCATTTGGTTTTATACTAAACGAAATTAAAGGATGAAGAGATTGTACAAAAGAATAATCCAACGTAGAATATGTTAATTTTTGTTTAGCTGTCTTAATAGCCTGATCTACTTCTTCAACTTTGATTCCATTATGAAAAGCATCATAAAGCGCTGTGGTAATTAGTTCTTTTGCTAACACTCTCTCTTCTTTTGTTGCTTGGAATAGGGCTATAAATGTATCATTATTTACCGCTAACATGATATCCTCGTGAACAATCTCTTCTAAATAACCAACTTTATCTCCAGTTGTAACTAATTTTTCTTCTTCCAATTCTTGTTCTAGTTGACCCGTTTCGATTTTTTCGATTGCTTCGAAAATTTCATTTATATATGTAATCTGCTCTTCAGTGACTTGTTCTGATATTTCAAAATGATCTTCTACTGATTGGACAACATTTCGAATCCTACGTTCTGTTTCTTTTGTGTTCTCAATTGTAATGGGGGAACGGATAGTTTCTTTTGCTGCTGAAAATTTCTCTATATCATATGTTTCGGTATGCACATTTTGATAACTAAACAATAAAAAAACGGACATTACGACGACACAGGCAGTTATCAGTTGAATTTTTATATTAGTAAAGAAAAAACCTAGTTTTGGCATGGACCATTTGTTATTATTTCTCATTATTCCCCCACCCTTCATTAATTAATTCTTCTATTCGAAGAAAACTTGGCTGAATGCCAAGTTTTCGAGTATTTCCTGATGGCTATTTAATTGTCATATGCTTCAATTATTTTTTGAACAATTGGGTGTCTTACCACATCGGATTGAGATAGGTACACAACACCAATACCTTTCATATCTGCCAGCTTTTCTTTTGCTTCTGTTAAACCTGATTTAACTCCATTTGGTAAATCAATCTGTGTGATATCACCTGTAATAACCATTTTCGATCCAAAACCTAACCGAGTCAAAAACATCTTCATTTGTGCATTTGTCGTGTTTTGAGCTTCATCCAAAATAACAAATGCATCATCTAATGTGCGCCCTCGCATATATGCTAATGGCGCAATTTCAATCGTTCCTCTTTCAATTAATCGCACCGTATGTTCTGTTCCCAAAACGTCGTGCAAGGCATCATATAAGGGCCGTAGATAGGGGTCTACTTTTTCTTTTAAGTCCCCAGGAAGAAAACCTAAACTTTCTCCGGCTTCAACGGCTGGTCTCGTTAGAATGATTCGCTTTACTATACCTTTTTTTAAAGCATGTACGGCCATTACAACTGCTAGATATGTTTTACCTGTGCCGGCAGGACCTATTCCGAACACTAAGTCATTCTGTTTCATTGTTTGTAAATAATGACGCTGACCTAACGTTTTAACACGTATCGATTTCCCATTTGCATTCTTTGTAATCTCATCTTCAAATAATGCTTCCAACTGATTGATCTTTCCTTTTATAGCCAGATCAACTGCATAAATTACATCTCTTTCTGTAATTGTTATTCCTTTTCGAATGATAGCCAGTAAACCATTTAATACTTCCTCGATTACGGTCACATCTGACTTACTTCCAGATACACTTATCTGTTCTCCACGTGACGTAATCGACACTTGTAATTGTTCTTCTAATTGCTTTAAGTGACGATCTTCTGTACCGAAAAGGCTTAGAGCTTCATTCGGATTCTCTAAATGTAAATCAATCATTTTCAATTCGTCTGTCATATTCAATCTCCTTGACTAATAGGTTGTTTCTTTGCAATATTTTCTAATACAGTATAATACAAGGTTAATTTTACTTTACCACTCTCTACCCGTTCGTGCAAAACTTTTTCTTCTGTAATTTCTGCATCAAGGGGCAATTGTCTTAATAATTCTCGTTTCGCTTGTTCTAATGCTAGTGTTTTTGCTTCTTGTTTCTCCATCTTTTTCTCCATAACCTCGGACTGGTAAATGGTTTGTTTTATATAACTAATTGGTAATTTCCATTTAAGAAAGTAGAAGTTTTTTTCTTCTGTTTCCATCTGATAATTAGTATAATCAGGATTCATGAAATTCCAAAACGGGATAAGGAAACTTGAAAAATGAAGATAATGTTTGGTTTCTGCTTGTCCGTTTAATACATGATAATTATTCGTTAAAGGGATTGATACTTCACTTTTGTACCATACTTTTGCTATGACTTCCCCTTCTGCTGCTAGAGGTTTTGCTTTATTTCCTTCATCCTCTTCCTCCTGTTGCTCTAAGTATGCCGATACTAAAATATCATCTTTGTAAACAACATCATTTGGACGCACTAAGGGTTGTCCCTTTGAAACAAACAGGTCAACTATAACCCCTTCTTTCGCTGCTATTAAATGACCCACTTCGGCTTCTTCAGGTTTTTCAACAGTTGTTTTTTCTACACCTTCTAGATGAAAAGCAGAACCATTCTTTTTGACTCCCACCCACAATAACTCCGGAATATCTTCTAATAACTTTTTTTGTAGTATTGCTGGTGAATCTATATTCCATTGAAAGCTACCTTTTTCTAAACCATACTCTTCCATTTGTAATAACACTTTATTTTCAATTTCCTCGTCCAATCCTGAAACATCTATACGCCAAACAATATTGGACAAAATAAAGATAATAGCGAATGCTATCATGCATCCTATGATGAGAGGCTTTTGTGAGCCTAACGAATCTATCAAAAAAGGTAGGCCAGTCCTCTCTTTAAAATACACCTTATAAATACTTCTTTTTTTAATTCGTCTTAGTTTAGACAAATCGGATAATTTTATTTTACCAATTGCTGCGGTAGTATTTTTTTTGGACACATCCCAGGAGGGGATACCGTATCTTGCACACATGTCGAAAAAATGTTCAGGGTATTGTCCTCTAATTTCGATAGTGATATATCCTTTTAGCCAATTTTTTTTATAAAAAAACATGGTCCTTCCCCTCCGATTTACCTTTACTCATTCATCTTCAAACTTGACATCTTTAATAGTTCCTTCTAATAAAATATCTTTATCAATCATCATTTTCAGAACAAAACCTTCCCCGTTAATTCGCACATTACCTTGATGTATTTTTAATAATAGTTCAGTTTCAGAAAATACAATGAGACCTTGATGATTCTCTATGTACGCATGGATCGATCCAATCATTGTAATCCTTGGTAACTCTAACGTAACTTCAGAAGGCAAATCAAATGTATTAGTAAAAACTGTCTTTAATGTCTCTCTCATTTTTTTCACTAAGCATATGCCTCCCTTCAAGTTTATTGTATGAAAATAAGAGAAAATAAGAACAAATTATCGCAAAACACGTGATAGAATAGTATCAATGTAACGTTAAAAAAATAATCACAATCGAAATCATTTGAAAGATTATACGGCAATATAACTCTGATATCCATTTTGAAATAATACATGTGCGTAAAAACCGCTCCGGCTTGCCCACTTCCCTTTCCGTGGGGTTTTCCCTTCAGCTAACTTTTCCAAGCAAAAACCGCATGGAAAAGTCGATCTTCAGGGAAAACGATCCCTCAGGAGTGGAAGTGGCCGCCTACGCTTAGTGCGTATCTACAACTATTGCAAATGCTAATAATTTTGATTGTTACAATTAGACAATAAAACAGCTTATATTGATAAGAATGATTAATCTAATGATAAATTGATAGGAAATAGTTATTACGCCAACAGCATTATTCTTGCTTCAGTTGCAGAGTGTAAATAAGCGCAGGTGTCCGCTTCCACTCCTGCGGGAAGTTTTTTTTATCCGCGGATCCACTTTTTAAGCGAACTGCTTAAAAGTTAGCTGAGGAGAAAATGGCGTGGAAAGTGAAGCGGACAAGCCAGAGCGAGTGCAATGTACAATATAAAGTCTCATAATTACTACGAAAAAAGAGTGTGTCAACAAAAGTTTTACTTTTGGACACACTCTTTCATTTTTGTTTTATTTGCGATAACTTTTTCGTTTTTGATAGGCTCTGGGTGGACCTAGTACTTCAGCCATAATAATACCTTGAGCAATCCCTTTTTGCGTTAAATTATTTTTAACGGATAGTGAAATGTCGTCATTATTATTCTTTCGATAAGCTCTAGGTTCTGGTCCATCTTTAATTGCATCGTGAATTCCCATTTCCTGACCCTTAGTTTGATCACGAATCGTTTCAGCACGCTGAATTTTTTCTTGCAACTTTTCCATTTGCTTCTCTTTTTGTTGTGAAAAAGTTGGCTGATTAGAATCTGACATCGTCTCCATTGTTTGATAAGATGGAGCCTGAGTCGGTTCTGGCTGTCTTGTTTCAGTGACTGGCGTATTTTGTTGTCTAGGTTTTTGAGACTGTTGTTGCTTATTTTCTTCTTCTTTCGATTTAGAAAGGCCAAACAACCAAAAGACAACAGCTAGAATTGGTACGATAAAACTAAACAATTCATCCATCTATATCTCCCTCTCTAACGTATAACTAAGAAAAGCGTAGAGTGCCGGTTTCGAAACGTAGCGACTGGAGCGAATCAACTGAGATAAAGGAATCACGGTGAGTTTACGAACCGATGATGACTTATCGTAGGGTGAGTCGTGAAGTCGCATAGTTTCTGGGTGCTCGGAGCTAGACATCTGCGCAATCTCGCTTTCTTGTATAACGAAAAAATACGTTAATAGGATTTCTTACTTATTAAAGTCGTCTTCATCATTATCTGTATCTGTTAGTTTACCAATAGAATCACGCATATCAGTATCGGCATCAATATTTTTGTAATTCATATAATCCATAACACCCATTTTGCCAGAGCGTAAAGCTTCTGCCAATGCTTGTGGAACTTCCGCCTCTGCTTCAACAACTTTTGCACGCATTTCCTGAACTTTTGCAACCATTTCTTGTTCTTGAGCAACTGCCATCGCACGACGCTCTTCTGCTTTTGCTTGGGCAATATTTTTATCTGCTTCAGCTTGATCTGTTTGCAGAATCGCACCGATGTTTTTACCGATATCCACATCAGCAATATCGATGGACAGGATTTCAAACGCGGTACCAGCGTCTAAACCACGATCTAAAACATTATGAGAGATAGAGTCTGGATTCTCCAAAACTTCTGTATGGGCTTTAGCACTACCAATTGTACTAACAACACCTTCACCGACACGAGCAATGATGGTTTCTTCACCAGCACCACCGACTAAGCGATCGATGTTTGCTCTTACAGTAATACGTGCTTTCGCTTTTACTTCAATACCATCCATTGAAATACCTGCGATAAAAGGTGTTTCGATTACTTTCGGATTAACACTCATTTGCACAGCTTCTAGTACGTCACGTCCTGCTAAGTCAATGGCAGCGCAACGTTCAAAACTTAACTCTATGTTAGCTCTTTGTGCAGCTATTAACGCATTTACTACTCGATCAACATTACCACCTGCTAAAAAGTGACTCTCTAATTGATTGGTATTAACGTCTAATCCCGCTTTATGTGCTTTGATTAATGGATTAATAACACGAGATGGGACAACCCTTCTTAAACGCATCCCTACTAAGGTAAAAATACTAACTCTTACACCTGCTGCTAATGCACTAATCCAAAGCATAACAGGGATAAATGTAAAGAGTATAGCAACTGCAATGACAATCAAACCAATAATGATAATTGGAAAAATTACTTCTAATTCTTGTGACATGTTTTTTTCCTCCTAATATATAAAATTAAACCTTTCTAACTACTATACGTGAACCTTCGACTTTTACTATCTTAATCGCTGTGTTTACGTTAATAAATGCTCCTTCTGTCACCACATCCAGTCTTTCTTCTGAAAATTCTGCGGTACCGGCTGGTCTTAATGGCGTAACAGATATCCCTTCTTGGCCAATTAAGTCTGGTCGATTCACGGAAGACACATAGCCTTGCTCAGTGCTTGTGGAGTCTTGCAAAATCATGTGTCGGAGAACTCCTTTTTCCAATCCAATTGTTTTGAACAGAATAACGGCTACTACAATACTGGAAACTAGTGCGATAGTAATACTTAAAGCCATGTGACCGACATCATCCGTTGACATAAATAACGCCGCAACTATCGCACCTAATCCAATGAAGCCAAGTATACCACCTGGAGCAAATATTTCGATAATAATTAAAACAATTCCCAGTACTAATAATACAATCGTTTCATAACCAGCAAGTCCAGCTACAATATGTCCATAAAAATATAAGACTAACGAAATCAAACCTACTGATCCTGGTATCCCAAATCCCGGTGAGTATAGTTCTACGATCAATCCGATGCTTGCCAGAGATAACAAAATTGGCACAACAACAGGGTTTGTCAAAAATCTAGCTAACCCCTCTGCTGCTGTCGTTTCCGTTTCTACTATTTCGGCTTGTGATAAAGAAAGTTGATTTAATAAATCAGTTCGATGATTTACAATTCCATTCGCATATTCAACGTCTACTGCGTAATTAGCGTCTAATGTCAGAAACTCACCTTCAGGCGCACCGTATTCAGGTAAGTCTATTTCGGTGTTCGCCATCGCCTCCGCATATAACGGATCCCTTCCTTTAGAAGCTGCTGCACCTCTCATACTCGCTATCCATGCTGATTGTGCTTTTTTATCTGCCGCATTCCCATCTGAGGTAATAACTCCACTTGCTCCCATACTTGCTTGAGGTTTCATATAAATATTATCAGTATTTAGTGCTATATAGGAGCCTGCGGACAATGCCTTAACGGTGATATATGAAGTGGTTTCGATTTCTAAATCTTGAAGAATTTCACCAATGTTTTCTGCAGCATCTACACGTCCGCCTGGTGTATTAATCTCGAATATAATGTGGTCCGCGTTAGCTTCTGTGGCTTCTGTGGTTGTTCTTTCCAGAAATGCTTCTAATCCACGTTCCACAGTATTTTCGATAGGTATCACATATACTATTTTACCTTCTCCATTTTCTTCGGCTTTCACTTGATTAAAGTCTAGATTAAGAATTAATAAAAAAAGTGAAATAGATAACAAGATCCACTTGACGAAATTTTTCAATCCATGACCTCCCTCCCTGTTTAATATTTATTAATAGTATTACGAAAATTATGTAGTAAAGGTTTCATTTTTCGTTACTTAATTACTAGTGTCAACGCATACAGTTTATCACAAATAGACTATAAAGGGAAAGCCCAAACAGAGCGAAACAAAAAGACCCTCAGCTAAAATGAATAGCTAAGAGCCTTTTGTTGAATGAGATCATTTATATTCGTTCTATGATAAGTTCTTTTGAACCAATTGATTCACTCGTGAACCTTCTGCTTTACCTTTTACTTTAGGCATCAGAGCGCTCATTACTTTTCCCATATCTTTTTTCGATTGAGCTTGAACTTCCTCGATCGTCTGTACAACTATTTGTTCTAATTCTTCATCAGATAATTGTTCAGGCATATAAGCTTGTATTATTTTAATTTCATCTTCTAATTGGCTTACAAGATCTTCGCGTCCAGCTTCTTTAAATTCGTGGAGGGAATCTTTTCTTTGTTTTAGCTCTCTAGCTAAAACCGTTAATTCTTCTTCTTCAGACAATGCATCTTTCTTTGTTTTAATGGCTTCATTTTGCATCGATGCTTTGACCATACGGATTACACCTAATTTTACTTTATCTTTGTTCTTCATCGCTTGCTTCATATCTTGGTTCAAAAGTTCAACGATTGCCATTAGTACATTACACCCTCTTTAAAATTTACGCTTTCTAGCTGCCTCCGATTTTTTCTTACGGCGAACACTAGGTTTTTCATAAAATTCACGCTTACGATATTCAGATAATGTACCAGATTTTGATACACTACGCTTAAAGCGACGAAGAGCATCTTCAAGTGACTCGTTTTTACGAACGCGAGTTGTGTTAGACATGCAATTTCCCTCCCTCCGAAGCATACAAAAAAATTAATCAGACATATACATACATATGTCTCTTTGCAATTATAATATACCGGCCAATATAGGTCAACCGTTTTAGTAATAAATTTAATGTACATAAGTAAGATATATCTATTAGTCACAGAGGTCTATTTAAACTCACCTAAGTACAGGTAAGTGTAAAATCTGAAGCTTTTTATAAACTTATGTCGAAATATCCTTCTAGAATAGAAAAAAATCCAAGCGTTATCGAAAAATACTCAATATTACGTTTGGATCTTACAAACTTATAGATACTAATGTCTAAAATTTATATGTTAAATAGATAATGCGGCATCATCCATTACTCGGACAAATTGTCCCTCATTATATGGATAACCTGCTTTTTTAATTTTTACACGAACAATTTCACCAATCATGTCTTTCGTGCCTTCGAATCTCACCTTAAGATAATTATCCGAATAACCTACCAATATATTGGGCTGTTCGTTATCAAATGTCTCTTCCGGAATTACTTCCACAACTTTTTCTTCATATTGCTTTGCATATTCTAACGCTTGTTGATTCGATTGGTCTATTAAAAGCTGTACCCGCTTATTTTTGACCTCATCATCCACTTGATTATCCATACGAGCCGCAGGTGTACCGGTTCTTCTTGAAAAAGGGAACACATGTAACTCCGAATAACCAATTTCTTTAATAAAATCAGATGTTTCCTGAAATTCTTCAGCTGTTTCACCAGGAAAACCAACAATAACATCTGAAGTAATTGCCAAATGAGGAAGTGCTTTTTGAATTTTTTCCACTCGTTTTTTATAAAAATCTGTTGTGTATTTCCGGCGCATTCTTTCTAATACTGTGTCAGATCCTGATTGCAATGGTATATGTAAATGAGGTACCACTTTTTCTGAAGCATCCAACACTTCGATCACTTCATCCGTGATTTGACTTGCTTCAATTGAAGAAATACGAATTCGTTTAAGACCTTCAACTTTTGATTCTAGGTCTCGTAACAACCTAGCGAAATTATAGTCCTTCATGTCTTCACCATAACCTGCCGTGTGAATTCCAGTTAAGACAACTTCTTTATAGCCAGCTTCAACTAATTGTTTTGCTTGTTTTAAAACATTCTCTGGCTCTCTGGAACGTAAAAGACCTCTAGACCACGGGATAATACAGAATGTACAGAAGTTGTTACAACCTTCTTGAATTTTTAAAGATGCACGTGTACGATCAGAAAATTGTGGAACATCCATTTCTTCAAATACTCGATTCTTCATAATATTTGAGACACCATTGATTGGTTGACGATGTTCTTGATGTTCTTCAATATATTCAATCATCTTTCCACGGTCTTGTGTTCCAACTACTATATCGACACCAGGGATTTCCATAATTTCACCTGGAGAGGTTTGTGCATAACAGCCTGTTACACAAACAACTGCTTCAGGATTACTCCGAATTGCACGACGGATAACTTGACGACTTTTCTTATCACCTGTATTAGTAACCGTACATGTATTAATGACATACACATCGGCATGGTGATCAAAATCGACACGTTCATAACCTTCGTTTTTAAACTTTTGCCAAATTCCTTCTGTTTCATAATGATTTACTTTACAACCTAACGTATGAAAAGCCACTACAGGCATTTCATCACCTCATTTCTTCAAAATAATAAGATAAGTTAGCTAACACGTATAGAGGTGCAGTTTCCGTTCGTAAAATTCTTGGACCAAGTCGAATCGCTTCAAAATCAGCCTCTTGAAAATTTTCAGCTTCATTTTCAGTGAAGCCACCTTCAGGACCAACACAAATTAACACTGATTGACCTTCACTTATTTTCGATAAAAAATGATGAAGTTTCTGTGATTTTTCGCCTCTTGTTGTTTCTTCATAAGCAAAAAACTTCCAATCATAATTATTACTTGCCTCAATTAGATCTCTAGTCGAAAATACCGTATCGATGGTAGGAATTTTTGTTCGGTGAGACTGTTCACTAGCCTCTTTAACGATTTTCTGCCATCTTGGTAGTTTTTTTTCCACCTTTTTTGGTTCCCATTTTACGACAGAACGCTCTGCTTGAAAAGGGATGAAATGGGACGCACCCAATTCAGTACCTTTTTGTAGTATGAACTCCCACTTATCACCTTTTGGCAAACCTTGTACGATGGTAATTGATATTGGTGATTCCGTAGATTCATCCAACCATTCCATTACTTTAGCTTCCACCACATTTTCAGTAATATTAACAATTTCACAAATCGCAGACTTTCCGTCCTCTCGATTTGCAATCAACTGATCATCATTCGACATTCGCATGACATTCACAATATGATGGTAATCATCGTCAACTATTTGAACATCATTTTCTTTCCAGTTGTTCCTACTAATAAAATATCGTTGCATCCGATTACCTACTTCCTTCAGGC
Source organism: Gracilibacillus kekensis (assembly GCF_900143085.1). Classification (GTDB taxonomy): domain Bacteria; phylum Bacillota; class Bacilli; order Bacillales; family Amphibacillaceae; genus Gracilibacillus; species Gracilibacillus kekensis. The sequence continues at coordinate 376,039 of NZ_FRCZ01000003.1, read as the reverse complement.
TTTTGTGCAATAATCGAGATCCAATCTTCCATTTGATTGACTTCTAAAATTTCAAAGCCAGCATTTAAAAGGCCTTCTTTAACATTTTCTTTTTTGTTTTGAATAATTCCTGATGTAATAAAATAGCCACCTGGTTTCAGCAATTTATATGCATCCTGTTCAAAACGCAAAATGATTTCAGCAAGGATATTCGCAACAATAATATCTGCTTCTTCCTTCACATGTTCCAACAAGTTATTTTGTTTTACCACAACTTGTTGAGCAACTTTATTTACTTTTACATTAAGTCTGGTACTCTCAACCGCTACTTCATCCAAGTCATAAGCTAATACTTTATCAGCTCCTAATAAAATAGAAGCAACACTTAACACACCGGAACCGCATCCAACATCCATTACGATCTGACCTTTTTCTATGTATCTCTCTAAGGCTTGAATACTTAAAACGGTTGTAGGGTGTGTACCTGTACCAAAGGCCATCCCAGGATCTAATTCAATAATAAGTTCATCTGTTGAGACAGGCTGATAGTCTTCCCATGTTGGTGTGATAGTGACTCGTTCTGAGATTTTTACTGGTTTATAATATTTTTTCCAAGCTGTCGCCCATTGTTCTTCGTTCACTTCACTTAATGTAATTTTGTTTAACCCAATATCGATATCATATAATAGTAAATTATTAATTGCTTGCTTAATCTCAGATACCGTTTCGCCTAGAAAACTATTAACAGGAAGGTACGCTTTTAGACGCACACCTTCCTCTGGATAGTCATCAGGATTTAAATCATAAATTTCCCCAAAGGGAGTTTCTCTTTCTTTGTCTAATTCCTGACGATCTTCTATCACAACACCACTGGCACCTGCTTCATGAATAATATTGGAAATTGGTTCTATTGCTTCATTGGTTGTATAGATACACAGCTCTGTCCACTTCAAACAGATCAACTCACTTTTTCAAAGATTTCCAAAATGGATTACTCACCTTTAAAAGCTCTTTTTACTCGCTGAAAAAAAGAATCTTCATGTTCATCTGTTGGTTGATTCCCACTTATTTCATTAAATTCTCTTAATAAGTCTTTTTGACGATCACTCAAATTTGTTGGAGTAATCACTCGAATTTTTATATGTTGGTCTCCTTGACCATATCCTCGGACATTTGGAGCACCTTTTCCTTTTAACCGGAAAGTTTTTCCTGTCTGTGTACCTGCTGGCACTTTTAATTTTACTTTGCCATGTAGTGTAGGCACTTCAATTTCATCACCTAAAGCAGCTTGAGTGAATGTAATTGGCATTTCACAATAAATATGATCGCCTTCACGTTCATAAAATTCATGACTCTTCACTTGAATAACTACATAAAGATCTCCAGCTGGACCGCCATTTACACCTGGTTCCCCTTGCCCAGGTACACGTATCTGTTGTCCTTCATCAATACCTGCTGGAATACTAATGTGAATTTTCTTACGTGTTTGTACTTTCCCTTGACCACCACATGTAGAACATTTCTCTTTAATCATTTTACCTGTACCTTGACAGTGATGACATACTCTTCGATTGACAACTCGACCAAAAGGCGTATTCTGCTCTACATTTAATTGTCCGCTACCGTTACAATGCGAACAAGTTTCTGGTTTTGTTCCAGGCTTAGCTCCAGAACCATCACAAGTATCACAATCTTCTTCTTTTGGTATCTGAATATCAGTTTCTTTTCCAAAAATAGCATCTTCGAACTCTAGTGTCATGGCATATTGCAAATCGTTACCTTGGCGTGGGGCATTTGGATCTCTTCGACCACCACCACCGAAAAACATGTCGAAAATATCTCCGAAACCGCCAAAGTCTTCACCACCACCGAAGCCGCCAAATCCACCCTGACTTTGTGGACCTGCATGACCAAATTGATCATACTGTGCTTTCTTTTGTTCGTTACCGAGTACCTCATATGCTTCTTTAACTTCCTTAAATTTTTGGTCAGTACCTTCTTCTTTATTCACATCAGGATGATATTTTCTAGCTAACTTACGATACGCTTTTTTTATCTCATCTTTTGATGCATCTTTAGATACACCAAGTACCTCGTAATAATCTCGTTTACTCACTGACAAATCACACTCCCGCTCGTTTATTGCATAACATTTATAATAACATTGATCGATTATGATAAGCAAACATAAAAAACGAACCAAAACTCAATTAAAAAACTAAACTAAAAAGTAATCGACATAGTAATTTTGAAATGTTTTATTTACTAGACATCCGCTCCGGCTGCCCGCTTCCCTTTCCGTGGGGTTTTCCCTTCAGCTAACTTTCTCAAGCACAGATCGCTTGAAAAAGTGGATCTTCAGGTAAAACGTTCCCACAGGAGTGAAAGCGGGCGGCCTACGCTATAAATAGATTCTACAACGGTTGTTACAGTTATCATTCTAAGCTACCTATATGGATTTAATTGAAATAATGAGTTAGAGGTCGTTATATCAATTCTCGTAATCTTTGTAGAACTGCAAACTAGCGTAGGCGTCCACTTCGACTCCTGGGGGATTAGCATGATCTGAAGATCCACTTTGAAAAGTGTTTTTCTTTTCAAAGTTAGCTGAAGAGCATGCCCCCCGGAAAGCGAAGTGGGCAAGCCGGAGCGACTATTACACACACACTTTCATTCAAAATTACCACTCTGTTTACTTCGCAGTGTGGTCTACTGGTAATGTATGATTGGTGGTTGTTTTTCATCATTCATGGAAAAAGCCAAAGCCATTTGGATCTGACTTTGACTTTTTCACACTTTGCCTATCTATCTGTGTTATTTTTTATCTTCGTCTTTCTTGTCTTCATCGTCTACTTCTTCGTAATCAGCATCTACGACATCGTCTTCCGCTTGCTGACCTTCAGCTTCAGCTCCACCTTCTGCTTGAGCTTGTTGTTGTGCTTGCTCATACATTTTCATGGTTAGCGCTTGAACCTGCTCTTCTAAAGCTTCTTTCTTCGCTTTAATTTGTTCTTGATCATCCGCTTCTAAAGCTTCTTTTAATTCGTCTTTTGCAGCTTCTGCTTTTTGCTTTTCTTCCTCAGTTACATTATCACCAAGGTCTTTCATAGTTTTATCTGTTTGGAATACCAACTGATCTGCTTCATTACGAAGTTCGATCTCTTCACGACGTTTTTTATCTTCTTCAGCATTTTCTTCCGCATCTTTCACCATTTGTTCTACTTCTTCATCAGATAGACCTGAAGAAGATTTAATCGTAATCGATTGTTCTTTATTTGTGCCTAAGTCTTTCGCACGAACATTTACAATACCATTTGCATCAATGTCAAATGATACTTCGATTTGTGGTACACCACGTGGTGCTGGTGGAATATCTGTTAATTGGAAACGACCAAGTGTTTTGTTATCTTGCGCCATTTCACGTTCACCTTGTAGAACGTGGATATCCACTGCTGTTTGGTTATCAGCAGCTGTTGAGAATACCTGTTGAGCACTTGTTGGGATCGTTGTGTTACGTTCGATTAATTTAGTTGTCACACTCCCCATTGTTTCAATACCAAGTGAAAGTGGTGTAACATCTAATAATACAACGTCTTTAACATCCCCTTGAAGTACCCCACCTTGAATGGCTGCACCAAGTGCTACAACCTCATCAGGGTTAACTCCTTTAGATGGATCTTTACCAACTTCTTTTTTGATAGCTTCCTGAACCGCTGGGATACGAGTAGAACCACCTACAAGTAATACTTTGTCAATTTCGCTTGCAGAAAGATCTGCATCTTTTAATGCTTGGCGAGTTGGCCCCATTGTTCTCTCTACTAGATCTGCAGATAACTCATCGAATTTTGCACGAGTTATGTTCATTTCTAAGTGTAATGGTCCTGCATCACCAGCCGTAATAAACGGAAGTGATACTTGCGTTTGAGCTACACCTGACAAGTCTTTTTTCGCTTTTTCTGCTGCATCTTTTAGACGTTGAAGAGCCATTTTATCTTGACCTAGATCAATACCATTTTCTTTTTTGAATTCTGCTACCATATGATCGATTAACACTTCATCAAAGTCATCCCCACCAAGGCGGTTATCACCTGCAGTAGATACAACTTCAAAAGTACCTTCACCAATATCTAAGATAGATACGTCAAATGTACCACCACCAAGGTCATAAACAAGAACGGTTTGATCTTGATCTGCTTTATCAATACCATATGCAAGTGCAGCTGCTGTTGGTTCGTTGATAATACGCTCTACTTCTAAGCCTGCAATTTTACCAGCATCTTTTGTCGCTTGACGTTCTGCATCATTAAAATATGCAGGAACAGTAATTACAGCCTTATCAACTGTATCACCTAAATAATCTTCCGCATACGATTTTAAATGTTGTAAAATGATCGCAGAAATTTCCTGTGGTGTATGTTCTTTACCTTCAATTTCTACTTTATAGTCTGTACCCATATGACGCTTGATTGATTGAATTGTATTTGGGTTCGTAATCGCTTGACGCTTTGCTACTTCCCCAATTTGACGCTCACCATTTTTAAATGAAACAACAGATGGTGTTGTACGATTACCCTCTGGATTTGGAATTACTTTTGCTTCGCCACCTTCCATTACGGCTACACAAGAGTTTGTTGTACCTAAGTCAATACCAATGATTTTTCCCATTATAAAGTCCTCCTTCACAAACATATGTAATTATTGATTTACTTTGACCATTGCTGGTCGGATCACACGATCTTTCAGTTGATAACCTTTTTGCATGGTTTCAACAATTTGATTGGATTCATAGCCATCTTCTTCTACTTGCATCACAGCTTGGTGCATGTTTGGATCAAATGTTTGACCATCTGTCTCAATTTCTGTAACACCTTCACTTTCAAGCACTGTCTTTAACTGGCGATAAACCATCTCAAGACCTTCCACGATACCTTTAGCTGCTTTATCTTCCACTTCTACTTGAAGCGCACGCTCAAAGTTATCTAAAACCGGTAATAATTCTGTTACAACCGATTGTGACTTATATTTTAAATCTGCTTCTTTTTCTTTTTTAGTTCGTTTTCTAAAGTTGTCATACTCTGCTTGCACTCGTAATAAGTGATTTTGCAGATCATCTTTTTCTTCTTGCAATTTTGTTAATTCATCATTGTTCGTTTCTTGTTCTTGTGATTCGTCAGCTTCATTATCTGTAATGATTTCTTGTTCTGCGTCTTCTCCTACTTCTTCTTTAAATTGTTCTTTTGATTGTACGTCTTTTTCTTCCATTCCTGTCACCTCCTAAACAAAACCATTGTATAGCTAAACATACTTTAACTAAAAGATCAAATATTACACACACAAAAAGATGAGAGCGTCTAATTCCTTGAAGCAAGTAGACGCTTCTCTCATTTGACATGTTAGTGCCATGAATCAAACGTATTTGTTAAACGTTTGGACAAAACGTTTAATAAAGTTACTACTCTTGAATACTCCATCCGTGTAGGGCCGAGTAGGGCAATCGTTCCTAACTGTTCTTCCCCTAATGAGTAAGTTGCTGTTATTAAGCTGCAATCTTGCATCGCATCCAGCTGATTTTCTTGACCAATAGAAACTTTAATTCCTTTTCCAGATGTTCTTAAAAGATGCGCCATCTCGTCTTCTTTTTCCATTATCGTATAAAGTGACTGGATCTTATGGATGTCGTGAAATTCCGGTTGTAACATAATATTTGTTTTACCATCCATATAAAGTTTAACTGGCTGTTGTTCTAACAATGCATCTTTCAAAAAGGAATACGTAGTCTCAAAATCTGAGCTATAACGCTTGAGCATTTGAGCAACTTCTCCATAGAGCTTTTGTTGTAACTTAATGATAGGCACACCAACTAATCGATCATTTAGAATATTAACTAACTTCTCTAAATCAGATGACTGCATAGTTGACGGAACATTGAAATGACGATGTTCTACATGACCTGTACTCGTCACCAAAATAGCAACAGCAGTATAATCAGTTAAACTAATGATCTGAATTTGCTTTAATGTTGTCTCAAAAACCTGTGGCCCTAATATGATCGAGGTATAATTCGTTAAGTCCGAAAGAACCCGAGCAGACTTTTGTACCACTCGTTCAAATTCAAGCATTTCTCTTTCAAACGTTTGATGAATGGTCGTCATATCTTGATTCGACAATCGAAATGGGGACATTAAATGGTCCACATAGAAACGATACCCTTTTTCAGAAGGTACTCTCCCTGAAGATGTATGGGTCTTTTCAATAAAACCTGATTCTTCTAAGTCAGCCATTTCATTGCGAATTGTAGCAGGACTGTATGGAATGTCCTCCTTCTTAGCAATCGCTCTTGATCCAATCGGTTGCGCCGTTTGGATGAATTCATCAATAATAACTTGAAGCACTTGTATTTGTCTTTCTGTAAGCATCGATGATCACCTCTGTTAGCACTCTAATATCTTGAGTGCTAAATCTAATAATAAATTATCAAATACAAAAAGAAATGTCAATTAAGAAACATAATTTATTATAAGAAAACTTGAAAAGCCAACTTGTTCAATCGTATACAATTATAAGTAGTAGTAAACATATAGAAGCTACAATGAATAACGATATAAGATGCTTTCCTATCAAAGTAGAAAAACGAAAGCACGATTTAGACAGTTATACTTCCTTATCAAGTAAAAACGATTGAAACACTTCATTGCCAAAAGGCTTGCCTTCTTCCGTCAGTTTAACAAATTGATGATTGTATTCAATCCAGCCGCGTTGTCTCAATTTCTCTAACTCCTGACCATACAAACTTTCTAACTTTTGATTATATTTTTGCTCGAATCTTGAAATCGATACACCCTCACTTTTTCGAAGTCCAAGAAACATCTCTTCCTCAATTTGCTCTTTTCTTCCGATTTTCTCCACATGTAATATCGGTTTACCTGATTTATTTGCTTCTTCTACATAGGTTGGAAATGGACGAATGTTAATGATTCTCTGACCTGGTAAATAGCCATGAGATCCAGCCCCAAAGCCATAATAATAATCATTATTCCAATAGGTTAAATTATGCTTGCTTTCGAAACCAGGTTTAGCAAAATTGCTAATTTCATATTGCAAATTCCCATGTTGATTCATTTCATCTCTTAAAATTTCATACATATCTGCTTCTATTTCCTCTGGGGGTTTCGATAAAGTTCCTTTTTTATATCGCTGGTAGAAAATCGTTTTAGGCTCAATTTGCAATGAATAAGCTGAATAATGCGGCAAATCAAATTGTAATGCTTCTCGCAGTGTATTTTTAAAATTTGAAATGGTTTGATTCGGTAAACTATACATTAAATCAATACTAATATTTGTAATACCCGCGTTGATTAAATCATTAACATTTTGATAAACATCCTTGATCCGATGCAGTCTACCGAGCTGTTCTAACATATCATCATCAAATACTTGTACACCCATAGAAATACGGTTAACACCATATTCTTTTAATATATTTATTTTATCTTTTTTTAAATCACCCGGATTGGCCTCAAACGTATATTCCTCCACATCAGCGACATCAAAATAATAGTGAATCATTTCCACTAGTTTCGTTAACTGTTGATTATTTAATGAAGTCGGCGTACCTCCGCCGACAAAAATTGTTTTCATCTTCTGCTTAGGCGTACTAATATTTGTTTTGATTTCATTTTCGAGTGCGACTAAGTAATCATCTGCCATTTTTTCTTCATAGAAGAATTTTGTGAAATCACAATAATGGCAGATTTTTTCGCAAAATGGAATGTGAATGTAGACAGACGATACCATTGCTATTCCTCCTTTAACTACGGCAAAACCCTTGCCATTTAGACAAGGGTAGACCATTACTATTTACAAAACCTATTTACTATATTAATCATCATCCATCTTCAAAACAGCCATAAAGGCTTCTTGTGGAACCTCAACAGAACCAACCATCTTCATTCGCTTTTTACCTTCTTTTTGTTTCTCTAGCAACTTACGTTTACGAGATATATCCCCACCATAACATTTACTTAATACGTTTTTACGCATTGCTTTAATATTCGTTCTCGCAACAATTTTATTACCGATCGCCGCTTGAATTGGGACTTCGAATTGCTGTCTTGGAATCAGAGTTTTTAATTTGTCTGCAATTTGTTTGCCACGCTCAAAAGCAAAATCACGATGGACAATAAAAGATAAAGCATCTATCGTATCATTGTTCAATAAGATGTCCATTTTCACTAAGTTCGACTCTTTATAACCAATCATTTCATAATCAAACGAAGCATAACCCTTTGTTTGCGATTTTAGTTGATCGAAAAAGTCATAAACAATCTCTGATAATGGAATTTCATATACGACATTGACACGATTATCGTCCAGATACTGCATATCTAAGAAATCGCCACGTTTTTTCTGACAAATTTCCATTACTGGCCCAACAAAATCATTCGGAACCATAATGGTCGCACGGACATACGGCTCTTGAACTTCTTGAATAGATTGATTATCTGGCATAAACGATGGATTATCAATTGTTAAATTCTCTCCATCGGTTTTGACGACGTTATAAATTACACTCGGTGCTGTAGTTATTAAATCGATTCCAAATTCTCGCTCGATACGCTCTTGAATGATTTCCATATGTAATAACCCTAAGAAACCACAACGGAATCCAAAGCCTAATGCTTGAGAAGTTTCCGCTTCATATTGCAAGGAAGAATCGTTTAATTCCAGTCGCTCAAGTGCTTCGCGTAAATCATTATATTTATCGGCATCCACTGGGTATAACCCACAAAACACCATTGGATTTAACTTACGATAACCGGGTAATGGTTCGTTAGCAGGATTGTTTGCTAGTGTAATGGTATCCCCGACTTGTGTATCCCCTACATTTTTTATAGAGGCAGTTAAATACCCTACATCTCCAACACTTAAGTCGTCTTGCTGCACAGGTTTTGGATTGAATACACCTACTTCATTCACTTCAAACTCCTTACCTGTTGCCATCATTTTAATTTTATCCCCGACTTTTACCGATCCTTCTTTCACACAGACATAGGCAACAACTCCACGATAAGGATCATATAGCGAATCAAAAATTAAGGCTTTTAACGGTTCCTCCGGGTCACCTTCTGGTGCAGGAATTCTTTCGACGATTTGGTCAAGAATTTCTTCAATTCCAATACCAGACTTCGCACTTGCCAATATCGCTTCATCCCCATCGATTCCGATCACATCCGTGATTTCTTGTTTCACCCGTTCAGGGTCTGCACTAGGTAGATCAATTTTATTTATAACCGGAATAATTTCCAGATCGTTATCTAATGCCAAATAAACATTTGCTAATGTTTGTGCTTCGATCCCTTGTGCAGCATCAACAACTAGAATAGCTCCTTCACATGCTGCAAGACTACGGGAGACTTCATATGTAAAATCGACATGTCCCGGCGTATCAATGAGATGAAATAAATATTCGTCACCGCCGCCACGATCATATTTTAATTGAACAGCATTTAATTTAATCGTTATACCTCGTTCACGCTCAAGATCCATCCCGTCCAGAAATTGTTCTTTCATTTCACGTGAGGTTAACGCTTTTGTTTTTTCTAAAATTCGATCAGCTAGCGTTGATTTTCCGTGATCAATATGTGCAATAATCGAAAAATTTCGTACCTTACTTTGATTTCTAATGTTCGTCAATGTCATTCAACTCCTATATTTGACCACAATACTAGCATTGATTATAGCAGTGAATACCCTGATGTTCAATAAAAAGATGAAGAGACTGATCACGGGGTGATACCTAATCAATTTTGAAAAGGAACTATTTTTTTCAAATCACAAGCTAATTGTTCTTCATTTTGATTAATGAAGGACATATTTATTCGAATTCTTGTGTTGTTATTCTTCATTCGCCTTGTTAAGGACATTTACTTTCTATTATCATTTTTTTGTCCCTCATTTGCCCTATGAAGGACACTTACTTTTGATTATCAACTTTTTTGTCCCTCATTCGCCTTATGAAGGACACTTTCTTCTGATTATCAACTTTTTTGTCCCTCATTCGCCTTATGAAGGACACTTTCTTCTGATTATCATTTTTTGTCCTTCATTCACCTTATGAAGGACAAGTTTTTTCGATTATCACTTTTTTTGTCCTTCATCTAACTGGACTGAAAATGTTGAGTCAAACATTAGCTTTCACTTTTGTCAATTTTCAAAAAATCCCATCGACAAGGGTGTAGGTTATTTCCACGACTTCATCACATATAGTACTAACTGCCTTTTCGCCTCCATCTGCCAGGGAATGTAAGAAGGAAGGTTCAATCTGAGCTGCTGTAACTTGTTGTTTTTTACTTTCGCCTACTTCTTCGATCACGAACTCTCTGTCTACTATATCTGAGTTCTGCTCTACTACGGTCCCATTTTCAGACAAAATAGGTTCACTTGCCTTTTCAGCACTATTACGATCAATACCAATATACATTCCCAGTGAAAAAATCAGACTTAATACCAATAAATAAAAGAAATACTTCATCTCAATAACCTCCCCAGTTTATTCAGAAACTTTTTGGGCGTCCCAATAGTATTCACTAAATATTTCTGCAAAAACTTCTGAGGTGTTATAGAGTTCTTCCATCGTATTATCAACGCCACCAAATTCAATTGTTAACGCATTGTTTGAGACATCTTGATTATATACCCCGTTACGTCCCGCTCCACCATACATTTCAACACCACGGCTTAAGCCATAATACTTTTCATCCAGCAATTCTTGTAAAGCTTTGGCAAGAGCATAATTCCGTTCGTAATTCGGATTATCTCCACCTATGACAAACATAATTTTGGCGTACGATTTCCCATCCAATTCAATAGTAGTAATATCCTTCCTTACACTGTCACGATGCAAGTCAAATACATAATTTAAATCTTTATTATTTGTAAGAGCAGCTTCTACCACTTCTTTAGATGCGGTATAAGAATCCGCAGAATAATCCCAGCCTTTTTCATTTAAAATCGCACCGATGTCTGTGTCATCAACTTCTGCTCCTATTCCAAAGCGTTTCAAGTCTTTTGCTAATTGTTTACTGACATTCGTAATGTTAACTTCATTGTGAAAGGCATCGTTTGGTTCATTTGTTTCGGGTAAATAAGGTAAAAATGATTCACGATTATGTGTATTGTAAAGAAACACTATATTACGGTCTCCCGTTGTTTGTTGTTGTTCCTCTTCAGCAGGTTCTTTTTCTTCTTTGTCTTCGGGGATGGTTGCTTCACGTTCTTCTAGTACGCTATCTAAAGGTGGTGTGGATTCCATTGTTAAATTTGTATAATCTGTGCCTTCACCAGCAATCAAAATTTGACGATCATACATTTCAAAACCTGGCAGCTCTCTCCCTAGCAAACTGCGAACATCATGCATTCTCACGTTGGTTCCTAATTCGAATACAACCTTCCAAACATCAATAGGTGGCGTATCGTCTGGTAATGCTTCTTTAAAGAGTCGATTCTCCATCATCATCAACGATAAAAAATGAACCTCATCAATATTGGTCGTCCATTTCTTAACAGTATTAGAGGCGACCCGATAATTCGGATCCAAACTCGTAAAAGCTCCAATCAAGATAAACATTGCAAAAAAAGCAGTAAAAAATATCGAAACAATCATTAATATTTTATGTTGTGATAAAAACAGCACTCGCTTTTGTCTACGATTTGGCAGCCGCATAATGTTCTCCTTTCTATCTCCTCTATCATCTCTACTAAAGAATATGAAGATTCAATAGAAAGTAGAACCTATTTCTATCTTGTGTATTGAGCAAAATTTTTAATATCTATTCTTTCATGTAAAGCTGCATTCAAAGCTTCTGCTAATAAATGAGCCATATCCTTGATATAACCATCAATTTCCTTAGGAGTAACCATAAGATTATGGCCAAGAGGAGTCAATACTTCTTGCATTAATGCTCTCTTTTCCTTTTCGTCTAATGCCCCTATCATGCCGAATATTTTTTCTCTTTTTTCAATTGGTGGTAGATCTTCTTCTGATAATGAATGATCACCAAAATTCAAACCAGCTGGAGTTAACGATTTTGATGGCTTATCTTTTTCACGCCACTCTTTTCCTATATGTTTTAAAACATAGTCAATAGCATCGCTTGTAATCGTAACGGCATCAACTACGGTAGGTACACCAATTGCAAAAACAGGGACTCCTAATGTTTCCTTACTTAATTCTTTACGCTTATTGCCAACACCTGAACCAGGATGTATACCTGAATCCGATAATTGAATCGTAGCATTAACTCTTTCAATGGATCGTGATGCAAGAGCATCAATAGCAATAACAAATCCTGGCTTATATTTTTCAATGACACCTTTAATTATGTCACTCGTTTCAATACCAGTTACACCCATCACGCCTGGATTGATAGTTGCAATTTTGCGATAACCATCTTGCACATATTGGGGTTCATGCATAAATAAATGATTGGTAACGAGAACCTTATCGATAGCAAGCGGTCCTAAGGCATCAGGAGTCACATTACGATTTCCAAGCCCTACTATTAATCCTGCCGCTTGTTTTGCAACATTATTTTTATCCATTAATTCTAGCAATTGTTTGGTCACAACTCTTGCCGTCTCTTCCTGAGATTTAGTATCTTGTTTTTTTATTGCATCTGAATAAACAGTTCTGTAGGAACCAGGACTTTTTCCGATATGTTCAGCACCCTTTTGATCCACTTCGACATTAGTCACATCAATCGTCCCGAAACGTTCCTCAGTTATCGTCACACCTTCAATTTGTTTATCATTTTTTTGATCCTTTTCTACATACATATCTTTTGCCTCAACTGCTAGGTCTGTACGTACTTCAAATGATTTTTTTTTCATGATAATCACTCCTCACAATTTTTCTTAGCTTTTCCGAGACGATTAAAAAGATACGTAAAAGCTTATTTACAAGGGAAACAACAATTTTTATTGAAAAGTCGCAAAAGCTTTGGTAAAATGTCATGTGACCTAATTTAATTGATAGGGCTATGAAGTAAGATGGAGGTGAAGACATTGGCAAATATTAAATCAGCAATTAAACGCGTTCGTACAAATGAAGATCATCGTCTACAAAACCAATCTGTTAAAACAGATGTGCGTTCCCATATTAAGAAAGTGGAAGCATTAGTAGCTAACAAAGATGTGGATAATGCAAAAGCAGCACTTCAGACTGCAGTGAAAAAAATTGATAAAGCTGTACAAAAAGGGCTTATTCACCAAAACAAAGGTAATCGTCAAAAATCACGCTTAGCGCAACAAGTTAACGGACTAAGCGCATAATAAAAAAACCACAACTCAATGTTGTGGTTTTTTTATGTAATGTGCTGCTAGGATACGGATTGCCTTTTTTGAATTAATTTATATAACAGCAACTCAAATGCTAAAGATTTTTCCATTGCACCTGTTTTTATTTGAGCGTCGGTTTCTGTTAACAAAGCAATGGCTTCTTTTAGTTCTTTCGTTTGAAATTTCGCTTGTCGTGTCATAGATATTTTGGCTACGTATGGGTGAATTTTTAACTGTGACACGATCTGTTGCTGCGTGTATCCCTTTTGCTTCAATAACTTCACATGAAGCAATGTACGGTACTGAGATGCCACTAGAGCAATTAGTGCAATGGGATCTTCGTTCATCTTTTCTAAGTCTTTCGTAATATTAATTGCTTTTGCTAAATCGTTTATCATGATAGCATCCATTAATTTTAAAGCAGAGCTATTCTCCTGGCTTGATAAAAGAAGTTCTGCATCTTCTATCCGAATGGTATTCCCTTCTCCGACGTATAAGGCCAATTTTTCCATTTCGGAATGAATAATCATAAGGTTTGTACCAATTTCGTTTATAAAATAGGTCATTACCTCTTCAGAAATAGACACTCTGTGTTCCTTTGCAATCGTTGCTAGAACTTCCTGCATATTCCACTCTTTAAGTGGTTCACACGCAACTGTTTTTGCTGTCTTTTTTAAACGCTTCACTATTTTTTTACGTTCATCCACTTTTTCATATGGCGCTACAATAACTAAAATAGAATATGGCGCTGGATTTTCTAAATAATCAACTAATACTTCAGGTAAATGCTCTACTTCGGTTTTAGCTGGCTTTGCTCTGAGAAAATCTGCATTGGATGCAAAAATAATCTTACGTTCTCCTAAAAAAGGAAAAGTTTCAGCATCTTGAACAACTTCTTGAATTGCAGTTTCTTCTAGATCATAAATCGACAAATTCGTATCTTGCTCGTCCTGGTCCATACCATTTGAAATCAACGATTGTTTTAATGCTTCGATCATATATCTTTCCGAACCGTGAAAATAATAGACAGGTGCAAACTTGCCTTTTTTCATCTCTTCAATTGTTTTTAAATAACTCATCTGCTCCACTCCATATGTAAAGATCTTTTCCAACATAATTTAAATAATTTGTGTCAATCCTTTTTAACAGTTGAAAAATATTTAATTATGTTTTATTGTATAATAAGATTGGACTATTGAAAAGTAGTCAGAATGTATCCATTTTTATTTACATAATAAAGAGAGGAGCAACTTTATACTCCCCTCTGCAATCTATATCAACGCAACTTCATTAGCCCTAGGTAACTAACCAAGCTACGATATTGTCTTATATATAGATTGACCTGATATCCTAAATATATAGGTGTTAACTCTTGCTAAGTAAGGGAATCCTGTGATATGGATGAAAAACTTTGACTAAGGAGGTTTTGACTATGAATGAATTTGAAAAGGATGTTCAGTCGAAACGACATGACATTTTCGATGCTGGATTTGGATTTGTTTTCTCATTTTTATTTTTCATGATTATTTTCTTTATTGGTGTCATTTTCGATGCCATTGGTTCGTAATACCAGAAATTTTGTTATCTAAAGATTTAAGAAATGAGAACGAGGCTAACAACATTAGTCTCGTTTTTTATCTTTTTTTATTTGGAGACGTAACTGATTATTCATGGTACTTTATCATATGGCAAGTAAGGGAAAATGGTTCCACTTTCCTCTGAGAATTTATAGATAATTGCACCACTGTGGTCTGTTCTTAAAATCATTATTCCTTTATTATTTAAGCGTTCTACTACCTCTTCATGTGGATGGTGATAACGATTATTTTGCCCAACTGAAATGACAGCATAGTCAGGTTTTACTGCTTCTAAAAAAGAATCAGATGTTGATGAATTACTACCATGGTGAGCGACTTTTAAAATGTCTGCATCTAAATTCGGATATTGATTGATAATCTCATACTCACTAGACTCCCCGATATCTCCTGTAAAAAGCCATGTTTGAGAGCCAAATGTGCTGCTGAAAACAAGTGAATTTTCATTTTTATCAACTTGATCACGCCATGGATAATATAATTGAAATGGTTGATGCTCAAGGACTAACTTTTCTTCTCCTTTTACCGTAACATGTTGAAATGACGGATTCGTTTTCATATAATCCACTACAATATTTTTTTCAAAAAATGGACTAGTGATGATTTGATCTACCTGATACTCTTCTAATATAAAAGGTACACTTCCGATATGATCGAGATCTGCGTGAGACAATATAAGAGCATGGATTTTACTAATTCCTTTTGATTTGAAAAATGGATCAATCACTAAATCAAAAGTTCCTTTAGAAGCATTGGAAAAATCACTGTTTAGCGTACCTCCGGCATCAATCATATAAACAGCTTTTCGATAAGGTAATTCAATCACAATAGCATCTCCTTGTCCGATATCCAAAACGGTAATATAGCCATAACGATCCAAATAAGGCTTTAAGCTAATTAAAATAAGTAGTACTATAATACAGGATCCAGCTAATAAAGCTTTTTTTAATTGGTTCTTATCCCAAAAATAAAAGCAAAGATATAATAATACATAATACGGTAGAAAATATGTGGAAGGAAATGAACCGATCACCCATGCTGATGGCATTATGCCATCAATTACGTTTAACAAATCAAGAGCCAAGGTATGAACCGAACTAAATAGTTGATCTAATACAGTCACAATAGTGGGTATAAAACTACTGACTAGAATTAGTAATAATATCGGCATTACAAACAAGGTAAAGTACGGAATAATGAGGAGGTTAATTAGAATTGACAGTGGTTGAAATTCATAAAAATGATGCAATTGCAGTGGTAGTATTACAAGCATACTGATCAGTGAAATTCGTAACAAGATCCATGCATAACCCAAAACAGATTGATTTAATAACTTTCTTGACAATAAGATGGCATATGTTACTACGAAACTAAATTGAAAGGCTAATGAATAAACAACATACGGTTCAACCCATATCATCGTCAAAAATACAATACTCAAAATATCTGTACCAGCTATCCGTATAGGGATTTTCGTCATAACAATCACAACAATCGCTAAGAGGCTAGCCCTCCATACTGACGGTGCTGCACCAGCGATAAATGGATAGAAAGGCAATAACAGTAATAATATAAGCTGTGCTTTTTCGATGGTAATGCGAAATACAAACAATAACACAAAATAAACAATACCGAGCAGCAAACCCACATGTAACCCTGATATTGCGAGTAAATGGGATAAATTCCATGTTTGAAAGAGTTCTATGGTATCATCTGTTAATTGATCTCTATCTCCAAATAATAGAGCAGAAAGCCATTGATAGGTCACACCACTCACTTGACTGTTGATTTTTTCTAAAAAATTGTTCCGTAATTGAAATATTTTTTGCAGCGGAGCTTGTCCTTCACAATTACTTTGCGACATAGATTGTATAATGAATTGTGATTGAATATTTTGAGTGGCCAAATAATGCCTATAATTAAATTGACCTGGATTTCTAGATATAGGGATCTCTTGAAATTCCCCACTTAATTCACACATAGCACCTGTTTGAAAAGTCGAAATTTTTTCTTGGAATTGTTTAATAAAATAATATACTTCAATACGTTCACCAGTATGAGCTGCCATCTTAAAACGAAGAAAACTATCGGTTTGCTCAACATAGGAGATAATCTCACCAGTGATTTCCGTTTCGTTACTGATATCGCTTACAGATGGCAATGAGGGGATATAATGATAGGATAAAAAACCAAAAAGCAAAAGAGTGAGGATAAATTTTTTGTTTAATCGTCGAAACAGACAGAAGTAAATCACTAAAATAAACAACATTACAGCTATTACTGATTTATCCATATCTTTGACGATAAATGCCAACGTATACATGATTACAAACCAATGCAGTTGTTGATACAAAAACAAATCCCCCCCTCGTCTAAGTTTAAGGTTTTAAGCTTATGTAATGTTGATCTAATTCTACTTTCTCTACATAAACATTTGCTTCTTTAAAAAGTTCAATGGCATATGGATGGTTTTTATAATCTTCCGCATAATAAACCGTTTTTATGCCACTTTGAATAATCGCTTTACAACAATTTAAACAAGGAAAATGTGTTACATATATTTCGGCATTTTCAGTAGAAGCGCCAAACTTGGCACATTGTAATAAGGCATTCATTTCTGCATGAATGGTTCGTACACAATGTCCGTCGATCACATAGCAGCCTTCATCGATACAGTGAACACTTCCAGACACACTTCCATTGTAACCACCTGCAATAATTCGTTTATCTCTTACAATCGTTGCTCCTACCATTAATCGCTGACATGTGCTTCGTAGTGCTAATAAGTGACTTTGGGCCATAAAATATTGGTGCCATGATATTCTTTCCATCTGATATCAACCCTTTCTCCTTCAATCGATATATAAATTGTACCGATTGACTAAGGAAGCGTCAATAAAGTGAGACCAAAATTGCGGGATAAGCTTACCAAAAGTTAACAACAGGTTGTCCTTCTTTTTGATTCTTTGTTAAAGCTCGAAACGTGATTTGAGGAGTTATATATGATTACATTGCTTTATTTCTATGGTACTCTTACATAGTCTTCCATTTTTTCTACTGTCTTTTTACCTATTCCTGATACGTTAGTTAAGTCCGTAATTTTTTCGAAGCTTCCGTAGGTTTCACGATATTTAACTATTTCAGCAGCTTTTACTTCACCTATCCCTGGTATGGTTTGTATTTCCTCGGCAGTAGCAATGTTTATTTTTATCTTGTCGTCCCCCGCAGTTGAACTGATAATTCCCGAATTAACGTCAGTCTCACCGACTGTTGGAACATATATTACCATTTCATCATAAGTACGTTCCGCCAAATTAAGACTTTGGACTTCAGCATTTTTCAAAAAACCTCCCGCCTTTTCAATTGCATCTTTTACACGATCTGATTCACTTACTACGTACACCCCAGGCATTTTTACCGCTCCCTTTATATCCACCATATTTGTGACCTCTTCTACCGCTGTCACCTCTTCATTTTCATCCTTCTGAAAGTCCTCAATACTTGTCTCTTCTAATGAAGGTACAACGTTATCTTCCGCAGGTTCCACTAAAAGCCAAATTATTAATATAATTGCCAACAAAAGTATATACCAATTTTTAATTAACCATGTCATGAATATCATTCCTTTATCATAGGATAGTAGAGTTGTTCATAGAATGTTTTAAAACCAACTAGGGAGGCGAGACAAAATGAAATGGGGAATTATTGGAACGGGAAATATGGGGGAAGTCTTAATTACAGCATTTTTAAATTCCAATCTGCTAAGCCAAGAAGACCTTTATATCCACAATCGAACTGCGGCAAAAGCATATGCAATTCAAAATAAATATCCAAACATTCATGTAAAAGAAAATATATTTGAATTAGTAAATAAAGTTGACACTGTATTCTTATGTGTAAAACCTGGTGACATGGTCGATTGTTTAAGAGAGATCGAATCCATATTAACGGAAAAGCAATTAGTTGTATCCATTACAAGCCCATTATCCATCAGTGAGATTGAATCGTTAGTATCATGTCAAGTAGCGAGAATGGTACCAAGTATAACCAATTACGCTTTAGCAGGAGTGAGTCTTTTATCCTTTGGTTCGACAATAGATCCTTATCGAAAGGAGCTATTTATCAAGAAGTGCCAAAATTTTTCAGAGCCAATCGAGATCGAGGAAAATGTTATGCGGATAGCGTCTGACATCGTCTCATGTGGTCCTGCCTTTTTTTCGTTTTTAGCAGAGAACTACATTCAGGATGCTGTAAAACATACAGAGATTACTGCAGAACAAGCAACATTATTAATGGAAAAAATGTTTATTGGTTTCGGAAAATTATTAGCAGAAAATCATTTTACGTTACCTGAACTAATTGATAAGGTTTGTGTAAAAGGTGGGATTACAGGAGTAGGTATTGCTTCAATGGACAAAAATCTTAATGGACTGTTTGAAAAGTTAATACAACAAACGCATCATAAATTTAAAGAAGACAAAGAGATGATAGCGAATAAAATGAAAAGCTAATTCTTAACACTATGCAACTGAAATGTCACTTCCAACTACATTTCAGTTGCTTTTTTCATTTAGGAAATACTTCTAATTATTACCCGGGAAACCGCATAAAACGACTTTATCCTGATAAAAAAGTAGAAATTTGTATTCTTGCTAAATATTTTGTAATAATTTCCACCTGTTTTTCGAGAATGATTTTTAGAACCAGTTATACGGTTATACAGTAGTGCGAATAACCTCCTCTACTTCTATGTATTAATCATCTCCACACGGTCCCTTCCTGCTCGTTTGGCTTGGTAGAGTCCATCATCAGCCTCTTTGTATACAGTTTCAAAACTTGTTTGTTGATAGGTGGTAGCAACGCCTATACTAACAGTAATATTTTCATATTCATAACCATTTACGTTGATCGAATATTCTGATAATTTTTTTTGGAATTGATTTGCTAAATTAGTTGCTGCATCTGCCTTCATTTCTAATAAAACGGCAAACTCTTCTCCACCAATTCTCCCTACGACCACATGATACTCTTTCGTTGCAAAAAACTCAGTTAGTACTTTTGCAAATTGCTTTAAAACTTTATCACCAATTAAATGACCATACTGATCATTAAATTGTTTAAAATGGTCAATATCCAGTAATAACAACGAAATAGGAAAATGATCTTTATTTATCTTTCGGTTGAATTTCTCAATAAATGAATGTCGATTACAGATGTCTGTTAAAGTATCATAATGTGCTAACGTATATAAACGATTCTCTATTAGCTTTTTTTCCGTAATGTCAGTAAACACAATTAACATCAGCTCTTGTCCATAGTATCCAATTGGTACAATATTAACATGTAAAAAACAAGTAGAATCCCCCACCTTTACTTTCCATTCAAATGACGATGTTTTTTTAGCATACAAACTTTTTTTGATTTTTTCAGTGTTAAATAAATTTTCAGCTTTCTGACCAATAAGCGAATGTTCATCTTTAGTAGGTATCCACTTTTGAATGATTTCAAATCCCGCTTTATTAATTTCTAATAAATTAAATTGTGTATCGAATAATAAAATACCTTCAACTAAAGACTCCAATATTTTACTGCGAGAAACTGGCCATATCGCATTAAAATCATAACGCTTAAAGATAAAAATCAGCATAAAACTCATGAGTGAAAAAGATAATGCCACCTGACCTGGTATATCGAACGACATATAAGGCAAAATTAATACGGAAAGCAATGGGAGTAGAATGGCAGTAGATGACAGGACATGACTTAATCTGAGGTGTGTTGGTAAATCATGCATATTCCTTAACAAAGTGAAAACAGGTAGTAAAGTTAAAAATATTATATAGGACACAAAAAACATTCCCATTGATGTAGACGTTGTGATAATCTCAGTTAAACCATGAATTGTCTGAACAGATACCTCTGACCTCATCCATTGGTGAGATGAATTAGTAAATATTAAGACAATTCCTATTATTGCAGGAATACTTAAATATGTCATATATCGTATGTTTTTTTGTGGATTTGTATCCGCTAGTTCTCTCGCAAATCCAAAAAGAAACACCGGACATAAAAACAATGCAATTTGTTGGAAATTTCTAAGCCATACCATTGCATTAAAATCTTGAACGTACAATTCCAGAGCCGTTAAGATCATAAATAAACTGGCAAGAATTAAACTTATCGAAAGTAAAACTCTGCTGAAATTTACCGGTCTTTTTAACAAGACGATGGAGAAAAATAATATTAAGAAACCCATCGTGGTAATATAAAGTGTATATGGTTCAATTGATTGCATTATGAATCCCCCGAGTAGAAAATAAACCATTGCATAAAAAAATAGTTTTACATACCTTATTTATATTCGTTATGAATCGTTGAATTCCTGCAAATTTTGTAAAAAAAATTATAAATATTATAGCGACTCTTCGGTAGCTACTTTGGTGAATCAACTGATACGATAAGGACTTTCATCACTCGTTTCATGAATACAACTAGCTTCTGGAAGCTCGATTAAGAAAAGCGCAGAGCGTCCGTTTAGAAACGTAGCGACTAGAGCGAATCAACTGAGATAAAGGAATCACGGTGAGTTTACGAACCGATGATGACTTATCGTAGGGCGATTCGTAAAGTCGCCTAGTTTCTGGGGTTCAGAGCTAGACATGATAATGCTTATATGCTTTCTTTACTCAGTACAAAAGCACTTGGAAAGTAATCCAAGTGCTTTCTTTTCTTTATTCTGATAGTTGATCAACAGACACCATATATTTTTGTTCTGGACTATCAATAGGATGCACGGTTGCATGACCTGTCCCTTGGTCTACATGTTCTATATAAACATTATCTCCATTATATGTTACCCTTCGCATATCGGCGGACTCCATAATTTCTTGTGCTCGTTGTGCATTCATAACATATCCTCCTATAATATAGAATTTATGAAGGATAGTCTTAACTATTTATCGTTAATTATGTATTTAATTCTTATTTTTGTTTAGGTTTCTTCTATTGATTGTTGCTAAAATAAATACCATAATTCCCCCAATCCCGATTCCTATTGCTAGACCTAATAATATGTTATCAAATATAAAACCCAAGATGAAGCCTACTACTAAAGCATAGATGCTTTCCATAACAATAATTCTTTTCATACTCATACTCTTAATCTCCTCCCATGAATCATTGTAAAATAAGTATATCGAAAAAGAGAATAAGTAAACACTGTTTTATCAGAATTCATTTAGAAAGATTTCAAAAGAAATGTTTAATAAAGAACCTGAATCAGTGACATATATGATTCACCGATTCAGGTATTAATTAATTTGCTTTCGCCTTTTGCGATGCTGTTTTTTTGGTTGATTTCTTTCGTTTGGCAGGCTTTTTTTGTTTTTTCGTTTTATTTAAAGACTTTTCAAGAGCTTCCATCAAGTCTGTAACATTATCTTTTTTAGCTGGTTCTTTTGCAGTTGATATTTCTTCGCCGTTTTTCTTCTGTTCAATCAAATCTAATAACGCTGTCCGGTATTCATCATGATATTTTTCTGGCTCAAAAGTAGTTGTTAATTGTTCAATCAACAATTTAGCAGTCTCAATTTCTTTTTCGACAATATTTGTTTCCTCTGGAACATTTGGTACTTCTTGAAAGTCACGTACTTCATCTGGAAAATAGATGGTTTCCATAACCAGTGTATTCTCATAAATACGTACTACTGCTAAATGCTCCTTTGATCGAATCGTTATTTTTGCCAGACCAATTTTACCAGTTTCCTCCAAAGCTTTCCTCAATAATCCATAGGCTTTGGCTCCACCATCATTTGGTGATAAATAATAACTTCTGTCAAAATAAATCGGATCAATTTCCTCTAGTTTAACAAAGTCGACAATATCAACAGCCTTATCTTCTTTTTCTTCTTTAATTGCCTCTAAATCTTCTTCTTCTAAAATCACAAATTTATTTTTTGTATACTCGAATCCTTTTACAATATCGTCATGGTTAACTTCCTTCTCACAAACAGGACATACTTTCTCATATTTGACAGGAGACTGACATTCCTTATGAAGATTTCGGAGTTTAATATCCTTATTTTCTGTTGCAGAGTGTAACTTTACTGGAATATTTACTAATCCAAAACTTATCGTACCTTTCCACATTGTATGCATCTTATCACCTCTTCTATTATTTTTACTAAATCCCTTATAATCATACAAAGTTTAGTTAAAAATAATAGTGAGTAACTGATTCATTTTTTTCTAACTTAAGAAAAGGGGAACTTAATAATGTGGAAACCAATGTTACCAACGTTAGTCGAAGAAGTACCAATTAGTGACAAATGGTATTATCAGGTTAAATATGATGGTTTCCGTTGTGGGTTAGAATGGACAGATCATTCGATCACATTATGGAGCCGTAATGGAAATGATTTAACTTCCTCTTTTCCTGAAATTGTATCCTGGTGTGAAAATAATAAAAAGAAGTATCAAGAAGACCTGCCAATGTTTCTTGATGGAGAGTTAGTTCAGTTCATCACTCCATTTCATACTAATTTCGAACTCATACAATTACGGGCACGTTTACAGTCGTATTCGAAAATAAATCATTATCAGCATAACAACCCTGCTTGTTTTGTTTGCTTCGACATTTTGTCTGTTAATGGAACAATGCTAGAAAAGAAACCTTGGCTGGAAAGAGATAAACGTTTATCAAAATTATTTGGCGAAGAGACTGAAATCGTACAAAAATCTCCTACGTTTAAGAATGTAAAAACTGTAGAAGCTATCGTTCATTTGCACCAGGCAGAAGGGATTGTCGCAAAACTTGCCAATTCATCCTATCAAAAAGGAAAAAGGACCCAATCGTGGCAAAAAATCAAAAATTTCCGTATTATTCAAGGAGTAATTACGAAGTGGAATATGGAAAACGATTATTTTACTGTCGCGCACTATTTGGGCGATGATTTACAAGTATTAGGTAAATGTCGAAATGGTTTCACTTCTGATCAGAAACAGACTTTAATTGACTTTATAAAACAACATGGACAAAAATTTAATGCAACAACATGGAAGGTCAAACCATCCATTTGTATCGATATTCATTGCTTAAGTGCAACGGACCAGGAAATAAGAGAACCTTCGTTTCATCAATTTCGTTTTGATTTAGAACCTGCCGATTGTACGGATAAAGCAGTTAAATTAGGTCTCTCACAATTGCCACAAGAGGTTACTTTGTCAAAATTAAGCAAGCGCTTATTTCCACATGCAACAAAGTTAGATTATTTAAGTTACTTAAGATTTACTGCTCCTCTATTACTAAATAAATTAAAGGATCGACTTTTAACACTAATCCGTTATCCCGATGGAGTAGATCAACATTCTTTTTATCAAAAACATATACCTGACTATGCACCAGATTTTATCGAAAGTAGAATAACAGACAATGGTGATAAGCATATGCTCTGTCAGGATCTTAGAAGTTTAATCTGGTTTGGCAATCACGGTGGAATTGAGTTTCATGTTCCATTTAACAGAGTAGGAAAAAAGGATCCAGATGAAATGGTTTTTGATTTAGACCCACCAACTTTAGAATATTTTCAATTAGCTGTAAAAGCAGCTTTGTTAATTAAAGAGATGATGGAACATCAGGGATTCATACCTTTCGTTAAAACCTCAGGCAAAACTGGATTACAAGTTCATATTCCTATTCAAGGATTAACGTACCAGGAGACCAGAACGATATTAGAGGCCGTTGCAAAAGTATTGATCAATGAGTATCCTGATCTTTTTACAATAGAAAGATTAATTAAGAACCGAGGCAACCGACTTTACGTTGATTATGTGCAGCATGGACCAGGGAAAACAATTATCGCCCCTTATTCCGCTAGGGCGACAAAAGAAGCGACCGTAGCAACTCCACTTTATTGGGAAGAAGTAAATGATCAATTAAACCCGTTAGACTTTACTATCCAAACAGTCCCTAAGCGACTTAAGGAAAAAGGTTGTCCATTTAATAAGTATTATCAACTGCTTCTTTCACCTTAATTCTTTGAATTTGTTTATTGTCATTTGTCCAGGCATCTATCCGATCGTTTACTTCCAAATCATTTAAATTGTGCTTCTTTCCTTCAACTATTGTATTGTCCTTATAAGCTAACGTTTCTGTCCCATAAGAAGCATCAAGTTCATCAGGAATAGGCGCTATCTCCAGTGTGGCTGTATTTATCTTTATTATGATGTAATTGAAATAATCAGGTTGGTCTGCCACAAACTTATCATATGTTTGGTCTTGATAATCGTATTTTTCCACATGTGGCTGACATCCAGCGAGAAGTATAATAAGAAATACGAACCATTTATTCATTATGACACCACACTTATTTTATTTATTGGTGACTTAAAATGATTTCACCATCTAGTTTTACTTAAATTAGTTCAAAAAGCATGATCCCTATTAAATTAATAGAAATATTGGCGCTCACATGTACCAACCAGGATGGTAAGATACTATCTGTCTTTTCATCTAGCCAATTAAATAGTAAACCCGCTACGAATAAACTCACCAAAATTAATAAAAATAACCATATGGAAAACCAATCAGTCATCATTGCGATATGATAAATCGAAAACATCCCAGCGCTAAATAAATACGCTAGTCTTCTCGTAGATAACTTTAGTAGCGCTAAAAAAGCAAAGCCTCTAAAGAAAAATTCTTCTAACAAAGAATTTACAAGTGCAATATAAATGGCAACGAAAAGAAAATTGCTTTTACTAACACCAATATTCTCTTCTAGCATCACGGTAATATTGGATAAATCGAAAAAACCACCTACCGAAAAGTATGCAGATAAAATGATAATAAATACACCAACTGCTAGAATGCTAGAGACTTTTAGATTTTTAACTTTCAAAGAGAATAAATCCTTGAAAGAAAGCTTAGTAAAATACCGAATATAAATAAACGGAAGTAGTAGAAAAATAATTAACTTAATGAACGATTTTACGATATAATCAGGAACGAAGAATAGTTCAACCCAAGCCATTATTAAGCACGCCACAACTACTAATACCATTAACTTCTTCATCAACCTTCTCCTTTTACAGTGATGAATGTCATTTGACTTTGATTAAACAACCGTGCATCTATTACGCTTGTTCCTAAACCACTATCAATATATAACTGTTGCTTGTCGTTTAATTGATATAACCCCTTATCATACTTCGGAAATAAACCTTGATCAGGTGCAATGAGTGAGCCGACTAAAGGTAAGCTAATTTGGCCACCATGTGTATGTCCACTTAATGTCAGATCGATTGGTGTTGGAAATGGCATTTCTTTAACATCTGGAGCGTGTGAGAGTAATACTGTAAAAAAGTTATTATCTAATCCTGCTAGTGCTTTTTCAATAGAATCATGGTTGGTAGAAGGATCACCTATTCCAGCAAGTTGGAAACGTATTTCCCCAACTTCTAACTTAGTATTTTGATTATCTAAATGCCTTACTTTTCTTTCTTCTAAACCTTTAAACAAAACATCGTGTAAGGGGTTTCCCCACTCATGGTTTCCAGATACAAAATAGGTATCGGGATTGATTTCAACAATTTTCTCAACAAAAGACAACGCCTTTTCAACATCTTCTGTTTTTCGATCTATTAGATCCCCAGTAATTGCAATCACATCTGGATCTAAAGATTGAATTTTATCAATCAACCTCTGATTACCTTTATTGAATTGCTTATTATGTAAGTCAGTCATTTGTAATATCGTAAATGACTGGTTCTCTTCTAATTTACCTGTCGTTATATCAAGACGCTCTATTTTCACGAAATGTGTGTCATAATAACTCTTAATTATTATACTGAATAAAATTATACTAATTAGCGCTATCCACAACATCATCTTGTTTCTCCTTTTCATTTAAGACTACCTCTTTCGAATTACTTTTACTATCATCCTATCACATACAATCAAAAATGTTATTATTTTCTTTATTTTTCAAATTAAATGCCAATGTGACATGTCCTATTTTAGTTGTTATGCTAGAAGTAACACATTATCTCACTATGAAGGAGGCAGATAGGATGAAGAAAATTATCCTTTTATTTTTGATTCTGCTCATTGGAGGCGCCTCTATTGTTTGGATTTTAACTAACCAGGAAGACGAGACAAAATCAAGCAATCCTGCTTCTAGCAGCGAGAAAACGGTCGAAGAAGATAAAAACAGAGACGATATCAACACAGTTGAGAATCTTACGGAAGAAAAAGTAGTAGAAGTTTTAAACAGCTACCGTGAAGCTTTTGAATCGTTAATTAGTGATACAAATGATCAAAATTTCCTAAGCTCTTTCTACTCAATTGACGAAGTTCGTGGCTTCTTAACAAAAGTGATGTCAACTAAACAAGCTAATGAAATTATCGGAAATTATGTAGAAAACCGTGATCGTGGCGTTTATTTTATCGCAAAGGAATCTCCAGTTTTCTTTGAAAAAGATACAGACTTCACGTTTAAAAAAGTAACAAAGAAACACTATAAAGTTATTCAACAACAGGAAAATCAGATGAGAGGTAAAATTGAGAAAACATTCCACGTTACATGGGTTGAAGATAAATGGATTCTGGATAATGTTGAAGTCGAGAGATTAGAGGCTGTTCAACCCAATGTAGAGCAACTAGCGCAAGAAGTAATACAAGTAATTAATAAAAGAGATATGGAAGCACTAGCAGTGTATGCCCATAAGGAAAAAGGTGTCCTGTTCTCACCCTATGTACATGTTAAGGATCAGCACCAAGAATTTACAAAAGAGGAGATAGCTAACTTTAAAGAAGATGAAACAGTCTATCATTGGGGTAATTACGATGGCTCTGGAAAACCAATTGAATTGACGCCTCTTGCCTATTTTAATGAATTCTTAAATGTTGAAAAATTGCAAGAACCAGACGAAATATTTGTAAATCAATATAATCAACATGGAAATGCGATTAACAACCATAAGGAACAGTTTCCAAACACAAAAATCATTGAGTATCATGTAGAAGGTACAGAAGAAAATGCCAAGATGGACTGGCAAAGCATACACCTTGTTTTTGAGAAAAATGATAATGAGTTATGGAAGCTTACTGCTATTATTTCAGACACATGGACAATATAAATAAATACTGCGAAGTTTTAACTTCACATCATTTTATCTCCCCCTTCTTTGATATTAATAAAAGTCAGAAGGGGGTTAAAACCATTCTCGCAATGTAAAAGTATTTTGGATTTTGTTGAACCATTTTGCGAAAATACTTTCCTCATTCAATGTAATATCTTGCGTATAAAACTTGTAATTACGCAAAACACATTGCCTTATCTGCGTTTTGAATGAGTGCTTGCTGATGATTAAATAGGAGATAAGAAATTCATACCATTTTTTACCTTCATATTAAAACTTTTCCGACTAAATACTACAAAATTCGATCTTATTGATTCTTGAAAATTATACTATAGTACTACTAATAATGTAAATATACTTGTTCACTTTTTATAAATAATAAAGTGAGACAGAGCTAAACTATACCATTCGGAAATTAAACAACTCCACTTCACTAAAAAAGTGAGATGGAGTTGTATTTAACATCTATATTTGGCTTCTAATTTTCTTCCTCTTCCAGATAATGACGGCGATTCCAACCATTAATAACAATAACCCTGTAAGCAGAAAGGTGAAGATATTCGTTGCTGTACTTGGGAGACTATCATCCAATGAGCTAGGTTTTTTAACAATATTTCTGTTGTAAAAGTTTTCCTGGTCAGAGAATCCAAGGCTATCATCATTTATATCAGGCTCATTTGTAACAGGAATAGGGTCAATACCAGGATCTGTCGGAACCTTATCATTTAAATCTTTATCAGGGTTAGGTCTTTCTGGTTGCTCCTCATCCTTGTCATCTTCATCCACTTGAGCTTGTTCGTCTTCACCTTTTACCAATGACCATAGTTCAGAACGAGTACTACCAGAGTGGCGATCTGTTACATTGGAATACCAGAAGTATTGTTCTCCCTCCGTTAAGCCAGTCCAAGTAACTTCTGCGGTATTTCCGCTCTCGACACCTTCAACAGATCCGATAAGGGTATCGGTATACACGTTTACGGAAAATGCATCGGTCGCCACTCTTTTTTCTTTAGGTGTTAAATCAAGATCAATCACAAATTCATCTTTATTTGGATACTCTTCAGAATCATAATAATTGTAGTCATCGATATATGGTGAATAGGTATTTACAATGATTTGATTATTCTGGCCATCGAAGTGCAAGAGGCGCATATACCCTTGTCCACCTTCAGGCCCTGCTTGATAGTCTGCTAACATCTGATAAACTTTTCGATCTGTTGTACCATCCCCATCGTCATCAATTTCATCTATTAATGTTTGGGCTTCGTGATAGTGACCAGATAAAACAGCAACAACATTTTCATTAGGAAGTACCACTTCTTGATAAAGTTTTTCTCCCAGTGGATGACGAGTTCCTGTAGCTTGCAAATATTCATGAAAAGTTAATATCGCAGTTCGATCAGGATGTTGCTTTAGTACCTCATTCATCCATGTAATTCCTTCATCTGTTATACCCCATCCTAAATACATCATAATATAGTCATTGCCATCCACTGAAATCAGATCGTAATGGCCACGATTATTTAAATAAGATCCTCCGTAAAACGAGTTGTTTATGAAACGATCTTCACCAAAGTATTTATAATATTCTGTATAATCCTCTGTTTTTTGTAAAACATCATGGTTACCTGCTAATACACCATATGGAATAGATGCATCATCTAACTTTTTCATGTATTCATCCGCATATAACCATTGGTACTCTTGATCTGCTTCATCGACTAAATCTCCACTATGAAAGACATATTCGATTTTCATTTCCTTTTGATTTTCAACGATCCACTCCGTTTGTCTTTCAAAAATATGCGGGTAACTTTCGGAATAATATTGTGTATCTGACATCCAGACAAACGTGTAATCATATTGATCATTACTTGACGGTATCTCATCCTGTATGATTACTTGAATTTGATTCGTTTCGTCACTATATGTGGCTACTTCAACATTACCTTTCAATGAAAAATCTTCACTTCCTGCAATTTGATAGTCTACTATATCCCACTTAGAAGTTGTGAAATTCCAGGCATACATCGTTACTTTGCGTCCTTCTAGAGAATTTCCATGCCATTCTAATTCAACCTGATCTTCCTCATCAATCGAAGGATCTAATTCCACATCAAAGCGGTGATAAGGGAACTGATCCGTATCATCTGTAACGACATACTTACCATCTTTTTCTGAAACGGCAGAAATGTCATTTTCTGCAAATGCGCTTGCATCCGATAACTGATTTGTATCAGGTGGCTCAATGGGCGACGAACCTTGATAAGAAGCTACTACCTCTGTATCAGAAGGTTTATATTGAAAACCTTGGTAAAAATCAACATCGAGCTTGTCTCCCATTGGATCGTTTACTCGAACCTTTAATGTGGGATCACCTTTCGCTTTATCAACTGTACTATTTTCAGGTTTTAATGGATTTTCTTCTACTGTCTCAAAAGTATATACTTTTTCGGTGTCATTTCCTACTTCGTCTGTCGCATTAATCGTCAACACATGCTCTCCAGGTGATAGATCTCCCGATGATGTTTGATAAGGTAATTGAATTTGTTTACCATCTAATACAACCTCGAAATCTTTAACACCGGCAATTTCATCAGTTATCACAGCATCAATGGTAAAGCTTCCTTTAATCGTTTCACCATTTACGATAGTTGATTCAATACTAGGACCCGTGTTATCCACGTATACTTCTCTCTTGATTTCATTACTAGAGTCGGAAATTGTTATCTGGTGAGTACCATCGGAAACATTAGTGGTGTCCCACGCATAGGCATAAGAATTAGCGATGTCTTCACTTATCGTGAATGTAAAATCCTCTACAATTCGATCTGTTCCATCATCTCCCATATCCAGCACATTGTCTTGATTAATATGATTAGGATCCGTCAATATCGTGCCATCCGCTAACACAAGGCGAACATTTCTCAAATTAAAATCATCTCGATTTTCATCTGGATCACCTTCCCAAGGACTTGCTTTATTTCCTGCACGAATTGAAATTATATTTTCTCCAACTGCTAAAAAATTTGGATCAAGAGGTACTGTTATCGTCTCCCATTGTGCCATCCAATCATCAAAGATATGAATAACTTCATCCCCGATTGTGACGCCATTTTGGAAATAGGTATTAATCCCACTTACTTCGAAAGCAAAATAGGCTGTATTTTCAATAGCACGATAACCACCTTCCAGTTGATTTTCGTCAATCATTAAGTTTAAATTGGAAGGGTCATCAAGCTCAGAAGTTCCTTTTAGAATAAATGTTTCATTGATAATTTCCTGATCAGAGACATTTAATCGCAATGGATCATCATTTGCGTTATTTTCAATG
This sequence comes from Gracilibacillus kekensis, assembly GCF_900143085.1. Taxonomy (GTDB): domain Bacteria; phylum Bacillota; class Bacilli; order Bacillales; family Amphibacillaceae; genus Gracilibacillus; species Gracilibacillus kekensis. The sequence continues at coordinate 344,656 of NZ_FRCZ01000003.1, read as the reverse complement.
GAAACTGTTTTTATTTCTGTTTCCACCGTATTCACTCCATCAGAGGCCGTAAAATAATATTCTACCACTGTTTGACCAATCATTTCTGGCGCATATATACGGTAAGAAAATTGATCCTCTTGATCACTTTGCTCGATATTTGCTTTGATAAACTCTTTATTTGGATTTGTACGATAATAAACAGATACGGTCTTTAGTTCTTCTGCATCAAAAGCTTTTGCTGTTATATCAAGGTTTTCTGTTTGTTTAATAGTACTTTGCTCTGAAACTGTCTCTATAGATGGTGGTGTTGTATCATTGATAACTTGTACTGGCTGATTTGGGATTTGATATTCTTCGACCATACCTGGAGTTGCATCCAATGATCCGGCACTTATTTTTTCCATATTGTTTGAACCATCAGATGGATATTTATAGACAATACCTTTATTGGGAAGTGTATCATCTTCTGTATCTGCATCATTATAATAGGCAATTGCGTATTCATGACCGATATTGGAAGCTACGATCAACCCTCTCATACTTCCATTCGCCATACCTGCTGATTCTATTCTGACAATATCTTCGCCTTCTGTTAACTTAGAATCGTAATTGGCATTAAAATCCGCCACTGTCTTTTCATTATTTTGTCCATTAATGATCCAAAAAACTAACGTTTCCTGGGCAGGTATTATAAGATCATCGGGTACGGATGGCCAAATGACATCACTTGCAGGATCACTACCATACCTGTATTGCATTTTATAATGTTCAAATGGAATTGGTTGATTGGTATTATTATAGATTTCAATAAATTCGTAACCATCAGCAGATCCCACATTCGTAGAATCAGGCACAACCTCTGTTACCAATAACGGTGGTAAGTTGTTTGTATCAAGTTCTTCTCGTTGTATTTTGATTACGAACTCATCTGATTTTGAGATATTCACACCATCAGTAGTTTCAATATAATAGGTTAAATCTCCATCCACAAACGTACCTGCTATTTCTACATTATATTTTGATGGATCATCCGAAGAAGATGTCATGGATATACTACGATATTCCTCATTTGCACTTTTTACATACAATGTTGCAGTAGGAATCGCGACATCATCAGTAATAGTTGCTTCTACCAGAATACTTGAAAATTCCTTTGCTTCTTTAATTGGCTCATGATGAATCTCCGGGGGCGATGTATCCATTTCTGGTTCCGGCAGATCGACAGGTTTTACTGGTACTTGATCGACATTTACTGTCCCTGGAGTAGGGGCAGCCAATGGTCGCCACTTTAACATGGATGTTCCTTCTAATGGATATTTGTACTGGATAACCGCTCCTGTGTTATCGTTATCCGCTCCGTCATAATCAGCGTAAACAACTTCTTCTTGTTCTGCATTACGAATAATTAAAGCACGATTACCTCCGTTCGCAAAACCAGGAAAAGAAGAATCAGTTACCTGTACTACTTGATCATTTGATAAATTGGTAGAAAAATTATTATTGAAATCTGCTAATGTTCGATTACCATTATTATACCAAAATACAAGCGTTTCTTCAGGCGCGATCTCTACAGCAGGAACTTGAAAAGAAACTTCTTTTCCAGAGTCTGTATAATAATAAATAGAAGCGTATTGCTGTAAAGGAAGCGTTTGATTACTGTTATTGTATACTTCAAAATACTCAAAATAATCTGTGCCTGGTCCAGCTGTATTAGGTGAAAGCTCTGTTATAAGTAAATGTGGATATTGTTGAAAATCCTCTTCTGATTCTTCCGTTGTCATAACGTCTACTGAAAAATCTTCATTTTTAGGTAAGCGCACCGTATGATTTGGATCTTTCGCTATTATATAATAGTCCAACGTGCCAACTGTAACATTTTCGGCCTCGATCGAAGCTTCATATATATTCTCATCTTTTTCTTTCATCTCGAGTTGTTTATATTTTTCATTGTTCGAACGATAAAACAACTCCGCATTTACCTTTTGTTGATCGTCGGTTATCGTGGCTTGAATGGTTACCGATTTTCCTTCCTCCACCTCTTCTGCTTGTTGATGATCAATCGTTGGTTGTGTGTGACGATCTGTTACCACACGCTCCGCTGGGATTTGTTCTTCTTCAACTTGCCCGGGGGATGGATCTACTAATGTTTGATATTTCTCCATCTCTATTCCTTCAGTGGGAAATTGATATGTCACGACTTTTCCGGAATCAATGTCAGATCCAAGATAGCCGATCGTTACTACTTCCCCTTTCGCATCTTCAATCACAATGCCTCTATCTCCACTATTGTAAAAACCGGTTCCTTGATACATAACAATTTTGTCACTTGGGAGATCTGTCTGATAAAATGAATTAAAATCATTTACCGATAATTGTCCTGGATTGCGCCAAAACACCAGTGTTTCACCGGAGTCAATCTTCACTTCTGGAAATTCAAATGGAATGTCATCTTTCGTACTTCCATCTAAATAGCGTAAGGCAATAGTGTAATAATCCAAAACGATGGTTTGATCTGAATTATTATAGACTTCGAAGTATTCATAATTATCTGCTCCATCATTATTTGGCATAATTTCCGTGATAAGAAGTGATGGTAATGTTTGAAAATCAATAGTTGTGGTTGTTTCTAACTGCTGTTTAGGTTGAGATTTTTCATTTTTGTTACTTTCTTGTTGAGGTTTCTCTGTGGGTTCTTCGGAGTTATGTTGTTCTATTGCATCCGTATCCTTCGTTTCTTCCTCTTCTAAAAAAGGTTCACTTACTTCTGAACGATCATCAGTTATATGTAATTCTTTTTCTTTTTCAGGTTCTGTTGTTTTTTCAGACGGTGGCTCTTTTGATTCTACTTCTATGTTTTGCTCCTTCGAAGTACTTTCTTGAGTAAGCACATCTTCAACAGAATCTGTCGATTGAACCGTATTAGCGTTCAGTACCGTAACATATGGTGACAAATTAGAAAACAACAATAAAGCAATAAGTACTACGGACATTCGTTTAAACTTTGCTTTGTACTTCAAAACATTTCCCTCCTTTTAATATGTACGATTTCATAATACTTCAGCAACATTAAAAGACGGTGATATTTTTGTAAATAATTGTATATAATTGTTGTTCATTTATTAACAATGGACTCGGTTTTGGTATAATCCTTCGTTTTCTATATCATAATAGGAATATAGTTAATTTGATGTAATACATTGATAGTAAGAAGTTACTCAGGGGGGATTTCACATTTTTAACTTTTTCAAAAGAGACCCTGTCTTAAAAGAATTAAAAGAAATGCTTCATCAAAAGCAAAACAACCCATCATATTCCTCCAGTGAAAGAAATGTCATCAAAACAATCCATCAAGAAACAATCAAACATAATAGGAACAATATTACGAGGACGGCGGCCTATCTCGAAATTTATAAACAGTTTCCCGAAATTGAATGGGCTTTCTTAGCACATATGGTATCGCGAAATGCTGGTTGGAATATGACAGATCTAAAAGGCGGTTTATTAGGCAAAATATTAAGCGTCGAAGATGCTAAGCGTTTTTTCGCATTTTTGGAACGTGGCAATTGGTTGATCTTTCAAGATGCTTATCCGCAATTACTTTTATTCAAAGAGAGCGTGAGAAACGGCCAAAACCTTTTTCATCTGTTACCGGCATTGGATGTCTCTTATTTTATGGAAGTTGTATGGAATTACTTTTATCAAAAAAAGGATCGTCATCTGCTTACAACTGCCTTAATTATCAATGAACAAAGCTATATTGAAAAAAGGGTGATACAGCACAGTGACTATCAATTAGAAATATTTAAATCCGTAAAATTTAAAATACAGGAAATACTGCAGTTAAACCACATTCTTTTACCTTTTAAAGCTGACCATGAAGTGAAACTAATCGGGCAATCTGTGCTCCATTTCGCATCCCTTGATGACCGAATTCAGCTAGGTAAACGATTATATCACTTACTTTTTGATCAGCAATATTATATTCTAATTTTTAATTGGGCAAAGAAGCAGCGACATACTGGCTCAAGAGCTGACTTTTGGCCAAACATGTTTCAAACAATTAATGAAAATACGCCTGGCAAAGTAACAAATGCAAGTCTCGAAGGTTGCACAATCAAACCAAATTCACCTCGGATATATAGTCCAACCCTAATTGATTCATGGCCAAATTCCAAACAGAAAATAGCTGAGAAAGGCGATTGGTATACACATGATAAAATAGTCCTCTATTTAAAAAAAGAAAAATTGCAAGTTAATGGAGATATTATGACAGATTATTGTCATAGTCTGGAAAGGCTACAACTAGCAGCTATCGCTAAAGAAGGCCTTTCTTAGCATAGCTGTCCTATGTTAAATCCGCATTTTTTATAGTTGTTTAGACGGAGGTTATTATAGTATAATTGCAAATAATGTAAATAAAAAAGGTGATATAGATGCTAAGTCGAGCAACATTACTCAAATGTATATTCATACTTAGTGGTTTATCTGTAATTGTATTTGGTTTACTACTTGAAAAGGGGTTAACAGCTTTTGCATTATTTGCATTAAGTATTATTATGGCTGGTTTCGTCATGAAGCCAAAACAGGGTGATCAAAAATAAGCGCTAATTATAAACGCTGTTATTATTGAATGCAAAAAAACCCCAGCACTGGGGTTTTTTAAATGTGAAATACTTACACTCATTATAAAAAGGTTTCATTACCACTAAATTTTTCTTGCCATTGTTTGTAGTGGGTCCCATACGCCATTATATGGTGGAGCATAGGCAAGATCGAGGTCAGTCAATTGCTCAACGGTCATTTTATTGTATAAAGCAGTTGCTAGCACATCTATTCGTTTATCAACGCCCTCTTTACCAATAATTTGTCCGCCTAATAATAACTTAGTATCCTTGTTATATATCAATTTTATCTTTAATTTATCATTATCTGGATAATACCCGGCATGATCAAGTGCTGACATCGTTTCTACTTCATATGGGATCGTTAGCTTTTTCGCTTCTATTTCAGTAAGACCTGTCCGACCTAACGTTAGATCAAAGAATTTAATAATCGACGTTCCAACGATCCCTTTAAATGTTAAAGGATTTCCGGCCATATTGGCACCAGCAATTCGCCCTTGTTTATTTGAGGTCGTACCTAAAGGAATATGATCGTCTAATTGTTTCACAATATGATAATGTGTCGCACAATCACCGGCAGCATAGATATTTGGAATCGAGGTTTCCATATGAGCATTTACAAATATCGCACCCTGTCCATTCCTATGAATTTCTGTTTCACTAAAGAATTGTGTATTCGGTCGAACACCGATACTTAACAAAACTAAATCTGTTTGGTAAGAGCCTTTATCCGTTTCAACCGTTTCCACTCTGTTCTCACCAGAAAAACCGGTTACTTCCTCATTTAAAATAAGATTAATGTCTTTACTGACTGCCTCTTTTTCAATTAACTTTGCCATATCCTTATCAAATATAGTCGCTAATTGGTTGCCGCGTTGAATCAGTTTCACCTTCTTGCCTAACGTTTGAAAGCTTTCCGCCATTTCTAACCCAATATAGCCTCCACCAATTACGGTTACGTTTTGAACATTATCTGATATGTCATATTTTAAATTATCTGTATCTACTAACGTTTTTAATGTATGAATTCCGTTTAAATCGATGCCTTTCCAATCTGGTACGACTGGATCTGTTCCAGAAGCAATAAGTAAGCGATCATATTCTAGTTGAAATGTCTGATTTGTTTCTGTTTGAATGCCACGTACTATCTGTTGTTCTACATTTATACCCGTCACCTTAGTGAATATCCTGGCATCAATACCATACTTCTCTCGAAAGGTACTTACCGTTCGTGCTATTACATCTTTGGTAGATGGCACAACACCGTTAATAATGTATGGCAATCCACATTGGCCATAGGAATAGTCTTTGCCCCGCTCTAATACAGTCACAAAAGCTTTTTCATCTGTACGAACAATCTCCATTGCTGCACTCATTCCAGCTGCAACGCCGCCTATAATAATATATCTCATCTGATTCCCTCCTAAGGTTGTTATACCCTACCAGGCATATCAGTATGCACGAAAAATCAAATATTATTCCTTTTTATCATCACAGCTGGCGCATAACAATTTCCCATCTTGATAGACCCCATCCAGAAATCCAGCTTTACAATAGACCGCTTGATTACATTCTGCACACTGACCCACTTTTTCGTCCATTTTTGCTGCATCCTTTCTATATGAAATGAATCAATTAACGTTTCTTTTTCAATTGATCGTTAATACTAGTTAACAATTTGATTATTTCAGCAATAGCTATTAAAACGACACCAGCAATAATTCCTGCCCCGGCAGCTAACAAAAGTGGCATAAAATTAATGTTATTCATTACTACAAATAAACTAAGCAAAATACAAATGAAGACCAATCCCCAGCCAATAACAAATAATAAGATAGATATTTTATTTTCATGAGTGCCGTCTTGGGGTGTCCATTTTTTAAAACTATTAAACTCGGAAGGTTTTTCGGCCATCCCTACCATCTCCTTAATATTTATTATCTTCAAAATAGGATAATATTTCTCTAGCATGTTGTAATTCCAGATCTGGAAAAACTGTACTCTCTTTAGGTATTTTTCGGTTCCGATGATTCATCCAAATGGCTTGCCATCCTGCTTGTTTCGCTCCGATGATATCTTTTTCAAACGAGTCACCGATATAAACGGTCTCCACTGGATCACATTTTAATTTGTCTGTGACGATGTCAAAGATTTCTTTATTCGGTTTTGCAATTCCATGTGAGCCCGAGATAAAAATATTTTCTTCAGGGATCCATTTGTGTAATTCTAGTTGTTTTATTTTCATCGTTTGATGTTGTTCTTCCCCATTCGTAAGAATAGCCAGTTGTGTTCCTTTTTGTTTTAGAATAGATAATAATTCTTTTATTTCAGGAAAAAGTGTTATTCTTCCTTGTTGCTGTTTGTAGACATCGTTAAAATCAGAAGCAGTTTCAGAACTGATCGATATATTAAAGTCGTTTAAAGCCTTGATAAATCTTCCGGTTTGCCATTCAAATGTTGTAATTTCGCCTTTTTCACTCTGATCAAATAATCGTTCACTATATTTTCTGCTGGCGCGATAAATGGCATCCAACTCTTGATATGTACTATTTTCTTTTACTAATTTTCTAAAAGTCTGATGAAAGGATAATGCCTGATCGTACAAGGTATCGTCCACATCAAAGATAATAGTGTTCATTTTTATATCCTCATTTCGTATTGCAAAATTCTCGCAAGGATTGCTGTAAGTCCTGGGTATCTTGATAGCCCCTGTTGTATAAAGAAGTCAATTTCTTTTTGTTTTTTTCAATTCGTCCCACTGTTAATTTTTCAGTTGGACAGATAATAAAAATGTTTCCCTTTTCTTCTTCTTCAAACAGATAATTAATTGTGTCATTATATTCCTGATGACGTCTTTTTAATGCTTTGAGTAAACCAGGATATTGCTGATATTTTTTATTAATATACCAACTGAATGATTGAGGTTTTTTATAATATCCTCTGTTTCTGGTTAATATCACTACATTTTTATGATTCCCATCTTTTAGAGACTGATGAACTGGGATAGGTGCAGAGATGCCACCATCCATTAATGATTTTTGGTCGAATTGAACAACTGGAGCAACTAAAGGTAACGAACTTGAAGCTCTTAGTAAAGTGATCATATCATCTGCATGTTGTGATTTACGATAAAACAAAGGTTCTCCAGTATGACAATCTGTTACCCCTACAACAAATTCTTGCTCAGCATCATTAAACGTTTGATAATCAAATGGTACTAACTGATTTGGGAGTTTATCAAATATAAAATCCATTCCAAATATTTGGCGCTTTGTCAGCCAATTTCGAAATGATAAATATTCAGGGTGATCCACATAATCAATAGTTGTGATTCGATTACGATCGATTTGCTTAGATATATAGGAGGAACCATTACATGCACCTGCTGATACACCAATTACGTAGGGAAAGTATAGATCTTGTTCCATCAGAAAGCGAAGAACCCCCGCTGTGTATACTCCTCTACTTCCCCCACCTTCTAATACTAATCCAATATCTTTCATATAACCCCTCTTTACTTTTACTAATTAATACAAACTTTATCATACAATAGCTAAACTATGGATTCCATCCTCGGCTTTTATAAAGTGGATCTTTGATCAACACAAAAAAAAATCATTTTTTAATTCCACTCTTTCAATCTGTTCATTAATTGTTTGAATTTTTTAATTAGCTTTCCTTCGGTTTGCCGTTGTTTTGTCCATTCATTGTAACTTGCAATCGTGATTAAGGTGATCCCTGCTATTAATAGGTATCCCCACCATGGCATGTTGCCCCAATATGGTTTCGTTTGGTAAATGACATTAAATAATAAGGTACCCAGACCAACAAAGAAATACGATTTAATCTGGAAACTCATACCTATTAATAAGGCGACTAACGATAGTGTTCCGACAATAAGCGCATCCCATACTGTATTACTTTGAATCGCATCCACTACTAAGTAAACGGTTATGAGCACGAGAATTACTGTTTGCACTTGCGACATAATACGTTTGTGATTTTTCCAAGTTTTCTTTTCCATTACGATCGACAATATTAGTATCGGTAATACCATTAACTCTGCATGAAACAAGTCAGAAATGTGTACCAGATATTCTTGCAAGATAATATAATAAGCTGGTAATAAACTAATCCCAGCAGATGTGATGAATACTTTCTGCATTAACTGCTGTTGGATTCTATTCGCTTGTAGAAATAGCCAAATAGCTAGCAATACGTATGGAAGTATCCTAATCCAGACGATCCCAATTGACTCTGCAAAATTCAAGGAATATCCCAAATAGAGGACGGCAACAACCGAGTACCAGTCAATCATCCATTTTTTAGAGACTATTTCAACAAGGGTTTGATAAAAAATACGCCCTGCTACAAGTAAGACTATAAAACTACCAATACTTATGATAAACATTGAAAGATCGTTATCAATATAACTCTGCCTATTCCACATTAATATTGTCAATAATAATGGTAGTACAAGCACGTTTAACCATTTTCGGATGTGTAATAAATAGAGATTTAGTAAAAGAAAACCGACAATGATCATCAGTTCTATTACATGTGTTATTTGTTCGACCGCAATGACCATCAACAAACTATAGTTTGCAAACGGGATCATGTACCACTCCACTCGCTTTTTCCAGATTGGGCGAACAAATAGCCATGCCACGAAAAATAAAACAGTAGATACAATCAAACTATACGAAATGGAAACATACTGTTCAAGATTATAATAAGCTACATTTGCCGTCACTAAAAAGGGCACCATCGACATGGCTGCATATAGGAACACTTTCTTTTCCCACTCTTCGGACATGATCACCATACTATACAGATAAAGAATAAATGGAATGACTAAGATCGTTGGATGAAGCAACTGCTCAAACATATAATCCGCTAAAATACTAGTTATTATCATGATTAGAATAAAATGAGCAAACCAGAAGAAGTATATCTTCAACTCTTTCGTCACTTTTCCAGCTACTCGCCCAATTACTATTAAAAGTACTGGAGCAAACATGATATACCACATGATAGCTTCAAACTCTTCAATAGCAAACGTACGAATTAAAGAAGCATAGAAAGAAACGGTGATCACAGCTACAAGTAACCACAGTGGCCCAACTCGTGCGTAGCGTACAAGCCAGACAAACACACCAATACCTATTAGTAATAAAGCTGGACGAACGAATTCTTCATTAATTGGATAGTTTACCAATAGTAAAAACATCGCCATTAAGTAACTAGCCTGACCTGTGTAAAATGTCGTCTCAGCTAGTAATACATTATTTGCCTTTTTCCAGATAAGACTGATAACTAATAATAATATTCCGGCAATAGCCGTGTGAAATGCAATATTCAGTTCATTATAGTATGTCATAAAACGACTGATAATCTCAGGATATAAGACAATAAACGCTAATAGCCAACTAATCGCATGCGACCATAGGCCAATTTGTTTTGTTGTGTTAGATCGGGATTTCGTAACAATTAATGCCAGACAACCACTTATTAAGAACATGAATGAAGCCTCAAAGTACGTTTCTAGGATTAAACCATAAACAATGGCTAGTAACATCACGATAATTGATAGATAGTAAGTGCTCGTTTTTATCGTCTGTAAATAGCTTAATTTCGTTCGATCACCTATCCAGATAAACAATAGACTGGCAAAAATAAAACTAAATAGTTGGATACTTAAGAAAGATTCAAACATTAAATCCCAAAGTTCAAGACCACTCGTGAATATAAAAATCGAAGCCAGCCATCGAAATACTTGTCTTGTTGTAATTGACGATAAGTAAATGTATGTACCTGCTATCGTTAAATATGCGAATAATAGGGTCCAGGATTGCTCGTTTCCTCTGATTAGTAAACCTTGATAGCTAATATAGATAAAGGCAAACAGTGAAATAACCCCACTTGTATAATGAAATACTTTAGCTAAGTAAGCATCCTTTCTCATTAAATAAGCGAAGACAAGATATGCTGCACCAAGCAAACCATATACAAATAAATCTACCGATTGTAACCAGGAATTTTCCGTGAATTGATATACACCGTATGCAAATAACCCACTGAAGACAAGCTGGTAAGATTTTGTATTATAGACATATACCATTGATATATAAATAAGTGCCGTTAATAAAACATTAAAGCTATAAAAGAGTGAATCGTTATACACAAAAAGCATCAATAAGGTAGAGATCACCAAATTCAACTGTGCGTATGCTGGTAACTCCTTCATAAATAAACGAATGCTTTCAAGATGACGATAACGGTGATATCCGTATAATAAAACAGCATTGTAGACCATAATAAGAAAATAAAACAAATCTACAGATACATTCATTGCTGCAACAACAAATCCTGCGAAACAAGACATAAACAAGAAGAAAATCCAAACAAATAATCTAGAATTATTTTTCACTGCGTTTCTTGCATACAAAGGCAATGGCAGTAGTGTACAAATAATACCAAGTAGATATTTCCCTTCACCAGTCAACGTCAAATAATCACCAAATAATCCGAAGTAGCCAATAGCTATGATAGCAATCGGAAACAATAAACTGCCTAGTGTTAAAAAGGCAAAAGCTGTTTTTTCAATCTTTAATACAGATGAAGAAATGCCGCTTAATCCTAAGAAAAATACCGAAACACCAACCAGTGTAACAACCTTTAACAATGCACCCATTTGTTCCCAAGTACTAGTTGCCACCACCAAACCACTAATTAAAAGGAAAGCCACCCCTAAAATTAAAAGCCATGTGATATTTCTTTCTCTAATTTGTTCCTTCGATTTTTGTGGTTTTACCTTTTGTTTTATTTCTGGTTCTTTTTTGTTTGAAACTTCTTTATTTATTGCCAATTGTTGCTTGTCCTCTTTGTTGTTAATTTCTGAATCAGTTTCACGAATTACAGTATGTATATCAGCTAATTCTTGCTCTTGATCGTTAACGTACTGTTTGTAGGAGTTCATCACTCTCATGAACTCTTCTTCACTTAAATATCCTTGTTTTAACAACTTCACCATCTCTTGACCTACAATTTTTTCACGTTCTGATTGTAAGATATCCATCACATCCTCATAACTGTCAAATCTTCTATTCTCATTTTCTACCATTATATCATTATTTTACAATAGAAAAAGTAATACTTAGTACTTGATATCTATGCTTAATTTGTTCTTATAAGCTTCATACATTTATATACTGGATGTGATGTTTCTCTATGGCAGGCTTTCATGGAGTTTTGGGATTATAATGAATTACTTGTTAATTTTCTGGTACAATGAGCACTCGTCTGGGACATCCGCCAAAACTACTTTTGAAATGCCGATGAGATGTGCTCTCGTCTGCATTTCACTCTCGAATTACAGCTGAAATGCCGATGAGACATGCTTTCGTCTGCATTTTACTCTTGAATTACTGTTGAAATGCCGATGAGATGTGCTCTCGTTTGCATTTCACCCTTGAATTGCTGTTGAAATGCCGATGAGATGTGCTCTCGTCTGCATTTTACTCTTTAATTACTGCTGAAATGCCGATGAGATGTGCTCTCGTCAATATAAAAAAGCCATCAAGTTCACATAAACTCAATGGCTCTCTTATATTCATTAATCAAAAAAACTGATTCAACTTAATTCCAGATTTCTTTTGATATATCTACAATATATTTTAATTTAGCCCATTGTTCCTCTTCTGTTAGGATGTTTCCATGATGAGTGGAGGCAAAGCCACATTGTGGGCTGATACACAACTGATCTAATGAGACATATTGTGTAGCTTCCTCGACACGAGCTAGGATGTTTTCTTTATCTTCTAATTCCCCATGCTTTGAGGTAAATACACCAAGGACTACCCTCGGCCCTCCGTTTGGAATGAACTCCAGTGGCGTAAAATCTCCTGAGCGATCATCATCATATTCAAGGAAAAAGCCATTTACATTTTCTTTCGCAAATAAGGTAGGAGCAATTTTAGCGTAGCTTCCTTCAAATGCCCACTTCGAACGATAATTTCCACGACAAAGATGTGTCGTAATTGTCATGTCATCTGGTTTTACTTCTAGTACCCCATTCACTACACGCAAGGCTAAATCAATCAACTCTTCACGTGAATAGCCACTATCATTAAAAGGAATTTCTGGTGCATTTAGTCCGGCTATGTAAACATCATCAAACTGCAAGTAACGGCATCCAGCTTGATAAAAAGCTTGTACTGCATCACGGTAGGCTTGGATTACATCCTTCGTATACTCTTCTACATCCGGGTAAATATCCTTATTTCGGATTCCTGCATTAAATAATTGATTTGGACTTGGAATGGTCTGTTTTGCTACTGCACGGTCCCCTACTATTTCTTTAAATTCAATAAATTCTTTAATATGTGGGTGATCCTGATTAAATGAAATCTTATCAATCACGCGTACATCATATCGTTCTGTTTCTTCCCCTTTAAAAGCGAATCCGTGATCTGGTACGTAGCCCTCTACTCCAGTTAGATGTTCGAGGAAATCTGTATGCCAAAAACGACGACGGAATTCCCCATCTGTCACTGCTTCTAATCCTACTTCAATTTGCTTATCAACGATTTTCTTAATTTCTTCAGTTTCTATTACATGAAGTTGCTCCGCATCAATCGTTCCTTCATGGAAATCCTTTCTTGCTTGATGAATCCGTTCTGGTCGTAATAAACTTCCGACATGGTCTGCTCTGAATGGTGCTTTGAAATTTGTCTGTGTCATAAAAACTCTCCCTTAGTTAACTTACATATTATGTGATTTAAAGTAAGTCTAGCATAATAAGAGTATTATAAAGTAACATAAATAATCTATCCTTTGTTATAGTTTAAAACTATAACAAATCTAGTTCTTCATCAATTATTTCTTTTAAATACTGAATATAAATCTCTGCCAGTTTACTATTGGTAACATTTTTATGAGTAATATAGCCAACATGAATTTCTTCATTCACGTCCAATGGCACGGCAATAATATCTTTACTATTCAATTTGTGACTTATGACACCAGTTGATATCGTATAACCATTAAGACCAATAAGTAAGTTGAACAATGTCGCACGATCACTAACCCGAATATTTTTCGGCCTAGACAGCGTACTCAAAATTTCTTCCGAAAAATAAAATGAATTGTATTCCCCTTGTTCATAGGATAAGTATGGGAAAGGATTCAAATCCTCTAATGTTACTGATTCCCTTTTTGCTAATGGATTAGTAGAACTAATAAACACATGTGGATTAGCAATAAACAGAGAATGAAAAGTTAAATTCGCTTCGCGCAGAAATTTATGTATGATCTTTTCATTAAAGTCATTCACATATAAAATGCCGATTTCACTACGCAAATTTTTAACATCATCAATAATTTCATAGGTTCTCGTTTCTCTTAAGGTAAACTCGTATTCTTCCCTGTCATAGTCTTTTAACAATCGAACAAAAGCACTGACAGCAAAGGCATAGTGTTGTGAAGAAACCGCAAAGTTCTGCTGAGGTGTTCGGCTCTTGTCATAGCGATTTTCCAGAAGTTCAGCCTGTTCAACAACTTGTCTTGCATATCCTAAGAATTCGAACCCTTCTGGTGTAATCGTTATTCCTTTATTTGTCCGCAAAAAAATCGTAACCCCGATTTCCTCCTCTAATTCTTTCAATGCATTCGAAAGGCTAGGTTGACTAATAAAAAGACGCTGTGCTGCCTTATTAATCGACTGACTTCTAACCACTTCAATGACGTATTTTAATTGTTGTAATGTCATAGACTACTCCTTTCTTTGTAAAAATGAGTCAGCAGTTGACTTAAACTAATGAACCGTGAGACAGGACAAAGCCGTTACTTTTTAAAAGTCTGCCTCTTCAATATAATGACCATCCAGCTTCATTCGATACCACTCGGGCTCATAATTCTCAAGTAGTGTAAAATATAAGTAATTTTCCACAACATGTAATTTATGGACTGCAGTTTCTGAAATTTTTTGATTTGCATCGCTAGTAATGTTATATCTGTATAGTCTACCATCATCATCCATGTTTCGATAAAACACGTTATCCCCCGCGATATTAAAACTGTCACTATGCTGATCTACTAACTTTTCTTCTATTCTACTTTTGAAATTTTTTCGATAAATAGTATAATTATCTTCAACATTTTCATAATACAACCAGTCACCAGAAACAGCATAATTTCGCGCTTCTACATTAGCAAATAGTGAATCAGGTCTAAGTTCATCATCGAGTAAGTCAATCACACGCAATGTTTGGCCATAATCCTTATAAATTAAATAACCATTAGCCACAATTAGTTGTCTGGAATGATCGACAATAATATCATTGTTTGTTAAATTCGTTTTTGACCTCAAAATATGAGTGTCTCCAGTGGGGTTATTGACATTAGGAATATAGTAGACCCAACCGTTTACCACTGTTAAATATTCTGCATAAACACCACTCACTTGTCTTTGTCCCGAACCATCTTTGTTCATTCTGTATACAAGGTGTCCTTTTGTTCTGTCAATAAAAAATAACCAATCATCGGCTATATTAATACTAGAAACTTCACTTTCAGATAATTGTTCTCTCTCATTTCCATCTAATTTACTACGAAAGAGTCCCTTTTTAGAAACTGAATAGTAAAGCCATGTTCCATCTGTTGCCAAACGTCCCTCATTCATCAAATTGCCACTTGTATTACCTTTAATTTCCTCTTCAATATTTCGTTCTTCTATTAATTTATTTTCATCGATTTCCACATCATCTAATCCAAAGAATTCCATAAAAGTTTTAGCGTTTTGAATGTCTTCTTCGGGTAAATTTATTTCCTCTATCGTATTATGTTTTGTAAAGTTAAATTGAATTTTCTCAGAAATCGTCGGAGGATCATCCTTATTCAAAACGTTATAATCCCCTGTATATTCAATAGCCAATTCATTTATTAGGAACGTTTCTTTATCAATCTTAATTGCCGTGTGCAATTCAATATTATCGGTGTATTCAAAATCCATAGCTATTCTTTCAAATGATGCTGAATGAAGGTAATCGGGATATATAGACTCTAAAAAAGATGTATTATTAACTGAGGTGGTATATGTATACACATATTCATTTTCTTCTTCTTCAAATTCTAATTTATCTTGTTCAGATTGGAAAACTTGAACAGCAGTTATTAATTGGGAAGGTGTTTCATCTAACTCCACTTTGATTAAGTCTTCTACTTCTTCTCCCATTTTATAGTAAACCATATCATCTACATAATAGGTATTCGACTCTTGCTCTTCCTCATAAATATCCTGCACTACTTCAATGGAAGCCTCTAGTGGATCCATTCGCGTCTCTCCTTCTAATTCGAGAGTCGTTATATTATCCATTCCATCGGTAAATTCTGAGCTTAAAGTAAAAGCAAAGCTGTCTAACTTTGTCATGTTGTTAACAGACTCATCTAGAATTTCTTCTTGAGTCAATGAATTCTCACATGCTGTTAATAATAAAAATATAATGATAAAGGCAAAAGTTTTTAGTCTCATTTAATTCTCCTTGACCGGAATACAAGCAAGCCTAACGTTGTATTCCTATGAATCTTGTTTAATTTAAGTAGATTGTATCAATATTTATTTTGAAATAATAAGCTAATATGTTAATATTTTACTATATAATGAAAGGAATGAAAAAAAAATTGATTACTAAATTTACAATAACAGAACAAGATTTCGTAGCTTTGCAAGAAAATTTATTACTTCACTCTAAATTTTTCATAAAATATATAAAAATAACACAATGGCTTTTTAGCATTTCTGTTTTTCTTCTTTTATCAATCTTTCTTTTCAGAAGTATGCTTTATTCATATGAATGGTCATTCTCCTGGTTTGAATTCGCGAGTATAATATTAGTCTCGTTTCTCTTTTTTTATTTTTTTCCACGATTTTTCAGGTGGGCAATTTTATTAATTTTTAGAAAAGTCTACAGAAAAAATAAACCAGTAGGAATTTTAGGACCACAAACGATAACCATTAAAGAGGATGGATTGGAAAGAATCATTAAAAATAAACAAGATTTCTTTAATTGGGAACAGTTCGTAAAGCTAAGGAGTGATGAGCATCGATACTTTTTATATTTGTCAGATGTTCAAGCGGTGATTTTAAAGAAAAAAACAACAAATTTAAATGATGAAGAAACAGAACAATACCACAAATTGATACAAAGTAAGTTCAGTGGAAGTAATACTTGATTATTAGAAATTTTTTTAATGGGACACAAACTCGTGTCCCATTTTATTAATTATCCACATTTCGTGCAGATGAGGAAGCTTTACCACGTCTTTGTTCAGCTGGCTTTTTGCCTTTGCCATGAAGCTTTTCTTTTGGTGCATAGGAATCCTTCGTCATTTGAACACCTCCGTTATCGAATAGCTTACCCTATTATATTCACCAAACGGGTTCATACTATTCTTTAGAAGGAATAAAACCGATCATTTAGCTTCCATCACAACTCTGGTATTACCAATCATGTCATGAAGTCCTTGCTTTTGTGAAGTGAATGCCACAAACAAATATAAAAAGCTCGCGATAAAAAAGACACGGTGGATAAACCTTCCGATTACCTCTCGAAAAAGAAGATCACTCCACTTTAACGATTGACTATCTTCACGAATCACTTTTAATCCGAAGATCATTTTACCAAGTGTTTGATGATAAAACTTTGTCATCAATAAAAAATAAAGATAAAAGACAATCGAACTTATTATCCCTGTAACTGTCCAAAATCCAATATCTACCTGGAATCCATTGTCGATAAAATGAAAAGGAACAAGCAAAATTCCGTTCACACTAAAAACAATAATTAAATCAGCGAGATATGCCCAAAAACGCATCCAAAATCCTGCATAGCGAACATCAGATGTTGAATGAGCATCTTGATAATTTACTTCTTCAGTCATTTCGATACCTCCTTATTGTGAATAAAGATACATTGCACGTGGCGCATTATTTTCTCGTAACAAGTCTTTAATTCCAATTAAATCTGATTCAGTTCCTAACATGCTTTGAACCGTTCCACCAATCCATTGATTAAAATTTAGACCGGCTTCGTATTCAATGACTTGTGCATTGGCGAGTTCATGATCCTCTTTCATCATTTCAATCGTATCATCTAATGAACCAAGCTCATCGACGAGATCCACTTCTTGTGCCTGAGCTCCTGTATAGATTCTACCATCTCCTAATTCACGGACACGTTCCTCCGACAACTCTCTGCCATTGACAATAACGTTCACAAACTCTGCATACATATCATCGATCATCGTTTGTAAAATTTCACGTTCGCCATCTGTCATTTCACGAGACATCGACATAATATCTTTATATTCACCACTTTTAATCGTATTGAAATCAATTCCATGTTCATCGGCGAACTCTGCAAAATTAAAACTTTCCATAATAACACCGATCGAACCCGTCAATGTAGCTTGATGTGCCACAATTTTATTTGCAGGTGCAGCAATATAATAACCGCCCGATGCAGCTGTATTACCCATGGAAATATAAATTGGTTTCTCATGCTCTTCCTGAATTTCTAAGATTTTATCATGGATTTCAGCACTCTCCACGACCCCGCCACCAGGCGTATTAACACGTAGTATAATGCCATCAACCTGACGATCTTCACCAGCGTGTTCTAGCATATCCAAAAATCGTTTATGGTTATAGGAACTCGTATTAATTAATGAGCTCGGTGTCGTATCTTGGATAACACCATTTAAATGTAGCACTGCTATTTTACTGTTACCTGATCCATTTTCCACAACTTTTTCACCAAAGTTCTGGCTCGGATCTTCGAATTTAAATAAGTTCTCAAAATCAGCTGTTGCTACACTTGAGAAAAACTGAAAAGCGATTGAAGTCAAAAATAACCCAGCAGCAACAACTAATGCAATCCACCGTTTTTGATTCATTTATATATCTCCTCCTATATTTCTTGTGCAAATTAAATACGTTAACCAAGCTGTAAAAGTTTCATTTAAATATTTGACACAAATTAAACTTGTTGTTTTTGATAATTACGTGCATAAAGGATTATAATAATCATCAAAATTGATAAGCCAGCAAGCACAAACGCAACCGTTGTTGTTGTCGCATGGTCCATTAAACTCCCTGTTAACAGAGGAAAGAATATACCACCCGCTCCACCTGAGGCTATTAGAATACTGGTGATTTTATCCGTGCTTCCAGGTAACAATGCAGTCGCATAGACGATCGCTATTCCAAATACACCCGCCATCATTAAACCAATCAGCACTATTAACACATAGCTTAGCCAAAGACTAGTTGCCATTCCTAGAATCGCTATAAAAACAACTGTTCCAGTACAACAAATGATGAGATAGCGAGCATATTGCATCCATTCCGCTAAATGTCCTGCTGCTAAACGACCAGCAA
Organism: Gracilibacillus kekensis; assembly: GCF_900143085.1. Classification (GTDB taxonomy): domain Bacteria; phylum Bacillota; class Bacilli; order Bacillales; family Amphibacillaceae; genus Gracilibacillus; species Gracilibacillus kekensis. The sequence continues at coordinate 325,615 of NZ_FRCZ01000003.1, read as the reverse complement.
CCATTGCTCCCCAAAAAATGGTCACAGATAATGTTGCTGCAAATGTTGTTGCCTCTACTTGATTTACTAAAATGGATGGTAAGAAATTCATAACACTAATCTCTAAACCTACATATACGATGAAAAAAATCATAAACATAGCTAAAATCACACGATGTTTTGGTGAAAACTGCACTTGACCTTTTGTTTTGGGTTGGCTGACTTTACCCATATGCTCTTCCAGGGAACCAAATGATGTTTTCATCCAAAAGATACAGATTACTACTGCGTATATGCCTAACACGAGAAAGGAATAGCGCCACAAATCAGTGGATGCCAGCCATCCGGAGATAATTGGCATGATTAAAGAACCAAGACCAAAAAACACCTCTAATCTACTAAAAGCAATCGCTGGTTTATCATTGATCGCATCGATAATTAACGCTCCTACTAACGGTTCAATGATACCAAAACCAAATCCAGCAAATATTGCAATAAAAAACCAAAATTCCCATGGCACAAGCGACATAAACATGATTTGTGAGAGTGCTATTGATACAAATGAAAATATAAGTGTCCTTCTTCTACCAATGATTCGAGATAGATAAGAAGCTGAAATCACCCCAGCCAAGAAGCCAACCGATTGACTAGCAATTAAAATACCACCATCTGTGTAACTTCGATCATAATAATCCAAAATCTCGGTCAATATTGATCCAAGAATAATGTGTGTAAATCCAATAAGTAAGTATGTAAAAGACCCAATCCAAATTAAACGTTTCATATTTCCCCCTAGTGTTTACGTTCTTTATGTATAATCAATCTTTTAGAATAAAAATCTCACCATTGTATATCCTACCATGAAAAACATGTTTTGTAAGTTGAGGACGTTTTTTGTCATAAGAATAAACGTTGGGTCGAATCTAATGTCTCATTATAATCAAAATTAATAACTCTTTATGTATTTTGTTAATTGTTTATTTAAATGATAAATAGTTTTTGTAAAAAAAATCCACGAAAACTAATTCGTGAATTCTTATTTCAAGTACTTCTTCACTTGATTTAATGTGTCAAATTCATCTATATGTTCAATTATTGCTTCTAGTGTTTCGGTATCTTGTTTTTGTATTTGTTGATTCAACTCTTCTGGTAATGGAGCTACAAATTTTGTGAGTAGACGAATGACGGTGCTGGTTAATGCTTGTGTTTTTCCTTTTGCTAAACCTTCTTGTATTCCTTTATGCATTCCTTCTTGCATTCCCTCTTTTTTACCTTCTTTAATTCCTTCTCTTTTGCCTTCATCCCGGAATAAATCCGCTAAAGTCATCACCATTTCGCTCCCTTCAGAATAAGAACTTTCTACATAATTTATCATATCATGAAAATCCGCTTTTGTAAGCTGACGATCTAAGTGAAACACATAGCGTAGCAATGTTTCTAGATACTGTATGGCTGTTGCTTGATCTTCTAGTTGTTGTAAATAGTAGATAGATCGTTTAACTGCTTTAATTGAATTTTGTTTATTTTTCGTGGTCAGATCTCGAAAAAATGTTAAAATAATTTTAAGTTGAGCGATACCTTTAATCTCTTCATCATCGTAGTTTGACACATCAAACAAAATGTATGCAAAGTCTGGTATATATTGTTTAATATCTTCAGGAAACGCATCAAAACCTTGCACCATGTCACCTAAGTTTTTCGGATAAGTCCATTTTCTTTCACTGTGAAAAATAACGACAGGAATAATAATCGGTAGTTCTTTTTGTTTTTCTTTCTCCAGTTTTGCTTCCCAAATTTCGATCATGTACCTCAATAATTGAAATACAATTGTTTTACTTGGATAACTTTTATGTTCGAATAAAAGATGCAAATAGGCTTCAGTTTCATTTAACTTAACTTGAAAAAGCAAATCAGAAAAATATTCTCGTAATTCCTTTGAGATGAAACTATCTTTCTGTGGTTGGATACTTTCTGTATCAATGAGGTTAACAATACTCGTGGGCAAATAATGCTGGATAAAGGACTTGGCAACTTCCACATTCGAAAAAGTTTCTTTAAAAAACTTATCGTGTGGATTTTGAAACGTCACTATCATCATCTTCTTTCTTAAATGAAATGATGACTAAATGCGAATATATGTTCTATTTTTATTGTAAATTAAATCTAAATAAAAAGCAAGAAGATGTTTGAAAAACCTTAAAAGAGTTAAGAATAAAAGGCCTATCCCTATGTGCCAAAATAAAATTCATTATCTATTGGATCTTTCATTCACCTCTGGATATAGAACCCTTCAATTGAACTATCATTAGCAAAGTCACGAAATTCGTGTTAAAGGAATCTAATTACTAGCATATTTCTAATTTTATCCCCGTAGTCCATACATAGGTTCATTTTTACAATTATGACAATTTCTTTTCTATATGTTATAATTGCAATAAGAAATGCATATAATATAACCCGTAGCTGATACTACGGGTTATGGATAAGCGGTTCCCCCAGTGGGATCGGCTAACACATAGAGTTAGACCTCTCCTAATTACTTTTCAGGGCAAATAGGGAGGTCTATTTTCTATTGATCAACGAAACGATCAATGCGAGTAATGCAATCAAGAAGGTACCAAATCCAAATAGTACCATAAAACTCTCATACATACTCATAAGCATCACCCCCTTTCATAAGGGGATTAGCCGACCTTACCCTAAAAGAACATTATCCAATTTTTAGTATAACACAAATAATACGAACGTGCATTCCCTTCCTAAAAAGTTGCTTCTTTAAATTTCTTTAGATATTGTTTGTTGAATTGGATCTACTTTCATACAAAACCTAACAGTATAAAGTGAGACTTCAATCAGTGGGAGTTTGATTGTTAACAAAACTTATCAGAAAATTAGCGTCCGTTTATCCCAACTTGCACTCTTTGCTATTGCTTGATTCTTGTAGTGAAGGGGGTACAGACTATTAGAATCGTGTTAAAAAACAGATCAACGGGACAAGAAACCTGTCCCTCTGTCCCAATGATTGACATATGCTAACAAGTCTTCTTTTATCCTGTTAAAATCTTGTTGTAAATCAAGAGATACCACTATAATTTGATTACCTTTAACCTGGTAGATATGATTAGGTTGATTTAATGCGGTTGTTTTCGCATAAAGTAACATACCTGCAACCGTTTCATCCGGTGTTTTTTTCCAATTATTTATATATGTAAATATTTGATAAAGGTTACTGGATTTTTGTTTTGCAGCTCCGCCTTCAAACCTTGCTACCATATTCTCAGAATAAAATTTCGCATCCACAATCAATGTTTTATTATCTTTTTGAAGCACAAGATCTGTTTGCATCATCGGTAAGGCTTCTGTGAAATCATCATCAACCATCCACTTAATTTGAGGATGGGATACCTTATATTTCGTTTCACGTTTAAAAAATGCATAGATGAACTTTTCATATAAAGACGATAATCTTTGTTCGTCTTGAGCCTCTTTCATCATTTGTGACGTAGTGCTTTCATCAAATAACAACTGCTCATAAAGATATCTGCACACGTCTACAATAAATTGATAACGTATGTTTTGGCGGTTATATCTTACGTTTTTCCATAGCTTCAAATCTATCTCTACATCTGACACTTTAGTAAAATAAGGAAGCATACCATAAAATAATCGACGCATTTTTTGATCTATTTTAGTTGAACGCGATAGGTAAACAAGTGTAGCTTTAATAATTTGATTCAATAAAATATTTTCAGAAAATTCATCATAAACGACTGCGATTTTTTTATTTACCAAAGCGTTTTTCTTTATCGTAGAATTGATGTCGATTTTCCCCTTAATAACATTGGAAGTCTCTTCAACACTTATATAATCTTTACTTAATCCACCGCGAATCAACACAGGTATACCTATCGATAAAATTTCTGCGTAAAGCTCTTTGACGTTCTCAAATTTTTCTGTTCCAATTCGTTTATACTCGGCAAGATTTAACGTTTGATATGCATAAGAAAGCATATAGTATATATTACGAATTGGAATATTATTATTTCTTTCCATCGTAACAACCTCTTAGTCGTTCTGCCCAATCATTTGCTTTCTGTTCATCATCAAACCAATACTCGAATAGCTGTGGAATAATTTCAAATTCGATTACTTCTTCTACACGAGCTGCCGTATCAACTTTATAAGCATCACCTACAAAATAGCTATGCCCAATTACAAAGCCTGTCCCTAGCTCTTCCACAATTTGATTATTTAAGCTTTTAATTTCAGCAATGATACGATTTAACACTTCTGGATTATTTAATCCATTTACATACGAGTTAAATGTCTGATTGTGGAATGCTGGTTTAACTTCAAAAAACGAAAATCTTCTTCTCAGTGCATAGTCTAATAAAGCTAAACTTCTATCGGCTGTATTCATCATTCCAATTATGTATAAATTCGATGGCACCGAAAACATATCATTAGAATATAGGAGGTTGATTTTCTCGCCTCGCTTATCAGCTTCGATCAGCATCATTAATTCTCCAAATATTTTACTCATGTTCCCCCGATTAATTTCATCAATAATAAAGAAATAGTCTCGTTCTGGATCTCGTGCTGCTTTTCTAGCAAACTTCACAAACGGACCTTGTTTAAGTTCAAAGCCTTCTCCTTCAGCTTTTGGACGGAATCCTTCAATCAAGTCCTCATAACTATAGCTTTGGTGAAACTGAACCATATGGATTCGTGTTTCATCTTTTTCTTCCATCATTACATTCGCTAAACGTTTGGCAATATACGTTTTACCTACTCCCGGTGCACCTTTCAAAATAAGATTCTTCTTATTTTCAAGTAGAGAAATTAGACGTCTAAGCTCTTTCTCCTTGATAAAAACATCCGAAAGAAATTCTTCTATTGTATAAGATTCATTTTCTTGAACAGTAGGCTTAGACTCAATAAATCGAATGTAGTAGTCAATTGAGCTTCCCGATACCCCTTTATACTTTTTATAGGCTTCATCTGATACAACGGCATCTTTCAACCGTTTTAGTTGCTCAATATCAGTTTCACCAAAAATTGGAGCATCAAAATATTGCTCTATATCCTTTAACGCATTTACTTTTTGGGTAACTGTATTATCATTCAAGCCAGCTCCTGTATCTGTAACTTGATTGGATAACCAATTTCGAAATTCATTTACTTCAGCAATTTTCGGATCAATAAAATCTTCATTCATTACTTGATCAATTTCTTGAATAAAATTCGGATAAGCATTTAGGCATGTTAGCGTTTTTTGAGCAAAAGACTGATGTAGTTCCCAATTTCCAACTTGAACCCATTCTACTTTTCTTCTATGTTTATACTCTGATGCTTCATCATCGAAGTAATAAGCTCCCGTAACGACTCCACGTGCAAGGATTCTTTTCATTCCTGCTTTTACATATACAACGTCGCCTATTTGAATTTCACGATAGAAATCCCACACGGCCTTTGTATCATTAACAGGTCGAACACCATCCGCTCTTTGTTCAGCTATTGTTCGTTCAACAGCTTCCTTAGAATCATAGTTTATTAAACTCCCTAAATAGTCCCAACCAAGTGCAATCATATTTTCTGCGTGGAACTGATCCCATAATCTCGAATTTTCACCTGGTGAAATAACCCAATAATTAATGCTGTTATCAATTTCATCTTCTTGATTTGCGATTTTCTTTTCTTTTTTAGGATAAGTTAAAGTAGGATTTTCATCATAATATAAAAATATTAAATAGGACCGCATTAAAACGCCCCAGTCAGGTATCCCACCAATATTATCAGGCTTACTTCTTTCGCTACGATTATATTCATCTTCCGCATATTTTTTTCTAAATTGAATTCTTTTTTTACCAAATTTTTCTGGATATCGAGGTGTACTTTTACCTGCTACTAGTCTCTCAATATCTTCATCTCTTTGTTCCATCATTTGTTGATAGATCTTTTTAAATTCCGAATAGGATTGATATTCAAAGAAATTTTCCTGATAGCCGCTAGCTAATCCATACTTTTCTAAAAGGTGTCCAAGTTTTTCAAGATATGGAGTGTACCACATCCCTGTTTTTTCTCCTAAGTTTTCCGTCACCCAAGCTTTATATTTTTCTTTTTGATTATTTACAAGATCATTCATAGTGTACCTCCAAAAAAATTAAATACTTTAAATTATTAAAATAATATTCCTCACTCGTTTTAATCGGTCCAAATTTCAACTCCGGCCAGTACCATACTATTCAAGAATGTGACTAAAATTCAATTAGTTACACCTGAACTTCTCCATTCTTTTCTACGTCTAAAGATAAATAAGGCCGCCAACTCGGTCGATAGCTTTGATTCAGGAATAAATCCGCTTCTCTATTTTTCCTTGTACCTTCCGAAGCTTCTTCACCCCAAGATAATGTCCCAGTTATTTCAGCACCATTATGGATATGAAAGGCTTTATCAACAGGATTCATTTTCTTACCAGGGTTCCAGTATGCTTGATCATTTGTGATTATAATAGCGTAACCTTTATGTTCTGAAAGCCCGGAAGTTACTTTTTCTAATTTCTGCATATCTTTGATAAAATCATATATTGCAACATAACGTGTTAAAACACATGTAGCGTGGTTTCTTATATATAATATTTACCCTTAATTTCATCAACATTATTCCGCCCCAATGAAATTTTCTAGATCAATGATTTCTTCTATCTTATTTTCAAAACCTTCTAATGCCTGAAATGTTTCATGTGCTTGTGACCCTTCTTCTGCAAAATCTCCTAAATAATGTTCCACTTCTTTCATCGCTCCATTTTGATAAGTTACCAAGATTGTACAAAATGGTAGATCGGTAGCAGATATCGTAGGACTGGGATATTCAAAGTTGCGAAAGTCAAACGATTGCAGCAATTGATTTAACTGGATTATTTGGTCATTACCAAGATTAAATTCAGCTTCTCCATGTTGCTTCACATGCATGCCGCCAAGCCATTTTACATTACCGTCTTGTTTTACTGTCACCTCAAACTCAGGAAACGTGCCATAACAAATAGATCTCGAGAAAATAATTTGTTTAAACATGAATCTTCTCTCCTTTTTAGATGAATGCGTACTTGTTGAACAGATTCTACAATTAGCTTCTAGTTTAATTATAATGTGCTAACATTTGCTCTATTTCTTTTTGTATTTCATCTTTTAATTTTTCTGGAGCGATCACTTTGGCTTTTGTACCCATACCTAGGATCCACTTTTTTATGGATTGTTCCCCATTTAACGTAGCCTTAAATCGAATGGCATTTTGCGGTAATGCTTCAATTACCTGATCATCATTGTAAATCGACTCTTTTACTTGATTGGAAAATGGTGTTTCAATGATCAACTCCACCTTTTGTGGATCTCGAATAAACCCTAGATGAGGAAACTGTTCTCTAATATCAAAATCTTCTGGTAAATAATAGTTTTGATCGAGTACTTTAACATCATGAATTCGTAATATTTTAAATGTCCGCATCGCTTCTTTTTCCTCACAATAACTAACACAATATAGATTCTCATCATAAACAACAAATGCATATGGATGTATCGTTCTAATGGTAACGGTATTTGTTGATGCTGCTTCATATGTAATCATTACTTTTTTTCGTTGATTAAAGGCTTGATAAAGGTTTTTATAATGCTCCGATTCATTACCAACTTCTGAGTTTATTAAATAATCATTGGCAAAATAAAAATGCTTACTGCTTAAGGATTGGTCGCGCTGTGATGCTTTAATTTTTTCTAAGGCGTTGCTTAATGTTGTTTCCAGGTCTGGTTGCTTAGAAAGATAGGATTGTATTGCAATTTGCAGCTCTTGCACTTCTGTAGAATTGAAATTTCGTATCGGCAAAATCGACCTTCTATCAAGCGAATACCCACCATTAGTGCCGCGTTCACTTTCGATGTAGATACCTGCTTTTTCTAGTTCATCACGATAGACTCGTACCATTCTAGGCTTCACTTCTAGTTCTTCTGCCAGGTCGTTAATTTTCAATTTCGGTCGCGCCATCAGAAGTTGAATCATCTGTAGACAATTGCTTAATTTACTCATGAGTAATCTTCCTTTTATAGTATTTTTACAATAGTATTATTATATCATGTATTGTGGCATTATTTTTGTCAGTTATTGTTTGTTAGCTGATGGGTCTTCCTAGCCGAATGGTAATGGATACAGTTTCCTCGCATCAGCTAGTTAGGTTATAATATAGGAAATGAGAGAGATATCATGATAAAGCATGAGTACACTAACAAAGAGAAGACACTAGAGGAAACAACTCGATGTATTGATGAAAACCATAAAGGTATATATGCCTATCCCCATGAGTCACAGGAGGAGAGAAAAGAAACTGATCGTTTGATTAAAGATTTTATTAAGAAAAATAATCAATAGTATATAGATATATAAGAAAGAATCCTCTATGTTTATATGTAGGGACAGAGGGTTCTTCGTCCCATCCTATCTATATCAGGTCGGGACACGGTACCTGTCCCCTTGTCCCTTATTAATACTTTCTAACCCAAGCGTTTTGAGGATAACCTCTTTTTTCCCAGTAGCCAATATGTTCTTGTTCAATTAACTCGATTTGCACAAGCCATTTCACTGATTTGTATGCATACAGTCTTGGCGTAATTAGTCTTACAGGTCCTCCATTTTCTTGAGAAATTAATTTACCATCCATTAATACTGCAACCATCATATCCTCCATCATTGCTTCTGAGAGTGATAGTGTATCAGTATATACACCATCCCCTGAATAAAATTTCACATACTTCGCTTGCTGGTTCACACCTGCTTTCTCTAGTAATTTTTTTAATGGAATGCCTTCCCATGTAATATCATAAACACTCCATCCTGTAATGCAGTGAAAGTCACTTAATTGAGAGCTTCGTTCTAATTTCAAAAATTGTTCCCAATTGTACTCTAATTTTTTATCGACTAATCCATCAACGGTTAACGACCAATTTTCATTGGTAAATGTAGGCATTTCCGTAATAGTATAATAACGAAATTCACCTTGTTTCCCATTGGAAGATAATAGCTTATTATCGGTTTCTGGTAATGGGACCATTTTATTTCCACCAGATAGATCAGATTTATTCACTGGGAAATACGTTTTTAACCAGTTCCCAACTATTATAATAGTAAAAAACGCTATAATGCCACCTGATAATCGACGTAAAAATGTACGACGTTTCAAAAGTGGATTCCTTTTATCAATTATCGTGGGTTCTTGGTCTTGTTCGTTGGTAGACTCTTCTTTTGGATAAAGTAATCGTTTGTACCAAAGACTTCTGGTCACGCTGTGGTAGATAACATATGGTAGCCCTATCCAGGTCGCTATATCATGAATGATTAACGAGTAGGAGCTCATCAGTGGCGGGAAATGTCGTTGAAAGGTTAGGATAAGCCCTGAAAAGATTAATGTAAAAATAATCACAAAAATGAAGTATAGATTGATGCGGTGATTCTTCCGTTTTCGGAGCGTTAACAAATGCTTTCCCATTTTCGGTAAATAAAACAAGATTGGCAACACACTAATAAACCCGATCCATATGTGAGCATCTTTCATCCACACACGAGTAGCAGGAAAAATAGAACGGAAGTAAGTTGAATAGAGAAGTAATCCGGTAATACTTAATAAGAAAAATAGAATAGCGTTTGAGTGATGCAGTCTGACAAGCCGCTTCCGAAATTTTAAGTCTCGTTTAAAAAACATTCTCCAGTTCATCGTCGCAACTCTCCCTAGAAAAAATATCCTTCTTCCATTATAACAGTTGCCGTTTGGTTTTGTAGACCCTATCTTCGGAGGGACAGAGGGACAGGTTCTTCGTTCCACCCTATCTATATCAAGACGGGACACTGTTCCTGCGTCCCTTATGGTGCTCTTTTCAAATGATTTGATAGATGTAGAGAAGTAATCCATGGATGATGGTGCAAACACTTGTCATCAGTGATACTGTTACCATGAAGGTTTGTTGGTTATTGCTATGACTGTAAAAAAACTAGTATGATGGCAAGTATTTCATAGGAGGACTAAATACCTTTTAGAATATAAAACTATTACTAGTAGATGATGAGCAACTTGTTCTCCTATATTTTATAGCAGTATGTAAAAATGTTGTACTTGGACAAGTTATCACTATATTAATCGGTTTTAGCAATCGAATCCTTTTTATCATCAAAAACAATTTCTAATAACACTATCACTAAGGTTATAATAATTTCCGTTCTTATGGATAGAATAATACTTTCCATGAACTCATCCACAGTAAACAGGACCAACCAATTAGAGATTGCTACCAAACTAAATTTCATAGCAAGTATTTTAAATTTTCCTGTTATATTTCGAATTGACAATTTGAAAATAACTTTGAAAAACAAGTCTGAAATCATACCTAGTAAAAAGTAACTTATAACAAAGATGACTATTGACCAGATCGATTTGTATTGCACACCAAGCAGATCAAAAAGTCCAGCCATTCCAAAAAAATATAACCCTAATACAAAGACCAGCACCATGATAGCAAGGGAAGTTATTCCTGCAACTGTGGCCACCTTTTCTTTCAAATCACGAGAAGAATCGTCTTTATATTTTGACATATATCTGTTACTCCCTTTGTCATCATTCTGATACTACTTATAATTCACTCATTCTAAATATTTCACCTATATTATAACCGATCCAACCACCAATAAATGGAAAAAACTCCAAGGAAAGTTCAATGTGATAGAGTCAAAATCTATAACAAATAAGAACCATGTCATACCAATGGCTGACAGATTGATAAATATAGCTTGAACAAGGGTATTACGTCTCCAGCGTTTTTTTCCCAATCGATCTTTGTCATATTCCTTTAATCGTCTGCTTGTACTTGTTCCAATCGTATTTTCAGTAATCAAGATGTATAACGAGTTAGCGGCAAGTAGCCAGAAGATCACACAAAATACTCCGCAGAGGATAATTGCTGAATCATTTGCAATAAAATAACTGATCAGCAGGCTTATAAATACCATTACAAAATTATATTGAAATAATTTTTTCTTTTTCATTCGTTTAACTTCTTTTATATCCCATTGTTTTTCACTCATACTATCCTCCCTAGCTAAGAAAATTCAAGAAAAATTTTCCATTACCAGTTCTAGCCATGGACGAAAAGAAATTCTTTTAACAGTCATGTAAATGTTGGCTGGGAAAATTGCAATCATGAAAAGAGCTAGTAATTTGCTTGTGATGTGCTGGCCTTTTTTCACCCAAAGGGTAATAGAAAAAATCATTTCGAAAATTCCCGTGATTAACACAATCGCACGTCTAAACGGAAGTGCTTTTGGTACAATTCTTCGAAAGTCACGTTCACGAAGAAAATGTAAGACACCTGCTCCAAATAAAAGAATCGAATATAATATACGGAAAAAAATTTTCAACTCTATCGCTCCTTTGTTCATAAATACTTGCTTATATTTGTGATTTATATTAAAATCAGAATAAGAACATACATTCTGTTTTTATAACTCCATCTAAGTACAGACAGAGATATATTACTATTAAAGGTGGGGCAATGAATTTGTCCCTCTCCTCTCATCTTCCGCAATCTTCGTTCAATTTCTACATGTTGTTCGATCGTTTCTGTGCATGATCCCATAAAAAATATGTGTTACAGTATAATTTTAAAAGCAGTGGGAGTGACACACACAATTACATCGTGATAAAGTGACATAGGAGGGAGAGGTTAATATCCGCTTTTTTGTGAAATATGAAAAAAAACTTGTAAAATCCTTAATATACGGGCTTATAATTGGAATTTATTTCAGTATATTAACTATATCTGATTCAGAGCAAATAAGATCTAACGATGGTTGGTATACAGAAAGAAGCTTAAGTATTTTTGAATACATACAAAAATTGTTACAGACCTCTGTTATTATATCGATCGCATTGGTAATTATTGTTGCATTTTATTTATATTATAAGGATGACGGTAAAGATCAGTAATGCTGTCATTAATTAGGACTCAAAGAAAAAGCCCTCAATGCATGGGCTTTTTTTATTATATTAGCGCATAACACTACCTCCAGAAATTTTAACTGATTCACCGACGATGTTTGGTGTCGCATCTGTTAATAGAAATGCAATTGTATTTCCTACTTCTGTCGTGGTTGTTAAACGTCCCGATGGTAGTCCTTGCTTCACTTTTTCCAATTGATCTTCATAGCTGATGCCATTCTGTTCTGCTTTTCTTTCAATAGCTTGAGTTGCCATTTCAGAATCAACAAACCCTGGACATACTGCATTTACTCTTATATTGTGTTCAATAGCTTCAACCGCCAACGACTGGGTCCAGCCAACGAGTGCAAATTTACTTGATGCATACGCACTGTTTCCACGGGTTGCACGTAATCCGGATAAGGAAGCAACGTTGACGATATGGCCTTTCTTTTGTTTAATCATGTTTTGGTAAATCATTTTGGTTAAACTGAAGGTTGATAAGTAATTTACTTGCATGATTTTCTCTATTTCTTCTTCACTTAATTGGTCAACGGTTCCACCACCAGAAATTCCTGCTGCATTAACTAAACCTGTTATCACACCTAAGCGTTTTTCTGCTTTAGATACTAGCTTTTCTCGTTCTTGAGCTTTTGTTATATCAGCTGCGATCACGGCAATCGAATCTTCATTTGTTATTTCGAGTAATTCCTGTTTTAGATTTTCTAGTTTTATTTCGTTTCGGCCATTGATGGTGATTCTGGCACCCATACTTGCGATAACCTTTGCTGTATCAAATCCAATATCACCAGTTGCACCCGTGATAACGATATGTTCATACGCTAATGCATCTTTTGAAAATATACTCATTTTTACAGGCTCCTTTTCTCCTATCAGCTTTTCTGTTTAAATTCCCTCAGGCTTTTTCAAATAAACATAAAGTTTTATACGGTGGAATTTTAAGTTTGTTTTCGTGTGTAGTAGATCCAGCGGTTTTTACCTTGGGGATGATAATAACGTTGAAGGACACGGTAAATACGGTTAATAGTCACTGTATAACCGCACCAAATTTCCATTTGTTTTGTAGTAATCGCGCTTGTTGGAAATAATGTGGCGTATGCCTCAATAGTTCGGACGATCGCTTTTGTAGCATCTTCTTTTGTCTGACAATGATTACAGTACAGATATTGATTGGATATTTCTGTTTCAAGTGAACCACAATTTTCGCAAACGATACCTTTTTTCAATTCTACTAAAGTATATTCGGGTTTTTGATTCATCATGGAGTCACTTTGGTGTGCAGTTAACAATTGATTCGTTAGATTCTTTTCCGCTATTGCCGATGAGGCTCTCTCTCGTCTGCATCTTACTGACTTTTCGATGCGCTATTGCCGATGAGGCTCTCTCTCGTCTGCATCTTACTGGCTTTTTGATGCGCTATTGCCGATGAGGCTCTCTCTCGTCTGCACCTTACTGGCTTTTCGATGCGCTATTGCCGATGAGACTCTTTTTCGTCAATAATGCTTACTTTCCACCGAATAAGAGCTCGCGTAAACCCAAAAAAAAGACCAGAGTTTTATCTCTAGCCTTCTTATTTGCTACATACGAAAAAAATACGTTCACTTTTCTCCACATCATCTATTAATTCGGTTGAAAAATCGCCATAAACACAGATATCTCGGAATCCGGCTTTTTCTAGTAGTCGCTTATAGACGGCCACCTCAAAAGTTCGCTGACTATGTTGTTCATCGAATCTCTCATACTTTCCGGATTCTTCATCCTGGAGAAAAAAAGTTAGATCATGTTCAACACTTCCAGGTGCTTCTCCAGCTTCGCAAAACCAGACGTAAGAAATATCATCGTAAATTTCAGAGAACGTTTCACCGATCATATCCTCTTCAAAATGTTTAAGGCTATGAACATCGAAGATAAACTTTCCACCTTCTTTTAAGCTATTCCAGACATTTTGAAATACTTTTTCTACATCTTCTTCATTAGTAATGTAATTGATCACATCACACAGGCTAACAACTACGTCGAAATCAGTCAATCCTTCCAGTTCACGGATATCTTGCTGAATATATTGAACGCCTGATGTATGGGATTGAGCGAATGCCAGCATATCTTCTGAAAAGTCAACTCCTGTAACGTCAAAGCCAGCGCGAGAAAAACGCTCTGACAACCGACCTGTGCCACAGCCGAGGTCAAGCATTTTTCCATCTTTCACAAAATGCTCGACAAAGGCTTGCCACTCTTGATATGGGGCATCGTCCATAAGGAGATCATAGACGTAAGCTAGTTTCGAGTAAGCCATTTTTATAATTTCACTTCTAATTGCGGGGCGTCTCCCCACAGCTTTTCTAAATTATAATAATTACGTTCATCACGATGGAAGATATGGCAGACAACACCTCCAAGATCTACAAGTATCCATCTTGCTTGATCGAAGCCTTCCATACGTTTGACGTTAATTTCTTGCTGATCTGCTACATCTTTCACTTCACGTGCGATCGCTTGGACTTGACGTTCGTTAGTACCTTCACAGATTAAAAAATACTCTGCTATTAAAGATACCTCGTTCATATCCAATATAACAATGTCCTCTGCTCTTTTATCATCACACGCTTTTGCTACTAGATCTACTAATTGTTTACTTTCCATTCATGTTCCTCCCTAATTTTTCATTATATAACTGAAATGTATCTGGATAAATCGGTTGATTTCTACTCATTAAAAAAGTTATCGTATTGCGTGCAGCTAACCAGCACGCTTGATCGAGATCATGATACACGATCCCTCTAACTTCATCGACACCAGGAAAATCACGACCTGGTTCAATATAATCTGCAATGAAAATCACTTTGTCCATGACAGACATATGCCGTTTACCTGTAGTGTGCCAATGAATAGCACTTATTATTTGTGGATCGCTAACTCCCAATTCACGCTCAACCATTTTTGCTCCAACTGGTGCATGCCATAATTCTGGATGATGCTCCAGTAAATCATGGGGTAATTTTTCTTCGATAATCCAGCGCTTCATCTCTTTGGGATCACGATACTTGGCATAATCGTGGAGTATGGCTGCTAATTCGATCTTTTGCTCGTCTACTTTGTAATGCTTTGCCAAATCCAAAGCTGTCTCCATAACACGGACAGTGTGCTCATATCTTTTTTTAGTTAGTTGTTTTTCTACTATTTTCAGCGCTTTATCGGCTTCCACTTTCTTCACTCTCCCCTGACAAAAAGGAAACACTATTACATGTTATGAATATAACTTGTATTTATTAATAATATCGATCACGCTTGGTGGCGTCAAATATCGGATCGACTGTCCCTGACCCATTTTTTCACGGATCATCGTCGACGAAATATCGATTAATGGCATTTTCACTTCTTTTACTGAAAAAGGTGTATCCATTTTGTATCCTGGTCGATTTACTCCAACAAAAGTGAGCATTCCGATTAATTCATCGATTCGATGCCATTTTGGTAAATACTCAACCATATCACCACCAATAATGAAATAGAACTGATGAACTGGATAGGATTCTTTTAACCGTTTAATCGTGTTGAGCGTATATGATTTATCTTCACGTTCCACTTCAATCGTATCAACCTTAAAGGCAGGGTTATCAAAAATTGCTGCTGTCGTCATATCAACCCGGTCTTTGGCCGTTGTCTTCGCATCGTCTTTATGTGGTGGCTGATAAGACGGAATGAACCAAATTTCATCTAATTCCAATTGCTGATAGGCTTGTTCTGCCATCAATAAATGACCGTAATGTGGTGGGTCAAAGGTGCCGCCGAATAGTCCAATTCGCTTCATTGTCACACCTTCTCTATGGCAATGTGATTTGCTTATTTTCTTCAGATTCTTTATACAAGACGATCGTGTTACCAATAATTTGCACGATGTAAGCATCCGTTCCTTCTGCTAATGCTTCTGCAACATCGTCCTTTTCTTCCATACAATTTTGTAAAATGGAAACCTTGATCAGCTCGCGTTTTTCCAATGCTTCATTGATTTGTTTGATCATGTTGTCATTGACACCATCTTTACCGACTTGGAAGATCGGATTTAAATGATGGGCTTGGGCACGTAAGAAGCGCTTTTGCTTTCCTGTTAATTTCAAATTATTCACCTCTTAATTTATTTTCTAAGCGGTCGACTAAATGTGCGACATCTAAATTTTTGTTCGTCCATTTCTCAAAAGCTAATTGACCCTGATATAGTAACATCGCGTGTCCATGATGTATCTTGGCTCCACGCTGTTTCGCATCTTCTAGTAATGAAGTTGTGATCGGCTGATAGACAATATCACTCACAACTGTGTCATTGCGTAAATTATCCAACTGTATAATCTGATCCTCTACATTTGGTTTCATACCAACAGAAGTTGTTTGGACAATAAGATCATATTCGGAAAGCTGTGCCTCTGCCTCATGATAGCTTAATACAGAAGTTTTCACCTCACCTGTTCGTAAAGACAAAAAGGCTTCTGCTTTATCCTTAGAACGATTAGCAATGTCTACAGTTTTTACTTGTTGCTGAACGAGTGCACGGTAAATCCCGCGTGCTGCTCCACCAGCCCCCAATAATAACACAGATGTTTGATTTTTTAAAAGGTTTGGAAATGGCTCTACAATCGATCGAACATATCCTTCACCGTCTGTACTATACCCTTTCCATTTTCCACCTTCATTTACAACCGTATTAACGGCACCAAGAATTCTAGCATCCTCATTCATTTCATCCAGATAATCGACAATCACCTGTTTATACGGAACGGTCACATTAAAGCCATCAACTGCTTTTTCTTTTAAATGTTTTAGAACATTTGGGAGTGCTTGATGGTCTCCCTCATATAATTTATATTCCCCATCTAATCGAGCCAAATCCAAAAATTGATCATGAATCCATGGTGAAAGTGAATGTCCGATTGGATGGCCAATCAATCCAAGTTTATACGCCATTTTCTTTCCCCTTCCCCTAAATTAATGCAGGTCGTAATGATATGTTGACACCTTTTGGTACATGAATCGAAATGGTTACACCACCATCTGGAACGGTAATCCAGCCAAGTCCAGGTATCACGATATCTGTTTTTTTTAGAGGTATTTTTATAGTCTGTTTTGTTAGCTCCGGCAATTGTTCCAAGGTTTCTGGACTAGGTGGTTGTAGTAGTTCACCAACATGTTTTTGATAAAATTCATCTGCTTGTTCTAACTTTGTACGATGGATCATTAGCTGATTGGAAAAATAACAAACAAACGATTGTTTCATCCCTTTTTCAAAATCAAATCGGCCAAAACCTCCGAAAAATAAGGTCTGTTGGTCTTGTAACTGATAGACTTTTGGTTTAATTTCTTTCTTTGGTGTAATAACTTTTAAATCTTTATCTGTTACATAATGAACAAGTTGTCTGCGATTCACGACGCCAGGTGTATCGTACATGTAAGATTTTCTATCCAAAGGAATTTGGATAAAGCCTAATGTAGTACCAGGAAAATAGGACGTAGTTATCGCATCTTTAACGCCACTTGAACGACGAATTAATTGATTGATAAACGTAGATTTACCAACGTTTGTACAACCGACAATATAGACATCTTTGTCGTTTCGGCGTGCCTCTATTTCTTTCTCGACTTGATCGAAACCTTGAGCTTTCTCAGCAGAAACCAAAAATACATCTTGTACCGTTAAACCAAAATCACTCGCTGTTTTTTTCATCCAATGAATTAATTTGTTTCGATTTGTCGATTTTGGTAAAAGATCGACTTTATTTCCTATTAAGATGATCGGATTGTTACCTGTTAATCGTTGTAATCCGGTAATAAAGCTTCCGTTAAAATCAAATATATCGACTACTTTAACTACTAAGCTATCGGTATTACTA
The DNA here is from genome assembly GCF_900143085.1 of Gracilibacillus kekensis. GTDB lineage: Bacteria > Bacillota > Bacilli > Bacillales > Amphibacillaceae > Gracilibacillus > Gracilibacillus kekensis. The sequence continues at coordinate 307,726 of NZ_FRCZ01000003.1, read as the reverse complement.
ACTTGGTTGATCATTCGTAGGTAGTCATCATCCGTATATTCAACATCTTGTACTTCATTATAATGCTTTAAACGGAAACACCTTTGACATATAATATGCTCATTATTAAGTGCGCTCTTTGGCACATAACCTGATTTCGTTTTATCTTCTGTTTGTATCTCTGCACCGCAACCTTCGCAATGTAATGCTTCTTCCATTATTTTTCCTCCCATGTGATCATGCCTTTTTTTCGCATCCAATTTAAAATTCTTCGTTCAATCATTCGGTTAAATTGTGTTATTTTACCATCAGTCTTCACAATTGGAACGACTAATATTGTATGAAACCCGGCAAAATTACCACCGAGAACGTCAGTCATCAGTTGATCACCTATTACTACAATCTCTTCTTTTCTAAAGCCCATCTGTTTTGCTGTTTGATTAAAGGCTCGAATTAGTGGTTTTTTAGCACTATATACGTATGGTGTATCTAACGGTTCAGAGAATACACGAACACGTTCTTTTTCATTATTCGAAATAATCGTAACTTTTATATCATTTTCATTCATTTCCTTAAACCATTCAATTACTTCAGGGGTTGCATCCATTACATTCCAAGCAACTAAGGTATTATCTAAATCAGTAATTACACCTTTTATTCCCATTTCACGTAACTTAGCCGGAGTTATATCTAATACACGGGGTACATGTTCATTTGGTAAAAATTTTTTCAGCAATGCGTTTACACCTCAACTATCTTCCGATTAATATACATATCTTTCCCTATCATAAACAATTTTTTAAGTTTGTTCAAAGGAATTTACCAGAAAACGAAATTATACCACATAATATTACAAATCGCCCTAAATTTACAGGTATTATGAATTATATTCCGATAATCGTACGACATTTTACAACAAAAAAATCCTTGTGGATAACTTTATGCACACTATCCACACTTGTACTATCAAGTTTAGGGCGGTTTTTCAATCAATTATACACAAGTTATGAACAGGCGGGTGTAGATAAGTTTGCAGTTGTCCGTTTTTTCATTTCATGCTACATTAACTATAACATGTAGCTAACATCCTATCTATTGGAGGGACAAGCATTGGAAAACCTATCGGATGAATTGCTAATTGAATCCTATAAAAAAGCCACGGAACTTCAGCTTAGCTATGAATTTATACAATTAATGGAGGAAGAGATGAAACGACGCTCATTAGTGAAACATCTCGACTATACCAACTAAATAATTTGGATTCCCACTTAGTCGGTTATGCACCCGTCTAAGTGTTTTTTTATGTAATTAAACGGGATAGTTGCAAATAAATATCAGCTTCTTTTTTTCAGTACATGAAAATTTTTTTTGCTTGCATAATATAAATAGGTAGTTTCTCGTCTAAATCCTTCTAAGTATCGTAACGACAAGAACTCTCCCTTGTATTCTGTTCTATTTTTAGATTAAAATATAAAAGGATGATGTTAAAATTTTAATTATTAAATGAAAGCAAAACGTTACATGAAGTTAGCGTTCGTAAATCCCCACTTAGCTTATTAGCTAAACTTGATTCTTGATAAGGGATAGTACGGGCGATTTCAACTTGATAAAGTGTATAAATTTACATAAGGGGGATCACCATTAGATGTTATTTGCTGTATTTCTGCCAGTATTGCTGGCCATTTTTATCCCGTTTTTTAGCAAATGGAAAGAGAAAATACATACCGGTTATTTCGTTTTACTAGCACCGTTAGCCGTATTTATTTATTTTATTCCGAATCTTGGAAATAATTTTACACCGATTAGTCAATCGTACAGTTGGATACCATCGTTAAATATCGGATTGGATTTTTATTTAGATGGTTTAAGCTTATTATTTGTTTTATTGATTAGTGGTATTGGGTCATTAGTTACACTTTATTCAATTTTCTATCTTCATACTTCAGAAAGATTAGATCAGTTTTACGTTTATTTGCTGTTATTTATGACTGCCATGTTTGGGGTCGTCCTTTCAGATAACGTATTTGTACTCTATGGATTCTGGGAATTAACTTCTATTTCATCATTCCTATTAATCGGTTATTGGAATTATAAAGAACGTTCCAGATACGGCGCGTTAAAATCAATGCTGATAACGGTTTTCGGTGGATTAAGTATGTTTGGTGGTTTTATTTTACTTTCTATTATTACCGAAACGACTAGTATTCAAGCAATGATTGCTCAAGCTGATGTTATACTTTCTAGTGACTATTTTGGTTTAATCTTAGCTTTGATTTTACTTGGTGCCTTTACAAAATCTGCACAGTTTCCATTTCATATCTGGTTACCGGATGCAATGGAAGCTCCAACTCCCGTTAGTGCCTACTTGCACTCCGCAACGATGGTTAAAGCAGGGATATTCCTTGTTGCCAGATTCACACCTATTTTTTCTGGAAATGAATGGTTCTTCGTTTTCGTTAGTGGAATTGGTATTTTAACACTTGTTTGGGGCTCTTATATGGCTGTCAGACAAACAGACTTAAAAGGTATTCTCGCCTTTTCTACCATCAGTCAATTAGGAATGATTATGGCGATGCTTGGTTTTGGTACCAAAGCGGCGATTTTTGCTGCTGTATTCCACATTTTAAATCATGCGACATTTAAAGGTAGTCTGTTTATGATTGCAGGGATTGTCGATCATGAGACAGGTACAAGAGATATTCGCAGACTTGGTGGATTAGTAACATTAATGCCAATTTCAGCTACTCTCGCTTTTTTCGGTACCTTTTCGATGGCAAGTGTACCTTTTCCATTCTTAAATGGGTTCTATAGTAAGGAAATGTTTTTTACGACGTCATTAGAATTACATGATCATTCGATGTGGATTTCACAAGTATTAAGTCAAGCTATTCCCTATTTAGCGGTCTTTGGCAGTATTTTCACTTTTGTTTATTCGATGTATCTCGTATTCGGTACATTTATGGGTGAAAAGAAACTCGACCAATTACCGGTTAAGCCACATGAAGCTCCAATTGGAATGCTCATTTCACCAATTATTTTAATTGTTGGAGTTGTCGTAATTGGCTTGTTCCCTAATTTAGTGAATGGCAGCTTTATTGCCCATACAGCGGAAGCTATTTATGGCTCACCAGTTGAAAAAGATATTTACTATTGGCATGGTTTTGAAACGCCTTTTATAATGTCGTTAATTGTAGTTGGTGTCGGAATCTTTCTTGCTTTCTTTAGAAAAAATTGGTCAAGTATCTATAGCTTCTTCCCTGGTAAATTAAGCTTTAATAAAGTGTATGACTTTTTACTTGATCAATCGGAAAAAACTTCAGCAAAAATTACAAACTCCTATATGAATGGATCGATTCGTCGTTATATGGCATTAATTTTGATCGCTATTCTTGTTTGTACGTTTACCGTCTTAGCTATCACCGATGGATTTGCCTGGGATACAAGCAATCTTGCTAAAATTACTGTTCATGAGGTACTTATCGCAATCGTAATGGCAGTTGCTGCTGTTAGCACGATCTTTATTCGCAATAAAGTTGGTGCGATCTTGATATTAGGTGTTGTCGGGTACGGACTCGCACTATTATTTGTTGTCTACCGTGCTCCTGACTTAGCATTAACACAGCTAGTAGTAGAAACCATTACTGTTGCGCTTTTCTTATTATGTTTTTACCATTTACCAAATTTACGAGAACGCACGGAATCCGGCTCTCAAAAAGCTGTCAATTTAGTCATATCTATTGCATTTGGTGCCTTAATGACAGTGGTTGCGATATCCGCACACAGCACGAAGTTGTTTGATAAAATCTCTGACTATTTCCTAAAAACATCCTACAAATTAGGTGGCGGCGATAATGTTGTCAACGTTATTTTAGTAGATATGCGTGGAATTGATACCCTATTTGAAATTGTCGTTTTAGGTATTGCAGCACTTGCCATTTATGGTCTGATCAAGCTGCGTAACAAGAAGGAGGCAGAATAGATGGAAATCATAATGTCGATTCTTGCAGGTGTCTTGTTTACAACAGGGGTCTATAATCTGTTACAGAAACAAATGCTTCGTATTATTATTGGTACAGCACTTATCTCACATGGTGCACACCTATTTATTTTAACAATGGGTGAATTAAAGAGAGGTGCTCCTCCGATACTTGAGGATGGAATCGAGAATTACGCAGATCCATTACCACAAGCATTAATTTTAACTTCTATAGTCATCAGTTTTGGTGTGACTAGTTTATTATTAGTGCTTGCATACCGAGCATCAAAAGAGAACGGAACAGATAATATGGATAAATTAAGGGGTAGCGAAAATGATTAGTAACTTAGCAGTATTACCAATAGTCATACCTTTGATCGCTGGTGTGCTTGCGGCATTGTTCCATAAAAAGTTAAAAGTAGTGCGTATTTATTCGCAAGTACTGACATTGATCAACACGGCAGTCGTGACATATATATTATTCTATGTACATCAAAATGGCTCGGTTGTATTAGAATCAGGAGATTGGATGGCACCGTTTGGGATCGTTCTAGTAGCAGATATGCTATCCGTCGCACTTGTTTTAACCACTAATATTGTGGCGATCGCTTGTGTGTTTTATGCACCGAAATCCTTAGACGAAAAACAAGAGGAATTTTATTTTTACACGTTTTACTTTTTATTAATTACAGGTGTATCAGGTGCTTTTATTACTGGAGACTTGTTCAACCTATTTGTTTTCTTTGAAGTATTATTAATGGCATCGTACGGATTAATTGTCTTAGGCGGAGGAAAAGTACAATTAAGAGAATCGATCAAGTATGTGTTAATTAACTTATTCTCCTCTATGTTATTTGTAACAACAATTGCTTTCCTCTATTCAGTAGTAGGGACGGTTAATATGGCTCAAATTGCTGAACGTGTAGGCGAAGTTGAACAAACTGGTATTCTTACAACAATTGCGATTATGTTGTTTTTTGTATTTGGTACAAAAGCAGCTTTATTCCCGCTGTATTACTGGTTACCTAGACCGTATATCGCACCAAACCCGGTGATTTCCGCATTATTTGGTGCATTATTAACGAAGGTTGGGGTCTATTCTCTCATCCGTGTTTTCTCTTTAATTTTTGTACATGAACGAGATGTTACGCATGAATTCTTTGTTTGGATTGCAGCCTTAACCTTAATCTTTGGTGCAATCGGCGCATTGTCAACGAATAACATTAAATTAGTGGTAGCCTACAACATTATACCAGCAGTAGGATTTATGCTTCTTGGAATTGGCGTTTATAACAGTACAGGTTTTACAGGCGCGATTTATTACTTAATTAATGACATGATTATTAAAGCAGCCTTATTTTTACTAGTTGGCGCGATCGCCTATCTCGCAGGTACAAGTGACCTTAGAAAAATGCGTGGATTAATTCATCATTATCCTCTACTCGGTTGGCTATTTTTCATTTCTGCTTTCGTATTAGCGGGGATTCCACCGTTTAGTGGATTTATCGGTAAACTGATCTTATTGCAAGGTGCTATGGAAGCAAATCACATAGTAGTCGCGATTATTGGTTTAGCGTCTAGTCTACTCATTCTGTTGTCTGTTATACGCATCTTTATAAGAGGGTTTTGGGGAGAGAAAGACGAATCGATCATTCCTGATAAAAAAGCAGCAAGAGGATTTGCTTTACCGGTTGCCTTTTTACTATTCTTCTCGGTTTTACTTGGGGTTGGAGCTGAATGGTTCTATCCAAGTATTGAAGGTATTGGTGAATATTTAATGAATCCACAAAACTATATTGAATCTGTATTAAAGGAGTAAATCATTATGGCTCTGCAAATAATTTTAAATTTAGTTATTGCGATTATGTGGATGTTTTTAGCTGAGACCTATTCAGTAGTGTCCTTTCTTAAAGGTTTTATTATTGGGGCATTGTTGTTATTTATGTTAAGAAGATTCATTCCAGATGCGTTTTATCTCACTCGTGTCTGGAAAATGATCAAATTAGTTCTACTTTTTATAAAAGAATTATTAATCTCAAATATTGATATTGTAAAATGGGTCTACAAACCGCATAAAGATTATAAACCAGGTATTTTCGCTTTACCTACTGAGCTAAAAAGCAACTGGGAGATTACAATGTTAACATCGTTGATATCTTTAACACCTGGTACACTATCTGTTTCCGTATCTAATACTAACGATACAATTTATATTCATGCAATGGATATTGATACAACGGAAGAAGCTATTGAAGCAATCAAAACTACATTTGAAGATGCGATCATGGAGGTGACAAGATGAATGAAATAATTGAAACTGTTACTGCTATTTGTATGGTTGTCATCACTATTTCGATTGCTTTACTTTTATATCGGGTCGTCAAAGGACCAACAAACCCAGACCGGGCGGTTGCATTAGACGCTATTGGTATTAATTTAATGGGAATGGCCGGATTAGTTGCGATTATGATTGCCACCACCAGATTAAATGATGTCATCTTGTTGATTGGTATTTTATTATTTATAGGTACGATTGCCTTAGCAAAATATTTAGAAAAGGGTGTTATCATTGACAGAGACGATTGAATTCATCTTAGACATATTCGTCATAGTTTTCTTAATAACTGGTACATTTTTTGTTCTTTCTGCATCAATTGGCGTCATTCGTTTTCCAGATGTATACACCCGTTTGCATGCCTCAACAAAAGCAGCAACTTTGGGTATTGCAGGAATTATGATTGGTGCGTTTATCTTTTTATATGCGGAGCACGGCATTGTTAGTGGCAAACTTATCCTGGGGATCATTTTTGTACTATTAACTGCTCCTGTTTCTGCTCATATGATTGGTCGCGCTGCCCATTCATCTGGCGTTAAACCATGGTCACACGACGGAAAAACAAGAGACGCCTATGCCGACTCATTAGCTGAAAAGAAACAACAGTAATCTTAAGCCTTGTATCCTTTGGGATATTAGGCTTTTTTGATGAATAAAAGAAAGATTATGCGACACTATTGTAGTGGTAATTATGAGATATTATATGTGCTTTGCAATCGCTCCGTCTTGTCCGCTTCCCTTTCCGCGGGTTTTTCTCCTCAGCTAACTTTTTAAGCAAAGTGCGCTTAAAAAGTGGATCTTCGGATAAAAACTTCCCGCAGGAGTGGAAGCGGACGCCTGCGCTTTATAAAGCTCTACAAATAAAGTAAGAATAATTATATTGACGTTATTCCATATCGCCCATGAATTTGTCTTTAGATTGCTTATCATCATTAGCTAAATATCTTCATATCTTTAACAATCCAAAATGCTAGCATTAACAATATTTGTAGAGTTTCATTCAGCGTAGGCGGCCACTTCCACTCCTGTGGTAGCGTTTTCCATGAAGATCCACTTTTCCATGCGCTTTTTGCTTGGAAAAGTTAGCTGAATGGAAAACCCCACGGAAAGGGAAGTGGGCAAGCCGAAGCGGTTTCTATGTAATTGTATCATGTCAAAATTACCATTAAATTTATGTCGACCTTTCTTTCTATTGTTCACTCATTTTTTAATTGTAAATTATTAGCTTGACCATGTGGCACAATGGACGAGGTTTGCTCATATGATGAATTATGGGCTAATACCTAGTGTCTGGGAGGTGTCATGTTGTCAATTTTGTTTGGGATTTTAGCAATTATAAAAGAAGCACTATTCTTTGTTGGTTATGTTAAAAATAATACATTCCCTCAACCTCTACCTGCAAAAGAAGAAGCAAAAATGATTAAAAAAATGCAAGAAGGCGATGACTATGCACGCAATAAATTAATTGAACACAATCTCCGTCTTGTCGCACACATTGTGAAGAAGTTTGAAAATACTGGAGAAGATGCTGAAGATTTAATTTCAATTGGCACTATAGGGCTAATAAAAGGCATTGAGAGCTTTTCTAGTGATAAAGGGACCAAATTAGCTACGTACGCTGCAAGATGTATAGAAAATGAAATTTTGATGCATTTACGGGCGTTGAAGAAGACAAAAAAAGATATCTCCTTACAAGATCCAATTGGCCAGGACAAAGAAGGAAATGAAATTAGTTTAATTGATATTTTAGAAGCAGAAAATGAGGATATTACTGAAGTTATTCAATTGCATATGGAATTAAAAAAGATCGAAAAATACTTACGTGTTCTTGACAAGCGAGAAAAAGAAGTTATTATTGCTCGGTTTGGATTAGGAAATACCGATGAATTGACACAAAGAGAAATAGCAAAAAAATTAAAAATTTCCCGTAGTTACGTCTCTCGTATTGAAAAAAGAGCTTTAATGAAAGTTTTTCATGAATATTACCGAAATGAATTAAAATAGCTGTCGATAATTCGACAGCTATTTTCTTTTTAATTCGTATTTTTTACAACATCGATAATTAAATTTGCGGCATTTGTTGCTGCTTTTTCTAAGAAGGTATCAAAGGATACCGAAGAATCCTTTCCAGCTATATCAGATAGCGCACGAATAATTACGAAAGGTCGAGAGTATTGATAACAAACTTGTGCAATAGCTGCTGCTTCCATTTCTGCAGCAATCATTTCTGGAAATTTATCGCGCACAAAGTTCACTTTTTCTACTTCCTGCATAAAAGCATCACCAGTACTGATAAGACCTTTCATTGCTTCGATTCCTTCTAATTGTTTAGCAGCTAACATTGCTTTTTCAATTAAAATCGGATCTGCCTGATAAGTTGGCGGTAACCCAGGTACTTGACCATATTTATAATCAAATGGAGTAACATCAACATCATGATGTACTACTTCAGTAGAAATTACTAGATCGCCAACTTCTAAGTCTGCATGAAATCCACCAGCAGAACCAGTATTAATTATAAAATCTGGTTGATATCTTTCAAACAGAATCGTCGTAGCTATTGCAGCATTGACTTTTCCGATGCCTGATTTTAATAAAACAACCTCTTTACCTTCTAAATTACCAACAAAAAAGTCACTATTAGCTATTCTAGTAGTTTCTTTAATCTCTATTCTTTCCTTTAATAATTCTACTTCTTCATCCATTGCACCGATTATACCGATCAATTTTATTCCTCCTGTTGATTTGCTGATTGATCATCTGATGATGATTGCTCACCTTCATTACCTTCCGATGTATTGTTACTTGAATTTTCATTATATTTATTTTCAATTAATTCTTCAACTAATGTCGGTTGCCAACCTTCATTTTCAATCCAGACAAGAGTTACTTTGTACGCTTCATCCTGATTGGAATCTGGAGAAACGGTTGCTTCTACCGTTTGATCTCCACCATTACCATGGTACCAGGAAATTTGCTCTTCTACTGGAATTCCAGTTGCAACCTCAATCGCTTGCATTCTTTCCTTCCAGTCCTGCGACTCTTTCTCAAATATAGTGGTATGTGGTCCTTGTTGCTCTGTACCGATTGGCTCCCAATTACCTTCATAAGCATAGCTGACATTTTCATTATCAGATTCGACTTCTTGAATTTCTTCCTCTTCCTCAGTACCTGAATCCTGCTCTTGGTCTACCTCGGTTTCATCTGGGATTTCCAATTCATCTGGTTGGTCTGACTCTTCTTCTGATGGTGTTTCAACAGGCTGGTCTGTATCATCTTGATTTTCTTGATCTTGACCTTGTGTTTCCTCTGTTTCCTCATTATCCTGATCTTCTGTCGCTATTGGGGTATCTTGATCATTACCTCCAAAAACAATAAGCGAAATAATAACGATGATTAACACACCGCCAACAATACTAAACCAAGTGATCGCTTTAGTATTCGTTCTTTTTTTCTCAAAACGGTCTCTTCTCGTAATATTTCCAAATTCGTCTGCCATTGTTCCACCCTCCCAATCGTCATTATACTAAAAAACAATTTTTTTCACTACAAGCAACTAACTTTTTAGGAAAATTGATCGATTTTTTTCTATTTTTGTCATACGTGCAGGAGTTTGTCCATATATATGGAATATAATAAATGAAAGAAAATGCAAGGAGCGTGTGATATGTTGAGAACCACTACGTTTGATCGCAAACTATGGCAACTTACTACGTTTGAATCTATAAGCTATGATAAGGAAAAACAGCTCTTATTTATTCATTTTCTTGATGACACTACGTTACAATTCAATGCTGTTCCAGAAAATCTCGTCTTTCAATTTATCTTAGAGAAAAACAAAGATTATTTTATTGAGCGTAAGCTAAAACCTTTCTTATTTCAACATAATTAGCAAAATGGATGTCTTTATTAAAGACATCCATTTGTATTACTCTACATTAATAATTTTTACGTTCATTTCACCAGCTGGAGTCGGTACTACAACTTCTTCACCGATCGAATGACCTAATAAGCTTTTTGCAATTGGTGAATCGTTGGAGATCTTGCCTTCAAATGGATCTGCTTCCGCACTACCAACAATTGTATAACTTTCTTCTTCACCATCTGGTAATTCCTGAAATGTAATCGTTCTACCTAATGAAACAATATCTGGACTTACATTTTCATCTTGAATGATAACCGCATTACGAATCATATTTTCGACTTGTACAATACGAGATTCAACAAATGCTTGCTCATCTTTTGCTGCATCATATTCAGAGTTTTCCGATAGATCCCCGAAATCTCTTGCAATTTTGATTCGCTCTACTACCTCTTGTCTTCTTTCAATCTTAAGATATTCTAACTCATTTTCTAATTTTTGTAAGCCTTCTTCTGTCATGTAAAATTCTTTTTCTTCTGGCATTATCCTACACTCCTTCTATCTATTGCTAATAAACAGTGTTCGAAATATTATTTTCATTGTATGATTTGTTATATTTAAATAGCACTGAAAATTAGCATATACCCTTATGTAACTGCTTTAATATTTACTAAACACTACTATCTCAGATTTTCACTTTTTTTTCAATAGTTTTCTTTGTAGTATTTTGGCAAATGAATAGTAATGATAATGTGAGCCTTCCATCACTGAAAGGTTAGATCAGCCTCTGATTGATGCCAAAATTTATCAGGCTGTACCTTCGAATCTTTTCGGTAAGAGGATCACAAGTTAATTTCATCGTGATAAGAATCTTGACTCTGTTCTAATAATCACTTTACTCCCGTTCAAGTACCTTTTCGATTTTTGTTGCTAATAAATCAATTGCAACCATATTTTGTCCGCCTTCTGGAATAATTACATCTGCATATCGTTTCGATGGTTCAATAAACTGCAAGTGTGCAGGACGTACTGTCTGTATATACTGGTTAATTACAGAATCGATGGAACGACTACGCTCATTAATATCCCTTAATAACCGGCGAATAATACGTAAATCTGCATCTGTATCGACAAAAACCTTAATGTCCATTAATTCCATTAAGCGAGGATCATCTAAAATTAGTATCCCTTCAATGATAATAACATCCTTTGGTTCGATTGGAATAACTTGATCAGAGCGTGTATGCTTCGTATAGTCGTAAACAGGCTTATCAACGGTCTGATGATCTAATAACTGTTGGATGTGATCAATTAATAGATCATTATCAAAAGCTAACGGATGATCGTAATTCGTTTGTAATCGTTCTTCCATTGGTATTTCGGACTGATCTTTATAATAATAATCTTGTTCAATTACCAATACAGATTGATTGACGAAACGATTTTGAATCGCCTTTGTAACCGATGTTTTACCTGAACCGGAACCACCTGCAACTCCAATAATTATGGGTTTTTTCTTACTCATGATTGCGCACCTCTACTTTTTCTTTTTCAAACTAATTGCCACGCCGTCACCAACTGGTAATATCGTGGTGTGATAATCTGGATGTTCGATTAACCATTGATTATATTGATCAATTTTAGCCGTTAAATTTTGTAACCGTTTAGGAGCATCACTCGGATGGACAACCAACCCTCTGAACAGTACATTGTCAGTCACAACACAACCACTATCTGTTAAAGTAGATTGGTACTTTTCAAAAAAGTGGCGATATTGTCCTTTGGCAGCATCAATAAATATTAGATCATATGGACCTTTATCATGGATCAAATCTTCTACTTCTAAAGCATCCCCTAAAATCACATCTATATGTCCTTGTTTATTTTGATTATGGATATTATGAATTGCCCTTTGATACATTTCGTTATCTCGTTCAACTGAGACAATTTGTGCTTCTGGCTTTGCTTCTAACATTCTTAAAGCAGAGTACCCGATTGCAGTACCGATTTCAAGTATTTTGTCTGGTTGATGGAGACGGATAAGTTGTTGCAGTAGTAAAATCCCTTGCTTGTCCATAATTGGAACATGGTTTTCTTCTGCTTCTGCTTCTATTTTATTTACCCAATCATCTGATGATGGTGTAATTTGATCAAGGTAATGTAGTATATTCTCTTCGATCAAACATGAACATTCCCTTCTATAAAATAAGACTTCAGTCAATGGTGGTTATAAATTATTTGTTTACGAAACTCATCAGGAAGGACACATTCAAGTACCCACATAACCATTCATAGTTAGTACTAGTAGATTAGTGTATGCAATACGAACAGTTTCACCTGATAAACAGGGCAAAAGCAGGGATAGTTTCTCCCCTGCTTTTCCACTACACTATTGATTATGAATATACTGATCTTCTAATTCTTGATGCTCATCATAAGATCTCGAGTAATAAACATTTCCTTCAGAATCTGCTAAGAAATACAAGTAATTATCGCTTCTGTTTGGCTTAAATATTGCTGTTAATGAACTTTCACCGAAATTGGATATTGGTCCTACTGGCAATCCCTCTACCTGATACGTATTGTATGGCGAATCAATCTCGTAATGATCGTACGTTAAACGAGAAATATGTTCACCGTGAGCATAGATTACTGTTGGATCCGTCTGTAACATCATACCCTGATCCATTCGATTGTAAAACACTCCAGCAATTAACTTTCGATCATCAGCTGACGGAGCTTCTTCTTCCACAAGAGAAGCAAAGGTCATAATTTCATGAATAGTAAAGTCTAAGGCATCCACCTGATCAAAATACGCAACAATCACATTGTTTGTTTTATTCAACATTTGTGTCACAATTTGATCTATTGTAGGCTCCTCTTCATAAAATTCGTACGTAGCAGGAAACAGATAACCTTCTAAAGGGTAAATGATATCATCATGTAATATAGATTCAGATAGAATATTTGGATACTCACTAATTAGCTCTTTGATATAGCTAGTATCTTGCATTTTTTCTAAAAACTCTTCCTTATCTACACCAGCGTTTTCTTGGTATAAGGTCGCTATTTCGTTTATATTGCGCCCTTCTGGAATTGTTACTCTTAATTCTGGTTCTTCTTGAATAGATCCTGTTTCCAATTCTGAAGTAATTTCCGCTAAAGTCATTGACGGCGACAAAGCGTAGTCTCCGGCTTGAAAATTGGAAATATTGTTGAATTTTACATAGAATCGATAAATTAAACTGTTATTGATAACACCATTATCTTCTAATATATTCGCGATGTCTGAGCTACTCGATCCTAAGGGAATTGTCACATCAATCGTTTCTTCACTATTGGGATCAACTGGAGATACACCTTTTTTAACATAATTATAGCCCGTGTAACCCCCAAAGATAATTAATGCTGTCAACAAAAATAAGACAAGTATAATAATTTTTCTGGCAATACTAGCTTCTTTCGCTCTCTCTTGTGATATTTCTTTATATGTAAGTTTTGGTTTCGACTTTTCATTTTGGTCTTTTTTATCGTCGCTCATAAGACTTCCCCCTCTCACCCGGTATATTATACTATAAAATATAAAAAAGGGAAACCAGACGACAAACGCTTTTGTAATACACACTTCAATACTAGCACGTAAACAAACACCAAAAACCGACTTTATTAGTCTCATAGAAAAAGGACAATACGACACTATTTTTGTAGTAATTATGAGATATTATATGTGCTTTGCAATCTCTCCGGCTTGTCCGCTTCCCTTTCCGCGGGTTTTTCTCCTCAGCTAACTTTGGTAAGCAAAGTCCACTTACCAAAGCGGATCTTCGGATAAAAACTTCCCGCAGGAGTGGAAGCCGACGCCTGCGCTTTTTAATGCTCTACAACTAAAGAAAGAATAATCATATTGGCGTTATTCCATATCATCTATGCATTTGTCTTTAGATTACTTATCATAATTAACAAAAATGTTCATATTTGTAACAATCCAAAATGCTAACATTTGCAATATTTGTAGAGTTTCATTCAGCGTAGGCGGCCACTTCCACTCCTATGGGACACTTTTCCCTGAAGATCCACTTTTCCATGCGGTTTTTGCTTGGAAAAGTTAGCTGAAGGGAAAAGCCCATGGAATGGGAAGTGGGCAAGCCGGAGCTGTTTTTACACACACAAATCATTTCATAATTACCACCAAAGTTGTGTAGTATATCCTACTTTGGTTCAACTAGTTGTTTCTTGATTTATATGAAAAAGCTGACTAGGTAATCCTAGTCAGCTTTTGGTGTTTATTCAGCTAAATCGTCGTTATCTGCTACGGTGTTTAGTACTTCTTCGACCATATCCCATTCATCATCAGATTCGATTTGGAAAAGGGCTAAGTCGTCATCATTTTCCTTTTCTTCGTACCTGAACGCAAATACTTCAACTTCTTCATCCTCTTTTTGTTCAGCAGGTACAACTGCTACGTAAGACTGCTCTGTTTCATCTACATCAAATGTAAACAGCACTTCAAATAGGTGTTCTTCCCCATTTTCGTCCGGAATGATAATCCGTTCTTTTTCTTCTAGTGCCATTATATAACCCTCCTTATGATTGACTATCTAAATAGCCCTGTAAAATCATCACAGCTGCCATCTTATCGATTACTTTTTTTCGCTTCGATCGACTCATATCAGCTTCCAACAATACTTTTTCTGCAGCCATTGTTGTAAGACGTTCATCCCACAGTACGACATCTAAAGAAAACGTATCCTCTAAAAATTTAGCGAAATCTTGAGAAGCTTCACCTCTAAAACCAATCGATCCATTCATATTCTTTGGTAATCCCAGTACTACTTTTTCTATAGTATGTTCATCTATTAACTGTTTAAACGTATCCTCTATCGATTTGTACTCTGGTTCTTGCCAATAAATGGTGGTTAATCCTTGTGCCGTCCAACCTAAAGCATCACTAATCGCAACACCAATCGTTTTGGATCCTACATCTAATCCTAATACTTTTGTCATTACTTATGATTGGCGCTGATGTAATATTTGACTAATTCTTCAATTATCTCATCACGCTCTATTCTCCTCATTAAATTTCGTGCGTCCTTATGTCTTGGAATATATGCAGGGTCACCAGATAATAAATATCCTACAATTTGATTAATTGGGTGATAGCCTTTTTCCTCAAGCGCGTTATACACTAATAGTAATACTTCTTCGACGTTTTGCTCGATGGGCTCTTCTGAAAAATCAAATTTCATTGTCTTGTCCATTCCATCCATGGAAGCACCCCCAAATTTAGATTACATCACTTGTATTGATTAGTGTTTGTATCTATTTATTATACCTGTTATTCGTAAAAATTACCAAAATTATTGTAGTTCCTGAGCATATTTTTCTACAAACGCAAGAGCTTCCGGCAATTTGCTAGCATCTTTTCCACCAGCTTGGGCCATATCCGGACGGCCCCCACCGCCACCACCACAAATTTTGGCAGTTTCTTTAATTAAGTTTCCAGCATGATAGCCTTTGTTAACTAAATCTTTCGTTACTCCAGATGCTAACTGTACTTTGTCATTATTAACGGAAGCAAGTAAAATAATACCTGATTCTAGCTTTTGCTTCATATCATCTACCATTTGACGTAATTGATTCATGTCTGTCACATCTACTTTTTGAGCTAATACATGTATGCCCTTAATTTCTTTTGCCTCATCCAAAATCGAAGAAGCTTCCAATTGAGAAAGTTTTGCTTGTAAGGATTCTATTTGACGTTGTTGTTCTTTCATATCTTTAAAGACATGACCTAATCGTTCTGGTACTTGTTCTTCTTTCGTTTTTAATTGTGTAGCTGCTGTTTGTAACAACTGATGCTTACCATTGACATATTGATAGGCACCTTTAGCTGTGACAGCTTCTATTCTTCGCGTTCCAGCACCGATTCCTGATTCTGAAACAATTTTAAACAGACCAATTTCTGCTGAATTTTGCACATGACAACCACCACATAATTCGATACTGTATTCACCAATTTCCACCACTCGAACAATGTCTCCATATTTCTCACCAAACAAGGCCATTGCACCCATATCTTTAGCTTCCTGTATCGATTTATTACTTATCGTAACGGGAATAGATGCCCAAATATTTTCATTGACTTTTTGTTCGATTTCAACGATTTCTTGCTCAGTCACAGCTCCGAAATGGGAAAAGTCAAAACGGAGGCGTTCACCTGCGACTAACGAACCTGCTTGATTGACATGTTCTCCTAGCACATCTTTAAGAGCTTGGTGCAGAAGATGTGTAGCCGTGTGATTTTTAATAATATATTGACGTGATGTTTGGTCCACTTCTGCTTTTACTGCTTGTCCTATGGAAAGATTCCCTTCTTGAACAAGAATACGGTGCAGATTCTGCCCGTTTGGTGCTTTCTGAACATCTTGCACTTCCGCTTTACCATTATCAAATGTTATCGTACCTTTGTCAGCAATTTGACCACCACTCTCTGCATAAAAAGGGGTTTCTGCTAGAATAACATAGGCTTCATTACCTGATGACACTGTTTCAGCACGTTCCTTTTCAACAACAAGTTCCAATACCGTTGTTTCTGTTTGCAAATAGTCGTAACCAACAAAAGTACTTTCCACATTAATATCACTTAAAACACTATCCTGGATCTGCATCGAGTCTACCTTTTGACGGGCGTTACGCGCTCTATCACGTTGTTTATCCATTTCTTTTTCAAAGCCTGCTTCATCGATTGTAAAACCTGCTTCATCCACATACTCTTCCGTAAGTTCTTTAGGGAAACCGTATGTGTCATAAAGACGGAAGACTTCCTTACCAGGAAATAATTTATTCCCTTTAGATTTTTCTTCTTTAATAATCGTATTCAGGATTTGAAGGCCTTCTTGTAATGTTTCATGGAATCTGTCTTCTTCAGTTTTAATAACATTTTTAATAAAATCTTTCTTATCTTTTACTTCTGGGTAGAAAGCTTCCATTATTGTCCCAACTGTTGGTACAAGCTGGTACATAAATGCTTTTTCGATTCCAATTTGCTTAGCGTACCTTACCGCTCGGCGTAAAAGACGACGTAATACATAACCACGCCCCTCGTTTGAAGGTAGAGCGCCATCGCTGACTGCAAAAGTCACAGTACGTATATGGTCTGCAATTACTTTAAAGGCAACATCGGTTTCTTCACTGGCATTGTATTTGGTATTCGCTAATGCTTCTGTTTCTTTGATGATTGGTAAAAATAAGTCTGTTTCAAAGTTTGTTTTTGTATCTTGAATTACACTAACTAATCGCTCTAACCCCATACCCGTATCAATATTCTTTTTCGGTAGTGGCGTATACGTATCATCTGGATTATGATTAAATTGAGAAAATACAAGATTCCAAATCTCTAAATAGCGTTCATTTTCACCACCAGGATATAGTTCAGGATCACTTTCATCCTTTCCATAAGATTCTCCACGATCATAGAAAATTTCCGTATTAGGTCCACTTGGTCCTTCGCCGATATCCCAGAAGTTTTCTTCAAGGCGAATGATACGTTCTTCGGGAAGACCAATTTTATCACGCCACAGTACGTATGCTTCTTCGTCTTCTGGATGCACGGTTACCGACAATTTTTCTTGATCAAACCCGATCCATTTATCTCCGGTTAGAAACTCCCAAGCAAAATCAATCGCTTCTTCTTTGAAGTAATCACCGATCGAAAAGTTCCCAAGCATTTCGAAGAATGTATGGTGTCTTGCTGTATATCCAACGTTAGTAATATCGTTGGTACGAATCGATTTTTGGGCATTTGTAATACGTGGATTTTCTGGAACAACACGACCATCAAAGTATTTTTTTAATGTCGCCACACCACTATTAATCCATAATAATGTCGGATCATCTTTTGGTACTAATGATGCACTCGGTTCTACGCCGTGTTTTTTTTCTTTAAAAAAATCTAAAAACATTTGTCTAACCTGAGCAGATGTTAAGCTTTTCATTATCTATCGCCTCCATTTTTAATTAGGTCATTTTCGTTTAACATATAGCAAAAAACTCCCATCCCTGCTACATACTAGCAGGGACGAGAGTTATTTCCGCGGTACCACCCTAATTACAGCCATAATAGACTGTCACCTTAGCACCTGTAACGCAGGTATACGGCAGGGATTAGCTGCACTTCAAACTAGCTTCCTAGAACAGAGCATTTGGAATCTCTTTCAGCCTAAGGAAATTCCTCTCTTACAAATGATGGTCAAGTACTAGAGTTTTTCAACGTTTTATTTATTGACTTCGCTAGCATATTATAGAAAAGTTTTGGTTATCTGTCAATTGCTTTTGCTTGGTAATACAATATTAAATAGCCAGATTACGAACGTTTAGCAGTTTGATAAATTAATGGAATGGCTACTTTTCCCACTGCCAGCAACGGAATCGCAAATATCATTCCGATAATTCCTGCGAGTTTAGCAGCAACAAATAAAGTAAGGATCAAATACACCGGATGAATATGAATACTTTTACCAACTATAAAGGGTGACAGTAAATTCCCTTCCAGCAATTGGACGGCTAATACAACGAAAAAAACAGAGATAATCATATCTGTTGAAATCGTGAAGGCAATCAACAGTGCTGGAATTGCTCCAATAATCGGACCAAAATACGGTATAAAATTAGTCAATCCAATAATTGTTGCTAACACAATCGCATATCTCATATCGATCCACTTTAATAGAAAATAACTGACCAATCCAACTAGAAAACAAACAAGTATTTGACCGCGTATATATTGTCCTAAGCTATTTTCCATGTCATGTGCCAATCTTTTGGTAAAGTTTTGATATTTTTCAGGTATTATTTTTAATATTCCTTTTTGTAATAACTTATAATCTTTCAAAAAATAAAATGCTAATATTGGAACCACTGCTAACACAACAAAAATATCAAATAGCATAGGTATATTTTTAATAATTATGCTAAGTCGTTCTCCAAGAGTCTCTTCTATGTTCGAGAAAAATTGATCTAATTTATTGTGAAATTCTTCTGGTAAAAAAGAAGTCTGTTGGTAAAGATCATAAATAAAATTACGATAAGAATCTAC
Organism: Gracilibacillus kekensis; assembly: GCF_900143085.1. Lineage (GTDB taxonomy): Bacteria > Bacillota > Bacilli > Bacillales > Amphibacillaceae > Gracilibacillus > Gracilibacillus kekensis. The sequence goes on along the minus strand of NZ_FRCZ01000003.1, from coordinate 288,480 downwards.
GAATTGAGGAATATTTTCTCTTAATTCTTGAACTTGTTTAATCCAAATCGGTAAAGATACATAAATACCATATCCGACCAACGCAAAAAAGAGAAGATAGATAAAAATAATGGCAAGTGGTCTTGGTATGCGGTAATCGTGTATTTTTTCAACGATAGGATGTAAAATATAAGCGATTAAACCTGCAATTAAAAAAGGTGCTAGAATTTGCAGCATAACAATTAGTACATGCTTGTAAAAAGGAAAAAGAATGTACATAAGATATAAAAACAAGACAGAAAGGCAAAGAATAACTAGCCCTAGAGCTATTTGAATTTTTGAGTGATTAAACATATATCATCTTTCCACACGTCTTTCCTCATCTGAAAATAAGTCATTTAATGAACTTAATGAACCGTCTGCTTCTACTTCATGGAGGTGTACGATATCATTTTGTACCGTTAATTCAATAAAACAATCCCAACAATAGTATTGCTGAGAACCAATGGTGCCAATATTCTTGCTGCGACAATTCGGACAGATCACAAGACATTCCCTCACTTTTCCATTTTAGTTATCATCCTTTCCCATTTGATCGTATTTATACATAATTTTTTATTTATTAAAATAACGTTAGTGAAAAATGCGAAATAATTTAGAAGGTAATTATGAGATTCTATAACTGCGTAACAATCGCTCCGGCTTGTCCGCTTCCCTTTCCTCGGTTTTTTCTCCTCAGCTAACTTTTAAAGCAAAGTTCGCTTGAAAAGTGGATCTTCGGATAAAGTGAGACTTCAATCAATGGGGTTTTTCCACTGGTTGTTTGCGAAACTTATCAGGTTGTTACTGACCGTATCCCATTAGTTATTTTTTTGAATTATGAGAATTTCTAGAATGGGATTACGGACAGTTAGCAACGTGGAAAAAACTTCCCGCAGGAGTGAAAGCGGACGCCTGCGCTTTTTAATGCTCTACAACTAAGTAAGAATCATCATGTTGGCGTCATTTAATATCACCTATCAATTTGTCTTTAGATTACTTATCATAATTAACAAAATATTCTCATATCTGTAATAAGCAAAAATTAGCACTTAAAATCTTTGTAGAACTTCATTAAGCGAAGGCGGCCACTTCCACTCCTATGGGATTCTTTTTCCTGAAGATCCACTTTTCCATGCGGTTTTTGCTTGGAAAAGTTAGCTGAAGGAAAAAGCCCATGGCATAGAAAACACTACGAAAGCTCTGCTTGAGTAGATGTTGCACTTGTGCCCGTGGTGAAAGGGAAGTGGACAAGCCGGAGCGGTTTTTAAGCACATACACCATCTCATAATTACCCCTAGAGTTATGTCTCATAATTCTTCTTTTATCCTGAGCTGAGCTTTTGTTTTCAGTAGCAAGGTATATTTTGTCATAATAAATGTTTTGTAAATATACAAATAAGACACATATACGGATTCGTACAGGTGTCTTATTCCATGAAATCATATGGGGAGAAATTTTCTTGGCCAATGTCGACTGCCAATAATTTATCATCAGCTGTTACATTTGGTTTATCTTCTACTTTTTTCTCATTTGTATCACTTATATCAAATAGTTCATGTAAAAAGTGAACCAGTGAAGTGTATCTTTGATTCGTATCTTCTGTTCTTACCCCACGCAAAAATGCCTGTTTGTCCCCGCACATCACAAGAGACTGCTTGGCACGAGTAATTGCAGTGTATATTAAATTTTTGCGAAGCATACGATTATACCCTCTGATGATCGGGACGATAACGATTGAAAATTCACTACCCTGTGATTTATGAATCGATGTGCAATAGGCATGCATAAGATTCATTAGGTCTGCTTTTGCATAGTTGACTTCTTTTTCGTCAAACTCGACAACAATTTGTTCTTCTTGTTCAACATTTTCGTCCTTTTCAAAAATTGCCACAACTTCACCAATATCACCGTTAAAAACGCCATCATCTGGCTGGTTCACTAGTTGAATGACCTTGTCTCCTTTTCGAAAAACCGTATCACCGAATTTCATTTCTCTCCTACCCGGTTGGGAAGGATTTATGATTGCTTGTAATTCTTCATTTAGACGATGAATGCCTGCTTTTGAACGATACATTGGAGCTAATACTTGAATTTGACGTTGATCGACACCTTTATCATATGCTTTCTTCACTACTTGTTTGACAATGTCAACCACTTGATAATCAGGACAACTGAAAAAATTAAAGTCATTCGCCTTAGTAAGTGTATCGGGACTGACTTGATTGTTCTTAATTTCATGTGCTAATTGAATGATTTTGGAACCTTCTTTTTGACGATAAACCTCTTTCAGGGATACCGATTTTACCACACCACTATGTAATAAGTCAGCAAGCACTTGGCCAGGTCCAACAGATGGCAACTGATCCTCATCACCAACAATTAATACTTGCATATCGTCAGGTATCGCTCGGAATAGTTGATAGGCAAGCCAAATATCAACCATTGAAAACTCATCAACCACAAGAATTTTTCCTTTTAATGGATTATTTTCATCTCGGTCAAATGTCTCTTGTCCATCCCATCCTAATAATCGATGAATCGTTACACTTTCAATACCTGTTGACTCTTTCATTCGTTTGGCTGCTCTACCAGTAGGTGCTGTTAGAACAAATGGGTACTCTTCATCTTCTTTATAGTCATCAGGGTCTAAGGAATAATCGTTAATTTCGGCATACGCATTAATAATCCCTTTGATAACCGTTGTTTTTCCTGTACCAGGTCCACCGGTTAAGATAAACATTTTCTCTGATAAAGCTGTTTCCATTGCATGGTATTGCTCTTTTCCATAGCTCAGTGTTTCTTCTTCTTCAATCGCACCGACAATTTTTAATAATTCCGCATCTGTGAATGAACGCTCTATTTTTTTCTCAGCGATTCGTTTGATTTGTGAACAGAAGCCTGTTTCAGAATAATATAAAGAAGGTAAATACACTTTCTTTTCTAATGCGATAATCTGCTTATCCTTATTTAGTTCCACAATTTCGCTTGTCATCTTATCTACCGCAATGTTATTTGCTTCACCATCTAATAGCTGATCCATCTCGTATACTAATTGGTCAAGTGGAAGATAAACATGCCCATCTTGAATACTATTTTGTAAAAGGTAAAAACATGCTGCTTGCAATCTAGTTGAGTGATCATGAGAAATATTGTGTTCTCGTGCCATTTGATCGGCACGCAAGAAACCAAAACCCTCTACCTCGAAAACAAATGCATATGGGTTCGTTTGCAAAGTTTCTAGTGTTTCTTCTTTAAATGATGCATACATTTTTTGCGCCATCTTTAAGCCAAAACCATATTTTGATAACTGAACGACAATATGCTCAAAACCTTGATTTTCCTGTAAGATACGATAGATCTTTTCTTGTTTTTCTTTAGGTAACCCTTTTACTTTTCCTAACACGGATTGGTCATTTAAGATTTGCGAAAGGGCGGAATCCCCTAACGTCTCCACGATTCGTTCTGCTGTTTTTTTTCCTACGCCTGGAAAGAGTTCGCTAGATAAATAGGCGATTACTCCTTCTTTTGATTCAGGTAAAAATCGTTGGTAGCTATCCACTTGAAATTGGCGGCCAAAACGTTTGTGATCGACCACCCTTCCATAAAATTCATACGTTTCTCCTGGGTCTAATCTGCGGAAATAACCTTTTACAACGACTTCCTCTTCATCGAATTTTTGATTCGTCTCGAGGATTTTAATCTTTGCAATGGAAAAATGCTCTTGTTTGTTTTCAAAAATCGTATGGATCATTTCACCTTTAATAAAGCTTTTTTGTTCAACTATTTGTCCAGTTTCCATTGCAAAGTCCCTCCCTCATTACTCGTTTTCTTCTAACATTTTCTCAATTTGCTTTTTACCATTTCCTGCTAAAAGGTGGTCAGGTTGAATCTCTAATGCTTTGTCAAAATGTTCTAGCGCTTTGTCGACATCTTCATCGAATAAAGCAATTACCCCTAAGTTATAATGTGCATCACTGTGTTCTTCTTCTATATGAAGTACCTTATTGAACGTTTCTTTTGCTTGGTCGAGTTGTTGTGTTTGAGCCAAGGCAAGCCCATACTGGAATTTAACATCAACATCATCTGGATTTAATTCACTTGCTCGTTGTAAATAAGGTAATGATAATTTAAATTGCTCATCATATAAAAATGTCATCCCTAACATGAAGTAGACATCCGCTTCTTCTAATCCTAGATTGATCGCCTTTTGGAAGTTTTCTTTTGCATGATTAAAGTCATCTTGTTCAAAGTAGACATTACCTAATCCGTAATAAGCAGTTGCAGCTTGGTCATCAAGCTCGATTGCTTTTTTGTAAAATCCTAATGCGCGATCATAATCTTTCATATGTAAAAGTAGATTACCAAAGTTAATATAGTGAACGGGATCATTCGGGTTTTTTTCGATTGTCTCCGTAAAATACTGTGCCGCTTCTTCTAATTTTCCTTCTTTCATATATTGAATCCCTTGATCGATATCTGACATAGTAAAACCTCCTTTTATTATTTTAGCTTAATTATGAACAGACGTGCAACTTGTGTCTAGTGAAAAAAGTTTGATTCAAATGTCGGTTATTTTACGGAAGCTACTCTTATGGACACTTTTTTCGTCGTTCACTGAATTTTGTCCGTAAGACGCATTCTTACAGACACTTTTTTGATTTTCTGCAAATTTTGTCCATTAGATTCTTTCTTATGGACACTTTTCTCACTTTTGCTCAAATTTTGTCCGTTAGAATCATTCTTATGGACACTTTTCTCACTTTTGCTCAAATTTTGTCCGTTAGAATCATTCTTATGGACACTTTTTCACTTTTACACGAATTTTGTCCGTTAGATTAATCTCTTTTTTCAAAACTTCAACTAACAAGCTTTAGCTAAGATTGGGTTACAAACAAATAGGACAGCACGACATGCATGCTGTCCCTTTATTTTTTTAACCTACATAATCTAAAAATTTATCGTTTTTTATAATGTCATCGATCGTTCCGCCACCTAAGCAAACTTGATCTTGGTAGAAGACAACGGCTTGTCCTGGAGTAATGGCGCGTTCTGGATGATCAAATATGACTTTTGCTGTGCCATCTTGATTCGGATATACGGTTACCCCGTTATCCTTTTGACGATATCTGAATTTTGCTGTGCAATGGAACGGTTCTGTCGGTGTTTCATTAATCCAATTGATATCCACAGCAATCAGTGCGTCAGAATAAAGCGCATCATTATGGTAGTCTGCTCCAACATATAACACATTTTCTTTTAAGTTTTTACCAACGACGAACCATGGACCACCTGGACCTCCAATACCTAATCCTTGACGTTGACCAATGGTATAATACATCAAACCGTCATGATCTCCTTTTACTTCACCGTTCAATGTCATCATCTTACCAGGTTGTGCTGGCAAGTATTCACTAAGAAAATCTTTAAAATTTCGTTCACCGATAAAACAAATTCCAGTACTGTCTTTTTTGTTCGCTGTTGCTAAGTCATTTTCTTTAGCAATTCGGCGTACTTCCGATTTAGGTAAATGGCCAAGCGGGAACATTACTTTCTGTAAAACATCTTCAGATAATTGATTAAGAAAGTAAGTCTGATCCTTATTATCATCGACACCGCGCAACATTTCGACCCGGCCTTCACTACGATTTACTTGGGCATAGTGACCTGTTGCCACATAGTCTGCACCAAGCGATAAGGCGTGGTCTAAGAATGCTTTAAACTTAATTTCTTTATTGCACATAACATCAGGGTTCGGTGTACGGCCAGCTTTATACTCATCTAAAAAGTACGTAAATACTTTATCCCAATATTGTTTTTCAAAGTTAACCGCATAATAAGGGATATCAAGTTGATTACATACTCTTACAACATCGTCAAAATCCTCGGTTGCGGTACATACACCAAACTCATCGGTATCATCCCAGTTCTTCATAAAAATACCGACAACGTCATAACCTTGTTCTTTTAATAATAGAGCTGTAACGGATGAATCTACTCCACCACTCATTCCGACAATTACTCTTGTATCTTCGTTTTTATTCATGTTTTCACCACCTTATTTTGTTAGTCTTTTAACTATTTTCGCAACTCTCATTGCTGCTTCTTGCACATTAGCTTTATCGTTAGCAAGTCCGAAGCTAAACCGGATCGAATTTGTTGTACAAGCACTCTCTTCACTGAACATCGCACTTAATACATGTGACGGCTCTACAGATCCTGCCGTACAAGCGCTACCGCTTGATGCTGCAACACCACTCAAATCGAAATTGGTTAACAATGCTTCGACATTTGCACCAGGAAAGCTCAAATTAATAATAGACGGTATCCGTTCACCGTTTTCACCATTTATTGAAAAAGTTACATCCTGCTCACTTAAAATTTGTAAAAACTTATCTCGATAAGCTTGATACGTTTGATATCGTGTTTCTCTTTCATCTTGAGCAAGTTTGATCGCTTCAGCAAAACCAATGATTGCCGACATGTTTTCTGTTCCCGGACGTCGCTTTCGTTCCTGCTCACCACCATGTTGCAAGGCGTGCAGTGCCACATCAGGTGCAACATACAAAAAACCCAAACCTTTAGGTCCGTTTATCTTATGAGAGGACACCGTTAATAAATCAACTTGTAATTCCTTTACTTTAATCGGCAGCATCCCATACGCCTGGACCGCATCGGTATGGAAATAGGCTTGATGATCTTTTAAAAGCTTGCCAATTTCTCTTATTGGTTGAATGACGCCTGTTTCATTATTAACCATCATTACAGTTACTAAAATCGTATCTTGGCGTAAGGCTAATTTTAACTGATTTATATCGACGTACCCTTGCTCATTTACATCTAAGTAGGTAGCTTCATATCCGTTTTTTTCTAAATTCTCAACAGCATGCAATGTCGCATGGTGCTCGATTTTCGTCGTGATAATGTGTTTACCCTTTTCCTTATTTGCATCTACCACGCCCGTGATGGCTAAATTATCTGCTTCCGTTCCACCACTCGTAAATACGATGTCCTTTTCCGATGCTTGAATGGACTTTGCTGCAATTGTTCTTGCTTTATCTAAAACCTGTCTAGCTTTTCTCCCAAATGAATGAATACTAGAAGGATTTCCAAAATTCTCTTTTAAGCTTTCTGTCATGGCGTTAACAACCTCCGGATGGACCGGTGTGGTTGCAGCATGATCTAGGTAGATCGCGTTCATATGGTTCCACCCTTTTCTTTAAATATAGAACATATATGGATCCTGGGTACCTTTTTCCCCGTAAGTGGATAGATCCTCTAATGTTGTTGTATCTAATACGTCTTTGACGGCATCGCGAATACGAATCCAAAGTTCCTGTTTTGCAGGTTCTTCTTCTTCAATGCCTTCAACAGGAGTAATTGGTCCTTCTAAAATACGGATAATATCACCAGCTGTTATTTCATTCGGTGCTTTCGCAAGTACATAGCCTCCGTATGCACCACGAATACTTTTTACTAAGCTTGCGTTTCTTAATGGTGCAACTAATTGCTCTAAATAATGCTCCGATAAATTATTCTCTTTTGCGATACTTTTTAACGACATCGGACCATTTCCATTATTCTTCGCTAACTCAATCATAATGGTAAGACCATATCTCCCTTTTGTCGAAATTTTCATGGTTACACCTCATTTTTCCCCTTCAAAATATCTATATACAATGTTTGTCATTAGTTGTTATTATAGCATGAATGGTATACTATTTGCAGAATAATTCTTAGTAAGTTACTTGTCATTACATACTTGCCTATATTAAAAAAGCAGCTAAAAAATGTCAAGTTGCTTGTTTGATAATTAAGAAAGGATGTCATACATGGTGAAGCAACCACTTGCATTCAGAATGAGACCAAAAAATATTGATGAAGTGATTGGACAACAACACTTAGTCAGTGAAGGACATACAATCCGCAGAATGGTAGAAGCAAACCGGCTTCATTCCATGATATTATACGGGCCACCTGGTACAGGCAAAACATCGATGGCGATGGGGATTGCTAATAGTTTAGAACTTCGATTTAAATTATTAAATGCAGCAATTGATAAGAAAAAAGATATGCAAATTGCGGTAGAAGAAGCTAAAATGTCGGGACAATTAGTGGTCATCTTAGATGAAGTGCACCGTCTTGACAAAGCAAAACAGGACTTTTTACTGCCCCATGTGGAATCCAATTTAATTACCTTAATCGGTTGTACAACTGCCAACCCATATCATTCGATTAACCCTGCGATTCGAAGCAGGTCCCATATTTTTGAATTATACCGCTTAGAACCATCTGATATTATTGAAGCAATCGAACGTGCCATTTCAGATGATCAAAATGGTCTCGGGGATCTACCGCTTGTTGTTGAAAAAGAAGCCAAAGAACATTTTGCCAATGCTTGTAATGGTGATTTGCGGGCAGCTCTAAATGGTTTAGAATTAGCTGCGTACTCTACACCGAGTGAAGATGGCGAAATCGTGATTGATTTAGCGAATGCCGAAGCTTGTATGCAAAAGAAAAGCTTTTCACATGATAAAGGTGGCGATGCTCACTATGATGTTCTATCTGCTTTTCAAAAATCAATTCGCGGCAGTGATGTCGACGCAGCACTTCACTATTTAGCTAGGCTGATTGAAGCCGGTGATTTAGAAAGTATATCTCGTCGCATGCTCGTTTGTGCTTATGAGGATATTGGTCTAGCCAACCCACAAGCAGGACCACGAGCACTAGCTGCCGTTGAAACCGCTGAAAGAATTGGTTTTCCAGAAGCTCGGATTCCATTATCGGTTGCCATTGTTGAATTGTGTTTGTCACCAAAATCGAATACTGCTTATTCTGCTTTAGATGCGGCACTCTCAGATATTCGAAGTGGGGACACCGGCGAAATTCCTGCACATTTAAAAGATGCACATTATAAAGGAGCAGAAACGCTCGGGCGCGGGGTAGATTATAAATATCCTCATGCATACGATAGCGGTTGGGTGAAACAGCAGTATCTACCGGATAAAATAAAGAATAAACAATATTACCACCCCAAAGATACCGGTAAGTTTGAGAAAAATTTACAACAAATATATCAAAAGTTGAAGAAATAGTGTTTAATTTACTCCTTTTCTGGTCAAAATAGCAAATAAGCTTATTGATTTGTACGATATAAATCTATTAAAAAATATACCAGAATTAAGCAAGGAGTGAACATACATGGCGAAAGTACGTCAAGATGCCTGGTCACATGAAGATGACCTGTTATTAGCAGAAACTGTTTTACGTCACATACGAGAAGGGAGTACACAACTTACAGCTTTTGATGAAGTCGGGGATAAATTAAACCGAACTTCTGCTGCCTGTGGTTTCCGTTGGAATGCAGAAGTGCGTCAAAACTATGAACAAGCGGTGCAAATTGCGAAGAAACAACGAAAAGATAGAAAACGAGCGATTGCTAAACAATCGAATGTTTATACACCACCTGTTGTCAGAGAGCCTGAACAACAAGATACGGAGAAAACTAGATCGATTGAAGACGAAGTATATTCTTTATTGAATTGGAGTTCCAATCACAAACAGGTTAAACCAAAAGAAGAACCGAAACAAGAAGAATACAGTCTTAACCTTGAACAAGTCATTCGATATCTTCAATATTTGAAAAAGGAACAAAAACTAGCACAATCTTCTCAAGTGAACCATCAGAAACTAGTACAAGAAAACGAAATATTACAACAACAACTAGAAACTGAACAAAAAAGAGCAAAACAATTGGAAAATGAACTTAAAACAATGAAAGAAGACTACCAAGCTTTCATGCAAATAGTTGAACGTGCTAGAAAAATGGTCGTTTTCGATGAAGAAGAACCTCGTCCAATTCCAAAATTCCGAATGGACAAAAACGGGAATTTAGAGCAGGTTGCTAAATAAACGCTGTGAAATGTACTAATAAAAAAATGATAAGTAACTAAAAAGAATTATCTTGATAGTTTATACTTAGCAAATAGGAATATTGCTAATAGTATCTTATTTTTTGATTAATAGTACTCGAGAATTGAAGATGAGACGGTTCATCATCAGTAGTTTCACCACTAATTAGCTAGCAAATGCCAATGAGATCACTTCTCGTCGGCTTTTTCATCACTTATTTACTATCAAATGCCGATGAGATCTTTTCTCGTTGGCATTTGGATGTTGATGAACAGCTAAAACGTGTCTCAACCGAAGCTTGCTTACTCACGACTATAGGCACGAGTTTGCTCATGCTATACCACCAAAAAGGCACATTAACCTAGATAGGTTAATGTGCCTTGAACTATTAAATCGACAATCCCAATTATGCCGTCGCTGTGATGAGTTTTGATCCCGCTCCTAGCAGGTGGGTGCCCTGTCCTATACTTCACGCTTCCGCATGCAATTCGTAAGTAAATGCGGCTTGCACTCCACATAAGAACACCAGGCTCCCGATGTTAATGGTGTTCGGTCAAAACGTCAATTAATCGACGAACACATCAGGATTGTTTTTCAATTAGTTTGTAGTTAAATAATAGCATATTGTTTAAGCTAATTCAAGCGAATTTCTTTACAATTACATAACCATTTCTTTACATTATTTTAATTTCAAATGCAGTTCATTTAGTTGCTTATGATCTACAGCGCTTGGCGCATCTGTCATTGGATCTGAAGCAGAAGCTGTTTTCGGAAATAAAATGGTATCTCTTAGATTTGTACGGCCTGCAAGTAGCATAATAAAGCGGTCAAACCCTAAAGCTATCCCTCCGTGTGGTGGTGCGCCAAAATCTAATGCATCTAACAAGAATCCGAATTGAGATTCTGCTTCTTCTGTTGTAAATCCTAATTTTTCGAACATTTGATTTTGCATCTCACGTTTATAAATACGTAACGATCCTCCACCTAGTTCATATCCATTCAATACTAAGTCATACGCTTGTGCACGCACTTCGCCAGGATCTGTATCTAATTTATCAAAATCAGATTCGAATGGCATTGTAAAAGGATGGTGTGCTGCATGATAACGTCCAGCTTCTTCATCATATTCTAATAATGGCCAATCCGTAATCCAGAGAAACTCAAATTTGCTCTCATCAATTAAATCATGATCTTTCGCTAATTTCTGGCGCAATGCTCCTAGTGTATCGTAGACAACTTGTTTCTTGTCTGCTACAAAGAATAGGATATCTCCTGCATGCGCATCTAACAACTGACGGAATTGTCCTTGTTCTTCTTCAGAGAAAAATTTAGCAATTGGACCAACTAGTGATTCTTCTTCGACCTTCAACCAAGCTAATCCTTTTGCTCCATAAATTTTAGCAAAGTCTGTCATATTGTCCAGATCTTTTCGTGAGTAGAGGTCTGCTTTGCCTTTTAAGTTCAAGCCACTCACTTTTCCACCGTTTTCAACAGCTTGGCGGAATACTTTAAAGCCAGACTCTTTAACAACTTTCGACATATTAACTAATTCCATTTCAAAACGAACATCTGGTTTATCTGAACCAAAACGCTCCATTGCCTCATCATATGGCATCCGTGTAAATGGCGTCTGGATATCTAATCCTTTTACATCTTTCATTACCTTAGTCATCATACGTTCGGTCATTTCAATAATGTCATCCATTGTCATGAAAGATGTTTCGATATCGATTTGCGTAAATTCCGGTTGACGATCGGCACGAAGGTCTTCGTCACGGAAACAACGGGCAAATTGATAATATTTTTCAAATCCTGATACCATTAATAATTGTTTAAACAACTGTGGTGACTGTGGTAATGCATAAAAATAACCTTCATGAACACGACTGGGCACTAAGTAGTCACGAGCACCTTCAGGAGTACTTTTCGTTAACATCGGTGTTTCCATTTCTAAAAAGGCTTCTTCGTTTAAAAATTCACGTATTGATTGTGTTGCTTGATGACGTAGCTTGAATGTTTCTTGCATTACCTCACGACGCAAGTCTAAGTAACGATATTTGAGTCGAACGTCTTCAGCAACATCAATATCATCTGTTAATGAAAAAGGTGGTGTTTTTGCTTCGTTTAATACATTGATTTCTGTTACAAAAACTTCAATGTCCCCTGTATCAATTTTTGGATTAACCGTTTCTGGATCTCTTTCAACGACATTCCCTTTAATTTCTATTACATATTCACTTCGTACACTGTCACCAATGGCATGCGTCTCTTTGCCATTTTCAGCATTAAATACGATTTGTACGACACCAGAACGGTCACGCAAATCGATAAAAATAATTTCACCTAAATCACGTCGCTTCTGGACCCAACCTTTTAAAGTAACTTCTTGATTTACATGTTCTTTTCGTAATGTTCCTGCTAGCGTGCGCATAATTATCCCCCTTATAATATCCCTTGCATATGTCTGATTAGTTGATCTATAGCTACTGTTTCTTGTTCACCTGTTTCCATGTTTTTAACAGCAATCTGATTTTTAGATAATTCATCATCACCAAGTACTAAAACGAACTTTGTTTTTAAGCGATCTGCTGCTTTAAATTGACCTTTGAATTTTTTATCCTGATAATCCTTATCTACTTGAATCCCAGCTTGACGTAAATCATTAACAATCGCAGCCGCTTTTAAATTGGCATCTTCACCTAATGCGACCACATAACAATCCAATTGTTCATCGATTGGTAGTACAACACCTTCAGCTTCCAATGCCATCAATAAGCGCTCGATACTTAATGCAAAACCAATACCCGGAGTCTCTGGACCTCCAAGATCTTGTACAAGGCCATTATATCGTCCACCACCTGATAACGTTGTAATAGCACCAAATCCCTCAGCATCACTCATAATTTCAAAGGCTGTGTGGTTATAATAATCTAACCCTCGAACTAAATTCGGGTCTACTTGGTATTCTATACCCATTACATCTAGATAGGCTTTGACTTTTTCAAAATAGACATTGGAATTCGTGTTTAAATAAGACAAAATCGATGGTGCATCTTGCATTTTCGGATGATCTCGATCTTTTTTACAGTCCAGTACACGTAATGGATTTTGCTCTAATCTGTTTTGACAATCCCCACACAATTCTTCTTTTACTGGTGTAAAGTGATCAACTAATGCCTGACGGTGATTCTCGCGACTTTCCTGATCACCAAGACTGTTAATTGCTAGTTTTAATGATTTCAGACCTAATGTTTGGTAAGCGTTCATTGCTAACGAAATTACCTCAGCATCGATAGCAGGATCAGCACTCCCTAATGCTTCCACACCATATTGAACAAATTGGCGCATTCGACCTTGCTGTGGTCTCTCATATCGAAACATAGGTCCGATATAAAATAATTTTGTTGGCTGATTTGGAGACCCAAATAATTTATGCTGCACAAATGATCGAACAACAGAAGCTGTACCTTCTGGACGCAAAGTAATACTTCGCTCTCCTTTATCTAAAAAGGTGTACATTTCTTTCTGCACAATATCAGTTGTATCCCCTACACCACGTTGAAACAATTCTGTATGTTCAAAAATTGGCGTGCGTATCTCTTGGTAATGAAAACGACCACTTAATTCTTTTAATTTCTCTTCAACATATTGCCATTTTTCTGTTACACCTGGTAATAAATCCTGTGTTCCTCTAGGCGCTTTCATCTAATCTCCCCCACTTACTTAGTGAATTTTTTGCACAAAAAAACTCCCACCCCTAAAAAAGGGACGAGAGATTACCCGTGTTGCCACCCTAGTTGAAGTACGCATACTCCCACTCAAACAGTTAACGCCTGCCTACGTTCATACTTACTCAACTTCAGCACGAAACCTCCAGAATGTCTTTCACGTGAGTCAGTTAACAAGAATTCTTACAGCCAGGGAATTCTCTCTCTTCGTTACTGTTTGCTCCGTTACTTTTTCCTTCTATGGTATTTTCATTTACATTTAAATTTAAGAATTGTTTATATCATAATCGTTTATTTACTGAGTTGTCAAGTTCGTTTTTTATTTTTCGCTATTTTCTGTGTAGAATGTAAAGCGATATCGAACTGAGCGGCAATTTCAGTCTGATAATCTCTTTGCTGATATTCTTTGTATTGATGAGTATGATTTGTCTGAAAATGATTTGTAGCAGCAGTTCTTTTATGTTTATAGCTTGTGCGCATGACTTTTTTCATTCCTTTTTTACTTTTTATTCTATTTTCGATAAGATAGAAGTGATACTTAGTTGAAGGGATGTAATCCTACCTTGAAAAAAGTGAGTTTTGTTACAATTGTCGGTATTGTTCTTATCTTTTCTATGTCCGTTCTTATTTATGCAAAAGAGGCCCAAATTGAAGGAGAAAATTTAAACGTACGAACTGGACCTGGAACAGAATATGATGTTATAGCACAAGTCAATCCTCCAGAAAACTACCCAATACTAGAGGAATCAGGTGATTGGGTAAAAATACAAGTAACAGGTGAAGAAGGATGGATACATAAGGATTATTTTTCTATTCTTGAGTCAGAAACTTCAATTGAAACTGAAGAGCCTGAACAAGTTGACGATGGTGAGACGGAGAAAGCGAAAATTAGTGAATCGAAGGAAATAAATCAAAGTGGTAACCTTACTGGTAAACGAATTGTAATTGATCCGGGACATGGGGGAAGAGATGTTGGTGCTATTGGAGCATCGGAAGGATATGAGAGCCTTTATACACTGCGAACTGCAAATGTGATGAAGGAGATTTTGGAGGATCAAGGAGCGGAAGTGTTTCTTACACGAACCAGAGATCAATATATTCCATTAACAAGCAGGGTAACTTTTGCCAATCTACATCGTGCGGATGTTTTCCTAAGTCTACACTATAATAGCACCCCTGAATATCCGACTGTTAAAGGAATTGATACTTATTATTATTCTGATCGCGATCAGCCATTAGCTGAATATGTTCATGAAGGTATCATTAGTCAAACAGATACTAGTGATCGTGGAATCGAACAACGTGATTTGCAAGTTTTACGAACGAATCATCGGCCATCTTTACTATTGGAATTAGGGTTTATTTCCAATCAAACCGAAGAAATGCATGTACAATCAATCGTTTATTTAGAAGCAATAAGCAGAGGAATTGTAGCAGGATTACAGGCATATTTTAAATAATGTGCAATTATTGAAAAACAGAAAGCTTGAGTTAGTTAACTCAAGCTTTCTGTTTATTATTGATACTATAAAATTATTTCTTTTTGTTACGTTCATCTGAGTCAATTATCATGGTTACAGGTCCATTATTTGTGAGTGAAACATCCATCATTTCTCCAAAAGAACCTGTTTCGACATGAACTCCCATCGATCGGATTTTTTCATTAAATTCTTGGTACAACTTATCTGCAAGCTCTGGTTTCGCAGCATTCATAAAGTTAGGTCTTCTACCTTTTCTCGTGTCACCATATAGTGTAAATTGAGAAATCGATAAGATGCTACCTTCTACGTCTTTTAAAGACAAATTCATCTTTCCTTCCTTATCTTCAAACACACGCAAATGCACGGCTTTATTAACTAAGTAATCGACATCCTCTTCTGTATCCTGATGGGTTACTCCAATGAATGCAACAAATCCATGGTCGATTTTTCCGATAATTTCTTTCCCAACCACAACAGAAGCGTCATATGCACGTTGTAATACTACTTTCATATCCGTTCCCTACCTTTATTGAATTGTTCTTTCAACGG
Source organism: Gracilibacillus kekensis (assembly GCF_900143085.1). Classification (GTDB taxonomy): domain Bacteria; phylum Bacillota; class Bacilli; order Bacillales; family Amphibacillaceae; genus Gracilibacillus; species Gracilibacillus kekensis. The sequence continues at coordinate 272,792 of NZ_FRCZ01000003.1, read as the reverse complement.
TATATACATCTTGTATCTGTTTTAAACGATCAACAATACGCCGTAAATGGTTAATGTTATGAATCAAAATGGTAACATGGATGATCGCTATTTTATTCCGATCTGATTTCCCTGTCACTGCTATGATGTTTGTTTTCGATTCATTAATAACTTGCAAGACATCATTTAGTAAACCTCGACGATCGTAACCTGAGATCTCTAGATCCACATGATAAGATTTTGTTTCGGACTCTTCGTTCTCCCATTCAACAAATATTAATCGATCCTCTGCTTCTGCTGTATTGACGTTAGGACAATCCTTACGATGTACAGATACACCTCGACCTTTCGTAATATAGCCAACGATCTCATCGCCTGGAACAGGGTTACAACACTTAGAAACACGTATCAGCATGTTGTCGACACCCTCGACACGCACACCTGAGTCACGCTTCGATTTTTTCTTCATCGATTGTCCGCTAGCATTTACTTCTTCAATCGTTTCTTCAATATCTTTATTTTTTTCTTGTTGTTCTCTGATTTTATCTGTAAGACGTGTGACAATTTGCGCAGCTGTAATTCCATGATACCCCACTGCTGCAGACATATCTTCCTCGGTAGCAAAATTGAATTTCTCTAATGCAAGTTGAATATTATCTTCAGTCAACACTTCTTTAGGTTCAAAACCAGCGTGTTTAATTTCTGTTTCAATCATTTCACGGCCTTTTATTACGTTCTCATCACGACGTTGTTTCTTGAAAAACTGTTTTATTTTATTTTTTGCTTGTGATGTTTGCGTCATTTTCAGCCAATCCTGAGAAGGACCATAAGAGTGCTTAGAAGTCATGACTTCAACAATATCACCATTTTTCAATTGGTAATCAAGTGGTTCCATCTTGCCATTAATTTTTGAGCCAATCGTATGGTTGCCAACTTCGGTATGAATTTTATAAGCAAAATCTAATGGTACAGAGCCTCTTGGTAGCTCTATGACATCACCTTTTGGAGTAAAAACATAGACCATATCTGAAAAAAGATCGACTTTTAATGATTCCATAAATTCTTCCGCATCATCTGCGTCATTCTGCCACTCTAATATTTCACGGAACCAAGCAAGCCGATCTTCATTTGATTGTTGTGATGGCTTTACCGATTTACCTTCTTTATAAGCCCAGTGTGCAGCAATCCCATATTCTGCAATTTCATGCATTTCTTTCGTTCGAATCTGCACTTCAAGTGGGGCTCCCTTAGGCCCAATCACCGTTGTGTGCAATGATTGATAAAGGTTTGGCTTTGGCATTGCGATATAATCTTTAAAACGACCAGGCATTGGTTTCCAGCAAGTATGAATGATACCTAAAACGGCATAACAATCTTTAATACTGGAAACAATGATCCGAACTGCTAACAAGTCATATATTTCATTAAATTGCTTTTTTTGAAGCATCATTTTGCGATAAATACTGTATAAGTGTTTTGGTCTACCAGAAAATTCTGCTTCGATATTAACTTCTTCTAATTGTTTTTTCACCTCGTCCATTACTTCTTCAATATAATAGACACGTTCTTCGCGTTTCTGTTTCATTAAATGCACGATTCGATAGTATTGTTGTGGGTTCAAATAACGAAGTGCAGTATCTTCTAGTTCCCACTTGATAGCTGAAATCCCTAAACGGTGTGCTAATGGAGCAAATATTTCTATCGTCTCATTGGAAATGCGGCGTTGCTTTTCAGCAGGTAAATGTTTCAAGGTTCGCATATTATGCAGACGATCAGAAAGTTTGATTAAAATAACTCGTATATCTTTAGCCATTGCAATAAACATTTTCCGGTGATTCTCAGCTTGTTGTGCTTCTTTTGACATGTATTTAATTTTACCTAGCTTTGTCACACCATCGACAAGCATGGCGACTTCTTCGTTAAATGCTTCTTCTAAGTCTTCAACGGTTACTTCTGTATCTTCTACTACATCATGTAAAAAACCGCCAGCGATTGTTTCTGGATCCAATTTTAAATCGAGTAAGATTCCAGCAACCTGTACGGGATGAATGATATAGGGTTCCCCTGATTTTCGAAATTGACCTTCATGTGCTTTTTCTGCATATTGATAGGCATATTTAATAAAAGCTATATCTTCGTCATTCAAATAGCTTTTTGCTTTTTCAAAAATATCTTCAGGCGCTAAAATTTTATCTTTTGCCATGTAATCACCTTTTATTATTAGACTGTCCCACTCCACTATTTATAAAGTGTTTTATCTATCATATCAAAAAAACACTAATATTTCCTTAAATTCTTTTTCATTTCTCGACATTTTATACATTTCTCTGATTTAGAATAATATCTCCTCGTAATTTAAAAGCAAATACTTTTGAACAAAAGATGGATTATCTGACATAACTGTAGTGGTCATTATGAGATATTATGTGTGTAGCAACCGCTCCGGCTTGTCCGTTTCCCTTTCCGCGGGTTTTTCTCCTCAGCTAACTTTTTAAGCACAGTTCGCTTAAAAAGTGGATCTTCGGATAAAGTGAGACTTCAATCAGTGGGGTGTTGCCACTGATTGTTAGCGAAACTTATCAGGTTGTTACGGACCGTTAGCAACGTGGAAAAGACTTCCAGCAGGAGTGGAAACGGACGCCTTCGCTATGAAATGTTCTACAACTCAATTAAGAATAATCATGTTTGCATTCAGTATCGTCTATGAATTTATCTTTAGATTACTTATAATAATTAACAAAAATATGTTCACATCTTTAACAACTCAAAATGTTAGCATTTGCAATATTTGTAGTGTTTCATTCAGCAAAGGCGGCCACTTTCACTCCAATGGGGTCCTTTTTCCTGAAGATCCACTTTTCCATGCGGTTTTTGCTTGGAAAAGTTAGCTGAAGGAAAAAGCCCATGGAAAAGGAAGTGGGCAAGCCTGAGCGGATATTATGCTCATGTTTCATGTCAAAATCACCACAAGTCTTACTGAACACTTTCCTGCTTTTGTGCAGTAACTGAGGTGACATAAATCCTTTACATAAAAAACGTTGAGCAGTGATTGCTCAACGTTTTGTTTATTATTCAACTAGACTTTCTAGAGCGTCGTCTATCATTTGGCTGTTGGCTATTGGTCCTCCATATAACCAGCTTGCGCTTCGGTCATACTCATAAATGTTATCTTTTTGTACAGCGGGAATATTTTGCCAGATTGGATCCTCTAATACACTTGAACCATCTTCACTATTTACTAAAAAAATATGGTCCGCTTCTAATTCCGCCAATTTCTCTAAAGAAATTTCCGACCAATTTGCTGTTGTGGTCTCAGAGATCTCCGATACTACACTTGGAGTTGTCAATCCTAATTCATTATATAATAAATCACCACTCGACAAGTTCTCGCTAACTATATAAAAAGTATCGGCAAATAACCATAATGCAGCAACAGATTCATCACCAATAGATGCTTGAATTTGCTCTTTAGCCTCTTCTGCTTTTGTATCATACTCCGCTAATACTTCTTCTGCTTTTTCTTCCATCCCGAATACTTCAGCAATAATCTGAAATTTTTCTCGCCAATCGTTATTTTCTTCTGTACCTACAACAAATGTCGGTGCAATCTTGTTATATTGATTATACTTATTGTCTTCAACCATACTAGCAGAATCCATTAATATTAAGTCTGGATCAAAAGAAGTTACAGCTTCATAAGGTAATTCACTTGGAATCGTTGGAACACCTTCTAAATCATCTTGTAAATAATCCTGAACATCTTCTCCATCACGAACCGACCATTGGGCAACGGGTTCAATTCCTAATGCAATCAAATAGTCTTCGAGATATGACCCAATCACTCTTTCTGGTTTTGCTGGAACTTCTACTTCATTGCCCATCGCATCTGTTACTGTTCGTGTGCCTTGTTCTTCAGTTTCACTGTCAGTAGCTGGAGTCGCTGTATCTTCGTTATCTTCTCCAGTAGCTTCTGTAGAATCTGTTTCTCCTCCATCGCCACAAGCTACTAAAAACAGCAAGAACATTGTGACTAATACTATTAACCAACTTTTTTTGTATGATTTCATTTTAAATGTCCCCCTTTTGATATGTAATACACTTATAATTATCATGATGTAATCTTATCTTATAAATGATAACAATTTTCATTTTCAATTACAAGAAATATTTTTCAAATTTAAAACCGCTCTACTACCATAATCCTAATATTTCGATTATACTAGAATCGGTGAAAATTGTTCTCAATGTTTAAGGAGTATCTTGAAAATGTCTTTATATAAAAAAAACAAACAAAAGTCTAGACCTTTGATTGCTTCCTTCGTAATTATAGGCGGGTTTATTATATTGTTACTATCACTTGGGCTATCTACATTATATGGTGCAGCAAAAGTTGATTTACCTACAATATGGAAAAGTCTTATACAATATAATCCAAATGAAACTGCACATCAGATTATTCGTAATTTACGTATACCTCGCGGATTGGCCGCCGCATTAATTGGAGCTGCTCTCGCTGTATCGGGAGCAATTATGCAGGGAATGACTCGAAATGCGTTGGCATCGCCCTCCATTATGGGAGTGACAGCAGGTGCAAGTTTTATGATCGCAGTTGCTATGGCCATTACACCGCAAGTTTCATCATTTTCTATGATGATATGGGCGTTTGCAGGAGCAGGGTTAGGAGCTGGTATTGTTTTTGGAGTAGGCTCGATTTCTAAAAGTGGTCTTACCCCTGTTAAATTAGCATTAGCTGGTACTGCTGTAACATCTATGTTAAGTGCTCTATCGTCTGGTATAGCGATTCATTTTAATATTGCGAAAGATATGAGCTTTTGGTATGCAGGTGGAGTGGCCAGTGTCCAATGGACTCATGTACAGTTGCTGGCACCGATTGTTTTAATCGGTCTCGTTGTCGCCCTATTATTATCAAAATCTATTACAGTACTAAACTTAGGAGATGATGTTTCAAAAGGATTGGGGCAACAAACCTTTGTACTTAAGGTAACTGCAACAATAGTAGTACTCTTTTTAACTGGAGCAGCAGTTGCAGTCGCAGGAACCATTGGTTTTATCGGTCTAGTGATTCCACACATTACACGTTTTCTTGTTGGTGTAAATTATCAATGGATTATTCCTGCAGCAGCTATCTTAGGAGCACTACTGCTAGTACTAGCCGATACCGCATCTCGAATGATAAACCCGCCATTTGAGACACCAGTAGGTACGATGACTGCATTAGTAGGGGTTCCAATCTTCCTCTACCTTGCTCGGCGTGAAGGGAGAGGAATATAATGACTTCTCGAAAAAGCAGAACAGGATTTTTGATAGTAGGACTAATACTCGCAATTATTATAACACTATTAATTTCTCTTAATATCGGCACCATGCGCATCGCACCGGGTGATGTATGGAAAACCATGATCGGCCAAGGAAGTGATCAGAATCAACTTGTCTTATTTGATTTCAGACTTCCGCGTATGGTGATTGCACTCTTAATCGGATCCGGCATGGCAATTTCCGGTGCCATATTACAAGGTGTGACACACAATGAATTGGCTGATCCTGGTATTTTAGGAATAAATAGCGGAGCAGGTTTTGCAGTCGTGTTATTTATTTACTTAACACAAGGAAATCCGACGTCACAAGTTCTTGTACTACCTTTAGCTGCGCTTGCAGGAGCAATAGTGGCTGCTATTTTAATCTATTTGATCTCCTGGAAAAATGGTGTCTCTCCGATCCGATTAATCTTAGTTGGTATTGGTATAAACGCAGCTTTCTCAGCTTTAATTATTGTCTATCAATTGAAAATGGATCCTGATAATTTTACGCAAGCTACGATCTGGTTATCAGGTAATATCGCTGGAACGGATTGGAGCTACACCTTAGCATTATTGCCTTGGATTATATTTCTACTCCCGATTACATTTTTTAAAGCAAGAACGTTGGATACGTTGCATTTAGGGGATGAAACGGCTCAAGGTCTTGGTACGCATGTAGAAAAGGAAAGGATGCTCCTGCTTTTTATTGCAGTTGCACTTGCAGGTGCAAGTGTAGCTGTCGGAGGAGCGATTGCCTTTCTTGGTCTTGTAGTCCCTCACTTAGCTCGTAAATTAGTTGGAGCAGGTCATAAACAGATGCTCATTACTTCTGCTTTATTAGGAGCATTGTTGTTACTAGCTGCAGATACAATAGGCCGAAATATACTGTCTCCTTCTGAAATACCTGTTGGTTTAATCGTCTCTTTAATAGGAGGAATCTATTTCATTTACCTGCTAATGAAATCATAGTATTGAGAAAAGCGCAGAGCGCCTGCTTAGAAACGTAGCGACTGGAGCGCATCAACTGAGATAAAGGAATCACGGTGAGATTACGAACCGATGATGACTTTCAACTGAAGGCGTAAGGGCGACTAAGCCTCTGATTTCACCAATCGGCAAATATTCTTTATCGTAAGACGATGCGTGAAGTCCCCTAGTTTCTGGCGCTCGGAGCTAGACACCTTCGAATTTTTATACTTTCTTGCCTCAAGAAAAAAGATGACTTCTATTTTGAAGTCATCTTTTTATGCCGGGATTAGTAATCCATTAATGTCAATACATCGTAACCTTCTAGTTTGTCACGTCCATTTAAATATGTTAATTCGATTAAGAACGCACATCCTACGACAATGCCACCTAATTCTTCGACTAATTTTATGGTAGCTTCAATCGTTCCACCTGTTGCTAATAAGTCATCGGTAATTAGTACGCGTTGACCTGGTTTTATAGCATCTTTATGAATTGTTAGAACGTTTTCTCCATATTCTAACCCATAATCCACTTTAATTACTTCACGAGGCAATTTACCTTCTTTACGAACCGGCGCAAAACCAATTTCCAGGGCATAAGATACAGGACACCCTACAATAAATCCTCTTGCCTCTGGACCAACAACAAGGTCTATTTCTCTTGTTTTTGCATACGTTACAATTTCATCTACTGCTGCTTTATAGGCAGGACCATTATCCATTAACGTTGTAATGTCTTTAAACTTAACACCTTTCTTTGGCCAATCTTCTACTACCGTAATATATTTTTTATAATCCATAAACCATTTCCTCCTCAGGCTCCTCAACGTCTGTTTGTTCAGATAACCATGTTTTTAATTGTGTATAAGATGAATAAATTAATACTTCTTCCAGTTCGATCCATTGCTTTCTTTCTTGATATACTTGCGCTTCTGTTAGATCTTTTTTAGATGGTTGATTCGTTGGAACAATGAGCCCCTCTTCTCTTGTAACAAAATGAAGCTCGTGAAAAACCTGAAACATAAATTTAATCTTTTCTAGTTTCCATCCTTTGAATTTTGCAAGTTTTGGAGCATCTACTTTATAGTCAAAATATTTTCGATTTAATAGTTGTTGGTATAACCACTTAAATTCATCTCTAGTTGGCAATGATCGAAAATAGTTATTTTCATCTGTTGAAAAACAAACAAACAATCGTTTAAAATTAACATTTTTAAAAATTTTTCGTATTTCTTCCAGGGAATTAGGCAGATCTATTAAATATAAATTATCAATCGTTTTTTCACTGTTTAATATCGAATCGATATCGACAATAGGAAAATCTTGATTATCGATTCCTTGAAAACTTAAAAAAATCTGATTAGGTTGACTGATATCAACCTTTTGCTTCCAACTTCTAGAGCCTCTGAAATCAAAAAGTTGCCAACTGTTGACAGCAATATCTTTTAGCATCATTTGTGGTTTACGTATCCCATTCCATTCATTTACTTGCAACTCACCAATTACCTCAATTGGTGTTTGCTTCGCTATTAGTGGGAGTTTATCACCGAGTCCAAAACCAATACTATCTATCTGAACACCAGAATCGACGAATTTCATTTTTAAATGATTTTTTGTGGCACCTATTTGCCGAATGTCGGTTGGAGTGGCTTCTACATGAAAAAGTGGTTTTGGATTCCCCATACCAAATGGAGCTAATTGATCAAGCATTTCTAATAGTTTCATATCAATATCCACAATATTTAGTTTGCTACTAATTTGGAGTTGTGGACGATAATCTTCCTCTGTTAGCTGTTTTTCAGCACATGTATCTAATTCCTGTTGTAGATCAAGAATGTTTTCTTCAGGTAAGGTCATTCCTGCTGCTTGTGCATGGCCACCAAAGTGAGTAAATAAGTTTTTGTGTTCCATACAATTTTTAAACATATCGAATCCATCAATGCTTCGAGCGGATCCTTTGGCTTGTTTTGTTTCAGGATCGATTGTTAGAACAATTGCAGGTCGATAATAAGTTTGTACTAATTTAGAAGCAACAATACCTAATACACCCTGATTCCAACCTTCTTTCGCTACAATTATTACATTATGGTCATTTTTGCTTTGTTCAAACAGCTCAATAGCATCTTTTGTAATAGATGATACAATATTTTGTCTTTCCGTATTGAGCTGCTGGACATAGTTTGCAAAGTCTTCTGCTTCTTGTGGGTCATCCGTTAATAAAAGATCCACTGCCATATTAGCATCTTGCAATCGTCCAACCGCATTTAAACGAGGACCAATGCGAAATCCAATATCCTCTTCAGTTACATTTCCTTCGATTTGACAAAGTTTCTTTAGTGCCTTTAATCCTTTTCTTTCGGATCGACTTAAAGCTTGTAATCCATAATGAACTAATATACGATTCTCCTCTTTTAATGGCACTAAGTCAGCTATGGTACCAATTACGACCAAATCAAGGAATTGTTTCGGAAAGTAACCTAATAAATGTTCAGCAAATTTAAACGCTACTCCGACACCGGCTAATTCTTTAAATGGATACTGCTCAGAAAATTTTGGGTGAATAATCGCAAACGCCTCAGGTAGTTTCTCCTGCACTTCATGGTGATCGGTAATAATAACATCTATTCCTAGTTCATTAGCAACTGTCACTTCGTTTACACCTGCGATTCCATTATCTACAGTTATAATGAGTTGAAAACCTTGTTGATGCGCTTCACGAAAAGCGTCCTCATTCGGTCCATATCCTTCTTTAAATCGATTTGGAATATAATAATCACACATTGCTCCACTTTCTCGCAATGCTTCCACCATCACTGTGGTAGAGGTGACCCCATCTGCATCATAATCTCCATAGACAAGAATACTTTCGCCTTCATCAATTGCTTTTTTCACGCGATTAACAGCTTTATCGATATCTGAAAATCCTGTTGTATCATGTAATTGATCTAATTGTGGATTCAGAAAATGATTGGCTTTTTCAGTAGTATTGATTCCCCTTTGAAGTAATAATTGTTTCACAACAGGAGAAACGTTTACATCTGCCAACTCTTCCAAATTTTCGTTATTTGATTCGTTATATGTAAAAATCCAGTTTGATTGACTTTCTAACATAAATTCACCCCTGACTCACTTATTATACAAAAGTGTATCAAGGGTAGCAAACAGAATTATTTTACTTTATCGTCGTTTTCTTCTAAATCATTTGTTTCAGTTGGCTCAGATTCAACGTCCAGCACAGGATTTTCAGGTGAATTCAGGTTATTAATTTCTGCTTTTGCTGCTCGTAATTCTTTTTGCAAGCGTATAACACGAATCACGCCAACAGATGCAGTTATTATGGCACCCATTAATACTGAAAATAATATAATAAGAATTAAAGGTGCTTCTCCAGTTCCGAAGAGATAATCTACTTCGACCGCATCTACATTTATAACAGCAAAAATGGCAATTACTACAGCGAAAACTACCGCTAGTAAGATGTACGTTTGTCCTTTCATATGCAACCTCCTTCGATGATCTCACATTTCCTATACCCATTATATAGGATGAAGTAAACAATGTCGATTTAATCATAAGACTTTCGATTCATAATTATTAGTTGACACAAACTGCGAAGTAAATTTTTGCATATTTATTTGCTGAAGTAGTAATTTTGAAACGATTTATTTACTAGACATCCGCTTCGGCTGCCCACTTCCCTTTCCGTGGGTTTTTCCCTTCAGCTAACTTTTTCAAGCAAAGATCGCTTGAAAAAGTGGATCTTCTGAGAAAAAATTCCCACAGGAGTGAAAGTGGGCGGCCTACGCTATGAATATATACCACAACGTTTGCGACAGTTATCATTTTAAGATTTCTATAAGGTGTTTCTCTTAAATAACGAAATAGAAGTCATTATTATCAACTCTTGCATCCATTGTAGAACTAGATCTAGCACAGGCGTCCACTTCGACTCCTGGGGGATTAGCATGATCTGAAGATCCACTTTGAAAAGTGGTTTTCTTTTCGAAGTTAGCTGAAGAGCATGCCCCCCGGAAAGCGAAGTGGGCAAGTCGGAGCGAGTGTTACGCACATATTTTCGATCAAAAATATCACGACTCTTACTTCGCAGTTTAGTTATTATACGGCAAATTAAAAAGCAGAGCATTTTGGACATGCTCTGCTTTTTGGATTATACTTGGGGGCCGTCGTTGTATTTTTTCTCTGTATAAACGATTGGTTTTTCCTTGATTGACTTTCCTCTCCATACTAACCAGAGCTGTGCTGCAATAAATAAGGATGAGTAAGTACCTGCTATTAAGCCAACTACTAAGGCAAACGAGAAGTTAGTAATCGCTGAAGCACCAAATACAAGTAACATCACGGCAGCAAAAACTACTGTTAAGACCGTATTAATACTTCTTGCTAACGTCTGCATTAAACTAAGATTAATAATTTTAGCTAATTCGGCAAACGATTTGACTCGCTTCTTCTTCTTTAAATTTTCTCTAATTCGATCAAACGTTACAATCGTATCATTAATCGAATAACCGACAATTGTTAAAATTGCCGCTATAATCGTAATATCAAATTCGAGCCTTGTAATACTGAACAACGCAATAATGAAGAATGCATCATGTAATAGGGCTAAAATTGCAGTTAAAGCCGAATAGAATTCGAATCGGATGGTGACATAGATAATGATACCGATCGAAGCGTATAAAACAGCTAACACCGCATTTTTAGCTAATTCTTTACCAACTACAGAAGACACTGTATTAACGGTTGGTGCACTTCCATATTTTTCTTCAAAAAAGTTACGAACTTCGGACACTTTTTCTTGTGATAACTCCGTTGAAAAACGGGCCACTGCAATGTTTTGATCGTCACCTGATAAGACGATTGGTGCACTTGCTTCTAAATCTAACGTTTTTAATCCTTCTTCTATTTCCTCAGAAGTTAAGGATTGATCAGCCAATATTTCGACACGCGATCCTGCAGTGAAATCTATGCCTAAATTCAACCTGAAAATTGCTAGACAAGCAATCCCCAAGACTACCAAAGCCATGGAAATACGGAAAAATTTCTTGCGATGTTTGACAAAATCAAATTGTCGTCCAAAGAATGTTGGTTGCACTTCTTCTTTACTATTTTTATCTAAAATTTGGTTTTTCTTCACACCAAACCAGCCTGGTCGCTTATTTAAAAAGTTACTGTTGACCCAAAAACTCAGGAATAACCTTGAACCAAATACTGCTGTTACAAAGCTTAATACAATACTAACCAATAACAATGTCGCAAAACCTTTGACAGAACTTGTACCAAATATAAATAATACAGCAGCTGCAATCATTGTCGTAATATTAGCATCAAATATCGTGGATAATGAATGCTTATTACCTGCTTTGAAGGCTGCTTTAATAGATTTACCTTCTTTCAATTCCTCTTTAATCCGTTCATAGGTAATAATGTTGGCATCAACCGCCATACCAACACCTAGTACAAGCGCAGCAATACCCGGCAATGTTAGTACACCATTCATTAATTGGAATACTAATAACACTAAATAAACATAAATACTTAATGTGATGGAAGCAATAACACCAGGGAATCGATAATAAAATATCATATAAATAAAAATTAATAATACGCCTAAAATACCCGCGAACACTGTTTTATCTAGTGCTTGTTGACCAAACTGCGCACCTACTGAAGTAGAATATTCTTCTTCTAATTCAACGGGCAAAGAGCCTGCGTTTAAAAGATCTGCAAGTTGTTGAGCGGAATCAATGGTAAAGTTGCCACCTTCTATCATGATATCAGTGCTTCTTATCACACCATCTATACTAGGTGCAGATATTATTTTTGAATCTTCCCCTTTTTGAATTTCCTCTTCGTATGTATCGCCTTCTTCGTAATCCATCCAGATGACAACTTGATTCGCCAAGTTAGGATCCTCATATATTTCTTTCGTTGTGTCACCAAAACGATCTGCATCTTTAAATTGTAAAGTGACGATGGGTTGATTGGTATCAGGATCAAAATCCTGCCTTGCACTTCCTTCTTTAATATCTGAACCATCTAAATACTTCTTACCATTGACATCACGGAACGTTAATTCAGCGGTAGTTGCTAACATCTCACGTGCTTCGTCTTGATCTTCGACACCCGCAAGTTGAACGCGAATCCGATCAGGTTCTTCAATATTAAAATTTGGCTCACTTATACCAATAGCATTAACACGTCGTTCTAAATTCTCAACGGTCGCCTCTAGAACACTTGTTGTCACTTCTTGACCGTCATCTAATGGTTTGACATCATATAAGACCTCAAAACCACCTTGTAAGTCTAATCCAAGTTTAATTTTACTTGCTACATCAGAATAGGTCGTCCCTATCGTTGCTCCTAATACCAGTACAATTAGAAAAAAAGCAACGAGCCTTCCTCTTTTCACCATATGTAAAGCCTCCCTAGAATTTCACAACACACTTATAATACTATACTAATCGATCATTAGACAAGTAAGCTAGACACTTTTAATTGTTTCCTAACAAAGCATCTAAAGATTCCTGTAAATTGTTATCCTGCCATGATTGTTGTGTTAAATACATCATATATACATTAGACGGCAAATGAAAAATATCCTGAACGACCTCGTGTAATGCTTTTTCAGGATCTCCTTTCCATACTTTGTTCACTAAACAATTCCAAATATCATCTTTTGTTGCTTTCGAATATTCTAAAAGTTGAAATTCACTTACCTTACTATCCAAAACACTTTGCAGTTCTTTCTTCCAAAGTGATACCGCTTTTTTAGTTGTCATCGTAGTTTCCTCCATATTCTATTAAAAATCTATCTGAATGTGTCATGCTTGTCCTCATATCATGCATATACTTCATTGTATATGAAAATTTTCCATTTGAGAAGGTAGGTCGAATAAAGTGACCAAACAAAATTTTTTGAGAGGGACCATTATTTTAATTATCGCAGGAATGATTACTCGATTCTTAGGATTTATTAATAGAATTGTTGTGGCAAGATTAATGGGTGAGGAAGGTATCGGACTTTACAATATGGCATTGCCAACCCTTTTTCTAATGTATACTATTTCTCAAATCGGACTTCCGATCGCGATTGCAAAACGAGTGGCTGAAGCAGATGCAAAAAAGGATACTAAAAAAATTAAACAAATTTTAATCATTTCATTATCCATCACTGTCAGCCTTAGTCTGCTGTCTTCTGTTTTAATGTTTTTAATCATTCCTTATATTGCAAATTATTTATTAACAGATTCCCGTGTACTTTATCCAATGATGGCAATCATTCCAATCATACCAATTAGTGCAGTTGGGTCCGTCATTCGTGGATACTTCCAGGGAAGACAAAATATGAAACCACAAAGTTATGCTCAGGTAATTGAACAAATAGTAAGAATTGGCTTTATAATGATACTTGTGAGTTGGTTGGCTCCATATGGAATTGAAGTTGCTGCAGCTGGCGCTATGGTTGCTGTTATTATCGGTGAAGCAGTTTCGCTATTATTTATGTTACGAATGTTTCAAATCAAAAAACGCATTAAATTGAGGAAAAATGTTTGGAATTATTTGATTAGTGGCAAAGAAACTTTGCATCAACTTTTCTCGATTGCTATTCCAAGTACAGCTAGTCGTCTTGTTAACTCGATATCCAACTTTTTAGAACCGATTTTAGTTGCTCAAAGTCTTGCTTTAGCAGGATTCCAAGCTTCAGTCGCTACCAAACAATATGGGGCATTAACAGGTTATGCGCTGCCGTTATTATTTTTACCGACATTTATCACACACTCTCTCGCCGTTGCTCTTGTTCCAAATATCAGTGAGGCAGAAGCAAATCAGCATAAAAAGTTAATTCATTATCGTATTCATCAGGCAATTCGTCTTTCTTTCGCTTCTGGAGCGATTGCAACAGTATTGCTTACGCTTTTTGCAGACAGTATCCTACAGTATATGTACGGAACTAGTAGTGCAAGTCTTTTCCTGAAAATTATGGCACCGTGCTTTTTATTCATGTATATTCAATTTCCATTAAACGCAACCTTACAGGCTCTAGATTTAGCGAAGCAGGCGATGTGGAATAATATTGGTGCAACGATGATTAAATTTACGATTTTAATTAGTTTAGCGACGAATCCACAGGTTGGTATATACGGTGCTGCGATTGCAATGTGTGTTGGTGTAATGATTGGAACTGTTTTTCATTTAATAACCTTATACCGAACGATTCACTTTTATATTCCTTTGAAAATGATACTCAAAATGGTTCTATTAATTGCATTAACATTTTGGCTTGGCATTTTATTAATTGAGATTTTTTCTTTTCAAGTTTCTGATATTGTTAGCTTCTTTCTATTACTTGTACTATTATTTGTAGGATATATCATCTTTCTTTTCAGTCTACAATTCATTAGCAAAGATGAACTTCAGCAACTACGAAAAAATCGTAGCTGAAAAACACTATTCACATAACAAATCACGCTTCGATTTAATAATGAGCAAAAGAAGGAAAGTGTGCAATTAGATATGTAGTAATTTTGAAATGATATATGTGCGTAGTAACCGCTTCGGCTTGGCCACTCCCCTTTTACCACGGGCACAAGTGCAACATCTACTCAAGCAGAGCTTTCGTAGTGTTTTCTATGCCATGGGGTTTTTCCTTCAGCTAACTTTTCCATGCAAAAAACGCATGAAAAAGTGTATCTTCAGGAAAAACGAGTCCCATAGGAGTTGGAGTGGCCGCCTACGCTCAATGAGATTCTACAATTGTTGCAAATGCTAATATTAGGGGTTATTTCTACAAATAATTACCACAAAAGATAGTGATTTAAAGCAAAAATGCATCCTCTGCTTTAGTTGTAGAGCTTAGAAAAGCGCAGGCGTCCGCTTCTTCTCCTGCGGGAAGTTTTTATCCGAAGATCCACTTTTTAAGCGCACTTTGCTTAAAAAGTTAGCTGAGGAAAAAAAACCGCGGAAAGGGAAGCGGACAAGCCGGAGCGATTGTAAAGCACATATAATATCTCATAATTACCACTACAATAGTGTCGCATAATCCTTCTTTTATGCAATTAAAAAATCCGAATGATTAGTCGTTCGGATTTAAATTTAGATAACTCTTATATGTTTAATCACATCTCATTTTTCTTATCGACATACCATTCATCATTGACATCGATGGAACAGAATGAAATTTTATTAATATTGTCATAGCCACGATTTTTTAATTCTGAACGTAACCATTTTTCACTTTCACTTATTTCCGCTAAAGCTTTTTCTTGTATTTTTCCGTCCACGATCAATGGTAGAACCAGTCCATTCATTTTACCTTGTATTTTATTTTGATTTACTTTTTCTATAATCGATAACTTTCCTGAGGGTTCCAAAATAGCATAGGAAACATCATTAATACTTTCTGTACCATTTTCCCGAAGTTGCTGGAGAAGGTCGTCAAAATTGAAACGATTTTTTTTCATTTCATATTCATCAATCTTTCCTTGAGCAATGATAATAGAGGGTTTACCTTCAAACCAAGTACGGAAAAGAGGACTTTTCAAAGAAATCCACGCTGTTAATCGTTGAATAATTAGTAAAAGGATCATAGGAATTAAGCCATAACCAAAAAAAATATCTAAGTCCTCTATCGTCAACACGGCAATTTCAGCAATCATTATATAAACAACGATATCTAATAGACTTAATTCTCCTACTTCTCGTTTCCCCATTAATCTAAAAATGATTACAACGATCACATAATAAAAAAATGTTCGAAAAATCAACATAAACATTTCATCTATTGCCAACATAGCCACATCCTTCAATAAACGATATAGAGTAACACTACATTCATCGGGATGTTAGCGTCCGTATGTCATTGAACTCAAAATTCGAATTGCAGCTATTACGGACGATTACACCGTAATAGCTAGTTTTCCCATAGAAAGAACTTATATGCTTATAACGGTTGTTGAAATGGTAATAAATAACGAAAATAAATATAGATGGTTGCGATAACTAATGATAAAAGCACAATTGGAACGCCATAGAGCATAAATTTTAAAAAAGCGATAGATTTATTTTGAGCATCTGCTAATCCCGCCACTACTACATTTGCTGAAGCTCCAATTAACGTACCATTACCACCTAAACATGCTCCTAGAGCTAATGACCACCATAAAGGATCGAGATTGGCCATGCCGTAAGATTCAAATTCTTTGATAACAGGAATCATTGCTGCCACAAATGGAATGTTATCTATGATTCCAGAAAAAATACCTGAAACCCAAAGCAATAACAGTGCTGTATACGTCATATCCCCTTCAGTTATCCACATGATCGATCGGGCTAATTCATCGATCACACCAACTTCTTCCAATCCACCTACCAGCATAAATAATCCAATAAAAAAGAACAAGGTTACCCATTCTACTTGCTCGAATACTTTTTCAGCTTCGACTTCTTTCTCACTAATAATCAATAATAAAATGGCTCCAGATAAAGCTATAATCGTTAAATCAATATGAAAAACCGGATGTAGCAGAAACCCGATAATGGTTAACAATAATATAGAAATTGATTGATATAATAAAGGGGATTTTATAATATAACTAAATTCATTCATTTTCATTAATTCTTTTATATTACTCTCATCTATTTTGTTCAATTGCTTCTTAAAAACAATAGACAAAATAAACGTAACTAAAACAAACAAAATAATAGCAATTGGTGCAGTGTGTTGTAAAAAAGATAGGAAAGTTAAGTGTGAGACAGCTTGACCTATCATAATGTTCGGTGGATCTCCAATTAATGTTGCAGTGCCACCTATATTCGCCATCATAATAATAGTAATAAGATAGGGTAAAGATGGTAATTTCAATAAATTTGTTAAGGTAAGAATCACAGGGACAAATAATAAAACAGTAGTAACATTATCCAGTAGAGCTGAACCTAATGCAGTTAAAAAACCGATACCAATTAGTAATGGAATTGGCTTCCCCCTCACTAACTTAGCTAAGCTAATTGCAATAAAACTAAAAATCCCTGTTTTTTTCGTTATGGCAACAAGAACCATCATCGCAAATAAAAGCGCTACTGTATTCCAATCTATATATGAAGTTATGGCATCCTCCCAACCATAAACACCAGTTAATAACAGCAAAACACCACCGGCAAGGGCAACTAATGCTCGATTTATTTTTTCTGACATTATGAAAATATAACTTATTATAAAAACAGCTATGGCGATAATTACAGACATGGATTGTCTCCTTTCTGACTAATACATAGATTGACAAGCTATATTATCAACTATATTCGAAATTTTAAGAACTATTCGAAAACCTACCCTTCTATTTTTTTCGGACATGCATACATAATGAAAGAGGAGTTTTATCTTATTCTGGAGGTGAATTAAGTTGAAGACATTAGTGAGTGTGTTATATGGCTGGGTTGGTGTTGTTGTTGTAATGCTTTTGGCTAGTGTTGTTCTCACATTATTATTGCGCTTTACATCGTTAGGCGAGTCTACTTTGAAAATGGCAACGTTATTTATTAGTTTTATTGCATTATTTACAGGTGGTTTGATTGCAGGTTTAAAAGCGAAGCATAAAGGAATTTTAGTTGGAAGCATCACTAGTTTACTGTTTACGTTTATCGTTTTTTGTTATCGATTTCTTGGCCTTCATCTAGGATTTTCAGTAGTCGAATTAGTTAACCACATTGCCTATCTATTACTTGCCATTATTGGAGCCATCATAGGGGTTAACTTATCTTCGGGGGAAGAAAGTGTTGATTAGTGACAGTCACGAACAAATTATTTATTGTAACAATTTACATCTCCTCACCGGATAAGGAAAGCTATTAACGGGATAACCGTATGTCTTTACGGGATATAGTAGTCGCTTCACTGGATAAGTTTTGATATCCCGTAAAGCGAAAGACTTATCCCGTCGAGATAGAGTGTTATTCTTTAAAGCACACATTCTATAATTTCACATAAAAATACCACAGCATATTTGAATGCCATGGTATTTTTATTTTTTCATTATTAGCTTTGTTCCGTAACTTCACGTACCGCTGAACGGTCATATGTAAGTTTTGAACCATCACCAGCACTTAATACAATTGCATCTTCATCAATTGCATGTACAGTAGCATGGAGACCACCAATCGTAACAATTTTGTCCCCTTTTTTCAGCTCTGACTGCATTTGACGGACTTGCTTTTGTTTTTTCTGTTGTGGTCTGATTAATAGAAAATAAAAAATCACAACCATTAATACTAGTGGTGCAAAGGTAGCTAAAGCTTCCATCAAAATCCCCCCCTTTCTAAAAATTCTTCGCATTCGGTTTGTTAAAACCATATTGTTCAAAGAATGCCTCTTTAAAATCACCAAGTCGGTCTTGCATAATCGCTTCACGAACTTGCTCCATTAATTTTAACAGAAAATATAGATTATGATAAGTAGTAAGTCTGAAGCCGAATGTTTCATTTGCTTTAACTAGGTGTCGGATATAGGCACGAGTGTAGTTTTGACATACATGACAATCACAATTTGGATCTAATGGTGAGAAATCACGTGCGAATTTAGCATTTCTCACAACTAAACGACCTTCAGAAGTCATACATGTACCATTTCTGGCGATGCGAGTAGGCAAGACACAGTCAAACATATCAATACCACGAATAGCACCATCAATCAATGAATCGGGTGAACCCACCCCCATTAAATAACGTGGTTTGTCTGTTGGTAACCATGGTGTCGTAAACTCCAGCACACGATTCATCACATCTTTTGGTTCACCTACCGAAAGTCCTCCAATTGCATAGCCTGGGAAATCCATCGATGTTAAATCCTGTGCACTTAATCGACGTAAATCCTCATATTCTCCACCTTGAACAATACCGAATAAACCTTGTACATCCTTGCGATCGTGTGCTTCCAAACACCGCTCTGCCCAACGACTTGTACGTTCAACGGATTTTTTCATATAATCATGTTCCGCTGGGTATGGCGGACATTCATCAAAGGCCATCATAATATCAGACCCCAATGCATTCTGAATATTCATCGCTTTTTCTGGTGATAAAAAGAGCTTCTCACCACTTAAATGATTACGAAAATGAACACCTTCTTCTTCAATCTTACGCAAATCACTTAAACTAAATACTTGGAAACCTCCAGAGTCTGTAAGAATGGCACCATCCCAATTCATAAACTTGTGCAGTCCGCCAGCTTCTTTGACAATATCTTCACCAGGACGCAACCATAAATGATAGGTGTTTGATAGAATCATATTCGCACCCATCTCTTTTAATTCCTCTGGGCTCATCGTTTTTACTGTTGCCAACGTTCCAACTGGCATAAAGGCTGGTGTATCGAAAGTACCATGAGGAGTATGGACTTTCCCCAAACGCGCTCCTGTTTGTTTACACGTTTTAATGTGTTCGTATCTAATTGCTGTCATGATTCATGTCCCTTCCTTAAATAATCAGCATAGCGTCACCGAAACTGAAAAATCGATAACGTTCATCTACTGCTTTATGATAAGCTTCTAATATAAAATCACGATCCGCTAAAGCACTAACCAGCATGATTAACGTAGACTTAGGCAAATGGAAATTGGTTATCAATCCATCTATCGCCTTAAACTGATACGGTGGATAAATAAAAATATCAGTCCATCCATTTCTCTCTTCAAAAACGCCTCCAGTATCTCGAGCTATCGTTTCTAATGTGCGCGTTGAAGTGGTGCCAACGGAAATGATTCGATTACCACTCTTTTTCACTTCATTTAGTTGATCCGCGGTTTCTTGTGTCATTTGGTAAAATTCGGCATGCATTTCGTGTTCTTTGATATTATCAACACTAACAGGGCGAAAAGTTCCTAAGCCAACATGTAAGGTGATAAAAGCAATGTCTATGCCTTTTTGTTTAATTTTTCTCAATAACGTTTCGGTAAAATGTAAACCAGCTGTCGGAGCTGCTGCCGATCCTTGTTCTTTTGCATAGACGGTCTGATAACGATCCTTTTCTTCTAATTGTTCTTTGATATACGGCGGTAAGGGCATCTCGCCTAATTGATCCAGTACTTCATAAAAAATACCTTGGTATTCAAAACGAAGTATTCTTCCACCGTGTTCTTTGATTTCGAGACAAGTCGCGATAAGTTGCCCGTCACCAAAGGTGATTTTACTTCCTGCTTTTATTTTTTTTGCTGGTTTTACTAAGACTTCCCAATCATCATTTTCCATTTGGGTTAATAACAGGACTTCTACTTTTGCTCCGGTTTCTTCTTTGATACCATAGAGACGTGCAGGTAATACTTTTGTATCGTTTAATACTAGACAATCGCCTTCGTTTAGAAAGTCTAATATATCGTAAAAATGGTGGTGTGAAATCTTGCGGTTTTCTCGGTTTAGCACCATTAAACGAGAACTTGCTCTTTCTTGTAATGGTGTTTGTGCAATTAGTTCTTCTGGCAGGTCAAAATCAAAATCTTCAATCTCCATCTTTCTACTCCTTCTACTCTACCACCGTCTTCGTAAACAATAATAATAATACATCATAGTAGACACGAACTGCGTAATAAAAAGAGTTGTAATTTTGAATGAAAGTATTTGCGTAATAGCCGCTACGGCTTGCCCACTTCGCTTTCCAGGGGGCATGCTCTTCAGCTAACTTTGAAAAGAAAAACACTTTTCAAAGTGGATCTTCAGATCATGCTAATCCCCCAGGAGTCGAAGTGGACGCCTGCGCTAGATAAAATTCTACAGTGGATGCAAGAGTTAAGAATATTGAACTACTATCTCGTCATTTCTAGAAAGTCCAAGTTTATAACTGTTAAAACCGTTGTAGTAACTATTTATAGCGTAGGCCGCCCACTTTCACTCCTGTGGGACCGTTTTACCTGAAGATCCACTTTTTCAAGCGGTCTATGCTTGAAAAAGTTAGCTGAAGGGAAAACCCCACGGAAAGGGAAGTGGGCAGCCCGAGCGGCTGACTAATAGATAAATCATTTCAAAATTATGTCTCTTACTTCGCAGTTTAGTTTTACAATGAAATTCAATACGAATACGGGGCTTATTTAAAACGGCCGATTAGGGCGAATATTAGTGTTAAGATAATGCTCACTATGATCGAGGTCATGATTGGAAAGTGGAAGGAGACGTTTCCTTTTTTGAAACTGATGTCCCCTGGTAATTTCCCAATAAAACCCCATAAAAGACCAACGATAATAAAGACAACTCCTATAACGATAAAGATTTTGCCAAATTCCGTCAAGTCTGTGGCACCTCCCGGTCAAAATGAGCATATGCTTTCGGTGTAACTAACCTTCCTCTTGGTGTACGTTGGATAAAGCCTTGTTGTAATAAATACGGCTCGTAGACATCTTCAATTGTCTGTGATTCTTCTCCGATTGAAGCAGCTATTGTGTCTAATCCAACAGGCCCACCCTTAAAACCATCCATCATGGCTAACAATAACTTATGGTCGATATGGTCTAATCCTTCTTGATCGACTTGAAGCATTTGTAATGCTTTTTGCGTTGTTTCAATCGAAATAGACGATTCACCTTTTACTTGAGAAATATCTCGCACTCTTTTCAACAAACGATTGGCAATTCGAGGTGTACCCCGTGATCTTCTAGCGACCTCCAGGGCTGCTGTTTTATCAATTTCCACTTGAAAAATATCTGCCGTTCTCTCAACAATCGCACACAAATCTACAACTTCATAAAACTCTAATCGACTTAATACACCAAAACGATCTCGTAATGGAGCAGACAATAATCCTGCTCTTGTAGTCGCACCAACTAATGTAAACGGTGGAAGATCTAATTGAACAGAGCGAGCACTAGGCCCTTGTCCGATTACAATATCAAGGCAAAAATCCTCCATTGCTGGGTAGAGAATCTCTTCCACAGCTCTAGGTAAACGATGAATCTCGTCGATGAAAAGCACATCACCGACTTCCAATGAAGATAAAATAGCTGCTAAATCACCCGATCGTTCAATAGCAGGTCCTGACGTTTGTTTAAACTGAACCCCCATTTCATTGGCGATAATTTGTGCCATTGTTGTCTTCCCAAGTCCTGGTGGACCATATAATAGGACGTGATCCAATGCTTCATTACGCATTTTGGCTGCTTCAATAAAGATTGACAAGTTTTCTTTAGCTTTATGTTGCCCAATATACTGTTTTAATAATTGTGGACGGAGACTGAGCTCTTCAGATATGTCTTCTTCAAGTGTCTCTTGTGATATGATCCGCTCTTCCATCTTGAAGCTCCTTTCTCTCTTACTTCATTAATAAAGATAATCCTTTTCTGATGTATGTATCTGCTGTATCACTTTGTTCTTTAGCTAAAGCTGGTTTAATCTGATTGATTTCTCTGTCAGAATATCCTAGTGCTCTTAAAGCCTCGACAGCTTCTAATAATGCTTGGTTATCTTTCGCTGTACTCTTATTCTCTATGAATAAATTATCTTCAGGATAGTCAAAAGGTAATTTCCCTTTTAGATCTAATATCATTTGACGTGCTGTTTTCTTTCCTACCCCTGGAAAACTGGTTAAAAACTTTTCATCTTCTTGTTCAATCGCTACAACAAAATCTTGTACAGATGTGGTGGCTAGTACTGCCAGTGCACCTTTTGGTCCAATTCCAGAAACGTTTAATATTTTGGAAAAAAGTGATTTTTCATCCTGGTTTTGAAATCCGTATAATATTTGTGCATCTTCTCTTACGTAATGATAGGTATATATTTTTTGTTTTTGACCTACGTCTGCTTGAAAACGAAATGGATTAGGACATATCACCTCGTAACCTAGCCCATTGACATCTAATATAACAGCTTGATCAGTAATTTCTGATACTTCTCCTTGTATGTATGCAATCATATCATGTTCTCCTCTTTGAACCAATTCTATTGTCGCCTACAATCATACGTTCGTATTCATGATAGCTTATTCTTTATCGTTAATCAAGGTAGTGTGAGACAAAAAGAATGAAATCATCTCTTCTTTTATGATACAGTATTACAATGAAAAAAGAAAAAGGATGGGCTTTTATGACAAGGACAAGACAGCTGAGATTTTTGAAAGCGTTAACTTTTCTTAATATGAGTAACAAAGGACTTATACTACCATTTTTACCTTTATTTTTAAGTTTTAGAGGATTTTCACCTATTGAGATTGGAACGATATTAGGGATAGCGCCAATGGTAAGTATTATTGCGCAACCTTTTTTTGGATTCATTAGTGATAAATATAAAACAATTAAAGGGTTATTACTATTTTTATATTTTGCTGTGATCGCTGTAAGCTTTAGTATCTTTTTTAGCACATCTTATATTGTTGTTTTTATCTCTTTTCTATTATTTCATTTTGTGATGTCACCTGCTGGACCTTTACTTGACAGTATGGCAATCAAAAGCTTAGGTACTAAAAATCGCGGAGAGTATGGCAAAATCCGCTTATGGGGATCTATTGGTTTTGCGTTGACTGCAGTTGCTTCAGGTCCTGTTCTAGCGTTAATCGGCATCGAGAACATTTATATTGTCTTTTGGGTGCTAATTCTATTATTAATATCATTGACTCTATTTTTAAAAGATAATAACCATTCAGCAGATCCGGTCTCCTTAACAGGAGTAAAAGAAGTATTGAGCAATAAAAACTTCATGCTATTTCTATTTCTCTGCTTTTTAGTTATGATTCCTCACCGAATGAACGATACAATGCTTGTACTACATTTAGAAAATTTAGGAGCAACAACTTTCTTGATTGGTGCGGCTTGGGGACTTGCAGCATTTAGTGAAGTCCCTGTCTTTTATTTCTTAACGCAAAAAATAATGCAAT
This sequence comes from Gracilibacillus kekensis, assembly GCF_900143085.1. Classification (GTDB taxonomy): domain Bacteria; phylum Bacillota; class Bacilli; order Bacillales; family Amphibacillaceae; genus Gracilibacillus; species Gracilibacillus kekensis. The sequence goes on along the minus strand of NZ_FRCZ01000003.1, from coordinate 248,664 downwards.
TTCATCATTTGTTTTTATTAAGTATTGTAGCTTTGTTATTTACGTTGCGGTGGCTACTGTACGGATTCATTGAATCTGCTGAATGGATTGTCCTTTTACAAATATCTCAAGGGCTTACCTTTGGATTATTCTGGTTAGTGGCATTACAAACAGCAGTCAGCTTTGTACCTAATCGATTAAGAAGTACGGGACAAGCATTGTTAATGTCCACTTGCTTTGGTTTAGGTGGTGCAGTTGGCGGTACAACAGGTGGTACTATTTTTGACAATTTCGGCTCTCAAACGATGTATCAAATAATGGCCGCTATGACTTTTATTGCCATGATAGGTATATTTATTATCTATAAAAGAACAAAAGTTGAACGATGACTTCTCATCGTTCAACTATTTACTGCTTCCGCATTTTGATAAGATCGAAACGTTTCTAACACTTTCGTATAATCGTGTTTACTGTCAATTTTAATACCTTCTTTAAGCTTTTCAAAAAGATGTGATTCTAACTCTTCTGTGTCAATTTGGTAAAAGGATTGAACTGCTGCTTCTTGCAGTGGAACGCCTTCAAAAATGGTCAACTTTCCATCCTTGATGCCAAAGTAGCCATTTGCTTTCAAATAAGGGGAAATATCATCCACTTCTTTTCGAAAACGCATAAAACCTTCTTTTTGCTCCATCACTTGCCAGTCTTCATACTCAGACCAAAAATCCTCCATTGATGCTATGGTTTCTTCCAAATGTTCCCGTTCAACTTTCCCATCTATATAATGCGTTTCTAAAGTAAGTTCAATCGTTAATGGATTTTGAGCAACTACAGGTACTTCTTCTACTTCCGCCTTTTTATTTTCTTCTGTATTCATAAGAGCTTGAACCCCGATAACCCCTATGATTATCACAACTATGCCGTTTAATACTAACCACAACTTTCCCATTAGGACCCCTCCATTCGAGTTATGTTACTAATTAGGGTGTCCAGTTTTAGGAAATATATCCATGTTGTCAATATCAAAATTACTACTTTTCCTAATCAGTTATTGAGCAGTATCTTCCTTATACGAAAGAAAATCCAAATGATTTCGATGTCAACTCGAATAATCATCTGGATTTTACTAAGTTATAAAATTCTTTTGTTCTTGCTCCGTTAACTACTTAAAAAGCATAGGATATTATAATTGTGCCATAATTTCATCTTCAGCATCCATATTATGATGTACTTCCTGTACATCTTCCATGTCTTCTAACATATTGACTAGCTTGATCATTTTGTTTCCGGCACTTTCATCTACAGCTGATAATGTTTGCGGAATCATCGTGATTTCTGCTGTTTCTAGTGTGAAGCCACTTTCTTCAAGGGCACCTTTTACGTCTTGATAATCCTCTGGGTCTGTATATATCTCATAGGCTCCTTCAGTGGTTTCCATTTCTTCTGCTCCAGCTTCAATTACTTCTAACATCATGGTGTCTTCATCTGCATCCGTTTTATCCTGATCAATTACGATATACCCTTTACGATCAAACATAAAAGCAACACAGCCATTTTCACCTAAATTGCCTCCATTTTTGCTAAAGGCATGACGCAGTTCAGATGCTGTACGATTTTTATTATCGGTTAAAACCTCTACCATGACAGCTGTTCCGCCAGGTCCATACCCTTCATAGGTTAATTCTTCAAAGTTCGCTCCGTCCAAGTCACCTGTTGCCTTTTTAATCGCTCTATCAATATTATCGTTTGGCATATTATCTGACTTTGCTTTATCTACAGCCAAACGAAGGCCAGGATTCATATCCGGATCACCGCCACCTTGTTTTGCTGCAATATAAATGTCTTTTGCATGTTTCATAAATATTTTACCACGTTTTGCATCTTGTGCATTTTTTCGTCTCTGGATATTTTTCCATTTAGAATGCCCTGCCATGCTTTCTCACCTCTCTGAATCTATCTTTTAATTATTTCTATCCTTACTTTATCATAACAACTGACAATTTAAAATCAACGTGCTATTCATACTCTTGATTTTAAATTATATCTTCAGAAAAGTGAGAATATCAAAAACATTATGTTCGCAGATTACTTTACTGACCTATTTACTTTTGTTACAACATCTTTAAGCTTGTCTATTCATTCAGCCCTTTTCCAGACGAATCGTATCTCTGTATAATTTAATATATTTCACTAAATTAATCGCTAGTACTTTTCCTACTGCATATAGAGGTACTGCTATCACCATACCTATAAATCCAGCTAGTGGCATTGCGATCACCAGTAATAATATAATCGTCAGGGGATGAACTTTCAGACGAGATCCCAGCACGGTAGGTGCCACTAAATTCCCTTCCAGCTGTTGCACTACGATTAAAATAATTAATACATAAATTGCCATTACAGGATCTTGCATTAACGCCACAATCAAGGCAGGAATTACCCCAATAATAGGTCCGAAAAATGGAACGACAGCAGTCACCATCACAAAAATCCCGAGAAGAAGTGCATACGGTATTCCGATAATGAGATAGCCTAGGTACATCAGTACCCCATCAACAAACGCCACGGTTACTTGACCGATAATATAAGCAGCAATCGTTTTATCTACTTTCGACAACAGTGATTTTGCCTCCTGTTTCTTCTCATCTTTTAAAAATTTGGTGGCAAACAGCTTAAACTTATTTCCATCCTTCAAAAAGAAGAAAACTAATATAGGAACTATAATCATAAGAGTAGCAGCCCCCATGACCGTCGTAAAAATTTCAGTGAAGTGCTCGCCCATCCGCTGTGTTAAATTACTAAAATACTTGGTTATTTCATGTTCAATTGAATTCGGCGAAAGCAGTCCCATATCCTTTTTCTCCACTTCCATTTTCGCTTTATCAGCCATTTCTCTTAGCTTACTCGGTAAATGGGAAAAGTCCTCTACTTCCTTCCTTATCGTAGATGCTAAAAAATATCCCGCACCGTACAAGATGCCACCCACCGAGATAAATGTAATGACAATCGCCACGACGTTTGGTACATGTAACTTATCAGAAATGAACTCCACAACTGGTCGTAGTATGTAAAATAAGAATCCAGCGATTAAAATCGGATAAAATAAAGTTTTAAATATCGTCAAAAAAGGATCAAACATATTCATCAATTTCATAAAAAAGATAGTAATTAATAAAAGAATTAACGCCGTAATATACTTAAAATAAGAACCCTTCCACCACATTCCAATCAGCTCCCTACTTTCATTCATTCACTTATTGCAAGTTTTTCAAACTATATTTTCAATAAAAAAACTTATTACATATCTAATCTCTAGTATGTAAATTCATTTTCAGCTGAAAATAAGACAGAAATCAGTATGAAAGAGATAAGTTATTTTTGTATAGTATGTTCTAATTTTTATCAACGCTTTTTCAATGTAGCTATTTTGAAATATAGTGACTATTAGTCCATCGCTTCGGCTGTCCACTTCCCTTTCCAAGGCGTTTTCCCTTCAGCTAACTTTTTCGAGCATAAACCGCTCATAAAAGTGGATCTTCAGGTAAAACTGATGCCATAGGAGTGGAAGCGGACGGCCTACGCTATCTAGTGATTCTACATCCTTTGTGACAGCTAACTTGTCGAGGTTTATAAACAATATGAAATAAATGTAACGATATCACTACTTACACCCGTTGTATCGCTTTATTTAGCGAAGTGGGCAAGCTGTAGCGGGTGTTAAACCTATTATCCATTTCTGGATTACTACTACAAGGACAAAGTGGTTTTCCCGATTTTTCTTATTGAAGAATCCCTTCATATATCCTTTTTTTACTCATAAAAAAAGACGATTCTATTAAAGAATCGTCTTTAATCTTTATTCTTCTCTGTTTCCACCGCAACCACAATCGTCATTCATTGATTGACCTGGACCATAAGGTTGGTAAGGCATCTGCTGTGGTGCTTGCATACCATATGGCATCGGCATTAAAGGATAATTAGGCATTCCTGGTTGTGGAATCATTGGCTCCCCAGGCATTTGTTGTGGCTGCTGTTGCATATTTTGTTGATTCTGCATTTGTTGTGGCATCATTTGCTGCATTGGTTGTTGTGCCATATTTGGCATTCCTTGATTTTGTGGCATTTGTGAAGGTCCCCATGGCATTTGTTGACCATATTGACCTTGTGGCTGATTCATAGTTGGCATTTGACCTTGATTCCAACCGTGCATTGGTTGTTGTTGTGCCCCCATTACTTGAGGCTGTGATCCATCTGGGAAAGGATATGGCTGCATTTGCCCCATGGGACCAGGTCCACTGTTGCCAAATCCGTATGGAATACCATCTTTTGAATAACAAGGCGCTTGCATTGGCATTTGATGGTGTGAAGGCATCGGCATTTGTTGCGGTTGTGGCATAGGTTGGTATTGAGGTTTCATTTGTTCTTGCACCCCTGCCACATCATTTTCATCCTCCATCATTTGCATCGGATGAATATTTGTTTCAAAATTATTGGTCAGTTGGGTCCATTTTAAATCTTGAGATGTTTGCGTTGGAGCTGGCTGAGGTGGTGCTGGTTGTTGCTTATTAAAATGAATTGGCAATGCTGGCATCTCCTTTTTAAGTGGTTCCCATTTCTTGTCTTCGTCTTCTTCAATAGAAGGTAAAATTTGGTTTGGTGGTTTTACTTCCTTTTTCTCTTTTTTGGCAGTAGGACTTGGTGTTGGTGCAACTTGCTGTTTTTTATTTCCTGGTGCTGGTTGTTGTTTACTGTCTGAAGCAGTAGGGATTTTGATTTTCATTCCCGGCATGATCATTTCAGGATTTGAAATTTGGGGGTTAGCCGCGATCACATTCTCTAAACTCACACCATATTTTTGCGCAATTTTCCATAATGTCTCATCTTTTTGCACAATATGAATTTTCAAAATAATTTCTCCTTTCTATATGTTAAGTATGGAACTGCATTTGTCTCGGTCTAATCCATCTTCTTTATCAACATATGCAATACGCCTAAAAAGTTGAATAAAAAAAGAAGGATAACTGTAATTATCTTGATATCCTTCTTCACTCATTATGATTGAGATAACATTCTATTTAATGCCAGCTTTGCATTTGTAGCAATATTGTTCTCAACTTTTATTTGATTCGTTGATTTATTTTGTTGCACTTCTTCTAGTGACCAAAGTAAATGAGGCAAATCAATACGATTCATCGTTAGACACGGACACATAAAAGGATTTAAGGAAATAATACGTTTATCCGGATGTTCTTTAATAATTCGGTTAACTAAATTCATTTCAGTACCAATCGCCCACTCACTTCCTGCCGGTGCATTCTTAATCGTTTCAATAATATACTTCGTTGACCCTGATTGATCCGATTGTTGAACCACTTCATATGTACACTCAGGATGAACGATAATGTTCATATTTGGATGGTTTTCACGAACTTGTTTGATATTGTTAACAGTAAAGTTCTCGTGTACGGAGCAATGTCCTTTCCATAATATAATTCGAACATCCTCTCTGTTTCCTTCATATTCTAATTGCTTGGCAATTGGATCCCAGACTGCCATTTGTTCGAGAGGAACTCCCAATTCTACGGCTGTATTTCGACCTAAATGCTGATCAGGTAAAAATAATAATCGTTGCTTTTGTTCAAATGCCCACTTGACCATTTTTTTAGCATTAGATGAAGTAACGGTTGCACCACCGTGTACACCTACAAAAGCTTTAATCGCTGCTGTTGAATTCACATAAGTAAGTGGCAGTATGGTGTCACCAAAATATCCCGTTAATGTTTCCCATGCCTCTTCGGTTTGCTGATCATCCGCCATATCTGCCATCGAACATCCCGCTCGCATATCTGGTAGAATGACCTTTTGTTGATCATTGGTTAAAACATCTGCTGTTTCTGCCATAAAATGGACCCCACAAAAAACAATGTATTTCGCACTTTGCTGGGCAGACACTTGAGCTAATTGTAATGAATCCCCTCTGGCATCAGCAAATTGGATGACTTCATCTTTTTGATAATGATGCCCTGGTATAAATAATGAATGACCCATTTGGCGTTTAATGGTTGCAATTCGTTCTTTCATTTCATTTTCATCCATTTGTTGATACTTATTTGGTAATTGTTGATGTGTTGTAAATAATGACGCTATACTCATTTCGTTCCCTCCGTAAGGTTAAAACTAATATCTAAGCCTGGGGCCGAATGTGTTAAAAAACCTAGCGAAATCATATCGATCCGTGTTTCTTTATATTGATGGATATTCTCTACTGTAATGTTACCTGAAGCTTCTGTGAGAATATGAGTTGGCACCTGATCCATAAGGCGATTAATTTGATCTGGCGACATATTATCGAACATGATTACATCCACACCGGCATTGATTGCTTCTTCTAACTGCTGTTCCTGTTCAATTTCGACTTCAATTTTCACCATATGACCAGACACTTCTCTTACTTTCTTTACAGCTGCTTCAATGGAACCGACAGCAGCGATATGATTATCCTTCAACATAATGGCATCATCTAAACCAAATCGATGATTGAAGCCACCACCACAACGAACGGCATATTTTTCAATCATTCGTAAGCCTGGTGTAGTCTTTCGAGTATCGACTACCCTAATTCTGTCGTTATCTAGAGCTTTCACTGCTCTATTTGTCATTGTTGCTATTCCACTCATACGCTGAATTACATTTAAAATAACTCTTTCTGATGTCAATAAGTGGTGATACATACCGGTTACTTCTGCAATTACGTCTCCTTTCTGCACAATATCCCCATCTCTTTTATACAGGTTTACCTTAATGTGAGGATCGTACAGTGAATAAGCTTCTTGTAAAATTTTTTCTCCTGCAAATACACCATTTTGTTTTGCGGTGAATGTCCCCTTCCCCACTTGATAGTGGTCGTGAAACAGTGCCTCACAGGTTTTATCCCCGCTACCTATATCTTCATTAAAGAAAGCTGTTAAACGTTGCTTTAATGCAAGATGGTTCATACTACGACACCTCTTTTTAATTGATGATAAATTCTTTTTTCTCGCCAGGATACTACACTATCTGGATAATCTATGCGATAATGTGCACCTCTGCTTTCTGTCCTGCTTTCGGCTGCATTGGTAACTAAATTTGCGACCAGCAGCATGTGCTGCAATTCAATTTGCTTCTTTGATAAAGAAATATTGTAAAGAGGTTGATCTTTGATGATTGTATATTGACCTAACCAATCTGACATTTTTCTTAGAGTATTAGATTTTCGATTAATGCCAACAAAAGCAGTCATCCTTTTTCTAAGATCAGCTTTTTCTGGAAGAGCGAAACTGCTTATAGCTGCTCGATGTGTAACTGGAGCTGTTGTACTAGATGTGAGCGGTTTTTGATTACGTATAAGTTCCGCTAACCTTGTAGCAAAAACTATACCTTCTAATAAGGAATTACTGGCAAGACGGTTTGCGCCATGAACATAATTACAAGCGACTTCACCTACCGCATACAGTCTGGGAATACTGGTCTCCCCGTGTTCATTCGTTTCCACTCCCCCCATTGTGAAATGGGCACCTGGTTGAATCGGAATAGTACCTTTTTTCCAATCTATGTTATACCTTTCACATATTGATGTAATAAAAGGAAATCTTTGAGGAAAATTTTTTACTTTAGATATATCCAAAAATATCTCTTTACCCTTTGAAATTTCAGCTGTAACGATTCTTGAGATGACATCCCTCGGTGCTAAGTCTTTTTGAGGATGTTGATCCTTCATTATTGCTCGCCCTTCACGATCTATCAGGATCGCTCCCTCCCCTCGTACTGCTTCTGAAATGAGAATATTTTGCTTTTCAGGAACAGAAAGCATGGTCGGGTGAAACTGAACAAATTCCAGGTCACTAATTGCAGCACCTGCCCTATAGGCAATCGAGATCCCATCTCCTGTCGTTGTTTCGTCATTGGATGTCGTATCATAAATAGCTCCATATCCACCCGTAGCAAGCACAACATGATCTGCTGGATGAAATACATACTGTTCCTTGTTATCGATTGTTATGATACCGGTACAGTGGCCATTTTCAATGACGCAATCAACAGCTAATTGATTTTCGATAATATGTATTTTATTTTGCAAAATCCGCTGATAGTATTGGATTACATACTTACCTGTCTGATCACCGCCTGCATGAATAATTCTTCGCTTACTATGTGCCCCTTCTTTTCCCAGTAATAATTGACCACTAACGTCTTTATCAGCTGGAAATCCTTGGCGAAGCAAAGTTTTTAAAATCGATTGCCCTTCTTTTACCATCAACTCAGTTAGTGCTTTGTCATTATGATACACACCTGCTTTTAATGTATCTTCTAAATGTATACGCCAATGATCGTTGGAAGCAATAGCCGCTGCAACCCCTCCCTGCGCACGAAAAGAATTACTATTTTTCCATTTTTTCTTCGTAATCATGGTGACGTCAAATTGACTGTACAATTGATTTGCCAATGCGTGTGCTGCGATTCCTGCTCCAATAATAACCACTTTTTGTTGCAAATTCTTCCACCTCAGTTTACAGTTGTCTTTACAGTTATCTTTACATATAATATGTAATATGACAAGCATTTTTTCCACGGAAGGAAGATTACATGGTTTATTGTGATTATGCAGCAACAACTCCAATGTCTGATATTGCCTTAGAAGTTTATCAAGATGTTGCTAAAAACTTTTTTGGGAATGCAAGTAGTTTGCATGATACAGGCGGGAAAGCGATGGATATATTAGATCAAGCACGAGCAATACTAGCAGATATCTTTCATACTCAACCAAGACAGATAGTTTTTACCAGTGGTGGCACAGAAAGTAACCTACTAGCAGTTGATAGCTTACTTCGTGCATCCCCTATTAAAGAAAAAAAGCATATTATTACTTCAGAAGCAGAACATAGTTCTCTCTACTATTATTTTCAGGAATTATCAAAATCTGAAGATATTGAAGTGACCTTTCTTCCACTTGGCGTGGATGGACAAATTGATATTGAGGAGTTGTTACAAACTGTTCAGCCTCATACAAGCTTAGTTTCCATCCAGCATGTTAGTGGTGAAACAGGAGTCATACAACCAATTGCAGACATAGGAAAGAAATTAAAAGAGCAAGATATCTATTTTCATAGTGACGCAATCCAATCGTTTGGTAAGATAGATTTAGAACCCATTTTACCTCATGTTGATTGTTTAACGATCTCAAGCCACAAGATATTTGGTCCAAAAGGTGTGGGAGCTATTTATTTTCATCCACAAGTCACTCTCTTGCCACATCCTGTCATCACGAATCATGAACATGGATTGAGACCTGGAACCGTAGATGTGCCAGCTATTGCTTCCTTTTCAGCATCTGCTCTCCAGCAAAAGCAACAGATCAGTCATAATAAAAAACACTTAACCTATATTAGAGAGCTTTTTTGTGAAAAATTAAAGAATCTAGAAGTGCCTTTACGACCTATCACTAGTCCTGCACAATGTCCAAGTATTGTCGGTTGTATCGCAGACTTTGTGCAAGGAGACTATGTCATGCTAGAATATAATCGTAATGGTATTGACATTTCAACAGGCAGCGCATGTAGTATTGGATACACTAATATACCAAGATCGATTTCGCCTTTTATCTCTGATAGAGAAGAAGGTAATCGTTACATACGTTTTTCCTTTAGCCATCTAACAACAGAACAGGATATATCACAAATTGTAGAAATATCAAACAGAATTTTTGTTCGAATGAAGGAGGAAAGAACTAATTATGAGAAAAAAATTAACTGGTAAGGAGCGACGTGAAAGCCTTGTTACCTGGTTAAATGACAGCTCTATCCCTTTAACCGGAACAGACCTCGCCGAAAAAGCGAATGTAAGTCGACAGGTCATTGTCCAGGACATATCCTTATTAAAAGCTCAGAATCACCCGATTATTGCCACTAGCAATGGATATCTTTATATGAAAACTGATGGTGCTAATGAGGACTATCGTCGTGTTATTGCGTGCAAACATGATCGAAATGAAACGAAAGAAGAGTTGTACACAATTGTTGACTTTGGTGCAACCGTTGAGAACGTAGTGATTGAGCATCCAATTTATGGGGACTTGAAGGCCTCTCTTATGATAAGTAGCCGCGCAGATGTTGATCAGTTTGTAAATAAAATAGAGGATAAAAATGCACCTTACTTACTAGAACTTACTAATGGCGTCCATAATCATACCATTGTTGCCAGCGAAGAACGCAAACTCGATCAAGCCTGTGAAGCATTAAAAGAAAAAGGCTTTGTAGTAGAATGAGAAAAACCGGGAAAGCCCACCCGGTCTTATTAGTAGTGATATTGAAATGGATAATAGATTTAAAACCCGCTTCGGCTTGCCCACTTCGCTTTCCAAGGGGCGTGTCTTCAGCTAACTTTTGTAAAGAAGTTCACTTTACAAAAGTGGATCTTCAGATCACGCTGATCCCTTAGGAGTCGAAGTGGACGCCTACGCTACATAATGCGTTACAATAGATGTTAATAGTGATATGAAGACTTTTACTTCACTTTTTGTTAAACTTCGACAAGTTAGTTGTCACATCCCTTGTAGAACTACTCTATAGCGTAGGCCGTCCGCTTCCACTCCTGTGGCATCTGTTTTCCCTGAAGATCCACTTTTTTGAGCGGTTTGTGCTCGAAAAAGTTAGCTGAAGGGAAAACGCCGCTGCATAGAAAACACTACGAAAGCTTGCTTGAGTAGATGTTGCACTTGTGCCCGTGGTAAAAGGGAAGTGGACAGCCGGAGCGGTGGATTCAGATACACTACATTTCAAAATTACTAGTTTGATAACAAATGCCTTGATACCGCTGTTTATATGCTTTCCTACCTTATAAAACAAAACGCTTGCGGATTATACCGCAAGCGTTACACCATTTCCACTGTGTAAATAATAAGGATAACTCCCTAATACCGATACTTTACAACCTAATGATTCCATTTCTGTGATGGCATTCGGTATTAACACTTCATCCATTTTCTGTTCAATATCAATTAAGAAATAATAATTTCCCAAGCCCGTTTTCATTGGCCGGGATTCTATTTTAGATAGGTTTAAATTACGCCATGCAAAGGCAGATAAAACTTGATGCAATGCACCAGGTTGATCAGAAGGCAAAGTGATCGTCACTGTCGTTTTATAACCTTTTTCTTCAAGTTTATTGGATGTTAACTCACTTTGATCTTTATGTAAAACAACGAAGCGAGTATGATTATTATCAAAATCATGAATATCTTTTTTGACAATTGAAAGTCCATATTCTTTGGCCGCTAGGTGATTCGCGATAGCTGCGATACGCTGCTCAGGATGCTTACTTACAAACTCTGCTGCTGCACCAGTTGAAGTCATCGACTGGGCTGGGACAGTCTCTAATTCCTTCCGTAAAAAACGGTGACACTGTGCAATTGCATGAGAATGAGAATAAATTGTTTCTAGAGATTCCCATTTTTCAACATTATCTGGATGCACCATTAAATGTTGACGGATTGGAACAATCACTTCGCTAACTATTTTTATTTTTTCAGCTTGAATTAAATAGTCCAATGTTATATTTACAGTACCCTCAATTGCATTTTCTAAAGGTAAAACAGCATAAGTTACCTCGTCATTTACAACAGCATCAATACATTCAGGAATCGTACTGTAACCATTTTTTACCTCACCATTAAACATTGAATCCACCGCTATTTTGGTGAAAGTACCTTTTGGCCCTAAATATCCGATTGTTTCTGTCATCGCTTGCTCCCCCTAAAGTTTCGCTATCAATTGGATGTCTGATTAAAGTATCTTTATGAAACACCTGAACTTAAAATTTCAACTTGGTTAACGAATTCAATTTGTTTAAGATCGTACAATAGTTGATCAATTTCTATTGTTATTCCATTTGTATTTAAGGATAAAGTGACGTTTGCTTTTCCATGTATCGGTATCGTTTGATGAATAGTTAGAATGTTACAACCTGCTTGTGCAACCACAGATAATAAATGTGATAAAGCGCCTGTTTGATCTTCTAGGTGAAAAAATAATGTAATCATCTGTTCTTTCACCATGTGTTGAAATGGAAAAACAGCGTCACGATATTTATAAAAAACACTGCGAGACACTCCAACCTGACGTGCCGCTTCATGAATCGAATCTACTTTTTGGCTTTCCAATAACTTTTTGGCCTCCAACGTCTTCTTCATACCGTCGGGCAGAAAATCTTCTCTTACTAAATAGAACTTTTCTTTTTTCGCAGACATCCCTATTCCCCTTTATTTAACCGGATGATCACGCTTCAAAGCATCTCTACTATTATTCCATAAACTCGAATTCATAATCAAGTAGTCGAACGGTATCGCCATCCTCTGCGCCTCTTTTTCTCAACGCCTCATCGACTCCCATACCTCGTAATTGTCTGGAAAAACGTTGGACAGATTCATCACGACTAAAATCAGTCATTTTAAATAACTTCTCAATTTTATCTCCATATAATACATAAGCTCCATCAGGATCTCTTGTAATGGAGAAAGCTTTTTCTTCTTTTTCAAATCGGTAGACAACTCGATCTTCTTTTTCTTCAATCGGCTGATAATTTTTCGGTATTTCCTCTAGCTTATTGGCTACTTCAAATAATAAGTCACGTATACCAGTTTTAGTTACCGTTGAAATTGGAAAAATCGGATATTCTTCTTCTAATTGTTCCTTGAAAAAGGCAAGATGCTCCTCTGCTTCAGGTAAATCCATTTTATTAGCAACTATGATCATCGGGCGTTCTAACAATGTTGGATCATATTGCTCTAATTCTTTATTAATTGTCACGAAGTCGTCATAAGGATCACGACCTTCAGTTGAAGCCATATCCAGAACATGTAAAATAACACGTGTTCTTTCTACATGTCGTAAAAATTGATGTCCTAGTCCAATTCCTTCGTGTGCACCTTCTATTAATCCTGGCAAATCAGCTAAAACAAAACTACGCTGATCTGCTGTATCTACAACCCCAAGGTTAGGAGCTAGAGTGGTAAAATGGTAATCCGCAATTTTGGGTCTGGCAGCACTTACAGTTGATAATAGTGTGGACTTACCGACACTTGGAAATCCGACTAAACCAACATCAGCAATTAATTTTAATTCAATTTGAATATCTCGTTCTACACCTGGTTCGCCATTCTCAGCAATTTCTGGCGCAGGATTTCTGGGAGAGGCAAAACGAATGTTACCTCTTCCTCCTCTTCCGCCTTTAGCGATCACTGCTCGTTGTTTATGTTCAATTAAATCGGCAATCGCTTCCCCTGTTGCCACATCACGAACCGTCGTACCAGGTGGAACAGGTAACACTAGTGGATCAGTGTTTTTTCCATGCATGCCTTTACTCATACCGTTCTCGCCACGTTTTGCTTTAAAATGCCTTTGATAGCGGAAATCCATTAATGTATTTAAACCCTCATCAACTTCAAAGACGATATCACCACCATTTCCACCGTCTCCGCCAGCAGGTCCCCCCATTGGAACATATATCTCACGGCGGAAGGCAACCATACCATTCCCACCATCACCAGCTTTTACATATACTTTTACCTGATCGACAAACATGTTGTCTCACCTTCTTTCGTTATTCTTGCCATTCGATACGTAATAGTTTCTCTTCTTTTACTTCATTAATAAATGGTAATGATTGTAACTCCTGTTTTAGTGCGGATAAATCATTCCAGTCCAAATCGAAGGTTAAGTGAATATGTATCGTATGATTCACTTTTTTAAAAATAAGCGTGCCGTTATATTGATGATATTCCTTCTGGTAGGAAGGTAATATTTGAAATATCTTTTGTATTTTAGATAACAAAGCATCATCATCGATAAATAGAGTCTCTTGATCCATTAAAGATTGAAATTGCAGTTCAAAAGCGTCAGATCTCCAGTTTAATTGATAGAGCCACACAAACGTTTTTGGTATGTTGAGGCGATCTAATCCACGTTCCTGGTTTGATCTTTCTATAATATCGGTTATCTTACTTTGAATTTTATCTAATTTCCCCAATTGAGCATAGCCTAAAATCAGTTGTAAATCATTTAACCAATCATGTCGATAATGACGCAACATTTCGACTACATCTTGTTCTTTCAAACCGCTCACTCCTCACACAATAAGCAAATTATAGCACATTAAAGCTATTGTTTCATCTATATGTATAAAAGCTTTGTTACTTTATCTAAAAAAAACCGGGAAAGCCCTCCCGATCTTTTTAGTGGTAATTTTGAAATGTTTGATAGATTTAAAATCCGCTACGGCTTGCCCATTTCGCTTTCCGGGGGGCGTGTCTTCAGCTAACTTTTGTAAAGAAGTTCACTTTACAAAAGTGGATCTTCAGATCACGCTGATCCCCCAGGAGTCGAAGTGGGCGCCTACGCTAATTATTGCGCTACACTGGGTGTAAGTAGTAAAATGGCGACTTTTACTTCATATTGTTCATAAACCTCAACAAGTTAGCTGTCACAATCGTTGTAGAACCACTTTATAGCGTAGGCCGTCCGCTTCCACTCCTATGGCATCTGTTTTACCTGAAGATCCACTTTTTTGAGCGGTTTGTTCTCGAAAAAGTTAGCTGAAGGGAAAACGACATGGAAAGGGAAGTAGACAGTCGGAGCGGTGCATTCATATACACTACATTTCAAAATGACTACTTTGATAACAAAAGTCTTGATACCGCTGATTATATACTTTCCTTGATTACAAAACAAAAGGCTCTAACCTCAAAAGATTAGAGCCTTTTTTGATATCCTTATGCAGGATATACACTAACTTTTTTACGATCGCGTCCAAGGCGTTCGAATTTAACTACACCATCTGTTTTAGCATAAAGTGTGTCATCTCCACCACGGCCAACGTTTACACCTGGGTAAATTTTAGTACCGCGTTGACGATAAAGGATTGAACCACCAGAAACGATTTGACCGTCCGCACGTTTAGCACCTAAACGTTTAGACTCAGAGTCACGACCGTTTTTTGTACTACCTACACCTTTTTTCGTTGCGAAAAACTGTAAATCTAGACGTAACATGTTTTTGCACCTCCTTATTTTTCAGAGATGGATATATATTGACCATAATCCTGCTCAACGGTTTGTAAAGAGACTACCATTCCTTCGAATAACAATGATACTTTATTTAAAAGTGAATCATTGTTGAGATCAGGAACAATAACTTTTAAAAATCCGCCTTCATCGCCAGCCTGGTCAATGTCCAAATCAATCTCACATAACGCAAACACTGCATTGACAGCCCCAAATGTAATTCCAGAAACAGCTGCACAAACTAAGTCATGCCCTTCTGGACCACTTTCTGCATGTCCTGTCAGTGTAAATGATTTAATATACGATTGCTCACGTTCAATTGTCACGTTAATCATAAAACAAAAACCTTACGCATTGATTTTTTCAATTGTAAGTTTTGTATATGGCTGACGGTGACCTTGTTTACGTGAATAGTTTTTCTTTGGCTTGTACTTGAATACAGTAATTTTCTTTTGACGGCCTTGTTTTTCTACCTTAGCAGTTACAGAAGCTCCATCAACGTATGGAGTACCAAACTTAGCGTCATCTCCACCTACTGCAAGTACTTTATCAAGTGTTACAGATTCACCAGCTTCAGCAGCTAGCTTTTCTACGTAAATTACTTGACCTTCTTCTACTTTTACTTGTTTTCCACCAGTTTCAATAATAGCGTACATTCTCTTGCACCTCCTCATATAACTCAGACTCGCCATACAGGTAGCTTTTTAACCAGCTTTTAAAACCTGTTCTGCGCGGTTGTAGTAGCGGGTGCTACATAAACAACATGACGATCTTACCATATTTCACAGTAACCTGTCAATCACTTTTTCCTTATTCTCCTTGATATAACCCTCTATCAAAGGATTACTTCCAGAACGGATCACGTGATACCCGTTACAGCTTTCGTCTAACTGCCAATAGAGATTATAATGTATTTTAGCTTCTATCCATTCTTTCAGATTACGCATAAAAAATGATGCCACTTCATGATTACAACTTATTATCAGACTTTCGATGTTTGAATTATTCCAGCCAATTAATTCACGTTCCAACTGATAAGCAACTGTTTCTGTTGATAACGGATGTTGAAGACGAGAGGAATAATTAGTTAGTAATTGGAGTAAACCCGTTCGTTCTCTTTTTCTTGTTATTTCCATTAAACCGAGCCGTGTAAAGCCAAATACTTCTGTGCTTATTGGGTCTTCTTTTAAGGCGGCTTTCATTTGTTTTAGGAGAGCTGTTTCTTCTTTTTTACCCATTTTTAAAAAGTCGATCATGATTATTCCTGATAAATTACGCTTTTGAATTTCCTCTGCACAATAAGGAATGGCTTGTTGATTAATGAGAAAAACTGTATCTTGTTTATTTTGTCGGCTTGAAAATCTACTACTATCAATATCAATTACTGTTAAGGCTTCTGTTTGTTCAATACTGAGAGTGATACCATTCGGCGTCCGTACCACAGGTTCAATAGCTTCTATCAACCAATGTTGCATATCTTTACCAGCAATTTGGTTCTCTTCTTTTCTAACCCTCATCTTATCAGATAACTTTGGAAAGGCCACTTGCATGTTTTGAAGTGTTTTACGATTATCAAAAGTTATATCATCAAATTCCATACTTTGATATTGACTTAACATCTGCTCTGGCACTAAAGGAACTTGAAATAGTAAAGCTGGTGCTTTTTTAGCTTTGGCGAGATCTTTGAATTCCTGCCAGCGATTCCTTGCATTGTTAAGTTCTTGTTTCAATTCTTCCTCTGTGGTCTTTTCGATACTAGTGCGTAAAATTAAACCTTCATAATCTAATAGCACTTCTTTCATAACTTGCTTGTACTGATCTGCTATAGTATTGGATAATTTCTTGGAAACTGCAATATGACTGCCATACGGTAAGTAAACGATATGTGACGCTGTAAGTGTAATGTTTGCAGATAAGCGTGGCCCTTTATCTTGGTATGCTTCCTTCACTACCTGTACAATTATACTAGCGCCATCTGTTAATTGATCAGACTTATTCTTTAACAAAGGTATTTCTTTTAATGGTAAGAATCCTACCTTATTTAAACCAATGTCAATAAATGCTGCTTGAATACTTCGATCCACGTTACGTACCTTTCCAAGATAAATAGAACCTAACCGTGCCTCATCCGTAATTCGATCAATAAAGATATCCTTACATTGCTGATCTTCAAATAAGAATCCAATTTTTTCTGATAAACTTGTATGGAAATGTAATTTTTTCATTTTTTTCTCTTCCTAGCTTGTAATTAGTTGTTCCATGCGTGCATGAACGTTTTTATTCTCAAAATAATTGTGTAAACATTGCTTTTCTGTTAAAAGGTGTATGTTTCCATGTTTATCGTACATTTTAATTTGATGAAAAGTATCCCTTTTAAATAAACGGAAAACATCGATCAAACGAATATCTGTTGATACTTCTAATATTTGCACTTTTGGAAAATAGGTGACTTCACTATAACGATTCCATAGAAACCGCCACCATTTATAATATCTTTGTTTCCATTCTAATCGATTTTCCAAAATAAAAAAAATCATAAGTAAACAAAAACTTAAAGAAAACCAATCCAGCAGATAAACCAATACACTTACACCAACAATACTAACCAAAGATATCGAAATCATCCATTGATGGGAGACCTGGTAAGAAAAAAAAGAATCCAAACATAGCTGGACAAGCTTTCCGCCATCAAGTGGCCATATAGGCAACAGATTTCCAATAAGTATAAATGTATTGTAGTGATAGGCTAAAGCGATCGTTGAGTCTGGTAATAGGTTCGTATATTCCATTACATACAGAAAGATAAAGATAATAATATGTTGCATCGGCCCCGCGATGGTAACAAGCCATTCTTCTTTAAGAGGTCTTGCCCCATATTCATCTGTTTCCATGACTCCTCCAAAAACCCATAAAAAAATGCGCCGAATTCGCCAATTAAAATACCGCGCACAACTATAATGTCCCAGTTCATGTATGAGAACGATAAAAAAGATAACCATTAATTCAACTAACATCCCTGTCGCAATCGAAAGAAAAATAAAGAAAAATAAAATAGGATGAATATGAATCGGTGGTAGTCTAAGGTTGCTCATCAACTTGTATCACCTGAATTGGGTCTAAAAACGCATTATTTTTTTCAATTGCAAAATACATTGCGACATCTGTTTCTTCTGGTTGATAACTGCCGATTTGCTGGTTGGCGCGTATGGATTGATAGGAGTGTACATTGAGATCTGTTAAATTCCCATAAATGGACTTACTTTGATCAGGGTGCTGAATAACTACAGTTTTTCCTGTTTCTCGATGGTTACCTGCAAAAAGTACCGTTCCAGCATCCACTGCAATGACCTCTGTTTCATCATTAGAAGAGATCAAAATTCCTTCACCATTTTCTTGAAAAGTCTGACTTATTTGACCAGATACTGGTAGTGCGGTTGGCTTATAATCTTCTCTACTTCCCAGATCTGCCTCAAGTGCAAACGGTGCTCCAAACCTTGCCTGATACCATTGATTTACAGTTGCAAAAGGAAATTCCTCAGTCATTGCATAGTTTGTCCAATTTTTGGGTTGTTCAAGTAACTTATGATCCGTTGAAACAGAAACCATTGTAATGAAAAATATAATGGTAGCAGTCACACTTTTCACTAAAAAAGGGCGTAAGTAGGTCGATTCATCCTTTCCACCTTGATATTGATTCATAGATGGCGAGAATCCATGCCGTTCTTCATCTTCAACCGAATTCCGATTAAAAAATGACGTGTTTTTCATTTGTGATAATTTAGTCGAAGAGATTTTCTTTTTTGATAGTTTTCGTCTTGAAATATTTTGGCGTATTTGTGAAAGATTATTCTTTTTCATCAGCATCCATTCCTTTTCCCAACGTTTGTACAAGTATATGTGGACAACCATAGGAATATGAACAGATACTACGATTTAACGAAAAACACTTTAAAACTAAACTGCGAAGTAAGAGTCGTGATAATTTTGAAATGAATTGTCTATTAGTTATCCGCTCCGGCTGCCCACTTCCCTGTCCATGGGGTTTTCCCTTCAGCTAACTTTATCAAGCATAGACCGCTTGAAAAAGTGGATCTTCAGGTAAAACATTCCCACAGGAGTGAAAGTGGGCGACCTACGCTATAAATAGGTTCTACAACGATTTTAACAGTTATAAACTTAGCCTTTATAAACATGACGAGATAGGTAGTCATTATCCTAACTCTTGCATCCACTGTAGATTTTTATCCAGCGCAGGCGTCCACTTCGACTCCTGGGGGATTAGCATGATCTGAAGATCCACTTTGAAAAGTGTTTTTCTTTTCAAAGTTAGCTGAAGAGCATGCCCCCCGGAAATCGAAGTGGGCAAGCCGTAGCGGCTGTTACGCACATACTTTCATTCAAAATTACCACTCTGCTTATTGCTCAGATTTTGTCTAATATAAATAAAACTGGGCGTTGATCGCCCAGTTTTGATTATTTCTGTATGCCGAATGCTTTTTTTACTTTATCGATAAATGTTTCTTTCTTTTCTAAAGATAACAATGGAACAGACTCTCCCAAAATTCTCCTTGCAATATTACGATACGCAATGGATGCTTTTGTATTTGGTTGAAAGGCAACAGGTTCTCCATGATTAGATGCTTTTATTACATCATCATCATCCGCTACAATGCCTAATAAATCAATGGATAATACTTGGACAATTTCATCGACATCAAGCATGTCACCACTTTTAACCATATGATTTCGAATACGATTCACTACTAAGTGAGGTGGTTCAATATCCTCTTGTTCTAATAATCCAATAATTCGATCTGCATCTCGTACACTTGATTTTTCAGGTGTAGTAACAACAATCGCCTTATCAGCCCCTGCAACTGCATTTTTATAGCCTTGTTCAATCCCTGCTGGACAATCTATTAATATGTAATCGTAATCTGGTTTTAATTCGTCTATTATTTCTACCATACCTTCCGGTGTTAAAGCTGACTTGTCGCTTGTTTGTGCAGCAGGAAGTAAATATAAACAATCAAAACGCTTGTCTTTAATTAACGCTTGAGAAATTTTACATCTTTTCTCTAACACGTCGACAATGTCATAAATAATGCGATTTTCTAATCCCATTATAACGTCTAAATTTCTTAAACCTATATCCGTGTCAATTAAACATACCTTCTTGTCTAGTAATGCTAATGAAGTTCCTAGATTTGCAGTAGTGGTCGTTTTACCGACACCACCCTTGCCTGAAGTAATAACAATTGCTTCACCCATTCATAATTCTCCTTTCAAAAGCATTTAGTTGTGGCCGAGATTTTACTAAAGAACTGATTCGATCCATTATAATTTGTTCACCATCTTTTTCGATAAAACCACATTCCATTGGGACACCTTCTTTATCTGAATCTGGTGATCTACTAATAATTTCAGCTATCCTTAATTGACTTGGAGCCATATAAGAAGCAGCAATTACAGCTTCTCTGTTTCCTTTTGCCCCAGCATGTGCAATTCCTCTTAAATTCCCTAAAACAAATATGTTTCCTGTTGCAATAATTTTCCCTCCTGGATTTACGTCTCCTATTAACAATACATCACTGTTAACTTCAAGTACTTGTCCAGAACGAACCACCTTATTATGTAACTTTATATCTGTTTCTTCCTTCCAGTTAAGAGCTTCTTCCTTAAGAATTACATTAGAAACTATTTGATCAACTACTAATTTATTATGTTTTCGTGTAATTTCAAGCAATGCTTGCTCTTGCTCTCTCGTAATGTAGCGATTACCTAGTTTGATTTTCACTGTAATTAGTGGTTCATCTACTGTTACATGCTTTGCAGATAGAATCTCATCCAATTCAATAAGAAGCTCGTCCCACGAACAGTTATCATTCATAAATAGGGTCAGACCGTCTCTTGTCCCCTTGATTGTAATCCATTTATTCGTTGTCACAAGTTTTCAACCCCTTAAAACGATCACTACAGATATTCAATCCGACCGTTCAAATTTAATGAACGACCATTTCTGTAATCTTTTAGCAAAAGCGATATATATAAACAAGCCAGCGATTAAATTCCAAACCCCACTTGGAATCAATCTGTTATGCCAATAAAATTCCCAACTTAATTGGTGTATTTGAATAATATTATATAGGAAAAAAATCAAAATGTCTGTAGTAATTACCCCAAAAACTGTCATCAGCATTGCAATTAAAAAATTGGATTGCAACACTTTCATAAAGACTCTGATAATATATAAAACCAATGTATACGCAAATACATAGACCCCAATTACATCGGTATAGACAATATCTACGATCAAAGAAAAGATAATAGATAACGCAATTGCATAAAAAGTAGTTATTTTTTCAAAATAAATAGTAACATATATTAAAAACAAAAACATAAAATGGGAAACGATCATCCAATCATCTGCGAATAAGGACACGTTGATTAAGGATAATGTTCCTTCCAGTATTACTAGAATAAAGCAAATAATTGCAATTAGAAAGGGGATCATGTTTTTCATGATTCACCCTCCTCGACTTGCTCATCAACGGTTGGCATATTCCGATCGATTACAATCACATGATTTAATTGTTCTAAATCTGCTGAAGGTTTTACATGGGCAATACTAGTTAGTTCATAGCGATCTGCTTGTACTTCTACAATTTCACCGATCTCCAGTCCTTTAGGAAAAACTCCGCCTAAACCAGAAGAAAAAACATACTGACCTTTAGATAATTCTTGATTTTTTTCATTTAATTCTAATAACAAATGTTCCGATTCCTCATCATAACCGACAATAAAACCAGAGATATCTGTTTTTGCATCTTCTACATCGACATTTACAGAAATTCTGTTAGTTCGGTCAAAACCATTTAGTAATAATACAGTTGACGTAAATGGAGAACTGTTTTGCACCTTTCCTATCATACCTTTACCGGTAATCACTGCCATGTTAGGTTCAACACCATTTTGTGTTCCTTTATTAATTGTTATTTGTTTAAACCATTGATCTTTACTTTTAGCTATCACAGATGCTTGTATGGAATTAAAGCTCTGTAAAAAATCTGAATCGGTTTTCTCTAAAGTTTCCTTTAATTCATTTATTTCCTTTGATAATTCTTGATTTTCATATTCTAATTGACGCATCTCTTCTAAACTGGATTTTAACTTTTGATTTTCACGGTAGACATTTCTAATTTCTTTGACATTATTTGCAAAAGTTGTGGTAAAAGAAATTGGTTGATTAACAACTTCTTGTACCCAGCCTACTGTGTCATGAATAAAATCTTCTATGATTGTTAATTCAGATCGTTCTCTTAACGAAAAACCAATTAATCCTACAATAATTATCAAGGAAATTAAAAATATAAATAAACGCTTTTTTTTATAAAACATGATAACACCTTCTTAATCCGATAAGTGTTGCACCCCAACATTTGGATGGGCCCGGAAATGTTCAATATATTCAAGAGATTGTCCTGTTCCTATAGCTACGCTGTCTAAAGGTTCGTCTGCAACAAACACTGGCATTTTTGTTTCATCACTAATTACTTTATCCAATTCTTTTAAAAGTGCTCCACCGCCAGAGAGAACAATACCCCGATCCATTATATCGGCAGCTAATTCTGGTGGTGTTCGTTCAAGTGTAACTTTGACTGCTTGTATTATAGAATCTACCGTATCTTTTAATGCGGAAGCAACTTCTGAAGCAGAAATACTAATTGTTTTAGGTAAACCTGTCAGTAAATCACGTCCACGTATATCCATTTCCACTTTTTCCGCAGAGGGCTTTGCTGAAGCAATATCCATTTTGATGGATTCTGCAGATCGTTCACCTATCATTAGGTTATACGTTCTTTTCACATATTGAATGATTGCTTCATCCATATCATCACCAGCAGTTCGAATGGACTCACTAGTTACAATCCCGCCTAGTGAAATGACAGCTACTTCTGTTGTTCCTCCACCAATATCTACAATCATACTTCCGGTTGGCTCCCAAACAGGTAAACCTGCTCCAATAGCTGCAGCAAATGGTTCAGCAATTGGAAAAGCATCTTTTGCTCCAGCCGCTTTTGCCGCGTCAATGACAGCCCGCTCTTCTACCATTGTAATACCTGATGGCACACAAACCATTACATTTGGTTTTTTAGCAAAGCTTGAACGATTCTTTTGTGCTAGTTTTATATAATACTTCATCATTGAAGCAGTTGTATCATAATCTGCAATCACTCCGTCCTTCATTGGACGAATTACTGAAATATTCCCTGGTGTACGGCCAATCATATTTCTAGCGTCACCACCTACTGCTTCGATTGCTCCTGTTGACTTATTGATAGCAACAACGGAAGGTTCACGTACAACAACTCCTTTACCTTTAATAAATACTAATGTATTTGCTGTACCTAAATCAATTCCTAAATCTTGCGAAAAACTAAATAATCCCAATCTTTTTCTTCCTCTCACCCATAATTATACAAATAGTTACTTCCGTATTTTATGCTTTTATTTGCTTTCTATCAAGCATTTATTTATTTTCATTAGAAAAACACAGCATTCGCCTCGTCTCTTAGCGAATGCCGAAGTTTTTCTTCTACTTTGTACATTCATATTTTTTCCCTTCATTGAACTACTTCATCGCTAAATTTTATGACTTTCCTAACGTACAATAATAAGCGCCAATATACAAGCAATCTTGTATATGGCGCTTTAAAAGCTTGTTGCCTTTATTATACTGAATTTTTTTAAAAATAGATAGTGCTATAAGTACCCTTTTTCTTTTAATGAAATAAATTTATGATCCCCGATAATTAAATGATCCAATAGCTCGATTCCTATCATTTTACCACTTTCTAACAAACGCTTAGTGACATGAATATCTTCTTGAGATGGTGAAGGATCGCCACTGGGATGATTATGAGCGCAAATAATAGAGGCCGCAGATCTTCTGATAGCGTCACGATATACTTCTCGGGGATGGACAATAGAAGCATTTAAACTTCCTATAAAAATAGTTTGTCTGTGTATGACCTGGTTTTTTGTATTCAAAAATAAAACGACAAAATGTTCCTGTTTTAAACGACACATTTCTTCCATTACATAATCAGCACCATCTTCTGGACTTCTAATTACGTATTTTTCTTTCTCCTTAAACTGTTGAATTCTTCTCCCAAATTCAACTGCCGCCAATATATTAACACCTTTAGCCTGTCCAATGCCTTTTATTTCAGTCAATTCTTCAATTGTTACTTCCCTCAGCATACGTAACCCTTCGAAGTGACGTAATACTTTTTCTGCTAATTGATGAACATTTTCCTTTTGTGTCCCTGATCCTAATAGTATAGCTAATAATTCTTGATTAGAGAGAGCGCTTGCGCCATACTCCAATAACCTCTCTCTTGGCCGGTCTTCTTTTGGAACATCCTTCATTTTAATCGAGGTAATTTCCAACTACTTCAGCCTCCTTCACTGTAATATACTCTATTGTAATGAGAAGGCTTATCTTCAGCAAACCAAGTAATATTGATTTCTCACCTTTGCTTAGTACACATAATCTGTTTTTTATATAAGAAAAATCATCTATCTTCTGAGGTGACATACTCAATAATATGAAATTGCTTCAATCAGAAGGAGTTTTCAGACTCCCAGCATAAAAGGTAGCAACAGTTATTACTAACAAAGCTTACTTGTTAATGATGAAAACCTGAATTGCAATGATTATGGAAGGTTAAGCCATTATAAATTTTCGTATTGGAATAAGATAGATAACAATTGAACTTGAATAGCTTGCTCTTCATTCAAGTCTTTTAAAATGTCGATTTCAGCTATAATTGCTTGTGATGTTTCTGTAGGTTTTTCTGGTTTTCCCTCTAACCACTCTTCTACTTCGGATAGTTCATTTGTATTTGATATTTGTTCTTCTATATTTGTTTCTAGTGTTTGTAGCCATTCAATATCTTGCTTTGCAACATGAAGTTCATTTGCATTTGTTTGCCATTCTTTACCTGCATAAAATTCTTCTCCAGTTGGGAAATTTGCACTTGCAAATTGCTTAGATCCTTCAAGTGTTGAATTTAGACCTACAAATACATGGAAGCTATCATCACGATGCCATACCATCCCTTTAATTCCTTCAGTACTTAACTCTTGAACTAGTTCTTCTGCTCCGGCCTCCGTAGAAAATACTCCTGCTTGTGTTACAAAAAAATGAAAGTTATGACCTTGATAGGTTTCCGTTTCAGAACTGGTAGTTTCATTTTCTTCATCTGCTTCATCAGACGATGCTGTAACCGCCTGATTATTAGTAGAGTTCGAATCAAAAGTCACTTCTTCCGGATCAATATCAATAAAAATCTTTAACATTAGAAAACCTAAGAAAGAGCCGATTAATATAGCTGTTAAAGCCGACAGAAAGAATGATTTATATCTTTTCCAAAATGTTTGTCTTTTCGGAGAATAAAATGGATCTGAACCTGGTGTATAATTGCGTTTAAATGTTTGATCCTCATCCATAACAGGGTGGTGATTTTCTCTAATATACTCTTCCAAACTTGTTGCATTAGCTTTAGGTTTTTCAGACGGTGGTTGATTTAACTGGATCGAAATTTGCTTTTTATTGTTCACGAAAATCCCTCGTTTCAAATCCTTTTCTATCACCCTATCATATCTATAGTGAGATGTAAGACGACTTTTGTCATAAAACTATTAAAAGATTTCTTCAATTAATGACAAAAAAGACTACATTCAAGAAATGTAGTCTCAGAATTAGATAAACTTAAGTGGTTAATTATTGATTAAGATATTTTCATTAAAAAAAGAACGAATAATGACGCTCCCTGTAAGAATCTCCTCTTCCGCAGTGTAATATATATGTGTCAGCTCTATTACACGCTCACTATTACTTAAATTATTAACAAATTGTTCAAATACATGTAATGAAGAAGCCTCCACATCTAATTGATATTCCAATAAGGTTATATCTGCAGGGTAAAAATCTTGTTCTGGCACTTCTTGGTTCGAAAGACGATTCATTTGCTTAACAGTTATATTGGAGGTTTTTTCTATCCCTTTTATTAAAGTAACCAATTGATCCACATTGGCAGCAGTCGGAATCTTTTTTCTCAAATTATCACTATCACTTAACCAAGATTGTTTTGAACGGTCGGTGTTGCTCGCAAAGTCAATTAATTCCTGTTGTTCACTTAGTGTATGTTCGGTTACTTGTAATGACTCTCTTTTCATATCCAGCCAGTTCGCTTTAATGTATAAGAAAACACCAATTAATAGTACACAAATCATTATTAAAAGCAATATATATGTACGTGACCACTTAATCTGCATTTTCTGCCACCTCACTTAGCTGATCTCTATCAATATCTATAAGTAATTCACTTTCATAAGAAGTTTGTTCTTCCTCCGTTAAACTTATAACATCTATATCTACTTGCTCAAAAAAGGAAGTATCCACGAATGACCTCTGCAATTCAGCTACCTGATCAAAATCATTAAACTGCAGTCTTATATATAATCTATCTGTAAGGGAGAAACGATACTCTATTATTTCTGTATTTAACGGCAAACTATTTTGAACATATTGATACAAATAAACGGTTGGAAACTTAGCTTCTTCTATTTGACTAACCTGAGATTCCAACTCACGTACTTGGCTTTGTACTAACTTCTCTTTTTGATATTCTTCAACTATATCTGTTTGTTTCTCTATTTTTGCTAAATTTACATCTTTTTGGTGTGATAATTGATTTGTTATCACATAACTAATAATGAAAATAGAAATAAGTCCAATCACGAAAATACCAGCTAAAATATAGGGAGCAATATTCTTTTTTCTTTTTTCAAAAAAATTAATTTCTATCATTTAATTCGCCCCTCATTCTTTTTACCTTTAATACAAAGTCCATATAATTTACTATATTCCTCATTTAAGTCAAAAGGTAAGGGAACTGGATGGATCAATAATTCAAATCGGTCTAACAGTTGTTGGTGAATATTTTCTCTTACCGGTACATCGCCCGTTAAAACTATATCAGTGATTTGAGCGTTTCCATTCATTACAGAATACTGATAAAAATCCATAAAACGTTCGATCGTTACGAACTGATCTTCAATAAAGTTTTGAACGATATCATTATTCTGATACCATATGCTTTTCTGATTATTGTCACTAGTAATATAATTATCAAACATATTTGCAAAATTTATATGCCGGTTAAAAATAGGAAGGCCCTTATGGAATACTGTCAACACAAGATCAGATGTATTCCATTGAATCATTAAGAGATGCTGGTTATCATATGATAAATCTAATTCTGCATATATGCGATATATACTTAAAAAGGATAAATCGGCCACTTGAGGCTTGAGGCTGACATCAGTAAAAAGCTCATAAAAGGGCTGAAGGCGATCCTCTGGATAAGCAAAAAGTAAAATATCATTTTTTTGTTCGCCCTTTTTTGTGATATGAAAATCAATGAGCGGGTTTTTAAATGGTAAACGAATACTTCCTTCTAATTGCAATTTAATATAAGATTTAGCCTCTTCTTTAGTTAATGATGCTGGAATTTGTTCGGACCTCATGGTTACAAAACTGTCAGGCACAATAAAATGCAACTTACGTCCTTTCCATCTTTTTTCATCTACTAATTTTTTGAATGCTGTCATTAATTTTTTATGATCAATAATTTTACCATCTTCCACAATATTTGCATCCAACACCATCTCACCATAATCTGCTTCACGCTTATTTTTGTGATTGGGGCATACTAAATAGCGAATACTTTGGTCTGTTATCGATACATTGACCGCATCTTTCTTAAATAAAGCCATGATGATTCCCCCTTTAATGTGATCGGGTCATTAAAAATTGTTAACTTATTATTAAAAAAATGATAAGTACCAATTCTTGATGTGTTCTCCGAAAAATAAAACGGTGATTGTAGCGATACTAATATATGGTCCGAACGGAATCTCCGATTTTCTTCCAGCTTTACCAGTTATTATCAACATTATACTTATTACGGTTCCATATAAAGTTGATAGAAAAAAGATTAATAAAATATCAACATAACCAAAAGCCAATCCCAATAAGGTGTAGTATTTCATATCCCCTGCACCCATACCGCCATTACTAACAAAGATAATAATTACCATTAAAATAAAAATACCAACTGCACCAGCTAACGGTGACCACCATGGATCAATAGGTACAAAAATTCGATAAACAACAAGAAACGGGACAAAAAACAACAATATTTTATTTGGTATTAGATAATAAGTGCTATCTGTTACTATAATGATAATGGCTAATGAGGTAACTAGTAAAGCAAATAATAGAGAAAGGCTGATTTCATAGAAATAATAACTTACAGCAAAGCAAATGCCTGTAAGAATTTCAATGATAGGATAAAGTTTCTTAATGGATTGATAACATCCTCTGCATTTCCCCATTTGAATAAGGTAGGAAAATACAGGTATTAGTTCATACCATTGCAATGTTTTTTTACAATTCGGACAAAAGGACCTATTTGACGATAAAAAGTTTCCTTCCGGTACTCGTAACCCTACTACATTAAAAAATGAGCCAAGTATGACACCGAAAACAAAGAAAAACAGGTAATACATCCATTCCATTTTTTTATCTCCTAATAGATTGAGACTCCTCTTAGAGGAGTCTCAAAAATTTAATTATACAATTCTATTTTAGAATTTTGTCAGCGATCAATCAAATGAGAAGGTTCCAGTGTCATCGGCTTTACTGATCGTATCTGAATTAGATCTTCCTTCTGGCAAATCATCAGGATCTACTTCTAAATAACCATCATCTATCAAGTCTTGAATCGTCGTAGTACCACTTTCAAAATCATCTTGGACATCAGCTAATCTTGCAGCATCCAAAATCAACTCTTCTGATGCTTCATTAGCATCATCTTCAGCATTATCAATAATATTCCCTATAGCTGGTATAGCAATGGCTAAAATAATACCTAAAATAACAATAACTGCTAAAAGTTCGACTAGAGTAAAACCTTTTTCCTGCTTTAACATTTTTCTTAACTTAGCATTCATTTTTTCACTCTCCTCACCATTTTAAACAATAAAAAAGACTCACAACACAAATATTCATTTATGATGCCAGCCGGTTGCACTACTAACTCCCATTTGCCAAAGTGCCCAAATTAAGGTAAATGATCAATGTCTCTGTTCTAACTCTTTGATTATATTATACTATATTTTCCCTCTATGTCTAGTAAAAAAGTGCAAAAAAGTACTAAATTGTTTCAAATAAAGTAAACATAGGAATAACAATCGCTAGTACTATAGACCCTACTATTATTGATAAAAAAACAATCATAATTGGTTCTATTAACGATTTCAGCTTGTCGGAAGCTTCTTCCAAATCCTGTTCATAATAATCAGACACTTTCTTCAGCATTTGATCTATGGAACCTGTTGCTTCTCCCACCGCAATCATTTGGGTTATTAATTTTGGAAAAACCCAATGTTCTTTCATAGGTTTAGCTAACGATTGCCCATTTTCCAATGCCTTTTTGCAATCCACTAAAACTCCCTTTACTACTCGATTATCTATAACATCCTTCGTAATTTCAACTGCTTGTAAAATAGAAACAGAACTATTAATAAGTGAACTTAAGGTTTGGGTCATTCTTGACAGTGTTGCTTTTTGAATAAATGTTCCTATAATAGGCATCCTTAATTTTATAACATCAAACCTATAGGCCATTACTTCATTTTTAACAATTAGTTGCATAAAGAAAACCAACATAAAAATGATAATCAAAATAATCCACCAAAACTTCTGAAAGAACCCACTCATATCTAAAACTAGTTGAGTATAAAAAGGCAATTCCTGTCCAAATGATAAAAACATATCCGCAAAAATTGGTACAATATATGCAAATAAAAAGATAGTAATAGAAAGCGACAAAATCCCTATTACAGCAGGATATGTAAGTGCAGTAATTACTTTCTGTTTTAATTGGTATTGTTTTTCATAATAAGTTGCCATACGGTCTAAAATTTCATCCAATCTACCGCTTGCTTCTCCAGCTCTAATCATGCTTATCAGTAACGAAGGAAACAACTTAGGAAAATGAGAAAAGGCTTCAGATAAAGGTTTGCCTTCTCGTATCATATCCTGTACTTCCTCCAAAGCTTCTTTTAATACTTTACTATTTGATTGTTCAGCTAAAATTTCAATAGTATCTACTAAAGATAATCCAGCATCAACCAATGTAGAAAATTGTCGTAAGAATACGATGAAATCTTTATGTTTAATAGGATTGCCTATGTAAATATCGCGATATAAAAGAGAATTAACTTTTTTAATTTGAAAAACATGTAAACCTATTGAATTAAGTTCTTCTACAGCTTCTGCTTTATTTTCGCTTTCCAATTTACCGTTTTTCATCTTCCCATCTGCCGATTTTGCTTTATAGGAATAAAATGCCACGATCTAATCACCTCCTATTCTATATTTGATAGATATGGCTCCGCATCCTGACGAGTAATGTAACCTTCCTTAACTTTTTGTCGTATATCCATCTCCATTGTATGCATCCCTTGATCTCGTGATGTCTGCAACACATTCTGTATTTGATGCATTTTCTCATTACGTATTAAGTTCTTAATAGCTGCATTATTAATCAAAATTTCAGTAGCTACCACTCTTCCCGGCTGTTCTGCATTTCTAAATAGACGTTGAGAAATGATCGCTTCCAAAACATTAGCCAAGAGGATACGAATTTGATCTTTCTGTGCTGCAGGGAATACATCAATAATGCGATCCATTGTGGATGCTGTATCTTGTGTGTGCAAGGTTCCCAATACTAAATGTCCTGTTTCAGCTGCAGTAATGGCTGTAGAAATTGTTTCTAAATCCCGCATTTCCCCAACTAAAATAACATCGGGATCTTGTCTTAAACAAGCACGCAATCCTTTTTGAAAAGATAAAGTATCAAAGCCAATCTCTCTCTGATCAATTACAGACTGTTGATGCTTATGCAAATACTCAATGGGATCTTCCAAGGTAATTATATGTCGGTTCATATGTTGGTTCATATAATCGATCATTGCAGCTAAAGTAGTACTTTTTCCACTCCCTGTTGGGCCTGTAACCAATACTAGGCCATGTGGTTTCATTGCAATATTTTTAAGTATCTCTGGCAGCTCTAATTCCTCTAATTTTGGAATATTCGTAGGTATCACACGAAATGCCATTGAAAGATTATTCCGCTGATAAAATATATTGACCCGAAACCGGGAAATACCAGATATGCCATAGGATAAATCTATCTCTCTGTCTTGCTCTAAACGGTCCCACAATTTATCTGTAACGATGGATTTTGTCATATTTTTTGTATCTTCAGGTCTGATAACATCACCTTTATAAGGAATTAACCGTCCATCAACACGAAAAATCGGTAATGAGCCGACAGTCAAGTGTATATCAGATGCATTTTGGCGAAATGCTTTCGTTAATAATTCCACTAAATTATTCATACTTCACCTCTATTCCTCTAATGCTACTCTCAATACTTCATCAATTGTTGTGAATCCTTTTTTCACTTTATCTAATCCATCATCAATTAAAAAGGACATTCCCTGTTCCTTCACATGTTGTTTTATTTCTGAAATTGTCACTTGCTGTAACATTAATTTTTTGACGTGATCATTAATAACAAGTAATTCATGAATCGCCATCCTGCCTCGATAACCTGTCCCGCGACAACGGTCACAACCTTTTCCTGCTATAATAGTATTAATATTCATTCCTCTGCGTTGAAATATTTCTTTTTCCATAACTGTAGCTTCACGTTCTTCTTTACAATCCTTGCAAATTCTTTTCACAAGACGTTGTGCCATAACACCACTTAATGATGAGACAACCAAATATGGTTCAATTCCCATATCAAAAAGACGTGGTATCGCATCTATTGCACTATTTGTGTGTAATGTACTAAAGACAATATGACCTGTTAACGAAGACCGAATTGCAATTTCAGCTGTTTCTCTGTCACGAATCTCGCCCACCATAATAATATTGGGGTCCTGACGAAGAATGGAACGAAGTCCGGCTGAAAATGTGAGTCCTACATTACTATTCACTTGCACCTGGTTAATACCTTCTAATTGGTATTCTACCGGATCCTCAATCGTTATGATATTTACATCTTCCTGATTTAATTCATTTATAGATCCATACAGAGTGGTTGTTTTACCAGAACCAGTAGGTCCAGTTAATAAAATCAAACCTGAGGGTCGGTCAAGAAGTTTTCGATATTGTTTTAATGTATTTTCATTAAGGTCTATTTCTGACAAACTTTTGATAACGTTCGTAAGATCAAGGATACGGATAACAATTTTCTCTCCAAATACGGTTGGTAAAGTAGAAATACGTAAATCAATAGGTTTCGCATCTATCACTGTCCGTATTCGGCCGTCTTGAGGCATTCTAGTTTCTGTTATATTTAATTCTGCTAATATTTTAACACGAGCAATTAATGCATTTTGAATTCGTTTTGGAAAAGTTTTCTCTGACCGCAATACCCCATCAACTCGATAACGAATCACGAGATTTCCTTCATATGGATCAATATGAATATCGCTTGCTTTTAAAGTGACCCCTGTTTGTAATATCTGATCTAAGATTCGAACGGCTGGGGCTTTATCATCAGTTTCCTGTTCAAAAGTTTCATCCATATCATAGTATTTATTAATTGCTTGCAGGATATCATCTTTTGCAGCAATAACTGGCTTCACTTCAAAACCCGTTAACAATTCCAAATCATCAATCGCATAATAATCCAATGGGTCATTCATAGCAATCGTCAGAATA
The DNA here is from genome assembly GCF_900143085.1 of Gracilibacillus kekensis. Classification (GTDB taxonomy): domain Bacteria; phylum Bacillota; class Bacilli; order Bacillales; family Amphibacillaceae; genus Gracilibacillus; species Gracilibacillus kekensis. Next base: position 215,722 of record NZ_FRCZ01000003.1, on the reverse strand, counting down.
TTCTCTTGCTGGTCAATCGGGAATAATATATTTTCTCGGGCGACTTCCTTTGGTATTAATTCAATTAATTGATTATCAACAGGAAAGCGGAATAAAGAGACACTGGGTATTTTAAGATGCACTTCCAGAACTTGTAATAATTGTTTTTCTGTTATATAACCTTGATCAACAAGGGCATCACCCAGCTTTTGTCTGGAACTTTTATTTTCCAGAACTTCCAGAATTTCATTTTCTGTAATTAGTTCATTCTCTTTTAACAAGTCTCCTAATTTTCTTTTTTCACGTATAGCCATTTATTTTCCTCCTCTCTATTCATCAGTCTCTTGTGTCGGTTGTGCCTCGATAAGATCGATATTATCTACAGCTTCTCCACTTCCGAATGGAAAATCATCCGTATTAACATCTCGATAGTTTATACTATTGCCTCCACTAGCTTCATACCGTTTTGCAATCACAACACCATTTACTTGTGCACCCCCACCTAAAGTCACGAATGCTTTTGGAGCCAGAATAACTAAATTATTATGTGATCCACCGTCAATGGTCAGATCTGAAGATCCAGTTAAGACATAACCTCCCTCTATTTCACCACTTCCTCCTATATTAACACTTGCTTTTTCTATATATAGTGAGCCTTTAATTCGCTGTGAACCTCCAAGTATAAACGGATTACCTCCATAATAATAATAGTTTAACTGATTAATAGTGCCATTTTTGTTAATTGAGCTGCTTCCACCAATAGAAAAAGTGTCAAGCACATGGAGGTGAAGTGTTCCAGAGCCGATAATATTTACATGGCCTTGCTCCAATTCAAAATTGTTTACAACCAAGTGATACTCATCATCACCTATATCTATATTTAAATTATTATTTCCTTCAATGCGTATATTCTCAATATAAGTATTGGAGGAGAGCGAAATTTCTTGATTTGTGTTACCGGAAATAGATATATCACCCATTGTTTTACTTGTGGTGGCTGGGGCAATATCAAGCAATTCAATTAAACTGTCCAGTTGAAATAGAGAGTCTGAGCCTTTTATTTCTGGACTATCATTATACCAATCGGGTACATTAAGTACATGATCCACAGAATCAGGATGAACATGAACTAATCCTTTTGATGTTTGATCTGGTTGGTGAATATTGCCGTTTCCATCTAAAGTTATTTTATCTACTCCACCATCTAGTAAATGGACATGACCATTAACTTTTGCTGAACCTGTCAATTTCACACTTTCCTTAGAAATTAGTGCTACATTTAGAGGTAAAATCGGACCTGTTCCTCTTGATACCCACTTCACTTCAATTATTTTCTCTACAGTTCGAGAACGATTGCCAATAACTCCCTCGGAAGTAATTTTGTATTCGCTGGGGTTTTCATTTGTTAATTGGTCAATAGATATTATCGCTTTTGGCATTTCTGAAAAGCTTTCTTCAAAATTTTCGAAGGCAACATTATCAATCTCAATAGAAAGATAATCATTAACTCCAGTAAAGAAACTTTCCTGACTATTTCGGGTTTCGTATATTTCTATTAATTCGTTTTCTATTTGTGCGTATGCTTGGTTAACTCCAGCTTCTGCAATATAGTAGGTGGACTGATATTCACGGTCGTTTGTTGTTAACTTAACATTAGCAAATGATATAGTTGCCAGAGCTGTACCTAAGAGAGTCAAAATGACAAGTGCCATTAACACGATCATCAGACTTACTCCACTTTCATCTTTCAGCCACATTTTTTTTATTTTATGCATTTCAGCCACCTACTTTCTAAAATAAATTCTTGTGCTTAAATCATGTTGTTCTCCTCTCTTATCCTGAACACTTGAAATTTCAATATCTATATAATCCTCTGTAATTTCATAGTTAAATTCGGCGAGTTTAGTACTTACTATCTGACTGTCTCTATAGATAGATGAACCCTCCAGTTTATAATGGTGTGAGCCGATTTTTAAATCATCGCCTGCAGATAACTCTTCAACTGAAGCGATACGTATATCTTTAGTTAGATGGCTCATCAACAATTGTACTTCTTGTTTATGATTAATTTCATCTTTCTGTTGCATATATTGTTTTTGTCCAAATAAATGAGCGGAACTGATTAACATAATCACAAGCGATAAAATTGCTAAAACACCTAATAATTCAATAAGTGTAATACCTTTTTCACTTTTAATCATCCGCACCGCCTGCCTCACTTGTTAATAGTCTTGTTTCCATTTGTACCTTTTGCCTGTTTTCCTTATCATAAGTTTTGATAAGTAGACGAATTAAATCGGGAATAGAATTATTGTCATTATCTTTGACAGGTTCTACCGTTACTTCAAGTCGGTAAGAATTACTGCTAATTGTAAATCGATGAGTAGAAGAATTAGTTTGGGAGTGATCAGCTTGGTCTTTCATAGCATCAATAAATTGATTGAAACTATTTGTAGTTGCTAAGTGGTAGATGGATTCCATTTGTTGTTGAGTAACATAGGTAGCATCTACCACTTCTTCTGCTACATTAGTGGTACGAGCTGAATTGATGAAAAAAGTAAGAAAAGCAGCAACTATGATGGATAAAATCACAATGGATGCTAATAATTCAACCAGAGTAAGCCCCTTTTCATTTTTAATCCATTTATATTCCATCAATTCACCTCCCTCATATTACTAAACTCATGATCACAAGGATAATAACATATGTCCTTTTTACTAATTATTAGTACCATTATACACTATTTAGCAGGACTTATGGACTGAAAAAAGTGATTTTTATCTTTATTTAATCGATCTAAAAAAAGAGGTGAAGTTTCTTTTAGAATATATATTGTTATACCTGATTAAATTGTTTACAAGAAGCCATCATTAAGTACTGAGTATATTTTTTATGTACTCTACAAAATATAAAGAGCCAGTAATTATAATCATGTCATTCTTTTCAGAATTCTCAAGTAATTGAAGCAGGGCTCTTTTTGACTGGGGATCATATCTATAATGATCCTCAATTAATTCAGAGGTTAAAGCTCGCTCATGTGGAAAGTTTGTGATGGTTAATTCTTCTGTAACTGTTGATAAAATTTTTAACATGTCTCTAATATTTTTATCACGAAACCCGCTAAACAAAATTTTAATGGCACCTTCAACCTTTTCTTTTTTTAAAGTTTCCACCAATTTAGTAATACTTTGAACATTGTGTGCACCGTCCAAAATTATTGTAGGCTGCTGTGAAATCACTTCAATACGATTAGCCAATTTTGTTTGAAGCAATCCTTTTAGAACCGTTTGGTTTGAAATAGAGAAACCTTTCTTTTTCAATAATTCTATTGCTTGAATGGCTAATGACGCATTGTGTATTTGATGATCTCCTAACATCGACAGTTTAATTGGATAGCTTTTGAAAGAATTAGACCAGTTAAAAGTACGAGAAGCTTGCACGGTCACCGAAAAATCCTCGTTATATACATAGGTTGGTGCTGATAAATTATTTGCTTCATATAGCACTACTTTTTTAGCTAGGCTATCTAAATCACCTATGATAACAGGTGTTTTTTCTTTTATAATTCCAGCTTTATGATAAGCGATTTGTTCTAACGTATTACCTAAAAATTTCATATGATCAAAATCGATCGTTGTAATAATCGTGAGAAGGGGATTCACTCGATTTGTCACATCTTCTCTTCCACCCATTGCAGCTTCTACAATAGCGATATCAATATTACCTCTAAAATAAAGAAGTGCAATTACCATTAAAATTTCATATTCAGATGGTGACATAACTCGCTCATCCATCTCTTCAATAATCGGCAAAACTTCATTTAATATAGCTAAAAATTCTTGTGGAGTAATCGAGTGATTGTTAATTGCCATATGGTCAAAAATAGTTGGCAAACCTGGAGATTGGAAAGTACCAACACGATAATCACTTTCGGCTAATATTTCTTTTAAATAAGTAAGTGTGGAACCTTTTCCATTGGTACCGGCAATATGGACAGTTGGGATTGACTTTTGTGGATGACCTACTTTTTGTAATAAATAATCAAGTCGTTCTAATCCAGGCTTTATCCCTAATTGACGTCTGTTTTCCATGAATTTATTTAAGTCTGCCTCTGTTCGTATCATATTCACACATCCCTTTACAGCTTTAAAGAACTAATCCCCGTTTCTCAATTTACGAAAACGGGGATTTATCTGCATGATCTAACTGTTATCAATTTTGTAATTCATTTATACGCGCTTGCACTTTCTCACGTTTTTCAATGTAGTCTTTTTGTTTTTCCTTTTCAGCATCTACCACCTGTGCTGGTGCTTTACTTATAAAACCTTCATTTGAAAGTTTTTTATCCACACGCTCAACTTCTTTATTTAATTTAGTTAATTCCCCTTGCAGACGGGTTAATTCCTTCTCAACATCAATTAACCCCTCGAGTGGTAAAAAGATCTCTGCACCAGTCACTACTGCTGACATCGCTTTTTCTGGTACTTCAAAACTCGTGTCAATTGTTAACTCATTTGGGTTACAGAAACGATCGATATAAACGCGGTTTTCTTCCAATTGTTCTTTCACTTTCTCATTACTTGCTAGAACCATAATTGGAATCTCTTTAGACATAGGTGTGTCTACTTCGGCGCGAATGTTACGAACAGATCGAATAATCGAAACAAGTTGCTTCATCACTTCGGATGCTTCGTTATTGGATAATTCTTGATTAACGGCTGGCCATGATGCTCGAACAATAGATTCACCTTTGTGTGGTAGCTGTTGCCAAATTTCCTCGGTTACAAAAGGCATAAACGGATGAAGCATTCGCATAATATTATCTAATACATATGCCAGAATAGATCGAGTCGTTAATTTAGCATTTTCATCTTCACCATATAGTGGTAGTTTAGCCATTTCAATATACCAATCACAAAAATCATCCCAAATAAAATTATATAGATAGCGACCCGCTTCACCAAAGTCATACTTATCTACATGGCGTGTTACTTGTTCAATCGTTTCATTGAGACGAGTTAAAATCCACTGATCGGCAACAGATTTTTTGCCATTTAGATTAATTTCTTCATATTTCAGGCCGTCCATATTCATTAAGGCGAAACGAGATGCGTTCCAAATCTTGTTGACGAAATTCCAGGTGGATTCTACCTTTTCCCATTGGAAACGTAAATCCTGACCAGGACTAGACCCTGTAGATAGGAAATAACGTAAAGAGTCAGCACCGTATTTTTCAATTACTTCCATTGGATCTACACCATTTCCAAGAGACTTACTCATTTTGCGCCCGTCAGCATCACGTACTAAACCGTGAATCAATACATCTTTAAAAGGTCGTTCGTCATTAAATTCTTTTGATTGAAAGATCATTCGAGCTACCCAAAAGAAAATAATATCATACCCAGTTACTAATGCATTCGTTGGGAAGAAGTGTTTGAAATCATCATCTTCTGTGTTTGGCCAATTTAATGTAGAGAACGGCCATAATGCTGATGAGAACCACGTATCTAGTACATCCAAGTCCTGTTCCCAATTTTCGATGTCTTTTGGTGCCTCTTTGCCAACATACATTTCACCTGTTTCTTTATGGTACCAAGCAGGTATTCGGTGACCCCACCATAACTGACGTGAAATACACCAATCACGAATATTTTCCATCCAGCGTAAATATGTCTTTTCGAAACGATCCGGAACAAAATGAACTTTTTCATTATCATTCCCTTGCTGTAATTCTACAGCTGCATCTGCTAGAGGCTGCATATCAACAAACCACTGTGTAGATAAATATGGTTCGACTACTGCTCCACTTCGCTCAGAATGACCGACGGAATGCATATGGTCTTCAATTTTGAATAGAATGCCTTCATTTTGAAGATCTTTAACAATTTGCTTACGGCATTCAAAGCGCTCCATATCTTTATATTTACCGGCATTGTCGTTCATAGTACCGTCTTCATTCATTACCAATACCCGTTCTAAGTTATGACGGTTACCAATTTCAAAATCATTAGGGTCATGTGCTGGTGTAATTTTAACAGCACCTGATCCAAACTCCATATCTACATAATCATCGGCAACTATTTCTATTTCTCGGCCAACGATCGGTAGTTTTACTTTTTTCCCAATTAAGTTTTTGTAGCGCTCATCTTCAGGGTGAACCGCAACAGCTGTATCTCCCAGCATGGTCTCTGGTCGTGTTGTCGCAATTTCAATATGTCCTGATCCGTCAGCTAATGGATATTTCATATGATAGAAATGACCTTGAACATCTTTGTAAATAACCTCTATATCCGATAATGCTGTCTTCGTTGCTGGATCCCAGTTGATGATATACTCACCGCGGTAAATAAGACCTTTTTCATATAATGTAACAAATACTTCTTTGACAGCATCTGACAGACCTTCATCTAACGTAAAACGTTCTCGGGAATAATCGAGTCCTAAACCTAACTTGGACCACTGTGTGCGAATAAACCCTGCATATTCTTCTTTCCAGTCCCATGCTTTCTCCAGAAACTTCTCACGACCAAGATCATATCGAGAAACACCTTCTTCACGAAGTTTTTCTTCTACTTTTGCTTGAGTTGCAATTCCAGCATGATCCATACCTGGGAGGTAGAGTACATCATAACCTTGCATTCGTTTAATCCTTGTTATGATATCTTGCAAAGTAGTATCCCACGCATGGCCAATGTGCAGCTTTCCAGTTACATTTGGTGGTGGAATCACAATTGTGAATGGTTCCTTTTCTTTGTTACCTTCTGCTTCAAAAAACTTTCCATTTACCCAATAATCATAACGACCTTTTTCGACTGCGGATGGATCATACTTGGGCGGTAAATTAACTTCATTATTTTCAGACATCTATATTTCCTCCTTCATGTATACCAATAGAACAAATTTTTATTAACTAAAATAAAAATAGACAACAACTTAGAATTTTTGACAACTCTTTAAAAGTTGATTCCCTTCACGGGATAATTGAGTTTGTTCACGGGATATGTTGACTTATCCCGTGAAGCTAATCAATTATCCCGTGAAGAATACGTTCATCATTAGCGCAATATAAAAACCCTTTTCGGCCTTGTATAAAGGACGAAAAGGGTTGGATTCCGCGGTACCACCTTTGTTTATAAGTATCGCTACTTATACACTTGATTCATAAAGATAACGGGTTCACCGGCTATTACCTACTTGCATTCAGTAAAGCTGCATCAGAGACTACATTCCTTCATCTTTTTTCGAGAAAATCTTTCAGCCTGGTGGATTTTCCTCTCTTACGAACAGTATGAAGTACTCCTTCTCATCATCGCATTTAAATATTGTCTTTCATTATATGTTATTTTATCTAAATATGAATGATCAAGTCAAGTTTAATTATAATTTTAATTGAGCGTATTTATTAAAAAATGTCTTGTAGCCTAAATATAAAAATAAAATGACAGATAATGAAACACTTCCCGTTATACCTAGCATAATCGCAATTTGGTATTTTATCGCATCGAGCGGACCAGCTCCTGATAGAATGACACCTGTCATCATTCCCGGTAAAAATACGATCCCCATACCTACCATACTATTGATTGTTGGTAAGATTGCTGAATCAAATGCATGATTCACAATTCCTTGTGACGCTTTATTTGGGGTAGCACCTAACATTAAAGCTGCTTCAACTTCTTTCCTTCGAGAGGTAAAACCTTCTACTAGTGCACTTACCCCTAAAGTGATGCCGGTCATCGAATTTCCTATCAACATACCTGCAATTGGTATAAAATATCGCGGGTCATACCAAGGTGAAAATTGAACGACAACAAAATCAAAATAAATAAAAGCAAATAACGTACCAGAAACCATTGATAATGCTATGATTTTCTTTAAGTCTTTACTCAGTTTTTGCTTTGTTCTCTTGAATATATTATAAACTGCAAAAGTTTCCATTATGGTTAAAACGATTAAGGAATAAATCATTTTTTCATTTTCAAAAATAAACATTAATAAATAACCAACCAGTACAAGTTGTATCGTCATCCTTAATGTAGCAATCACAATTTCTTTTTCACGCGGAATTTTTCGCCATCGTACAATAGCTAAAAGAATAACGATGAAGATGTATGCTGATACAAGCTGCCAAATTGTAATTTCCAGCATTTCATTCATGGTGCACACCCACCTTTGTTAATATCTCGTCCATATAAATAATACGATCACTATATTTTTCGGAGATTTCTTTTGAATGGGTCACCATGATAACTGTTTTATTTTGTTTTTTTATATTTTTTGTAAAGTAATCCATTACCACTGTTTCCGTACCTTCGTCCAAAGCAGAAGTTGGTTCATCCATTAAATACACATTTGCGTTCATTAATAATACACGACCAAATGCCAGTCTTTGCTGCTCTCCACCTGACAATTTTGTTGCGTCTTCATCTAATTCTTTTTCTAAATGCAATTCTTTCAGTAACGAACTCATCTCTTGATCTGTTACTTCATTTTCACCTGAAAAGCGTAACCCTGCCAAGAGATTATCTCGAACAGTCCCTTCGAATACGACAGGATCTTGACCTAACATAACTACTTCTTTTCTCAATTCGACAGGATCGAGCTGCGTAATCTTTTCTTTTTTATAACGAACTACCCCTTCATCTGGTGTTAACATACCATTAAAAATTTTAAGTAAGGTAGACTTTCCGCTGCCACTTTCACCGAATAAACAAAAAACCTTACCTGATTCAAGTTCTAGTATGTTTATATCAAGGATATCTTTATATTTTAAATTTTGTATTTCAAACATAATGAACCTCCTATCTTGTTGTGTTTAGTATGTCAGTTATGTAATGAATTAGTACAAACATTCTTCTAAGCGAGTATGTAAACCTTAATTATACTTCTCCCAATAAAAAAGCAGATACATTATGCAGTACCTGCTCTCCTTATTACCGAAAATCTCGCTTATCTTCCATTTTTCTAGAAACTAGCACATATGCAACAGTCGCAGCTGCGGTTAAAAGTGTATAAAACAACGTATTTTTCATGACCATTCCTCCTCGTATATTTTATTAAAATGGACGGAATTTCCCTTTTTTTAATACTAATTTTGGTCCACCTAATAAAAATAGATATCGATCATCGATTACATTTTTCATTACTTTAGCCTGCATACCATAAATTTTATTCCCATCAAAAACGGTACCCATGGCATCGCTACCACCTAGAGAAGCGACGGTACCTTTATCATCAAAATGAAACTCTTGTAATGTACCACCATATATCATAGTTTTCACGTTATGAGCACATACATCCGCTTCTTGAATGGCGATCTGAGCTGTCGGTGGGTAAGGTTTTCCTGATTCATTGTTCATCACCCATGCGCAATCCCCGAGTATAAATACCTCATCATGACCTGGTGCACGTAAAGTTGCATCCACATTGACTTTTCCTTTCGTTATTTCAAAACCTGCTTCACCTACAAGATGGTTCGCCTGTACTCCACCCGTCCACACGATCGTTCCTGCTTTAATTTCTTCATGTTCTTCACCAACCACTACAGCATCTGACTTAACTTCTTTAATCATGGTGCCAAGCTTAAATTCGATACCTCTAGCTTCAAGAGATTCTTTAGCATATGCAAGTAATTCTTCATCAAATCCTGGTAAGATCGTGTCCATTGCTTCCACATCAATTATTCGGACATCTTGACGAGGAATATCATATTTTTTACAAAGATACGGAATTCTCTCTGCCAATTCACCTAAAAATTCGATACCGGTAAATCCTGCACCACCAACAATAATGGTGAGCATGCTTGGATCTGGAGTCTTTTCATTTCGATAACGAGCAAATTGATATTCAATGTGATCTCGAATCATACGACTTTTATCCACACTTTGAATTGAGAAAGCATGTTCTTCCATTCCCGAAATTCCAAAGGTTGCTTTTTCAAAACCTAAACCGATCACTAAATAATCATAACTTAATTGACCATTTTCCAATTGTACTGTTTTTTCTTCTTTGTTTATTTTCACCACGGTATCATGTACAAACTGAACACGTTTCGTATTGATTACATCTGAAATCATAATTCGAGATCGGTTGACGTCAATGGTACCTGCAGCCACTTCATGAAGCCAAGTAGTTTGATAATGATAATTATGTTTGTTCACTAATGTAATTTCTACTTCTTCTGCTGGTAATTGTTGTGTTAATCTTTTTACTGTCATCATACCAGCATATCCCGCACCAAGTACTACAACTTTCAATTTACTTCCAGACATCGAATCCTTCCCTTCTTAGTTATATATGACAAACTACGATAGGTTTTGTTAAAGCAAACAATTGTATGTATGAATTTAAATATTCGATTATAGTATATCAAACCTATAATAGACCGTCTAACAACTTATACCCAAATAGACAAAATAAAAAACCCTATATATACACAGGGTTTAAATAAAGTAAGATTTCTCAGCAGGAGTTTTACACACATACTTATTGCGAACGAAATTTATCAGATAGTTAACCTCCGTTTAACCCTCATTTTGATTCTTTACTAATCCATTTCTTCACGTTTAGGGTGGAAGGACGATTATACCACGATAAATTTATTATTTTACGTACTCTTTTAATCTATTTTTGTCTAGAAACGTTCGTATTTCTTCAATAGTAAAGCCTTCTTCCTTAGCCTTTGCCATTAAATAAATCCAATCATAATCCACGTTCAGCTTTTCTTTCATAAATGTAATCCCCTCCTAAAATACAAATCTGTATTTCAGGCAGCTCAGCCATCCGAAAGCTATGTAAATACGGATCTGTAACTTTGCGTCCCCATTTCTCAATGGGTTTGCCTTTTTCTGATCGTTCAATTGCACGATTTTAATTGTGACTTTAAGACGTTCGTATTAATAAACTATGATACCTATAATACACTACAAATAATTACACAATCATTACAATTTAATATCATAACGATTCGTATAGCCTAATTGTTCCATTATTTCTTGGTACTTTTTAGCTTTCTGTTTATCACCCATTTGATTGTACCAGTCTGACAAGAATTCTGCCATATCCGCCCAGACCCTTTCAATTTGATAGCAAATCCTTAGAAAATAATCATTGTATAGACCAGGAAAAAGATTATCTGAAATCACGGTTAACGATTCTTCATAGGCTGTTATTTTTTGGTTCGGATCTGTTAGTTTAAGACTATTCTGCAATAATTCTTTATATATAAGATAATCAGAGTGAATAACTCCACTTATCATCACATGTTCTCTTTCTGTTACAACAATAGGTGAATTTTCACGAAGGTGTGCATGTTCAATTATTTTTTTCAAATGATGTAAGGATACTCTTAATTGATTTTTGGCTTTGTCTAACGGTAGATCCGGCCAAAAAACATCACATAATTCATCTCTTGTTACTGATTTTTGTAGGATTAAATAAACAAATAGAAGTTTCGCCTTTCTTTTTCCCCATCCTTGCAAAATGGTCTGACCATTGATAAATACTTCAAAGCGATTCAGAATATTTACCCTAATAGTATTATTGGGTGGTTGGTCTTTTTGATTTTGTATAGTTAACTCACTTCGGATTTCGTTGCTTAGATCTGCTAAATAGTTGTAAGTTAAATTATCACGCGCTACACTCTTCTGTTGAATAAATTGGTGAATCCATTTCGCTACTATGGCAGGCTGATCCAGTTGGACTGCGAATGCTGCATCAGGAACGGTTAAGAATCGCGCATATGGAACAAGGTTTAAAGTTATGCTAAACAATTCAGGCGGATAAACAGGATCCTCTGCACCAGTTAAAAGTAATATCGGTGTATCAAGTGCTTTGAGGTATTTTTGCATTGATTTGTTGAATTCTGTATGAAACAACATAAAATATACTTTTTTATTAACTCTTCTAAAGGATTCTAATAAAATTTGCTCATTTTCTTCAGTAAGTTGGTAACAAATTTTTGGAATTAGCTCTTTCCCAAGAGATTCTAATGACTCAGAATGTCTACTGTGTTCTTTTCTTTTAGTAATTTGTTTCTCCGCTAATTTCACAGGATAATTAACCGGTACAGAAATTAATGTTAATGAGAGGACTTCTTCACAGTACTGATAGGAATATTGAATGGCTACAAAACCTCCAAATCCGTGTCCAACTATGTGAAATTGCTTAATTCCGAGATGGTGTATGAGACGATGAATGTCATGTGTCATAACATCCAATATTGGGGTTAAACCATTAAAACCGCTGTTGCCATGACCTTGTAAATCTAATTGAAGAATGCGATATTCTTTTTTTAACAATGGTAAAAGTAAATTCCATGAATTTAAATCTAACCCTAAGCCATGAACCAGGACTAGCACATTTTTTTCGGATGCAGTTTCAGAGTTATGCCATTGGTAATGAATAATGTTGTTATCGATCTCTAGATATGGAATATGCATCACCCCCAGTTTATTTGAAACTGCTTCATATAAAATTCTTTTTACCTACCATTCTATACATATTCGCCATTCTTTTATAAATTTCCTTCAAAAACTTCAATTTTTTACGAAAAATGATTAGCAGCAAAATAAAATATTTATCGATCACAATAAAAAAATAAAATTGTGTACGATTCCTTATTCGTTGCATAAGTTAAGGTATAACCCTATTTAATTTATCGTGAATGAGGTGATTGTTTGGGACGTTATTATCGTTATCGTTTACCACCTTGGGCTCGTGAATGGATTTTGATTTGTGAAAGATGTATTCTGCCTATTGTAATCTTCCAATGTATTCGGACACTTTTTCTTCCTACGACTTTTGATGTATTATTACTGGGTATTCTAATAGGTATCTTAATTGCTTTTCAATTGGAATGGTTTTAATCAATTCGTTTCTTCGATCTGTTCTCTTTTAAGTGTTTGCAAAATAAATTCTTGTAATTCAAAGCTGAATAATAACTTACGATATTGTTTTTCAATTTCTATAGAGTCTTTGATTATATTTTTACGTCGTGCTGGTTGAGCACATTTTTTTACGGATTGTATCCAATTAGCTGGTGAGAGCATCTGCAATACAAGTAATGATTTTTCATAATCTGTAAGATCAATATATCGACAATAAATGGAGAATGATTCTTTAATTTTATCAAGATCACAATCATGAAATTGAAATAGATGTTGGTAATATGTCACTAAATCGAATGTTGGTGAAGTCATTACTGCAGATTCCCAGTTTAAAAGATACGTATTCGTTGTTGTTATGATGTAATGAGAATTCTTTAAATTGCCGTGACAGAGGGTGTATTTCATTTGCTCTGTCTCTTCGAGTTCTGCTAGATATATCTCTTGCCATCTTTCTATCTGTGTAAAAATTTGTTCAAAATCACGATAATACATGCATATTTGCAGCTCTGATGGAGACATAAAACGTTTTGCTTCAAAATAACGGACATAGGTTAACATTTGATCTCTGTAGCTTGTCAGCTCCTGTTGAAATTGTTGTTCTAACGTACTTTTATTTTGTTTTAAAGAGGTAATCTGGTGATTAGCCATTGTTGAGGCATGCAAATGTCCCATAGCATGAATCACTGTTGCAAATTCATCTACCGGTTGTTCGGTGTAGCTGCGTTCTACCCAGGGCATAAGATAATAGATGTCAGATTGTTCTTGATAGAATGGTTGTTTATTATTTGTGAGAAATAGTGGTATAAACCCATGCACTTGCTTTTGTTCAATTAATTGATATATGGCTAACCATCTTCCGATATCTTCCGGATGCAATCTGGATTTCTTAAGAGCAAATTGCTGGGAATTTGCTCTTATTTTAAATAGACGCTCTGTGATTTGCTCCATTTCTTCTGGCTGAATTTGAAAAGCTGTTAATATCTTAGACCATTCCATACTTCACCACTCCCAACTTTAAAATCAAACTACTGAGTATTCATAACCCGTTAAGACACAAACTGCGAATAATGGTTACTTATGAATGCAAGTGGTAATTTTGAATGAAAGTATGTGCGTAACAGCCGCTACGGCATGCCCACTTCGCTTTCCAGGGGGCATGCTCTTCAGCTAACTTTGAAAAGAAAAACACTTTTCAAAGTGGATCTTCAGATCATGCGAATCCCCCAGTAGTCGAAGTGGACGCCTGCGCTAGATAAAGTTCTACAGAGAATGCAAGAGTAAAAATAATGACTACTATCTCGGCATTTCTGGAAAGGCAAAGTTTATAACTGTTAAAACGTTGTAGAACCTATTTATAGCGTAGGCCGCCCACTTTCACTCCTGTGGGAATGTTTTACCTGAAGATCCACTTTTTCAAGCGGTCTATGCTTGAAAAAGTTAGCTGAAGGGAAAACCCCACGGAAAGGGAAGTGGGCAGCCGGAGCGGATAACAAATAGACAATTCATTTCAAAATTATCACGACTCTTACTTCGCAATTTAGTTTATGAACTATATAAAAACCCCTTGGCTATAGGACCAAGGGGTTTTTGATGCTATTCTTCCACACTTACCGGAATATAGATCAGTTGTCCAGCACTAACATCATCATCTTCTAAATTATTCGTTCTCATTATGTGGCGAGGAGATACTTGGTACCGTTCTGCGATCGATTGTATTTGATCATCAGGTTGTACAATATACAATTTGAGACGTGAATAACTAGAGGTCTCTTCCTCAGCAAATATATTTAATAAATAAGATGTCTCGTTCAAACGTTCTTCTCTAGCATTGACGTTTATTTTATCTTCAGACTTCTCTATTTCTTCATCTTCATTTTCATCCTCAAACTCACTTTCTGGCTCTTCTGTTCTTACTAATTCTTCACTTTCTTCTTCTTTCGGTTGTACATCTACTTCGATCGTATCTTCCCGGTTTGACTGAAAAGGAACAATTTTTTCTTCCGCTTTTTCTTCCGCTTCTTCTTCGACATTGAAATGGAACTCATTGGTAGCTTCTTTTTCTTCCTCTAAACGATTTGCTTCTAATGACGGAAGCGTATTATCTACTTCCTCCATTTCCACTTCATTGTCACGTATTCCATGCACTACTAATGTTGCTTCAATTACCATCTCATCGGTCATATCCAACGAGTAATCAAAATGTTCTACTTCAATCGACACGTCATCCAGGGAGGCAATCCTCTCCATCGGAACAGAAACATCAATTAAGAACTTATGAAAAAATTCGTTCACTTCATCTGATAATGATTCAACTCTTTCTACATATGTCGCTTCTGTGTTCCGTTGCTCTGTGTCTGATGGGTTGTTGGTTTTTATATATTCTCCTTTAAGCTCCATCACTCCCCTAATAGATAAAGTGTTTCCGATCTCCTCCATTGAAATAACTGGTTCTAACCCGATACCTAGCATTTCTTTAATTTGCTGTTCCTTATCAAATGCTATCGCTTCATGAATATTAAATGTAAAGGCTTCTTGCAAAGCACTTCCCCCTTCCTTTTGCTTAGCTAAGGCGTACTAGCATCTCAATAAACTATATGTAAGGAAGAAAAGAATTATGCTTGCGAATGCGGTTCTTTCCGTCATTAGATCATTAGAATCTGTAAATATCTTATAAATAAAAAATACTCTCCTTTTTTAGATTAGTAATGAATATCCATCTAAAAAAGAAGAGTATCAAAAGTATTTTAATTATAGGAATACGTCCGTTATACCCCACTTCAAACTATTTACTTAATTCACACTCACATTACTGTTGATTTAATTTCGCAAATGCTTTTTCTACAGCAGTAATGGTACTATCAATGTCCTCATCTGTATGTGAAGTGGAGAGGAAAAGTCCTTCAAACTGAGAAGGTGGTAAGAAAACTCCCTCTTCAGCCATAGAACGATAGTAACTAGCAAACTTTTCCGTATCAGATTTGGCTGCTGTTTCATAATTGATAACCGGTTCGTCAGCAAAAAATATTCCGACCATTGAACACGCTCGATTGATTTGAATAGGAATATTATATTTTTCTGAAGCTTGTTGATAACCCTCCACAAGTCGATCTACTTTTTTATTAATGCCTTCATACTCACTAGGTTCCATAGCTTTTAATGTTTCTAATCCTGCTGTCATAGCTAGTGGATTTCCAGAAAGTGTACCTGCTTGATAAATGTCACCTACTGGTGCAATCCGTTCCATTATTTCGCGTTTTCCACCATAAGCTCCTACTGGAAGTCCACCTCCAATAACTTTCCCTAAGCAAGTTAAATCAGGTGTTACATCAAAATGTCCTTGGGCACAATGATAACCAACACGGAATCCAGTCATAACCTCGTCAAATATTAATAAAGATTGATACTCCTTCGTAATTTCGCGTAGACTTGGTAAGAATTCTGTGCTAGGTGGTACGACACCCATATTTCCTGATACAGGCTCCACGATAACGGCTGCAATATCATCACCAAATTGCTCAAAAGCATATCGAACACTTTCTAAGTCATTGTATGGAACCGTAATGGTATGTTGGGCGACACTTTCAGGAACTCCTGGACTATCTGGAAGTCCTAAGGTTGCAACACCAGAACCTGCTTTAATTAACAGTGAATCACCATGTCCATGGTAATTCCCTTCAAATTTAAGGATTTTATTTTTGCCTGTATAACCACGGGCAAGACGTAACGCACTCATGGTTGCTTCGGTACCTGAATTGACCATACGTACCATTTCGATAGACGGTACACGATTAATCACATGCTCCGCTAATTCGTTTTCTAGTAGTGTTGGAGCACCAAAACTTGTCCCTTTTTCTGCTACTTCTTTTAATTTGGATACGACACGCTGATCGGCATGCCCCAAAATTAGCGGTCCCCAACTTAGTACATAATCAATATATTCATTACCGTCAATGTCATAAATTGTAGACCCTTTGCCGTGGTCCATATAAATCGGATCCATTCCCACTGATTTAAATGCTCTAACCGGTGAATTGACTCCACCTGGCATTAGATCAACGGATTCTTTATAAGCGTCTACAGATCTTTGATTTTTAAGCATAAACCGATTCCTCCTTAATTATCTTGTAACCATTTTGCTACATCTTTTGCGAAATAAGTAATAATGATGTCAGCACCCGCACGTTTCATCGAAATAAACTTTTCTAAGACAATTGCCTTTTCATCAATCCAACCGTTTAAACTTGCTGCTTTCACCATCGAATATTCACCACTAACATTATATGCTACCACAGGCACTGGATGTTGATTTTTCACATCTCTAATAATATCCATATAAGATAATGCTGGTTTTACTATTAAGAAATCTGTACCTTCTTCAATATCAGAGGAAGCTTCACGTAAAGCTTCCAAACGGTTTGCCGGATCCATTTGATAGGTTTTACGATCTCCGAATTGCGGAGTAGAGTCTGCGGCATCTCGAAATGGACCATAAAAAGCTGACGCATATTTAACGGCATAAGACATAATTGGAATATTTTCAAATCCCGCTTCATCCAATCCTTTGCGAATTTCTGAAACAAACCCATCCATCATATTAGAGGGAGCAATAATATCTGCCCCTGCTTCCACTTGTGTGACAGCTGTTTTCACATGAAGTGGTAACGACTTATCGTTATCAACATCTTGATGCTCAATCACACCACAATGCCCGTGAGACGTATACTCACATAAGCAGGTGTCGGCAATAATTAATAATTGATCTGTTTTATTTTTAATATGACGAATCGCTTGCTGAACGATTCCATTTGGATCATAGGCACCTGACCCTACTTCATCTTTTTCCTTAGGGACACCAAACAAAAGGATCGATGGAATGCCTAATGAAACTAATTCTTCAATCTCTTCGTCCAAATAATCTAAAGAAATTTGAAAAACTCCTGGCATAGACCGAACTTCATTTTTTATGCTTTCTCCTTCCACAATAAATAATGGATAGACTAAATCATCTACTTTTAAATCCGTCTCTCTCACAAATCGCCTCATTGTTTGGGAAGTTCTTAGTCTTCGATGCCGACTAAATTCTGAATTTCTCAATTTTAATCACCTTTTCTCCATATAGTTAATATAGCATTGCACCATATCTTCAATCGTAAAGTTATCTGGGGAAATTATATCACTAAACATCGCTTTTTCTAAAGCGGTAGCCGTTGTCTGTCCAATCGCAACAGCAACAACTTCTTCTTTTATCCGTTCAAAATGTTGCGTCGTTAAAAATTGTTGAAATGCTTGTACGGTTGACGGACTAGTAAAAAAAACAGCATCTACTTTTGATACCGTTTGCTTTAATAGTGGTTGCACCTCTGTATTTTTTATTGTACGATATATCACAATTTTTTCAAAAGATATCTCTGCTTTCTTAAGTAACTGAGGAATTTCAGGTCTTGACTTTGAACCAACAATAAGGGCTATTTTTTGCTTTCCATATCTATGTAAAAATTCCTTCACCATTATGTCGCCACGATAAACAGTTGGTTGAAAATCAATGATGTAACCATAACTTTCTAACATGCTTGTTGTTTTTTCTCCAACTGAGGCAATTTTCTGATTTATCGTTAATCCCATTGTTTTAACATAATGATCAAAGAAACAAACCGCATTAGCACTTGTGAAAAATAACCAATCGGCCTTTTCCTTTAATTGTAAAAATTGCTGGTGATTTTTTTTATTGATAATGGCTTTAAATCGTAGTAAAGGTACACGATAACAGCTTGCACCTTCTGCTTCTAATAAATGGACTAAAGGAAGCGCTTGTGTCGCTTCCCTGGTTACCATTATGTTTTTACCTGCGAGAGGTTGCTTCATTCTTGGTTCTCCTCAATTGCTTCATCGACTAATTTTTGGGCGCCTCTTTCCTGAAGACGCTCAGCAGCCGTTTTTCCAACTTCTTCAGGGTTTCTACCTTTAGCCACTTCTTTTAGAACGGTTTTTCCGTCACTACTTGCTACAAGTGCTGTTAAAACAACATCTTCTCCATTTAAATAAGCATAACCACCGATAGGTACCGAGCATCCACCATTTAGTAAATGTAAAAATGTTCTTTCCGCTGTTACCGTTTTTTCGGTATATGTGTCCTTAATTTTTTCCAAAAGTTCTAGAAGTTCACGATCATCTTCACGACATTCAATCGCTAATGCGCCTTGCCCCACAGCAGGAACACAAACATCTGGCTCTAGAAATTGAGTTACAATATCTTCGTTCCATTTCATTCGTTTTAAACCTGCTGCAGCAAGGATAATGGCATCAAAATTTTCTTCTTTTAATTTACGCATTCTCGTTTCAATATTACCTCGAATCCATTGAATCTTAAGGTCCGGTCGCTCTGCTAATATTTGAGAACCTCTACGCAGACTACTAGTACCCACTATAGCACCGCTCGGTAGATCTTCTAAACGAACATGATCATTCGAGATAAAAGCATCACGGTGGTCTTCTCTTTCTGGAATAGCACCTATTACGAGCCCTTCAGGCATAACAGCTGGCATGTCTTTCATACTATGTACAGCAAAATCAATCTCTTTGTCATACATCGCTTTTTCGATTTCTTTTACAAATAAACCTTTTCCACCTACTTTAGATAAAGTAACATTTAAGATCTGATCACCTTTTGTGACGATTTTCTTAATCTCGAAGTCAAATTTATCTCCCGCATGTTTTTTTAATTGTTCAATCACCCACTCAGATTGAGTAATGGCTAAGTTACTTCTTCTAGATCCTACAACAATTTTGCGCACTTTTGTTGCCTCCTCCTTGTTTTATTACATATGAAAATTTGATAAGCTATTAAATAAGAAAAAGTTAATCAACAATATTAAAAAAGCAATGATATTCCATGTTAAAATCAATTTTCCTCGAAATTGTTGTTGTATTCGCATAAACAAATAAAACGCATAAACACTGAACACAAAAATTGAACCTATCGTTTTACTATCTCCCCAATAAAACTCGGTGCCTGTCATATAGGCCCATACAACCCCTAATATGATGGACAATAACAGCATTGGTTCGGCAAGAACAATTAATTGGAAGGCCCGTTTTTCCAATCCTTCTAAGTCTTGGAATCTTCTCAACCATTTATACCCTTTTTTCTTTTTTAATAATTGATATTGCATAAAATATAAGCATGCAAAAATAAAAGAAATCGTAAACAATCCATAAGAGATTAATGCCAACACTATATGTGCAAAAAGCATTTCATTTAGCATAACGGGAATTTGCGTAGAATCGCTTAATTTTATCGATTGTAACGTATGAATGATCATTACAAAAAAACCAAATACACTTATAAAAAACATAAAAAATTCTTGGCGAAAAAAAAGATGGACTACTAACGAAAACGTGATAATGATCCACGTATAGATATACAGCCCATCGTTAAATGATTGGATTGGCAAACTAGCGGAATGCCATATTTCTGTTAATAAAAAAATGGTTTGAATAACCCAAACCATTGCAAGCAACCAGAAAGCGATTCTGTTCGCTTTCTGGTTATGGTAGAGAAAATCTATAAAATAAAAGATAACAGTTAAACCATAGAGTAATAACATACCCTCGTGTAAAATTCTTTCTTCTAACATAAAGGGAAAACCACCCAATTAATGTGTGGACACATTTTGTAGTTTTTGTAAGACTTTCTCCTTGGTTTGTTCCAAAGTAATCACTTTATTCTCACCAGTCTTCTGTGATTCTTCCTCTACTCGATCTTCGATATTAAAGATTTGCATGAACAGTTGCAATGCTTCATCAGCATCCTTTTGACCTGCAAGTTCTTTTGCCTGAAGAATCGGTTGCTTTAACATTTGATTAACAATACTCTTCGTATGTTTATTTAATACTTTTCGTTCACGTTCTGTTAAATTTGGCATTTTACGTTCAATACTTTTCATTGTTTCTTGTTGAATCGATAACGCTTGGTCACGAAGTGCTGTAATCACAGGAACAACACCCAAGGTTCTTAGCCAAGCATTAAATGCTACAATTTCTTCTTCAATCCATAATTCAATTACTTCTGCAGCCTCTTTACGCACTTCAAGGTTGGCATCCACTACATTTTGCAAATCATCTATATCATATAAGA
The DNA here is from genome assembly GCF_900143085.1 of Gracilibacillus kekensis. Lineage (GTDB taxonomy): Bacteria > Bacillota > Bacilli > Bacillales > Amphibacillaceae > Gracilibacillus > Gracilibacillus kekensis. Next base: position 194,721 of record NZ_FRCZ01000003.1, on the reverse strand, counting down.
AAACATTTTCTACAGTGTCTAGTGATGGATCAAGATCACGAGGAACCGCAATATCCACTAGAAATAAGGGGCGTCCTTTACGTTTTCTTTCCACACGCTGATATAAATCTTTTGTAATAATATAATCATTTGCACCTGTAGAACTGATAACAATATCTGCTTCTGTTAACGTTTCTTCCAATTCTTCTGTAGATCTTGCCGTCCCTTGAAATTGAGTGGCTAGTTGTTCAGCTTTTTCCAACGTACGGTTAACAACCGTTACTTTTTCTGCACCGGAACCATATAGGTTCTTCGCAGCCAGTTCACCCATTTTTCCAGCACCGATAACAACGATATGCTTCTCATTTAGTTTTGTAAAGATTTTTTTTGCTAACTCTACTGCTGCATAGCTTACAGATACTGCATTTTCACCGATCATTGTTTCACGCTGACTTCTTTTACCGATCGTTATCGCTTGTTTAAATAATTCATTGAAAATAGTGCCAGTCAGTTTATGCTGCTGAGCTGTCAAGAAAGTTTGTTTCACTTGGCCAAGAATTTGCGTTTCCCCCATGACCATTGATTCTAATCCACAACTCAAGCGAAACAGATGCTCTATCGCTGCTTCATTTTCATAGATGATAATGTGAGGTACAAATTCTTCTTTTTCTATTCCGAACCAATCTGCTAAAAATTGCTTAATAAAATATCTGCCTGTGTGAAGTTGATCGACGACCGCATATACTTCCGTACGATTACAAGTAGAAATAATGACATTCTCTAAAATACTTTTTCTGCTATTGAGTTCTGTCATTGCCTCCATTAATGTATCTTCTTGGAATGCAAGCATTTCACGAACTTCTACAGGCGCTGTTTTATAATTTATACCTGCTGTTAAAATATGCACAATATCTACCCCCAAAAAAGCAAAAGCCTAACACCTATATTTGTTATTATAACACGTTTTAAAAATTAAATAGTGATGATTTTATGAACAGTTATTAAATCATCTATGGTAAAATATAAATTGATGTCTTTTTGATAATTAGTTCTATTGTACTTTATCATAATCAATATCATTTATCAAGAAAATTAGTCTCAATTAATAATTATTTTAATCTAGGAGTGTTTATTTTGAAAAAAAATGGTCTTGTCGCCTTCTTATTAATTGGAATTGGACTATTCTTTTTACTGAGAGAATTACGATTACCAATTTTAACTGATTTTTATTCATGGCCCACCTTGTTAATATTAATTGGGGCGGCGTTTTTAATATATTCATTTTCTTCTAAAGATTTCAAAAACGTTTTCCCTGGAGTAGTTTTACTCGGATTGGGGATTCATTTTCATGGGTTAACCCATTATTCATTTTGGATTGACCATTGGGGAATGTATACCTTTATTGTTGCGATCGCATTTTTAATCCGTGCCATTAAAACTAAAAAAGGTAGTATACCTGGTATTATTTTATTAATCATTTCTATTTTTGCCATCTTTGTCGAGAATCAGCCTGGATGGTTCGGTTGGATTAATCAAATAATGTATTGGATCGAACGATTTTGGCCAGTGCTTTTAATAGGTTTAGGTGTCTATCTGCTCTTGAAAAAGAAATAAACTATGCTACCATAGCGCTACTCTCTACCTTAGACACAAACAAACTGCGCAATAAGCAGAGTGGTAATTTTGAATGAAAGTATGTGCGTAACAGCCGCTACGGCTTGCCCACTTCGCTTTCCAGGGGCATGCTCTTCAGCTAACTTTGAAAAGAAAAACACTTTCCAAAGTGGATCTTCAGATCATGCTAATCCCCCCGGAGTCGAAGTGGACGCATGCGCTAGATAAAATTCTACAGTGAATGCAAGAGTTAAAAATAATGACTACTATCTCGTCATTTCTAGAAAGGCCAAGTTTATAACTGGTAAAACCGTTGTAGAACCTAATTATAGCGTAGGCCGCCCACTTTCACTCCTGTGGGAATGTTTTACCTGAAGATCCACTTTTTCAAGCGGTCTATTCTTGAAAAAGTTAGCTGAAGGGAAAACCCCACGGAAAGGGAAGTGGGCAGCCGGAGCGGATAACTAATAGACAAATTATTTCAAAATTATCTCGACTCTTACTTCGCAGTTTAGTTTTTATCCGAACTTTTTCGACTATTAAATAAAGGGTACCAACTTTAATTGTTGGTACCCTTTATTTTACTAGTGTCTCATTTTAAATAGTTACTTAAATAACGCCATGCTTCTTCTTTTCCTTCACTCGTCTCTGCTGAAAAAGGGATAACTGCATCGTTTGGATCCATTTCAAGTGTCTTAATCACACGTTTCAAATGGGTATCTTTTTTATTTTTCGGTATTTTGTCTAATTTAGTAGCAATAACCAAAACAGGTATTTCAAAATGCTTCAAAAAATCATACATCATCCGATCGTCTTCTGTTGGTTTATGGCGTATATCTACAATTAAGACCGTTAGACGCAAAGTATCACGCAGAGAAAAATACTCTTCCATCATTTCGCCCCATTTTTCTCGCTCTTTTTTAGATACTTTCGCATAACCATAGCCTGGAACATCCACGAAATAGAAAGCATCATTGATAGTATAAAAATTCAATGTTTGTGTTTTTCCAGGTTTAGAAGACGTACGAGCTAAGTTTTTTCGATTTATCAGCTTATTAATAAATGAAGATTTCCCGACATTTGATCGTCCTGCCAAAGCAATTTCAGGCCACCTGTTATTTGGGTATTGCTTCTCGGAAACAGCACTTATGACGATCTCTGCTTTATTGACTTTCATGTTTCTCCTCCAATAGCGCATACTCTAAAACTGCATCTAAATGATCGACAGGTATAAACGTTAAGCCTTCACGTACACTCTCTGGAATGTCTTCCAAATCTTTTTCATTTTCAGCCGGGATAATAATTGTTGTAATACCTGCTCGGTGGGCGCTTAATGATTTTTCTTTTAAACCACCAATTGGCAGCACTCTTCCCCTTAAGGTAATTTCCCCAGTCATTCCAACTTCTTTCCTTACCGCACGTCCTGTTAATGCTGATACTAGAGCGGTTGCCATCGTAATACCAGCAGATGGACCATCTTTTGGTGTTGCACCTTCGGGAACATGGATATGAATATCGTACTTTTCATTAAAATTAGGATCAATTTTCAATTTGTCTGCTCTTGATCGAATATAACTAAAAGCTGCCTGAGCCGACTCTTTCATGACATCTCCTAATTTACCTGTTAATGTTAATTTACCCTTACCCTTAGATAAACTTACTTCTATAGATAAAATGTCTCCGCCAGCTGCCGTATAAGCTAGGCCAGTTGCAGCGCCTATTTGATGCTCTGCTTCCATAATACCATAACGAAATTTTGGTTTACCTAATAGGCTTTCTAATTGTTTTTCTGTTACGATGACACGCTGTTTTTCTTTTGAAACAATAATTTTAGCTGCTTTTCTGCAGATCGATGCTAGTTGTCGCTCCAATCCACGTACACCTGCTTCTCTAGTATACATTCGTATCAATTTTAATAATGCATCATCACGAATTTGTAAGTGACCTTTTTTAAGGCCATTTTCTTTCAATTGCTTCGGTATCAAATGCTGTTTCGCGATGTGTAATTTTTCCAATTCTGTATAACCTGCTATAGATATTACTTCCATCCGGTCTAACAATGGTCGTGGAACAGTTGCCAGGTTGTTGGCTGTTGCAATAAACATTACTTTGGAAAGGTCATATGTTTCTTCTAAATAATGATCACTAAAGGAATTATTTTGTTCCGGATCCAATACTTCTAACATTGCAGAAGATGGATCCCCTCTAAAATCATTGGACATTTTATCAATTTCATCTAATAAGAAAACTGGATTAACTGTTTCTGCTGTTTTCATACCCTGCACAATACGACCTGGTAATGCACCAATATACGTACGACGGTGACCACGAATTTCAGCTTCATCGCGAACACCACCTAATGAAATTCTTACAAAACTTCTATTGATCGCTCTTGCAACCGATTTTGCCAAAGAAGTTTTCCCTACCCCAGGAGGTCCGACTAAACAAAGAATTGGTCCCTTTAAAGAATTAGTTAACTGTTGAACAGCAAGATACTCCAGCACTCGTTCTTTTACTTTATCTAAACCATAATGATCTTCATCTAAAATATTTTCTGCATGATTAATATCTAAATTATCTTCTGTTTCTTCCGTCCACGGTAAAGCAAGTACCCAATCAATATAATTTCGAATCACTGAACTTTCAGCAGAGCTTTGAGGAACACGTTCATATCGGTTAAGTTCTTTTTCTACGAGCTCTACAATTCGATCTGGGAATTCTTTTTCCTGTAATTTTTTCCGTAAGGCAGCAAGCTCTCCTGTCTTACCATCCTTATCACCTAATTCTTTTTGTATGGCTTTCATTTGTTCACGTAAATAATACTCTTTTTGTGTTTCTTCCATTGATTTTTTTACACGCTGACCAATTTTTCTTTCTAATTCCAATACTTCTTTTTCGTTTGAGATTATATCCAATAATTTCTTGAGACGTTTTTTTACATTTTTTGTTTCTAGTATTTCTTGCTTATCAGACATTTTTAGTGTGATATGAGATGCTACTACATCAGCAAACCGGCTTGGTTCTTCAATATCAGTTACTGTTGCTAAAGTTTCTTTACTAACTTTCTTTGAAATTTTAGTGAAATGTTCAAATTGATCTAATAAAGTACGCATCAATGCATCTTCTTCTGCTTTCTTCTGATGTACATCATTTATTTTTTCAATTTCAACAAAGAATTGCTTTTCTTCGTTTATAAATTGCTTAATCTCCGCACGGTACAAACCTTCTACTAAGACTCTCATGGTCCCATTAGGTAACTTAAGCATCTGATTTACTTTTGCCACTGCACCAATTGTATGTATGTCATCGGTATTAGGCTCATCAATAGCACTTTCTTTTTGTGCTGCTAAAAAGATCGTTTGATCATTCATCATTGCCTTTTCTAACGCTTCAATTGATTTTTCTCGTCCTACATCCAAATGAATCACCATGCCAGGAAAGACGATTAGACCACGCAAAGGTAATAATGGTATATGTATAAATTTTGATTCTGTCATATGGCACCTCCGTCAAAGCTACTAGTTCGATGATTTAAAAATAATTCCCTAGTACCATTGTTGTTATGTTGAAACCTATTGGTATAAGTTTAAAGAAGTTTTGTTTTTTTGTAAATCTAAAAGTATTTGTCACAGAGCAATCATCCGTCAAACCCTTAACGAAAATATTAGTGCTTACATAATAGTTGCATATAGTGAAGTTTAAAACTTCCACTGAATAAATTCATACGATTATGTTGATGTGCATTTAGTTTTACCGATTGCTAATGAAACATACAAAATCCCTTGTTAATTAACAAGGGATTTCATTATTTATGCACTCTCTTTTGGTGATTGAAGGTCGATTACTGTGCCATCTTCATGAACAAGTTTAGGTCGACCATTTTCTTCCGTTACCGTTTCTTTGGTAATGATACATTTTTCAATATCTTCTCTAGATGGTAATTCAAACATTACATCTAACATAATACCTTCTAAAATGGATCTTAAACCACGAGCGCCTGTTTTACGTTCAATCGCTTTTTTGGCAACTTCCTCTAATGCACCTTCTTCAAATTCTAAGTTGACATCGTCAATCTCGAATAATTTGTTATATTGTTTAACTAATGCATTTTTTGGTTTGGTTAAGATCTCAACTAATGCTTCTTCATCTAAAGGTTCCAAACTGCCGATTACCGGTAAACGACCGATGAATTCTGGGATTAAACCATATCGCAATAAATCTTCAGGTAGAACTTTTGAAAGTAATGCTGCTTTATCTAATTCCTGATTATCTGCGTCAGCACCAAATCCAATTACTTTTTTACCTAATCGACGTTTCACGATTTGTTCGATACCATCAAATGCTCCACCACAAATAAATAATATATTCGTTGTGTCAATTTGAATAAATTCTTGATGTGGGTGCTTTCTTCCACCCTGAGGCGGTACACTTGCTGTTGTACCCTCAAGAATTTTCAGTAAAGCTTGTTGTACACCTTCACCAGAAACATCACGTGTAATCGATGGGTTCTCAGATTTACGTGCCACTTTATCGATTTCATCGATATAAATGATACCCTTTTCTGCTTTTTCAACATCATAATCAGCTGACTGAATTAGCTTTAATAAGATATTTTCCACATCTTCCCCTACATAACCTGCTTCCGTCAAAGAAGTTGCATCTGCAATAGCAAACGGTACATTTAAAATTCGGGCAAGTGTTTGTGCTAGTAGTGTTTTACCACTACCTGTTGGACCAATCATCGCAATATTACTTTTCGCTAATTCAACCTCATCCTTGGATTTTGGCGAATTAATACGCTTGTAATGATTATATACAGCAACAGATAAGTTTTTCTTCGCCTTTTTCTGTCCAATCACATAATCATCCAATATTTCACAGATTTCTTGTGGTTTAGGAATATCTTTGTATTCCACTTCTTCTTCTGTTCCTAACTCCTCTTCCACAATTTCTGTGCAAAGTTCAATACATTCATCACATATATAAACACCTGGTCCCGCTACTAATTTACGGACCTGGTCTTGGCTTTTTCCACAGAATGAACATTTCAATTGACCTTTTTCTTCATTAAATTTATACATGACATTCACCCCTTGTTCAAAAAGTATTTCATATGATCGAAAAACATTTTGTTTGTCTTTAGCCAATCATATCAAATTGTTTCAAAATAAAAAAGTAATACACTTTTTCGTTATCGTTTTAGAAGCGTACCAGTCTTTTATCTTGATTACAAATATTTTGCGTAGCGTAAAGAAAAGTATATCAAGGTTTAGTATACATAATACCCTTAACGATAAAGTTCGAGCTTTAGCATTTAAGCTAAGTGGAGGTTAAACAGATACTAACTTCCTGATACGGTTCGTCGATAGTGGGATCTTAAAACATCCTTTGATTAAAGCCTCACTATATTATATCTATGTTAGTCTTACCAAATGTATATCCTTCTATTGCATTGAATTTATAATATGTATAAGTTGGGACAGTTATGTAGGTAGGATACTTTCGATTATGTTAGAGAAAACAAGGCACGATTTAGTGTACCTTGTTTTCGTTTAATAGATTTATTTTGTTTTACTGTTATCTACAAGGACATCAATAGCTTTTTTGAATTTCAAATCTTCTTGAAGCGCTGCAGTGTTTCCACCAAGTGCTTGTTTGATTTGATCGATTTCCATGTTGTACATAGATGCCATTGATTCTAATTCTTTTTCAACATCTTCATCTGATACTTCCACATTCTCAGCTTGAGCGATTGCTTCCAATGTCAAGTTAGTTTTTACACGTTTACCAGCATCTTCTTTCATTTGCTGTTTAAGCGCATCTTCGTCCTGACCGGAGAATTGGAAGTACATATCCAATGTCATACCTTGCATTTGAAGCTTTTGTTCAAATTCCTGAAGCATACGATCTAGTTCAGACTGTACCATTGCTTCTGGAATTTCTACTTCTGCATTGTCTGACGCCTGTTGGATTAAATCTTCACGCTTGCTTGCATCTGCTTCATTTTCTTTTTGTTCTTGCAGACGTTTTTTTGTTTTATCTTTTAATTGATCTAACGTTTCTACTTCTTCATCTACATCTTTCGCAAATTCATCATCCAATTCTGGAAGTTCTTTTGCTTTGATTTCATGAATTTTCACTTTGAACGTAGCTTCTTTACCAGCTAAGTTTTCCGCGTGATATTCTTCAGGGAAAGTTACATCAACTTCATTTTCTTCTCCAGCTTTTTTCCCAATTAATTGCTCTTCAAAACCTGGAATAAAAGAACCTGAACCAATTTCTAATGAATGGTTTTCTGCCTGACCACCTTCAAAAGCCTCTCCATCTACAAAGCCTTCAAAGTCGATAACAGCTGTATCACCATTTTCGATTTCGCCATCTTCTTTGACAACTAGTTCTGCTTGTTGTTCTTGTTGTTTTTTGATTTCTTCTTCGACATCTTCATCTGTTACTTCTGTAGATTGTTCTTCTACTTCTAGACCTTTGTATTCGCCTAATTTCACTTCAGGCTTAACTGTAACCTTTGCAGTGAAGATAAGATTTTTGCCTTTTTCAATTTGCTCGATATCAACTTCTGGTTGATCAACTGGCTCAATACCTGTCTCTTCAACCGCGGCAGTATATTCACCAGGTAGAATAATGTCAACTGCATCTTGATATAATGATTCTACACCAAAACGCTTTTCAAACATTCCTCTAGGCATTTTCCCTTTACGGAAGCCAGGTACTTGAACTTCTTTAACCACTTTTTTAAAGGCCTGGTCTAAAGCACTATTAAATTTGTCAGCCTCAACTTCGATCGTTAGTACGCCGACATTACCTTCTTGCTTTTCCCATTTTGCTGTCATTCTATATTCCCTCCAACTTAATAACTTGTATATTTGACGTTCATTCAATATACCATCCTATAATAGACCGAACGCAAATTGCAACCATCTTATTATAACATAATTGCTTTTGCTTTCAATAATAAAGTGGGACTTCAATCAACGGGAGTTATCGACCGTTTTATCTCCACATAGTTTTTTGTTATCACTTGAAATTTCCGTTCAGGGTATTACAAGCAGTTTAATGATAACGTATGTAGATAATTATTTCTATGTATATAAAGATTACACGTCTAAAATAGTGCCATATAATGTTTCCGATACATCAAGCATTTTTAAATAATGTTCTTTCATCAAAGAAGTTTTTCTATCATCATTGTCTTCTACAAAATGAAAACTCCTGTTCACATAATACTGTAGAGATTCTGCTAAAAGTTCATAATTTTCTTTCTGAGGTAGAAAAGGAGTGTATACATAGGCAAAACGTTCGAGTATAAATTGAATCATTTGATATTTTGTAGGGTCTTGTTGCTGCAAGTCCTCCAAATATTTTGTAACACCTGTAAAAAATGAGGTAGGTAAAACGGAATCTAATTCTTTAAAATCAATCATATCTAATAAATCAAATTTTTCAATATGTAACGAAGTAGAAGGATTTAATTTCTCGTAGTATTCTAATATTGCTGTTTTTACGACAGGGTGGATCTCCGGGTCCTGTAACATTTCTCTAAATAACTTTTTGTCATTTTTGGTTTCTAATTGTATTAAACGCTTTATCATATACCATTGTTTACGGTCATTTTTCTCAGTAATCGCTTCTTCTAATTGTTTTTCTATTTCTATGTATGACTGTTTATCTTCTTGTTGTTGTAATTCGGTACTCAGCTGATACATGTGTCGTAATTGTTCGTTAATGTGATCTGGTATGTCTTCTTGTTCTAACGCATCTTCGATAAGGTACATGACTTCTTTATATTTGCTCGATTGAAATAATAAGGTTGAATAAATATGTACATAATAGGCAAAATATTGATCTTTATTAGCAATTAGTTCTTCACAGAGATCTTCTGCTTCTTTTTGCATATTTAACTCCATCATGCAAATTAATTTACCTGTCATCACTTCATGAGAACTTACGCCATTTTCAGTTAGTTGTGAAAAATACTGATAAGCCTCGTCAAATTGATTTTCTTGCATCGCCTTTTTCGCTTGCTCTTCCAAGTTATCCTTCCATTTCGGAAAAATAATAACCTTCTCCCGTTCCTCTTCCATATTTTCACCTACCTTTTTATTGTAATAGTCCTATTATAAAATTTATTAGTAAAAGACTCAAGGGATAGTATGATAACACTATACCAGTTAATATCCCTTTTTATAATTAACTAAATTAATATTTGGTTTATTTGATTTTAAGTATTCTTTAAAATTAGGAATAAAAATATCTTCTATCACTCGTTGATTATATTGCTCGGTTGCTCCTGCAGTATGCGGAGTGACTATAACATTCTCCATCTCCCAAAGCGGGCTGTCATCTGGTAAAGGTTCTTTTGCAAAAACATCTAATCCTGCACCGGCAATTTTATTAGCATCTAGCGCTTCTATTAGATCCTGTTCTTTTACAATTGCTCCACGACCGATATTAATAAAGAATGCACTTTTCTTCATCTGTTTAAACTGCGTTGCAGTGAACATCCCCTTCGTTTCATCTGTTAATGGAAGAGTAACCACTACATAATCACATTGTGGAAGTACCTTTGACAGCTGATCTTGTGTATACATTCGATCCACATGATTGGCTTCTTTTCCTGAATAACGTACACCTAATACTTTCATACCAAATGCTTTAGCAATTTTCGCTGTTTCAAGACCTATTTCACCAACACCAATTATACCAATCGTTTTTTGATGAATTTCTAATTTTAAATCAGCATTTTCCCATTTCTTTTGTTGTTGCTGACGCACATATGTATGAATTTTTCGTGTTAAACTTAACATTAAAGCAAATATTGTTTCAGATATTGGAAAGGCATGGACACCATTAGCACTTGTTAGTGAAACACCTTTTTCTTCTAATTGTTTTAAAGGCAAACCATTTACACCAGCACTCCAAACCTGCACCCAACGTAAATTGGTGTTTTTCTGCAATAATAAATCCTTTGATTCTTTGTTCCAATGGAGAACTATTTCTGCGTTTTTTAGATCTTCAGGACTTTCGTTGTTCACAATTCGCCAATCAGGTGCAATTTTTTTTAATTGTTGAAGATATTTTTCATCTAGATCCGTGTTGACAACTAAAGTTTTTTGAGTCATAAGTCCTCTCCAATTCTTGGCAAGCAAATGCCATTCTATAGAATATTGTATCATTTATCATAACAAATTTGGAGCAGAATTCACTAGGTACCAAATAATAATGGATGAAGGAGAACGGTAACAAGGTATTATTTTTTATGTGTTGCGCGTTTTCTTCCAAATCGCTAATTCATATGCTTCTATTTCTCCTTTTCCTTGCCATGAGCAACAAATCGGCAAGTTAGTACCCGAATAATTACTACTTATTTTTTCCCATCTACCGGTGGCGGGTAATGTTATAATTCTTTTGTTTGAACAGGGATTCACGTAAACAGTAATATCTTCTTTTATACCGAAAAGCATATAGCCAAACACCGGTTGAGGTGTCTTAATAACATGGAAGTGTTCTTGTATCTTTTTAGTTGAATCTAAACGAAAAACATTATATTGTTTCCTCAGCGAAATAAGCTGTTGAACCCATTTAATATTTTCATTTTCCTCTACTCTTTTTTTCCAGTCTAATTGGTTAATAGCATCACCTGATATATAACTATTTTCATCACCATATTTAGTTCGATAAAATTCCTGACCAGCATGGATTAATGGTACACCTTGACTGATGATCGTTAAGCCTGTTGCTAATTGATGCATCCTTCTGCGATGTTCTTCAATTGCTTGAGGATTTGTTTTAATTAACCAGTCTGCCAACGTATAATTATCATGACATTCTACATAGTTAATTGATTGAAGTGGATCTGCAAACAATCGATTTCCAAATCTCAAATCTGAAGAAGCCGAAACTATTTGTGGAAGACGTTCGAGAAAGTGCCCATCACCATTTACAAACCCCTTATTAATAAAATTACTCCCTTTAACTACGTCTCGAAACCTATCATTAAATAGACTTATACCTAATATTTGATCAGATTGCGAAATGGTTGCCTTTTTATTTGGTGGTAATGGTGTATCTAAATCCCAACCTTCTCCTAATAATAAAATAGGTCTAGGTTCTAATTGACACCGTTGATAAATCGCATGCATTGTCTCGATATCAATTAATCCCATCAAATCGAAGCGAAAACCATCGACTAAATATTCACGAAGCCAATAATCGACCGTATCCAAAATGAGTTTCCGAACCATTTTCCGCTCGGTTGCTAAATCATTTCCTGTGCCACTGCCATTACTTAAATCGCCGTTTTCATAATAGCGAAAGTAATAACCTGGAACTAATTTTTCAAAGACAGAATTCTCATGATCAAAGACATGGTTAAATACGACATCCAAAATTACCGAAATTCCTTCCTCATGGAAACTAGTAATCATTTGCTTACATTCTTTCACACGACAATCGGGGTCGTTTGCGTTAGTTGCATAACTTCCTTCAGGCACCATGAAATGTAATGGATCATACCCCCAATTGTAACTCTCTTCAGGTCGTAGCTCATCGACACGGGCAAAGTCTTGAATAGGTAACAGCTGAACATGAGTACATCCCAATTCCTTGAGATAGATTAAACCTGTTGAATACCCGTCAGTCGTACTGGTGTTTTTCTCTGTTAGCCCAAGGAATTTTCCTTTATTCTGCACACCACTTTCCGCACAAATTGTAGCATCACGCACATGTAGTTCATAAATAATTGCATCTTTTTTATCTGTTTTAGGTGAAATAGTAGTTCTGAAGTTTTTTGGGTCTGTCTTTAACAAATCCATTACAACACTTTTTTCACTGTTGGCTGTCATACTTTTAGCATATGGATCGTTTACCAATCGTTCTTCCCCATTAATTGTCACAGCGAATTGATAAGTAGAACCTTTGAGATCTCCTTTCACTTTTTTGAACCAAACACCATTTGTTTTCCTGCTCATCACAAGTCGTTTATCGTTTATAATCAAATGCACACTTGTTGCTACGGGTGTCCATACAGAGAAGGTTGTTGCTTTTTTTGAATAATTGTTTCCAAGCTGTTCATTACTTGCATCAAAAGTTTGATCAAACCATACGCTTCGTACCACCTTCCTCGGGTATATAGGAATGCAATTTTTCCCCCATCTCACAAAAGCATCCTGACCAATAGGAAGATTTTTATTCAGCAAAATATCAACTGTTTCTTTATTTATATAGTCAATTGCTCTAACACTCACATCTCGTTCATTTACTGTAATTTCAGGAAAATGATTCTTATAAATATCTAAATAATCACTTTCTATCGTTATTCGGTCTTTTTCATCCAACCAAGCAATCAACCTCTCCATAAATAGACACCCCATATCTGTTTATAAAGTGAGAGCTTTCAGAAAGTAAACTACCCTAAATTCCCACTTAGTAATTCGATTCGAAAAATGACAAACAATTACTCGTGAAAACATTTCTGACTGTAAGATAATATCAAGCTACTAAGGTAATATAACAATTTTTTCTATCATATATTAATAACAGTTAGAATATGCTGGTGAAGTTGAAAGGAGTTTAAATGAATCTATACACTAACGACTTAGACATTTATCTTTACCATCAAGGAACACACTATCACAGCTATAAGTTTCTTGGCTGTCACCCCAGAGAAAAAGGCTATCAATTTACAGTATGGGCACCAAACGCTTCTGTTGTAGAAATAACTGGTGATTTCAACGACTGGACAGGAAAAGATCACCAATTACAACGCGTCAGTAAAAATGGGTTATGGAGTGGCTATTATTCCAATATTCCACCAAACTCAGCTTACAAATATCAAATTACACCGAAAAATGGACCAGCATTTCTAAAAGCTGATCCCTATGCATTTCAGGCAGAACTTCGTCCACTAACAGCATCTTTGACACCTTCTCATGATAAGTATATGTGGAACGATCAAAAATGGGAATCAAACAAAAAGAATTATAACCCTTATGAATCTCCGATATTGATTTACGAACTTCATCTTGGTTCATGGAAAACAAAAGAAGATGGAAGCTATTATTCTTATAGAGAATTAGTAAATGAGTTAATTCCATATGTAAGAAAACTGAACGTTACGCATATTGAATTATTACCAATCGCAGAGCACCCCTTGGACATTTCCTGGGGTTATCAAACCACCGGTTATTATGCACCAACTAGCCGATATGGAACTCCTAGCGATTTGAAGTTTTTTATCGATCAATGTCACCAGCATAATATTGGAGTAATTATAGATTGGGTCCCAGGTCATTTTTGCAAAGATGAACAAGGATTACGACAGTTTGATGGTGAACCGCTATATGAATATAAGGATCCGAAAAAGGCTGAAAAACGGTCTTGGGGCACGTTGACATTTGATTTTGGTCGACCTGAAGTTCAAAGTTTTTTGATATCTAATGCTATCTATTGGATGGAAGAATTTCATGTTGATGGACTGCGTGTTGACGCTGTTGCAAGTATGACATACTTAAATTTTGACAGAGACGATAATGAAGAAAAATTAAAAAATGGATTAGGCGGCGATCAGAATTTAGAAGCTATTGCCTTTTTGAAAAAGCTTAATGAAGTCGTATTTGAATTTTTTCCACATGCCTTAATGATGGCTGAAGATAGTTCAGACCTTCCTAAAATTAGTCACCCCACTGATCATGGCGGGCTTGGTTTTAATTTTAAATGGAATATGGGTTGGATGAACGATTTACTTACCTATATGGAGTATGACCCTGTTTATCGCAAGTGGCATCATAACTTACTGACCTTTTCGATGATGTATAACTACAGCGAGAATTTTGTTCTTCCCCTATCACATGATGAAGTAGTCCATGGTAAAAGATCACTTTTAAATAAAATGCCTGGAGACCAATGGCAGCAATTTGCAAACCTTAGATTACTATTTGGCTACATGATTGTGCATCCTGGCAAGAAACTTATCTTCATGGGCGGTGAGTTTGGTCAATATATTGAATGGCGAGATCAGCATCAATTAGATTGGCTCTTGTTTGACTTTCCATTGCATGAATCCTTATTTCATTATACTAAAACCCTTTTTCACTTTTATCTTCATCAACCCGCTTTATACAAATACGATCATAAACCGAACGGATTTCAATGGATAGATGCTGATAATAATGACCAAAGTATTCTTATATTCTTACGTAAAACCAGTAATGAATCTGAAGATTTACTTGTAATCTGTAATTTCACACCTGAAGTTTATCATGGTTTTAAAGTTGGTGTGCCCTATGCAGGAGCATACAAAGAAATCTTCAATTCTGATGCCGCTTGTTTTGGAGGATCTGATCAGCGAAATTTTTTCTTGCACGAACCAATCTTTGAAGAATGGCATCATCAAAAACAACATATAAAAGTGACGATTCCACCACTTGCCGTCTCCGTTTTCCAAAAAATAGAGGAGGGGTTTCTATGAAAAAAGAATGTGTAACAATGCTTCTAGCTGGAGGCGCGGGCAAACGTCTCGGACTACTAACTAAAAATCTTGCGAAGCCCGCCGTACCTTTTGGTGGCAGGTATCGTATTATTGATTTCACATTAAGTAACTGTCTCAATTCAAGAATGTACACTGTCGGCGTCTTAACTCAATATTCCCCTTTGGAACTGCACAAACACATTGGCGTCGGAAAACCTTGGGACCTTGATCGGATGGAAGACGGCCTCACCATTTTATCTCCATTTACAGTAAATGATGGTGGTAGCTGGTATCTCGGTACTGCGGATGCCATCACCAAAAACATCCATTTTATTGAGCGATATGATCCCGAATATCTAATGGTTTTATCAGGGGATCACATTTATCATATGGACTATGATAAGTTACTTAGGTATCACAAAGAAAAAAATGCTGATGTGACCATTTCAGCTCTTGAAGTACCGTGGGAAGATACTTCACGGTTCGGTATTTTAAATACATCAGAGGACCTTAAAATTAACCAATTTGAAGAAAAACCAATCCATCCTAAAAATAATCTGGCATCGATGGGGATCTATATCTTTAACTGGAATATCTTAAAAAAATATTTAGAAGCTGATGCGAGAGATTCTGTAACAAATCATGATTTTGGGCAAGATATTCTACCTGCGATGATCATGGATAATCGCTCTCTTTACGCCTATCGTTTTGATGGTTATTGGAAGGATGTTGGAACCATTCAAAGTTATTGGGAGGCACATATGGATCTTCTGGAAGAAAGTCTGTCACTCTCCTCCCCTAATAACAATTGGAAAATCTATTCCCATGATTCTAATTTTGCGCCACAGCTAATCAATCAGCAGGCAACTATTCGACATTCTTTAGTGAATAATGGTTGTATTATCTCAGGGTCTTTGGATCATTCAGTATTATTTGAAAATGTTCAAGTAGCGGATGGGGCTGTAATCGAACAATCTATACTGCTTCCTGGTGTAAGAGTAGGTGAAAATGTCATTCTAAAGAGAGTGATCGTTCAAGAGAATGTGACGATTCCAAGTAATACCAGAATCATTGCTGAATCTACTTCAGAACCTATCGTTCTATCAAATGAAAATCTCGAATCTATTTCGTAAGGAGGGGCTCGGCATATGGAGACAATGATGGGACTCATTAACTTGGAACATGAGCATGACTTCTTAAATGAACTAACCTATTTTAGGTGTGGGGCTGCTACACCTTTTGCCGGCAGGTATCGCTTAATTGATTTTACTCTCTCAAATATGACAAAGTCCAATATAAGTGAGATAGCGATATTCACCAAAAACAAATACAGATCATTAATGGATCATTTAGGTTCTGGAGCGGATTGGGAATTGAACAAACGCCATGGTGGATTATTTATTCTACCACCTCAATGGCATGATCCCTCAGATGTGTCTAAGGGAGATTTACGACATTTTTGCAACAATTGGGACTACTTTGAACGAAGCAAGTCGAATTATGTCCTGATTAGTGGCAGTCAATTTATATCCAATATGAATTATCAGGAATTATTCGAAGCGCATCTCGAAAGTGAAGCAGATATAACGTTACTTACCACTGATTATGTACAGTTGCCAGAACATGATACATCCCTGAAAGTAGAAGTAGATGAGAATGGTAAAGTCAAAGCGATCACAAATGATACAAAAAACCCTCATGTTTTTTCTGGTATTTATGTCATACGCAAATCCTTATTGTATGCATTAATGGAAGAATGTATTGCTAATTACAAAAATCATTTCTTCCTTGATGGTATCACTTCTAATCTGAGTCGTCTTAATATCCATTCCTTCTCCTATAAAGGATATAGTGCGGTAGTAAACTCTATCGATAGTTATTATCAACAAAACTTGGCGTTACTGGAGCCTGACAATTATCAAAGGCTCTTCTCTGAAGGTGGTCGAGTCTACACAAAAATCGGCAACCAAGCCCCTACCAAATATAATGGTTCTGCAGAAGTCTCCCAATCATTAATTGCTACAGGTGGTGTGATTAACGGCGAAGTTGAAAACAGCATTCTCTTCCGCGGAGTGAAGGTCGGTAAACGAGTGAAAATAAAAAATTCAATCATTCTTCAACATTGCAAAATAGAAGATGGTGCACACTTAGAAAATGTGATTTTAGATAAGGATGTTACCATCACCGAAGATCAACTATTAAAGGGAGCGAAGGAACAACCATTTATTATCGCAAAAAATAGAACCATTTAAAGGAGTGATCAGGTATTAATGGGGAATAAAATCTTATTTGTTGCTTCCGAATGTACTCCTTTTGTGAAAACAGGGGGACTTGCAGATGTAATCGGTTCTTTGCCACAGGCATTAACGAAAACAAACAAATATAAAGTTTCCGTGATTCTTCCATTTTATAAGGATATGATAGATAACTGGTCGGATCAGATGGAAAAGGTTACATCATTCACTGTGGAAGTAGGTTGGCGTGAACATAAAGCTACAGTGTTTCAATTGATTTACCGAGATATTTCTTATTTATTTATAGGTAATGACTATTATTTTTCAAGAAACGGCATATATGGTTATGAAGATGACGGCGAACGGTTCGTCTTTTTTTGTCAAGCTGTCGTTGAAACAATAACTGAACTGGAATTGGAAATGGATATATTACATGCTCATGATTGGCAGGCTGGATTAGCTATTGCTTTTGCAAAAATTACACTCCCTTCCCCAAATTTGAAAACCGTTTTCACAATCCATAATATTAAGTACCAGGGTATTATGCAAAAAGACGCCTACCAGGACTTATTTAACACTCCACCAGATCATATTGCTGGAATGGAATGGAATGGCTTGCTTAATTGTATGAAAGCGGGAATCTTCCATGCAGATAAAATAACCACGGTAAGTCCGACTTATGCAGAAGAGTTAAAGACACCTTATTTTTCCGAAGGATTACATCCGATGATCATGGATAGACATGATGATTTCGTTGGCATCCTTAATGGCATCGATCTAAAAGAGTACAGCCCTTTGTTAGATCCACACTTACCATCGAATTATTTAAATGCAGGACCAAGAAAGCAAAAAAACAAAGAGATACTCCAACAAAAATTGGGATTAAGAGAAAATCCAGAAATGCCACTATATGTTATGATTACTCGTTTAGTAGAACAAAAAGGACTCCATTTAATTCAAGCTATAATAGATGAATTCTTACACGAAGATGTTCAATTTGTCTTATTGGGTACAGGTGATGATGAATTCCATGATTTTTTTTATCATGCTGAGCAACGACATAAAGGTAAGATGGTTAGTTATCTTGGATTTGATGAGGCGATAGCAAGGCAACTATATGCCGCTAGCGACTTTTTTGTTATGCCTTCCCTATTTGAACCATGTGGCTTAGCACAATTAATTGCTCTGCAATATCGTTCCGTACCAATTGTAAGGGAAACAGGTGGATTAAAAGATACCGTTAC
Source organism: Gracilibacillus kekensis (assembly GCF_900143085.1). Lineage (GTDB taxonomy): Bacteria > Bacillota > Bacilli > Bacillales > Amphibacillaceae > Gracilibacillus > Gracilibacillus kekensis. Next base: position 176,167 of record NZ_FRCZ01000003.1, on the reverse strand, counting down.
TCCTTTTAATGAGTTTACTCAAAAAGGTAATGGATTTAGTTTTTCCAACTATAATGCCCATGAACTATTACATTTACTTAAATATTCACTTACGATCTACCATAATCAACAAAAATGGCACTCGTTAATGAGAAATGTGAATGATAGTCACTTTAGTTGGGAGGAATCCGCAATACAATATGCGGAGCTCTATCGTTCCTTAACAGAATCTGAGTCCACTTCAAAAAGGAGTGAAACGAATTGACTAAATGGACAGTCGATACACTCATGGAAGCGATCATTAAATCAACAGAAGCATTGAGTGGTCATCCATTTAAAGAGGCTTCCAAAGAGCAAATTTATAAAGGAATTTGTGAGATTGTAAAATTAGAAGTGAATAGACAATGGGAAAAAACGAATCGAAAGTATAATAATAAACAGCCAAAGCAAGTTTACTATTTATCAATGGAATTTCTAATTGGTGGTTTACTGAAAAGCAATTTATTAAATCAAAACATGTTGCACATTTGTAATGAGGCATTGACAAAGCTTGAGTTCAGTCCTGATGAAATATATAAACAGGAACGTGATCCAGGTCTCGGAAATGGTGGTCTCGGAAGACTGGCTGCCTGCTTTTTGGATTCGATGGCCTCCCTGAATTATCCTGGCCACGGATTTGGAATCCGTTATCGTTACGGTTTGTTTGAACAACGGCTAATCAACGGTTATCAAACCGAATTACCCGATTATTGGCTCGATAACCCCTATCCTTGGGAATGGAAAAAGGACGATGAAGCGGTTGAACTGGAATTCGGTGGAACGGTTCAAATGGAACGTGACAACAATGGTGAACTCGTTTTTCAATACATCAACACAGACAAAGTACGGGCAGTCCCTTATGATATACCGATACTCGGTTATCAAAACGAGGTGGTCAATACGTTACGACTTTGGAGTGCTGAACCCATTTCGTCAAGAGAGCAAAGAGAATTCAATCAATATTACCATCAACTGGACCATCATCATTCCATCGATCAAATTTCTGGTTTTCTGTACCCGGATGATTCCAGTGAGGAAGGTAAATTACTCCGAATCAAACAACAGTATTTTCTCGTGGCGGCAAGCTTAAAAAATATTATCTCAAACTTTAAATCAAATATGAAAAAATCGCTAAAACACTTACCAAAAAAAGCAGTTATCCAAATCAATGACACTCATCCAACTTTAGCTATTCCTGAAATGTTGAGATTGTTAATGGATGAAGAAGGTTTTGGTTGGGATGACGCCTGGGAAATAACCACTAACATTTTCGCCTATACCAACCATACGATTATGAGTGAAGCCTTGGAAAAATGGCCTGTAGACATGATTCGAAACCTTTTACCTCGCATCTATATGATTATTGATGAAATAAATGAACGATTTTGTCAGGGGCTATGGTTCAATCAACCTCAATTACGAGATCAAATACCACAATTAGCTGTGATTGCAGATAATCAAATTCATATGGCTAGACTCGCCATCATCAGTAGTTTTAGTGTTAATGGTGTCGCTAAGCTACATACTGAAATATTAAAAACACAAGAAATGAAAGAGTTTAATCAGCTTTTTCCTAAACGTTTTAATAATAAAACCAATGGGATTACACATAGACGCTGGTTATTAATGGTCAATCCAAAACTATCTGAACTCATCACAGAAACCATCAGCCCGGCATGGATCCTGCGCCCAAGAGAGTTAACACATCTCATAAGACATATTAAAGATCAGCCTTTATTAGATCGGCTCAACCAGATAAAACGTGAAAACAAAATAGAATTAGCGAAATTCATCCAGCAATCAACAGGTATATTAGTAGATGATCACTCGATTTTCGATGTCCAAATCAAGCGACTTCATGAGTATAAACGACAGCTTCTTAATATTTTCCATGTCATTTATTTATACAATGAATTAAAAGATACCCCTTCATTAGATATCACACCTCGCACCTTTATTTTTGCAGCAAAAGCAGCTCCCAGTTATTATTTTGCCAAAGAAGTAATTAAATTGATTAACACGGTAGCTGACATCGTTAATTACGATCCATCTATTAAAGGGAAACTTAAAGTTGTTTTTCTAGAAAATTATAACGTAAGCTTAGCAGAAAAAATAATACCTGCAGTAGACCTAAGTGAACAAATATCGACTGCTGGTAAAGAGGCGTCAGGCACAGGCAATATGAAAATGATGATGAATGGTGCCCTTACCATTGGTACGTTAGATGGTGCAAATATTGAAATGAAAGATCTGGTGAATAGGTCGAACATTTTTCTTTTTGGACTTACTGCTGATCAGGTACAGGAATATTATCATAATGGTGATTACCAAGCGACAGAGATCTATCAAACGGATGAACGACTCACACAAATCATGCATCAAATAAGGGATGGTTTTTTCGGTCAGGAATTCAACGATATTTATTACCACCTGCTATCGAGCAATGACCCTTATTTTATCTTAAAAGACTTTGATGATTATGTAGAAACCCATCAATTTGTAGATCAAACCTATCGCAATAGCAACAAGTGGTTATCCAAAAGTCTTGTGAATATTGCGCATTCTGGTAAGTTTTCCAGTGACCGCACCATTAGGGAATATGCGACTTCGATTTGGAAGTTATAAATTGAATAATTAATACACTATTTTACTAATAGAAACCCTAGTGAGCAGATTTATTACCGAGGATTTAGCGCCACGTAAATTAGTCACGTAAAAAAACACCTGCCAAATAAATTGGTAGGTGTTTACGTAAGTAATTATTCTAAATTCTCAACAGCATAATCTGCTTGTTCTTGTGTAAATTGGTCTCCATAATCTGATGTTAATTGATCTCTGATTGCCTCTTTAGACATGTCCATTGTTTCTTGGTAATTTTTTGCTGATTGTAAGGCATTCTCATTCCAGTCTGCTTCTATATTATCTATTGCGTATTGCGCCTCTTCATCTGTAAATTGCTCTCCATTTTCTGATGTCAATTGATCGTATATAGATGCTTTTGACATATGCATCGTCTCACTGTAATTTTCTGCTGACTTCAATGCATTTTCGTTCCAATCAGCTTCCATATTATCTATTGCGTATTGTGCCGCCTCTTCAGGGAATTGATCACCCATTTCAGCAGTCAATTGATCGAAAATTCCTGCTTTTGACATATGCATCATATCTGAATAGTTTTCTGCTGAGTTTAAGGCGGATTTATATTCGGTTGGAACATCGTCTTCAGCATTTGATTCTTCTTCCTCTGCAGGTTCCTCTTCTTCGACCGGTTCTTCTGCTCCTTCTGTATCTTCAGTAGTATCTTCCTGATCTTCTTCATTGACATCAGTGTTTGTATCTTCTATTTGATCATTTTCACTTTCTACGGTTTCGTCCTCACCTAAATTACCTACAATTCCAATGAATAATACTACTGCTATTACCCAGAACCACCAACGTTTAAAAATCGATTTTTTTGCTTTTTCTTTTGCCAAAATTAATACCCCCTCTATAATTGCATGAGTCAAATTTACTAAAGATCACAAGCTAACGCAAGACTATCAACTCATTATTTAATATTCTATAGATATTTATTACTATTCAATATTCTTTCTATAATTACCGTATTTGATTACGCTTTATTATTATAATGAAAAGTAGACAATTTATACGAAGATGTCATGTCAAAAAACACCTGAATTTAATAGATGTCTTCTTCCATGTAGTTGTCTTTAAAATTTTTAAAATACAAGATACTGAAAAAAGTGCAACAAACCATTTTAATAATTTATTTAAGATATCTTAAAAATGGTACCTTATTGGTCTCCAAAACAAATTTCATAATTCCTCAAGAAAATAAAAAACCTCACAACGATTATCGTTGCAAGGCTTTGGCTAACGTCCCAGGCAGGATTCGAACCTGCGACCCACAGCTTAGAAGGCTGTTGCTCTATCCTGCTGAGCTACTGGGACATGGAGCGGGTGAAGGGAATTGAACCCTCGACATCAGCTTGGAAGGCTGAGGTTTTACCACTAAACTACACCCGCATTATATATGAAATTAATCATTTCGTACTCTTTAGCGCAAAACATGTTCCTGCATCTAAAAGTTATTTCAAAGAAGCATAATGCTTCGGAACAACTTGATGTCTACTCGGTTGATGTATTGCTCGTGGCTGAGGTTTTACCACTAAACTACACCCGCGTCTGTATGTATTTTTTCTTATATCTCGTTAACGGACAAGTACCATTATATAAATTGTACTCTTTTCTGTCAACAGAAAAGGAAAAATATTTTAATAAGTCTCAATTTTTAGAGTTAAGCAAGCTTCATTTTTTATGTATTTACTAAAAGTCAGCAGAAATTATTTCTGCTGACTAGATTAATTTAATGAAGTTTGATAAGCCAGACTGGAAATTTCCTGACCAGCTTTTGTATAAAATCGGACAGAAATTTCTTTCAAATCCTCATCAGCTGTTAATACTGCATAAGATCCAGGATGTGCACTTCTTGGTTGACGAATACTCCCAGGGTTAATAAATAACTTATCTTTAACCTTCTCCGCTCCAGCTACATGCGAATGACCAAAGCAAATAACGTTAGCCCCTAATTCCTCCGCACGAAAAGAAGCAGGCATTAATGTTGCTTTCGTTTGATGCAAATGACCATGTACCACTAAAAAATGCAGCTTATTTACTGTAAAATCAACTTCTTCCGGTAATCGAGAATCCATGTCCATATTTCCTTGTACCTTCTCAAATCCAGATAAAGGTTCACTATCAAATTCAAGTTCTGAATCGCCACAATGAATCATGGCATCCACTTCTGCCTGATGCCTATCTTTAATCTCTATCACTTCCTGGCTCCAACCGTGACTATCACTAAGTATTAATATTTTAGGCATTGCTTTCACCCCTTACGTATGACTTCTATAACTGCTTTACCCAATTTTCTATCTTATCTAACGCGTTTTTCCGATGGCTTATTTGATTTTTTTCCTCGAGAGTTAGTTCTGCCATTGTTCGGCTGCTACCGGCGGGATAAAAAATGGGATCATAACCAAAACCGTGTTCGCCTATTGCTTGATCGCCAATCGTTCCTTCGCACTCACCACGCTTAAAGATCGTTTTTTGACCAGGTTGAGCGATAGCTAATACACAAACAAAACGACCTGTACGTTGCTCTTCAGGTACACCTTTTAACTCATCTAAAACTTTTTCAAGATTAGCTAGATCATCTTTTGCTTCTCCAGCATAACGAGCGGAATAAACCCCTGGCGCACCATTAAGTGCATCAATTTCTATCCCTGAATCATCAGCAATGACAGGGATATTAAACATACGACATACAGCCTCTGCTTTGATCGCTGCATTCTCCTGAAATGTAGTCCCTGTCTCTTCAATATCTTCTACCGGTTCAGAAAGATCGGATAACGAATAAACTTTGATACCGAACGGTTCAAATAAACCGATAAAGTCCTTCATTTTTCCTTTATTTTTTGTAGCAATAATTAATTCTTTCATCTAAAATAGCTCCCCAGGGTCACTTAAAATTTGTCTTGAAAAGGTGCAATTGCTTCTTTTTGAATTTCAAAAATTTCTTTCATGCCTTTTTCAGCTAAAGCTAACATTTTCATTAGCTGTGCATTGGTAAACGTTGCTTCTTCTCCAGTACCTTGAAGTTCAACAAATTCACCTTTTCCAGTCATGACAACATTCATGTCTACATGTGCTTTTGCATCTTCAGAATATTCCAAATCTAATATTTCTGTCTCATCTGGTAATACGCCGACAGAAATGGCTGCTAAATAATCTGTAATAGGAAATTTTTTTATTTTTTCTTCTTTTAATAATTTACCTAATGCGTGTACAACTGCTACAAATGCACCTGTAATAGATGCCGTTCTTGTGCCTCCATCTGCTTGGATTACATCACAATCAACCCATACAGTTCTTTCACCAATCGCATCAAGATCAACCACTGCACGTAAGGATCGGCCAATTAATCGTTGGATTTCCATGGTCCGTCCAGACACTTTACCTTTTGACGATTCACGAATATTTCTCGTTTCGGTTGCACGAGGCAACATCGAATATTCTGCAGTAATCCAACCTTTTCCTGATCCTCTCATAAAAGGTGGAACCCGGTCTTCAACACTGGCATTACAAATTACTTTCGTGTCACCAACCGTAATTAATACAGATCCTTCTGCATGTTTTGTGAAATTTGTCTGGATATCAATCTTTCTTAATTGATCAATTTCTCTCCCTGTTTCTCGCATCGTACTTCCTCCTAACATTCTGTTCTATCTTAACATATTTTCTCAGTAGTTGTCGTTTTCATACATCTAACTTTAGTCTCAATAAGCAAAACACCCCATACTTAGTATGAGGCGTTAACATCAGTCTGAAAATCTTTTGTTATACACAAATCTCAACGTATGATCATAAGTAGGGTTACGCTGTGATTAAATACTTTCTGTAGGTGCGACCATCTCTCTTGAGACGGGTTCTGTATAGGGTTGTCCACTTTCACTTATTACTTCTTGATGATTTTCTACATTTACTTCAACCGCTTCCACATCTTCTTGTTCAGTTAATGTTAATACAATCGATTGCATTACTTCATCTGCTATCATGCTTTTGGCACTATTCGTTAAAATATTTTCATTAAAAGTTAAAGAGAGTACGCCATCATTAAACTCTGGAGTTGCAGCTAGTTTGGATCCTGTATTGATAAAATGCTGAAGCGGTAAATCAAATGCAGGACCTTCCATTAATGCTTGTACAACCGCTTTATGCTGATTATCTTCTTCCATCATGACATGCTGGGTGATCGGAACAAAATAGACCATTTCATCGCCTTGCATTGGAAAGTAAAGCGTGGTAGCTTTACTTTCCATTAGGTCCACTCCTTGAGCTTGTTGAACGTTAATACCATTAGCACGAGAATATCCTTCTGAAATAGGTGTTCCATTTACCGGCATCTCATTTTGTTCTTCCCCATTGATCCATAACTTTACACGTTGAACGTTCTCAAACTCTGTTAACGTATGTGTCATCGATTCCAGGATTTTTTGTTCATCTTCCGCTTGATATGTTTTAAATTCATCCGAGACATTAACAACTAAAGTTCCGTCTGCTTCTAAATTCAAGTCAATAATTTCTGTTCCCGCTGGTAATACTGCCTGAAAACCACTAGGTAGCATCGAAGTAACTGGCCCATCCTGTACTAAATATTCGAGTACTTGTTTGGCAACCTCTTTTGACTCTGGTGACGGCAACTGAACTTGTTGCGGGACAACTAAACCATTTTGATCTAATAAGTATAACGTTCTAGTGACACTATCTGTTGAACTTACCGTTTCTTGCTCTTCACTTCCTTCGCCTTCTTCACTTTCTTCATCCGCTTGGTCTCCATCTGCATCCTCTGATTCTTCTGGAATATTTTCTAAATCATCGGTTAGCTCAGCATCTTCTGGCGGTGCATCTATTTGATCTAATGTCTGTTCCCCCTCAAAAACACCACAACCAACAAGCAATAGCAAACATAGTAATACAATTCCTACATATTTTTTGGCTAAATCGATTTTCATCACCGATACCTCCTACGATGGTTTGTACTATTATGTATACGAGCTATTTAATAAAATAGACCAATATAATTTGAAAAGTAAGAAGTGCTTTTTTCTAAAATTATTGACTCACCAAAAAAAAGAAAAGAACCTAAGAGGTCGGTACTCCTCTCAAGTTCTTCCTAAACTTTTTACTGTGTTTAATTCAATTTTATCAACCGCATCTACTTTTTGTTCCAGCCATCTTGAAGCAATTTCGTGAAAAACATTTACATCGCCTGTTGTATAAAAATGATGCTGGGCATCGTTTGTACCACGATAAAGCTTCTTATGATAACCTAAAATCGTACTCACTTCTCTCGCCGTTTCTTCACCTGAAGAAATCACTGTAACCGTTGTCCCCATTACTTCATGAATTAAATGTCTAATCATTGGATAATGCGTACAGCCTAATATTAATGTATCCATATTGGAAAATTGCTTTAACGATTGTAATGTTTCTTTTACTACATTATAAGCCTCTTCCCCGCTTACAATGCCTTTTTCTACTAATGGAACGAATCGAGGACAAGCTAAATCTCTTACTTCTATATTAGTATTGATTTGCTTTAGTGCATTCACATATGCCTTACTACTTATAGTACCCTCTGTTCCGATCACACCAATTTCTCCAGTCCTTGTACTTGTAATAGCTGCTCGAGCACCTGGTTGAATGACACCTACGACAGGAATGGATAATTCTTCTCGCAATTGATCTAAGGTAAAGGCTGTTGCAGTATTACATGCAATCACTAAAGTTTTTATATCTTTGGACAATAGAAAATCAACCATTTCCCATGTATATTGAATGACCTCTTCTTTTGGTCGTGGTCCATATGGACATCGTTTGGTATCACCTAAATAAATGATTGATTCTTTAGGTAATTGCCGTACTAACTCACTGGCTACCGTTAGTCCGCCTACTCCCGAATCTATAACTCCTATTGGTCGCCTCACATTCATCGCCTCTCTACAATTTCACATTTTCTTTTGCTTGTTTCATTTCCTGATGCATTATATGTAATAATCTAGATAATTGGCCCATGTCTTCCTCTTTAACATTCGTTAGAACTTCGCCTAAATATTGCTGTCGTTTCTCAATTACTTCTCGAATGATGACTTTACCTCTCTCTAACAAATGAATTCGTACGACACGTCGATCTTTTGTATCTTTCACACGTTCCACTATATCATTTTTTTCCATACGGTCGACGAGATCTGTTGTCGTACTGAAAGCGAGGTTGATTTTTTTAGATAACTCACCTAATGTTAAATCGCCGTCTTCCAGCAAAAATTGTAAGGCAATAAATTGAGGAGTCGTGATAGGATAATTATTAAGGATTTCTCTACCTTTTTGCTTTATAATTCCCGAAATAAATCGTAATTCTTTTTCAATATCAGCTATTTGCTCTGATTCATTTGTATTAGCCAAATCAAAACGTCCCTTCACAAAAATACATACATTTACTATAACATTTTTCTGTGAAAGATTGTTGCTAGAAAACTAGAAAAAGCATTAAGCAAAGGCTTAACACTTTTTCACCGGGTTATTTTAATATAATGGAAGCGTTCTTCTCCAAAAAAAAATTATTGTATTTTCCAGTCGACTGAAAAACTTCCATTTGCTTGATGTCCTTTGATGACAATTCGATATTCACCTGATTTTTCTGCTGTTATTATTGATTGATCACCATGTGGATGCATACCAACTAATTTTCCGAATTTATTTTTGACATGGTAACCATGTCCACCATCTAATTTTTCTGTATTTACGGAAAAATAAACGACATCGCCTTTTGTTAATTCAAGTGGAATTTCGTGTTTTCCGTCAAAATAAGCAAATGATGCTTGATAAGTATTATGCTGTCTATGCTCCTCCCAATTTTGTTTTTCAGTAAAGTCCATTGTTAGCGTGATCAAAAAAACAACGGGAATCATAACAGCAAACAGATACCTAAACCAAGAATTACGCTTCGCAAATAGTGTAGCTAAGAAATAAATGTTGGCAACAGCAGCCCCAATAATACCAGCAAAAACACCATACCAGTCCCAACTGATCAACGGAAACAGAATAAAGCCAAAGAGTAAGTATAAAGGCACCCTTATATTGTCAGCAATTCGAGACAATTTAAGTACGATTATGTCTATTAAGATGGAGCAAAAGATACTATAAACAAAAATAATTAACAACACATCATCATCGGAAAAGGTTTCTGTGTAATCATAAAGATTTCCATCCGTACCGAGGATAAATAATAGTGACAAACATGATAGCAAAAAACCAGCGCCTGCTAATTTAGTTAATGTATACTTCATAACTTAGCCTCATCGGAATTTTCAGTGGGATTTAATATCATATGATTGTTTTTTTCTAAGTAACGTACTGCTTGTTCACGAAAGAATAAAAATAAAATAATTGCTAAAACTCCTAGTATTACAATAAAACTCAAAATCTTTTACCTCCTATACAAATTAAAGGAGCATCCAATATGCCTTATACAAAAGACGCCCGAAGACTATACTATCAAACCGTTGGAAAAGGTACTCCAATTATTTTTATTGCACCACCAGCAATGGGACACCTGACTTTCCATTATCAAACATTATTAAAAAATGATTATCGGATCATCACATTTGATAATAGAGGAGATTGTCGAAGCACATGTCCTGATCACTCGATGACATTTGATGACTTGGTTGATGATGTCAATAGAATTATGGAAGCGAATGATATTCAAAAAGCTATCATTTGTGGATATTCGAATGGCGGTTTGATAGCTCAAAAATTCACGATTACTTATCCAGAGAAAGTGATAGGTCTGATGTTAATCGGCGGTTACTACGCTCCAAAAAACATCCTTTTACGGATAGAATATCACTTTGGTATATGGATCGCTAAAAAGAAGTCCATCCCATTGTTAGCGAAAGCACTCTCTTTCAATCATTTTCGAGATAAAAAAGTAGCAGAAAGGATGGAGTCGGAAATAAAGCGAACAAACCCTTTCTTATTAAAGCAACAATACCAACTAGGTCTAGATGTTTCAAATGAAGACCTGTTACATGTAATTAAAGTACCTTTATTACTTATTTATGGTGCCAATGACAAATATGTACACGACTATCAATACTACTTTCGCAATCAAATATCTGAGGTTGACGTAGCTTATGTTCACCGTTCAAAGCACCAAGTACCTACTAAATATTTTCATGAGTGTAATGCTATCATAAAAGAATGGACAACCAGGAAAGGATTATTACCTTTACGATATGCTAAAAATATCACCTAAGAATCTTCCAATCGTTCTAATTAAAAGAATGAGTAGTCGAATTGGCCAAAATAAAAGCTCTGGTAGCAAAAATAACATATCAAGAAACATATCCCACTTTGTATATTCATACGAATCTTTTTTGTATTTGCGAGTTCTTTTCTTTCTCTCTTTCCACCTCTTGCTCATGCACTCACTCCTTGAAAAAATCATAAATTTAATTTCAACATTTTATACATTTATCATACCAAAATTTGTATGATTTTAGAAGGAACATTCTGGTGTAATGACTTTTCGTTCCTATTCAATCAAATTCCATTTCAGTGCAGTTCCTTTCGTTATTTTTTGATTTACTCTTTTGCCTAAAACTACATCAAAATATTTTGGGGCTAAACCATATCCTGGTCTGATAATTCGGAGATTCTTTTTAGTAAGTCTTTCTCCCTTTTTGATATTTTTAGTGATATATATAGAACGACGATATCTTAGAGAATTTTTTTCTGTATCTGTAGGACCGTAGTGTATCGTTCCCATTCCTTTCCTTGCTTGAATCGACTCCTTCACAAGACTTTTTAATTCTTCTGGTTCTAAAGAAAAACTAGCGTCTACTCCACCTTCTTTTCTTGATAATGTCAAATGCTTTTCAATAACTGATGCGCCCAGAGCCACACTAGCTATTGCCACACCAGCACCTAATGTATGGTCAGATAAACCTACCTGACATTGGAACGTATCTTGCATATTGGGTATAGTATTGAGGTTACAATATTTTGGTGAAGCCGGATAGGTACTTGTGCATTTCAATAAAATAATGTCCTCACAACCTGCGTTTTTAGCAGTTTGAACCGTTTCATCTATCTCAGATACTGAGCACATACCCGTTGAGATGATCATCGGTTTTTTTGTGCTTGCTACTTTTTTTATTAATGGTAAATCGGTACATTCAAAAGAGGCAATCTTATAACAGGGAACTTGTAATGTTTCCAAAAAATCAACAGCAGATTCATCAAAAGGGGAACTAAAGCCAATCATACCTAGCTCATGGCATCGATCAAAAATCGCTTGGTGCCATACCCAAGGCGTATATGCTTGCTGATAAAGATCATGAAGGGACTGGTTATGCCATGGGCTATCGTTATCAGATACAACAAAATCCTCAGACCTTGACGAAATGGTCATCGTGTCTGCAGTATAGGTTTGAATCTTCAATGCATCTGCCCCTGCTTCTGCCGCTGCCTCAACAATTTGTAAGGCTCGATCCAGGGATTGATTATGATTACCAGACATTTCAGCAATAATAAATGGGGGATTGTCTTTTCCGATTTTCTTATGTCCGATTGTAATTTCCCTCATGAAACCTCTCCTTTCTTACTTTCCATTCGTCTTGAAACAATGCCAATGAGATAACGTCGTAATATTTCTTATCTTTTCGGATATGTCGCTTAAACCTTCCTTCTATTTGAAAACCCAATTTCTGATGAAAATTTAAGCTGGGGCGATTTGTAGTAATTACTTCTGCACAAATCTTTCGGATTCCTAAATCGATCATGTGATTAATTGCTAATGTTGCCATCTTTGTTCCTGACCCTGCTGGAGCTGTTTCTTCCCCAATATAAAATCCCCAATAGCATCGATTATGTTGATCATTTATATCATAGAATTGAACAAGTCCTAACGGCAGGTCATCTGTTAAGAATATAAATACTTTTTTGCTGGGGTCAACTTTCATTTGCTGATACCACTGCAAATGTTCTTCCCAACTAATTTCCTTGTCACTGTACATGTATTGTTTTATTCGTTCACTGTTTCTCCATTTTAGAATATGTGCTAAATCCTGTTCTTCTAATATTCTTAGTTGAACATTGCTCATTGTTGCTCTCCTTCCGTCATATAGCAAGCAACTGCTTCATCAACTACACATGCTGTAAAAGATTTTAATCTTTCCTTTATGTCCCTCCATTCTTCTGGATCATCCAAAAAGGATTGTACAGTGCTTTTTATGGTATCTGTTGAGATTTTGCTACTCTCTCCTAAATGACATATGAAACCGATGGAATCCAGGTAGTGCAAAATATCCCGCTGATTGCGAGCTGTCTCTATTGTAAGTGCAGGTAGTTGAAGATAACACCTTTCCCATGTCGTGGTACCTCCTGCACCAATTGCTAAATCAGCATTTGTCATCAATGTAGCCATTCGATTTGTATCGGTATGAATTTGAATGGAAGAATAGTTAGTTGCAAATGCTTGGATTTGTTTTAACTCTGGGTGTTTTGTGCTAATAATCGTGTTAATTTTAAGAGGATAATCTGTAATTTGTAGGAGAGCTTCTAATGTTTTACATGTTTCATTGGTAGGATCAGTACCTCCAAAGGATACTAATACGTTTCTAATATTACGAATGGATTGATTAATTGGAACTGACTGTTTTTTGAATTCTTCTCGTAACAACAGATATTTTGGTCCTAAAAGTAATTTCGTTTTGTCAGGAACGAGATCCTTATAGCGAGTTTTCCTATTTTTTAATAAGTTTTGATCAACTAAAGTATTACAATAATGTTTTCTGTTTGCCAAATCATCGATAACTATCATATGTTTAACATAAGAGGAAACCAATCGTTCCCATTTCTCGTCTAGTCCATAATGATCAACGACTAAATAATCAACACTAGAATATTGACGAATTATTTCAATAGTGGAGGATACATCTTGTTTCCTTTTTTTTTGGATAAATAGCTCAGGTTGAAATTGATTTACCAAGTATGATAACTCTACTAATGAAAAACCTTTTTCCTTAATTAATTGATTGACATTGCCCGGGAAATTATGGCAAATAAAAATAACTTCTGCACCTCTTTTACGTAACTGCTCTGCTAATACTAAGCACCTTCGAACATGACCTGTTCCGATCTGAAAAGAGCTATCCACACGAAATACAATACGCATTCTTTCACCAACCCTTTTGTTTAACCCCGCTATTTATGTGATACCACTCTGGATGATCTTCTAATATCTTTAGTACGTCATCTACTGAAAAATATCGATCGTTTGGATATAATTCTGTGAGGATATGTTCGATTAATTGAAAATCATCGATCGTATCCACTGTCCATCGATGAAAACTAATATCCTTTTGATTACTTACATTTTTCAACCGAAATTTGTCTGGATGCTCCAGAAAATAGTTGGTTACATGCTCACGATGACTTGCTGTCGTTGCCCATTCATTTACTTTCGTTAAAGCGCTTTTTGAAAACACTTCGATATCAAGGCCCCTTGGATACGTTCGGCTAATAACATTGGATACATAGTCAACGTCTTGCTTGGAAATAAACGATTCAACTAAATGATCAATGAGCCTCGGATCCATCAATGGACAATCTGCTGTCAGGCGCACAATGACATCTGCACCAGATTCTCTTGCTGCTTCCACATACCTTGTTAAAACATCTTGTTCTGATCCTCGATAATAGTTTATGTTATGACTAGTGCAAAAATTAACAATTCGATCGTCTTTTGGTAATGTGCTTGTTGCCACTACAAGATCATCGAGTTTAGTCGATCTAGATACTCTGATTAATTGGTAATATAATAGTGGTTTTTCCATTACTTTTCGCAACACTTTACCAGGCAGACGAGATGAGCCCATCCGTGCTTGAATAATCGCAACTACTCTCATGCTTTCACCTCATAATACCGTAACACTTTTTTTACTGCTTTTATTACATCTTTAACATCTTGACCTGTCATTTTAGGAAATAGTGGTAATGTTATCATCTCTTCGTACAATGATTCAGCATGAGGACATATCCCTTTTTTATAGTCTAATTGCTGATAATATGGGTGAAAATAGACGGGAATGTAATGGACGTTGACTCCGATATTTTCTTTTTGCAATGCTTGGTATATTTCCGTTCTACTCACTGTCAATTTATCTAATTGAAGTCGAAGCACATATAAATGCCAACTTGATTCTACGTCAGTTAATTGAAAAGGTGTTGTTATTAAATTGAAATCACGAAATGCTTTTGTATATTCCTGTGCAATAGCAATTCTTTTGTTTAAATAAGCATCTATTTTCTTTGCTTGATTTGCACCTAGGGCAGCATGAATATCTGACATTCGATAGTTAAACCCTAAAGACTTCATTTCGTAATACCATGTTGGATGTTTTTCATGATCCCGAACAATACCATGATTTCGAAACGTACAAAGCTTTTGGTAATACTGTTTATTGTTGGTAGTAATTACACCACCCTCACCAGCTGTAATATGTTTGACAGGATGAAAACTAAACATTGTCATATCTGCCAATGAACCTACTCTTTTTCCCTTATATATCGCCCCAAGGCTATGTGCAGCATCCGAAATGAAAGGAATCTGGTAACGAGTTGCAATATCCTGGATTGCCTGATAATCTACCGGCTGGCCAGTAAAATCAACCGAAATAATCGCTTTTGTCTGATCAGTTATTACATTTTCAATAGAATCTGCTGAAATATTATAAGTCATGGCATTTATATCAGCGAAAACCACTTCTCCGCCTTGGTACCTAATCGCATTAGCTGTAGCCGCAAACGTAATTGGTGTCGTAATTACCTGATCGTTTTCTTTAATTCCGGCTGCATAACAAGCAGCGTGAAGAGCAGCAGTTCCACTTGAAAAAGCAACTGCATACGTGCTACCAACATATTCAGCAATTGAATTTTCAAATGTTTCGATCATAGGACCTGTCGTTAAATAATCACTTTGTAATACTTTAACAACCGCTTCAACATCTGATTGGTCCAGATCTTGTTTGCCATATGGTAAATAGCGTTCTCTTATCGGGATTCCGCCATCAATTGCTAATCGCTTTCGTTCCATTGATCACCACCTCATTTATATAAGATTTGTTGAGTTTATCCACTCTTCTGTTTTCTTTATTCCTTCTTCTAAACGAAATACGGGTTCCCATGCTAACATTTTTTTTGCTTTTTGATAGTTACATAGTAATTTGGGTATTTCACTTTGTGGATGAATATGAGGTATATGCTGAATTTGTGATTTGTCTGTTACAATTGTTTCTGCCAATGCATTAATACTAATATCCTGACCAAGACCAGCGTTGATAATTTCACCGTTCGTTTGATCCGAATAACCTGACTCAACAACAAAACGCGCACAATCTTCAACATATAATAAGTCGCGGGTTTGTGCTCCATCCCCATAGATAGATAAAGGTTTACCTGACAACTTATTTTTTAAGAATACTGCAACTACTCCTCCCTCTCCCCCTGTTTTTTGATAAGGACCATACGTATTAAATGGTCGAAGCACCGTTACAGGAAGTTGGTAAGCATAAAAATAGGATAATACCATGTTTTCAGCAGCTAATTTGGAGCCTGCATATGGAGAAGCTGGTTTCACGGGATACTCTTCTGAAATACCATTACGTCCACTTGCTTGTTCATAGACCATACATGTACTCATAAATACCATCTTCACACGATGCTTACGGCATTCTTCAAGTAAATGAAACGTACCAACAACATCATTCGCGAATGTTGTTTGCGGTTGATCAATACTATCCTGAACGTTTATACTTGCTGCTAAGTGGTAGCAAGTATCAAAGTTATTTTCAAAAAGGGAAGCCAAACATGCTTTATCCTTTATGTCTCCTATTACCAACTCCTGAAAAAATGGATTATCTTTAAGGGAGTGAAGATTCTCAATTCGTCCATTCGATAGATCATCCAGTACCCATACATCATGTTTATCTGTTAAAAGTTTCGCCACTACCCATCTTCCGATAAAGCCGGCTCCACCAGTTACTAAGACTTTCATTAACATCAACCTCTCTTCTTTTTAAAAATTATTAAATTGGATGACACCCTAATATTCATTTATTTCTGCATTTTTTAGTTCCCTTCGTTACTTCCTCCACTAAATTTAATAATCGCTGGCCAGATGAGCTTTTGTCTGGATAAGCAAACGCTAAAAAGTTTTGTCGTTTTTTCTCTGCGATTTTTTGCCACTTGGAATGAATAAAATATAAATGAACGTGTGATGCAAGTTTAGTAGGATCTTTTTGGATGAGAGGTTCTAATGGATTATAATATCCTGTATACCCTGGTATGGTTGTCTGTAAGATAAATACTGGCTTGCCCACTAACATTGCTTCTAATACCACTGTTGAAGCATAAGACACAACTGCATCTACATGGGGTAAAACCTCGTAAAGTGTTAGCTGTTTTGTCGATCGAATAAATGGAAATTTTTTTTGCAAAAGATGTGTTTTGTCATTAGGAAAGTCACGTAATATAATATTTATATCCAGCAATTTTTTTATTTGCTTAATCAACAATTGCCACTTTTGTGCATACCGATTACCTCTAACAATGAGTAATAATGTTTTTTTTCGTTTATCTAAATTTAATTGTTTTATAAATTGTTCTTTCGTTATCTTCGTTCTTTCTAGTGCCTGATCAAATCGTGGATGACCAATAATTCGTACCGATTCTTTTGAGGCCCCATTTGCTACATACCAATCTTTTTCAAATTGACCATATACAGCATCATAAGTAGCAAGCTTCGGTAAAAAACCAAATTCATTACCAAGGATACCGTGTTGTATACAAATAGTAGGAATTCCTTTTTTTGCAGCAACAAACGCCATTACTCTGCCAAAATGATTAGGACTGGAAATGATAATCGTAGAAAGCGGGACTTTTTTTAATAACGCTTCAGCCCTGTTTATTTGATTCATAACAAATGTGATCTTGTGCTTTAACATATGTTGAACAGATGTGTCTTGATATAGATAATGGCCTGGAAACCGGGTTATAATCTTGTCTATTTGTTTTAGAACTTTTGTTTTTGCTTTCGTTGTTACTGTTCCGAAATCTTGAAGATATAATCGATCCTTTGTCGCTTGATCGTCTCGAAATTTATAGGTTTTTATTGTTAATAGCTTTGTTTTTGTAAAATACTTCTTGATTGTGGAAGGCGGTATCCGTGTTAATGGATCATCTAATATAGCAGCTGGAGCTATTCGAGACGAAACGGGTACTTTAATTGTGTCTAAGTAATTGCTAAACACTTGTTGTATTTGCTTTTGATTAGAGACACGATGAACGAGCTTTTTAGAAAACTCTGGTTTGGAGATTTCTTGCCAGAGTGAACCATGATGACGAATTATACTTGGGAAATGAATAAGATAGGATAATCGATAACCATGATAAATGACTTCCTTAAAATCTTTGATGAAATCAAGGTATAAGGACCAATAATTTTCCTTATAAATATTCATTTTTTACTCCTTTCTAATTCGTTAATCTTTTAATTAATTGCTTTAATCGATCGAATGATCTCTTCTTACTTGGGTATGCATGACGCAAAAACTGCAAACGTTTTTGCTCTGCATAATTTCGATATGAGGGTTTTGTCAAGTAGCTGCTCAGTTGCTCTGCTAATACTTTAGGATCATATTGCAAAAGGGGTGTTAGTTTCCGATAATAACCTGTTTTCCCTTTAAAACTTTTGTCGAGTATGAATACAACACATTCAGATAGCATCGCTTCTAATCCTACAGTTGAGGAGTAAGTAATAACTGCATCAACATGAGGAAATATGTCATAAAGGGTAAAACCTTTTATCGTATATACATTGGTAAATTCCTTTGTAAGTGGATGTGGTTGCGAACTTGGATAATTTTTAATGATAATATTACATTTCTGTTTATTATTAAGCACTTGGATAAATTGGCGCCATTTATTGAGATCCTCTTCTCCACGGACTGCAATCATAATTGTTTTTCTATCTTTATTAAGTCCTACTCTTTTAATAAAGTTTGGTTGATCGACTTTGGAACGATTGTACATTTGATCGAAACGAGGGTGACCTACAATTTCTATAGAACCAGGTTTGGCTCCAAGCTTTTGATACCAGTCTTTTTCAAATTGTCCATAAACCGCATCAACAGTAGCAATTTTAGGAATATACCCAAGTTCACTTGATATAATCCCGTGTTGCATACAAATAGTTGGGATTCCTTGTTTAGAGCCAACTACCGCAAGAATACGATTTATAAAACTATGGGTAGTTGATACAACGAAACATGAGATATTTACTTTTTTGAGTAATTGATGTGTTCGCTCCATATAAGTGATCACAGAAGCTAATGTGAGGAGAAGCCATTTTTGAAAAGTTGGATTTTGATATAGATGATGACTCTTATTTTGAGAAAGTATTTTTCTTGCCGCTTGTTGGACTTCTTTTATTTGTTTCTCCACATTAATATGGTAATCCCCTAAATAATATAAAGGTATATTTCTTACAGTGGTTGGCTTATCCTTCTTTGTATTTTTGGTTTTAGCAATAGTGGTGTTTATTATCCGTGCTTTATTTTTACGTTTCGCTGGTTGCTTTATTTCAGGACTTTTTGTTGGAGCACTATTTGTCAGTAACACCGTATCTGCTGAGGAAAATTGCTGATGGATATTCGTCTTAGGAAAACGAAGTAATTTATCCACCGTTATTGCAACTTTTCCATGTTTCTTTATTGAATCTACTCGGTGTTTTTCTGTAAAAAGTCGAAATTTATCCTGAATATCCTTTGAGTAAACAACTTCTTTTTTTACATTTTTTATATAGGCTTCCTTCTCTAGCTCTTTCAATAAAGCAGGATTTCTTAAAACATAACTAGGAAGATGACAGAAATAAACTAATGAAAATCCACGATATGTTAAAGATGCAAAATCATCAAGAAAATCCATATATAACGACCAATAATTCTTCAAAAATGTATCCATGATTTCCTCCTTTTTACCTTTTTTCAAGAAAACCAGCTTCTAGCAACAACTGTTGTAACTGTTCCTTCGTTACCACTTCCTGATCATTTGATCGATATGTTCCATGCTTCACTTTTTTGGAATCCGGATAAACCCTTGCTGACTCAGACGGAATGACAAACATGTCTTCTAACTCCCATGCCTGTTGTGATTCATCGTATGTCATGAGTTCTTCATACATCTTTTCTCCAGGTTTCAGGCCAATATATTCAGTAGTAACAGGAGATCCTGAATGTTGTATTAATAGATCTGCTAAATCTCCTAAACGAATAACTGGCATTTTCAAAACAAATACTTCTCCACCTTTGGACTCCTTTAACGCCTGTAGAGTCAAACTTGTTGCCTGTGACAATGTCATCATAAACCTTGTCATCTTTGGATCTGTAATCGTAATTTTTTGATTCATTTTGATTTGTTCCTGAAAAAGGGGAATAACGGAACCTCGAGATCCCATCACATTTCCAAAACGAACACTAGCAAATTTGGTTGAACTTGAAGACGGATTAGCTAGCAGTCTTTCAGCAATTAATTTCGTTGCTCCATAGGTATTTGTAGGAGAGATTGCTTTGTCTGAACTAGTAAAAATAACTTTTTTCACATTTTTTTTAATTGCAGCATTTCGAACATTGGCACTACCTACTATATTCGTTTCTACAGCTTCCATTGGATTTTCTTCACAGGCGTCTACGCGCTTCATTGCAGCTAAGTGCAACACGTAATCTACATTGGACATTACTTCTTCTACCCTACTAGCATCACGAATATCACCGATAAGAAAATGAATAGCATTGTGATGACCAAACATTTCTCGAACCTGGTGCTGTTTATATTCATCACGACTAAATATTTTTATTTTTTTTGGACTATCCTTTAATATTTCTTTAACCACGCTTGTACCGATTGTCCCGGTACCGCCGATGACTAAAATTGTTTTATCTTTAAAAAACACAGCGGCTCCCTCTTTCCTATCTAAGCAAAATTTTCTAATGATACTGTATATGTATATCGAAAAACCATCGAACAGTTAACGACCTACGCCTATCAAAATAACCCATTTTAAAAATAGACTTATAAATGCCATTTACTAAGATAAAGTGAAATTTCCATCTTTAGAAGTTTTTAACACTTAGGTGATGCTATGTGAAACGTATTAGGATTTCTTTAAATTCAAATATTCAGGCAGGAGTATTAACGTCATAACAGAAAAAAGAAGAGGATTACTCCTCTCCTTCCTGCTCGTTTACTTCTTCTTGTTCATCTGATTCTATCGAGATATCCGTAGGTTGAATTAGCTCTGGTTTAAAGTAAGATTTTTCATCAGAGTTCTCAGGTTCAGTTGGAACACTGTTAGGAAAAACAACTGGACATTGAGCCGGCATTGTTGGTGCCGGACATGGTGGAAATGGTAACGTATCACGCGGTTGACAGAAATCTGCTACAAGTTCTAAAGTGACTTCAAACGTTGATTGTATGCTTTGGCATAATCTTACGGAAACCGTCACATTTAACTCATCTATTTCTGTAGTTGATCCCGTATCACAGTTAACCGCACACACAAAACAATCTAAATCGGTATAAGATACATCAATATCAGTACCATCAGGTGCACACAAGATCACTTGCTCGCATCTAGTAAAGCTAGCCGAACCAACTTCAATAGTACCTCCACCAAGCTCAGCTATTAATGGAACAAAAACAGTAACATCAAAATTTTTGCGAATATTGATAAGTTGCAAGGTAACTTCTTCACCATCTATTCTAAATTCCTGATCTTCTCGATCTAAAATAACAATTGGATCGATTTCTGCTGGTGTAACAGTACATGTAACAGCGGTTTGATCAATATCATCACACTCTAATTGAGCACCAGTGACCGTATTAATCGGTAATTCCAGGCCATCCACAGTTAAATCAAATGTCGTTTCATTAAGGATCCAATCATATACTTTCTCCGTATTAATACAAAGAAGTTCCTGTCCCCCTGTTAATTTTTCTAATGACATTATTCTTGCACACCTCCAATTAACTTCATTCCTTATTAGCCTATGATACTGAGAGAAAAACGTTAAAAGCACTTTCTATTTTTCACCTTTCACTTCCATTAACATAGGCTGATAACAGGCATAAGTCTTGTAAAAGGAGATGAGAACGTGAGTGAGGAGAACCATGAATTAGATATGAACAATCTCTTGGAGGTTGTATCTGAATTACAACAGGAAGTTCGATTAATTAAAGATGAAATTGAAAAACTGAAAATGAAAACATTAATTGATAAATTACATGTATTTATTGAAAACACAGAGGAACAATTTGGAAATATAAAAAAGGATATTGATACACAAAAACAAGATATAGAACAAATAAAACAATCACAAACCAAAAATGTTTCAAGGCGTCCTTCCGAATATCGCCAATTACAAAAAATGCTTCAATCCGCACAACAAACAGAAGCCACTATTAATTCCATGAATTCAACGAATAAACTGCCTCCTGCCAAGGTGGAAATAACATCCATCCATTCTAGCAATAAACGTCAAAAAAGAAATAGATAAACACCTCATTTTTCACAAAAATCGCCATTCCGTCCATACCGATTTTTAACAAGTAACTATACTATATGGAAGATAAATAAAGGAGATGGTATCGTGAAAGCAAAACAAATAGTGAACAAAGTAGCGAGCTCTTTCAAAACCTCTAATGATCCAATTGTTATTACTTCTGCCATAAAGAAAAAAGCAATCAGAAGAAGACAAGGTGGCTGTTGTATGAAATAAAATGATTACGTGATAGCCTGGACTCGATACGCATTTGGAGCAATTTTATCGATATGTCGTTGGAAAGAGCTTTGCTCGATTTGATCAATTTTTTGGTAAAAGTTCATCAATTCATTTTCAAGGAGTGAAAATCTCCTTTTCTGTTTTTGTATGCTTATACGTTGGGGAGATATTTTAGGAGGTGGTGATGGTAACGAAATTCTATTACATAGTTGAAGAATGCGGTCATACGAATAACTGTCATGCTCCATAAAGCAGTGATGATACAAGCTTTCAGGCACTTTTTTATGTTGGTTATAATCTGATATATTTAGAATTGCTTGCTGGAGGGAAGGAATCGTTGTTATTTGCAGGCCCACCTGATTCGGCAAAACAGTATTTTTCTCCACAAAAGGTATATACGAAATTACCGGTTTATCTAGTAAAAATGCTTCAATACCAGAAGTACAACCATTATGGATAATCACGTTTGCTGCGAGTAACCAATTAATAATAGAGCCTTCGTGTATAATATGAACATTATGAAACTGTTTAAACCTTTGTTGATAAGTCCTCCTGTTTTCTCCAGGATGAGGGCGGATAACAATATTTTTTTCAGGAAAGCGTTTAGCTGTTGCTTCAATCATTTCTAAAAAAGCGATATACAGTTTCTTTATTGGTTCCACATAGCTATTCTCCTTTAATCCTTTCGATGCGTTATATAAGGGGAATCTAGTATTAACCAGTATAAAATTATGATACTTTTCTTGAATTGCTTTTGCTTCCAATCGATAGATTTCTCGGTACTTCTCAGATAGCAAATCTAATCTCGGATTTCCAACTATCTTACACTTTGTCGCTAAATCTGGATAAGTATTTGAAATGATTTGTTTCTGATGATCTCCCCAGCAATATTCCTGCTCAACAAATTGTAGCATGTCTTTTCGCATTCGATCTCTAATATATTTTGATTTTTCGATTAATAATCCTTCTTCATCCAACTCTACAACTATTTGTCCATTTTCTTTTACTTTAGTAATGGTTCTTTTTCTAAATCCTTTAGGTCCACCTTTTGCCAGAAAGATACCTGCAGGGAAATGAGCTGTCGATTCTACAACAGTTGGATGGTCCCCGATGATTACCTGATATCCTTGTTTCATCGCATAATAGGAGAGTAACAATTTCGCATCTAATTCTCTTACCTTTACTTCAACCGGAAGATATAAAAACCTTTTATTCGTCATCCACGTGATTTCCCTTCAATCTTTGTTTTAATAAGTCCATTACATCACCAAAAGCTTGGCGATTTTCTTCGATATAGGATTCAAAAATATCAGATAACTCTACAAAGCTTTCGTTTTTCAGACCGTTACTGTTATTTTCTGTTTTCATTAATAGATACATTATTAGTAAATGTAAGGTATCGTTTTCTAAATAGACAAAACTATTATTTTTATTTGAGTGGTCATCTTGCGTAATCCGATCTAAAGAATCTTTCATATATTGTTCTATAAGCTGATTTATTTGTAAAGGTGTATGATCTCTATTTTTTTTCATCTAGCTGCCCCTCCTCTTGTCGATCTGTTATGGTTCCATTGAGGTTGATTTGATTTAAGGCATGAATTCCGTCCGGTAGTTCATTACCATATGTAAATCCTTGAATTGTTCCAGAATAACTTGCATCAGGTTCCCACTTTAGTTGAAAATTAGAGAATGTTAGGATTTCTCCAGGGTCAATCGATTCTTTTTGAGTGGGTTTTAACCATATTTCCTTTTTATCCGTTGATTCATTAATACGTTCCCATGCATTTGAAACTCGAACCGTTTTTTTAGAGGATGGATACAAATATTTCCCCGAGAAATTAAAATCGATATTTGAGGTGATTTTGATACCGATATGTGGGTTCATTAATGGTTGTGTTCCTAAATTTTGAATGTGGAAGGAACCAATTCCATAATTAACACGATCCGCCTGATGAGAAAGTTGAAACGAGGATGTAAAATAACAAATTACAATCAGTTGTTTGGCTGTATCCAGCATTTGAATTAAATCTTTCATCTCGTTTAAATACGATTCACTTTCGAGTTGCCAGTCTTTCATCTTTTGTTGTAACTGTTGTTGGTTCATAACTCGTCACACCTCCAAGTAGTTAACTTGCATTTAGAAAACTCGGATCTTCACCTTATGTCAAAGTATTTCACACTTTATTCACTCAAACTTATCAATTCATCGCGTTACTACATCGTCAGAATATAATACTTTCTCAACATATAAAAAAAGAAAGAGAGGATTTACCCTCTCTTTATCCCTATGTTGACAGTTTATCCGTTATTCCCGTTATTAGGGAAAACGACAGGGCATTGTGCTGGCATTGTTGGTGCCGGGCATGGTGGGAATGGTAGGATGTCTCGTGGTTGACAGAAATCTGCTACAAGTTCTAACGTTACGTCAAAAGTAGATTGAATACTTTGACAAAGTCGAACTGTTACCGTTACATCTAATTCATCTACTTCAGTAGTTGTTCCTGCGTCACATGCTGCTGTGCATACAAAACAATCTAGATCTGTATACGTAACATCTATGTCTGTTCCTTCTGGAGCACATAGAATGACTTGCTCACAACGAGTGAACTCTGCAGAACCAACTTCTACACGACTACCTCCAAGTTCTGGTACCAAATTAACAAATACCGTTACTTCAAAATTTTTGCGAATGTTGACAATTTGTAATGTAACTTCTGCCCCATCCACAACAAACACTTGATCTTCACGACCTAATACGACGATTGGATCGATTTCAGCAGGAGCAACCTCACATGTTACAGAATCTAAATCAATATCATCACATTCCAGCTGATCCCCAGTTACAGGATTAATTGGTAAATCTAAATCCGGTAAACTTAGATCAAATGTTGCTTCATTTAAAATCCAGTCATAAACCTTCTCTGTATTTATACACAGAAGTTCCTGCCCTCCTGTTAAGTTATCCATTTGCATCTAGCAAACACCTCCAAATAAGATTACTGTCCATATAGCCTATGACAACACACTACAAAATGTTTTAGTTAAATAGCGGAAATATCATGATAATTAGGAAGTTAGGTGAATATCATATAGTGAGACTTCTATCATTGGAAGTTAGCGTCCGTTTATCCTCCTTTGCTTCTTTGTTAATGCTCGAAGCCTTCGTTGAAAGTGTTACGAACGATAACACCGTGATATTAAGCAGAATGATATCCACTAGCAGCATGTGTGTACAGTAAGAAATATGGATAAAAAAAGTACATGTGACACGGTTTCATGTTTCATCAATAGTATATTAATGAACCATAAAAAGGGTGAATCATATTGTATCAATATAAGCTCTATAATAATCAGGAAATTGAAAAGCTGCATAATGAACTTGAAGTTTATAAAAAAGTTGTAGAATCTCGTGATGCAGACCAATCTATTTTGTATTGGCAAACCAAACACGAATTAGAAGAGCTTAAACAGAAAATACAGAAGAACAAAGGGGAAATGAAAGTTATGGAAGAATCCTATCATAATCAGTTAAGAGATTATGCAGATAAGGAAAAGAAAATTTCATCACAAATACATGCTATACATCATTCTATCCAGCAATTAAAAAAGGATGTGCAGACTATTAGAGGAGAAGTTAAAGAATTAAGAATCAATGAGTTGCTCGAGAAAATTAATCAAGTAATTGGAGAAACAAACATTGACTTAGATGAAGTAAAAGAGCAAGTGAGAGAGCAAAATCATGAATTCCAACAATTAAGTAAGCAATTGCACTCTAACTCTCGATCACAACCACAAACAGGAAATCGCCAAAGCGAATACCGTCAACTTCAACGTATGCTTAAATCAGCAAAACCGAAAGGACATCGAGCACCACCGCCGAGTCAACAAATGATGACTAATCCAAAGCAGGATATTCGCGATTCAACTCGACAAATGATTACCATACAAAACGGAAGGAAAACGTTTCACAATACGCAATATGAATTAAATAAAAATATAATAGTCAATAAGACAACGGCCAAAACCAAAAAAGCAAAAATTGAACAGGAAGATAAACATGAGCTTCTAGCGGAAGAGAAAAACAACATAGAAAAGACTGAAATAAGCTCCTCGGCTGAAATTGAACCAGTCGATGTTGAGGAGAAGCCCACCTCCTTTAAAGAAGAAACGAGGCCAAAAGAAGAAAATATGTCTGTGAGACAGGAAAATGGCAACTCATCGAATGGTTTAAAGAAAACCTGGTTATTGGCAAAGTCTTTATGGAAAAAGTAATGGAAATACCCAACAACATTTATCAGAAAATTATCGAAGAAGGAGAAAAACAACTACCCTATGAAGCTTGTGGATTTATATCCGGTCAAAATAATAAAGTACGATCATTTTGGCCGTTAGTAAATGAAATCCGCTCGCGTCACCGTTTTTTTGTATCTAAAAGTAAAGTCCATCAAAAAATACAAGAAATTCACAACACGAGAGAACAACTGTACGCAGTTTTTCACAGCCATCCTACAACCGCCGCTATTCCTTCTTCCTATGATTTAAGAAATCACCCTGTCGATAGTATTGACATGGTAATCGTCTCTTACAAGCTCGATTCTCCGCAATTAAAATGGTTCCAAATTGACCAATCCAGCTATAAAAACATCTCTTGGTTATTATCCTCATGAAAGGTTGATCAGCATGATTATTTTTGAGAAGGAAGACATGAAAGAAGAACAGCCAATCTGTTTGATCCATATCCCTAAGACAGGAGGCAAAACGTTATGGAAAATACTAAAGAAACAACCTGAAACCTATCATGTTTGGCATAAAAAAATGTTTAAAAATTTAGATATACCAGTGAGTTTTTTTACAATGCTTAGAGAACCTGTTGATCGAGTATTATCTACTTACTATTATATAAGGAGTTACGAAGCAGACCCACTATATGATCAATTACAAAACATAACATTAAAAGAATTTGTCGATTACATTGGTAACGAACAAATAGAAAATATCCGTTATAAAAAAAGAGATCTAAAGAGTCTGCGACCTCGATCGGTGAATCTTGCAACTCGTTACCTATCAGGTGGCGATCCTAACGCATTAAAAATAGCTAAGAAGAATATAAAAAAACATTTTCCAATTGTAGGTTTAACCGATATGTATCCAGAATCGTTGTTCCTTATGAAAAAAAAATTTAATCTTCAACTTTCTTCTATCACTATTGAAAATAAAACAGATAATCGTCCATCTACAGAGGCCATTTCACCAGACTTAATAAATAAAATCAAAAAAACAAACCATAATGATATCTTATTATATGAATGGGCCAAAAAGCGTTTTTTAAACGAAATGGAATCTTTAAGTAAACTAGAACGACAAGAATTACAAAATTGGATAGCTAAAACAAAAACATTATCAGAATGAACAAGCTAAAAAGTTATCAATTTGATCTCACTAAGTATTAAGTCAGTCCAGCTTCCTCACTTTTTCTAAGTGCATGATGAGGTAGTAATGCATGAACACCTTTTACCCGATTAACCACTTGTGTAATTCTCAAATCAACTACTAGACTTGCCAATGTGTATGCTTCCATTCTAGTCATGTTAAACTCCTCTACCATGAGATCAAGCATTCCATTCATGGCTATCATACTTGCATCATCTAGACTTTCATCAAAGCCAAATGTAATCCACCCTTTTGGTGTATACGCACGCGGCATCTGAAGTCTCATTTCTTCTTTAAGTGTAAATGTTAAATCAACGATCTCCATCGGACATTCGATCGCTTGTGTACTAACTTCGCCATCACCCTGAAGCGCATGACCATCTCCTACAGAAACCAAACCACCCGAAACGGAGATAGGAAGGTACAAGATACTCCCTTCTACTAGCTCTTTACAGTCAATGTTTCCTCCACAAAACCGAGGAGGCACTGTCGAATGGATACCGTCTTCAGCTGGCGGCATCCCTATCGCACCCATAAAAGGTGACAAATCCACTTGATGATTTTCATTACTATACCCAATCATATTCTCGCGATCTAAATGCCAATTTAACTGATAATTATCTTTTTTCGGAATGCCTAACATTTCTTTATATGCTTGATTTCCGCCAGCAAAACTAAAACCCCAATTCCCAGTTTTTAATTTATTGATAGTAATTGCTAATGTCATACCTGGTTCAGCACCAATAATCTTAATTGGGCCAGCAAGTGCATGACCACTATTTTTATTTCGGAAAGAGGAAACTTGTCTTTCTCCTGAGGGTTGAAAAGCTTCTAACCCCCATAAAGCATCTAAAGTCTTATATTGTACAGAATCTCCTGAATGAATTGTTAAGACTGGTTCGAGGGATTGTGAAAATGAACCATGTAGCGTTTGCTTAGTTGGATTGATATAATATTTTGGCATAAACTATTCCTTCTTTTTCTATTTGTCATTATTCATATTTAAAAATTATTACTTGATCAAACCCATTTTTAGTTTTCGATTTTCCCATCCGATAAAAATCATTAAACTTGTTCACTACATTTTTCAGTTGATTCAATAGTTTTCCGAAAATAAAAATTTATTACTAATATTAACTTTGAATTCTACTAAAAAAGTGTTTCCTCATGACTAGTTAACTCCATTAATTTTGGATACAATACTATGGTAATTGTCAATGCTGACAAGAAAAATAAAAGGCTAGCATAGATGGATAATCCAAATATGCTTGGCAATAACATGGAAGGGGCTGGCAGAAAATTTAACATAGATGTTTTTTTCCTTGCTTTCATCGTTAAATACTGATCTGTTTCACAATAAGGACAACTCATTCCAGCTACTAAAGTAAACGATTTTTTAATAGATTGCTTAAATGTCCATTGTTTTTGACAATGTTCACATCTTGGCATATATACGATCCTCTCTCTTTTTGTTTATCCTTATTTAATTGTAATATATTTATTAATATTTAGCAGTATAAATAGTTGCAACCAATTATAGTTTTAACCCCATTAATATTCCTTCTAACCTAATAATCAACTGAAACAAAATCGATGGTAAAATCAATTATAAGAATAGCAACTAACAGAAATAATAATATCAAAGGCATTATAGCCCTTCTAATTTCTTCTTCACCTTCGGCATTCTTCACTCTTTGTTTAGAGTCTATCCAACCCTGTATCTAATAAATAACGGCTAAAATAACAGTAAAATACTTCACTAGACACTACCTTTACTTTTTGACGTTTTATTAGATTATTTAAGAATGAACTTTTCCCCTAATCTAGTTTTCAACTCTCTCCTCAATGTTTGTGAATCCTTTTCCGTCAGCCATTCTGTATGAATCTGCTGTTCCTTGCCATTAACTAATTTTATTAGTAACGTGTTACTAATTTCTACCACACGCTCTATCTTCTGGAAGGGAATAGTTTTACGAGATAACAAATTCCCTTTATAAATGGATAGTTGATCATGGTCAATCGTAATATAATCTTTTTCTTGAATATTAAAATAAAAAAGTGATTTATAGACACCAAAGGCAGTAAATAATATAGTCAGTGAGATCATGATTAGATAATAACTTATCGCTTCTTGTGATTGATTCACTAATGTTATGATGTTAACAATTATGACTACTGAGATATACAACAACCATAAGATACCTCTTTTTATCCAATTGATTTCTTTCCTGAATGAGAAACGCAAGTAATCACTCCTATTATCACTGTAAATATTTATCTTTTCTACATTATTATACAAATATCATATGAATTCAAGGTAATGCTGTAACCGTTGTTAAGATGAAACAGTTTCTACTCAAATAACTGTCACACTCTACTGTGAAGATAAATAAGAACCAAAATATACGGTTCAATAAATAAAATAATGTATATTTTAGCTCTTTTAGGTATTGGAGTTATTAAACTAAGGGTAGGTTAGTTCAAAGTAAAATCTATCTTTTACTGTTTTCTTTCAATTGTACACTTATTTTTCTTAGTTCTTCAGTCTGTTCAAGTATATTATTATTAACTTTTCTTATTGCATCATATATTCCGAAAATACCTGCAAAAATTAAGATTAAAAAAAGTACTTCCATTTCATTTCCTTCTTTCTATTATTAACATTTTTATAAAGAACCCGTTACTTTAGTAGCGCTATTGCATAGAACTTCTTTCTAAAGCATTATTTTTTTAGAGCAGTATTTACTGCTTCAATGGCATGAATAACTGTTGTATCAAACAATGGAACCTTTGAATCTTCTGGTTTTACTAATAATCCGATTTCTGTACAACCCAAAATGATTCCTTCTGCTCCTTCATCCACTAAATGTTGAATGACCGTTTTATAATAATTCTTAGATGATTGTTCAATTTGCCCCAAACACAACTCTTCGTAAATAACTTTATTGACATAGTTTCGTTCTTCTTTATCTGGAACTAACACGTTAATTCCAGTAGATTTAATTCGAGATTTATAAAAATCTTGCTCCATTGTATATTTCGTCCCAAGTAAGCCAACTGTTTTAATATTGGACCTTTGAATTTGATTCGCAGTTGCATCAGCAATATGTAAGACAGGAATGTTTATCCTCGCCTCTATATAATCAATTACTTTATGCATGGTATTTGTACAAATTACTATGAATTCAGCACCTGCTTTTTCTAAAGATGCTGCAACTTCTCCTAATGCTTTACCCGCACTTTCCCAATCACCTTCAGCTTGATAGCGTTCAATTTCATCAAAATCAACACTATACAGCAGACATTTCGCTGAATGTAATCCTCCTAATTTTTCTTTTACCATTTCGTTAATTATTCGGTAATACTCTACTGAAGACTCCCAACTCATTCCACCGATAAGACCAATAGTTTTCATCCCTTCTCCCCCTATTTCAATTAGCTATTTTCGAATTTCACTCATTTTATATTCCATTTCCCATAGCATCAACCCATAATTTAACATTATTCATTTTTTTGTATTGAACCCATTAAATAAGCGTATCTGCTTATGTCATGTCTGTTTGCACAGTAAGCACTGAACATCTATTAACTGATTGTGATGGAAAAGAAATTGTTATTACTCTTCAATAATATTAATTTTATTTGCTACCTTACGTTCGTTAATTTCCTCTACCCAAACTTTTAGTTGCTATCTATCTTCTAGGTCATCCACAGTGGTTCCTTTTCCTCTTATTTTTGTATCCTCGCTAAAATAGATTTTATATACATTATAGTCTGCTTCTTCAGCAGCATTTATCGGTTCTAAAGTAAAAGTATCTTCTTGTATCTTTGTTATTACGCCATTATAATCCGAATTTACGAAATACCAATAAATAACAACAACAACAAATAAGACAAAAATTATGCTTAATACGATTATTAGTGATTTTATTTCTCCCTTAATGTGAGAGTTCATTTTTCCTCCCCCTCGATGTTCCAATAAACCTGCCCGCTAGTACAACAAGTACTACTTCGTTAATGTGCATAATTATTATATATACATTTTTCATCAGTATCAATAATCAAAAGACAAACAGTGGTTGAATTATCCTTAATTCCATCATACACATTCTCCCATACAAAAGAGAAGTCCTGAACTGGAAAAAAAGTGCTTCATGTTATCAAGCAGAAACTGTGTCACCTTTTTCAAGCGGTCACAAATGCCATTTATTTTATAAGTTGAGTTAGCTTAATATTTATAATTTTTACGTTATAATATACGAGAAGAAATCGAGGTGTTAAAAGATGAAACAAATCTATGCGGATGTGATCCAGTTTCGCGGATCTCATTATGATTTTGGATACATGCAAGGGGAGCAAATTAAGGATTCTTATCTTGTTCAAAACAGGCATAATCAGTGGAAAGTTAGAACTCCACGTTTTCAAATAATTGTAGAGGAAGCACAAAAACTATTTCAACAGTTTGGACCATCTATCTGGGAGGAATTTGAAGGATTAAAGGATAGTCTGCAATGGCCTATGGAGCGAGTTTTATTAGAGTTTGGCGGTTATCGAGTCAAGGTACCTCGTTCAGGGTGTTCCATTTTAGTTGGCGAAGATTATTTAGTTCGCAACTATGACTACCATCCCAAAACATATGATGGACGTTTTGTTAGCTTTCAACCAACAGATCACGGGTTTGCTACTATCGGGACAAGCCAACGTGTGACAGGCAGATGTGATGGTATGAATGAAAAAGGTCTATCTCTAAGTTATACATTCATCAATCGAAAACGTCCAGGTGACGGATTTGTTTGTCATATGGTCGGTCGAATGGTTCTCGAATTATGTCAAAACACAGAGGAAGCAGTTCGTTTACTTAGAGAGCTGCCACATCGAGGGTCCTTTAGTTATGTTTTGTTTGATGGAAATAAAGTAAGAGCTACTATTGTGGAAACATCACCAAGAGGAGTCGAAGTACGTGAAGATAGTGCTTGCACCAATCATTTCGAAAAATTGAAGAAAGAAAACCGTCATTTCTTAGATGATTCTAATAAAAGATTAGCAACAATGAAAAATAGTCAGAGAAACGATTTAACAGTGGAAAAGGCCTTTCAGTTATTGAATGATAAAGATAAAGGTTTATTTTCAAATCAATATTATAATTGGGCAGGAACGATACATACAGTTGGGTATTTTCCGGAGTCATTGGAAGTTTGGTTTTCTTTAGGTGGTGATCAAGATCCGATGACATTCAATTTTGAAGAATGGCTCGGAAATGTAGACTTTCCCATTGAACGAATCAATGGGGAAGTTGATACCACAATACCTTTTTTAAATATGGAAAAAGCGGATTGGTTTAAAAATACGAATTGAAATTAACTATATAAAAGTCTTTACCACACTTAAAAAGCTCCGATTCTATTAAGTGCTTGGTGAAGACTGTTAAATGTTCTAACATGTCTCATATTAATCCCTAAACTTACCATCGTTTGCACGATATCTGGTCTTATTCCACTTAAGACAGGCTGAATACCGATGAGTTCTAATGACTCAATTACTTTAAAAAGCTGATGTGCAACCATAGTATCGATTGCATTTACTCCTGATAAATCAATAACGATACATTCCAAGTCTTCTTCACTACCTTGCTTTAAACCGTTTTTCATCAGTTGATCCGCACGATTTGTATCAATTTCTCCAATAATCGGAATAATACCCACCGTTTCCGTAATCTTAACCAATGGTATTGATAACTCATCAACCGCATACCTGGCTTTGGAGATAGTATCGTTGTAATCTCTCATATAGTTCTTACTTACAAATTTTATGGCTTGATCCACTATATAATTAAAATTGATTAAAGTCTCATGATATTCTTCGAGTGAAAAATCTGTATTTAGTGCTTCCTTTTTAATAATTCCGCTAATAGTATCTCTATAATTACTAATTTCTTCTAAGGCAATATTAAGAGGCAGCATTAAATCTAATAATTTATCACTAACTTGAACACTCCAGTTCTCTAGTGATTCTATTGGAATGTCATTGTGTGAAACAATTGATTCTGCATAAACATCAATTAACGCTTTTCTCCATTTTATTAATGTTTCTTTAATATTAATTGCTTGAACATCTGGTATAGGTATTTCATGTACAATTTCATCTTTTTGTCTGAGAATATTTTCTGAAATCATCTCAATATTCTGTTTATCTTTAGTAGACATTGATCATTCACATTCCTTTCTTTGGATTTAAATATCTGAATGAGTTTATGTGTTGTATAGTTTAATATACCCGGTTTTTCAATCTTGAAAACAGCTTCTACCTTTGTTATAAATTTTGACAAAAAGATTACGACAAAGTCCTAAAACAGAAAAAAGTTCGCCTTTTTTTTAAAAAAAGCGAACTGAAAATAATGCTACTTTACTTAATCAGGTTCTTAATCCCACAGATATACATTATCTACATATACAGCAGTAACACCTGAAGAGTTGTTACCGTCAATGAATTGCACGCCATATTCGCGAATATCTGATTTATTCACGCCCGATAAATCCAAGGATAAATCAATTTGATCACCTGCATTTATAGTTTGCCAATCACTGGCTTTCCATTCGTAATTATTACCATGCTTTACAAATAATTTGACACCTAATCCGCTTCCAAAATTACCCCACGAAGCAGCTCTCACAGTTGCTCTTAGTTCATTTCCTGTAAACGAAAAGTTTCCTGTTCTTGATAGGTAATGGGCGTCTCCACTAGACATATTTATATCTCCCTGTAGAGACCGATCTCCTTTTGAACTCCAGGCATCCGTTGACCATGGTCCAGCATCTAGATTTGAACCACTCCAACCATCTAGTCCTGATTCAAAATCGGCATAGGCACCTGATCCAGGATTACCATTACCACCATCCGAAGAGTCAAAATACTGTTTCAACCATTGAAGTGCAGGACGCTCCTGTCCGGAACTATTTTTCAAATGAGTATTATCTGCCCATGTTTCACCCTCCAGATAACCCCATAATGTTACCCCTTGTACGGCAGGATGTTCCCAGAAAACAGGGAATTTTTCTTGATAGCGTGCAAGTTGAGTTTGATCATCACCACTCATATCTAATTCTGATACATAGATTGGTACACCTGTAGATTCAAGCATATCTAATACTTGGTTCATCGTATTGACACTTACCGTATTCATGTTAAAATGATGAGCCTGAATGGCAACGCCATCTATCAATCCTCTATCATTCAAAATATTCACAATCTCTACATATTCTGCTGCAGCATTTGGATCACTAATGATACCGTATTCATTTAAATGCAATTCTGCATTCGGAAAGGCTTGTCTTGCTTTCTCAAATGACCAGATAATCCAGTCCCAACCAGTAGCACCGTCGCCACCAATTGCATTTTTATAAGAAGGTGGAGCATGAAGCGGCTCATTAACTACATCGATATATTCTGCGTCACCATATCTTTGTGCCGCTGCTTGGATCCATTCCGTTACTTCCGCTCGTTGCTCTGAAGGAGATAATCCGCTCACCCAACTAGGTTCTTGACTCCCCCACACTAAGGTATGAAATTTAAATGGAAAGTTGTTTGATAATGCATAATTATAACTCGCATCTGCATCGCTCCAGTTCATATTGCCTCTGCTTGCCTCAACACTACCCCATTTTGTGGAATTTTCAGGAGTTACTTGATCCCAGTATTCGCCAAAGTCAGAAGGGATATAACCTGCTGTAATGTTACCAAGGAACTTTTCATCTGCAATACCGGCTGATACTTTCTCATTTGAGCCTACAATTATCATAGTTAGGACTAAAATAATTATTAGCGTCCACTTCACTTTACTTCTCATCATATAAATTCCTCCTGTTTTAAATTAAGTTGGCTAGGCCTTGGTTACTAAAGCGTTTACATTTTTAATTATAATTATAACATTTACCATCTCCTTCCATTTATTCATCGCCATAATAACACATTACCTCCTATATATTACCTTAATTAGTATATTTATTCCTTTGTAAAGTATAGGAATAGTAAGATTCCATATTATAAATCGTCCAATTTACCCGGTGGATTTTATGTGAATAGAACTAAATAACTATGCACTTATAAGTGACTTATGTTCCTTATATATTGAATAAAGAGAGGCTTTTGATCAGTGTGACTTTTGTATCGTTAGCGAAGCTTATCAGGATGTTTAGCGTCCTCTTTTTTGTATAACCTGAAGTTTGAAGTAAGTTTGGCTTGGTGATAAAAAGATTAAAAACTAGAAAAGTGATACAATCACAGAAAACCAGTTATCATTTTTAGAGAATAACTGGTTTTCATTTAAAGCTCTAACTCGCCCATTCGCAATAACTTTACTACAGCTTGCGAGCGCCCCTTAACACCCTGCTCCCATATGGTATTAGAAGTCTATCTAATTTCAATTACAAATCAAATGTTTTTCTGATGATCATAACAATAGATTTCACCTTTAAATGTCCTATTAGATAAACAATATGCTTTCACTTTAGCCGATACAGGTTTATGGCAAATTTTGCACTTCGCCCCTTCTTCTTTTGATTCTTTATTCTCTTTCTTCAATGAATCTACATGCTGCTTTCTTATAGATTGATCAGTAATATTTGATTTTTCAACTTGAGCATAAATCTTTTGGATTTCACTATCTGTTATAAACGGATCTTTATATTGATGTTTATTAACGGCTATTTTTCTGGCAATGTAATCTGATAATTCGACGTCATAAACTAGTAATTCGTTGGAAGCAATTTTTCTCAACTCCGTATCATTTAGTTTGAAGGTACATCGTTTTGTAAAAGATACCATTGAAATAAAAAATGGATGATATTTCTCATCAATGAATGCTTTCAATGCTTGAATATGACCGTAATTTTGCTTAAACGGATTCATCATTTTAAATTTACCATTTACCGACCATACTTTTCTGTCTTTCCCACCATAAATCGTTCCTTGATAATTTTTCGTTTCTATTACAAAAATTCCATATGGTGATATCAGGATATGATCAATTTGAGAATAACCAGTTTTACCTTTTGTGTTCTTAACCATTACATCTTCTAAATGCATATATTCTTTTGGAAGTTGATCTAATTGAATATTAATTTTGTACTCCCCGATTTCCCCTTTTCGTTTTGCTACATTTTCACTATCTTTCTTTTTATGAGATGTAGTTTTTTTCTTCGTAAGCGTGCTTCTTTTTTGTGTTTCATCTTTTTTATTACTAAATAATTTTGATAAAAACCCCATAGGAATCTCCCATTCTTGTTGATTTTTACCATGATTTTATCACTTGCAAACATTAATTACTAGTATTTATTGCCTAATTCAATTTTATTATTGCGATTACTCGCTAATATTTACTTTTCCGAATATATGAGCCCACACAGAAAAACCAGTTATCCTTTTTAGAGAATAACTGGTTTTCATTTAAAGCTCTAACTCGCCCATTCGCAACAACTCCACTACAGCTTGCGAGCGCCCCTTAACACCCAACTTCTGCATTGCGTTTGAGATATGATTCCTCACTGTTTTTTGCGAGATGAATAATTCCTGGGCGATTTCCTTGGTTGTTTTATCCTGAACTAATAGTTCAAATACTTCTCTTTCCCGTTTCGTTAATAATTGCTTCGGCTTGTAGTCATTATCTTTCAAATGTGAACCCCTCCTTGCTAACTTTAGGGCGTTGAAAATAAGAGGGTAATTACTTAGTCAATCTTATAATATGTCAACTGAAGTTAAGGTGTGCTCTACAAACGTCTAAATCAAACACATTTTCGATCATTTTTTTGTTGTTGTGATTATAGGAATGCTTATTTATGATATTATGGTATAAAAAGGAATGAGGTGTGCTTTAATGAACGTGATTACAGATAGTCCAGTGGGATTACCAGAGCGCGTATTTGCATCATTGATTGATTTGGTAATTTTATTGGTAGTAAGCCTTATTGTAAATATCTTAATAGATTTTCATTTCTTAATTGTGGTTAATGGAATTTCCTTGTTCTACTTTATTTTTTTCCCTTATTTTTGGAACGGTTACACAATTGGCAAGAGACTTATTGGGATACGAATTGCATCACTTTCTGGTGAAAAGTTAACTGTTTTTTCGTTGATCCTACGTGAGCCAGTATCCTCCATTCTTTACAATGCAACTATCGGCATCTTAACTATTGTTAGCGCTACCTTTATTTCACAAAGAGATGATCATCGAGCCATTCATGATCTTATAGCTTCTACTTACGTTACATATAATCCACCTCATAGCAACTTCGAGTAGTTTACAAGTAACTTTCTTGATTTACTGGCAACTTTCCTAATTTACTGGCAACTTCACGTAGTTTACTGGCAACTTTGCTGATTTACTGGCAACTCTCCCGATTTACTGGCAACTTCAAGTAGTTTACTGGCAACTCGTTGAGGATTACAAAAAACCCTTCTCACGCATACAGCGGAGAAGGGTTTTAGTATAAATTAATATGCGTGGTCGCTTCCGAAGAAGTTTTTGAATGATTGGATGTTGGTATCACGGTTTAGTGCTGCGATTGAAGTTGTTAAAGGAATTCCTTTTGGACAAACTTGCACACAGTTTTGTGAGTTACCGCATCCTGTAATGCCGCCATCTTCCATTAATCCTTCTAAACGTTCACTCTTATTCATTTCACCAGTTGGGTGGGCATTGAATAAGCGAACTTGAGATAATGCTGCAGGTCCAATAAAGTCTGACTTACTGTTAACGTTTGGACAAGCTTCTAAGCAAACACCACATGTCATACATTTTGATAGTTCATATGCCCATTGACGCTTTTTCTCTGGCATTCTTGGTCCAGGTCCTAAGTCATGCGTACCATCGATTGGTATCCATGCTTTTACCTTTTTCAAGGAGTCAAACATACGACTACGATCTACGACTAAGTCACGTTCAACTGGAAAAGTTGACATTGGCGCAACTCGTATCGGTTGTTCTAATTTATCGACAAGTGTTGAACATGCTTGTCTCGGTTCTCCATTGATGACCATCGAGCATGCACCACAAACTTCTTCAAGACAGTTGGATTCCCATTGAACTGGTGCCACATTTTTCCCCTCTGCATTGACCGGATTTTGTTGTGTCTCCATTAACGCAGAAATGATGTTCATGTTCTTGCGGTATTTTACCTTGAAAGTCTCCTCATAGGGAGGAGAATCAGGGCTATCTTGGCGGGTTACTATCATTGTCAATGTTTCTTGTGCCATCTCTCGCTACCCCCTTCTATTTTTTCTTACTATAGTCACGTTTTCTCGGTTCAATTAATGATACATCAACATCTTCGTATTCAAACTTAGGTGATTCTGTTGCTTTGTCAAAGGATGCTTTCGTTGTTTTTAGCCATTCTTCATCATTACGATCAGGGAATTCTGGTTTATAATGAGCACCACGGCTTTCATTACGATTATATGCACCTTGTGTAATAACACGAGCTAAATGCAACATGTTTTTCAATTGACGAGTAAACATAACACCGGAGTTATTCCAACGAGATGTATCATCCATATTGATGTTTTCCCAACGCTCCAGTAATTCTTGTATCTTTTCATCTGTTTTAAGTAACTTGTCATTATCACGCACAACGGTTACGTTATCTGTCATCCATTCGCCTAATTCTTTATGGATTTGATACGCATTCTCTTCGCCACGCATGTTTAAAAGTTCTTCGAATTTTGCTTCTTCTTCTTTTAAGTGTGTTTCGAAAACAGTATCCGCTACATCTTCTGCTGTTTTCTCTAATCCATCCATGTACTTAATCGCATTCGGTCCAGCAACCATACCACCATAAATAGATGATAGTAATGAGTTAGCTCCTAGACGGTTTGCACCATGTTGCGTATAATCACACTCACCAGCAGCGAAAATACCAGGGATGTTTGTCATTTGGTCATAATCTACCCATAGTCCACCCATAGAGTAGTGAACGGCTGGGAAGATCTTCATCGGAACTTTACGCGGGTCTTCCCCAACAAATTTCTCGTAAATTTCGATGATTCCACCTAGTTTGACATCCAACTCTTTTGGATCTTTATGAGAAAGATCAAGATATACCATGTTTTCGCCATTGATACCAAGTTTTTGATTAACACAGACATCAAATATTTCACGTGTTGCAATGTCACGCGGTACTAAGTTACCGTATGCTGGATATTTTTCTTCTAAGAAATACCATGGTTCCCCATCTTTATAGGTCCAGACACGTCCACCTTCACCACGAGCAGATTCACTCATAAGACGAAGTTTATCATCTCCTGGAATTGCCGTTGGGTGGATTTGGATGAATTCACCATTTGCGTAAACCCCACCTTGTAAGTAAAGTGCTGCTGCTGCAGAACCTGTATTAATAACGGAGTTAGTTGATTTACCAAAGATAATTCCTGGTCCACCAGATGCTAAAATCGTTGCATCTGCTTTGAAGGCTTTTAATTCATGTGATTTAACATTCTGACCAATTACACCTCGGCCAACACCATCAGCATCAATGATGGCTGAAACAAATTCCCAACCTTCATATTTCGTTACTAACCCTTGCACTTCATAACGACGTACTTGCTCGTCTAGTGCATATAACAATTGTTGCCCTGTTGTCGCACCTGCATATGCTGTACGATGATGCTGTGTCCCACCAAATCGACGGAAGTCAAGCAACCCCTCAGGCGTACGATTAAACATTACTCCCATACGATCGAGCATATGTATAATTCCTGGCGCAGCGTCACACATCGCTTTTACTGGTGGCTGATTTGCTAAGAAATCACCACCATATACAGAATCATCAAAGTGTTCCCAAGGAGAATCGCCTTCCCCTTTTGTATTTACTGCACCATTAATTCCACCTTGTGCACAAACAGAGTGAGATCGTTTTACAGGTACGATTGATAACAAATCAACGTGTGTTCCTGCTTCTGCTGCTTTTATAGTGGCCATAAGACCTGCAAGACCACCACCAACAATAACTATATTGTGATCACTCATTTATACTCACTCCCTTTACATTCTTACTACTTTTTAAACGAACGCGAACAATGCGCGTACACCGATATATGTTACTGCTAGAAAAATTAATAATGTTGCATATGTAGCTATTTTTTGTGAGCGCGGTGTAACGGTTACACCCCAGCTTACTAAAAAGCTCCATAGACCGTTGGCAAAATGGAATGTTGTT
The DNA here is from genome assembly GCF_900143085.1 of Gracilibacillus kekensis. Classification (GTDB taxonomy): domain Bacteria; phylum Bacillota; class Bacilli; order Bacillales; family Amphibacillaceae; genus Gracilibacillus; species Gracilibacillus kekensis. The sequence continues at coordinate 135,051 of NZ_FRCZ01000003.1, read as the reverse complement.
GAAACAACACCAAGTACATAGAACCAGAACATTACTGGATTTGCTAAAATATTTTCCATCAAGCTATAATCCAACTCTTCTGTTCCCATTCCAATTTGAACACGTGTTTCCCAAACATGCCATACAATAAAGACCAGTGTGATAATTCCTGTAATTCGTTGCAGGAAAAACATCCAATTACGGAAATAGCCGTAACGTCTGGTGTTATTTTTGGCGACAAATACAATGTACACCCCTAAGACTGCATGGAATAGAATTGGAAGAAAAATAATAAAGATCTCTAGCATGAGTCGGAATGGTAAATCGTGCATAAACTGTGCCGCTTTGTTAAAACTTTCTGCTCCATAAACTGCAAAATGGTTAACAACCAAGTGCTGGATTAGAAATATTCCTATCGGCACAACCCCCAATAGTGAATGTAATCTGCGATAAAAGAATTCCCTATTCTCCACCTTTTGTGTACCCCCCTCTAGTTCTAGTCATAATTTCAACATACGACTCCAGGTTATTCGCTTTCTTGTGAAGCGCTTTACATCTCGTAACAAAAAATTTTCTTTCGTTTCATCCTTCTCACGAGAAGTCCCATCCAAAGATTTCGTATATTGGTACCACAACTATTGTACTTCTATCAGCAAAAAGCGTCAAGAAAACGAATACTATTTCTAGAATTAATTCTCTCCATCCTTAAAGGAAATATATTAATAAAGTTACTTTTGAACGATTGCAGAATTTATCGAAAAAAGCGATAATGAAACTAAGCTAATTATATGTTTAAGTGATTGCGGTAAGAGAGGGGATCAATCTAGTGACAAATAAAAAGACAAACATTGCTACTGTTCTAGCAAACTTACAAACAACTAGTAGTGGATATGATTTACTACGTTACATCGCTCTGCCAGACATGCTCGGGCAGGAATCTGATCAAATTTTGTATGTAATGGGTAAAAATCTTGCAAGACAAGCAGAATGTATGAACATTGAAGAGATTCAGGAATTCTTTCAACATGTAGGTTGGGGAGAATTGATACTTTCACAAGAAAAAAGACGTGGCTATCTCTTTGAATTAAGCGGAGATATTATAAAAGCAAGATTACAAACATTAAAAGAAATAGACTTTCATTTAGAATCGGGTTTCTTAGCAGAGACCATCTATCAAATATCAGATAAAGCCTGTGAATCTGTTGCAGAAATTAATAAAGATTATATTACTTTTCACGTTTTACATAATTAAAGCCCTTTTCTACATTGAAAAAGGGCTTTAATTCTCTTCTAATAATTGATGTAATATTTTTTCTGCCACCGGCTTAGGAATACCTAGTTTTGTTATGTCCTCTATTGACGCCTTTTCGATTTCTTTCACAGATTTAAAATGTGTTAATAGAAGCTTTTTTCGTTGTTCACCAACACCCTCAATTTCGTCTAATTTAGAATGAAAAGCACTTTTTCCTCTAAGCTGACGATGGAACGTGATAGCAAAACGGTGCACTTCATCCTGAATTCGTTGTATGAAATAAAATTCTTGTGATCGTCTGTCCAGTTCTACTACAGTAGGTGGCTCACCGTATAATAATTCACTTGTACGGTGCTTATCATCTTTTGCCAGTCCACATAAAGGAATGTCGAGCCCTAATTCATTCTCTAATACTTCGATAGCTGCTGACATTTGCCCTTTTGAACCATCGACTAGAATTAAATCTGGTAATGGTGCTTCTTCTTTTAAAACTCTTGTGTATCTTCGTCTAATTACTTCACGCATAGTATCGTAATCATCCGGGCCTTCCACATTCTTAATTTTATATTTTCGATAATCCTTTTTTGCAGGTTTCCCATCAACAAAAACTACCATAGCTGATACTGGATCTGTACCTTGGATATTAGAGTTATCAAAAGCTTCGATTCGATGTGGTGTTTCTATATGAAGCTTTTCTCCTAATCGCTCAACTGCACGGATCGTTCTTTCTTCGTTACGTTCAATTAAGCTGAATTTTTCTTGCAATGCAATGTCAGCGTTTTTCTTTGCCAATTCTACTAATTCCTTTTTGCGCCCGCGCATTGGAATATGGACATCTATGCCTAACAATTCTTTTAATAATTCGATTTCTGTCGGAATTGGTACAAGTATTTGTTTTGGTTTCGGATGATGATGATGTAAATAAAAACTGCCTATGAAACTCAAGAATGTATCTTCTGCCTCATCGAAAAAAGGAAATAACGAAACATCACGTTCAATTAATTTCCCCTGACGAATAAAAAATACTTGAACACACATCCAACCCTTATCAATACTATAATTGAAGATATCTCGATCCACTTCGTCTGTCATCGTCATCTTCTGTTGTTCCATTACCGATTCAATGTGTTGTATTAAATCACGAAATTCTTTTGCACGTTCGAAATTGAGTTCTTCCGATGCATGCAGCATTTTTTCTTTTAATCCTTTTTTTATCTTGCCATGACCACCATTTAAGAAGCTTGCGATTTCTTGTGTGATTTGTCGGTATTCTTCTTTGGATGGTGGTTTTTCAGCGCACGCTAAACATTGATGCATATGATAATAAAGACAATGACGTCCCCTTGGATTATTACACTTGCGTAATGGATATAATCGATCTAACAATTTCTTCGTTTCCCTCGCTGCAATTACATTAGGGTATGGGCCAAAGTATTTTCCTTTGTCCTTTTTCACCTTCCGTGTAATGATTAAGCGTGGATGACGCTCATTCGTAATTTTCAAAAAAGGATACGACTTATCATCTTTAAGAAGTACATTATATTTTGGGTCATATTTCTTAATTAGATTCATCTCTAAAATAAGTGCTTCAATCTCTGAACTGGTCACAATGTATTCAAAATCTCTAATTTCTCGAACAAGCCGCTGCGTTTTTTGATCATTAGCTCCTATAAAGTAAGACCGTACCCGATTACGAAGCAGCTTTGACTTCCCAACATAGATAACCGTTCCATGCTTATCCTTCATCAAGTAACAACCAGGTTGAGCTGGTAAAACTGCCAGTTTCTCTTTTATATTATCTCTCATATGATTCACCTCCCCGTTTTTCGTACAAAGCGTTTCTGCTTTTTTCTGTTTTGGGTGATATACTCATTTTTCGGACAAAACGACTCTACTTTTCCTTCTGCTTTGGGCGATATAACCATTTATCGGACAAAACGACTCCACTTTTCCTTCCACTTTGGACGATATATCCATCATTCTCACAAATTTGCTCAGTCAATGTATGTAACCACATTATTAATTTACCGAAAAGAATCCCTTATTACAACTGTTGCTGTAATAAGGGATTGTAATTTTTCATTATGCATGTTTGTTGATTAATTCAACAAGTGCTTCTTTTGGTTGATATCCAACTACTTGGTCTACTACTTCGCCATCTTTGAAAAGTAGTAATGTTGGAATACTCATTACACCATATTTTCCAGCTGTTTCTTGATTTTCATCAACATCTAATTTCACGATTTTTACTTGATCGCTCATTTCACCATCTATTTCTTCTAGGACTGGTGCAATCATTTTACAAGGTCCACACCAAGTAGCCCAAAAGTCTGCTAATACTAAACCTTCACTTGTTTCATTGCTAAAAGTACCATCGTTAGCTGCTACAATTGCCATTAAGAATTCCTCCTTCATTATTACGATTTCCTAATAAGTATAACATTTACAAAAAAATCATCCTAATACTTTGCTTGTATCGATATCTTCTGAATTATTCCACTTATTTATACCGATAAGATATAATAAATACCAACTGCTAAAAAGATAATCGCAATTACTAATAACACATAGGCTAAAGTTTTCAAAATGCCACTCCTCTACTGGATACTAGAGCCGATCACATAAGATAAACCTACAGAAATCACTAATGAAATCAGGCCAACTGCACGGTTATCTCTCTCAATTTCCTGATCGATCTTATAAGTAGGTGTGAGGAACTCAAAAATAAAATAACCAAATAATAATAAAAGGAAGCCATAACCGCCCCAAACAATACTTTCTAAAATAGTATCATTATGTTCAATCGAATAGCGGATGATGTTAGCAATCCCGAACATTTTACCCCCAGTTGCCATCGCCACACTTAAATTTCCCCGTTTGATTTCTTCCCAGTTTTTGTAAGATGTAACCAATTCAAAAATGACTAAAAAAACAACTAAACAAAGAATTGCAACACTATAACGGGCCGCAGTTTCAACAAATACATTTCCCCAAAAGTCTGACATTCTTATGACCTCCTTTTATTTCAATTCCAGTACCGTCACACCAAGTCCACCTTCACCCATGTCGCCATCACGTGCTGAATTTATTTTAGAATGCTTCCTTGCAAAATCTTTGACCCCTTTTCGTAAAGCTCCGGTACCTTTACCATGTATAATCGATACTTTGTTATAACCAGCAAGCAAGGCATCGTCCATATATTTTTCCAACTGTTGCAAGGCATCTTCGAATCGTTCTCCACGCAAATCAAGCTCAGGCTTGACGTGATAATTAGAACCTCTAACCGTTGCTAATGGTTTTTCCATTTTGGGTTCTTCACGTCTCACAAATAATAAATCTTTACGTTTCGCTTTCATCTTCATAATCCCAATTTGTACTTGAAATTCATTTTTTCCAGTTTGTTCGATGATCGTTCCTTTTTGATCAAGCGTTAAAAGTTTTATCTCGTCACCAGGTTTTAGGGTTTTTGCCTTATCCTCGTCAAAAACGGGCTCTTGTTTCTTCTGTTTTTTCGTTAACTCGGGGCGTGCTTCGTTCAGAAGTTTTTTTGCTTCGATCCACTCATGTTCTTTTAGCTCTGCTTCTGATTGCATATTTCGCAGTTCCGCAACAATGGTTTCCGCTTCTTCCCGAGCTTTTGTTACAGCTTTTTCTGCTTTTTCTTCTGCCTTTTTATATAAAGCTTCCCGTTCTTTTTCAAACTGCTGCCATTGTTTCTCTACATCTCGTTTTAATTGCTCTGCTTCTTCTAGAATATCGTGCGCGTTTTCATAATCTGATTCTGCATTTCTTCTTGAATCTTCTAGAGATGCAATCATATTTTCAACACTTTTAGAATCTGTTCCGATATGACTTTTCGCTTCATTGATGACCTTATCGTTTAATCCTAATCGCTTGGAAATCTCAAATGCATTACTGCGTCCTGGAACACCTATCAAAAGTCGATAGGTTGGTCTTAAGGTTTGAACATTAAATTCAACAGATGCATTAATTACCCCATCACGGTTAAAACCATACGCTTTTAGTTCAGGATAGTGTGTAGTAGCAATTACTCGTGCCTTTTTTGCGACCACATGATCCAAAATCGACATAGCTAAAGCGGCACCTTCTTGTGGATCGGTTCCTGCTCCTAGCTCATCAAATAACAATAACGACTTATCGTCAAAGCTATTTAAAATATCAACAATATTTGTCATATGAGAAGAAAAAGTACTTAAGCTTTGTTCAATCGACTGTTCATCTCCAATGTCGGCATAAACATTAGAGAATACTGCTAATTCACAGCCATCTAAAGCAGGTATTTGTAACCCGGATTGGGCCATTAACGTACAAAGTCCAACCATCTTCAATGTTACGGTCTTACCACCTGTATTTGGTCCTGTAATGACAATAGCGGTGAAGTCTATACCTAATTCAACATCATTGGCCACTACTTCCTCTGCTGCAATCAATGGATGTCGCGCCTGTTTCATTTTAATAATACCATTATTATTCATGGTTGGTCGACTTGCTTTCATATCATGACTTAATTTTGCTCTAGCAAAGATAAAATCAATTTCTGCTAATGCTTCTACATTTTGCATCAGATAGCCCTCATCTTCTGCAATACGAATCGTTAGTTCTTTTAATATTCTTTCAATTTCTCGTTTTTCTTCTACCCGGGCTTCTTGTAATTGATTGTTTAATTCGACAACGGATTGTGGTTCCATAAACAATGTTTGACCTGAAGCGGATTGATCGTGAACAATTCCACCAATCGCTGATCGGTATTCTTGTTTAACTGGCAGCACGTATCTGTCGTTTCGAATTGTAATAATAGCATCGGATAACATTTTCGCTTTTGTTTTTGTAAAATTATCTAAGCGATCACGAACCTTGTTTTCATTGGTTCGAATTTTCGAACGGAGCCCTCTCAGTTTATCCGACGCACCGTCCATCATATGCCCATGATCATCGATACAACTTTTAATTTCTCGTTCCAACTCATTTAAAGGGACAATTTCGTCTGCGAGTCCTTGAATGATCGGTAATTCGATATCTTCTAAATTATCGATAAAAAGTTTTAGTTGCTTCCCGCCGTAAATGGTGCTCGCAACATCTAAACATTCATGTGTTGTTAAGATACCACCTATCACTGCTCTTTTAATGCTTGGCTTAATGTCGGTAATTCCACCTAATGGTACATTACCTTTTAATCGGATGACGTGAAAAGCTTCATCTGTTTCATCTTGCCAAGTTGTCACTTGTTCAATTTCTGTTGACGGTTTTAGCTGGCGTGCTTTTTCAATACCAAGAGAGGAAGCAGCTTTTGCGACGAGTTGTTCCGTTATTTTGTGGAATTCCAATACACTCAAAATGCGTTGATTCATAGCACAGACCTCCTGTCTTGATTCTACTTATTTACTTAAGAATTTTATTAGTTTTTCTTTATTCCATGTATTTATCACTGTATCTTTTCGTAGTTTTCCACGGCGACCGGTTCCAACACCTGTGGTCATGTCTTCGAGCATTTGATAATTATGGGCATCCGTATTAATTGCTAGATGAGCTCCCTTCTCTTGAGCAAGTTCGACCCATTTTGAAGAAAGATCAAGTCGATTGGGATTTGCGTTTAGTTCTAGGATCGTATTCGTTTCCTTCGCTTTTTCGATTAACCACTCTACATCTAACGCATACCCATCCCTTCTCCCTAATAGTCTACCAGTTGGATGTGCAATCATATGGACATAAGGATTTTCTAAGGCCTTCTTAAAACGATCATGAATTTTTTCTTGAGATTGTTGGAAACTGGAATGAATCGAGGCTATTACAAAATCCATCTCTTTTAAGAAGTCGTCCTCAAAATCTAAACGTCCATCAGGTAAAATATCCATTTCTACACCTGCAAAAATGTGAATATTCGGATATTTTTCTTGTACTTTATTGATTTCTTCCCGTTGTAAACGTAAACGATCTTCATTTAGACCATTTGCAACTCTAAGAAATTTAGAATGGTCGGTAATTGCAAGAAACGAATACCCTTTTTCTTTCGCACGGATCACCATTTCCTCTAACGACTGTGCTCCATCACTCCAAGTTGTATGCATATGCAAATCGCCTTGAATGGAGTCTTCATTAACGAGATCAAAACTTTCTTTCGCAAGCTCTATTTCATCTTTCCCTTCTCGAACCTCTGGGGGTATAAAATGCAAACCAAAACTTTGATAGAAAGCTTCTTCAGATTCAAATGTTTCGACTTCTCCTGTCTCCACATCCTCGACACCATATTCACTGATTTTTTTACCTTGCGCTTTGGCTAATTGGCGCATTAAAACGTTATGGTCTTTGGAGCCGGTAAAGTGATGTAACGTTGTAGAAAATTCTTTATCAGTGACTAAACGAAAATCAACACTAATATCATAACGACCTTCTACTAAAATAGATACCTTGGTATCCCCTGCTGCTATTGTATCGATTCGGTCTTCAAATTGCAGCAGTTTATCTCTTACTGTTACTGGTTCATCTGTAGCAATTATAAAATCTAAATCCTTCACCGTCTCTCGGTAACGCCGCATACTACCAGCTATCGAAAATCTTTGAATCGGATCTATGGTATGAAGGAACGCTTCGATTTTTTCTACAACAGAAACCACCATTGGTACAGGCAATCGTTCTGGACGATCTCCTGCACTATTAAGAGCTTCTAATATTTTTTCTTCTGTCTTTTTCCCAAAACCCTTTAGTGCTTGTATTTTACCATTCTCGCATGCTTCGCGTAATGTTTTCTCATCTATAACGTCTAATTCATGATATAATTTTGCTAGCTTTTTACCTCCAAGCCCTTGCAAATTCAACAAAGGAACGAGACCCTCCGGTACTTCTTTTTCTAATTGTGCTAAGGTGTCAGATTCCTCTTCATCGATATATTCCTTAATCACGCTTGCTGTCCCTTTGCCGACCCCCTGCAACTTGGTGAAGTCGTCTATTTCAGATAACGAACGATCATCACGTTCTAACGCTTGTGCAGCTTTTCGATAAGCTGAAATTTTAAATGGATTCTCACCTTTTAATTCAAGGTATGTGGCAATTTTATCTAATAATTTTATGACATCCTTCTTATTAATAGACATCGTAATCCCTCACTTCTCGTTTTTTAGCCAGTGACTACCTTTTCGGCTAAAATTTAAATACTTCCTAACCTACATGTGAAATACCCTTGCCAATAAGGATGCAAGGGTATGGTTTCCTAATCACTGAAAGGGTCATTCTCAAACCAATAGGTTGACAATTTGTCTGATAGGACAGGTGTTTCTTCAATAATATATGTAGCGATACTTGAATCATTAATAAGATCTTGTACATAAGACACTGGAGCAAGCGCTAAAATGTATAATGCTACAAATAGCAAAAGGTATACTTCAACAAAACCTAAAATCGATCCAAGCCAACTATTAACAAATCGTAAAAAAGGTAGGTCAGCTACAAAATCAAGCATTGTTGCTATAATTTGCAAAACAATTTTCGTTACGAAAAATAATGCACCAAATGCAATCGCATTGTAATAAGCAGCCTCTAGTGGTAATGATTCTAAAAAAACTGCCCATGAAGCATCTGACATTAATTCTGGATATGGAATCCACAATTCTAACCTTGAAGCGATATCGTCGTAATAAAGCGCCGCTACAATAAAAGCGATAATGAATCCGGTAAGATGTAGGACCTGCAAAATAAACCCTCGTCTAAGACCTACAAAAATTCCTATAATAAGTAAAAATATAAGTATAATGTTCACCATGACAACGTTATTCCTCTTTCTCCTCAAGTAGTTTTTGTAACACTTCAAAGTCCTCTTTTAACTTTATGTAATCGTTCATTGTATTAACCGCGGTCAATACTGCAAGATTTGTTGTATCCAATGATTTATTAACAGCATGAATTTCCCGCATTTTTCCATCCACTAAGTTTGCTACATGGCGGATCTGATTCGATTTTTCATTCCCGACAATGGTGTATGATCTTCCATATATATCAACGGTAGTCCGAGACTTTTCTGATTGGGACACCCTGATACCCCCTTTTAGACAAATACCTTAAAATTAATATTAACATGAAGCACCTAATTAGAAAACTATTCTGATGGAATCAATCTCTGTTATAATTATAACAGTATCAGGAAGGGATGAACATTCGTGTCAAATATTGTTTTACAATTTTCCAAAAATGATTTATCAAAAATTAAAAAGTATTACGAAGATTATATTATCAATGTTCCACCCAACAGTCTTTTTTTAGCAAAAATTAATACGGTTACTGTTGTTGCATATAAATCAGGAAAAGTGATGTTTCAAGGTGGTAAAGCGACTGAAGAAGCTGAAAAGTGGCAGCACCTCACCACTGGAACCACATCTACTAAATCATCGGTAAATGACCACCATTATCAACCTCACGAAAGTCTTTTTCGAAGAGCGCATATTGGAACAGATGAAGCTGGTACCGGAGATTATTTCGGACCAATAACGGTTAGCGCTGTCTTTGTTTCTGAAGATAAGTTACCGATATTAAAAGAAATGGGAATTACCGATTCGAAAACTTTGACGGATGACCGTATTGCTAAGCTTGCTAAAGAGATTGTACAACAGAAAATTCCTTATACATTATTAACGTTAGATAACCTTAAATATAATAAACTCCAGAAAAAGGGTTGGAACCAAGGCAAAATGAAAGCTATGCTTCATCAGCATGCGATACAGAAATTACTTTTTAAAATCGGTGACAGCCCTAACTATGGTATCTTAATTGATCAATTTTGTCAGCCATCTTCTTACATAAAGCACATTCGACAAGAAGGTATTCATTTAGAAAAAGATACCTTTTTTATGACCAAAGCTGAAAGTTATTCTACTTCAGTAGCTGCTGCTTCGATTATTGCCAGAGCAAAATTTGTGAAAGAAATGGATCAATTATCGCTTGACTACGGAGTTACGATACCGAAAGGTGCTTCTAGTAAGGTCGATGAAACAGCTGCTTACATCATTAAAAAACACGGTTTGGATGAGTTAAACTCGATAGCAAAAACACACTTCGCCAATACCGACAAAGCAATGAGATATGTCAAGAAGCGATAGTTAATCACAACCGCAGATAATTGATGAAGCTGGTATACAAATATTTTTCTTAATAAATGATGTGGTCATTTTGACATGATGTTTGTGCGTAGAAACCGCTCCGGCTTGCCCGCTTCCCTTTCCATGGGGTTTTTTCCCTTCAGCTAACTTTTCCATGCAAAAACCGCATAGAAAAGTGGATCTTCAGGAAAAAAACGATTCCCATAGGAGTGGAAGCGGACACCTACGCTATTTACTGCTCCAACGATTGTGTCAATTATCTTTTTGACTTTTTAAAATATACATATAATGAATCGAGAAAAAAGAGTCAAAATCCAAGCGCAAGTTTACATTGTAGCAATTTATTTAGCGCAGGCGGCCACTTCCACTCCTAGGGGATCAGCGCGATCTGAAGATCCACTTTGTAAAGCGCTCTTCTTTACAAAGTTAGCTGAAGACGCGCCACCTGGAAAGGGAAGTGGGCAAGCCGGAGCGGGGGGTTACCCTCATAATTTATTTCAAAATTACCGCATCAGTTAATGCGCAGTATCCTTCTCATACGCATGAAAATCCAAACGATTCGGAGACTGAATCGTTTGGATTTTCTATTATAAAATTCTTTTGTCAAAGCCTCTTGTTGTTTACCCTCGTAATTCTGCTTGGTGTTGATCTGCTACTGCTGCTAATATTGCTTGATAGGATGCTTCCACTTCTTCATCAGTTAAGGTACGTGAAGGATCCTGGTAGAACAAGCTAAAGGCAATTGACTTCTTACCTTCTGTTAAATGCTCACCTTGATAAACATCAAATACTTGAATATCTTTTACAAGTTCACCACCTGCTTCTGCAATGGTTGCTTGTATCGCTCCTGCCTGAACCGTTTCATCTACTACAAGTGCTATATCTCTTGTAACACTTGGATAACGTGGAATCCCTGCAAAACTTGGTTCGTTTTCATGAACTTCCAGAATGTAATCAAAGTCAATATCAAAGACAAATGTATCTTTTAAATCATATTCTTTCTGTACTTGCGGATGAATCTGACCAGCAAATCCGATAGCACGATCTCCGATATATAGGCAAGCCGTTCTTCCCGGATGCATGCCATCTACTTTTTCTTGTACAAAATTTACTTTTACACTTAGAGAGTCAAATAATGCTTCAAGAATTCCTTTTACTACAAAAAAGTCGACCGATTTCTTCTCTTGCTGCCAAGGATGTGTAAGCCATTCACCTGTTAATGCCCCTGCTAAACGTAACTTTTCCTCTGGTTGTTGGGAAACTTTCTCCTCTTTTGAAATAAAAATACTTCCTAATTCGTAATATGCAACATTAGACTGTTTACGAGCCAGGTTATAGGCGACAGATGCTAACATCTCAGGTAATAAGCTTAAGCGTAATGTACTGTGCTCCTCACTCATTGGCATTGCTAATGATACGGTAGAAACCAGATCTTTGGCAACTTCCGGACTTATTAATTGAGTGGCGCGATCTTTCGTTGTTAACGAATACGTTACTGTTTCAGATAGACCGGCACCTTCCAAGAATCGCTTTACATGACGTTTTAGCTCTTGTTGTTTGGTTAAGCCACCTGCTTGTGATCCACCACTTGGTAAGGTAAAAGGTAAGTTATCATATCCGTAAATACGAGCAACTTCTTCTAACATATCCTCAAAAATAACGATATCCTGTCGTCGGGTCGGTGCATAAACTGTGAATGTTTCGTCATCCTGTTCAAAGTTAAAATGCAGTTTGCGCAGGATGTCTGCAATTTCTTCATTTGATATATCAGTACCTAAACGAGCATTGATAGTAGATGTCCAGATCGTTACCGTTTTTTCCGAGTATTCAAGCTGATCAAATTCTGAAATTCCTGCTAATACCGTTGCACCTGCATATTTTTCTAGTAATAGACAGGCTTTTTCACCAGCTTTACGAACACGATTTGGATCGACACCTTTTTCAAAACGCGTACTTGCTTCACTTCTTAAATCAAATTCTTTCGATGCTTTCCGAACAGTTTTTCCATCAAAATATGCAGCTTCTAATAATACAGAGGTCGTCTGATCTGAAACTTCTGTATCCGCTCCACCCATTACACCTGCTAGAGCAACAGGTTCTTTTCCGTTTGTAATCACGAGATGTTCACTAGATAATGTACGCTCCTGATCATCCAGGGTCACAATTGTTTCGCCTTCATTTGCCATTCTTACAACAACTTCTGTTGATCCGAATTTGTCATAATCAAATGCGTGTAACGGTTGACCGTATTCCAGAAGAACATAATTGGTTATATCCACCACATTGTTGATCGGACGAATACCTGCTGCCATTAAGTAATTACGCATCCATAGAGGAGACGTGCCAACTTTGACATCTTTCACTAAAAAAGCGCCATAATATGGATTCTGTTCAGATGCTTCGACTTTAACAGAGACATGATCTTCCGTCTTCTCTTCTGCCGCATGATAATTAGTATGTGGTAAACGAATTGGTACATCTAAAATTGCTGCCACTTCATACGCTACGCCTAACATACTTAATGCATCCGAACGGTTTGGCGTTAAATCAAGCTCGATAATAATATCATCTAAGTTTAATAGCTCTGTCACATCTGTACCTGTCTCTGCATCCTCTGGGAATACAAAAATACCATTCGCAAATTCTTTTGGTACAAATTTTTCTTCAACACCTAATTCTTGTAAAGAACAAATCATACCATTTGACTCCACACCACGTAATTTTGCTTTTTTAATTTTAAAATTCCCAGGTAATACGGCACCTGGCTTTGCGACAGCTACCTTCTGTCCTTTCGCAATATTTGGTGCTCCACAGATGATTTGTAATGTTTCTTCTCCAACGTTTACCTGACACAAATTTAATTTGTCTGCATTAGGATGCTTTTCACAAGCTTCTACATATCCAACAACAACATTATTCACTTTATTTGCAAAACGTTCTAAACCATCAACTTCTATGCCAGTCTTTGTAATACGTTCTGCCAAATCTTCAGGTGATATTTGATCTATATCCACATAATTTTTTAACCAATTTATTGATACAAACATGATTTATCCTCCTCTTTATGCTTGGTGGTACTGTTTTAAGAATCGAATGTCATTCGTATAGAAATGACGGATATCGTCGACACCATATTTCAACATCGCAATTCGATCTGGACCCATTCCGAATGCAAAGCCACTGTATTCCTCCGGATCATATCCTGCCATTTTCAGCACACGAGGGTGTACCATGCCAGCGCCTAAGATTTCAATCCATCCTGTCCTTTTACAAACACTACAACCTTCACCATTACAAACTTTACAGGAGATATCCATTTCAACAGAAGGTTCTGTGAAAGGAAAGAAACTTGGACGCAGGCGAATTTCACGATCTTCACCAAACATTTGCTTGGCAAATCGATCTAATACTCCTTTTAAATCACTCATACGCACATTCTTATCAACGTATAGGCCTTCGATTTGTGTAAACTGATGAGAGTGTGTGGCGTCATCTGTATCACGACGATATACCTTACCTGGACAAATCATTTTAACTGATCGTTCCCCTTTAATCATATTCATCGTCCTTGCTTGCACTGGGGAAGTATGTGTACGCATTAAAATCTCATCTGTAATATAGAAAGTATCCTGCATATCACGAGCTGGATGATCTTTAGGCAGGTTCAATGCTTCAAAATTGTAGTAGTCCGTTTCCACCTCAGGTCCTTCTCTTACTTCAAATCCCATTCCAATAAACAAGTCTTCGATTTCTTCGACAATACTTGTTAAAAGATGGGGACCACCTGTAGGAATTGGTCGTCCTGGCAATGTTACATCAATTGTCTCTTCTGCTAATTGTTTTTCAAGTTCTGCAGCTTCAATGCCAGCCTTTTTACTATCAATTGCTTCTGCAACCTGACCTCGAACTTTGTTGGCTAGTTCTCCAATAACAGGCCGTTCTTCTTTTGATAATTTACCCATTCCTTTTAATACTTCTGTTATTGGTCCTTTTTTACCTAAATAAGCGACTCTTACATCTTGTAATTCTTTTAATGAAGATGCGTCTTCTACCTTTTGTAATGCTTCTTTTTCTAATGCTTGCAGTTGATCTTTCATTTAATTAACCTCCTTTGTAAAATAAGAAAATAAAAAAAGCCTCCTCCCTAAAAAAGGGACGAGACTGTATGTATCGCGGTACCACCCTTGTTGAAATAGCTCTTGGCTATATCCACTCAAGATATAAGATAACGGTATAAACCGGAACACCTTTACTTGCTTTGTACAAGGTCCTGATGTCAGCTCCAGAGTGAAATTCCATTTGTGATCGTTAGAAGCACTTCCAGTCTTTGATGCTTCTTCCCTTTGAACGATTTTTCACGCATGTACTAACTCTTTCTATGCCTTTATAAATGTTTTTACTTCATATAGTATAAGCAAGCTTATAAAATGATGCAAGTCCTAATTTATTTTTTTACCACTTCATACATTAAAATAGCTGCGGCAATACTAACATTTAATGATTCTGCTTGCCCATAAATCGGGATCATCACATTTTGGTCCGCTTTTGTCATAAGAGTTCGATTGACTCCAGAACCTTCGTTACCAACAATAATGGCTATTTTGTCAGGAACGTCCAGTTCGTGATAGTTGCTGGCATTTTCTAACCCCGTTGACCATATGGTAATACTTAACTGTTGCAGGCGTTCCATTTCGCCTACTAAATCTGCTTCATAGACATTTAAATGAAAAAGGGAGCCTTGTGTGGATCGAATCACTTTATCATTAAACAAGTCAACCGTTCCATGACCCAGGATTACCGTATCAAATCCCGCTGCATCTGCTGTGCGTATCATTGTACCTAAATTGCCTGGATCTTGAACTCGATCTACCATTAAAGCACGATTCACTACTTTTTCATCATTATTTTTTTTGTTTACTACTGCTACTATTCCTTGGGGCGTTTTCGTTTCTGAAATAGCTGCCATTACATTATCAGTTACCTTAAATAAAGGATAGTGCAACCATGCTTTGGGGCATTCAACACCTTCTTGATGAATGATTTCGACAATTTGCCAGCTGCTTTTATGTGCTTCTTCAATAAGGTGGAAACCTTCTATAATAAATTGATTTTGTAGATCTCTTTCTTTCTTCTTTCTTAATTTTCTCCAATTTTTAACCTTTTCATTCTTAACGGAAGTTATCATGCAACTCATTCCTCTATTTTGATATCCTCTATCATACATACTTTCACACATTGCGGTCAAACTAAAATGAAAGACCCATACAAAATAATTCACATTTAATCTAAACTGCGAAGTATCTGACTGGATCATTGACAAAAGTATTGAGATGAGTGCTAATTCAACGCTACGGAAAAACACTCACTTTCCGGGGGCACGGCTGAAGCTAACTAGGTAAAGAAAAGCACTTTACCAAGTGGATCTTCAGCTCGTGCTGTTCCCCCAGGAGTGTCGCATTTTTCCTCCGCTTTGTTAGATATCTGTTGAAGTACGAGAAAATATGCTGTGATATCAAAATTCTAGCTGTTTCTAAATTTGCAGAACACTATGGGAGAGTAGTCCATTAACGTAGACTCCAGCGGGAAAAACGTCTTCCGAAGACCCCACAGGCAGTGATCTTCTGCTGAGGAGGCTGAGGTGACGCCCGCGGAAAGCGAAGTAAATGGACGGAGCTTTTGCCTGGCATTGATCATACTATCAACATTGTCACAACTTCGCAGTTTTTGTCTACGATGTGTTGGCCATGTTTAATTTTTTGTACTGGGTTATAGTAAAATTCTTTAGATGGGGTGATGAAATGGATTTGAATTTGCGCAAAGCAATTATGTCTAATGTTTCAGGTAACTCTGCAAATGATTTAGAAGCAACCATTGTAGATGCCATTCAAAGTGGAGAAGAGAAAATGCTCCCAGGTTTAGGTGTATTATTTGAATTGTATTGGCAACAAGCAGACGAATCAGAAAAATCAGAAGTTCTAGAATCACTGGAACAAGTAGTAAATAAGCAATAACAAAAATAAGGTGGTCGAATGATTTTTCGACCACCTTATTGCTTTTTTTTGTGATAAAATGTATATTTATAAGTAGATATATTTTACCAAAAGGGAGAGCGTTAGATTGAACGTACAATCCATGTATCATCTTATGCAAATGCAGGCAATGTCAACACTTACTGGGTCTGAGAATTCTTCCACAGGTCAGTCTGATTTTAGCCAGCTTTTTCAACAATTAATTGGCGACAATACACCCCAATCAAATCCATATACAAATCAAATACCAGCAGCAGCATTTTTAAATAGCCCTGATCTAGTGCAATCTATTAGATCTCAATTAGGATCAGGTTCTTTAGATAGTATTTCAGCAATCTCCACACATGATGGTGATGTAACATCTATTATCCAACAAGCTGCAAATAGATTTAACGTAGATGAAAAATTAATTAATGCTGTAATAGAAACAGAATCCAATTACAATCCAAATGCAGTAAGTCATGCTGGGGCACAAGGTTTAATGCAGCTTATGCCTAACACTGCACAAGGTTTAGGTGTGCAGAATCCATTTGATCCCCTTGAAAACGTTTTGGGTGGTACAAAATATCTGCAGCAAATGCTTGATCGTTACGACGGAAATAAAAGTTTGGCTTTAGCTGCGTACAATGCTGGCCCGGGTAATGTCGATAAGTACAATGGCATTCCACCTTTTAAAGAAACACAGTCATATGTTCAGAAAGTACTTGGAAAATACTTAGCATGAATAAATGAAGCCCTCTCCATTAAGTTGGAAAGGGCTTTTTCATTTAGCTATACGTTATGTTGTTTACTGTATCAGTAT
The DNA here is from genome assembly GCF_900143085.1 of Gracilibacillus kekensis. Lineage (GTDB taxonomy): Bacteria > Bacillota > Bacilli > Bacillales > Amphibacillaceae > Gracilibacillus > Gracilibacillus kekensis. The sequence continues at coordinate 117,885 of NZ_FRCZ01000003.1, read as the reverse complement.
CTAATTGTTTAATTACTTCGACAATTAACTGTACCGTATTTTCAAAATCATCTTGATGTAAAATCGCTGCATGTGTATGAATATATCGTGTCGGAATTGTAATCGATAACGCAGGAACACCATTGGCAGTTAAATGAATAGAACCCGAATCCGTTCCACCACCGGCCATTGTAGCATATTGATATGGTATTTGGTGTTGGTCCGCAGTATCGACAACAAGCTCTCTTAAGCCTTTATGTGACACCATCGATGCGTCATACAACATAATTTGCGGGCCATCTCCAATTTTACTATCTGCCTCTTTAGCAGATATACCAGGAGTATCTCCTGCAATACCTACATCCACTGCAAAACCGATATCCGGTTCAATTGTATTAGCAGAAGTCTTGGCTCCTCGTAAACCTACCTCTTCCTGAACCGTAGCAACACCATATACTCGGTTAGGGTGTTCCACACCTTTCAGCCTGTGAAGTACTTCAATTGCAATTGCACACCCAATTCGATTATCCCATGCTTTTGCAAGTAAAAGCTTTTCGTTTTTTAATGGGGTAAATTCAAAATAAGGGACAATTGAATCGCCTGGCTTCACTCCAAATTCGCGAGCTTCCTCTTTGCTTGATGCGCCGATATCAATGAACATATCCTTGATATCTACCGGTTTTTTTCGAGCTTCGGCAGATAAAATATGTGGCGGTTTTGATCCTATAACACCTGTTACATCACCAATGCTAGTTAGAATCGTAATGCGTTGCGCAAGCATTACCTGGCTCCACCAGCCTCCTACAGTTTGAAAATAGACAAACCCTTTATCATCAATGCGTGTTACCATAAACCCTACTTCATCCAAGTGACCAGCGACCATTATTTTGGGTCCTTTAGCGTCACCTCTTTTTTCTGCAATTAGACTACCTAAGTGATCGGTATAAAGATTGTCTGCATAGGGAGATATCCATTTCTTCATCACTTCTCTTGCTTCTTTTTCATCTCCTGGTATCGATCGAGCATCTGTTAATTCTTTTAACATGGTTAATTGTTCATAGTTTGTCATTTAGAATACCTCCTAATGTTAATAACCTTGATTTTGTCTTTCGTAGTTCACCTTATTTTTATCCACATATGCATTTTTTATATCTTCTGAGCTAAAACCTAATTTCTGTCCTAAGGTAACATATGTATCAAAAACGTTATAATAAGCAGCCAACGTTTGTTCACCCTTCAATGTGGTGATGGATTGGAACACATGATGAAATAAAGTTGTGAGGTCTTGTTCGTTCTCCTTTACTTTTGGAGCATATTCGTTAATTCCTAATTCTAAACCTAAGGATAAAATAAAATGGATACCATCAACATATTCCTCTGCGATTACTTCTTTTCCACTCGCTGGTTTTAAACTCCAATACTTAAAACACCTTGTTTCATTAGCTAATTCGCCTACTTCAACTAACAACGCTAATACCTTTTTATCAAAAACATTTTCGTTTTTCAAATCGTGTTGTGCTAAAATATAACTATCTAAGTCTTTTTGCATTTCAAATAATGTCTGCCAATTCATAATTATCTCCTTCTGAATGATGGATTGTTACTATATTATAGCATGTTTGTTTCACTTTTTTGAAACCAAAGCTATCTCTTATACGTATAGTTAATAAAATGAGATTTCCGTCATAGGTGCTTATAGATAGTCGCGCCGTGATAAAGAAGTTTTGTAACCGAGGAGCGTGAACCATATGATCGTTATTTTATTTCGTTTTTTAGTGGTAATTGCAATGATTGTGTTAATATACACTGCTTATAAATATATTGTGAATCCCAAAAGAAAGTTAGAAGTGGCACAAGAAAAACATGAGTTTTATTTTCTTGATTATAACGATAATATCAAAAAAAACTTTTTCATCACATACAAAGGATTTTTATTTGAAGGGGAAAAATATTTAGGAACGACAGAAGATTCCTTCGAGGTTATTAATATCGTTATGCATACACGAAATCCAGAAAAATTAAAAGGATTTGAGCGTAAGGATATTTACTTTCTGGAAGAAGAAATACTTATTCGTTATCCTCACGCTGAGATTGAATGGAAATACCCTATAAATAAACTTCACTTGCAATGATTTAAGCTATTTCTTTTGAGAAAAAGCTTTGCCATTTAATAATGGCTTTCTTTTGTCTGACGAAATAGGCAAGTATAAGAATAACTAATATAAGTGGCACTGCATAGTAGAGGGAAATCTCTTGAATTGTTTTTCCAAGTGTCGTATAAAATATCGCTACAGGAATTATCGTAAACAAAGTGGTCCGTAAGTAAGAATGAAAACTTACGGATTTTTTATATATACAAAACGATAACATATGAAAATGGATAAAGGGGAGCATCCGCAACAGAACTAGCTGAAAAGTATTCAATGAAAGTTGCTTTCCTAGCAACCTTTCTTCCAAACTTTTAAAACGTTTCTGAAGTGCAGGTAAGGTGTGAATAATAAGATAAAATAAACTACTTGAGATCATTAAACCAATAATAGAATACACTGTACCTGCTAACAAACCAAAGATGACACCACCAGTTATGCAAAGCAATAAAACTGGGACAAAAAATAAAGGACGCAGAATATGGACTAAGATAAATAGAAAAGGCGCTACAAATGCGTAACTTTCCATTACCTTCAAATGGCTTAACATCTCAATCGGCATCATTCACCAGCTCCTTCTTCTCCTATATATTATGACAATAGACGAGCTGTTATGACACCGAATCGATTAGTAATATAAGAAGAAAAGAAGTGTCGTTTCAATGATGACTAAAACAGGTAAGATAATGAGAAAGTTTTTGTGCTTTGTTTTGTGGCGAAATAAATACATACCGATCATCGCTCCCAAAGCACCACCACCAACTGCTATCATCCATATACGCCGTTCAGGTATCCTCCACTTATTATGTCTGGCTTTATGCTTATCAATTCCCATGATAAGAAATGCGATACTATTTATAATAAGTAAGTATATTTCCATGCCTCACAACCTCAATTCATTTTAAATTTGTAGTATATTCATTCTAAATTCGAACATTATTATTTCTATCCAATTAAAAAGGTTATTCCATTATAACCAATTAATATTCATCCTATGACGATTGCAAAAATGATTGTTCTTGTTTTCATAATATTTATTTCAAACAATGAGACAACAACTCGTCGTTTTTTGATCTCTAACTACTGCTGCATTGCCGGTGAGAGAAGGTCTCGTCTGCATTTTGATCGTTAATTACTGTCGAATTGCCGATGAGAGGAGGACTCGTCGGCATTTAGATCATTAATTACTGATGCATTGCCGATGAGAGGAGGTTTCGTCGGCATTTAGATCGTTAATTGCTGTTGAATTGCCGATGAGAGGAGGTCTCGTCAGCATTTAGATCGTTAATTACTGTTGTATTGCCGATGAGAGAAAGTCTCGTCGGCATTCAGATCGTTAATTGGTGTTGAATTGCCGATGAGAGGAGGTCTCGTCTGCATTTTGATCACTAATTACTGTTGGGCTGCCGATGAGAAAAGATCTCATCGAATTTTCTATCATTAATTGACTGTAAGAATACGATGACAATTCCTCTTAATTTAGTAATACAAGATTGTTGTCACTATATCCATAAGCGTTTATTATTCAAAATTTTCATATAGGAGAGTTACGATTCCAATAATTTCCCAACGTATAAAAAAATCCAAACGATTTGTTCGTTTGGATTTTACTAATACCTCAGTCACATGACTGGGACATTATCTTATTTTAAAGCTGATTTTGCTTGTTCAGCAAGTGAAGCAAATGCTTTTTCATCATTAATTGCTAAGTCTGCTAACATTTTACGGTTCACTTCAACTCCAGCAAGTTTCAATCCGTGCATGAAACGGCTGTAAGATAGATCGTTCAAACGAGCCGCTGCATTAATACGTGCGATCCATAATTTACGGAAATCACGTTTTTTCTGACGACGGTCACGATATGCATACTGACCTGATTTCATTACTTGTTGTTTTGCTGTTTTGAATAGTGAGTGCTTTGCACCATAATAACCTTTAGCTAACTTTAAAATACGTTTACGACGCTGACGCGTAACTGTTCCACCTTTAACACGTGGCATAATAATTCCCTCCTGTATAAATCAACAAATCTGTTGTGAAGTTTGTTCAAATATCTACCTTATTTAGGTAGCATTTGTTTGATACGTTTATAGTCTCCAGCTGATACGATAGCTGATTTACGCAGCTTACGCTTTTGTTTTTGAGTCTTGTTAGCGAACATGTGACTTGTGAAAGCATGGGAACGTTTAACCTTCCCAGTACCTGTCTTTTTAAATCTTTTTGCTGTACCACTATGTGACTTCATTTTTGGCATTGTTACTTCCTCCTTGAAACTAAAATCTATTTAACTCTTTAGCTATTTTGCGATTTATTTTTTCTCGTTTACTGGTCCGAGCATCATGAACATACTGCGACCTTCCATTTTAGCTCTTTGCTCTATAGTGGAGAGGTCTTTACATTCTTCTGCCATACGTTCTAATACTTTTTGACCTAATTCTTTATGGGTAATCGCACGTCCACGGAAGCGAATAGAGACTTTTACTTTGTCTCCCTTATCTAAGAATTTACGTGCGTTACGAAGCTTTGTATTAAAGTCATGTTCTTCAATACCTGGGCTTAAACGAACTTCTTTCACGTTAATTACTTTTTGTTTCTTACGTGCTTCCTTATCTTTCTTTTGTTGCTCAAAACGGAATTTACCGTAATCCATGATACGACATACAGGTGGTTTTGCTTTTGGTGCCACCAATACTAGATCAAGGTTTCTTGTTTGAGCAATTTCTAAAGCTTCTTGACGAGATTTAACTCCTAATTGATCCCCATTTGAATCAATGAGACGAACCTCACGTGCACGAATACTCTCATTGACGTTCATATCTTTGCTAATAATCAGCCACCTCCGAAGTTTAATAAAAGCGTAATGAAACATGATCATTTTAACGAGACAAGTTTAAAATTTTCCATTAAAAAAGTGTCGGTACACACTGCACCCACACGTCCTGAATTCATTACAAATAAGTCGGATTCTTTATACCTGTCAACTACATGTTAGCGTCAATCAGGTGAGAAGCGGGTGCTTCTACTTGCCTTAAGATCATATTTAATTCACTTTTAATATCATAGCACGTACCAAAACCTATGTCAACCTGCATATAAATGTTTCACTTATAGTTACTGTAGCAAGTTTTCCTTCGTCTATTTACGAATTTACCCTAGTCCACCTTTTCAGATTAAAGGTGAACTAGGAAGTATATACTTATCTTACTGGATGAAAATCATTAATTGCTTCCAGTATAGATTCTATTTCTTTTACTAAATTATCTGTTAAAGTTATATCAACAGCCTTCACATTCTCTTCAATTTGACTTGGACGACTTGCACCTATTATAGCAGAACTCACATTAGGTTTTCTCAACGTCCATGCCAACGCTAACTGGGATAATTTCATGTCATTATTTTCAGCAAGTGTATTCAATTTTTCAACCGTTGAGAGCACTCTTTCGTCAAAGTAGCTATTAATGATCATGTTAGTTGCATCATTTGCGGCACGGCTGTTTGATGGAATATCCTGATTTGGTTTATATTTCCCAGTTAAAACACCTTGAGCGAGTGGGGAGAATACAATTTGTCCCAGACCATTTCGTTCAGAAACAGGAATTACTTCATCTTCTATATAACGTTCAATCATGTTGTAAATAGGCTGATTGGAAACCAGTGGATGTAAACGCCATTCCTTACTTAGACCTGATGCTTTTTCAATTTGTGCTGCTGTCCATTCACTCACTCCAGCATAGAGAATTTTCCCCTGTTTTACCAGATCATCTAATGCTAATAATGTTTCTTCAACCGGTACTTCCTCATCAAAACGGTGGCATTGGTAAAGATCAATATAATCCATATTTAATCTTTTTAAGCTGGCATCACATTGCTCGATGATATGTTTTCTTGATAAACCACGATCATTCGGTCCTGCTCCCATCGGAAAGAAAACTTTTGTCGCTACTACATAGCTACTTCGCTCATAACCTTGCAATGCTTGACCTAATACTTTTTCTGCTTCTCCACTTTCATATGCGTTAGCAGTATCAAAAAAGTTAATTCCCAACTCATATGCCTTATGTATACAGTCTTCCGCCGTTTGGTCTTCTACAGATTTTCCGTACGTTAACCAACTGCCTAATGCAATTTCACTTACTTTTAGCCCACTATTCCCTAAGCGACGATATTTCATCATATCTCCTCCAATGTTTGTATTCTCTTCCATCATACTCTTGATTGTAAACGATTGCATCTATCATGCTTAAGAAAGACACGTAATTTAAAGCACCTGAGTAGTTTGTTTTTTCACAATAATATTTTTTTTAATTAAAAGAAGAAATATACAATATGTATTATTGCGCAGTATACAGATACTGCGCAACAAATGATGTAGTAATTTTGAATTTTTTTTAACTGGTTAACTTCCGCTCCGGCTGCCCACTTCCCTTTCCGTGGGTTTTTTCCTTCAGCTAACTTTTTTAAGCAAAGAACGCTAAAAAAAGTGGATCTTCAGGTAAAACGTTCCCACAGGAGTGAAAGTTGGCGGCCTGCGCTAATATAATGGTTCTAGAACTATTGTGACAGTTAACATTTTGAGCCTGTTACTCCAATAAACGAATTTTTCACATGAAAGTAATATCATAATGCAACCTCATGCTAGCGTTGTATAATATCAAATTAGCGCAGGCGTCCACTTCGACTCCTGAGGGATTAGCATGATCTGAAGCTCCACTTTGACAAGTGTTTTTCTTTTCAAAGTTAGCTGAATAGCATGCCCCTCGGAAAGCGAAGTGGGCAAGCCGTAGCGGTTGATACGCTCATAATAACTGTCAAAATTACACGTCAGTTATTGCGCAGTTTCTTCCTGATACGCATAAAAATCCAAACGATTTCGAAATCTATTCGAATAATCGTTTGAATTTTTATAATTACTTCTGTCTCAGCCTGATTATGCTTAATGCATCCCTTGTTGCGGGGCTTTGGTATAAGCATTTAACATAACATTCATATCTTGGTCATTAAGCTTTGGAACTTGGTAATAACCCTTTTTGTTTTGATATAGAAAAAGCTCATAACTCATTTCGATCATGTTCGGTACACTGTCAGCAATGATACGACGCAAAACAGGATGGTTCATTTCTACCGCTGCCATTGCGAGTGCGGAGGAAGCTGATTTCGTGTGTCCTAACATAAAAGAAGAGAAACACTCATCAGAAAACTCGCCAACCGATAGTTTTGGCTTTTTCGGCTGTCCAGCTGTCATTCCGTAAGTAATCTCATTGCTTTCTTGCATCTTATACTGTTGTGTAGGCACCTGTGGATCCTGACCGGTTTGAAAGGTTTCTACAACCGTATTATACATTTGTAACAGAAATGAAGATTGGCGCTCAAGAATATCTTTTAACTCTTGGTCCTGGATGTGTTGATCATATAACTGATATTGTTCTATAATACCAATCAAATTACCGACTAATTCGTGTGAATCAAGCAATTCGTGTGCTCCGTGATTAAAGCTAATTCCCTGATTCCCCATATTTTGTGACATCTGCATATTACCTTGCATCTGATTATTATTCTGCATAATCGTGACCTCCAATATTTAAGATTCTTGTATATTCTAACCTCATTAACAAAATTTATGTAATAAAAAAATCCCTGTCCAATAAAAGAAAGACAGGGATTTTAAAGATTATTTATTACGTAAAGTTCTGTTTTGAATTTCTTTCTGGATCAGTGATTTAAATTCCTCAAATTCAATCGTTTCAGAATTCTTTTCACCGTAACGACGAACGTTTACTGCATTTGCTTCCATTTCTTTGTCACCTACGATAAGGGCAAATGGAATCTTTGCAGTTTGTGCTTCGCGAATTTTATATCCGATTTTTTCATCACGTTCATCTACTTCGACACGAACACCAGCAAAACGTAATTCCTCTTCTACCCTTTTCGCATAATCGAAATGTACTTCAGCAGAGACAGGAATGATACGTGCTTGTACTGGTGATAACCAGGTTGGGAATGCACCCTTATACTCTTCAATTAAGAAGGCTACAAAGCGTTCCATTGTCGAAACTACGCCACGGTGGATAACGACTGGTCGATGTTCCTTTCCATCTTCACCAATATAGGTTAAATCAAATCGTTCAGGTAAATGGAAATCTAATTGTACCGTTGATAGCGTTTCGTCTTTCCCTAGTGCTGTTTTCACCTGCACATCCAGCTTAGGACCGTAAAACGCTGCCTCTCCATCTGCTTCCACATATTCGAGCTTCATTTCTTCCATTGTCTCTTTTAAAAGGCTTTGTGCTTTTTCCCACATCTCATCGTTGTCTACATATTTCTCCGTATCCTCTGGATCGCGATAAGACAAACGGAAATAATAATCATCAATACCAAAATCTTGATAAACATTCTGTACTAACTCTACCACTCGAATAAATTCATCTTTTAATTGATCTGGACGAGCAAAAATGTGTGCATCATTCAATGTCATCGCACGTACACGTTGGAGGCCTGCTAAAGCTCCTGACATTTCATGACGATGCATTGTTCCTAGTTCGGCAATACGTACTGGCAAATTACGATAACTGTGTAGTTCATTCTTATATACCATCATATGGTGTGGACAATTCATCGGTCGCAAAATCAATTCTTCATTATCCATTTGCATTGGCGGGAAGATATCGTCTTGATAGTGATCCCAATGACCACTTGTCTGATACAATTCTTTACTACCTAAAATAGGCGTGTATACATGATCATATCCAAGTCGTTCTTCTAAATCGACAATATAGCGTTCAATGGTACGACGAATGGTTGCCCCATTTGGTAACCACAATGGTAAGCCCTGTCCTACTTTTTGAGATACTGTAAAGATCCCTAACTCTTTACCAATTTTACGATGGTCGCGCTCTTTTGCTTCTTCTCGCAACCGTAAATACTCATCTAATTGACCTTGTTTATCGAAAGCTGTACCATAAATACGCTGCAACATTTGGTTGTTGCTATCACCACGCCAATAGGCACCAGAAATACTTAGTAATTTGAAGATTTTAATCTTGCTAGTTTGCGGGACATGAACACCTCGACAAAGGTCAAAAAATTCACCTTGTTCATAGAGCGTAACTGTTTCATCTTCAGGGATTGCTTCCAACAATTCCAGTTTTAAATCATCGCCAATTTCTTCATAGATAGCTTTTGCTTCATTACGACTTACCTCTTTACGAACTACTTCCAAGTTCTCATCAACAATTCGTTTCATTTCCTTTTCAATACGAGGTAGATCTTCTGGTGTGATCGTCTCTTCCATATCAATATCGTAATAGAAGCCACCTTCAATTGTAGGTCCTACACCTAATTTGACATTGTCATATAGTCGCTTTACCGCTTGCGCCATAAGATGTGCTGTCGAGTGTCGTAAAACTTCTAGCCCTTCCTCATTTTTAACGGTTATAATCTCGATTGCACCACTTGATTTCAATGGGGTACGTAAATCGTACATTGTATTATCTAATTTAATTGCTAACGCTTGTTTTTTCAGTCCGGGTGAAATCGATGCAGCAATCTCTTCCCCAGTTGTCCCTTCATCAAACGGTTTTACTGTCCCGTCTGGAAAAGTAATATCAATTTTACTCATGTTAGATCCGCTCCTTTTCTTATTACATCACTACTATTGGACCAAATAAAAAACGCCCATCCCCCTACTTATTGTAAAGGGACGAGCGTTATACCCGTGGTTCCACCCAATTTTCCACACATCTTGTGTAGCTCATTGAAAGTCGATATCGATGACGAATCGCTACTAATTAATTGCATAAGCGTTCCATAGTAGTGCTCAGAGGGGGTAATTAGAATGTGGTCATACAGGAAACTTTCAGCCATGGTTTCCCTTCTCTTATAGTATGCCTTACAAACAATCTTGTCCTCTTCCACGCAAGTTTTATTGTTATGCGATTTATTATAACGATTGTTCGAAAAAAAATCAAGATTCTTTTTGATCTTGCAGATAAAACGGAAAGAAATCTGTGGAATAAAAACTGCATCGTTCCTGAAAAATAGTCATAATCGTATGAGTTCTTGTTTCCGATTGGTCCTCACCGTACATATAAATATGAGTCGGTGCCAACATAATTAAAGGTGAAATATCCCATTCTTCTTTTTCTAAACCAAAGATAAACAATGGAAAGCGTGCTTTCAAATTTTTTAAATCCTCCATCGTGTATTGTTCACCATTATCTCGATAAAATTGAAATTCTTTGCCTTGTACTACATGAATCACCTCTTCTTCTGGTATTTTTCTTTTAATAAACTCTCTAATCGAATGAATAAATTCCTGATATTCTTCTTCTCGCTTAAATTCATCAATCGCCAGCCCCACCATTTCCGTTAGTTGATCAATATAATGATGTAATCGGAAATGAATAATCGAATCAAAACGGACAAAGCTTTCATCGATTTGCAACGTAAAAATAGTAGTCAGAACATCTCGCAATTCATGTTGATGAATTCGGTCTTCATATACTGTCTCATCTTTTTCTAACAATGATCTGGCTATTGAGGTAATTCGTTCGATTTCATCTTCATTTGAAAAATAATATTTTTTCCTTAGTATATGTCGAATCATCGATAGTTCTCTACACTGAATAAATACCATACTTAACAATGGTGCTAAATGTCTTTTTTCCTCTTCCCAGTCCATCTCAATAACAGGGGTTAATTGAATAAGTGTTCTTTTCACTCGTTTACGTGCTGGTCGCCATTTGTCTTGCTCTTCTTTCAACAATTGATAAAACACATTCGCTTCCGTATCTTGTTCAAAATATATTTCCAACAAGTCTCATCACCCTCACCACCATCAAACTGATATATTATATGGGTGAGAAGCAAAAAAAATAACCTCTGTCTCAGGATTAGACAGAAGTTATTATTATTCACTCGATCGGTAACGTTTAGATAATTCAATTGGCTTGCTCAACTGTGTGATACGTTCAATAATTCGGCCAGCTTTAATTGTCTCTACATCACCTCGATTAGAAGTTGATAAATGATCTTCCAATTGCTCCAGATTATAATTAGATGTGAAAAATACAGGAAGTTCTTCCATCATTCGATATTGAAGAATCGCTCCAAGGATTTCATCCCGAAACCACGGTGATATTGATTCAGCGCCAATGTCATCAAACATTAAAACGTCTACTTTCTTAAATCGTTCCACTTTAGATTGTAAACTGTCATTTTTAATCGATGCTTTCATTTCTCGCACAAACTCCGGCATATAAATAATTGCGGAGTTAACCGATCGATTTTTCAATTCATTTGCTATCACACCTAAGATATAGGATTTCCCTGTTCCAAATTGTCCGTGAATATACAATCCTCTGTGAAAGGTGCCAGTCGAATAATTTTGAACAAACTCAATAATTTCTTTAATTACTTCTTTCCGTTCATAAGAAGAAGCATCCATATTTTCTAACTTAGCTAGTTTAATTTGTTTAGGTATATATAAACTTTTAACTAATGATTCCTTTTCTAATTGAGCTTCCTCATGGACTTTATTTTTACACTTTTCATATCTCAAAGAAATAGCCTTCCCATCTACATCGAGATGAGGGGTGAAGCCTTTTAATATATTTTTGCAACCATCTAAATTCGGACAATCTTGACAATTTTTAGATGCTTGCTGGTATTCGTATAACTTCATCAAATGACGATTAATGTCCTGTTCATCTAATTCAACATGATCACTAAGTTTTTTTCTAATTTCGGGATCATTAATAACATTCATTCGCTGTTGATTAAAGTTATCACTAATTTTTTTATTCGAATTCATCCATTTCTTCATCGCTGATTGGATTGGTTCCATGACGATCACCCTTATTCATCATTAGCTTGTTGCGCTAGGTATTGTGCGAGCATTTCATCCGCTTCTTTTGCTTTTCTTTCTTTTTCTTCTGTAGAATCTGGTTGTTTATTTTCTTTTGTTGTCTTCTGTTTTTTATACCAATCTGGAACAATATCTTTTTTAGTATTTTTATTGGAATAACGTTTATTGTTTTTCGAAGTAGTTGTCCATTGTTGATACTTTTTATTTTCAGATTTTGCTAACGTCATTGCTTGTCTTACCGTCTTCACATTTTTACGCGCCCAATGACTAGCTATAGTTTCTAAATAACCTTTGGATAGCTTCATATCTGTTTTTAATAATACATAGTGCAGTAAAACGTTCATAACACCTGGATTAAGCCCTTGATTTGTCATTACTTCACTGATTACTTTCAAATCATGCTGGGATGGTTGATTCCCTCCTGAAAGATCTTGCAATAATTGCCGTGGTGAAATATGTTCTAACATTTCAATGAATTGGTCTGCTTTTGATTTATTTGTAGGCTCTGATTTTTCAGCAGCTACTTTTTGTTTATCTGATGTTACTTGTAAAGGAACCTTTGGTTTCGTCGCACTAACCAAATCCATACAGGCATTCTTAAATTCAGTTGTTAGCAATTGATTCTCATCGTTTATCGACCATAGTAAAGCTTTTTCGATATCCTGATTCGTTAAATCATACGCTACAAACATTTGATTTATTAATTTTCGTGCAGGAGCAGTTAAGATCTGCTCTATTGGTAACATTCGCTGCTTTAAAAGTTGTTCCAACCATTCAAAGTCGACTTTTTCACCTATAGGTATTTCCCATTCTTTTTCTTGAGACTGCAATTGGTTTTGTTCTGGCTGTTGATCAACTAATTGAAACACATCTTCAAAACGAGCGGTTGTTTCTTTTTGAGCATCTTTATTTTTTTCTTGTTTTACAAAAGCCTGTTTAATTTTCTTGTATTTGTCACTACCGAGCTGATGATATAACAAGTGGCTTAAAAAATCATTTTCAAAAAAACGTTGTGCGGATTGCGGTGGATGTATAAGATATTGATAAACCTTCTGTTCCTCATTTATTTCTTCAAAAGTCTGTAATAGACCGATCGCTTCAAGTTTCCTTCTTGCTCGATAAATACGGTCAAGTGGTAAACCAATATAATTCATTAGCATATGATGCGTCTGATAGTCCATACTTAATGTGGACTCTGTATAAAGTGTTTGATAAAGTGACATAGCATCAATACCGATGAGAGGCTGATAAAGGTGTGTCAACGAGTTTGTATAAAAAAGGGATAGTTCCTGGGAGGTATCAACTCTGTATAATTCTGAAGGTAGTATTTTCCCGATATCGCCTAGTCCCATGAATATATCTCCTTTCTATACCTCAATCATTCTTATCACTTCGAATTAAATCTTTTAGCTCGTCCAAAAACACACTAATATCTTTAAATTGTCGATAAACAGATGCAAAGCGCACATATGCCACTTCGTCTACATCTGCTAAACGATCCATCACCATTTCTCCAATATCGTCACTTTGCACTTCAGATGTCCCACGGTTTCGTAATTCTTTCTCAATATCAACTGCAATATTTTCGAGTTGTTCGAGGGCTACTGGCCTTTTTTCACATGCTCGAATCAAGCCGCGCATTAATTTGTCACGACTGTATTCTTCTCTTGTACCTTCTTTTTTTACGACAATTAATGGCACCTCTTCGATTCGCTCAAACGTAGTGAAACGAAAATCACAAGATTCACATTCTCTTCTACGACGTATGGAGCGACCTTCTTCTATCGGTCTGGAATCTAATACTTTTGTATTTTTATAATGACAATGTGGACACCGCAAACTTAATCATCCTTCGTTTCTTTATTCTTTCGTACCGACGAAATCTAACTCTTTCTTTATTTTATCATAAAGTTTTGGAATTAGTTTATGACTATACCCAAAGTCAAATGGTATCGCTGATTCCGTAGTAGCTGAAATATCAATTGCCGTACGATAAGGTTTAACCATAATTATAGTCATAATAATAAAAACCTTTCTACCTGCCTTGTAATTAAAGCTGATCTCACCGTGTTCTTTTGAAATACCAACAATTTGACACTCTTTCATATTACTAAAAAGCGGCTCTAATTTATCAAATGCCTTATCTTTTGTTGTTTTAAAATAATGTGTTTGCAATGCAGGATCCCAATGTTTATCTCTTGTTTCAGAGTGATTATTAAAATTCTTGTTTAATGTGTTACGGAATGACATATACTATTACACCTCGTTATGTATTTTATTACAATATATTTTAACACGTTTTAGCAAAGAAAACGATTAATCACTATTTGTTAAGCGAAATTCTTCAAACTTTTCTTCTAAATTAAAGTATCACAACGAACAGCCATTTTTGCTTAACAAAAGATTTATAAGAAAAGTGCAAGCGCACATTTTGAACGTTTCGACTTTAAAAGTCTTTTGCATCTTCGAATTTTTAAACTTTTTTCCCTTAAATGAAAAAACCTTACACGGTGTAAGGGATTATTAGGCTTTTTTATTTTTAAATTGAATTGCTTTCATTCCTCTGGGAACTTCAACTTTTTCAATTGTTTTGGCTTCTAATTTCTCTTCAATATAGGTAACCGCAAGATGGGGATCAATCATATTGCCACACGTGTATACATCAATACTTGCATAGCCATGTTCTGGAAAACTATGGATCGTTAAATGCGACTCAGAAATGATCACTACACCACTTACGCCAAAGGGTGCAAATTTATGAAAAGCAACCTCACGGATTTCTGCTCCAGCTTTAAGCGCGGCATTCACAAATGTTTTTTCTAAACGATCGATATCATTTAATACATCAAGATTACAATCCCATAGTTCAGCAATTACGTGTCTACCTATTGTATCCATATGCATTTCCCCCTTTTTCACAAGTTCTTCTGAATAATATTTCATGAGATACCACGGGGGAAAGAGAGTCCAAAGAAGTCCTAGCCTTTGAGTATTCCATCTATCTCATTATTCAAAATCTCTTCACTAATTAATCATTCACCGAGATAAAACCAGTAAAGTTGTGCAGAAAAATTATATCTATTTTTGTACCATTTGACAAGTTGAACTTTAGTTAGAGTTGTTTGAACTCAATTAGCGGGAGGTTTAAATTCCCATTATACTTAACGAAACATATCAGGAAGTTAGCGAAAGTTAATTCCCCACTTAACTTATTTGCTATAACCTGTATCTATTCGTTGCGATATTATCCAGAGTTACACCGAGATAATTGCTTAATTTATATTTATACTTTTGAAATTAATTTCCATTTCTTTATAAGTGAATCTAATTGTTCTCTTGAACTTGCAATCGTTCCACTGTTATCGATTACAGCATCTGCTTTGGCACACTTCTTATCAATATCCATTTGCGCATCCATCCGGTTTTGTGCTTCTTTTTCACTGAATTGATTACGTTCCATTAAGCGTTTCAGTTGAATCTTCTCCGTTGTATAAACAACGATGGTTTTGTCGACAAGATATGTAAGTTCATTTTCAAACAAAAGGGGTATATCTAATACTATTAACTCATGTCCCAGTTGAATAAACTTTTGCTTTTTCTGTTCCATTCTTTCCCTAACAGCTGGATGAACAATTGCATTTAATTGTTCTCTTTTTGTTTTATCTTCGAAAATTATTTCTCCTAAACGTTTACGATTGAGTGTACCATCCTCCAAGAGTATATCTTCACCAAAAGTTTCTACTATTCTTTGCAAAGCTTTTTCTCCAGGCTCCACTACTTCTCTGGCAATCATATCGGCATCGATAACAGGAATCGAGTATTCCTCTTGAATCATACTACTGATTGTTGATTTACCGGTTGCTATATTGCCAGTTAGTCCTATAATCAATATTAACACCTCTTTTACTACATTGGTTGTCCGATATTTTAAAAAAGAAATAGTAACAAAAAAACAAAACAAAATTATCATGAAGTTTCGACCACTTTCCTCACTTCTTAAATCATGTTCCGTTTTAGAAGTGAGGTTATTATGAAGATTACATCTTGATAAAGTGAACAGGCAGTCTTTTTAAAAGTTCAGTAAATTATACGATAACCATTTTCCAAATCCCTATAATAATAAGTAAAAAGCCTGGTAAAATGGAAACTTTTTTAATGCCACTGATATTAGCAAAAGTTTTCCCCACATATACTCCAATTATGAGAAATAAGGAAGTTATAGCCATCACAAGTAAAGAAGTAATAAAAGGTGACGCCCCTAACATCGATACACCTATGCCTGCACCAAATGAGTCTAAAGACAGGGCAATACCTATTAAAAACGGCTCAATTCCATTAATTTTACCTGAATGATCGATATCTGCTTCCATTGGTTTTTTTAGAATTTTAATTAAAAAAGGTATTTTTTGCTTCTTTTTTTTCTTTTCCACTAGAGTGGTTAACAAAATGACACCAACCATAGCCAAGATAAATCCACCAACCATCTCAGCGGATTGAATAGAGACAATCGACGATAATACATCGCCGATCAACATCGAAATTCCAAAAACCGCTCCAACCGTTATTGATATCTTTAGCATTTCACTCCATGGTAACGTTAATCCTCTTAAACCATAAGTAAATGCTATCAAAAAACTATCAATACTAATTGCAATTATAATTATGGCTAACATCATTTGCTCTCATTACTCCTTCACACAACTATTTTCTGTATTATATGGAGTAATGGGCAAAATTGTGATGCACTAGAGTGGTTGACAAGTCGGACAGTAGTGTGTACCTCTCCCATTCACTTTGATTTTCATGATAATATCTTTGCACTGATTACATTCTTTATCATTTTGAGCATATACATTTAGTTGCTGTTGAAACATACCAATTTGCCCTTGAGAGTTCACATAAGACCTTATTGTCGTTCCACCTTGCTTTACGGCATCCTTAAGAGTGACGATGGCAGCCTCTAGAATATGAAGGACCTGTTCATTCGTTAAATGGAAACCTTTTGTTAATGGGTGAACACCTGCTAAAAATAACGTTTCATCCACATAAATATTTCCTAGTCCAGCAATAACTGATTGATCCAATAATATATTCTTAATATTACGCTCACTTTTCTGTACTTTTTCCTGAAAGGTACGAAGTGAAAAATCAGCTTCTAAAGGGTCTTTTGCTAACAAAAGAAGTGGCTTTTTAGATGTTTCTGTTCCCTTTTCTTGCAAATGCATTGTACCAAATTTACGAACATCTCTGTAACGTAAATCATGACCATCTGTGAATTGAAAAACAACATGAGTATGGGGCAGTAACTCTTCATCATTCGGAAAAACACCGTACTTTCCTTCCATACGTAAGTGTGATACCAATACATGCTGATCTAAATCAAATAATAAAAATTTGCCTTTTCTTCTTATATCGTGAATCGTTTGTGTTTTTATCAAATCAGTAAATTCATGGTGATCGTCCGGTTCCTGAATAATTTTAGGCCAAAATATATCGACTGATTTTATCGTCTTACCAATTACTAATTGCTTTAACGTTTGTCTAATTGTTTCTACTTCTGGTAATTCCGGCATCTATAAAACCCCTACTTTTTATTTTGCATCATACCACGTTTCACCATGTTCAACATCAACTTTCAATGGCACACTTAACTCAATAGCATGTTCCATTACATCGACAACTAATTTTGAGATAGCTTCTAATTCTTCCTCAGGTACTTCTAAAATCAACTCATCGTGCACTTGTAGTAGTAACGTTGCTTGGTATTTTTCTCTTTTTAATTGGTAATCCAATTCAATCATAGCTAATTTTATAATATCTGCTGCACTACCTTGGATTGGCGTGTTCATTGCAGTTCTTTCAGCAAAACTTCGCTGGTTAAAGTTACGGCTGGTGATCTCTGGCAAATACCGTCTACGATTCATAATCGTGGTTACATAGCCATTTTGTTTTGCTTCTTGAACAATTTCTTTCATGTATTCCTGAACTCCAGGGTAACTATCCAAATAACGACTAATAAAGGTCTTTGCTTCTTTTCTCGTAATACCTAAACTTTGGGAAAGTCCATAATCGCTGATCCCATAAACGATGCCAAAGTTTACCGCTTTTGCTTGACGTCTCATATTGGAAGTTACATCTTCTTCTTTCACATGAAAAACATCCATTGCCGTTTGTGTATGAATATCTTTATCCTCTTTAAATGCCATTTGCAGCTTTTCATCTTTTGCGATATGTGCTAATACTCGTAATTCAATTTGAGAATAATCAGCCGCAATCATTTTCCAACCTTTTTTAGAAGGTATGAATGCTTGTCTTATTTTTCTTCCTTCTTCAATACGAATCGGAATATTTTGCAAATTAGGATCAATCGAGCTTAACCTTCCTGTTTGCGTCAATGCTTGATTAAAACGAGTATGAATTTTACTACTATCTTTATGAATTACTTTCAGTAAACCGGCAACATAAGTTGAATCTAACTTTTTTAACTGTCGATATAATAACAGCTTATCAATGATATCATGTTTCCCTTGCAGTTGTTCCAATACATCCGCAGCGGTTGAATAACCTGTCTTTGTTTTTTTAACGACCGGTAACTCTAATTTTTCAAATAAGATTGGTCCTAATTGTTTCGGTGAATTGATATTAAATGTTTCACCTGCCAAATCATAAATCTCTTTTTCTAGCGTGTCTAGTCGTTCTTTCAGCTCCTCACCCATATCTTTCAGACGTTGCACATCGACTTTGACACCTGTTGCTTCCATTTCGCCAAGTACTAAAGCAAGAGGCAATTCTAAATCCATTAATAAGGATAACTGCTTATTTTCTTTTAGAGCTTTTTCCATTTGCTCTTTTAACAGATAAATCATATTGGTTTTACGAACAATATGTTCTTGCCATTGGTTTTCTTCCATGGGTAACCCTTTTTTTGCTCCTTTACCGTACACTTCTTCATCAAATAAAATATTCTTTTCATTGAATCGATGACTAATAGCTGGTACATCATGGTTATTCTCAGATGGGTTAATTAAATAAGATGCTAACAAAATATCGAATGAAATCCCTTTAATCGCAATCGATAAACGGTTTAGTAAAACAGTGATTTTTTTGGCATCAAATACGTACTTTTTCTGCTCGTCATCCTCTGCCCATTTTTTAAAAACTTTGGATTCCTTTATGACATTTAAAGGAACAAAGTATTTTCCTTTTTTATTAACAATGGAGGCACCAATCATTTCTTCTGTATGATAACTTTCATTTAATATCTCGATTTCAAATGCTTCAATACCAGTAAATAGATCCTCGGTCACATTTGATATTACTTGAAACTCCATTTCTTCTAATGCTTGTACTTCTTCGCTTTCCTCTTCTTCACCATCGATTCGGTTTAATAAGGAATTGAAGCCTAATTCTTTAAAGAAGTCTTTTACAGTCTTTTCTTGATATCCATGGTATTTCGTATCGTCCGTCGTAATTTTAATTGGTGACTGTTGATTAATAGTAACCAGTTGTTTACTCATAAAAGCTTCTTCTTTGTTATTTTCTAATTTTTCTTTCAGTTTTCCCGTTACTTCATCTAATTGATCATAAAGGTTTTCAACAGTGTCGAATTGTTTTAATAGTTTGACTGCTGTCTTTTGACCCACACCTGGTACTCCAGGAATATTATCAGACTTGTCTCCCATTAATGCTTTAAGATCAAGTATTTGTTCTGCCGTTACTTCCATATCTTCTTTTAGCGTTTCAGGGGTGTACGTCATAACCTCACTAATTCCTTTTTTTGTTAAGCGCACATCGACTTTGTCTGATACAAGTTGCAGTAAATCTTTATCTCCTGAAATCACTTTGACCTCGAAATCTTTATCTTTTGCTTGATTGGCGATGGTGCCAATAATATCATCTGCTTCATAATTCGGTAACTGGTAATGTTTAATCGCTAATGCATCTAATAATTCGCGCAAAATCGGAAACTGTTCACTTAACTCAGATGGTGTTTTTTCTCTTCCGCCTTTATACTCTTTGTATGTTTCATGACGAAATGTTGTTTTCCCTGCATCAAAGGCCACAAGGATATGGCTTGGCTGCTCTTCTTCCAAAATTCTTAATAGCATCGTAGTAAAACCATAGACAGCATTGGTATATACACCTTTATCATTATTTAATAAAGGCAATGCAAAAAAAGCACGATACGCAATGCTATTCCCGTCTATCAATACTAACTTGTTTGTCATATTACCGATCTCCTTTTCGATTCCATCCATTGCATATATTTTACCATGTTTGTTAGCTATAAGAAAAGCACAGAGCGAGCGCACGTTTAGAAACGTAGCGATTTTCGACATCAACTGAGATAAAGGAATCACTGACTTACACAGGAAGTGTTGACATCTGTGTTGCCTACAGGACTTAGGCAAGCTTAATCTATGATGACTTTCACCTAAAGGCATAAGTGCGAAGCCTCTGGTTTCACCAATCGGCAAGTCTTCTTTATCGTAAGGCGATACGTGAAGTCTCCTAGTTTCTGGGTACTCAGAGTTAGACATGACATTGCTTATAAACGCTTTATTTATAAAGAAAGTCAGGCGACACTAATTCGCCTGACTCTTTTATTATTCGTAATATCCTAATAAGATATCCGCATAGGGTGAACCTTGCGGGATAATGATCGTTGTTTCACCGTCAACTGTTTCTTTGTAAGATTCTAAAGTTCGGTACAACTGATAAAAGTCAGGGTCTTGTTCAAAAGCGACATTATACATTTCTGCTGCTTCTAATTCTCCCTCAGCACGAATTTCTTCTGCTTCTGCATTCGCTTTCGAGAGCATCTCCGTTACATCACGATCCGCTTTAGCGGTAATCCTACTTTTTTCAGCTTCCCCTTGAGATAAATATTGTTGTGCTTGAGATTCACGTTCAGAAATCATTCGATTGAAAACGGATTGTTCGTTTTCTTGAGGTAGGTCTGTTCTTTTAATACGAACATCATCGACTCGTATACCATAATTATCCCTTTCTAATAATGTATTAACACGGTCGGTCACTCGTTCATTTAAGTCACCTCTCGTACTACCTTCATCATTAATGATTTCATCATAATCCATCGCACCTAGTTCTGAACGAATTACAGAAAAAATAAACTCACCCATTCGTGATTCAGCACCCAGTTCGGTACGAGCATTTGCGATCATTGAAGCTGGATCTGTTATTTCCCATATTGCATAATTATCAATAATCATACGTTTCTTATCTAACGTGTTAATTTCACGTTCCATCACATCATAGACTAACTTTTTCTTAGGCAGCGTCGTAATAGATTGTAATAGAGGAACCCTGAAATTCAATCCTGGGTTATCTTCAATACGTACCACTTCCCCAAATTGACGAACTACTTTGTATTCTCCTTCCTTTACTACAAACATACTACTGAAAAATACTATAATTAAAACGATCGTTATAAGAATCACAATACCCATTTTAACCATTCTGCGGATTTCCTTGGGTGTCATTTTTTTCATTTCATATACATTATTGTTCTCTGTCATTGTTTTCAACCTCCTCTTCATCAGAATTTTCGTCTTCAGATGAATCTGTTGCTGGAGGTAATGCCTGAGCAGAACCATTCTGACCTAAAGGTAAATACTTCAACGTATTTCCATCATCATTCATAATATAAATGTTTGCTTCAGGTAAGACTTGATCAAGCGTTTCAAGTACTAATCGTTGTCTCGTGATCTCAGGACTGTCTTGATATGCATCATATAAAGCATTAAATGCGGAGACATTACCACGTGCTATTTCGATACGCTCAATTTTGTCACCTTCAGCTCGTGAAATAATCGCATCCTTCTCCCCTAATGCTTCTTCATATATTTCATTACGATATTTATCTGCTTCATTTTTCTTTGTATTCATCGTTTCCCGGGCATCGGTTACTTTCATAAAAGCCTGACGCACTTCCTCGTTTGGTAAATCTACTTCTTGTAATTTTACATCTTGAATCGCTATTCCTACTTCATAATCTTCCATAAGACTTACTAATAAATCCAATACTTCATTTTCAATTTCTGCTTTCCCATCTGTTAAAGCGTCGTCAATAGTAGAAGAGCCAATAATACTTCTAAGTGAAGCCGATGTGGCATTATAAAGAACTTGCTTTGGGTCATTTGAATTAAATAAATACTTACTAGGTTCAATAATTTTCCATTGAACTACCAAATCCGCTTGTAGAATATTTTCATCTCCAGTAATCATACGAACTACATCAGCACTTTGTTCTTTCTCTGGATCATAACCAAAATTTAAACTAAATGTTTCTTTTGATAAGGTTTCCACAGTTTGGATAGGCCATGGTAGTTTAAAGTGCAGACCTGGTTCTGTTGTTCCTTCTTCCGCTTCTCCAAAAGTAATTAATACTGCTTGTTCTGATTCATCAACGGTATACCAACTCGTTGCGACAAACAAACCTAAGACAACTACAGCTACAATGATACCTATCCAGCTGTAGATTTGCTTCAATGTCATCTCATTTCCCCCTTTTTATTACTTTACACCTATGCAAATGTACCATATATACTCTTATTACGTAATAACTATTCAATAAGTTTCATGAACAAATGAAAAAATGGCGAAAGAGATCTTTAGAGATTTCTTTCACCATTTTTTCGGTATTTTAACTGTAAAGCAAGATCCTTTTCCTTCTTCACTGGTCACGCTGATATTACCTTGGTGTGCTTCGACAATATGTTTTACTATTGCTAGACCAAGTCCCGTCCCACCTGTGTTTCGACTCCTAGCTCGATCGACCCGGTAAAACCGCTCAAATATACGTTGTGTCGCTTCTTTTGGAATACCAATACCCGTGTCCTCTACTTGTATTTCAATTTTATTATTTAATTCTTTTATTCTTAAAAATACAGTTCCTTTTGAACCTGTATAATTTATGGCATTATACATTAAATTTAATAGTACTTGTTGTAACCGATCCGGGTCTCCATGTAAATGAATATTAGGTTGAATTTCCTGAATGAATTGTAACGACTTTTCTTGTGTCTGCTGTTCAATTAAAGTTAAGCTATTTTTTAACCATTCATCAACATTGATTAATTTAGTATTCAGTTTCATTTCTTCTTTTTCTATTTTCGATAGCTCTAATAAATCATGGACTAGTGATTGTAATCTAGTACTTTCCTTTAAGATAATCGTTAGAAACTGCTTCCTAACTTCTTCATCTGGTGATTCGTCGTCTAACAATGTTTCTGCAAAACCGCGTATCGATGTTATCGGTGTTTTTAACTCATGCGATACGTTTGCGACAAAATCTTTTCGCATCTCTTCGACTCGCTTCAAGTCCGTAATATCATGAAAAACAAGCACAGCGCCTTTTAAATCTTTCACATCATTAATCACTGGTGCTCCAACAACTTCGATGTAATGTTTTTCTTTTTTTATGGTTTTTACAATATTTCCATTCATCTTTTCTTCATATAGAAAAGTTTCCTGTACCACCTTATGTATCGTTGTATCTTCAAGCACATCATAATATAAATAACCTATATAATCGACAGACTTTTTCCCAAACATTCCAATAAATTTACGGTTAATTAGGTGTACGTAACCCCGCTCATCAATTAACATTAAGCCGCTTTCCATATTATTCAGGACTGTCTTCCATTGACTCCCTTGCATCTTTTCTTGGATCGTCATTTCTTGAAGATTGCGTGCTAAGACATTAATTGCGTTACTTAATTGCTGTGCTTCCCCATATGGTTTTACATATGTACGAGCATTATAATTACCTTTAACTAATTCATTTGTTACATTAATGGAAGCTCTGATCGGACGCACATAGTTTTCAAACATATGATAAATTAAAACTAATAAAATAATAAATCCGATTATTAAAGAAACTAGTACAAAAAATTGCTCCTCATCCGCTGTTAAAGGAAGAATAACAAAGCCAATTAAAATAAATACCGATGCAATCATCAATATGTAGCGATAAAACAGATTTACTCTTTTTTTGGCGTCCATCTTAGTAAGGCTCCTCCATTTTATATCCCAGACCTCTAATTGTCTTGATATAAACCGGATGTTTGGTATCTGGTTCAATTTTTTCTCGTAAATGACTAACATGTACATCAACTATTCTAGTATCCCCTACGAAATCATAATTCCATACAGCACTTAACAACTGATCACGTGATAAAACTTTTCCTTTATGTTTTGCAAGATAGTGCAACAGTTCAAATTCTTTCCGTGTGAAGCTAAGTGCATCCCCCTTGATGGTTGCTTCATATTGTTGGGGATAGATTAACAAATCTGAAATTTTAATAAACGGCTGATCATCATTATTTTCTCGAGTTTTTGAACGTCTTAATATTGCTTTTATCCTTGCGACCACTTCTTTAGGGCTAAAGGGTTTAGTTAAATAATCATCTGCTCCAAGCTCTAACCCTAAGACTTTGTCAAACTCATCGTCCTTAGCTGTTAACATTAATATTGGTGTATCTATTTGTTTTTGTCTTAACGCTTTACATACTTCTGTGCCTTCCATGCCCGGTAACATAAGGTCAAGAATAATAAGGTCGAATTCTCCGCTACTTGCTTTTTGCAAACCATCTATCCCATCAAAAGCAGTATCTGTTTTAAATCCGGATTTCTCAATATTGTACTGTAATAAGGTTACGATAGACTGTTCATCATCTACAATTAATACCTTCTCTTCCATCAAAGCACCCCATCTTTTATCTATATTAACTTTATCATACATGGACAAATAGATATTGTGAATAGATATATACTACAAATGCGCTTAAAATATGTAAAATTTTGTTTACATTCCTTTACCTTCCGTTAACAAAATGCTGAGCAGTAATTATTTGCTTGGTAGTAATAATGAGATGTCACGTGTAGTTTTTATTAGTGCGTAATATCAGGATACTACGAAATCGATGAAGTGGTAATTTTGAAATGTATTAATTACTAGATACCCGCTCCGGCTGCCCACTTCCCTTTCCGTGGGGTTTTCCATTCAGCTAACTTTTCCAAGCAAAAATCGCATGGAAAAGTGGATCTTCATGGAAAACAATCCCACAGGAGTAGAAGTGGCCGCCTCCGCTTAGTGGGACTCTACAACTATTGCAAATGCTAGCATTTGGGTTGTTACAAATATAAGTATATATTGCTAATAATAATAAGTAATTCTAGAAGCCATTTATGATCGATATGGAATAAAGCCTACATTTTTATTCTGATTTTAGTTGTAAAGCATTAACAAACGCAGGCGTCGGCTTCCACTCCTGCGGGATGTTTTTATCCGAAGATCCACTTTTTAAGTGCCCCTTGCTTAAAAAGTTAGCTGAGGAGAAAAACCCGCGGAAAGGGAAGTCGACAAGCCGGAGAGATTGCAAAGTACAAATAAACTCTCAAAATCACCTCCTAAGTTATATCGCATTTTCCTTCTAATACGCGCAAAAAATCCAAACGAATAATCGTTTGGATTTTTCTAATTATAGAATTATTTTACTTCTACTTTTTTGTAGACAATGAGGACTGATTTTGCTTAGTCCATATTTTTGATTAATTCATCAGCAAACTCTGAAGCTTTAACTTCTGTTGCGCCTTCCATTAAACGAGCAAAGTCATATGTTACAACTTTAGAACCAATTGTTTTATCCATTGATTTAAGGATTAATTCAGCCGCTTCTCTCCATCCAAGGTGTTCAAGCATTAGTACACCAGAAAGGATTACAGAAGATGGATTAACTTTATCAAGGCCTGCATATTTTGGTGCAGTACCATGTGTCGCTTCAAAAATCGCATGTCCAGATTCGTAGTTAATGTTAGCACCTGGAGCAATCCCGATACCACCAACTTGTGCAGCTAGGGCATCAGAAATATAATCACCATTTAAGTTCATTGTTGCTACTACATCAAACTCTTTTGGTCGAGTTAGAATTTGTTGTAAGAAGATATCTGCAATTGAATCTTTTACAATAATACGTCCAGCTGCTTCTGCTTCATCTTGTGCTTTGTTTGCAGCATCTTTACCATCTTTTTCAACAATGCGCTCCCATTCTGCCCAAGTAAATACTTTATCACCATATTCCTTCTCAGCAACTTCATAACCCCAGTTTTTGAAAGAACCTTCTGTGAATTTCATAATATTACCTTTGTGGACTAATGTTACACTTTTACGTCCTTCGTTAATTGCATAATCAATTGCAGCACGTACAAGACGAGTCGTACCTTCTTTAGAAACAGGTTTCACTCCTAGACCAGAAGTTTCTGGGAAACGAATATTTTCAACACCCATTTCATTTTGAAGAAAGTCGATTACTTTTTTCACTTCGTTTGAACCTTCTTGCCATTCGATACCTGCATAAATATCTTCTGTGTTCTCACGGAAGATTACCATGTCTGTATCTTCTGGACGTTTTACCGGTGATGGAACTCCATCAAACCAACGTACAGGACGAAGACATGCAAAAAGATCTAGCTTTTGACGTAATGCAACGTTCAAAGAACGAATACCTCCACCAATTGGTGTTGTTAGAGGTCCTTTAATTGCAATCTTGTTTTCGCGAATAACATCTAACGTTTCTTCTGGTAACCATTCACCAGTTTTGTCAAATGCTTTTTGACCTGCAAGAACTTCTTTCCATTCAATACCTTTTTCACCATTATATGCTTTCTCAACAGAAGCTTCTAATACTCGACTTGCTGCTGCCCAGATATCTGGGCCAATTCCATCACCTTCAATAAAAGGGATAATCGGTTTATTAGGTGTTTGTACAACACCGTTTTCTACTGTAATTTTTTCACCCATAATTCAAATTCCTCCTATAGTTCAATAATATTTATATCATTTTCATAAAGAAAATGGTTAACGTTTATCAATATCCACATACTTTTGCTTTTGTGGACCTACATATTCTGCACGAGGTCTTATCAAACGGTTGTTTTCATATTGTTCTAAAATATGTGCAATCCAACCTGAGAAACGACTCATCGCAAAAATTGGAGTATACAAGTCATGTTTAATCCCTAAACTATGGTACACGGAAGCAGAATAGAAATCAACATTTGCTGGTAACCCTTTTTCTTCTTTAATGAAATCTTCTATCTTCACCGACATTTCATACCATTTTTCCATTCCATGACGGGCGGTTAATTCTTTTGACATTTTCTTCAAATGCTTGGCACGCGGATCTCCACTTTTATACACGCGGTGACCCATACCCATTATTTTTTCTTTGTTTGCCATTTTCTTTTTTACATATGGAATTGCATTTTCCACTTCACCAATTTCATTTAACATCGACATAACTGCTTCATTTGCACCACCATGTAATGGCCCTTTAAGTGCACTAATAGCTGCAGTAATGCCAGAATACATATCAGATAATGTAGCAACACATACTCTGGAAGTGAACGTGGAGGCATTAAGCTCGTGATCCGCATGAAGCACTAACGCTTTATTAATAGCTTCTACTTCTAGATCACTAGGCTCTTCTGCATTTAACATGTATAAGAAATTAGCTGCATAACTTAATCCTTGCTTAGGCTGAACTACCTCTTTTCCATCCCGCACACGCGAATAGGAAGCAACAACGGCTGCTACTTTTGCTTGCAGTCGAATGGCTTTTCGTTGGTTTGCCTCTTCGCTCATATCATCTGCTTCAGAGTCATATAATCCTAATAAAGAAATAGCTGTTCTAAGAGCAGCCATTGGGTGAACACTATGTATATCATATGATTTAAAATGTTCGACAACTGCTTCTGGTATTGTCATATTTTCAAATAATTCTTTTTCAAAATCTGCTAATTCCTGTTTGTTTGGCAGCTTTTTGTTCCATAATAAGAAAACTACTTCTTCAAAGCTGGCATTTTCCGCTAGATCATCTATGGTGTACCCAACGTAAGTCAGTTGGTCGTCTATGATGGAACTTACCTTTGTTTCAGCTGCTACTACCCCTTCAAGTCCTTTCGTTGTTGACATAACATCCCTCTCCTTTTCTTATCCATATTGCTTTAGCTTAAAAGTTCAAAGTGATAAACACTTGTTGCTATTGAACATCCCCATGACTATTATAAACAAACAAAAAAAGATAGTAAATGAAAACGATTAAAATTCATCATATTAAATCGCTTATATTCATAGCTTGTACTATGTGGATTACTTAATAAATGGTATGGATTCTAATATTTTAATAATAACGTAAGCGATCCCAGCACCAATTAACGGTCCAACAGCAACACCTTTAAATACTACCACAGCGATTATTGTACCAAGGACTAATGCTGTTGTTATCTGCGGATCATCTGCTAGTAATGTGAGTCCATGTCTTGCAACAACTGCTACAAAGATTCCTGCAATAAGAGCTATCCAAGCGTGATAAGACTTCACACTTTGCAGCAAATCTTTAAAGCCAATTTCACCAGTAGCAATTGGGATCAATACTGCAACCGTTATAATGATAACTCCCCATCCAATTCCCTTGTCCTGGATATATGGAAAGAGTTTATCATCGATTTTCAACAATTTCATTCCAAATAAAATATAAACCGCAATCATTATTGCTTGGTTTTTTGCAATGTAACCTAAAAGAAATAAAATAAGTAAAAACACGGTTGAACTACTTATCATTATCTGTCCTCCAACATTAAATGAGACTTTTACCCACATACCCTCTTTAGTAAAATTTTATAACTAGAAGTATTATGGACGGTTACACCGTGATTAGATAACCAAACTTTATCTTACCACATTGTTGACGCTTTTTGAAAATATAAAAATGCGAGTAAGGGGATACTTATATGCCTAACAAACAAATGTTATTCAGAATAGCCTATCTATTACTGATCATTAATCTAACTGTTATTGGAATTTATTTGATTATTCAGTATTTATTCCCATTCTTTTTAGCATGTCTTTTTGCAACTTTGTTACTGCCTGTAATCCGCTTCATTCATTTTCATTTTAAAGTTCCATATGTATTAAGTTGCATTCTTGCCATTTTGAGCGCTATTTTGAGTACCACGTTACTGCTTTTGTTTGCTGGAGTAGAGTTATTACAGGGGGTTATCTATTTAACAAAATGGATACCTGACCATCTTCATTTTTTGGTTAGGGAAGTCACTGATAATTTCAACGAATGGATTCATCCAATTATTCAGAAGGTCAACCAATATATACACAATCTTCCTTCTGAACAACATACACTAATCGAGGAACAGTTAGGCGAAATTAGTATTAGTCTTGCTGATCAGGTCGCCTATCTTTTAGAACTACTATTAAATTGGATTGGAATCCAAATGGCGAATTTACCAGGATTAATGACCATTCTTATCTTTTCTTTTTTATGTACATTTTTTATATGCAAGGATTGGGATAATTTCTACCAGTATCTTTTGAAAACTGTGCCGATTTCATACATAAAGCTTACTTCAAATATTTCTCGTCAAATGAAAGAAAAGGTAATGAAATATATAAAAGCACAATTAATGCTTATTTTCATTACCTTCATCATTATTATAATCGGCTTGTCTCTCTTTCAAGTTAAACATGCTTTTACGATAGCTATTTTTTTAGCAATGGTGGATTTACTACCCATTTTAGGGACAGGTATTATATTTATACCATGGTCACTTTTTTTGTTTATGACAGGTGACACAACACTTGCTATCTGTTTATTTAGTTTATATTTGTTTGTGATTTTCTTAAGACAATTATTGGAACCTAAGTTTGTCGCTACCGCGATAGGTATCCATCCAATATTAACGATCCTTGCTATTTATTTAGGTTTTCAACTATTTGGAGTGAAAGGAATATGGCTTGGACCTGTAATTCTTTTTATTAGTAAAGCATGCAGCGAAGCAAAACTCTTTCATATTATTTGGCAATATATCAAATATGATAATGTTAACGCCGATAAACTCTGAACTTGCCATTTTCCACCCATTTACGTGCAATGTTTTGAAACATATTTTTAAATGGTCTTCTTGTTACTGGGACTAACAGAAGAAAACCGATCGCATCTGTAATAAATCCAGGTGTCAGTAATACAACCCCGCCAATTAAAATACAAATTCCATCAAATATATGTTCTTGTGGCGGATAGCCTTTCGCCATTGATTCTCTGGCATTATTAAGAGTTTCCAAGCCCTGTTGCTTCGCTAACCAGGCGCCAATTATCCCTGTTAGTATAATTAATAGGATAAGCCACCATGGTCCAATGTAGCCACCCGCCCAAACAAACAGGCCAATTTCCAATGCCGGAACGACTAAAATAAATAATAGTAACCACCGAAACATGGTTGTCCCCCTTTCTTACTGTAGCCCGTGACAGTTGACTACCCTTACGAAAGATGTTAAAGGTGATTCTCTTCACGGGATAAGTGCTGCTGTAGACGGGATAATCAGTTATCTTCACGGGAAATAATGCTTCCTTCACAGGATAAGTCTTTATATCCTGCCAAGCAAACTTAGTATTCCGTTAAGAGAAGGAGATATCCCGTTAAGAGCAGGTATTTTAAGTCAAGCATATTTTTTTATGTTAATTAAGCTAATTATTTAAAAAAGAGAAGAAGGCCAGGCTTCTTCTCTGATTTGTAACCATAACATTACAGGACGCTAGCGTGTCCAGCGTAAATATCACCTTTGGATGCATCAATGGTGATGTCTTGTCCGTCTGTAATTAATTCTAAGGCTCTTTCCACTCCAACAATTACTGGAATGCCAAGGCTAAGACCAACGACTGCTGCATGAGACGTTAAGCCGCCTTCTTCGGTAATAATACCACCCGCTTTTTCAATCGATGGCATCATATCTTTATCTGTTCCGTACGTAATGATAATATCATCTTGTTGTACCTTTAGCTTTGCTTCTTCAGCATCTTTAGCTATAATAGCACGTCCATAAGCACTACCTTTTCCAACGCCTTGACCTTTAGCTAGTACATCTCCAATCACATGGATTTTCATAAGATTGGTTGTACCACTTTCACCAACGGGAACACCGGCAGTGATAATCACTCGATCTCCGCGTTTAAAGTGATTTGTTTGCAATCCTCGTTCAATTGCTTCCTCCAATACATCATCCGTTGTATGAAGTAATGTGCCTACGATAGTTTCAACACCCCATACTAGTGCCAACCTTCTACTTACCTGCTCGTCAAAAGTTACTGCAATAATAGATGACTCTGGACGATATTTAGAAATCATGCGCGCTGTAAATCCACTTACGGTTGGAGTTAAGATCGCATCTACATTTAAATTCATCGCTGTATGATTTACAGATTGGCTAATACCATCAGTAATCGTCATATCAGATGCTTTCGAACGTAAATCCAACATTCCTTTATGATCAATTGCCGTTTCAGCTTTCTTCGCAATATTGCTCATTGTCTCAACTGCTTCGATTGGATAGTCCCCTGCAGCTGTTTCACCAGATAACATAATGGCATCTGTTCCGTCCAAAATAGCGTTCGCAACATCGGAAGCTTCGGCTCTTGTTGGACGAGGATTACGCTGCATCGAATCTAACATCTGTGTCGCGGTTATAACAGGCTTACCTGCATTATTACATTTGAAAATCATTTCCTTTTGTACAAGTGGTACGTCTTCTGGTGGAATTTCAACACCTAAATCTCCACGAGCAACCATTAATCCATCACTTACTTGTAAAATGGCATCAAGGTTATCCACACCTTCTTGGTTTTCAATCTTCGGAATGATTTGAATGTGTGTCGCATTATTTTCTTCTAATAAACCTCTAATTTCTAAAACATCGGATGCACGTCGAACAAAAGATGCAGCAATGAAATCTACACCTTGTTCAATTCCAAATTTAATATCTGCAGCATCTTTATCAGTAATACCTGGTAAATTGACACTTACATTAGGGACGTTAACACCTTTTTTATTTTTTAATAAACCCGAATTTAATGCTACGGTTTTTAACTCGTTCTTCTCTTTCAAAACATCTGTTACTTCTAATGCGATTAATCCATCATCTAATAGTAGCTTTGATCCAACATGCACATCATGAATTAATTGTGGGTATGTAACAGAAATGCGTTCTTCATTACCTTCAATATCATCCATGGAAACATACACGGTATTTCCTCTTTGGATATCTGCTTTACCATCTTTTAATGTACCTGTTCTAATCTCAGGTCCTTTTGTATCGAGTAAAATAGCTACGGTTTTTCCTAATTTCTTTGCTGCTTTACGAATATTCTCAATTCTTGCACCATGCTCATCAAAATCACCATGTGAAAAATTTAAACGGGCTACGTTCATGCCTGATTCGATTAATTGTTCCAGCTTTTCTTCTGACTCTGATGCTGGTCCAATTGTACAAACAATCTTAGTTCTTCTCATTTTACTTCCTCCTTTAGTCTTCTCTTATCTATTTCGACTAATTTACTGCATCATTTCTAAATTAAATAGAAAGTTGGTTCGCTAATTTATACATTCTCATATTTACGGCATGTTTTTCTGATAACACTTCAGAAATGTCATGGTCAACTACTACATTGTTTTGCACACCGACCACACGGCCACCGATGCCATCGATAAGCAAATCAACCGCTTTAGCTCCTAAACGGCTCGCTAATACGCGATCATATCCTGATGGCGACCCGCCACGTTGTATATGACCTAATACGGTAACACGTGTCTCCATTTTTGTTTCTTCTTCGATACGCTTTCCATACTCAACACCACTACCTACACCCTCGGCTAAAATAATGATACTGTGTTTTTTTCCACGTTCCTGACCACGTTTTAGTTTAGCTACTACACTTTCAAAACTCTCCGTTTGTTCCGGTATGATTACACTTTCTGCCCCATTGGCAAGTCCTGCCCATAAAGCTAAGTCACCCGCATCTCTTCCCATAACTTCAATAACATATGTACGCTCATGCGATGTAGCGGTATCACGAATTTTATCGACAGCATTCACGATGGTATTTAAAGCTGTATCAAAGCCTATCGTATAATCAGTTCCTGGAATATCATTGTCGATTGTGCCCGGCACACCAATACATGGGAAACCTTTTTGCGTTAATTTCTCTGCACCTCGAAATGACCCATCTCCACCTATGACAATGAGTCCTTCTATACCTATTTTCCTCATTTGTTCAATAGCTTTTTGTTGACCTTCATCTGTTTTGAATTCTACTGAACGTGCGGAATATAAAATTGTTCCACCTCTTTGGATAATGTCACCAACAGAGCCTAATTCCATTTTTTTAATATTACCTTCCATTAGTCCCTCATATCCGTTGTAAACTCCATAAACTTCTAATTCATGATAAATCGCTTTACGTACAACGGCACGAACTGCAGCATTCATACCTGGAGCATCTCCACCACTGGTTAATACACCAATTTTTTTCAAAATATCACCTCTTTAACAAAATAAATTGTCTTAAATCATTTTTCCCCATTATTTCTCTTTTTTAAACTAAAAGAATTCCAATTAAGATTATACATGAATTCAACACGAAACTCACCCCTAAACATTATAATTTTAGCTTATTTCGCTAATCTATGAAAGTTTTTCAAATTTTCATGTGAGTTTTTCGTTTATAATTGTCGAAATAAGGATGAAATTTACTGGAATAAGTTCCACCTTAAACTTCGATAAAAGCTATTATCCACTCAAAAACGAACTTAGCTAGAAACCTTGATTTACAAAAGAAAGACTATGCGACTTAATCCTTTGCTTCGAAAAATCCTTGAGAGCTGATAACTGCGTAACAATCGCTCCGGCTTGCCCACTTTCCTTTCCGTGGGGTTTTCCTTTCAGCTAACTTTTCCAAGCACAAACCGCATGGAAAAGTGGATCTTCAAGGAAAACGATCCCACAGGAGTGAAAGTGGCCGCCTACGCTGAATAATGCTCTACAAAAAGTACAAATTATAACATTTTGGCACTGGTACAATTATGAGTTTTTATTGGTAATAATGATAAATAACCATAAGACAAATTCATAGGCGATATGGAGTAAAGCCAACATTCTTATTCTTACCTTAGTTGTAGAATATAAAAAAGCGCAGGCGTCCGCTTCCACTCCTGCGGGAAGTTTTTATCCGAAGATCCACTTTTTAAGTGAACTTTGCTTAAAAAGTTAGCTGAGGAGAAAAACTCGCGGAAAGGGAAGCGGACAAGCCGGAGCGGTTGTTTAGCATATATAAAATCTCATAATCATCTCAAAGTTAGGTCACACATACCCTCATGCAAAAAACCAAACGATTCGAATCGTTTGGTTTTTTTTAGAATTGTCTATTACCTCTGTTATTATATCTTATAAATTATACTTCTATTAATGTTTCAACTTCGCCTATTTTTTTATATTTTTCAAAGCGATGTTCTAATAGTGATGTATTATCAAGTCCTTCCAACTCTTGTAAGGACTCATCCAAGACAGTGCTAATACTTAATGCTTGAGTTACGTGGTCGCGATGTGCGCCTCCTAGGGGTTCTGAAATAACTTGATCAATAATACCTAATTCTTTAAGATCTGGAGCTGTTATTTTTAGTGATTTGGCAGCTCTTTCGGCTTGGCTGGAGTCTTTCCAGAGTAATGCAGCAGCACCTTCTGGGGAAATAACCGAATACGTAGAGTTTTCTAACATATGAATACGATCACCTACACCTAAGGCAAGTGCTCCACCACTTCCTCCCTCACCAATTACAATACAGATTATCGGGACTGTTAATCCTGCCATTTCCATTAAATTACGAGCAATAGCTTCACTTTGACCACGTTCTTCTGCCGCTCTTCCTGGATAGGCTCCTTTTGTATCAATAAAAGTTATAATAGGTCGATTAAATTTTTCAGCTTGTTTCATATGTCTTAAGGCTTTTCGGTATCCTTCAGGATGAGGACTCCCAAAATTACGCTTAATATTTTCTTTCGTGTTTTTTCCTCGTTGTTGCCCAATTACGGTTACAGGCTTGCCTTTATACTTAGCAATCCCTGCTACAATTGCCTCATCATCCCCATATAACCGGTCACCATGAAACTCAATAAAATTAGTGAATAACTGTTCAATATAGTCTAATGATGTAGGTCTTTCTGAATGGCGAGCAATCTGAACACGATCCCAAGGTTTTAACTTTCCATAGATATCATTTTCCAATCGTGCTAGCCGTTCTTCCATTTTACTTATTTCAGCTGACAAATCAATATCACTGTCTCTTGTCATTTTTTTTAATTCTTCAATCTTCTCTCTTAATTCTATAACCGGTTTTTCAAACTCGAGTACTTGTTTCATTTGCTTCACCTCCAACCTGATGGATATCAAGTATCATGCCTAATGTATCACGCATCTCTTGTCTTTCTATCACTTTATCCACTTGTCCATGCTTAAGTTGAAATTCTGCTGTTTGAAAATCTTTAGGTAACTTTTCGCGGATCGTTTGCTCGATAATTCTGCGACCCGCAAACCCTATTAATGCACCAGGTTCTGCAAAATTATAATCTCCAATAGAAGCAAAACTAGCAGAAACACCACCAGTTGTAGGATTTGTCATAACGGAAATAAATAAGCCGTTTTCCGCGTGCAACCTTTGAATCGCGATAGAGGTTTTTGCCATTTGCATCAGACTCAATACACCTTCTTGCATCCGTGCTCCTCCTGATGCGGTGAATATAATTATCGGCATTTTCTCAATCCGCGCCTGTTCAATTGCTCTTGTTATTTTCTCTCCGACTACCGAACCCATACTACCCATTCGGAATCTAGCATCCATTATGGCTATTGCTGTTCTAATATCGTGAATTTTTCCCTCACCTGTTACAACTGCTTCATTCAAGCCAGTCTTTTCTCTATCTTTTTCTATTTTTTCTTCGTATTGAGGAAAGTTTAACGGGTTTTGTGATAACAGATCTTTATCCCACTCTTGAAAACTACCTTCATCAAATAAACAATTGATTCGGTCATAGGCAGAAATCTGATGATGATGACCACATTCTGGACAAACATTTAAGTTTTTTTGTAATTCTTTTTGATAAAATATTTTTTGGCAACCGCCACATTTTTGCATCAAGCCTTCAGGTATATCTCTTTTTGCATTTTCTCCTGGAATTGATGCATATTTTTTCTTTTTTCCAAACAAATCTTTCAACAAGGAAGATTCCTCCTTCATCAGTCCACTATCAATGTATTCCTCTTGTGAATCTCTTATTCTTGTGGTTTTTTATATTTTTCAATAATATCTTCATAATAATCAGGTGAAACCTTTAGTTCCATATTTGCCTGAAAGTCTTGCATTAATCGCCACATCTTAAACAATAGTTGATTACCGTTAGCCTCAAACAAGCCGGAAAAAAAATAATGATGCTTTTCTTCCTTTGTTAAGGATAAATCATCAACTAATGCTTCTAATTGTTTTAGCGTGTGATCAGGGATTGATTCCTCTGATAGTACATGTTGCTCTAAAACCTTCTGAGCTTCTTGTAATTCATTCTTTGTTCGTGAATCTTGCAAAACAAAAGAAGCTAATACCTCCACTGCATGATATGTCTGATAGTTACGCAAAAAAGTACCTTCACCTTGGCGTGTTTCAATTATACCTAGTAATTCAATTGCTCTTAACGCTTCTCTAACAGATGATCTTGCTGCATCAAACTGAATTGACAGTTGTCTTTCAGAAGGCAATTTATCACCAGGAACATAACCATCCTCTTTGATAAGTCGCTGAATTTCCATTAATACAAGCTGATACACCTTTTTCCGCTCAGACATTTATTTCCTCCTGTACTTCTCCACTAAGTGGTCTGACCAATCAACTATTTTATTATATCAGATCATTATATGATGTAAAGTGGACATTCTTCTTAGGTGGTATGCTTAATGACAACATTATCCTCTCCAAAGAAGGCTTTTAACTCTTTGATCACATTCCAAGCACTATCGACATTAAAATCGGAAGGCAGTTTAAATAACTTCTGCTCCACCTCTTTATAGAAATAAACCGTGGATGATCCAGGATATTTAGTTGCCATTTCCTTTAACTTTTCCATCGGGTTATTACTATCATCAACCACTTTGATATAGATACTATCTTTAGTAATTTGCTTTTCTTCCAGTTGATATGGTTGAATGTCATTGATAATAATTTGTTTTTTATCTTTTCTATCTTCCACTTTTCCCTGAATATAAACAAAGACATCTTCTTCCAGCCAATGATTCACTTGTCTAAACACATTCGGAAAAAGGACACCTTCCAATTCTACTGTTTCATCAGCAATTGTGACAAATGCCATCGTTTCTCCTTTTTTAGTTCGTATCACCTTCATTGCTTGAATAACTGCCGCGATTTTAACATTTTTCCTATTACTATTTGCTGCCTGCTGAATCGTAATATAACCAAATTGTCGAATTTGATCACGCACCTGTGCTAATGGATGAGTGGACACAAAAAAGCCAATTACTTCACGTTCCATCATCAATTGTCTCATAATTGGAAAAGGATCTGTTTCTGTATAGGAGACATCTAATGCCAGATCTCCTTCAAAAAAACCTAACTGATCATCAAACTCTTTAAAAAGTTCACCTTGTTCCAATGCTTCGTCTAAACTTGCTAACAGCGTTGCCCTATTTTCATGCAATTCATCAAAGGCCCCTGCTAAGATTAACGATTCGATGATTGCTCGATTTATTTTTTGTAAGGAAACGCGTAAACAGAAATCAAACAAACTTTTAAAACGTTGTTCTTTTCTGGCTTGAATAATTGCTTGTACAGCTTGAAACCCTACCCCTTTAATCATATTTAAGCCTAACCGAATACCATTCTTTTCTTCCCTGAATTTACCTATACTATTATTTATAGAGGGAGGAAAAATCGTTATGTTACGATTCTTAGCTTCTCTTAAATATATTTGTGTTTTTTCAACATTTCCGATATTCATACTTAACATTTCTATAAAGAAAGGAATCGGATAATTCGCCTTTAGATAGGCTAACTGGTAGGCAATTACACTATAGGCCACCGCGTGACTTCGATTAAAACCATAGTTTGAAAAGCGGACAATCCAATCAAATACTTCTTCTGCGACTTCCTTTATATAGCCATTTTTTCTACAGCCATTTAAAAACTTTTGCTTATTTTCCAAAAGTGATCCCTTATCTTTCTTACTGACTGCTCTTCTAAGTATATCAGCTTCACCATAACTGAATCCTGCCATTTTATTAACAATTTGCATGATTTGTTCTTGGTACACTAATACGCCATACGTTTTTGCGAGAATATCCTCCAGATCCAGATGTAAGTATTCTACTTTTTTCCGGTGATGCTTTCTTTCTATATAAGAAGGAATAAATTCCATTGGTCCTGGACGATATAACGCATTAACGGCTACAATATCTTCAAAATTGGTTGGTTTTAACTCTCGCAGAACTTTTTGCATGCCTTGTGACTCCAGCTGAAAAACACCATTTGTCTCAGCACGTTGTAATAACTGATAGGTTTTTGCATCATCAAATGGAATTTTATCTAAATCAATATCTGTATTTTGCTGATATTTTATCTGTTTTACTATTTTTTCGATAAGGGTTAAATTCCTTAGCCCGAGAAAATCCATTTTCAATAAACCAACAGTTGCCAAGTCATTCATAGCATATTGTGTTAATTTAATATTATTTTGTGATGGCATGGTTGCGACATGGTTAGACAATACTTCATCACTAATAATAACACCTGCTGCATGAGTAGATATATGTCTAGGCAAGCCTTCTAGGCGGTTAGCTATTTTAAATAAGTGTTTCAACTGGTCAGATTGTTTTACATATTCGGTTAATTCAGGTGTTTGCTTTAACATTGCTGCAATCGTACTTGTACTATCCTTTGGTAATGATTTCAAAATATAGGCAGCATCATTATCACTTATTTCTAAGGTCTTAAATAGCTCTCTTAGAAGAGATCGAGCCGCAAACGTACCAAAGGTTACAATTTGCGCTACATGATCTGAACCATATTTGTCGACAACGTAACGAATTACTTCGTCTCTTCGTTCATCTGAAAAGTCAATATCGATATCCGGCATTGTCACACGTTCAGGATTCAAAAAACGCTCAAATAATAAATCATATTTAATCGGGTCTACATCTGTGATACCTAATAAATAAGCAACAAGCGAACCTGCTGCCGAACCTCGACCTGGACCTACCATAATATTATTTTCTTTTGCATAATGAACAAAATCCCAAACAATTAGAAAGTAATCACTAAAACCCATCGATTGAATAACATCTACTTCGTAATGTAAGCGATCGGTAATTTCATCGGTAACAGAATGATACTTTTTTTGCAGCAAATTCTCACACAACTCTTCTAAGTAGTGATCGGCATGAACGCCATGAGAAAGTGGATATTTAGGCAACAGTCTCTGATTTAACGGTAACTCCACATGACAGGATTGTGCTACTCTGTCCGCTTCTGTTAGTAATTCCGGCCACTTCAGGAAGCTTTGTTCCAATTCTGACAATGATAATAAATGAGTACCATCTAATTCCTCGTCAAGCGCCCGATTCCATTTTTGCCCTTGGTCCATTGCTCGTATACAACTATATGCTGTACTGTCTTGTTTATGTAAATACCGTGTGTCTGTTAGCGCTATCTTGTTTATACTCACCTGTTCTAATGTTGAGCGATGAGAAATCATTTTTTGGGTAACACCTATGTATAGATTGGTTAAAAGCAAATGGACACTAATGCTATCTAATAGAGTTTGTAAGTGATCGGCTTCCCTTTGATCAGCTGGAATAATCGTTATAATGTGCTCATCCGCTTCTTGGACGTCACTTACAGATAGGTGCTGATCATGCTGAATTCGTGTACTCCATTCTAATAAGTATCGATAACCAGAATAATTTCTTGCCAACCATATTACTTCCATCGCTTGGTCATTTAGATTAATAGTACCGACTAGCCCAATAATAGGGTTTACTCCAGCCTTTTTACACATTTGATAAAAAGGGATAGCCCCATGTAATACACCTTCATCTGTTAAGGCAAGATGCCGGTAACCTAATTGCTTCGCTTGATCAATCAAAGAAGGGATCTGGATCGTACTCTTCATTAATGAATAGCCACTGCGAATTTGTAATGCTGCTGTCGATGTCATAACGTTCACCTCCTCTTTTACCATACGATCAAATGTTTCGGTTCTTATATTATAGCAGATGAAGCACAACTTGTAAGTTGATAAACATATAGTAGACAAGTTTACATATATTTTAATAAAGCGAAATTTATTAAGGACTTACTATTCGTTCTTGATAAAGCCAATATTGATTGGAGTGATTTTGGTGGAAGAACGTTTTGTAGCTACGATGATTCAATGTTATTTTATCGCTTTTGGTGTCATGATAGGTGGTTCTTTTATCGGAAGTATCGGCGCTTTCATCGCGGGCGATGCACCGTTCACACATATAAATCGTATTGCAAAGAGCTTAAGAATTTGGGCCATTGTAGCTGCTATTGGTGGAACGTTTGATGCTATTTATAATTTCGAAAGAGGGCTTATTGAAGGTTCAACAATGGATATGATTAAACAAATATTTTTGATTATTACTGCCATGGCTGGAGCACATACTGCTTTATTAATTATTGAGTGGTTGATACAAGAGGAGATTCAATAATGCATATTCCCCCCTATTATAAACGTCCCTCCTTTCAACGGTTTTTTGCAGGTATATGTATTGGAACAATTATTGGATATCTGATTTTTATTTATATGTTTGGTGAATTACAGGAAAAATGGATTGAAGAAAACCTTGCGTTAAGAAGTAAATTACAAGATTTAACGCAAACATATGAAACACTGCTTGAAAACCATCAAGCGTTAGATGAAC
Source organism: Gracilibacillus kekensis (assembly GCF_900143085.1). Taxonomy (GTDB): domain Bacteria; phylum Bacillota; class Bacilli; order Bacillales; family Amphibacillaceae; genus Gracilibacillus; species Gracilibacillus kekensis. The sequence goes on along the minus strand of NZ_FRCZ01000003.1, from coordinate 77,029 downwards.
AATCCAAAGAGGGGTTACAAGTAAATGAAATCAAGATTAATTTTCTTAATTTAAAAGAGCTCAAACTCGAAAATGACCGATTAATGATTCATGAACTAGAGGAAGCTATTCGAACAGAAGCAAACCATGCAGTAGGTAAAAAGGTAGAAGATATCGCCAATTCACTAGACTTTTTAATTGCAACCATCGAAAATAAAACCATTAATATTGATGACTTTCGTTACCAAGCAGAAGTCTCCCGTGTCATTGTAAATGAAACATTGCAATTATCGATTCGATTAAAAGTTGGAAGTTAGAAAAGAGAGGAATAGGCTGTTTTCCCAGCTAACAAACAACCTATTCTTCGGATAATAGACTACTCAATTACATACTTCATCTAGATCTGCTAAGACTTGTGTTGCAGTTTCCCATTTATGAATTTTAGCACCTGATGCTAACGGATGGCCTCCACCTTCAAATTTGGCTGCCACCTGGTTGATTACTGGTCCTTTTGATCGCATACGCACGCGAATAAGATCCTCTTCCTCGACAAAAATAACCCATACTTTAATACCTTCTATGTCACCTAGTACGCCTACAACAGCACTTGACTCAGAAGGGGTTACATTAAATTTTTCTAATATTTCTTTCGTCAATTTCACATGACTAAGGCCATTTTCAGACACATTAATATTTTGCAAAATGTATCCTTTTAATCTAGCAATATTCAAATTGGTTTTATACATTTCCTCATACATTTCCGTACGATCAAAGTTATAACCAACTAATTCAGAAGCATACTGAAATGTCTTTTCTGTAGAACTGGGGAATAGAAACCTTCCTGTATCACCTACAATTCCACAATAAAGTAGATATGCAGCCTGATCTGTCATCTGGATTCCGTTGTCTTTCTGCTCTTTATAAAATTGATAAATCATCTCACTTGTTGAGCTTGCTTTTACATCTACCCATTGGATATCTCCGTAAGCATCCACTACAGGATGGTGATCGATTTTGATAATTTCTTTTGCTAATTTGTATCTTTGGTCCGAAATACGAGCTTGATTAGCAGTATCACAGACGATGACAAGTGCTTTGTCATATACCGTGTCCTTGATGTTATTCATTTCCGCGAGAAAAGTTAACGAATCTTCCTCTTCACCCACTACAAAAATTGATTTGTGCGGAAAGCTTGCTTTTACTATTTCAGCTAAGCCATTTTGTGATCCATATGCATCAGGATCTGGTCGAACATGGCGGTGAATAATAATGGTGTTGTATTGTTCTATCTTTTGCAATATTTGGGTTGTTGTCATAAATTGAATGCTCCTTTTATTAAAATAATCTTATATAGTGTTTCACTAGCATTTCTATACTAAGATTATACATTAAAATATTTAATAATCCTATTATAGCAATACTCTACTATTGAGATAAGAAAGTAACAAAAATTCAAAATGAAGCAAGATAATAAACTCGTTAATACTAAACGCATATTTCTATTGTTCTTAAACTTCAAACAATAATGAATCGAGTGTAGGTTTTTCTAGCAATTATATACTAGTCACGATACAATAGAAAAGTGTTTATATAATATACCTATCGAGTTGCAGGAGGATTTTGTGAGATGATTATTTTTCCTATTGTTATTGTACTATCTTTTATCATCTATCTTTATTATAAAGTAATGATTACAAGAGATCATGATCCATTAACACAAGAAATCAAAAATGCTAAAGCTAGAATAGCATTAGGAACGTTCATCAGTTTCTTTGGTATTAACCAATATCTATTTTATGAAACACAATTAGCGTTATTTATTGCGCTGTTATTTCTCCTTATTGGAATTATTCAGGGATATGGTGGTCTCAAACGATTCAAGCATTATAAACAAGAATTCAACAAAAGAGCACAAACCAATATATGAATAAATACAAAGAAAGCAAATTGCTAACCACAATTTGCTTTCTTTTATTAAGGGGTTTCGAGTTTGAATTCCAGTTAAAGCGTGCTCCTCACTGGATAGTACCTGCTCTTGACGGGATAAGTCCTTCTCTTCACTGGATAACTCCTTCTCTTGACGGGATAACAATGCTTATCCCGTCAAGAGAGCTATATATCCCGTGAAGAAGAAAGGTTATCCTGTCTACACCATCATATATCCCGTGAAGGGAATAACATTTTAGATATTGTTATTATTACTCAGTTTCTATCGATCAATAAGTTGTGCCATTAGCATTGCTTTGCCGACGACTTTTCGATCGTGATATACTTCTACATCTACTTTGGCAGATTTACGGCCCACATCGATGATTTTTGGCTGAAAGGTAACACTCGTTTCTAATTGAATAGGTTTGATAAAGTAGACAGTTATGTTCTCTACTACTAAATCGCCTTTCTTTTGATACCTTAACATTCTGCGGGCCGCTTCGATCACAAATGATACAAATACTCCATACGATAATGTCCCTAATTGATTGGTCATTTGTGGTGTGATCTCAGCTTGATAAGTAGAATGATGCGGATCAGCTGCAGAACGGTCAAAATAGTTAGAAACGATATCATCGATTGTTTCCCCAACTTGCGGTTGCTTCTGTATATGCTGCAATGCCTTTAATACATCCTGTCGAGAAACCAAACCTTCTAAATGGTGATGATGATCAACAACGGGCATAATTTCAATACCCTCCCAAACCATCATGTGTGCAGCATATGCAAGTGATGTCTCTTTCATAACCGTTAATGGATTTCTCGTCATTACTTTTTCAATTAATAAATCCGTTTTTCTGCCAAGAACATCCTTGGATGTAACAATTCCTACTACTTTGTTTTTATCATCAACGACAGGATACCTGCTGTGTGTTGTTTTTTCTTCCCATTCATACCACTTTGCCAGCTGATCTTTCGTCTTTAAATAATATGTATCATCTACATTGGTATAAATATCATCGACTATCACAATCTCTTTTTTGATCAGTTGATCATAAATCGCTCTGTTTATCATCGCAGCTACAGTAAAAGTATCATAACTGGTAGAGATAATTGGCAATTGTTTTTCATCTGCTAATTGTTTCGCCGTGTCATCGGTATCAAATCCACCTGTAATAAGAACTGCTGCTCCTTCTTTTAATGCTAATTGATGTGCTTCTGTACGGTTACCCACGATCAGCAGAGAGTCTTTCTCCGTGTATCGCATCATAGCATCGAGCTTCATCGCCCCTATTACAAATTTATTTAATGTTTTATACAAACCGTCTCTACCACCGAGAACTTGGCCATCGACAATACTAACAATCTCCGCAAAGGTTAAGTTCTCAAAGTTCTCTTTATGTTTTCGTTCAATACGAATTGTTCCAACACGCTCTATTGTACTAACTAATCCTTTGTTTTCTGCTTCTTTGATGGCGCGATAAGCTGTTCCTTCACTAACATTAAGCTCTTTCGCGATTTGCCTCACAGATATTTTGTTCCCCACTTTTAAGGATTCAATAAAAGATAAGATTTGTTCATGTTTTGTAGCCAATAGTAGCTCACCATTCTTTCATCTGTACTAGTAATTTATCATCTATTTTTATTATACAGTTCCTGCTTACAATATTCAATTTTTTCTTGTGATAATATGTATTATTTGTACTCTTCTAAAATTGATTCTATACTGTTTTAATATGAAAATTAGAACTGTATCAATAAGATGAGTGTTAAAATACGATGTGTAATATGTACGTGTTTTTTCTGATGGGAATTCTTAAGAAGAGGAATTTCTCCCAAAATTATAAAATAGTAAGGTCAAAGCATTTCGCTTTGACCTTAACATCCTCTATATGTTTACCTCTTCGCCTGGTTTTAATTCGATTCCTTCACCTGTTTTTACATGTTGGCTAAATGCTTCTCCATCCTGTTCGATTAGGGGAAAAGTATTGTAATGCATAGGGACGGTTCGTTTGGCTTTCACCCAATCCGCAGCAATTAAAGCGTCATCTGGTCCCATTGTAAAGTTATCACCTATTGGTAAAAAGGCAAGATCAATATCGTTCTGATCACCAATAAGTTTTAAATCAGAGAATAAGGCCGTATCTCCTGCATGGTAAATGGTTTTTCCTTCCGCGTAAAACAGAATACCCCCAGGCATTCCTCCATAAATTTTGTTGCCGTCTTCATCTTCGAACATCGAGCCATGAAAAGCAGGAGTAAATTTCACTTTGCCAAAATCAAATTGGTGCGCACCTCCAATGTGCATAGGGTGTGTATTTAAACCTCGTGATTCTAAATACACCGCTAATTCATTAGGGGCGACCACTAAACAATTCGTTCGTTTTGCTATACTTATTGTATCTCCGACATGATCATTATGACCATGAGTTAACAAGATTACATCTGGTTCTTGTGCATGCGGATCTAAATCACTCTTTGGATTACCTGAGATAAATGGATCGATCAATATTGTATGTTGTTTGGTTTGAACTTTTACACATGATTGTCCATGAAAAGATACTCTCATTTCTTTAGCACTCCTTTTAAAATGTTCTAGTACAGTTGTACCCTTCACAAGTGCTATCTAAAACTTGAAATTAATAATATTCCCATGACTTTTCATACAATGGAATTAAAACTGGATCAATTAAGGTATTAACACCAAGTTCTTTTTGATCACCATTTTGATCGAGTATATTTTCATCTTCATCTTTACCAAATGTTGTTAAACTTTGCAATAGCTCATTTTCTAAATATTTAGTGTCTACTTCAATCTCTATCTTATTCAAATCGATCGCTTCTCTACTTGCCATCACAAATCCCCAATTGCCAAAGCTTGGTACATCGACATGGAAATTTTCAACATGTAGGTTAGTTGCTGAGACCGTATTTGAAATCGTCCAATAAACTTCTCTTGCGAAGACCGGACTTGTAGCCTGTATCATAGCTGTTCCTGTTGGATTTAAATGATTACGGATAAGTGAATAAAACTCTTTTGTATAAAGTTTATTTAAACTTTCATTATTAGGATCTGGCAAATCAACTATAATAACATCGAACCAGTCTTGACTGCTTTCTAAGTATTGAAATGCATCTTGATGTGAAATTTTCACACGTTGGTCCTTTAATGCATCTTCATTTAATTTCAGGAGATGGGGATTGGTATTAGCTAATTCTACTACAGCTGGATCTAAATCAATTAGAGAGATCGTTTTTATTTCAGGATACTTCAATAATTCTCTTACTGCTAAGCCATCCCCACCACCTAAAACTAATACATCTTCGGGTGATTCCGTATTCGCAACGGCGGGATGAACCAATACTTCATGATAACGGTGTTCATCTATGGAACTTAGCTGCAATGAGCCATCTAAATAAAGTCGAATATCTTGATCTTGTTTGGTAATTACAATCTTTTGGTAGTTACTTTCTTCTATATGAATAATCGGATCTTTATAAATTTTTTGTTCAAATGTCAGTGCAATGGATTCTCCAAAAAATAATCCTCCAATAAGAAATAGCGCAATTACCCCACCAACTAATGCATGTATTCCTTTTTTTACTAATTCTTTTCGAAACAAATAGAGAACTACCAGTGCAACCGTTAAATTAACTAATCCTACTAAAAAAGCACTTTTAACCATACCTAACTGTGGTCTTAATAAAAAAACAAAAAGCAAGCCACCAATTAAACCACCAGCATAATCGGAGAATAATACTCTTGCTGTACTTTTTTGTAGTGTTACCCCTATTTCATTCGCTTTCCGGATTAAAATTGGTAACTCAACACCAGTTAGTGCCCCAACTACTAATGTTATTGTATAAAGGAAAAGCGCATCCGTGCCAGATGAGAAAAAAGCGGTGGCGCCAAACATCAGAAAACTCGAAAAGCCTCCGATTAAAGCAACAAAAAATTCGATATAAATAAAAGATAATACTAGATTTTTTGTTACTTTTTCACTGAGACTTGCTCCTATACCCATGCCAGTTAAAAATAATGAAATCGTTAGTGTATATTGTTTAACACCATCCCCTAGTATGTATGATCCAAGTGCACCAAATAAAACTTCAAAAATAATACCGCAAATAGATACAATACCTGATGCCCAATATATAAAATGACTTTGCTTTACTTTCATCTCTTCCATATTTGCCACTCCATCATCTATGTACTAATTTGAAAAGCCTGACCCCATTCAAAAACGGCCAGGCTTTCTAACTTATGTGATCGAAGCACCTATTACAAATGCTAAACCAACAGAAACACCAAAGGAGATAATTCCTACTGCGATATTTTTTTCCTTTAACTGCTCTTCCACCGAAAACTTACGTGTTAACCCTTCAAAAATCAAATATGCTATTAATTGTAAAACAACACCATAGGCACCCCAAATTAAGGTTTCTACTACATCGATACTGTGATAAATAGCAAATGCCAAGATAATGCAGATCCCGATGATTTTACCTGAAATCGATAGGGCAATAGCTTGATTTCCGTTTTTAACCTGATCCCAATCCTTGTATTTCGTTGTTAACCATTCAAAAATAGTTAAGCCTATAAGCACAATAATAATGGATACGACAAAATAAATAAATGTAGAAATAAATGGTTCCATATTCAACTCTCCTCTTTAGATTATTTTCCTGAACTAGGCCCGCCGCCTCGGAAAGTGCCTAATCCTCTGTTTTTTGTTACGCCGCCTTTATTATAGCTTCGAGATGTGGAATAACCGCCATAGCAATCACCTGAGCTACAATAATTTCTACGACTCGACACCCAATTATTGCCGAAGATGCCATCGAGCATTCTAATTGCAAAATATGTAGTTAAAAAGTTCGGTGAATAATTATTTCTTACAAACTGTTCACTTGCCACCTCAATGAAAGTTGCATTGTCGATTTCTTCACTATCCTTCAAGACAACAAAGTAACCAGGATAAACAAGGATCTGTTGTCCATCTTTATATTCGGAGATTTCATCTGGCTGCTTCACGTCAGCTAATATGTCAGCCAACTCTTCTACTTCAAATTGCAATGTACCATATACATTTGCGGTGGTGTCTTCTCCGACAACAGAATCAACAAATGGGAAAGTATTAGATATTAATGTTTCAACATCAGCATTATCACTCTTTAGCTTATTTATGATTTCATCTTTTGATTCTGATACTTCAAGATCCTCTTTCACAACGGCACTAGTTTCATCGAATATGGACATATTAGAACCACAACCTGCCAGAATAATGGCTAAAAAAACCACAACACTAATAACGATTGATTTTTTCACTTCTCGATCACCTCCCAAATAACAGTAGTATATATTCTAAGATCGTTTTTTGTATTAATTATGATTAAACATAGCACGGAAAGAACCTAAAGTCTTACCTTAGGTCCTCTCTTAGCTAGTATTTTTATTCTTTTCCTAATTTCTTTTTTAATGCTGCTAATTCATCATCCACATCACTATTTCCTAATTCTTCAAATTCATCGTCGAGAGATTTACTGGCTGAAGACATATCTTCACTCGTTTCTGCTTCTGCTTCAAATTGCATCACTTTTTCTTCCATTCGCTCAAATCCACGTTTCGAATCATCATTACCAATAGAAGACATCGTGCGATTCATTTTTGTACGAGTTTTAGCAGATTCTGCTCTTGCTTTTAACGAATCTTTCTTCAACTGCATTTGTTGATATTCTTTTTTCATTTCATCTAGTTTTTCTCTTAGCTGATCGGCATCTCTTTTAGCGCGTTCCCATGATTCGTTTAAGGTATTTGCTTGGGACTCCTGCTCTTTTTTATCTTCTAAAGCGCGTCGTGCCAAATCTTCGTTCCCCGCTTCAATAGCTTTTTCTGCCTGTCCTTGACGTTTCTCCACTAATGCTTGAGCATCATCCGCTTTTCTTTTCAACATTTTTTCGTTGGCAATTTGTTTTGCAACGGCAGATTCTACCTCGCGAATGTCAGATTCCATGTCGCGCATAAATTGATCGAGCATTTTAACCGGATCTTCTGCCTTATCTAACATAGCGTTTAATTCTGAACCTACTACTGTTTTAACACGTTTAAAAAATTGAAACATAATTTTTTTCCTCCTTAAGATAGTTACATTGAACCAGCAATTATTTTTACTTCATAGGAATCAATCGAATAGCCGATGCTTGCTTCCACATCACTACCCCACTCTTCCACACTGATAAAAGAAACTTCGTCATTATCACAGTACTCCGCGTAGCGAATTTTTTGACCTGTTAAAGTACTGCTTCTTCCTTCACCAGTTACTTGAGCTTGACCACTTTCATCTAGAGAATAGGTTTTGTTATTAAATACAATTTCTTTAGGAAAATCGCTCGCTACAGGTAACTGAATTTTTTCATAAATACCTAGCTCTAATTCATCATCCATCTCGGCTGATAACCAGATTGTTTTACTCTCGCCAAGTAATTGATAACTGTACCATATATAGCTACCTTCTCGGTAGGTGATTTTCCCTACAACTTCATAGTCTGCTAAATCATATTCAATAATATCCCCCACTTCTACCGAAAGCAAATCTCTTTTATTCACAGTTGCTTTCGTTTCTTTTTTGCCGAATAATTTCGAAAAGAAACCCATTTGGTGCACCTCATTTCATTACTTAATGGGTTGTTACTAATATGTACGAATGGTTTCGAAAAAGGTTTCAGTATTTCAAAAAAAAATAAATTATTTTCGATGTTGATGAATCACATCTAATCCTCCATTTATATCGACTACTGTTCCTGTAATCATATCAGAATCCTGATCACAGAAAAACAGAACCGTTCGAGCGATATCTTCACCTGTGCCGGAGCGACCTATTGGAGTATAAGGATCTTGTGTTTTCCTACTCTTTTCAATAGATGCTTCTTTCATATCCCCTGCGATATCACCTGGACAAACCATATTAGAGGTAATGCCATTTTCTGCTTCTTCATAAGCTATTGATTTGGTCAAGGATACTAGTCCGACCTTTGCAGCCGAAAACGCAGCTCGATTAATCCAACCAGCAGAAGTATTCGCACTTTGAAAACCGTAATTAACGATACGCCCGAATTGCTTTTTACGCATGTCTGGAATAGTGAGTTTTAATAAGTGAAAAACAGCATCCAAATTACCTCTAATCATTTGGTCCCATTCTTCATCTGTATGATCTGTAAGTTTTTTTCTTTCAAAAATAAAAGGTCCTGCGTTATTAATTAAATAGTCGATCGTTCCAAACTTTTCGACAGCTCTAGCAACAGCGTTTGTTAAATCTTTTTGATTACAAACATCCACTTGGATAATCTCAATCGATGCTTCAGGAAATCGCTGCTGTAATTGTTTGGCACGTTTAAAGTCTCTAAAGTAGGTGACCGAGACGGCATGCCCTTTATTAATAAAACCTTCTGTAACTTTTAAACCCAGGCCTTTTGTCCCTGCCGTAATAAAGGCGTGACCCATGTATTTTCCTCCTTCAACCTACAAACTGCACTACATATTCCATGTTACATTATTATTGTAAATTTTTCTATAAATGACTATATAGTTTATTATAATTCAGCGACAATCGAACTGATGAAATTCATTTTATCCCGTGAAAACAATGACTTATCCCTTCTACAGCTTGACATATCCCGTGAAGAAAAAAGCAAAGCACACTTTTTATCCTTTGTAGTAAAATTGTTTAAAAATGGGCTATTAGTGGTATATGTTAAGTAAGAAACATTTATTCATTCTTCCAAAAGAAAGCGGATACATGTTATAATAGTGGTATAGAAACGAAAGGGGAGTTCGAGATGACTTTTGAATATGATCGAGTATTAGTAGCAGTAGATGGCTCTGATGCTTCTGAACTAGCTTTTAAAAAAGCAGTAGATATTGTACTGCGAAATGATGCTAAAATGTTTTTAGCACATGTAATAGATACACGTACAATCACAACAGTTGCCCCAGAAGTATATGATCAAACATTAGCAGCTCGATCTGAGAGTTATGCCCAGACATTACTTGATGAGTATAAAGAAAAAGCACAAAACAAAGGAATCAAAGATATTACTACTCATGTGGAAATTGGATCACCAAAAATTAAAATCCCAAAAGATTTAGCTAAAAAATTCGAAGCAGACCTTATTATTTGTGGTGCTACCGGTATGAATGCTGTAGAAAGATTTTTAATCGGTAGTGTATCTGAAAGTATAACACGGTATGCAAAAGCCGACGTATTGGTTGTTAGAAGTTGAAAAGCTATAATAAAACCCTGTTTCTGATCAATAGAAACAGGGTTTTTAACTTCACTATTATGTTAAACGAACTGTATCTCTAGCAATCATAACTTCCTCATTTGTTGGAATTACGATGACTTTCACTGGTGAGTGCGGATAATTAACAAACGTTTCTTTTCCACGGATATTATTTAAACTCTGATCCCAATAAACCCCCATGAATTCCAATCCTTTTAATACGCGTTCACGGATGGTGATACTGTTTTCTCCTACACCAGCAGTAAAGATAATCGCATCTACTCCGTGCATTCTTGCTGCATATGAACCAATATATTTATGAATCCGTTCAGCAAATACTTGTAAAGCAAGCTCAGCTCGTCCATCGCCACTGTTCGCTTTATCTTGAATATCACGAAGGTCACTGGAAAAACCAGATAAAGCTAACATACCGCTTTTTTTATTTAAGACATTCATTACTTCAGAAGCTGTTTGACCTGTTTTTTCCATAATATATGGGATAAGAGCCGGATCAATATTACCAGATCTGGTTCCCATTGTCACACCTGCTAAAGGCGTAAAGCCCATCGATGTATCAATGGATTTGCCATTCTCTATTGCTGCAATACTGGCGCCATTTCCTAGGTGACATGATAATAAACGTAATTGTTTTAACGGTAGCCCCATTAACTCAGATGCGCGTTCCGCAACATATTTGTGGGAGGTACCATGAAAACCATATTTACGTATGCCGTAATCTTGATAATATTCATATGGTAAACTGTATAAATACGATTGCTCTGGCATTGTTTGATGGAAAGCTGTATCGAATACTGCCACTGCAGGTACATTAGGAAGTACCTCTTGAAAAGCACGAATTCCTGTTAGGTTAGCTGGATTGTGTAATGGCGCTAATTCTGAAACTTCTTCAATCTCTTTGATAACTTGTTCTGTGATGACTACAGAATCATTGAACTTCTCTCCACCATGAACAACACGATGACCAATACCGTCAATTTCATCTAAACTTTTGATCACACCAAAAGATGTTAGTTTATCTAATAATAATTTAACCGCTACTGCATGATCCGCTATATCTCTTGTTTCTTCCTCTTCTTTATCACCGAATTCAATAGTGAAAACGGAATCTGCAATTCCAATGCGTTCTACTAGGCCTTTTGATAAGACTTTTTCCTCTGGCATTTCTATCAGCTGAAATTTAAGTGAAGAACTACCAGCATTAATAGCTAAAATTTTACGCAACATTTTCATTCCTTTCGATCTGTCTGTTACTTATCCTGTCAAGTGTAACAATGGATTTTTTATTTTTTTAAACATTCCCCACTCCATTTAAACACCGTCAGAATAAGTTTGCAACCGGAATATTCAATGGTAACGTTTCCTTCATGAAATTTTTATTTTCTGATTATTTGCTATTTTCTGACTTGAACCAATCGTCAATCTTTTTAAGCATATTATGTGTTGCATGAACATCCTTAAATGAAGGTAATTGCGCCATTAATGTTTGTTTTGGCGGCTTCGTATTCTTTCCTTGTTTTTGTAATACTAAAATACTTTTAGCATGTTGTTCAGAAGAAAACATGGATAATGGTAATTGTAAAAGTGCTAATATATGTGCATGCTTTTGAAGAAACTTTTGTAACCCATCACGCTGATCACTTGTAAATAAAAAGTTAGGAATCAAGAATAATAAGAAGCCTTCTTCTTTCGTATAATTAATGCTTTGTTCTATAAATAAATGATGTGAATACGTGTGTCCCTCTGCAGCACTTAAGTCGAACTTTGCAGCATGTTCATCGTCAGGATAATAACCGACAGGCAAATCGGAAACGACTGTATCCACTGGTTCTAAGAATAATGGTGTTAAACTGTCTTGATGAAAATATTCTACGGATACTTTTTGTAAATTTGCACTTTCTACAGCTAATTGAATTAATGTAGGATCTATTTCACTTCCATAACCTTCTACCTTTGCTTCTACTTGATTAATGACAGCTGTTAATAAATTTGCAGCACCGCTTGCTGGATCAAATAAACGAAACGACTTGGAATCAGGTAGTAGTTTCTGAATAAAATATCCCATAAACATAGCGACGGAATCTGGTGTCACCACATGTTGGTGTTGGGTAGAACCTTTCATTCCCTTAATTAAGGCTAATTGAATCATCTTACGAATGTCTTCACTTGTTACTTCATCTTGTGCTAATAGCTCTTTTAATTCTTCGATATGTTGTGTTTGTTGCTCTGTTACATCAACTTCTTCACTTGTTTGAATAACACGCAATGCCAAAATTAGACTATCTAAGTATGGTTGATTTTCTGTCTCTTCTATGGAATCAGTTAATTTATCTAAATGTGTAAATGCCTTTTCTATATTAAATGACATGTTTCTTTCCCTCCATCAATATTCAAAATGATTCACTGCCTGCACGAAACCCATAATAAGGCAAAAAGTCTCTTAGCTATCACAGAAACTCCCAATATTATTATGAAGGCAGTGAAATCAAATTGTCTACTGATAAGCATTAAGAGCGACATCCGCTAATTATCCGATTTGTCCTTTCTCTGTTTAAGCATTTCCATGACTTGATCAATCACTTGTGGTCCTTTATCTAACATCTTTTCATATACTTTCGTTGTTTCATTCAATGTTATTAACTCTACTCCGTCTCTGTTTGCTACCAAAAATGCGGTAGGTGTAATCGATACTCCCCCACCACTTCCACCACCAAAAGGAATGATTGAATCAGATTCGTTATCTTTTTGACTACTCTCTTTCCCCTGACTGCTTGGGATAAATTCACTTCCACCTGAAGCAAAGCCAAACTTCACTTTCGATAACGGAATAATAACACTTCCATCTGGCACATCTATCGGTTTACCGATCGCGGTATCTACCTCGATTAACTCTTTTAAATTTTCCATAGTTAAAGACATAAATCCTTCTAATGGGTGTGTGTTTTCACTATTATTTTCTGCCATTTGTTCGTCTCCTTCCGCCTTTTTTGTTATTTTAGTTTCCGAATTTCTTTGATAGTTTTACTCAATTTCATCGATATCATGCACTCCCCAGATGATTGAAAGACATTTTCTTCAAAATTTGCTCCGATAACCATTTCTGAAGCATTCTTTTTGCTATAAACAGAAGTAATCCATTCGTTAATCACTTTTAAAAAAGTATATATATAAGCGGTAATAGCAGGGTCATCTGTTGCGACCATCGTTACAGATTTCATTTTTTCTACCTTTGATACACGCATTATTTTTTTAAATGACTCAAATTTTTCACGCCAGTTCCCTTTTTGCTTATCAATTGATGGCAAATCCCATTCAGTAAAATCAATCTCTTTCTGATAAAATGAAAATTTTAAAACATTCGCAGAGACTTGCAAATATTTTTCTTCCTCGTCAATTTGCCAAATTAATTGAATATAAATACGTAATTGAAAAATAACGAAAACAAGAGTTATGAAAACAATAAGAAAAGCCAATAATAAGAAAATCATATGTATATCACCTCTCCTACTATTATTTACAAATAGATACAGAATTATCATAGACATAGGAAAACGATACAAAATCTTCGTACGTATTAATAGGATACCTGTCCAAACCATGATAAGATTAACTCAGTTACATACAGTAAGGAGGCAATAAAATGGATACTAGAAAAAATTTATATTTTTATTACAAAAAAAGTGACGAAATTATAGAAAAATTGAAACCCTTGTTCAAGTATGTGGAAGAAAACGGATTTTTAATCGTTGAGGACTCGAAAGATGCTAATATTATCATCAGTGTTGGCGGAGATGGAGAGTTCTTACAAGCGGTACGTCATACAGACTTTCGTCAAGATTGCTTATACTTAGGAATTACACAAAAAGACGAATCTGGTTTATATTGTGATTTCAACATTGATCACTATGACAGGATGGTGGACTCCATGAAGGATAATTCGATAGAAGTTCGCCGCTTTCCAGTAATTGATGTAACGATTAATGATGAATCAACCTTCCATTGTTTAAATGAAGCGGCTATTCGATCCGCCATTATTAAAACAATTGTCATTGATGTTTCCATCGATAATAATCATTTTGAGCGTTTTCGAGGAGATGGATTAATCGTAGCGACTCCGACGGGAAGTACGGGGTACAATAAGTCAACAACAGGAGCTGTAATAGATCCTAAAATACCATGTATGCAAGTAACAGAGCTTGCATCGTTAAATAATAATCGCTACCGTACGTTAGGTTCTTCTTTTATTTTAAGTCAAGATCGAAAATTACGTCTGGAAGTCATCCAAGACGGTAACGATTATCCTATTGTGGGGCTTGATAATGAAGCATATTCTATTCGAAATATACATTTATTGACCATGCAATTAAGTGATAAACGGATTAAAACAGTCAAGTTGAAAAACAACTCCTTCTGGGATAGAGTCCAACGAACGTTCCTATAGATAGAAAAGATAGAAAAGATAGAAAAATAACCAGAATCGACATTTTTAGTGAAACTTATCAGGATATTTATCTCCCACTAATCGGAGGGGATTACGAGCGAGAACAAAGTGAATGAACAATAGCTCCTCCTTTCTATAATTTTGAAAGGAGAGTTTTTTAGTGGAAATTTACTTATTAGGTTTTGCCCAAATTAAGTATACGATATCTGACCAATAACGTTCTCTATGATCGATTTGAAGATTAGCTTCATCTAATAATTTGTTTATATCTCTATTACAATGACATCCAACTAATTTATTATGGAATGGGTCAATCACTTTTTGCGTTAAGGTCAGGAATCGATTAGAGCTCAAACCATGTTCCATTAACAATATACTCCCACCCTTATGACACCAACTACTAAATTTATTCAGTGTTTCAATTGGTTCAGCATAACTGCAAAGTGTAAGGGTTGAAACGATGCAATCATAGGAATCTTTCTCTATCATTAGATCATTAACATCACTTTGAATAAACTCTACCTTCAATTGATACTTTGATGCTGCTCGTTTTGCGCTTTTAATCATTTCTGGACTAAAATCCACGGCTGTTATCTCTACATTATTTTTATTATAATATGGAAAGTTCGCCCCAGCCCCAACCCCGACTTCTAAAATTTTTCCATATGCATTTTTTATTATCCTTTTTCTCAATCCAGCAAACTTTTGATTCTTGCTGGTATTTTCATATAACTTTACCTGTTTATCATATTTTCTAATTCGCTTTTCTCTTTCCATTTTTCACCTCCAGAGTAACGATTAGTTTTTGTCTTTTCCACCGATTGGCTGAAAAGTACTAATTCTCTCCATTCCTGTAATTATTGGTTTCGCACGTTTAATTAATATTTGTGTAGCTTCAAGTGATAAAGATGCTTGATGGGCTTCTTCATTACTCCAAATCTCAAAAACAAATACTGAATTTGGTTCTTCCTCCGAAATATTCACCAGGTATTTTTGGCATTCTTTCAATTTTTGCATGGAGTCAGCAGCTTCTAACAAAATAGAGACTAATCGGTCACGCTCTCCCTCTTTCACTAAAAACTTACCAAACAAACCAAATGTACTCATCATTCCTCATCCTTTATAACAATATTTTCCCATTACATTCTTAGGTTAAATAGCACATGGATTTATTTGGGAATTGTTCTTATCTGTATAATACCATAGATATATCTCGGTTTATCCTTGAAATTTAAAATAGTTGAAAATAGCATACCCGTTACAGAACGATTGGGTATGCTATCCTATGAGGTTATTCAATTTATATCTTTTTGGTACATGATTTCCCCGTTTACAACCGTTGTTTTAACATCAACCTGGTGAAATTTGTCTGGATCTACTTGGAATAAATCTTCTTCTAAAATGGTGAAATCAGCTACGAACCCTGGTTTAATAAGACCGCGATCATGTGCATGATCTATTACATATGCACTTCCTTTGGTATAAAGCGATATTGCTTCATACACAGATAGTCTTTCCTGTTCACCATAAACCTCACCATCTATATTAGATCTCCTTGTTACAGCAGCTTGTATTCCCAACAGAGGATTTACGTCCTCAATTGGAGCATCTGAGCCACCAGCACAAGCTATTCCTTTGTTTAAATAAGTCTTCCAGGCATATGACTTCGATGTACGGTGCTCACCTAACCGCTCTTTTACCCAAGGAAAATCAGATGCTACAAACGAAGGTTGGATATCCAATACTACAGGTATATCTGATAAATCTTTTAGTAAGGTATCATTCATTATTTGAGCGTGAATAATACGGTCTTTTAAACCATTATTAAGTGGATATTTCCTGATACATGCCACCACTTCTTCGACAGCCCTATCTCCAATTGCATGCACAGCTATAGGATGTTTATGCTTTCTAGCTTTTTGTAAAAGCAACTCTATATCTTGACGCTTGTGTATCGGTATTCCCTCATTTGGATTATCATCATGATAAGGCTCACTTAGCCATGCCGTTCGTCCACCTAATGCTCCATCAGAGAATATTTTCATTGCGCCTAGTGACGTATAAATTCCTCCACTTCCATACCGATAACCGTTGTTCAACATGTCATCAAAAACCAAATGATGGACTAACAGGTGTGCTCTAAACTTATACTTAGCAGGTAAAATCTCCTGATAGGCTTTTAAGGTTCGCTCAAAACCACCGTAGTAGGATAAATCCTCACTATGGCCACCTACTAGACCTAAACGCAACAGATCTTGAATAGCAACATCTACTGTCTGTTTTAACCTTTTTTCGCTGATCGGCGGCATTACAGACTTGATTAATTCCTGTGCTTGATCCAATAAATATCCGGTAGACTCCCCCATTCGATTGCGCACAATTTTTCCGCCTTGAGGATCTGTTGTCTCACTAGTTATACCGGCTAATTCCAGAGCTGTTGAGTTAACAATAACTGCATGGCGACAGATTCTGGTTAAAATAATCGGATGGT
This sequence comes from Gracilibacillus kekensis, assembly GCF_900143085.1. Taxonomy (GTDB): domain Bacteria; phylum Bacillota; class Bacilli; order Bacillales; family Amphibacillaceae; genus Gracilibacillus; species Gracilibacillus kekensis. Next base: position 59,891 of record NZ_FRCZ01000003.1, on the reverse strand, counting down.
TGGGGGAAATTTCGTCAAGCTCCTCTTTTGTGATTATTCTTGGGTCTAGCCATTGATTCTCATTCCAACCATCAGCAATTAACCATTCCTCTGGCTCTAAATCGTTTACTTTTGCTTTAAGGGCTTGCAATACTGCTTCAGCTGACTCCATCGTTGATAAATCAAGGTGCAACAATTTCTCTCCATGGCCAATAATATGTAAATGGCTATCAACGAATCCAGGATACATAACCGAACCATTTAAATTATGGTCATTCGTTATATTATAAGCATTCCGTAAGTCTACTTCTTTTCCTACATCGATAATTGTTCCTTTTTCACTATATACTGCTTCCACTGTTGATAAGTTATCTTCCATTGAGTACATCGTGCCACCAAAATAGAGCGTTCCCATAAAAATCACCTAACCTATGCCTTGTAATCTTCTGATAATATGATATAACGATAGCAAAAACTTTAATATAAGAAAAGGATAGTGCATTTAGCACTACCCTCTGTATTAATTGAAGTAGCCAACATCCTGTTTGACTATCGATGAAAACTATTTCTTTTAATTATACGTAATTTGATTATTGATTAGCTTGACCATTTAATTGTTGTTCAGCCATTTGTACTAGACGTTTAGTGATTTCTCCACCAACTGAACCATTTGCACGTGAAGTAGTATCAGCACCTAAGCTTACACCGAATTCTTGTGCAATCTCGTATTTCATTTGATCTAAAGCCTGGCTTACTCCAGGAACTACTAGGTTGTTTGAACTGTTGTTGTTCGCCATTTGCTTTCACCTCCTCTTGACTACATTACTATGATGTACTTTGGGAGGCGATATCATGCATGACTTTAGCTGGTAGTTGTTGGTGACTTAACCAAGTGTTAGAGTAATTCATCAAGCGCTTGTTGCTGTTTATCTTTTACCTCTATTTCTACTGTTTCAATTGCTTCTAATAATTCTTCCATATCTTTTTCAAATGCTATATTCGCTTCAAATTGCTCTACTTTTTCTAACCTAGGCTTTGTCTTTGGAGCTTTTGGTACAAATACAGTGCAACAATCTTCATATGGACGAATCGAAATATCGTACATATTGATTTGTTCTGAAATATTAATAATCTCATCCTTATCCATAGCAACTAACGGCCGAATAACCGGATAGTTGGTCACCGCATTAATGGCGTGCATGCTTTCCATTGTCTGACTTGCTACTTGTCCAAGACTTTCACCGGTGATCAAAGATAAAATGCCTTCTTTTTTTGCTACGGCTTCACTTATTCTCATCATCATTCTTCTCATTACCGTCATCGAGTAGCCATGTGGAATTTCACGATGTATTTTTTGTTGCAGAGCGGTGAAAGGTACAATATGCACCTTTACAGAATGGCCATAAAAAGAGAGTTTTTCTGCTAAATCAAGCACTTTTTCTTTCGCTCTCTCACTCGTATATGGTGGTGAATAAAAATGGATCGCTTCTAATTGCACACCACGTTTCATTGCTAAATAGCCTGCAACAGGACTATCAATTCCACCAGAAAGAAGTAATAATGATTTTCCGGAGGAACCAACTGGTAATCCTGCAGCACCTTGTATTTTCTTTGAGGTAAGATACGTAGCTTCTGTTCGTATATCGACCGTTATTTCTAAATCAGGCTGATGGACATCTACTGTTATATTTTCAGTATTTGCTAACAAGTATCCACCTAATATATGATTAAACTCCTGCGATCCTATTGGAAAATCTTTATTGGATCTTTTGGTTGTAATTTTAAAGGTTTGGACATTTTCTGTTTCTGTTAATAGCTTTAATGCTTGTTCCTTTATATCTTCTTCATTATTTGCTACTTTAATAGCCAAACTCATATTTTGAATCCCGAATATTTTAATGCATCTTTCCAAAATTGGTTCCGGGTTTTCTCCATTTAATACAATGTACATTCGATCACGTTTCTTATCTACTTTAATTGCAGGGAAATGACGCAGAGCTTGACGAACATTTTGCGCCAATTGTGTCGTAAATAATTTTCGATTTCTTCCCTTTAATGTTAATTCTCCATATCTTATTACTATATGATCATATTGCATAGTGTATCTACCCCATTACTTTCCCTAAGTTTTTGATAACCACATCTAACTTCTCACATAAATAATCAATGTCTTGTTCTGATGTATGATAAGACATACTGACACGCAGTCCAGAAATAGCGATATCGCGCTCTTTTCCGCATGCGATTAATACTGCACTTTCGTCACTGCTTTTTGAAGAACAAGCAGATTTAGTGGATATATAAATACTATATTGTTCTAATGCATGAATAACTACTTCTGGCTTTAGTCCAGGAACAGAGAAATTAACGATATGTGGTGCTTTATTCTCAATTGGTGTGTTGATTACGATTCTTTTATTTCCTTGTAAATGTTCGACTAATTTCTGTTGTAATTTGTCCAACGTTTTTATATCCTGTTGTTTTTCTTTTGCTATTCGCATTGCTTTTACCAGTGCTACTATACCTGCAACATTTTCTGTACCAGAACGCACTGCTCTTTCCTGTCCACCACCATGTGCCAGTGAATATAACCGTACGCCATTTCTCACATAAAGTAGCCCTGTCCCTTTCAATCCATGGATTTTATGGCCTGAAATAGTACATAAGTCGATATGACTGTCGTTCAGATTTAAGGCAACTTTACCAAAACCTTGAACATGGTCAACATGAAACAATGCTTTTGGGTATTGTTTTACTATTTCACCAATTTCTCTTATCGGTTGAACCGTTCCAGTTTCATTGTTCACATGCATTATTGAAACTAATATCGTATCTTCTCTAATTTCTTTCCTTAATGTTTCTATATTAATAAAACCTGATTGATCCACCTCTAAATAACTGACTTCGAACCCTAAAGCTTCAAGTCCAATGCATGCTTCTATTACCGATGGATGTTCTATTGTAGATGTTATAATATGTTTCCCACGATTTCTGTGTTGCAAGGCAATTCCTTTTATAGCTAAATTGTTTCCTTCTGTTCCACCTGACGTGAAAATTATTTCATGGGAATTCACATCCAATATGGAAGCTGCTTGTTCACGAGATTTTCTCAAAAGTCTTTCTGCATCCATACCGATTCCATGAATGGAGGAAGGATTTCCGAAAAATTGCGTCGCCACTTTCGTATAACTATCCAATACTTGTTGATCAGGCTGTGTTGTTGCACTATTATCTAAATAAATCATCCAAATCCCTCTTTTTCTAAACACATTGCTATATCTTATCATATTTTATCCATCGTGAAAATAAATAAATTGCCTGTTTCCATAGACTTTAAAGCCTTCTCCGATAGACAATAGAAAAGATATTCCTGCAAAAAAAGGAATATCTTTAGTATGTCCGCCAAGCACATTAGAATTTAATATTTAAAGCTGATAATAATTCATCAATGGATACTTTATTATCGTCCGTGAGTGGAAGCGAGACATTTTTTAATGATTTATTACTTACTTCCGTCTCTTCTTGGTTTGCAACTTCCTTTACTTCATCTTCTTGTGATGCATTTTTAGTGCGAAATATAAAATTTGCATTTTTATTTTCTTTTGTATCTGTCATTTGTGTATGCTCTGTTGCATAAATGTTAGTCTTCTGATCTACATCTACGTAGAAAAATATTACAACTACCCATATGGCTACAGTAATAAGTGATAAAGCTGTGACCAGCCATTTCATGATGATTTCCCGCCTTTGTTAAGTTAGTTTGCTGTTTGCTTGACCGCTTGATCCATTTCTTCGATTTTAGCCATTGCATTTGAATCAACTGCTTCTAAAGCTTTTATTGCTGTTTCTAAAGCATTCTCATATTTATAATTTCGGAATAACTTCTCAGCTTCTGATAATTGTGCTGAGAGAAGTGGATGAGCACTACGGTACCTGTTGCCAAATTGAATAGCTAACTCCACTAATCGTGCTTGATCTAACAATAATCTGGTTTGCTCCACAAAATTGTTTACGGATTTATTTGCCTCTCCGATACTATGTTGCACTTTTCCCATATCTAAAGGATGTTTTTGCAACTGTTTTAAAACAATTTCACATTTCTCTGTTGCCTCTTCTAAAGCATTCACAATAAAGGACGGTATCCCCGGAATATTACTTTTTTGCAACTGTTTGTTTGTACGTATCAGGTCTTTTTTCAATTGAGCAATTTTTTCTTTTGCTTCGATCTCATCTTTGCGAAGATCACGAATTCTCCCTTGGAAGTCATCATGTGCACTATCTAATTTATTTATTTCTTCAGCAATGATATCTAATTTATCTTTTATTTCCAGATGATTCGACTTACGATCTTGATAATCGGCTTCTATTTGCTCAAATTGATTTTCTAATTTCTCTAACCACTTTTCGATACTTAAAAATAATTCAAGATCTGCTTCTTCAATATAGTACGTTTGCTGTAATTCTTTAAGTTGATTACCCGTGTCTTGCACACTTTCAAGAATTTCTTTTAATTTTTGCTGTTGATTAGGAATTGTACTTTCAACAATTGATTTTGACTTAGCTTCTTTCTCAAGTAACTGAAACATTTCATTCAAACGGTCTTCCATTTGTTCAAGAGATTCAACGATCGAATCGGTCTCCCCGTTTTCTAGTTCTCTTATTGAATTAATCAGATGGTTTTCATATTGTTTTAATTCTTTTTCAAAACCAAAATGTTGAACACGATACCCCTCTTCTTCCATCTCATCCATACCTTTTAGTAGTTCTTTCATTTGATTAGGAAGTGTTTGTTTACACTGACGGTAGATCTCTGGAAACGTGCTAACCTTCTCTTCGATTATGTCAATCTCTTCTATTAATAGTTCAATAAGCTCTTGTGCCTCAATATAATTACCATCATCGGTTAACTGTTCATATTCAGACAGTTTTTTTTCTAATTTTGATAAGTCTGCTTCAAAAATAATCTCGGCTTTACCAAATTGTGTACGATTATGTAATAAATATTTTTTTAACTCTTTAATACGAGGAGCTAACTCTTCAATCTGTTGACGAGCGTATTTTTCAGAATCAAGTAAATGATCTAATTCTTTATACATATCTTCAATATTTTTTTCAATGCTTTGTAAGTTCTCTCCTACAATTCGAATGTTTTTCTTAGCCATTTTGATTCTGAATCTGTCTGCCGCTTCTTCCGCATCCAATAAATATTCTTCCATATCAGGTAAGTCTCTTGTGAGGATAATATCCCAATTTTCTTTCCAGCTTTCAAACTTTTCTTGCGTTTCTCCAGAGAGATTTAACTGTTTGACCTTTGCTAATTCAGAAGTTACATTCCGATTCATAATATCCATTTTCCATGCTTCTAAACGATCTACGTGATCATAGATCTTCTTTCTAAAAATAAGTCCAACAATAATTAACGCAATAATAATAAGAATTCCGCCAATCACGAATTCCAACATAAGTAATCCTCCTTCAAACCAACCGATAACTGTTCTATTTTTCTCTATTTTTCATTAAATTTTGACACTACTTTTATCACGGTGTAAACGTTCGTATTACCCCTATTTCAAGATTCGAGATTCACAAAAAAGTTAAGCAGGGGATAAACGGACGCTAACTTCCTTATAAGTTTCGCTTACAGTCGGTAGGAGTCAAAAAATCCCACTGACTAAGTCTCATTTTATATTACTTGTAATGATACCATGTTTCCAAGGCTTTTTGCTAAGATTTTTACTATTTTTTGAATATTTTTATCGATTCCTGTTCTATTCCTCGCAAAATCATTCATTTGTAACAACACCAAATGTGTTGTATGATATATAAAATTCTTACATTTACGATGATTAAGGGAGTGGAATACATGTTTGAGACAACAGATTATAAAGGCGCAAAAGAAAAAGACTATCCGATCGTTATTAAGCAATTAGACGCATTACTTCAAGATGAACCAGATACAATTGCTAACCTATCTAATGCATCGGCATTATTGAACCAATTCTTAAATGATGTGAACTGGGTCGGATTTTATATTTGGAAGGAAGATGAACTTGTGCTTGGTCCCTTCCAAGGATTACCGGCATGTGTTCGTATTAAGAGTGGTAAGGGTGTTTGCGGAACGGCTGTATCAGAACAGAAGACACAATTAGTTGCTGACGTTCATCAATTCCCTGGTCATATTGCTTGTGATGCAGCAAGCCAATCAGAGATCGTTGTTCCTATTATCAAAAACGGAGAAGTTTTCGGAGTACTTGATATTGATAGCCCAAACAAAAATCGTTTTGACGAAATCGATCAAAAATATTTAGAACAATTTGTAGAAACATTAGAAAAATATATCTAATGGAATAGCAAGTTACTGTTGACATTCCCTCTCTCCCATCATATAATGAACTTTGTGTAAAAAAGGTAGCCTATGTGAACCGCTGGCTGACTATTTTGTTCCTTACGAACGAATGTAAGGTGCATCGAGTAACTCTCTGCTACTAGGGCGAGGATGCATGAAAAACAAAATAGCTGTCGAGTTGAGGGACACACTGTCTTATTTTATGCAAAATTCATATATAAAGGAGAAGATGCACTATGGCTCGCTATACAGGATCTGTATGGAAAAAGTCTCGTCGTCTTGGTATCTCATTAACAGGTACTGGTAAGGAGTTAGACAAACGTCCTTACGCACCAGGTCAACACGGACCTAATCAACGTCGTAAACTATCAGAATATGGTTTACAATTACAAGAAAAACAAAAGCTACGTTTCATGTACGGAGTGACAGAACGTCAATTCCGTAACCTATTTGACGCAGCTGGCGCTATGAAAGGTATCCATGGTGAGAACTTCATGATCTTACTTGAATCTCGTCTTGATAACCTTGTATACCGTCTAGGTCTTGCACGTACTCGTCGTCAAGCTCGCCAATTAGTAAACCATGGTCACATTACAGTAGACGGAGGTCGCGTTGACATTCCTTCTTACAAAGTAAAACCTGGTCAAGTAATTGGTGTTCGTGAAAAATCTCAAAAGCTAGACATTATTGCTGAAGCTATTGAGGCTAACTCTTTCACACCTGAATTTGTATCATTCGATGCAGACAAACTAGAAGGTACTTTCACTCGCTTACCAGAGCGTTCTGAATTACCAGCAGAAATTAACGAAGCGCTTATTGTTGAGTTCTACTCTCGTTAATAAATTCGCTTCGTAAAGAGAAATCAAAAACCCCAGAAATGTTGTTAGACCAACATTTCTGGGGTTTTTCGTTTTTTCTGTACTTAGTAAGAATAATGTACTCTCCCTCAGCAAACGCGCCCGATTGTTGTGTAATTAATATTATTCATCTTGATTCAAGTGATAGATTAGTTGAACAACGCCGGAAGAGTAAGTTCTTGTACTAATTAATTTTAAATTTAACCTCTGTTTTACATCTGTAAACAGTGGTCTTCCTTCTCCTAAAATAACAGGATGAACAGATAGTCTAAATTCATCCACAAGACCTAAATCGATAAAAGTTTGAATAAGACTTGCTCCACCGTATAACCAAATGTCTTTACCCGTCTGATTCTTTAATTTATTTACTTCTTCAGGAATATTATTATTTATGAAAATTACTTTTTTGTCAGACCCTTTCTGCGTTCTGGAAAACACATATTTTTCTTTACTTTGAACTAATTCCCACATTTCTTTTTCTGCATTAGTATCTTTCATTGTTGGAATATATTGTCCCCATAAATCGTAACTTTTTCTTCCATACAAAATAGTATCAATTTGATTCAGGAAATTAGTAAACCCCATCTCAGAGTCCATTATGCACCAATCAACTTCACCATTTTTCCCTTCAATAAAGCCATCTAGAGTTACAGCTAAATCTAATATTATGCTTCTTGTACTTACATCATTGGACATACTTTTTCCTCCCTTGGTTGGTTCCTCAATCTGGACCAGTACTATTAAATAGTAAATTTTGGAGCGGTTCTAATAAATCAAAAAGCCACCAGTACAGTCACCGTTAACTTCTGTTTCATAATTTTCACTTCATCCAGAGCATGCCACACCCTAACACGTTTATTTTACAATATTTCCTTCTCTAAATGTGCTTTTGGGTGTATATTAGTTTTAGTAGTACTCAAAATTGCATTAAACCTTTCAGTGCCTCTCTTCAATCTCTGATAAAAATGCTTGAAAATCTGTTCTTAGTCAATACTGAGCTTCCTCATTCTCTTGAACACAATAAAGTGTGATGATACATTTATACTATCTAATGAAAGATAAGATTTAGTTTAGGAGGGAAACATTTTGAACCCTAAAAAAATTGCTGGTGAAAAAGCGGTACATTATGTTGAGGATGGTATGACTGTGGGTCTTGGAACAGGATCAACGGTTTATTTTTCAATTATTAAGTTAGGAGAACTTGTGAAAGAAGGCTTAGATATCAAAGGAGTCCCGACTTCTATACAAACGGAGAAGTTAGCAATAGATTTAGGTATACCATTAGTATCTATGTCCTCTGTTGATTATTTAGATCTAACAATTGATGGTGCCGATGAGGCCAATCATGATTTTGAGCTTATAAAAGGTGGGGGTGGCGCTTTATTACGTGAGAAAATGGTCGCTTCTATTTCTGAAAAATTTATTGTAGTAATCGATGAAACGAAATATGTTACTCAATTAGGTAAGTTTCCATTACCTGTGGAGATCGTACCATTCAGTTGGGAAACCACGATTAACACGATTAAAAAACTGGGTTGCACGCCAAAAATAAGAATGAATCAAGATGCTTCTCCTTTTGTAACAGATAATCAAAATTATATTGCTGACTGTTATTTTGAGATGATTGACAATCCTGCTGAACTAAATCAGCAGTTGAACATGATATCTGGTGTAGTTGAAAATGGTCTCTTTATTAATATGGCTGATAGTATTGTGCTAGGTAAAGAAAATGGAGAAGTGACAATAATTAGTTAAAGAGTTTTCTCTGGAATGTAAGATTTACTGGTAATATTTCTTGCACAGATTAAAATGATGTTCTTCATGTATTCCTATTAATTTGATACTTTGAATTAAGTTAGGATAATAAGCTATAGGATCAGGATAACGGATATGTCCAGCAATATCAGCAGGGATATCAGCTAACCCTTCTTCTAGTATATGCGTTTCCTTTTCCAGGTTAATTATTATCTCTTCAAACGTAATTTTATCCTGAATTCCTTTAGGTGGTAACAAAACAGAAGGAGCTTTCATCGGTTGTTTGTTATTCTGTTTATATTCTGCATAAATATCATGTATTTCGGTTTTATATGATGCTCTTCGTCTTATTGTTGCAATCGGTTTATATATTGGTACATATATTTTATTTAACTGGCGAAATCGTTTGACCATTAGATATAGGTGATAATATGTTTCACCAAAAGACCATTTACCTTCAACAGGTCGTTCCCATTCTTTATTTTTATATTTTTTTAAGACACCTTGGAATTCTTCTCTTTGTTGATATATCTTATTAAAATGATTCTTCATATATAAGCTTTGCATTCTACTCCCCCTAACGTTCGGTATACGGCGGTTTCTCTAAGATTTACGTAAAGTTGAATATTGTTGATACAAGTTTACAAGAAATCCCGTGACGGTAAGGATGCCAGAGGTCAACAGCACCAGTTTAGAATGCAAGGACAGCTTTTTCCACTTGCGATTATGATACAGATCAGTAATACCGTAAAGCCGATCCTTCCAATGATAAATAACATCGTAATGGACACGTTCAACCGACTACCGTGATGATTAACAAACTGATTGTCCGTCCTACGTCGCAAAGCTTGTAAAATTGTCGCCGCACAACTTTATAAATGGTTTATAAATGCAATGCCGCCAGATTAACTTTCTGACGGCCAAAGCACCTGCGCATATTATTTGTGCATTGAAACACTGTAAAGAGGAAATGTTTTAGTTCAGTTTTTTTAAGCAAGCTCTTTTCAGCGGGTGCGATTGTAAAACAAAACCGAGTAGGCGTCGCCATTATTATATTAATTATGTGTTTGGACAATAATATAAATCTTAAATATAATCAGCACGTATGTTCAACTTTTCAGTTGCCCATCAATATCGACTTTTAAAAAGTTCCTAGAAAGCCTTCAACTATTACTTCTTTTTATACCAACTTTCTATCCTTTCTACATATTCCTAACTTCCATTTTACTGTAAAAGAAGTTTGTCCCTTATTATTATACTCTTCTTGCATAACATCAAAAAATGCAGTTAAGATGGTGAGGCTTTACTAGCCGATTAAGACTTTGCTTTTGCTCTTTCCGCCAGATTAGTAATCGAATCAATATCTTGTTCAGTTAATAATTCTAAAAAATGCTCACGTATTGCCACGGAAACGACAGGGCGTGCATTATTCAATGCTGATTTTCCGGCCGAAGTAGTGATTACCTGCACTCCGCGTTCAGTTTCTAATGGTTCCCTTAAAACAAGTCCACGTTTTTCCATCCGCGTTAAATGATGGGACAACCGACTCTTGGTCCAATCCATTGAGTCTGCTAATTCTTGCTGGCGTAGCTTGCCTTTTCCATAAAGATCCAATCGGTCTAATATACCAAAATCCCCCTCCGATAGCCCAGTTTGCTCGAACATGTCTTTTACAACACGTCCAAAAATGTTCGTATAAGAGCTTTTCCACATATGCCATATTTGCATTTCTTCTTCACTTATCATTTTTCTTTTCATAAATAAAGGATATCATAGTTGACACGTCAACCGCAAGGTGATAAAGTGTATTTGGGTTGATACATCAACCAAGTGAAAATGTGTAATGGGAGAAGCTTACCAGTAATGACAAAAGTTGCATATAGAAAGGAGAATTTAACAATGCATACTAAACCTGTCGCCTTGGTTACTGGGGCCAATAAGGGAATTGGTCTTCAAATCTCAAAGGAACTTGCGTCACACGGATTCACTGTCCTTGTTGGTTCACGAAATTTTGAAAGAGGGAAAAAAGCAGCAATTAGTGTCGGGGCAGATGCTCGGGCCATACAGCTTGATGTTACCGATCAACATTCAATCGAATCAGCAGCAGAATGTATCCGTATCGAGCTAGGTCGTCTCGATGTACTTATCAACAATGCGGGCATATCGCATGCGGGTGAGCCTGGAAGGAAGCTTGAAGAGGTAGGTAATTCAGGCAGACCAAGCGTTGCGTCTCTAGATGAGGTACGCACGGTATTTGAGACAAACGTATTTGGTGTAATTGCTGTTACTCAAGCGATGCTACCTCTTCTTAGGAAAGCACCTGCTGCACGCATCGTCAACATATCTAGTGGTGCAGGATCGCTGGCACTCAACGCTGATCCGAACAATTCGCATCGTGAAATGTTCGGTGCAATTTATAGCCCTTCAAAGACTGCCCTTAACGCCATCACGCTTGCTTTTGCTATTGAACTTGAATCAACAGGTATTAAAGTCAATGCGGTATGCCCGGGCTTTACTGCAACTGACCTCAACAATTTTGAAGGAACAGGAACCGTTCAACAGGCAGCTTGCCATCCGGTGAGCCTTGCTCTTCTTGACGAGAACGGTCCTACAGGCTCGTTTTCAAATGAGAGACGTCAACTTCCGTGGTGATGATGGGGTCTCTCGCTGATTTAAATAATCATTAATTTTTTGACATATTACAGAAGGAGTGAGTTATACAAATGGAAAATAAAAAACTCGGAAAGTCTGGTTTGGATGTTTCAGAACTATGTCTTGGAAGCATGAGCTTCGGAATACCTGAACGAGGAAACACGCCATGGTCACTAAATGAAGAAAAGAGCAGACCAATCATAAAAAAAGCCCTTGAATTAGGAATAAATTTTTTCAGTACCGCTAATATGTACTCTGACGGCACAAGTGAAGAAATTCTTGGACGAACATTAAAGGACTTCGCTCGCCGTGACGAAGTTGTCATTGCTACAAAAGTATTCGTTCCAATGCGTAAAGGTCCAAATGCTATGGGGCTTTCCCGCAAAGCGATTATGACTGAAGTTGATAATAGTCTAAGACGATTGGGTACAGACTACATCGATTTGTATCAAATCCATCGATGGGATCCTAACACACCGATTGAAGAGACAATGGAGGCACTACATGATCTAGTTAAGGTCGGTAAGGTAAGGTATATCGGAGCATCCTCCATGTCAGCCTGGCAGTTCGCAAAAGCTCAACATGTGGCAGAACGCAACGGTTGGACTCGTTTCATATCCATGGAAAATAGACTTAACTTGCTTTATAGAGAGGAAGAAAGAGAAATGCTACCTTTTTGTAAAGATGATGGAGTTGGCGTTACGCCATATTTACCTTTTGCTGCAGGTCGATTAACCCGCGATTGGAATGAGCAGACCGCTCGATCAGAAAATGACCAAGTAGCAAAGGCCCTGTTTACCAAGACAGAAGAAGCTGATCGCAAAGTGGCGGAAAGAGTGGCGGAGGTTGCAGCAGATCGAGATATTCCACGAGCACAGGTCGCACTTGCATGGCTGTTGCAAAAGGAAGAGGTCACATCACCGATTATTGGGGCGACCAAGATAAGCCATCTTGAAGATGCAGTGTCGGCGTTATCAGTAAAATTGACATCTGAAGAAATTAAGAGTTTGGAAGAACTTTATGTACCACATCCATTGGTGTAAATACACAACTGCGCTTAGGGTGAACACTTAAAAGGTGTTCGCTCTTTTTTTATATTTTCTTAATTGCTAAGGGTAAACAATTTAATAGTTTTCTACTAACTTGCACGGTTTAATTATTTTTTCTTCCACCCTAACATAAAATTTTCAATCACTTGTACTGCTTCATTAATGGCTATGTGTCTATCATTTTTTTCAGTAATCCATAGCGCACATTCATTCATTGCTCCTGAGAGGCTATGTGTAAGAGCTTCGACTGATATATCTTTCAAATCGATGGAGTTATCTTGATTCATTATGATTAATTGCTCTTTTAACCCGCTCATCGCATATTGCTGATCCAGTTTACGGAATGTGTCCCAACCCAGCACAGCAGGTCCATCGATTAGTAGTATTCGTTGGTGTGCTGTTTCAGATGCTGCAGTTAAAAAGGCACGACAGCCATTTATCAATTGTATCCATTTATCATTAGACTTCATTGCTTCTATTTCGATCGTTTGTGCTATTTCTTTTTGCACTTCTTCAAAAACAGATGCAAATAAACCTTTTTTATTTTTAAAATGATGATAAATGGCTCCTCTGGTTAACCCGGTTTCCTGTACTATGTCTTCCAGTGACACATTTGCATATCCATCTTCTGCAAATTTTAAAGTTGCTATCTCAAGGACTTTTTTTATCGTAAGCTTTGTTTCTTCTTTTGTTTTTCTCATCTGAACACACCTTTATTTCATTAATTGATTGAAGAGAGCAATCTTAGTGCTTCGGAATCTTTTTGTTTGATTAATGTTCTTAACCCATGTCGAATCACTTTATTACTCCCTTGTATCCTACACTCTTCCTTCAACCATAATAGCACAATTTCAGGAGAATCTTTTGTTAAGTCGTTTATATGATTGGCAACAGATTTTTGTACATATGGCGAAGAATCCTTCCATAATCCTTCTAGTAGTGATAAATTGTTTTGCGGATCGTTTTTTAAAGGAGCTATTTTTTTAGCCCATGGAAGTCTAGGACGCGTACCCTCACTCACTAACCTTCTTACATGCGCGTTCTCATCTTTCATCCACTTGTGTAAATAGTGCAAGCTCTTCTCCATATCCGATTGTAGGTAAGGTCTGATCGCATATTCGGATGTGTGCCTTTTCGTAATTTCATATAATGCTTGCATTGATAAATCAAAATCTTCCAATCCATACTTCTCTACAAATTTAGCGACTGGCATGAGGTGATATCCATTAGTAAACATACCTTGTTCTGTTGGATTTTCTTCACCTAATGTGTTTATTAGGATAGTAACAGCACTGAGATAAGCATACGGCAAGTGAATCGCGAGTTGATCTGCAATAACCTCAACTCGCGCCTTTAATTTTTTTCCCTCTACTTCTTGTTCCACCTTATAAATGAAAGTAGTAGCATCAAATTGTGAATCATGTTCTTTGATTAAGGTTGATAAACGAATAGCAAGTTGTTTATCAAAATAATATTTTAATGGAATATAATTACCCATTACGCGTTATCCTCCCAAACCTTGTCATGATAACTCTCCATAAACGATGGATCTGGTGGGATAATGGTGATTACATCCACTAAGATGCCATTGGGATCCTCTGTGATAAAATGACGTTGGCCGAATGGTTCATCACGAATATCCAATAGTAATGGTAGCTCTTGATCTTTAATCATTCGCTTATAATAAACATCAACATCCTCTACTTCCACATTTAAGATAAGCCCTTGCACCTTATTACTATAACTTTTAGGGATTGTTTTATGTTTCCTGTCAATTATCGCTAACTCATAATTGGCCTCTTCTTTTTTTAAACTTACATACCAATCGATCTCAAACGTGGTACTAAAACCTAAATGAAACTGTTAAAACTGACTTGTCTTTTCTAAATCCTCCGCCATGATAACTGGATAAAAACTATTCATAAGAATACTCCTCCTAATAATTATACATACGTTATGTATGTATAATTATTATAATATATTGCCAGATAATTGCAAGTATCTGGCAATATATTTTTACAGATAGAGATTACCTGCTTACTATATTCCGATTCGCGATCGATAAACGATTCCAACTATTGATCGTAATAATGATCATGATTAAATCAATGGTTTCCTTTTCATCAAAATATACTCGGACATCTTCGTAAACTTTGTCTGGCACACCATCTACTGATATAAGGGTGACTGCTTCAGTGAGTGCAAGTACTGCCTTTTCTTTGTCAGAATAGATACTGGTCTCTTGCCACGCTTGCAGACAGTATATTCTTTGTTCCGTTTCCCCTGCTTTTAAGGCTTCCTGGGTGTGCATATTAATACAAAAAGCACATTTATTCAGTTGTGAAGCTTTAATTTTACATAAATGGATTAATTCTTCCTGTATTCCTGCTTCCTTTTTATACTCCTCCAACTTCATCAATAACTTAACAGCATTTGGAGCTACCTTTCCATAGTTTATTCTGGACATAAAAATTCCTCCTTTTAAGTTTCACTAATTAAGACAAAAAGGAGGTATGATTTGTGACATGTTTACTAAAAAAATTTTATCAGGATTCATCACGAAGTAAACATTTTTAATGCCTTCTTTTCCATGATTAAATAGAATTATCTTTACTGGTTCACCTTGTATTTCCTGAACAATCGCAAAGCCACCAAATACCCATACCATATGATATGCACCAATGAAGCTTCCTTTTCGATAAATCCCTTCCAAAAATGCTTTTACCCTTACCTTGCTTACAATTGGACGTAAAGCAGCAAGTACTTTTCCACCACCATCTGAAATAAGTTCGACATCTCCCGTTAATAACTCTATAAAAGCAGTGAAGTCTCCCGTTTCCGCTCCATCGATGAATAATGAAACTAATTTTGAATCAATGGGCAATAAGTCATTAAGCTTACCAGTCTTATCCTCTAATTTTTGCTTTGTTCTGCTAAAAATTTTTCGAACTGCTGGTTCCGATCGTTCAAGTATTGAGGAGATTTCACTATACTCAAAGACTAGCACTTCTCTCAATACAAAAACCGTTCTTTCTAAATCTGTTAGACTTTGAATTAAAACAGTGAGAGCATACGTTATCTTTTCCGTTTGTATTACATGATGCAGGGGATCGTGCAGGTCATCTATAATAATAGGTTCTGGTAACCACGGTCCTGGATATACTTCTTTTTGGTCTCTCGCAGATTTCAAACGATTTTTACAACTATTTATCACCATTCTTGTGAAATAGGATTTAGGATCTCGGACAACAGCCCAATCTACTTTATCAGAGAGCAGGTACACATCCTGCAATATATCTTCAGTGTCTTGAATGGTTCCTAGCATTTGATAAGCAGTAGTAAAACCTATTCGTTTATAACATTGGAATACCTCATGAGCTTCCATAGAATGACACCACTTTCACTTCAGTAAGGAAATTTCAATTTCAATACTGTAAGTATATTAATTACACCTCTTATTTTTCATTATAATCATAACCTAAAGCATAAGCTCTTTGAAGCATTAATTCTACTGCATCATTTTCCGGATTAATAGCTTTTTGAACTACCCCCACCTACAAGCAAAAGCTTGTTGAGGAAGGGGATTCCTGGGTCATAGAACCTAACGGCTCTAAATTTATCAGGCTATCCCCGTCGCACCGACGGTTGAAAGATGCATACCTTCTTCAAGAATATTAACAGCTGCATTGATGTCTCTATCATGATTAGTTTGGCAAGTCGGACATGTCCATACTCGAATAGAAGTATCCTTGGTAATCGGATGCTTCTGTTTACAAGAAGAACATATTTGCGTAGAAGGGAAATGCTTCCCTACTTTTACAAGTTCTTTGCCATACCAATCACATTTATAAGCTAACATCGTCGTGAATTCACTCCAGGAAGTATCCTGGATGGATTTGCTATATAATTTATCCTTCAACATATCGGAAACAGATAAGTCCTCGATGGCAATGACATCATACTGTTGGACTAGTTCAGAAGACAGTTTATGTTGAAAGTCTTTTCTTTTATTCACTACTTTCTCATGAATAGTAGCTATTTTTTTCTTTTGTTTGTGCCAATTATTCGAAAACTTTTGTTTTTGAGAAAGAGAACGTTGAGCTTTAGCCAACTTTTTCTTTAAAGATTGAAAATAACGTTCGTTGTTGATTTTGTTGCCATTTGAATCAATAACGAAATGTGTTAATCCCATATCTAAACCGATGGTTTGGTTGGTTTTATCTCTTTTTTTAACCTCTTCTTTTACATTGATAGATACAAAATACTTGCCAGCTGCATTTTGACGTACTACTACGTGTTTAATCACCGCACTATCCGGGATAGGGCGACTGTTAGCGTATCGAATCCATCCTACTTTTGGTAACTTAATATGTGTTTTTGTCACTTTGATATTGCCATTCACGGACTTGGTGGTGTAGCTTTTTACCGGATGTTTGCGACTTTTGAATTGTGGGAATTTGTTTTGCTTATTGAAAAACCGAACCATTGCATCGTTCAAATGCTCAATGCTTGCCTGCAAGCTGATGCTATCGACTAACTTCAACCAAACATAGTTTGTTTTCATGCTTTTTAGTTCATTCTTAAACGCATTCACTTGTAGTGTTTTTTGGTTTTCTTCATCTCTATTTTTGATTTTTTCGAGAAAATGATTGAACACGAAACGTGAACAACCGAAAGACCGTACCATGAAGGTTTGTTGTTGTTTATTCGGAAAAATACGATATTGATATGCTTTGTGATGAACAGCCATCGGTTGTTCACTCCTTCCGTTTTTATCTATCTTCTATTATACAACCGAACAAATATTCGCACAAAAGATAACTTGACTATTCTTTAAAAAAAGGCGATTCATCTCCCACCTATACGCTTCGCGTTTTGAGGAAGGAGTCTTCTCGCCTAAGTACGATCAATATCCGCATGTGTCTCTTCTTTTAAAACCTTTGGATTACACTCGTTTAACCTTTTATCGATCATTATCTAACGATTCATCAAACAGAAGCAACAGTAAAAATCGAAGTAAACAGCATAGAGGCGATCAAAAAATGTGTAATATCAGGATTAGGCCGATCGATTTTACCTACTTTTTGCGTGCAGAAGGAAATAGCACAAGGGATCTTAACCGATATAGAAGCAGACTTACCCAATCAACCGCTCGCTATTTATGCTGTACACCATAAAAAGAAATGGAAATCTAAAAATATTACATCCATACTTGATTTATTAGAAGAAAAAATCTTTATTCAAGCCGACACAAAAAAACTAAGATAAATATAAAAAAAGATTTGGTGGATATTCTATAAACATCACCAAATCTTTTTTTACTCTTTCAACTATTTTTTGTTCTCATCCTGCGCACCCCACCAGGAGATGCCTTTCAAACCTTTGACATTTTTATAATGGAATTTGGGATCATTACCTTGTTTCTTTTGTTGCATATAATCTTGTAATACTTGGATAGCAATTTTACTTAATAACAGAATTGCGATTAAGTTAACTACCGCCATTAGCGCCATAAACATATCGGCCATATTCCAAACCAATTGTATAGAGGCAAGTGAACCAAACATTACCATAGCTAATACTAGAACACGATAAATGGTTAGCCAAATCCCATTATGATTTAGAAAGCTTACATTTGTTTCTCCGTAATAGTAATTGCCCACTACAGAACTAAATGCAAAGAAGAAAATAGTAATCGCTAAGAAGATCGATCCCCATTCACCTACATGAGCGCTCAAGGCAACTTGAGTTAATTGAATCCCATCTTCAGAAGCTTGATAGAAATTATCGTATAAGATAATAATAAACGCTGTTAAACTACAGATTACAATCGTGTCAAAAAATACCGCCAATGATTGAACTAATCCTTGTTTTACCGGGTGATTGACCCCCGCTGTTGCGGCAGCGTTTGGTGCACTACCCATACCAGCTTCATTAGAAAACAACCCACGTCGAATCCCATACATCATCGCTGCACCAATTCCACCACCAAACACTTCTTCCAAGCCAAATGCATTACGAATAATAAGCATAAATACATCAGGAATAGCTGTTATATTAGTAAAAACAACATAAAATCCTACCGCCATATAAATAACAGCCATTACCGGAACAATTACTCCAGCAACAGATGCAATCCGTTTAATACCACCAAAAATGATGATACCTGCTAACACCACTAGTACAATACCTGTCCAAATCGGATCAATATTAAACGCTTGGTCTACCGCTTGAGATATTGTATTGGCTTGCACCGCGTTGAAAATGAAACCAAATGTTATTGTGATTAAAATAGAGAATAAGATCCCCAACCACTTTTGACCTAATGCTTTTTCCATATAATAAGCTGGTCCACCACGAAAACCTTCTTTATCAGGAACTTTATAAACTTGTGCTAACGTACTTTCAATAAAAGCTGTAGACATTCCGATTAAGGCTATGATCCACATCCAGAAAACAGCGCCAGGTCCCCCGATTGCAACAGCAAGAGCGACACCTGCTAAATTTCCTGTACCAACTCGTGATGCTATTGTTATACTAAATGCCTGAAACGCGTTGGTTCCCCGCTTCCCACTTTGTTCCACAGCTTCCTCAGATATTACTTTAAACATTTCTCCAAATAAACGAAATTGTACAAATCTGGAGCGGATTGTGAAAAACAAACCAGCAAAGATTAGTAAGTATAGAAGTACATAATCCCATAGGATAAGGTTTCCCCAATCTACCACTTTTGTGATGAAATACTCTATTTTTTCCATGTCATTCACTCCTCTCATGCACTACATATACCCCAAAATTCAATAACATATTACAAAATCTTGTAAAAAAAATCCCTACCCAAAAATCTTGGACAGGGTTATGTATTGATATCTGTACTTCAAATCTTTATTTTCCCGAACATATTCATTTGACGATGACTTCTACTTTTTCTATCTTACTAGCGACCGCTTCTGTTAAGTCTTCGGTTGTTTTGGGTACCAAAGACTTTAAAATGCTATTCACCATCGGTCCTTTCATACCACCAGCTTGAATATCCAGATTACCGCTTATTTCTGTTAAATTTTCTGTAAGTTCCTTTGCTGCAAAATATCCTTTACCAGCAATATTATCATGGATGCCGGTAAGATTAAATTTAACAGTAGTTGGCTCTATCCATTCTTTAATATCGATTCTCAGTGCCACTGTTTTTTGTATAATTCCAATATCACCTTTAAATTTCCAAGTCGATTGACGTTCTGAAATAAGTTTGTGTTCTAAATAACCTGGTACTAATGGCGCCCAGTTGTTCATATCCCTTACAAATTCCCATACTTTTGAGATCGGGACCTCTAATTTCATGATGTGTTTTCCGGTTGGCATTTATCATTCCCCCTCGTTACTACCTATGTATAATTTATTAAAAATATTCCGCAAACATATTCACTGTTTTATTTTTTCATTATTAGGGAAAAATTTTACTATTAAGTGTAAGGACAAGCATAAACTTAAAACAAAGATACAGGATAGATATAGGGGGTGGTGGCTATCTATAAAAAACAGGAGAAATGGTTAATTGGCTTAGCTTTTCTAGTAGCATTTATCATTGGATTATCACTATTTGGCAGAATCTTTTCAGGATAAGGAGTTTAGCGTATGGATAATGAGCAAGCAGTATTTTTTAGTCGGTTATTAACAGAACTTACATTATCTTTTCATATCATATATGCAACGATCGGCGTTGGAATTCCTTTGTTAATTTTTATCGCACAATGGATGGGTATAAAAAAACAGGACGAGCATTATATTTTGCTTGCTAGAAGATGGACAAGAGGGTTCATTATCACGGTGGCGGTTGGCGTCGTTACCGGTACTGCGATAGGACTCCAGTTAAATTTATTATGGCCTACCTTCATGGAGCTCGCTGGAAATGTAATTGCATTACCTTTATTTATGGAAACATTTGCTTTTTTCTTTGAAGCCATCTTTTTAGGTATTTATTTGTATACATGGGATCGATTCGAAGATCAGCGTAAGCATATGTTATTACTGATCCCTGTTGCTATTGGAGCTTCTTTTTCTGCTGTTTTTATTACGATGGTCAACGCTTTTATGAACGCGCCACAAGGTTTTGAATTCTCGAATGGTGACTTGATTAATGTTCAACCAATCATTGCAATGTTTAATCCTGCCATGCCAACCAAAGTGGCTCACGTATTGGCGACCGCTTATATGACATCTGCTTTTATTCTAGCTGCAATAGGTGCCTATCGACTGCTTAAGGGATCCAATCATGACTATCATAAAAAGGCGCTATTATTAACAATGAAAGTAGGATTAGTATTTTCGATTGCTGCGGCCATTATTGGGGATTTTTCCGGAAAATATTTAGCTGAATACCAACCAGAGAAATTGGCGGCTTTGGAGTGGCATTTTGAAACAGAAGAAGCAGCTTCCCTTACTCTCTTTGGAATTCTTGAGAATGGAGAAGAAGTCAAATATGCTTTAAAAATACCTTACGCATTAAGTATCCTAGCTCACGGTGACCCAAACGCTGAAGTGATCGGCTTGGATCAATTCCCAGAGGATGAAATTCCTCCTTTATATATCCATTATCTATTCATAACAATGGTATTAATCGGAATGTTCGCCGCATTACTATCAAGCTTTTATGTACTGGGTAATTGGTTGAGGAGAAAATTTATTTTTAAAAGATTCTTCTTATGGTTAATTGTTGTTTCAGGACCTCTCTCTATGTTAGCAATTGAAGCTGGTTGGTGGCTTGCGGAAGTGGGTCGACAACCTTGGGTATTAAGGGGACTTTTAAAAACAAAAGATGCCGCCACCACAAGTGGCCAAGTAGATCTGATGCTTTATTTGTTTATATTGTTATATTTGGTTCTTGGATTTGCAAGTGCCTTTGTTTTAATTAGAATGTTTAAACATAATCCAGTTGAACAGGAATTATTAGACCGTCAGAAGGAAAGAAGGTGATCGACAATGGCATATGAATTAATTGGAATTTCCGTATTATGGGTCTTTTTATTTGGATACATCATTGTAGCATCGATCGATTTTGGTGCAGGTTTCTTTAATGCGTATAGTGTGTTAACAAACAAACATCATATTATTAGTAACATCATTCAAAGATACCTGTCGCCAGTATGGGAAGTTACGAATGTTTTTCTGGTGTTCTTTTTTGTTGGGATAGTTGGTTTCTTCCCAAGTACCGCTTATTATTATGGAACTGTCCTATTAGTTCCCGCCAGTCTCTCCCTTGTGCTTTTAGCTATTCGTGGCTCCTATTATGCTTTTAGCACATATGGTCAATTAAAAAGCAAGATGTGGATCTATTTGTATGGATTTTCTGGTCTTTTAATTCCGGCCTCGCTTTCAATCGTATTAACTATTTCAGAAGGCGGCTTTATTAAAGAATCAGCGAACAGCATATCATTAAACTATGCTGAGTTATTTACCAGTCCCTTAACATGGAGTATTGTCGTGTTAAGTCTTGCTTCCGTATTATATATTTCTGCCGTGTTTCTCACATGGTATGCCAATAAAGCAAAAGATGACGAAGCTACAGCATTGCTTCGAAAATATGCTTTAATTTGGTCCGTTCCAACAATGGTCACTGCATCAGGAATTATAGTGGAATTACGATCACATAACTTTGAACATTTTCAGAATATGCTTAATCTATGGTGGTTATTTCTAATCTCTGGCATGTTATTTTTGGCTACCGTTAGACTGCTTTGGCAAAAAGGAAACTATGGGGTAGCATTTATTCTTTTAATTGGCCAATTTCTTGTAGCATTTTTTGGCTACGGTATCTCTCATTATCCATATCTTCTCTACCCTTTCTTGACGATTGAGCAAGGGTTTACCAGTGAAGGAATGGCGGTCGCCCTAATCATAGCTTTTTTAGCTGGCTTATGTTTATTACTCCCTTCTCTCTTTTTATTGTTACGGCTATTTTTATTTAATAAGAACTATGTAGAAGGAAAATATAAGGGGTGATTCTATGGATGAATTTATTTATTTCTATGGTCCATTTGTCATTATTATTATTGCTTTTATTGTAACCTTTTGGTTGGTTTGGAAGGAATAATTGCGAATTCAAACTTGTTTTATAAGGGAAAAATTGATGAAAATTGCTTATATATTATCTCTGTTCAGGGTAAGTTATTATTGATAGTTAAATCGAATCGATTTGGTCTACTAGATAATAAAGCGAAGTGAGTTGGAGGTAATGAAATGGCCAGTCCAAATACAAATACAGAAACACCACAAACCATAAAGCTTACAGCACCAGAGATTGCTAATCTTTGGTCACAGTATCATAATGATACAATGGCAATATGCATGTACAAATATATGCTAGAACACGCAGAAGATCAAGCCGTTCGCCGTGTGTTAAATTTTGCTTTAAAAATTGCCGAAAGACATATTCCAATTATTAAAGACTATTTTATTGAAGAAAAATTCCCCATACCTCACGGATTTACTGAGAAAGATGTACATTTACCAGCACCTCGTTTATTCGAAGATACTCTATGTTTGACCTATACCTATGTAATGAGTGTCAACGGATTAGCTGGGTATTCTGCTGCATTAACTACTAATGTACGACGTGACATAAGAAATTATTTTGTTGAATGCCAAAATGAAACAATGAAGTTGTTCAATGATTCTGTAGATACACTATTGGAAATGGGAGTGGTATCAAGACCACCAACTATAAGTCCAGCCGATTCTGTCCATTTTGTCGAAAAGCAAGCATTTATAGAAGGTTTATTGGGAGGCAATCGACCATTAAGCTGTATCGAGATAAGTCACCTTTTTTGGGACTTAAAAAAAGTGGAATTAAGCAAAGCTTTTACAATGGCATTCTCACAAGTTGCTGACTCAAAAGAAGCTAAAAAATATTTGTTAAGAGGTTCCAAAATGTATTCAAAGCATATAGAAATTCTTCAATCTGTATTAGCATTGGAAGAGCTCCCTTTTCCTGAATCCATTAGCTCGGAGATTACCAATTCGACAATATCACCGTTTTCTGACAGACTGATGATGTACCACAAATCTTTTTTTGGTGGAACAACCATCAGTTTCTATGGTACAGCCATTGGTACTTCCCAACGTGCCGACTTAGTTCTTCACTACACAAGACTTGCTGCAGAAATGACTAAGTATATGGAAGATGGTTTGAATATCATGATTGAAAACAAATGGCTGGAAGAACCTCCATTATGTGATGACAGAGAAAAATTAACAAAAATTAAATAGTAGTTCAATTAAGGGTACAAACTTTGATTTGTACTCCTAAACTGAACTACTGATTTTTCCTCTTTCATACCTACTTCAATCAACCACTTAAAAGCGAATTAGGAAGTACTTCTTCTTACCACGGCGAATGATCGTAAACTTATCTTCAATACGATTTGTTTCAGTTAATTGATGTGTTAATTCTTGATTTCTCACACCATTAATATAGATCGCACCATTCTTAATGTCTTCACGTGCTTGTCGTTTTGACGAAGAAATTCCTGCTTCCACTAATAAATCAATTAAGCCGATTTCTTTATTATTAATCACTACCGAAGGAACATCTTTAAAGCCTTGTTCAATTTCTTCGGCATTTAATGAAGCTAAATCACCACTAAATAACGCTTCAGTAATTTTTTGTGCTTGTTGCAATGCCTCTTCCCCATGCACCATTCTTGTCATTTCTTCTGCCAAACGTTTGTGAGGAACTCGTTTTTCAGGTGCTTCTTCTAACTCTTTTTCTAATGCAGTAATTTCTTCAAAATCGATAAATGTGAAGTATTTAGTGAAACGAAGCACATCTCTGTCATCGGTATTAATCCAAAATTGGTAAAATTCGTATGGAGTCGTTTTTTCAGGGTCCAACCAGACCGCTCCCCCGGCTGTTTTACCAAATTTAGTCCCATCGCTTTTGGTAATAAGTGGAACTGTAAGTCCAAAAACCTCTGCTTCCTCTTCTTCTTTCTCAAATTGTTTCCGACGAATCAATTCCATTCCTGCTGTAATGTTACCCCATTGATCACTTCCACCAATTTGTAATGTACAGTTTTCTTTTTCATAGAGGTTTAAGAAATCAATCGATTGCAACATCATGTAGCTAAACTCGGTGAATGAGATACCATTTTCAAGGCGTGATTCTACAGAGTCTTTTGCCAACATATAGTTGATACTAAAGTGCTTACCAATATCACGTAAAAATTCAATAATTGTCATTGTTGATAACCATTCATGATTATTACGAGCAACTGCACTATTCTCACCTTGATCAAAATTTAACAACCCAGCTAATTGTTCTTTAATTTTATCACTGAATCCTTTTACTACTTCAGGACTATTGAGGGATCTTTCGGTAGAACGACCACTTGGATCACCTATCATTCCTGTTCCCCCACCAATTAATGCGATCGGCCGATGACCTGCTTTTTGAAATCTTTTTAACATAAGGACAGGTAATAAGTGACCAATATGCAAGCTGTCTGCAGTAGGATCAAACCCACAGTAAAGAGTTACTACGTTTTCGTCTAAATGCTTTCTTAACCCTTCGTCATCGGTTGTCTGCTGAATTAAATCTCTTTTTGCCAGTTCATCTAAAATATGCATTACATCTCAACTCCTCTTTTTCATTTAAAATGTGCTTAAAAACATAAAAAAACTCCTCCCTTGAAAAAAAAAGGGACGAGAAAATTCGCGGTACCACCCTTGTTGCAATAAATAACTTATTGCCACTTAAGGAAATAACGATGCAGACCACACCGTCTTCATTCAACATGAAGAAGCTCTTGAACGTAATTCGTCATAAGACTGTTTACTAACTTTCACCATACGTTAGCTCTCTGCAAAAGGGAATCTTAGTACTACTTCAATCAATCATAGCCATAATATTTAAATGTTATAACATTATTAGCATAATTGTATTGAAAATGCAATATTTTTATAAAAAATATATCAAATTCAGTTGACGTTTATGCTATAATATGTAGGGGAATAATTGGAGGTAATGGTATGAATATAAAAGAATTTTTTCATAAAACATGGCAGTCCATGAAGGAGATATGGCAGAAAAAAACCATCCAACGCTCAACACGTATAAGCTATCATATATTATGGAATGTCCTCTTGTTTTTTATTACAATTGGTATTGTCGGAGGGTTCTTTTTGGCCGGATTAGGGGCAGGTTATTTTGCCTCACTGGTAGACAATGAAGAAATCCAAACGGAAGAGCAAATGGCAAGTGCGATTTATAACTATGAAGAAACTTCCGAGTTGTATTTTGCTGATAATGTATTCTTATCTGAAGTCAGTTCTGATCTTTTAAGAGAACAAATTTCTCTTGACAAAGTAAGTGAAAATGTTCGAAATGCTGTAATTGCAACAGAAGATGAATATTTTAATACACATAACGGTATTGTTCCAAAGGCTATCATGCGTGCTGTTTTTCAAGAGGTAACAAATTCTGCTACTAAATCAGGTGGAAGTACGTTAACACAGCAAGTCATTAAGAATCAGATTTTAACAAATGAGGTTTCTTTCGAAAGGAAAGCGAAAGAAATGTTATTAGCCATGCGCTTGGAACAATTTTTTCATAAAGATGAAATATTGGAAGTTTATTTAAATATTGTACCTTTTGGAAGAAACTCATCCGGACAGAATATTGCAGGTATTCAAACTGCTGCAGAGGGTATTTTTGGTGTGGATGCAGCTGAATTAAATTTACCTCAATCGGCTTTTATAGCTGGTTTGCCGCAAAGTCCATCGTATTATACACCCTTCCTTAATGGAGGCGGTGTAAAAGATGAAGCAGGACTTCAACCAGGTTTAAACAGAATGAGATCTGTACTAAGCAGAATGCTAGAAGCAGAATATATCACCAAAGAGGAATATCAAGATGCAATGGAGTATGATATTGTTGCTGATTTTATACCGGCGGAAGAATCGATATTAGAACAATATCCATACTTAATGCAAGAATTAAAGGATCGTACCATCGATATCTTAGTAGAAGTGCTAGCGGAACAAGATGGTTATTCGAAAGAAGAATTAGAATCTAGCAATATTCTACAAGAAGAATATGAAATCCGTGCCAATCGTGAAATAGGTCAAAATGGATATAAAATTCATTCCACGATCGACAAAGAAATTTATGATGTTTTTCAAAAGGTCGCTAAAGAATATAATAATTATGGCAGAGATAAATTAGCTCGTAATGAGAACACTAATAAGCCAATCATGATAGAAGATCCTGAAACAGGAGAAATGGTTCAACTAGGTGATCAACCGGTTCAAGTAGGATCAGTCTTAATTGAGAATAAAACAGGTAAAATACTAAGTTTTGTAGGTGGACGTGACTTTGAAGTTTCTCAAAAAAATCACGCAACGAATGTTCTTCGTCAAAATGGTAGTACGATGAAACCACTAGCAGGGTATGGCCCAGCTATGGAAATGGGAGAAGTCCAGCCTGGTAGCGTAATAGCAGATGTGGAGAGAACATATGCACAAGGTTATTCACCTGGAAACTTCTCTAACAGATTCTACGGACTAACTCCTGTAAGAGAAGCACTTTACCGTTCACACAATGCTACAGCTGTTGCTGTTTTCACCAAAGTCAACGGAAGCCATATTGTGTCAGATTACCTAGCGAAAATGGGCTTCACTTCAATCGCTGAAGAAGAAGGTGGATATGATTCCCTCGTGTTAGGAAGTCCTACAAACGGGGTAACTATCGAAGAGAATATAAATGCTTATGCCACTTTTGGTAATATGGGGAGCTTTGTAGATGGTTATATGATCGATAAAATCGAAACAAAAGATGGCGAAGTTATCTTTGAACAAGAGAGTGAAAAAGTCGAAGTATTTAGTGAACAAACAAGTTACCTAATGATTGATATGCTTCGTGACGTTTTAACACGTGGTACTGGTACAGCTGCCCGAGCTAACCTAACCAATAAAAGTGTCGATTGGGCTGGAAAAACAGGGACAACAAATGATTATAAAGATGCATGGTTTGTAGCTACCAATCCTAATGTAACTATTGGAACATGGATGGGATATGACTATAAGCAACGTTTAGATGATGGTTATAGTAGCCGCAATAATACATTTTGGGCTCGTTTAGTAAATGCTGCTACAGAAATTCGACCTGAATTAATGGCTCCATCTCAAAATTTCGAAAGTCCAGGTGGAATTGTATCAAGATCTTATTGTGCTACATCTGGTTTATTAGTTTCTGATCTATGCAGTAAGCTTGGGTTAGTTCAATCAGATATTTATAACGCTAAATATGTACCATCTAAACGTGACTACAGTTTGATTAAAGAAAACTATGCTACGATCAAAGATAAGGTTGTTTTAGCAGGAGAAAATACTCCAGAAGAGTTTACCGATGGAGATGGTGTTAGTTTTAATCCTGAGTGGTTAAATGATATGGGCTATAACAATTTGGCTAATATCAAACAATTAACAGCTGGAAAATCCGGCGTATGGGAAGACATTAAATATCCAGATGAAAATGAAGTGGATAATGATGGTAAAGCACCTAATGCTCCGACTTCCTTAAATATAAACAATCAGAAATTAAATTGGAAGCACTCTAGTAGCAACGATGTTGTAGGGTATCGCATCTATCGTGCAAGCGATCCGGATGATTCAAATTTCCAACGTATTGGCTCTACTTCTGATACCTCCTTTACCGTACCAAGTAGTAAAGCTGTGTATCATATTAGAGCAGTCGATTATTTTGGACAAGAGTCCAGTCCATCTAAAGTAATTGTAAAGGGCGACTTTTCTGAACCAGAACCAAAGCCAAAACCTGAACCTGAACCTGAACCTGAACCTGATAAAGATTCTGACAAGGATAATAAAAAATCCAACAAGAACTCTGACGACAGTTCTTCGAATAATGACAAAAATAATAACAACGATGGGAATGAGAACTCAAATAGTAACAACAATAACGATGATGACAATTCAAATAATAATCCTGAACCTGAACCAAAACCGAATCCAGATGATGAATAAAACGAGACACTCTTATCTTATATAGATAAGAGTGTCTTTTTGTATAAAGAAATTCAAAAACAACTTGCAGATAATCTTATTGTTCTCTTTTTGCATAATATTGAACCAAATCAGGAGGGCTTTTGTTACGCTGTTAAACTCTCTTTTTATACGATATAATATAGTTATAACCCTATCTAGGTGGTGATAGAACTTTTGAAACACACAAAGCTTTATCAGTTTGAATCGATTGAAACAAATGGAGCAACGATTGTATTAGAAGGACCTGTAACATCTCATAAACTAACAAACTTAACGATGAACAAGGAACTTACAGCATTCCGTCCACCAACTGAACAATTAAATGCACTAATGGAAATAGCTACTCTTCCTGAGGCGAGAATTTTCATTGCTACAGTGGACCAGGAGATTATAGGATACGTCACTTACCTTCACCCTGACCCTATCGAACGATGGTCGAAATATCCATATGAAAATATTTTGGAATTAGGTGCAATCGAAATCGCGCCAGCCTACCGAGGGAATAAATTAGCATCCCGGTTAATAGAACTTTCGATGAAAGACGAAAACATGGAAGATTACATTATTCTATCAACCGAATACTATTGGCATTGGGATTTAAACTACTCGAAGTTAAGCGTATGGGATTATCGTAAAATCATGGAAAAAATGATGAAAGCAGGTGACCTGTATCCTGCTCCAACGAATGAACCTGAAATAATGGCACACCCTGCCAATTGTTTAATGGTCCGTATTGGAAAACATGTAAATAAAAAAGAAATAGAGATATTTGATCGACTTCGATTTTTATCTTAAAGGAGTGAATAAATGTTAGTAAAAGAGATTATGAAAACCAATGTGATCACGCTAACTGCTGAGGCAACAGTACAAGAAGCACTTTTTTTATTACAAGAGAATCACATTCGCCATATACCTGTAATAAATAACGATAATAATGTCATCGGTATCGTATCGGACCGTGATGTGAGAGATGCTAGTCCTTCCTTATTAGATAACAATTATAATAAAGGTATTTTAGAACGTCCGATAAATGAAATTATGTCTACTCCTGTTGTAACGACTCATCCATATGAGTTTTTTGAAGAAGTAGCAACAATTTTCTATCAAAAAGAATTTGCTTGCTTACCTGTAGTGAAAAATAAGCAATTAGTAGGTATCGTAACAGAGAAGGATATGTTGTATGCTTTCATTCAATTAACGGGGACCCACGCACCCAGCACACAATTAGAAATCAAAGTGCCTGATCAAATTGGTGTCTTATCAGATGTCTGTCAATTTTTCACAAATAGGAACATCAAAATTGTATCCGTTTACAGTTATCCTAATCCTGAAAGTCCTGGATTCAAAGTGCTGGTCTTCCGCATTCAAACAATGAACCCTCTGCCTGTTATCAATGATTTTAAGAACTCTGAATATCAAATTCTATATCCATACAGGGAGGATAATGATGAATTCTAAGCACTCAGCTTTTATTTACACCGATGACTTCTTACGTTATTCTTTTCATGAGGAACATCCATTCAATCAAAACCGCTTGTTATTAACAAAGGATTTGTTAGTATTGAGCAAGGCTTTAACTGAAGATCAAATCATTGCACCAAAGTTGATTGAAGAAGAAGACATCTTATCGGTACATTCTAAAGATTATATAGAGGCTGTCAAACAGGCTAGTGAAGGAAAAGAAATAGATCCACACAAATATGGTATTGGAACACATGATACACCAAGTTTCACTAAAATGTACGAGGCATCACTTATGACAGCAAGCGGATCTGTTGAAGCCTGTAACCAGGTTTTATCAGGAAAAGTAAAACACGCCCTAAATTTAGCGGGGGGCTTGCATCATGGTTTTCCTACACGAGCTTCCGGATTTTGTATCTTTAATGATATCGCAATAGCTATACAATACATCAGAAAACATTTTAATCTTAAAGTTTTATATATTGATACGGATGCACATCACGGTGATGGTGTACAACATTGCTTTTATGATGACCCTAATGTATGTACTGTCTCTTTTCATGAGACTGGTAGATATTTATATCCTGGTACAGGAAAAACAAGTGAACGTGGTGTGAAAGATGGATTTGGCTATTCATTTAACTTTCCTTTAGATGCTTTTACGGAGGACGCCTCCTATTTAGAAGTTTTTCAGAAAGGTATCGAAGAAATTACGGAATACTTTGACCCAGATATTATTATAAGTCAACACGGAGTAGATGCACATGCATTAGATCCATTAACACATCTTCATTGTACATTAGATATTTTTGAACAGATACCTGTCATCATACATAATCTTGCCCATAAATATTGTAATGGTAAATGGATAGCTCTCGGTGGTGGTGGATATGATATTTGGAAAGTGGTACCTAGAGCATGGTCGCAATTATGGAAGATTATGAATGAAGATAACGCTATTTTTCAAGGTAATATCACTAAAGACTGGCTTGAAAAATGGAAGTCATTATCTCCAGTAGCTCTTCCAACAAGTTGGCAAGATTCAGAAACGTTCTATCGCGATATACCAAGAAGAGAAGAGATTACTTACAATAATCGAAAAATGTATAAACAAGTTTTGAAGTTTATCGACAATAAAAAAGAAGCTGGAACATAATATTTTTCGTTACTACACTGACGAATGAATATATAATTGCACAGTAACAAGATACTGTGCAGTATGTTTATTTGAATTGTAGTAATTTTGAAAGAGATTATGAACGTAATAACCGCTACGGCATGCCCACTTCGCTTTCCGAGGGGCATGCTCTTCTGCTAACTTTGAAAAGGAAAACACTTTTCAAAGTGGATCTTCAGATCATGCTAATCCCTCAGGAGTCGAAGTGGACGCCTGCGCTAGATAGAATTCTACAATGGATGAAAGAGTTTAAATAAAGACTACTATCGCATAATGTATACGAAATACTTATAGAAAGTTCAAATGTTAGCTGTGACCACAGTTGTAGTATCCATTTAAAGCGTAGGCGGCCGTTTTCACTCCTGCGGGATGTTTTTACCCTAAGATCCACTTTTTAAGCGAATTTTGCTTAAAAAGTTAGCTTAGGGTAAAAACCCGCGGAAAGGAAAACGGGCAAGCCGAAGCGGTTGCAAAGCACATATAAAATCTCATAATTACCACTTCTGCCATGTCGCAGTTCCTTCCTTATACGCAAAAGATCCAAACGTTCGAAATCTATTCGAAGCGTTTGGATTACTTTAAATATAAAATTGTTTTGTAACAAACTTAATTATTAAGAATTTTGCTCTGAATCTAAAATTACTATTTCTACCCTTCGATTCGCACTCCAACCTTCGGGAGAATTATTCGAAGCTACTGGTCTTGTATCTCCAAAACCAGCTGCAATAAAACGTGATTGATTAAAATTGTTAGTAGCTAGTATATGTCGAATAACGCTACTTGCTCTTGCACCAGACAATTCCCAGTTTGAAGGGTAACGAAAACTAGAAATTGGTCGATCATCTGTATGACCTTCAACCCTTACTTCATTAGGTATATTTGAAAGTAAGGTACTCACTTTATTTAAGAAGGGCTTAGCTGGTTCAAGTACATTTGCTTCCCCTGTTTCGAATAAAACACTTTCCTGTAAAACCAATACTACACCTTGATCTGTTCTAGTAGCTGATATAACCTGATTTAGGTCATTTTCATTTAAGAAGTTTTCCACTTCTGCTAACAATTCGTCTAATTCATCTTGTTCAGGTGTTTTTGTCACCGCATTTAGTTCTGAGCCATTCGCTTCATCTTCAGCGGGCGTAGCATCCTCTTGCTTATCATCATTCTCTTCTTCTTTCAGCACTTCCGTATTTTCTGTTGGATGTTCTTCCTCAATAATAGACGGCATTGCTTCAAATATCGTTTCACTTCTAAATGCCTCGGCTATTGCTCTAAATTTTTCAGCGTCTATTTGAGACATTGAAAATAGTAATACAAAGAAAACAAGAATAAGTGTTACCATATCTGAATAGGTCGTCATCCACGGTGGTGCACCTTTTTTTTCTGGTCGTTTATTCCTACGCTTCATTTAAGGATTCCTCCGTATAGCTCTCCTCATCTTCTACAACTTTTTTATTTTTCATTTTATCTGATAGAAAGGCACTAAGCTTTTCTTTTAAAATTCTTGGGTTTTGTCCAGATTGAACACCAATGACACCTTCAATGATGACCTGTTTCATAAAAACTTCTTCATTTGTTTTTGTTTCTAATTTTCCTGACATGGGAGTGAATACCAAATTTGCTAGTACAGACCCATAGAACGTGGTTAATAAGGCAACCGCCATACTTGGACCTAAAGTGGTGGGATCCTCTAAATTCTGTAACATTAATATTAAACCAATTAATGTACCAATCATCCCCCAAGCTGGAGCATACTCGCCCGCTTTTTCGATAATAAGACGACCTCGATAATGACGATCTTCCATTGCATCTATTTCAGCGTTCATAATATCATTGATTACTTCTGGTTCTATCCCATCAATTGCAAGCAAAATACCTTTTCGTATATATGGATCATCGACCTCATCCAATTCATTTTCAAGTGCTAATAAACCTTCACGCCTCGCTCGCTCTGATAACCTCTCAAATAATTCTATCAAATCAGCTAAATCATGATCATTCTGTTTAAATGCTTCCTGAATGACATATTTAGTCGTTTTCATTTGTTTAATATTAAAATTAACAAGTAGTGCTGCCAATAAACCGCCAAGAACTATTAGTGCAGAGGATCCTTGAACAAATCCTACAAATCCTCCCATACCTCCACTACTTACAATTCCAAACATAATCATTAAAAATCCAATAGTAATGCCAATTGGAGTAAATAAATCTCTTTTATTCATCTGTATTCTCTCCCTAGTAAAAAGCTCGCAAAATTAATAAAAAACTAAGGTGATAAATCACCCTAGTTTTATTATCGGCAATTCTATTATTTTGTTGAGTTTCTTTTAACAATTTGATGTGGTAAAACTACATTTTGTTCTTCCACTGTTTCTTTATTCATAAATTTCGTCAACAGACGCATTGCTACAGCTCCAATGTCATACATAGGTTGCACGACTGTTGAAAGTGTTGGACGTACCATTGTTGCTAGTCTTGTATTATCAAAACCAAATACTTCTACATCTTCTGGTACTTTCACACCATTGTCTTGTAAACCGTGGATAATACCTACAGCCATTTCATCCGTAGCAGCAAAGACAGCTTTAGGATAATTTTTTATTTTAAGGATCTGTTCAGCAGCTTCTACCCCAGATTGATGAGAAAATTCAGCTGAAATAATGTAGTCCTCGTTAACTTCTTTATTATGTTCTTTAATTGCTTTTACATATCCATCATATTTTTTAGTATTAACAACTGAATCTTCTTCACCAGTTACATATATTGGATGTTTTGTGCCATTTTCAATTAAGAAAGATGTTGCCTCATATGCCGCTTGTTCATAATCGATATTAACTGCAGGAATTGTTTCACTGGAATCGATAGATGCTGCTAAAGCCACAGGAACTGGTGATGTTTTAAGCTGTTGTACATGATCCTCACTAATAGTGGCACCCATATAAATTAAACCATCCACTTGTTTTTCAAACATGGTATTAATTAATCGTAATTCTTTATCTTTATTTTGATCGGAATTACTTAAAATTATATTATATTTATACATCGTTGCGATATCATCAATACCTCTGGCTAATTCTGAAAAGAAAATACTTGAAATATCTGGGATAATAACACCCACTGTAGTAGTTTTTTTACTTGCAAGTCCACGTGCTACTGCGTTCGGACGATAACCTAATCTTTCGATTGTGTTTAGCACCTTTTTTCTTGTCGCTGGTTTTACATTTGGATTTCCATTGACAACACGTGATACCGTAGCCATGGAGACATTTGCTTCTCTTGCTACGTCATAAATTGTTATATTCATTATTATAACCTCCAATTTTCTATTTAACGGTATATTTCTCTCATCATACGCTAGATCGAGTATTTCTGCAAAGATTCCACCATATCTACATTATTTATGTATATCACTCATATTATAACAAATTTTTCATGAAAATTAACAATAAAAAACAATCAATTATGAAAAATTTTCATAAATTATGTCTACAAAACGTCAAAATATTTAATTTTCAAATTACCGTTACAAAAAAAATGAAAGTAAAACTCTAAAAGTTGGACAAATTTCATAACGCATAAGATGGACAATGCGACATAACTCTAGTTGGTAATTATGAAATGGTGTGTGTGCGTAAAAACCGCTCCGGCTTGTCCACTTCCCTTTCCATGGGCTTTTTCCTTCAGCTAACTTTTCCAAGCAAAAACCGCATGGAAAAGTGGATCTTTAGGAAAAAGAATCCCATAGGAGTGGAAGTGGACCCCTACGCTTAATGAAGTTCTACAAAGATTGCAAGTGCTAGCATTTTGGTTTGTTACAGATATGAGCTTGTTTTGTTAATAATGATAAGTAATCTAAAGACAAAATCATACGCGACTGGAATAAAGCAAACATTTTTATTCTTATTTAGGTGTAGCGCATTAAAAAGTGCAGGCGTCCGCTTCCACTCCTGCGGGAAGTTTTTATCCGAAGATCCACTTTGGTAAGTGGTCTTTGCTTACCAAAGTTAGCTGAGGAGAAAAACCCGCGGAAAGGGAAACGGACAAGCCGTAGCGGTTGCAAAGCACAAATAATATCTCGTAATGACCACTACAATAGTGTCGTATTGTCTTGCTTATATACATCACGTTTTCTGTTGATAAGTATAAAAAAACTCCTGCTGGGCAGGAGTTTTTGTTTATTTATTCAATAATTCTTTCATAAAGTTATGGAACGTTGGGATGTCCATTTGTTGTGCTGCATCGGATAATGCCACTGCAGGATCTGGGTGTACTTCAGCCATCACACCATCTGCTCCAATTGCTAGTGCTGCTTTAGCTGCTGGTAATAATAAGTCTCTTCTACCAGTAGAATGCGTTACATCAACCATAACTGGTAAATGTGTTTCCTGTTTCAGGATTGGAACAGCTGTGATATCTAATGTGTTACGTGTTGCTTTTTCATATGTTCTAATACCACGCTCACATAAAATAATTTGTCCATTTCCTTTTGAATTAATGTATTCCGCTGCATTGATAAAATCAGAAATTGTTGCAGACATCCCTCGTTTTAATAATACAGGTTTGTTCGTTTCTCCAGCTGCCTTTAACAATTCAAAGTTTTGCATATTACGCGCACCGATTTGAATGACATCAATGTAATTTACCGCTTCTTCAATATGAGCTGGGTTTACGATTTCACTTACAACAGCTAAACCATACTCATCGGATACTTTTTTCAAAATTTCAAGACCTTCGAAACCTAACCCTTGGAAATCATAAGGTGACGTTCTCGGTTTGAATGCTCCACCACGAATTAATTTTAAACCTTCATTTTTAATCGCGGCTGCTACTTCCGCTACTTGATCATAACTTTCTACTGCACACGGTCCAAAAATAAAGTGCTGGTTTCCATCACCAAATTTATCACCATTTATATCAATAACTGTATCTTCCGCTTTTTTCTTACGAGATACAAGCAATGCTTTACTATGGTCATCTTCTTGCAGTTCAAGTCCTGCTTTGAAAATTTCTTTGAACAAATGAATGATCGTAGAATCTTCAAAAGGACCATTATTATGTTTTTTGATAAGATTTAACATATCACGTTCACGAACTGGATCATAACTACGGTTCGCACCCTGTTTTTCTTTTACTTGACCAGTTTCTTTCACCAATTCCGCACGCTTGTTAATTAACTCTAATATTTCCAAGTTAACTTGGTCAAGCTTTTCACGAAGCTGATCCAATTGTTCATTACTCATTATAAATCCCCCTACTCCTATTTTAAATTTCTAAAAAAATGTTATACTTTTTATATAATTAGGGATAATTATAGCTAAAATTTAACGTCTTGTCACCCATTACTAGTAATATTTTATAGAATATTTATAATTTTTTAATAATAGAAGGGAAAAAACTCATGACTGAACATATGTTTGCACTCGATATCGGAACAAGATCGGTAGTTGGATTACTTATGGAAAAGAGAAATGATCTTTATCATTTAATTGATTATTATATGATTGAGCATAATGAGCGATCAATGGTAGATGGTCAAATCCATGATATTGTTTCCGTTGCACAGGTAATTCAAAAAGTGAAATTACATCTCGAACAAAAGCACGATATTATTTTAGAGAAGGTATGTGTTGCTGCTGCAGGACGTGCATTAAAAACAAATCGTGTACATACAACTAAAGAAATTGCCAAACAACCTTTGATGAATGAGGAGGATATACTTTTTCTTGAGTTAGAAGCTGTGCAGAAAGCGCAATATCAATTAGCTACCAGTGAGGAAGAAGATCCGAGCCATAATTATTATTGTGTAGGTTATTCCGTTATTAAATATCTATTAGATGGCGAGGAGATCGGCTCGTTAATAGATCAACAAGGAGATGAGGCAGAAATAGAAATAATTGCTACCTTCTTACCTAAAGTAGTAGTGGAATCTCTATTATCCGCCTTAAACCGTGCAGACTTGCAATTAGAAGCTTTAACTCTTGAACCGATAGCCGCAATACATGTATTAATTCCTCCTTCCATGAGACGCCTTAATGTGGCTCTCGTCGATATAGGTGCTGGTACAAGTGATATTGCTCTAACTTCCGAAGGTACTGTAACAGCTTATGGAATGGTACCTAAAGCAGGTGATGAAATAACCGAAGCAATTAGTGATCATTATTTATTAGACTTCAACCAAGCTGAAGATTTTAAAAAAGAAATAACAGTACATAAAAAAGCTGCTGTGGAAGATATTCTTGGATTTGAACAGGAAGTCGCATATGAGGAGTTAGTGGACAATGTATTGCCAGCTGTCGAATCGCTTGCAAGCTCGATTGCTGAAGAAATCATCGTATTAAATGGTTCTGCACCTAAAGCTGTCATGTTAGTTGGTGGCGGGAGTCAGACACCGGAATTAGCCAAAAGACTTGCTATAAAATTGAAGCTTCCAACAAATCGAGTAGCAATTCGGGGCGTTGATGCGATTCAACTATTATCAAAGGATGAAAATCTTCCAATAGGTCCCGAATTCATCACACCAATTGGTATTGCAATTGCTGCTAAACAGAATCCAGTTCACTACATTAGTGTGAAGGTTAATGACCGTGTGGTTCGATTATTTGAAATGAAAGAACTAACAATCGCGGATTGTTTACTTGCTGCTGGAATTAATATAAAAAAATTATATGGTAAACCTGGAATGGCAGCAATCGTTACATACAATGGCAAACAAGTGACATTGCCCGGTAGTTTTGGTTCAGCACCAAAAATCATTCTAAACGATGAAGAAAAAAGTATTGATGACACGGTAGAAAACGGAGATACTCTCACAATTGAAAAAGGGATAGACGGAGAGCCAGCCAAGTTGACACTAGCCGAATTTATTGGTGAAACATCTTCTATTACCATTTATTACAATGAAGAGGCATTTACTTTAAAACCTAACATTCAAGTAAATAATCAAAAAGTATCATCTACATATTTATTGGAAGATGACGATCGAATTGTCTATAATCAAAAAATTACCTTACAACAATTTCTGAAAGATCATGACATGGAAAATCAAATAAATGCGCCTTTTACAATATGGATCGATGATCAAATAAAAGAATTTACTGAATATAGCAGTACATTGTTGCATAATGGTGTTCCTGCTATTTTAGATACTCCACTTAAAAATGGAGACAAGCTGGAATCCTATACGG
Source organism: Gracilibacillus kekensis (assembly GCF_900143085.1). Taxonomy (GTDB): domain Bacteria; phylum Bacillota; class Bacilli; order Bacillales; family Amphibacillaceae; genus Gracilibacillus; species Gracilibacillus kekensis. Next base: position 21,378 of record NZ_FRCZ01000003.1, on the reverse strand, counting down.
GTAACCAACCAACACTTGTAGAGCTTCTTAACAAAATGGAAATGAATTATCAAAAAACGTTAAAAATTGTTTACAATAATAAACCGATTAAACTGACCAAAGAATTAATTAAAGTGTATCGAAGAGGTGAGGTTGTTTCATTAGAAGATGAAATAGAAGATCAGGATAAACTGCAATTTATCGAACAAAAATCGGAACCATTTATTTTTCAGGATATCTTCCGATTTATTTCGATTGATCTCTCACAAGTGAAGGGCAAAGTTGAATTAAAAAGAAATGGCCAACCTGTTACTTTTTTCGAACAACTAAACCCAAATGATCAAATAGAGATAAAGTGAGACTTAAAGCAGCAAGAGTTATAAAATCCTGTACGTATAAAAAGCCGCCATTTCTAGCATGGCGGCTTTTTATAATTCAATGAATAATTTCGTATATTAAACCATTTTTTTAAGGTTGTCCGCTGTAATGTCAAAGTGGCTTGCATTCCAGATTGGCTTTCCATCTTCAAACTTGATTGCCTGGGGCGATTCATGTTTAATTTGATGAGTCTTAGCTATATAATCTGACAACGTTCGAGCATTCTGTACATACAATCGATAAAGAGGTGTATCAGTGTGCTCGCTAAATTGTTGGAAAGCTTGATTAGCTGAGTCACTAATTGGACAAGTCAAACTATGTTTCAACAATAACATTTGATTGTTGTTAGTAACTACAGATTGGAATTCCTCAATTGTTTGAATATCTGTTATTTCCATTTATTCTCTCTCCTTGGTGTATAACGTAAAAAGCGGACTGTTCTTTTTCAACAATCCACTTTTAGAGTTATTTTATTATACGTTTCTATTATTAACTTCTTCAGCCTCTACTGCATTTGCAGCTTCTTCAATAGCTTGTGCTACTTCTTCTGCAGCTTTTTCTGGATCTTCGTCCTTAGACATTTTTTCTTGAATTGTTGCTTTCGTTTCTTTTAATTTATTAGATAGATCCTGCGATTTTTCACTTACTGACTGACCAATAGTCTGTGATTGTTCTTTAGCGTAATCTCTCCACTCACCACTTTTTTCATATGCAACATCTTTCCATTCGTTAGCACGATCTTTCACATAATGTGCACCTTGATTGAGGTCACCTCTTAATTCCTTACCAGATTTCGGAGCGAAAATTAAAGCTAATGATGCTCCCACAATACCACCGATTAAAGAGCCTATTAAAAAGTCCTTACTGTTAATGTTTTGATTTTCCTCATTATTTTGATGTTGTGTCATTTCTCATTCCTCCATTATTAATTATTTATTTCTATTTTTTTTAAACATTTCCATTACTACAGTACTCCATTTTATGGCTTGCGCTGTAGTTTCCCTGTTCTCATCAGCGATTCTGTTAACGGATTGAGATACTGTACGTATCGATTGGGTGAAATCTTTTACACTATCACCAATATTTTTCACGCCGTCAACAAGGGTGTTAAGTCTTGTTGTTTTGTCATTAATATCATCCGCTAATTTGTTCGTCTTATTTAATAAAGCAGTTGTCTCAACTGTTATACCCTCCATTTGCTTTTCTAAACCTTCAAGCGTGTCAGCAACATGGGACATCGTTCGTTTTGTTTCTTTTAATACTAATACTAAGTAAATAACTAGTACTGCAAAAGCAACTGCTGCAATGATTGCTGCAAGGTATAAGAGAATTTCCATTAGCACTTTCACTCCTTCGATATGTATTACCTAATTATTCTGATAATAATGTTATACCCTTTATCATCTATTCTAAACAAGATTCAGTTTAATTACACGCAAAAAGAATTATTATCTATTATGCAAACAGCGAGTAATTGGACAGTAAACATCCAAAACTCCGCCGACCATTTCCTTCACTATAACACATAAGAAAAATTATGCGACATAACTCTAGTTTCTAATTATGAGATTTGAGAACTGTGTAACAACCGCTTCGGCTTGTCGGCTTCCCTTTCAGCGGGTTTTTCTCCTCAGCTAACTTTTTAAGCAAAGTGCGCTTAAAAAGTGGATCTTCGGATAAAAACTTCCCACAGGAGTAAAAGCGGACGCCTGCACTTTTTTTATGCTCTACAACTTAAGTAAGAATAATTATGATGGCTTTAATCACTAGCTTTAGGATACTCTTCCATTTTTTAATGACTTAAGCTAAATTATTTTATGAAAACACAAACTGTTAGCATTTGTAATCTTTGTAGAGTCTCACTGAGCGTAGGCGTCCTCTTCGACTCCTAGGGGATTAGCGCGATCTGAAGATCCACTTTGTAAAGTGATCTTCTTTACAAAGTTAGCTGAAGACGCGCCCCCTGGAAAGCGAAGTAGGCAAGCCGTAGCGGATACTCCACACATACATCATGTCAAAATTCCCATTAGGTTATGGCGCATAATACTGCTTATATGAAGTTGAAGTTGTAACATCTTTATACAAAAAAAGAAGGATGCTGGTCCTTCTTTTTTACTTGTTATTATTAATTTCTACAAAACTTCTATGAATCCTGCTTATTTTATACAAGTTTTTTCATATGCTTCTTGATATTTCTGAATATCTCCAGCGCCCATAAAAATGAGCACACTCCCAAAATGATTAGCTAATATATCAATATTATCCAAGCCAATTAATTCACTGTTTTGAATTAAATCCTTCAAATCATTAATCGATAAGTTAGAGTTTGATTCTCTTGCAGATCCAAATATATCACATAAATAAATGACATCCGCTTGCGCTAAGGCATCACCAAACTCATTCATAAATGTTTTAGTACGTGAATACGTATGTGGTTGAAAAATAGCTACTATTTCTTTATCAGGATATTTTTTTCTTGCAGCTTCAATAGTTGCATCCACTTCCTTTGGGTGGTGAGCATAATCATCGATTAGAACTTGATTATTTATTTGTTTTTCGGTAAATCTTCTTTTTACTCCTTGGAACGATACAATTTCTTTCATTTGCGAAGCTGAAAAATCTTCATAATGACAAATTGTTATTACTGCCAGGGCATTTAAAATATTATGATCGCCAAATGAGTTTATTTGAAAGGTATCATAATAATTATTACGTACAAAAACATCAAAAGTAGTACCAAATTCGTCCACTATTATATTTTTGGCGTGGAAATCATTACCATCTTTCAAACCATAATAAAGCACAGGTACTTTTGCTTGAATTGCTTGCAGATGTTCATCATCCCCACATGCAACAATACCTTTCTTTACATTATCAGCCATTTGTTGAAACGAATCAAACACATCATCAATGTCTTTAAAATAATCTGGATGATCAAAATCAATATTAGTCATAATCGCATAATCTGGATGATAAGCTAAAAAATGCCTGCGATATTCACAAGCCTCAAATACAAAATACTGACTTTCTTCTGCACCTTTTCCCGTTCCGTCACCAATTAAGTAGGATATCGAACATGATTTATCAAGAACATGTGAAAGTAAACCGGTAGTAGATGTTTTACCATGTGCTCCAGTAACAGCTATACTTGTAAATTGTTTGATCCATTCACCTAGAAATTCGTGATAACGATAAAATGGAAGACCGAGTTCTTTTGCTTTTTTAATTTCCTCATGATCGTCCTTAAAGGCATTTCCAGCTATGATGATCAGTCCATCTTTTATATTATTTTCAGAAAAAGGTAATATCAGAATATCTTTATCTTTTAATGCTTCTTGAGTAAATATATGTTTTTCGATGTCAGAACCTTGAACTTGTTTTCCAGAGTCAGCTAAAATTTGTGCTAATGCACTCATTCCTGTACCTTTAATACCAATAAAATGGTAAGTTTCCATAAAAAAGAACCTCCAAAATCATGTGATAAGCATACATATAACTAATCACGATTGTTTTCCTTATGATTCATAGAACGCACAAGAATCAATCATCCAATAAATATAACTTTGTGTCAAGTGTTAATTATATTTTTAACTTTACGTACATCATTTATCCTATTATATACGAAAACAAGGATGAGTGTTCTTGAGAAGTTTGTTAACCTCTTCAATCTGAGATATAGCTTTCTTTAAATCAATCATTATATTTTTAATAGTTTGTTTCATTCATTACTTCGTTTCTACTAACTAATATTTCTCGCTGTTTACTGCCATTTTGTCCAGATATTATACCGTTATCTTCCATCATATCGATCAGTCTAGCTGCTCGATTATATCCTACTTTAAATCGCCTTTGTAGTAAAGATGCACTCGCACCGTTGTATTCCAATACGAATTCAACCGCTTCTTGGTAAAGCTCATCAGCTACTTCGTTTGATGATATTTGCTGTATCAATTGTTCTTGCTCAAATAAATAATTTGGCTCTGCAATTTGTTTTACATAATTGGTAATTCGTTCGATTTCATCATCTGAAACGAAGGCACCTTGAATCCTTTTGGTTTCACTCGAGCCATTTTCTACGAACAGCATATCACCTTTTCCTAGTAACTTTTCTGCTCCGTTGGTATCTAATATCGTTCTCGAATCTACCTGTGAAGAGACACTAAAGGCAATTCTAGTTGGAATATTTGCCTTGATTAAACCTGTTATGACATCAACTGATGGTCTTTGTGTAGCAATTAGCAAATGAATACCACAGGCTCTCGCTTTTTGAGCAATTCGACAGATAGCGTCTTCCACATCTTGTGGGGACGTCATCATCAAGTCAGCCAGTTCATCAATCACAATTACAATATAGGGCATATGATCGTCATAACGGTGTTGTTGTTTCATTTTTTCATTATAACGACCTATATCCCGTGCTCCTTCTTTTACAAACTTGGAGTACCTGTCTTCCATTTCCTGTACCGCCCATTTTAGTGAAGAAGTGGCAGCTTTCACATCCGTGATTACCGGTGCAACAAGATGTGGAAGATCATTATAAGGTGTTAATTCCACCATTTTTGGGTCAATTAATAAGAATTTCACTTCTTCATGATTTGCCTTATATAATAAACTTATTAATATCGTGTTAATACAAACACTTTTTCCTGAACCAGTCGCTCCTGCGATCAAACCGTGTGGCATTTGTTTTAAATCAGTTACGACGGATTCACCTTCAATGTCAGCACCTAACGCAACCGTCAATGGTGAAGTGTTTCCTGAGAACACATCACTTTCTAACAGTTTTTGCAAAAATACTGGTTCTGAATGTAAATTCGGAACCTCTATACCTATCGTGCTTTTACCAGGAATAGGAGCTTCCATTCGGATGTCTTTTGCTGCTAAATTAAGCTTTATATCATCGCTTAAATTCTTAATTTTACTTACTTTAACTCCTGGTTCCGGTTGAATTTCAAATCTAGTTACAGAAGGGCCTTGGGTCGCATCCACTACACTTGCCTTAATATTAAAATAGCGTAGGGTGGTTTGTAATGTCTCTGCCTGTTGATCAACCCATTCTCTATGATTATTTACCGATGGCAAAGCATCATTTAACAAATGAATGGGAACCGTTTTTTTTACTTCTGCATGGTTGAAACTGGTGCTTTCATGTCGTTGATTGATTTTTTGTTCATTTTTTTGCACAGTATCGAATGTTGATTCCTCTTTATCCTCGTTTTGGTTACCGTTTATGGCTACTTCCTGGCGTTTCCTCTGTTGTCGCCATTTATCACGAGGTGTCATTATTACATTTAATGGTTTAGAGGTATTTCGATTTATTGCTTTTTTCCTCTCTTTTCTACTTTCTATACTATTAGAAACTTCTACACGGTTATTTGTCGGTTTTTGTTGATTTTTTAAATCATAGTTTAATGTTTCTTCATTTGCGGTCTCCATAGAATTGCAGTTACGATCTATACTTTCAGTTAAATGTGTATTGTCAGTAACTTCCTCTGCAGATGGATCAATCTCTTCATTTGATGGCTCTTGTTGTTTCTTTTGATTACTGCGAAAGCCATAAACAGGTGATGGTACCTCCTGGGCTTTAAATGGTTGCTGATGGTGAATTTGTTCCAGATTAGAATCTACAGTATCTTCAGGTTTCTTTCGTTCTTTATTATGTATTGGCTTTCTCGTTAACCTCTTGTTTAAATTATTTTTAGGATACTGATAAGCCATTTTTGTTTCTATTGACTTATACATTGTATTCGTTGTTGGATTCTTTGGATTTTCTTGTTCATTGTCATCAAATAAATGTTCCCATCGTTTTTTTAGATTTTTCCACATCGTACGTCACGCTCTCTTCCTAATTTATGTACGATTTTTCAATCGAGAACTTATTTCCTATTTTATCATGAAACGATTGAATGTAATAGCTAATTTCATGATTAATCATAAAAGCATCATCAAGAGCTACGAAGGTTCCGTTTTCATCAAACGAATCATATGTTCATAGTCGTAGAGTGATTCGTTAAATTGACTAATTTTTGCCGCTTGGATCTTACACTACGACATTAAATGTTATCTTTGTTTTCGAGTAAAAAACCCTTGTCCAAGGACAAAGGGTTTAAAATTGAAATTCACTGCCAATTTTTTCTTCAGCTGGTAATACATAAATTCCTTTTTCTTTTGGGGCATTAGGTAAAACCTAGTTCTTTTTGCGAACAAATCATACCATGAGAGTCAACACCTCTAAGCTTGGTTGGTTTTATTTCCAATCCACTAGGCATGATAGCACCGACTCTAGCAACTACTACTTTTTGCCCTTTATCCACATTTGGAGCACCACATACAATTTGTAACTGGTCTGTAGTACCTACATCTACATGACATACACGTAATTTATCCGCATTTTCATGTGGTTGGATATCACTTACATATCCGACGACAAATTTGGGTGATAAATCAATATCCAGTTTGTCTGTTAGATTATTTAGCTCAAATGCTTTTTTTAATTCAATTAATAAGTCTTCTGTTAATTTTGTCTTACCTGTCGATAATTCGTTAAAATAGTTGGAAGCATTAAATATATTATAACCGATTATTTCATTTGTTTCTTCATCGATTATCGTTGCAATATCTTGATTTCGTTTATATGTTACTGATTCACTGTTTTTCAAAGGCAAAAGAAGTACATCACCTACACCTTTTTGATTATAATATACAAACATTTTTCATATCCTCTCTTATTTTTCTGGTTTATTTTTGGCTAAAATGAATACTGGTTCTAAATGCTTTTCATCATAAGCGAAAGGTAAGGATGTTATTGGAACACGACCTTCTGCAAAGAATTTCATTGTCATTTGGGCAAGAATATCATATCCCATTTTATTTTTCACATCTGCTACAATGAGTACATCTTGATGGGGAACAGCTACAAGTATTTCACCTACTGCATTTGCTTTCATTTCCTCCAGAAAAGCTTCATTAAGAATTCTACTTGCATCATATCCATCTTGTGTCGCGATGAAGTAGAAATCATTCTCTGCTACGATATCCTTTTTGGGATTTACATCTAAAGATCTTATATTAAATAACGATATTTCTTTTAATCTTTCATAGCTCCAACCTTGTTCATTTAACATGTTCTCATCAATCAATTGATATGTTGTACCTAAATCTAAAGCATAATATATATTGGTTTCAGCTGTATGCTCCGTATACACTAATGCTGTACCAGATTTTGTTTTTTTTGGAAAAGAAGTAGCACGTATGACGGGATAAATATGTTTTTCTTTACCTTCTAATTGGTGCTCTTCATTCATCATTTTTAATGATTCACTAACATGAAATTGTAGCTCTTCTAGCGCAATATCGCCTCTTCTTTCATATTTTGCTATAACATTAGGAATATTTATTTTTACACCTTGTTTGGTATCTTTCCATTCCACTCGATATATATCTTTATCTCGATTAAAGGATACTCTCCAATCATCACGGGTGAATAATTCATCCAGTTTTCTTTTCATTTTGATCGATGTCATTTTCATCTTCTTCGTCCTCCTTTTTGGAAGAAAACACTTATGGTATTGTATCACTTTTTAATGAAAATGAAAAACTTTGCGCAATATGGGTTATTTAACGCGCCCCTAAATATTACGATACTTGTGAATAATGCCAATCTCGCTTAAAAATGAAAGTAGCCTTTATTTTATCCCTACAAAAAAATCCAAACGTTATCGAAAACTAATTCGATTAATCGTTTAGATTTTACTAGTGAAAAGATACAACTACCACAGTCATTTTTGTACTACTGGGACAAGCCGTTAATAAAGTTTTCTATTTCTTCTTTTGTTTTTCTATCTTTACTTACAAAACGCCCTAGTTCATTACCACGGTCATATGCCAAAAAGCTAGGAATACCAAAAATATCATTTTGAACACAAATATCAATGAATTTATCTCTATCTACATAAACAAATGTGTAAGCTTGATATTGCTCCTCTATTTCAGGCAAAATTGGTTCAATAGCACGACAATCCGGACACCAGTCTGCTGAAAATAAAAAGATTACCTTTTCTTCTGTTTTTAACTGGTCAAATTCAAGTTCTGTTTGTAATGTTTTCATCTTTATGCTCCTGTCTCTTCATAGGCTATTGAATTAGCGATATCCATCATATCCGCTACATCACCTACTAAATCTTCCTTGGAACTACGTGTAGTGACCTTGACGCCTCCAACACCTAGCTCTACTTCAAATCCTTCTTCCCGTTCCTTAATGTTTATATAGCCAAAGCGTTCTTTTTCTTCAAAAGCTTCTAACCATTTATGATTGTTACTTTCCTTAGCAGCTTCATAATTTAATCTACTTGTTTGTGTCTCTAACTCATTATAAAATAGAATAAATCTTTTTTCTTCCTTATTTAGTAATAAATTACTATTATTTTGTTCTTCAACTTTATAACCTTCGGGTAAATATAGCGAGAAATTTTCTACTTGTTTGTTTTGCACTTTAGATTCGAGCGCAAATTGTTGTTCTGCCACTTCTATAGCATTAGCTAAGACTTCCTCTTTCGGCTGGATCGACCAAATGCTAATTCCAATTAAAAAAACAAACAAAAAGGAAATAACTACTAAACCAGTTTTTTCAAACTTCATAAAAATCCTCCTGATATTTTAGTTCTTTTTTCCCCCTTTTACTATCATACTATTTTTTATATATTTCACAAGAGAAAATTCATTCCAATTCAAGATAAATCAGTTAAACCATCATTCCTTACCTATTTCCCTGAATGCGTCTGCTGTTCCATTTGCCCTTTTAGGAGTAGAACAACATGTGTAAACATCTCTTCTCGTGAAATTGTTGCATTGGTAAATATACCTATTGCCCCTTGATGATGGCGAATATCTTTGATAGTTGTCCATTCTTGCATAACATCTCCTAATTCTTCCCCATTTAATAGTGGTTTTGCAAACTCATTAGGTAATGGAATCCTTGCTCCACTAGCTGTAAAACATGCATTGCTTGGTGTTACAAGTGCCCCCCAATTACATAGAAATAATTGATCGCCTATTTGCATAACCCCACCTTCAAGCCCGATACCATAACTATCTTCTTTTACATCTTTACTTGCCATTGCACGATTAATCGCACCTTCTCTTGTTTCTTTATCTGTTCTCGGTTGAGTACTGACACCCGACTCTACCTCTACACTAGTAATCGTTGCATCTAAAAAGACATTTTTCACTGCATTTACTTTTGCTTTATTGAAAGAACCCACCATTATAATCATTTTTTCTGTCATCCTTTAGAACGAATCATGTCTACTGTATTTTGATCGGTTGTTTTAACTAATTTAATCAGTAATTCTTTGGCTGCCTGATAATCATCAATATGAATGATAGAAGCATGTGTATGGATATAACGTGAACATATCCCGATTACTGCTGAAGGCACTCCGTGATTAGACAAATGAACGCTCCCAGCATCTGTTCCTCCTTGAGATACAAAATATTGATAAGGAATATCATTGGTTTCAGCTGTATCTAACACAAAATCACGAATACCGTGATGTGTTATCATAGAACGATCAAATATACGAAGAAGTGCTCCTTTACCAAGTTGACCGAACTCTTTTTTATCTCCTGACATATCATTGGCTGGTGAAGCATCAAGTGCATAAAAAAGATCAGGTTGAATCATATTTGCTGCTACTTTGGCTCCTCTTAATCCCACTTCTTCTTGTACGGTAGCACCTGAATATAGTTGATTAGGCAAGGTTTCGTCTTGTAGTTCTTTCAATAACTCAATTGCTAATCCACAGCCATAACGATTATCCCAAGCCTTTGCTAATATTTTTTTTTCATTTTCCATTGGAGTAAAAGAAGAAACAGGTAGTATGGACTGGCCTGGTTTTACACCCATTTTTTCAACATCTTCTTTATCATCTGCCCCAATGTCAATTAACATATTTTTTTGTTCCATTGGTTTCGCTCTTTCTGCTTGCGTCAAATTATGTGGAGGAATTGACCCAACCACCCCTATAATCTTTTTGTCATTTGTATGTATTTCAACTCGTTGGGATAATAGAACTTGTGACCACCATCCACCTAATGGTTGGAAGCGGATCATCCCATTATCAGTAATTTGTGTAACCATAAACGCTACTTCGTCCATATGTCCGGCTACCAAAACTTTAGGGCCTTTCCCTTTTTTAATTCCAAATACACCTCCCAAACGATCTTGAATGACTTCATCTGCATATTTATCTAATTCTTGTTTCATAAAAGATCGTACCTTATGTTCGTTACCTGGTGCTCCAGGTAATTCAGTTAATGTTCTAAACAATTCCAATGTTTCTTGATTCATTGTTATCTCATCCTTTCACTTTATGCCTTTTTATAAGTGTAACTATTATTGTTATCGTCATTGTGACAGGTATCGCTATCAAATAGCAAAAGTTTGAAATTCCTGTTGATTGAATTCTTCCTATATTTTAACACATCTTTTTACTTGCTTTTTTTCTATTATTATCTTTAAGATGTAAGTATATGTTTCGTCAGACAACTTATTTTTATGGATGGAGTGAAATGATGAAAAAGAATAATACGATTATTATTGCCTGTATCGCCTTCATTATAGGTTACATACTCAGGCAACAACAAGAAGAAAAACAACATCTTAAGCCGGAAAAGGTCTTAAAGTCAGTTAAAGAAAGGTTTCAAAGGAAATACGAAGTTAGTGGTTCATGGATTTATATGAAGCCGGAACCGTTTGAAAAAAATGACCTGCAATACGATGTATATCATGGTGGTATCACAAAACATACCAACGGCGAATACATTCCATATGAGTTCTATATAGATGCCCATACCGGCACCCTGCTTGAAATGTTTCCCCAGCATAAGTAGTGATTACATATGAAGTTTGGGGCACATATTATGTAATATCTGAAATTGTAATTTTGAAAGAGAGATTGCGATACAACTGCTACGGCTTGCCCACTTCGTTTTCCGAGAGAAATGCTTCTCAGCTATCTTTGAAAAGGAAAACGATTTTCAAAGTAGATCTTCAAGACCATACTAATTCTCTGAAATCGAAGTGGACGCCTAGCGCTATCATATGTAAAAGCGAAGCAATCTCTGCAAAATATCGATTTCACAATAACCACACCGTTTATTGTGTAGATTCCCCTGCTTTTTCGCTTGAATTCTGTTATGCAGGAAAGCGAACGCGACAGCGATAGATGGGTTGTCCTTTGGCAGAAAATTTTTCTTCGTATTCTGTCATAACATTTAATGGATCCTGCAATTGATGCAGATCTAAGGATACTTCCTCTAAAATGCAACCATATTGCGAAAAGCTTTCCAAAGAATATTCAAACAAACCTTTATTATCTGTTTTCATTACCAACTCTCCATTAGATTTTAAAATTCTATAGTATTGCTCTAAGAAAGTTTTATATGTTAATCTTCTCTTCTCATGTCTATTCTTTGGCCAAGGGTCAGAAAAATTTAAATAGATCTGATCGACTTCATTATCTTCAAATAGCTCTGACAAGTCTTGAGCATTTTCATTAATTAGAGTAATATTGGAATATCCAGCCTCACTAACTTTCTCAACCGCTGATACAATAATACTTTTTACAACTTCCATCCCTACAAAATGAATATCTGGATGTTGGTTTGCCATACCTTCAATAAATTGACCTTTACCTGAACCAATTTCTAAGTGAATAGGCTTATCACCACTTTTTAAGTGTTGCCAATTTCCTTTATACTCTGAGGGATTTAATTCCACTATGTCTGGATTATCTTTTAAATAATCATCTGCCCAAGGTTTGTGTCTTGCTCTCATTTTCGGTTCTCCTTTACGCTCTGTTTTTAGTATGATTACCTTTGTATTATATCTTTATAAATAAAATAAACATTCACTTCACCTTTTAGCAGGTGCTTTCTTGTTTTTTTGCTATCGTACATGAAAGTGGCTTTTGCCAAATAGTTGGCAAAAGCCTTCTCTCTTAAGAAATGTATAATTTCTTTTATTTCGTTTATGCTAATCCTAAAAGGTGGGATATTAGTCATGGTGTTAAACGTAAACAACCAATTAGATTTATTACATGATCTTTTAAGCTTACATGCTGAAGAATGTTGTGGAAGCTCTTCTGAATGTCAACAAATTTCCAGATTAATCAAATCGATTCAACAACAGCCTAATATGAACAGTAAACTTGTTGATATTTTGGATGGAATTGATCAATATGGAAACTTAGGTGCCAATTCTGATAACTTAGATGAACATATAACCAGCCACCAGCCTGATATTCAACAGTGGTTACAAATTATTAAAGATTCCAATCATTAACTTGTTCCAGAAGCTGATTTAACTCATGTAAATGAGTATTAGCTTCTTTTCGTTTTTTGCGATTTTCACTCCAGATGTATCCAATAATCTCATCCACTATGAGATACCAATGCATACGTTGCATAAAATTTTTGCTATTCGCCATTCCATAATGCTCTAACCATTGATCCCATTCTTGTTTCGGTATATAAGATTGGAGTATTCTTCCTATATCCATTGCCGGATCTCCAACACGTGCATTATCCCAATCTATCAAATATAATTCACCATTAGTAGATAACATCCAATTATGGTGATTCAAATCACAGTGACATACAACTTGTTGCTCAAAATATATATCCATTAAGCGACTTTCCAAGAATTTGATCGCCTTATAAACAGAAATCGAATTACGTGCCTGTATATTACCTTGTACAAATTGTTTTACACGTACTAAGGTTTGATCTGGTACAACTGTTGTTTTTTCAATACGTAACAACATATCTAATAATTCCGAGGAATGGTGTATCTTACTTAATAGCTTAGCTACTTTAGGGTGCTGCATTTCTTCAATATTTAATGCTTTTCCATCAAGCCATTGTTGAGCTGTTACTACATCACCATTTTCAAGACGCTTCGTCCATACAAGTTTCGGTACAATTCCTTGAGCAGATAATACAGCTAAAAATGGAGATGAATTACGTTTTAAAAATAGTTGTTTGTGATTCGATTGGGCATAATAAGCCGCACCAGTTGATCCACCGGCAGGGAAAATCGTCCAATCTTCTCCTAAAATATGTTCCACAGCTGTCACCCTCAATTCCTCTAAAAAATCTCTTAACCTCTTTATCTATAAAAAGGGAATAGTAATAATAGATTAACGCAAAATTAGGTACAATTTCAAGTAAAAATTTATTTTTCGACAAAAATAATAGCTTTTTTTGTCACTTCCAGAATGATTCTGTTGTATCTTCATGTTTCCATTCCGGTCTCTGTACTGCAATGGATTCGCAATGCTTTAATAATGCTTCTGTTATTTTCAATTGCTGATGCTTTAGAGGTGTATATAATTGTTGCTTGTGTTTTAACCATTCTTCGTGATGGTCGCGATCAACAAACTTAGTATTATAAGGCTCAAGTTGATAATTCATAGTATTGGTTCTCGATAAAATTACTTTTTTTACTGGAAAATCTAGTTGATATTTATTTAAAATACTTTGAATTACCTTTTCCGTTCTTTTAGTGCTAATAAGAGGGCTTAAAAACTTATTTTGTATATTATTTTCTTCCAAATACCAAACCCGGCTATCATTAGGGATAATCGTTTGATTACTTGGTTTATCAATTAAAGTAATTATTTCAATTTCTAAAGGACTTATGAGTATGATATCCCCTTCTAGTGGCCCATTCTTTATTTGAAAAACAGGAAAATACATCAATAAATGTGTATCAGGGATTCTCTGTAAAAAATATTTTAATAAATAATCATGATAATATCCTTTATCAATAAATGACATTTCATTAATGGTAGTCGAAGCCCATTTTAATTGAAAAGGGAATAACGCATCTAAAAAATATTGCTTTAACGCTTCTTCCGTCTCTGGCAAATAATCTAGGTCATATTCATCTTCTGCTTCCTCTGTTTCAGCTTCTGAGCGACTCTTAAAAAATGAACGCCATTTTGAGAAATTTGTTTCATTTAATTCTTCTTGATCTTCCACTTCTAGTTTTAATTGCAGTTGATCTTCCCACAAATATTTTAACCTCTCCCAATTTTCTGTTTTCAACCGAGAAAACTGACTAGGATAATGAAAAATATCTCGTTCATAACGGGAGATATAATTATCAAGTTTAATTAATTGAGCCACACTGCCACCTCATTTCAATTTAAATTGATCCCATATCAGGTATTTTTGTTTTTTATCAGGGTGTATCTCATAAATTACTATTTCATTTATCTTAATCTCTTTTGTTTTTGTAGTAAAATTGATATTCTCTTTGTTAATAGTGTGAGTATTTGCCCATTTTTTTGCTAATGTAATATGTGGTGTAAAGCTTCTCTTATCTGTATTCACATATTGACCAATAACCGTTTGAACCTCATGATGCAAAGATGTCAATTCCGGAGTATTGGATACACCGATCCATAAAACACGTGGTTTTAATGATTGACCAAAAGTTGACAGTTGTCCAATTTCTAATGAGAAACTATTGCGCACGGTTATTTGTTCTAAATCACTGGCAATTTGCGTTAATGTCTTTTGAGCGATTGCACCAAAAAAATGCATAGTTATATGAAAATCATTAGGGTCTACCCATTGTTTAAAATCAAACGTGTCTCTACACGTTTTTTGAATATCATGAATCCATTCTTTAGTCTTATCGTCTAATTTAACTGCGATAAAGTAATGATTATTTGAATCTTTCATAATTAATTTGCCTTTAAAATAGAATGATACGTAGCTTTATCACAAATAACATATAATTCTGCTTCATTCGGAATCGGTTGATCGAGCATACGATTAATATTCAATTGATCACGATCTGCTACAAGTGTTGCTCCTTTTTCAATCAGTTCATTAAAAGCATCTCTATATGTAGCCCAAGATTGTTTTGAAGGTACATGGTATAAATCATCTCCATGTGAACGACGAAGTAATTGACCAAAAATATTAGACACACCGTTACGAAACGCCGAACGTACAAACAAGGAAGAAATCGTTTCATTAGAGATAATAAATTCATCAATATTCATATATTTGAAATTTTTTATATGACTTTCTTCCATTACTTCAACAATTGTATGAACTTCAGGAGCCATTGATTCAATAGTTGACGCAATCAGTAGGGTTTTTCCATCCGCTAACTGACCTTCAGATATAGCATCATCGGAAAAAATCAAAACAGACTTTGCTTCATGAATATTGGCTTTTTCTAATGGACCCTTCTCACTAGCATTACCTTTTATGTAAAAAATGTTATGATCTAAAATCGGTGCTTTCTCTAATTGATCAATAATAACAATCTCAATTTCCGTATTAGTAGCAATCATTTCTTTGATCGCGAACTTCGCTTTTTGAGACCACCCGATAATAATATAATGCCCTTTTCCTTTATACACAATATCACCTTCTTCACGTTTTTTTCGATAGACTGCTAAACCATCGATAATTTTTCCAATGACAATACCGATTAACCCTATACCAAATACATATAAGAATAATGCCAACCATCTGCCTGCCACTGTTACTGGATATAAATCTCCGTATCCGACCGTGGTCACCGTAGTCATTACCCACCAGAAACCATCAAAAAAAGTCGGGAAAGTTTCTTTTTCTATTAACATAATGAACACTGATGAAAAAATAACAAGTAAAAAGCTTGCTATAAAAAGTACATAATTGGATATTTGAACTACTTTTCTCATCAGATGTTTGAGTATATACATAACTGTAAGACCTCCAATTTTTTAAATTATCTGTAAATTATATGTTTTAAGCTAGAAAAACTCTTCAATAAAGTGTAAAATAGTAAGTACAACATGAATATACTTTAACAAGGTTTTAAGTGAAAACTTTGAAGGAGTGATTTTTTGAGTCAATCAACCACCCGCATGCTCACTCGTGTAAAAGCTGTCTATATATTCATAAGAGATAATGGACCAGTGACCACGAGTCAAATAGCTGAAGAGTTTGGTATTACAGATCGTACCGTACAACGAGACCTGCATTTGCTAGCATTTAATGGACTCGTTAACAGTCCGAATCGGGGAAGTTGGATAATCACAAACAAAAAAGTAAAAATCTCCTGAAACGTTTAATGTATAAATTCTTGACCAGTATTTGTTACAAATACTGGTATTTTATTTTCTTCGTAATTGCGTTATTTCTTCTTTTGTTAGTTCACGGTATTTTCCTTTATCTAAATCACGATCTAAAGTCAAACTCCCCATCGAAATTCTTTTTAAATATAATACTTTGTTCCCAATTGCTTCAAACATTCTTTTTATTTGATGGTATTTCCCTTCAGTAATGATAATTTGCACCCTATACTCCCCAATTACGCTTAATTGGGCTGGTTTTGTTAGATAACCATCATCTAATACCACACCCTCTGAAAAACGTTTCACATCGCTTTCTGTGACTTTTTCTGCTACGGTTGCTATATATTTTTTATCGACGTGCTTTTTAGGTGATAATAATTCATGAGCTAACTGCCCATCATTGGTTAACAATAATAGACCTTCCGTATCTTTATCTAATCGCCCAACAGGAAACGGATCTAATATCTTATCCTTCTTTTTAATTAAATCTAACACTGTCTTCTGCTTGTTATCCTCTGTTGCAGATAAATAACCAGATGGTTTGTGTAACATGATATAGATAAATTCTTGATATGTAATGATATGATCATCACATTTTATTTGATCTTGATAACGATCAATTTTTATATCAGATTTTCTAATGATCTCATCATTGACGGTTATTCTTTTATTCTTAATCAATGCTTTCACATCTTTTCGACTACCATAACCCATATTGGCCAGAAACTTATCTAGTCGGATTCGGAAAACCTCCTTCTCTATCTTCTGAGCAGTTTGTCTATAACAGCTATTCTTCTACCTGTAATTCTCTCAAATAAAGTTGATGCATAGCCTAAATACAGGTAAATGAATCCGCCAACACCAACACCTGCCACCATCATAATAATCGCATCGAAACGATTTTTATCAACCTCTAAGAAGACTCCTAAAATACCTTTTACAATTAATACAGCAATCGTCATAATTGCAGTAAAAATTAACATTAAAAGAGTTAGTTTATAAAAATTCTTAAATTGAAAATCGATCGCCTTTTTTATTTGCCATACATTAAGGATCACCGCGATGCTAGTAGCAATAAGCGTCACAAGTATTGCTCCGATTTCTGCAAATACTTGAATAAATAAGGAATTCAATAAAATTTTAGTTAATATACCTGCTGATAAACTTATTAAAGTGAAGTTTTGTCTTTCTACACCTTGTAAAATATATGAAGTAACAGTAAAAAACGCAAATGTTAATGCAACAGGTGCATACCAAGCAAACACTTTCCCTGCAACATCAATATTATCTAAACTAAACAAACTTCCATAAATAGAGTCTGATAAGAGAATTAATCCAACTATAGCTGGCAACACGAAAAACATAATGATTTGTAATGCCTGATTAATTAGTTTTTTTAATTTTAGGGTATCTTTCGTGTTATAAGCATCTGTTATTTCAGGAATCAATGCAAGAGACAATCCAGTAGCGATTGTCACTGGAATAATCACAAGCTTATGCCCTTGAACATTGAAAACAGAGAAAGCAATATCAGCTACATCCGCCTTACCAATTTCAGCCATCGCATGATTAAAGGTAAATAAATCAATCAGCTGGTACAGGGGAATCGCAACTCCAATTAATACAAACGGACCCGCATATCGAGATAACTCTTTTAATAGAGTAGAAACAGGAATTTTTTCCTTCTTTTTCTGACCTTCAATTGCAGCATCTAAGTATTTTTTTCTTTTTTTCCAATAAAAAGCTAATACGCCCCATGATGCAATAGCACCAATGAATGCTGAAAAAGCAGCAAAACCTATTGCAGTTGCTAGTTCACCCTGTAAAACGATTACCACTATAAAAACGGCAACAAGCAAGAATGCAATTCTAAAAATTTGTTCAATCACTTGTGATACAGCGGTAGGCCCCATTGATTTGTTTCCTTGAAAAAAACCTCTCATAATGGCCATGCTAGGAATAATGATAAGTGAAAAACTTACCATTTGTATAACATCTTTTACCTCATTCAGTGTAATATTTTTGTTTTCTTCGGACAATATCCAGCCAGAAAATACTCCGGCACCAAAATACATAATGATAAAAGCTATAAAACCAGTGATCAGCATTAACACGGTACTGACTTTAAACATTCTCATACTCGAATAATAATCATTAAAAGAATTATATTTAGCAACAAATTTTGAAACAGCTAATGGGACACCTATTGTAGACATGCTCAACATTATTGTGTATGGAATATACGAATATCCATAAAGCGCCATACCTGTTTCGCCAACCATATTTGTAAAGGGAATGGTATAGATCATCCCTAAAAATTTGGATAAAAAACTTGCTCCCGTAAGCAAGAGTGTTCCACGTAAAAAATTCGAACTCGACATACTTTCACCTTTATTCATTAAAATAATCTAACCAAAACTATTTTAACATAGCAATCCAATTAATGTTATTGATTTCGACAGATAATTACACTTATATATTTGTGATTCTCCCCCATTTGATATAAAATTTTAATACAGTATGTGAACAAAGCGGAAGGAAGTAATATAACTATGGTAGACGTAACAATAATTGGTGGTGGTCCATCTGGGTTAATGGCTGCAATTGCTGCAGCTGAACAAGGCGCCCAAACTTTATTGATTGATAAAGGAAATAAATTAGGAAAGAAACTCGCTATTTCTGGTGGAGGCAGGTGCAATGTCACAAATCGATTGCCTGCAGATGAGGTAATTAAACATATTCCTGGAAATGGTCGATTTTTATATAGTGCTTTTTCTATTTTTGATAATTACGATATTATCGAATATTTTGAAGGGCTTGGAGTAGCCCTCAAAGAAGAAGATCATGGTCGAATGTTTCCGATGAGTAATAAATCGAGCGATGTTGTCAACGCCTTATTGAATGAGTTAGATAAATGGAATGTAACGGTAAAGAAGAATACTGTAGTACAAGCAATCGATTATGGAGAGACTATTCATCATATTATTTTAAAAGATGGAACAAAAATTTCTACGAAAGCTATTATAATAGCGGCAGGAGGAAAAGCCGTACCCCATACAGGTTCAACAGGTGATGCTTTTCCCTGGGCTAAAAAAGCGGGTCATACGATAACAGAGCTATATCCTACCGAAGTACCGATTGTTTCTAATGAAACGTTTATTAAGAAAAAAATTTTACAAGGTACAGCACTAAGAAATGTTAGTCTAACCGTATATGATAATAAAGGGAAAAAAGTGGTTACCCATCAAATGGATATGTTGTTCACACATTTCGGTATTTCAGGTCCTGCTGTATTGCGTTGTTCCCAGTATATTGTCAAGCTATTAATGAAAGGTCAAAAAAGTGTTGATGTTACTATCGATGCAATACCTGATAAAACTGTTAATCAACTTATTCAGGAGTTATTAAACGCAATTAATGAAAACCCTAAAAAAACTTTTAAAAATACAACTAAAGGCATGGTGCCTGAAAGATATTTAGATTTTTTATTAGAACGTAGTAGTATATCTACTGACATCAAAAACGCCAATATCTCCCGGGAAAAATTAGAGCATTTTATTGATGACTTAAAAGGGTTTTCTTTTAAAGTTAATGGCAGCTTGCCTTTAGAGAAAGCCTTTGTAACGGGTGGCGGTGTTTCGATAAAAGAAGTTATTCCAAATACGATGCAATCTAAATTAATGCATGGTTTATATTTCTGTGGTGAAGTCTTAGATATACATGGCTACACCGGAGGATACAATATTACTGCGGCAATGGTAACAGGGAGAGTTGCAGGAATGCATGCAGCATGGGAAACCATGAGCTTATAAAAAAATATTCGTATAGAAAGCAATTGTCTTTTAATGTTCTGTTCTTGCATTATAACAGTTAAACCATGAAGAACCGTGAAAAAATGAATATTCGGCTTTGTCTTCAAAATCAAAAGGTTTATAAATGGGTTTTGTTATAGCTATTTTGCCTATGTTAATTGTGGGAGAAATTGTATTACTTGTAATTAATATGCTAAAAAAAGACAAATCCAAGGAACTCTCGGCAAGAAAAAGCCTCATAGCGCTCAAAATTTGTTAGGTAGTTTAATACCATTAGGAATGATTTTTGGTTGCGCTTTAGGCATAATCATAGGTATGTTTTCTTCACTTCCTGTACTATTTACAATAAGTTTAGGAGCAGGAACAGGCTATTTGTTAGGCTATATTGCGTATGAAATTTATAGTAAAGAAGAAATAATAACTGAAAAGTAGTTATGCGCTTTAACCTTCGATTAGTTCCTTGGTTTATGGCAATGTAAATACAATCAATAAATAGATACAAAAAAAGCTTAGTAAACATTTAAATGATTACTAAGCTTTTTTATATACCTGGCAACGTCCTACTCTTGCAGGGGCGCGAGCCCCAACTACCATGGGCGCTGGAGAGCTTAACTGCTGTGTTCGGCATGGGAACAGGTGTGACCTCTCCGCTATCGTTACCAGACTCGGGCTTATATTATAATAAAAGGGATATACACTAAAAACTAGATAAGAAAAGAAAAACAAGCTTCAAACAAACCGCACTTTATTTTAGTATAGATAAGTCCTCGATCGATTAGTATTCGTCAGCTGCACATGTCGCCATGCTTCCACCTCGAACCTATCTACCTCATCGTCTCTGAGGGATCTTACTCTATCGAATAGATGGGAAGTCTCATCTTGAGGGGGGCTTCATGCTTAGATGCTTTCAGCACTTATCCCTTCCACACGTAGCTACCCAGCGATGCTCCTGGCGGAACAACTGGTACACCAGCGGTGTGTCCATCCCGGTCCTCTCGTACTAAGGACAGCTCCTCTCAAACTTCCAACGCCCACGACGGATAGGGACCGAACTGTCTCACGAC
>NZ_FRCZ01000005.1 GCF_900143085.1 Gracilibacillus kekensis | reverse complement strand
AGCGGTACGCGAGCTGGGTTCAGAACGTCGTGAGACAGTTCGGTCCCTATCCGTCGTGGGCGTTGGAAGTTTGAGAGGAGCTGTCCTTAGTACGAGAGGACCGGGATGGACACACCGCTGGTGTACCAGTTGTTCCGCCAGGAGCATCGCTGGGTAGCTACGTGTGGAAGGGATAAGTGCTGAAAGCATCTAAGCATGAAGCCCCCCTCAAGATGAGACTTCCCATCTATTCGATAGAGTAAGATCCCTCAGAGACGATGAGGTAGATAGGTTCGAGGTGGAAGCATGGTGACATGTGCAGCTGACGAATACTAATCGATCGAGGACTTATCTATACTAATAAGTTACGGTTTGTTTGATCCTTGTTTTACTTCTTATCTAGTTTTGAAAGTATATTAAATTTTCACTTGATTTTTTGTGAATACATAGTATAATATTCTTTGTCACTAAAAATATCAGGACAAGTCTGGTGGCGATAGCGGAGAGGTCACACCTGTTCCCATGCCGAACACAGTAGTTAAGCTCTCCAGCGCCCATGGTAGTTGGGGCTCGCGCCCCTGCAAGAGTAGGACGTTGCCAGGCATATTATCCATTCCACAGTAGCTCAGTGGTAGAGCAATCGGCTGTTAACCGATCGGTCGTAGGTTCGAATCCTACCTGTGGAGCCAATGGAGAGCTGTCCGAGTGGCCGAAGGAGCACGATTGGAAATCGTGTGTGCGGTCAACGCCGTACCGAGGGTTCGAATCCCTCGCTCTCCGCCACTTTTAATATAGGCCCGTTGGTCAAGTGGTTAAGACACCGCCCTTTCACGGCGGTAACACGGGTTCGAATCCCGTACGGGTCACCATACAATAATTAGACCAGTTTAATGGATGGCATACTAAATTCGCAACGTCCTGTTGCAACGTATGCACTTGTACATCCTGTACTTCGGAGGATTAGCTCAGCTGGGAGAGCACTTGCCTTACAAGCAAGGGGTCGCAGGTTCGAGCCCTGCATCCTCCACCATTTATAACTTTATATTTTTATTATCGCGGGGTGGAGCAGTCTGGTAGCTCGTCGGGCTCATAACCCGAAGGTCGCAAGTTCAAATCTTGCCCCCGCAACCAAAAAATTGGTCCGGTAGTTCAGTTGGTTAGAATGCCTGCCTGTCACGCAGGAGGTCGCGGGTTCGAGTCCCGTCCGGACCGCCACTTTAAACTTATCAATTTAATCATTCATTTTATGGCTCGGTAGCTCAGTCGGTAGAGCAACGGACTGAAAATCCGTGTGTCGGCGGTTCGATTCCGTCCCGAGCCACCACTTTTAAGTTTTTTCTCAATATTTGCTTATTATAATAGTGGAGGGATAGCGAAGTTGGCCAAACGCGGCGGACTGTAAATCCGCTCCCATCGGGTTCGTAGGTTCGAGTCCTACTCCCTCCACCATTTTTTTATTTAACTTAATATTTATTTAATTAACGTAGGGGTATAGTTTAACGGTAGAACAGAGGTCTCCAAAACCTCCAGTGTGGGTTCGATTCCTACTACCCCTGTTTTTTTATGATAATGGCGATCATGGCGAAGTGGTTAACGCACCGGATTGTGGTTCCGGCACGCGTGGGTTCGATCCCCACTGGTCGCCCCATTAATTTTATCTATTGGGCTATAGCCAAGCGGTAAGGCAACGGTTTTTGGTACCGTCATGCGCTGGTTCGAATCCAGCTAGCCCAGCCATTTTCGCGGAAGTAGTTCAGTGGTAGAACACCACCTTGCCAAGGTGGGGGTCGCGGGTTCGAATCCCGTCTTCCGCTCCATTTTTATTTAACAATTCCTTTTCAATAGCATATACTATATTTATCGGGGCGGCATAGCCAAGTGGTAAGGCAGAGGTCTGCAAAACCTTTATCACCGGTTCAAATCCGGTTGCCGCCTCCAAATTTATTTATGCCGGTGTGGCGGAATTGGCAGACGCGCACGACTCAAAATCGTGTTCCTCACGGAGTGTCGGTTCGAACCCGACCACCGGTATCTAAGCACACAAATAATTAAATATTATTATCGTAAAAGTTGAGACAGGGAGTAATTCCCTGTCCTTTTTGTATAGATCAGAGGTAATTTGTTTTTTTAGTCAAGAGAAATTTAATGATGTATAATAAGGATAAAATAAATAGGAGTGAAAACATGGATGAAATGAAAGATATTCGTTGGAAACAAAGATTTGATAACTTTGAAAAGTCTTTTAAGCTCCTAGAAAAATACTCGAAAGAATCAATATCAACTGAATTAGAAAGAGCGGGTATTATTCAATTTTTTGAGACAACCTTTGAATTAGCATGGAAAGTCTTAAAGGATTATCTTGAGGCAGAGGGCTATGTTGCTAAAAGTCCCAGGGATTCCATTAAACAAGCGTTCCAGGCTGAGATAATTGAAGAGGGACACCTTTGGATGGATGCATTATCTAAGCGCAATTTAACAACACATACTTATGATCAAGAGCTAGCAGAAAAGCTAGTTATAGAAATACAAGAGCAATTTCTACCCTTTCTTAGAAAATTATATGACAGATTATCAAAGGAAAGATAACTATGTTTGGACTGATTGATAGAGATATACGTTTTATAAACTTAGCCTTAGAAAAATTTGATGAAATAGATTATGGAATTATTTTTGGAAGTCGTGCGATGGGAAATTATAAAAAAGGTTCCGATATTGATATTGCAATAAAAGGGGAAGGTATTACTTCAAAGACTTTATATAAGTTGTCAGATTTATTGAACGAGGAATACCCCTTACCTTATTTTTTTGATCTTATTCACTATGAGACCATCTCTAATGCTAATTTAAAGGCTCATATCGATAAAGAAGGTAAAATAATTTATGAAGCTAATTCTTTGAATTATGGAAAATAGCTATATTTTTTATAACTACAGTTGCATAAAGAGTTTGTATGTATCAAGTCGTGTACGGTCCACCGGTATCTAATCTAAGCACACAGTTAATTAAATATTATCGTAAAAGGTAAGAGCATAAGTTAAGTGTTCTTACTTTTTTTGTTTTTGACTACGTTTTATTAAAATGGCTCTAAAATTAAAATGAATTTCTATAGTATAATTGATCAGAAGAATTTAATTGTTAAATGAGGTGGTTACAATTGACTGCTGATGAAATAATGAAAGCAATAGAAGAAATGGATAATGGAGAACGGATAAAATTACTTAATAATTTATTTGATAATTACTTTGTCAGTAGACCTCCAAAAGAGCAGATAATAAAAGAAAAAGAAGAAATATTATGGGGGAAAGAAGATGAGTAAAATGGGTAGACGTGGAGAGATATGGACAGTTTAATTAAATGGAAAAAGAAGACCAGTGCTTATTGTAAGCAAGCTTTTTTAAATATCCTCTGTAAAACAAGTTTTCAAAACATTTTACACATATTTGAGTTAAAAAGCACCCCTAGTACGCTTATAATGAACTAGTTAACAGTACGATAATCATATTTACATTTGACTTACACCCCCTCTCCACTGATAATTAATTTAGGTGATAAGATGACTAATATGGTGAAAATCTCAGTAAGAAATTTAGTAGAATACGTGTATCGTAGTGGCAGTATTGAATCTGGCTTCCGTTCTTCTTCTACGATGACAGAAGGAACAAGAATCCATCAGTTAATCCAAAAAGGTTATCGAGATCACGATGAAAAGGAAGTATATGTAGAAGCAGATATTTCTTATCAAGATTTTATCGTTCGAGTGGATGGCCGTTGTGATGGACTGCTGAAAGATGGGGACTCTGTGACAATTGATGAAATAAAGTCTACGGTACATTCTTTAGATGACATGGAGGAAGAGACACATCCAGTTCACTGGGCTCAGGCTATTTTTTATGCTTATATTTATGCTGGGGACCATCATTTATCAGACATGACGATTCAACTTACGTATGTACAGCTAAAAACGATGGAGAAGAAACAATTTCGTCGTGTAATGACTTATGAAGAAATGGAATCATTTGTTTATGATGTAATCGAGGAATATGCTATTTTTTTAAAAGTGAAGATAAAGCATAAAAATGAGCGAAATAAGACTAGTAAAACACTAGAGTTTCCGTTTGAAACATACAGGGAAGGACAACGTAAATTCGCAGGAACTGTATATAAAACGATTGATAACAAAAAAACATTATTCGCAAATGCTGCGACTGGGATAGGGAAAACAATATCTACTATTTTTCCAGCTGTAAAAGCGATTGGTGAAGGAAAACTGGAGAAAATATTTTATTTGACTGCAAAAACAATTACAAGAACAGCAGCAGAAGAAGCATTTCAGCTATTGATTGATCACGGTTTAGATATGAAAGTGCTGACAATAACAGCCAAAGATAAAATTTGTTTTCAGGAGAAAATGATTTGCACGAGTGCAAATTGTCCATTTGCGGATGGTTTTTATGACCGAATCAACGGGGCAATAATTGATATTTTGGAGCAGGAGAAGTTGATAAATCGGAGCGTTATTGAACAATACGCACGAAAACATATGGTTTGTCCGTTTGAATTTTCCATTGAACTAGCATATGCAGTAGATGCTGTCATTTGTGATTATAATTATATTTTTGATCCAAGAGTATCGTTGAAGCGCTTGATGGAAGAGCAGAAAAAGAAAACTGCCATCCTAGTAGATGAAGCCCACAACTTAGTGGATCGTGCGAGGGAAATGTATTCTGCTGTAATCAATAAATCCGACTTTTTACAGCTGAAAAGAGACTTTAAAAATAACCGCCTTGCCACAGAAGCTAAAGCTATCAATGACCATTTATTAAACGTGAAAAAGACTGAGGAATTTTTGCAAAAAAATTTAGATAAAGAGCTAGTAGAGTTACTGGAAACATTCATCATGGAAGCAGAGCTAGAATTAGTAAAAATTGATCATGAATTATTGCTAGATACGTATTTTGCCGCGCAAAATTTTGTGAAAATTGCTAAACTTTACAATGAGCAATTCATTACTTATATTGAAGTTCATAAGAGTGAAGTGAAGATGAAGTTATTTTGCCTTGATCCATCTGAGCAAATTCTTAAAATGGGGAAAGGATTTAAGGCCAGGGTCTTCTTTTCAGCAACATTAATACCTGCTGATTATTATAAAGAGTTACTTGGTGGAAGGTCTAATGATTATGTTATCTCGATTCCATCCCCTTTTGCGAGAGAAAACACAGAGGTAATCATTCGAGCCTTATCAACGAGATATCGGGATAGAGAAAATACATTGGAACCGATGGTACATTTTATCAAAGATGTTATAGATATGAAGGATGGTAATTTCTTAATCTTCTTCCCATCCTATCAATATATGAGACAAGCGTATGAGCAATTTACCGATAAATATCCAAATGAGTCTACGATTATGCAAAATGGGGGAATGACAGAAGCAGAAAGGGAAGATTTTCTGACACAATTTACGTCTGAACGTGCAGAAAGATTGGTAGGTTTCGCTGTACTCGGAGGAATTTTTTCTGAAGGAGTGGACTTAAAAGGTGACCGATTGCAAGGTGTGATCGTAGTTGGGGTCGGCATGCCACAGATTGGCTTTGAACGAAATATAATCAAGGATCATTTCCAAGCGGTTGGAAAGAATGGGTTTGACTACGCTTATGTCTATCCTGGAATGAATAAAGTACTGCAAGCAGGAGGACGACTGATTCGTTCTGATACGGATACTGGCGTGATCGCCTTAATTGATGATCGATTTTTACAGAAGAAGTACCAGGCATTAATCCCTTATGAATGGCAGGATTATAGTGTGGGTGGTGGATCTTTTCTAGCGTGACACATAAGAGTCTATTCTTAAGTGGTAACACTTATGGAGTAGACTTTTTATTTGCAATTAACTAGCTTTATCCATGATCTATCTATGCGATTACGATTAAAAAGTGAAAGGAGGCGTAATTTAGTACTATTTATTCTATTATCTCCATTAAAGTAAATATATAAGTCGCTTTGCAAATATCATTAAAATAAATCCATAATTGCTATAAAAGGATTTTATAGCATGCTTTTTAATTTTAGAAATTAATTAGTTCTTTTCACCTGAATCATATTGCATAACTTATTTAGGATAATATTCAAAATAATTACATATCTATATTGACTACACATATTACTTGGTATAATATCATATACTAAGTTAGTTTGATAGATGAACAATGCATTAAACATGGTAGCCACTTCACAGTAAATAACCGCATTTATGACAACGCTTTCATTAAAAGATGAAGGGAGATAAATATTTGATCACTGTAAAGTGAGAAGAAATCCAAGATGTGGTGGTTAGTACTTTTTAGATTATAAAATATTGGATAGGTGGTGTAAGCGAAATGAATATGAAATCTAGTGTATTACCAATGATCATGTATTGTATTCTTGCTTCTATTCTTTTTGGTTGTTCTTCATCTTCTTCGTCACAGGAAAAAGAGGAATTGACAATTTGGACATTTACTGATGAAGCAAGATATGCAGTAGAAAAATTCGAAGAACGATATCCAAATGTCAATGTGAATTTATTATTTATTAACAACGATAACTACTTACAAAAGCTCATTTCTGTTCTACAAGTGGAAAAAAATGTTCCAGATGTTTTCTTTGTGGAGCGCACCTACTGGCCTCAAATCAGAGACATACCAAGACTGGAAAATCTCACTCAAAGCCCCTACAACGCAGAAGAAATTTTGGAACAACAATTTGAATATATTCAAGCAGAAGAAAAGGACGAAAATGGAATCGTAAGAGGTTTAGGTTATCAAGGAACGCCAGGTGGTTTTTACTATCGTCGCGATTTAACCAAAGAATTTTTAGGCACTGATGACCCAGAAGAAGTAAGTGAATTGATATCCAGCTGGGATAAGATTATGGATATTGGTGAGAGAGTGGTCGAAGAAAGTAACGGAGAAATACATGCTTTGTCCAGTTGGAGCGCAATTAATAATGTGGAAAGCTCTAATATTGAAGAACCATGGATTGTCGATGATAAGTTAACCATTGATGAAGCTAGAGTTCATACGTTAGATCTAGCTAAGGAAGCTAGAGAACGTGAGATCGTAGCTAAATATGAATCTTGGGGACCAGCTTGGACAGCTTCGATGCAGCAAGGAACCGTTATGTTTTATCCTGAGCCTACATGGGGACTTCCACACATTTTTAAAAACAATGCACCAGAAACCGCTGGTAAATGGGGATTAGCACATGGACCAAAACCTTTTAGTGGGGGAGGAACTTTCCTGGCTATGTATAAAGGCAGTCAAAAGAAAGACTTGGCATGGAAGTTTATGGAATTCTATACAACGGATGAGGAATTTTTGAAGGAATTGGCAGAAAGTCAACAGTACTTTTTAAGCAACAAAAATATTAATCAAGAATTAGCTCCTACATTAACTTCAGAGTTTCTAGGTGATCAAAAATATTTTGATTTTTTTGTAGAAGCTGGTGAACAAGTCTCCTCTGTACCACAAACAAAATACGATAATGATATTAACAGTTTATGGGATGAAAAAGTAAATGATTTTCTTAATGGTAGATTGAAGACGAAAGAAGCAATGATTGAATCATTTAAAACAGAAGTTGGTCATCATTTCCCAGAAATCGAAGTGGATTAATAGATTGGAATAATCCCTAAAAGGAGGCAATTAAATGTTTTCAAAGTCGATACGAAAAGATCATTATGGATATTTGTTTATTGCTCCATTTTTTCTTATATTTTTTATCTTTGGGCTCTATCCCATAATATATTCTCTCTATTTAAGCTTTACGGATTGGGATGGCTTTGGACAGCCGGTTCTCGTTGGATTACAAAATTACCAAAGAATAATAGGAGACTTTTTCTTTTATAAATCATTATTTAACACGTTAGTAATATGGGGCGTATCGGTTATTCCTCAGTTAACCATTAGTTTAATATTAGCAGTTATCTTACATGAGAAATTTGTGAAAGGGAAAAGCTTATTTAGAGCAGTATTTTTCTTTCCGAACATTGTTACAGCAGCATCTTTAGGACTTTTAGTCGGATTGATTTTCAGCTGGCAAACAGGTAGTTTTAATCAATTTTTGATGAGTCTTGGTATCATCAGTGATCCAATCAATTGGGCAGATAAACCAAACTTTATGCGAGGGTTGGTTTCTTCCATCCTATTTTGGCAGTACTTCGGTTATTCAATGATTATCTATATAGCAGGTCTTCAAGGGATATCAAAGGATATACTCGAGGCAGCTGAGATCGATGGTGCTTCCAAAGTAAAAGTATTTTTTAACATTACTTTGCCATTACTAAGTCCGATTATCCTATTTCAAGTAGTCACCTCTATCATTGGGGGCATGCAGATTTTTGATCAGCCATACACATTAACAGATGGTTCAGGTAACCCTGACAATGCGACGTTAACAAGTGTTATGTATTTATATGACACCGCCTTCACTAGATATCAGTATGGATATGGTTCTGCGATCGCGTTTGGTTTATTTATTGTGATTGTTATCTTTTCGATTATTTCTTTTACAACGATGAATCTTAAAACGAAACAAGGAAAGGCTTAGGGGGGATTCTTATGTTGCAAACAAGTGTTGAAAATGTACGTGATAAAGCAGTGAAAAGAAAGAAGATGAAATTAAGCCATATATTTATTCATCTATTTCTTATTCTTTTAGCTATTATTTGTATTGTGCCTTTTTACATTATGATTATATACGGAACACATACAAATGCAGATATTGCATCTGAATTTATTTTTCTCCCGGGACAGGCGCTTTTAGAAAATTATCAATCGATGACAGAAAACATGAATATTTGGAGAGGGTTCTTAAATAGTCTTATTATTGCAGGCTGTTCGACGGCTCTAACTCTCTATTTTGGGGCATTAAATGCTTATGGTTTCGCCAAATATAAATTTAGAGGTAACAAGATTTTGTTCTGGTTTGTCTTGGCCACTATGATGGTTCCTCAGCAATTAGGTTTAGTTGGTACTTTTCGAATTATGTATATACTAAACCTTCTTGACACATATGCAGCTTTAATATTACCAGCTGCCGCCAATGCGTTTGCTGTCTTTTTCGTAAAACAGTTTATAGATGGTACGATACCAGATGAAATTATAGAATCAGCAAGAGTAGATGGTGCTAGTGAATTCAAAACCTTTAATAAAATTATCCTGCCGATGTTAGCACCTGCTTTGGCTGCGCTAGGAATATTTGCATTTATTGGCTCGTGGAATAATTTTATCGGACCTCTAGTATTGCTATTTACTAATGATAAATATCCATTACCACTCCTGGTTCAGTTACTTCAGGGTTACTATGGAACAAACTATGGTGTTCAATATCTCGGTGTTGCATTATCAGTTCTGCCAATCATTATCGTCTTTGCCATATTCTCAAAACGCATCATAGGAAGTGTGGCAATTGGAGCAGTAAAGGGGTAAGAAGAATAATTACAAGAAGGGTGATTACAAAATGCAATTAAATGGATTGACAGGAATCATCTACAAAATTGGTATATGGACAATCAGACTTTTCTATACAAATTTATTATGGATTGTTTTCACCCTTCTGGGATTAGGTGTTTTTGGATTTATGCCTGCTACAGTAAGCCTTTTTGCCGTATTACGTCAATGGATTATAAAAAAGGATGATTTTCCGATATTTAAAAGTTTTCTATACTACTATCGCAAGGAATTTATTAAGTCGAATTTGTTTGGTCTCCTGTTTTTAGTTGTAGGATTTATTATCAGAGTAGACATTATTTTCTTAAAAGAATCGTCTACTCTTTTTC
This sequence comes from Gracilibacillus kekensis, assembly GCF_900143085.1. Taxonomy (GTDB): domain Bacteria; phylum Bacillota; class Bacilli; order Bacillales; family Amphibacillaceae; genus Gracilibacillus; species Gracilibacillus kekensis. Next base: position 304,389 of record NZ_FRCZ01000005.1, on the reverse strand, counting down.
TGCAAATCCTTTCAGGGGTCATGTTGTGTATAGGAATCTTGTTTTTTATCATACTTCTATATTTCTTTCCGGTTTATGTACATTTTAATATTTCTTTTGTTCAACATATAAAATATGCCTTTATTATCGGTGTTTCGCAGGTAGCTTCAACGATAATGATGATGCTTGGCCTGGCAATAGTCTTTAGTTTATATTGGTATATCTCAGGGCTTATTCCTTTATTTTTTATGAGTCTGTTTTGTTTAAACTTAATGTGGTTTGGATACAGGTCATTCGTGAAAATTGAATATTTGCAACAACAGGCTTGATTCAAATAACTTGTCATAAAAAATTCTCTTATACCTATAGTACTTAGGAGTGAATTAGGCATAAATAAACAGCGAACAGAAAGATATGTTCACTGCTTTTCTTGAAGATTTATTTTTAATTAGGTTGAATTGAAACTACTTCTGTATGGATTATTGCTTATTCTGTTCCTTTCTTTTTAAAATAGGAGAAGAGCTTCGTTATAATGATTGAAAGAAATAAGATAAGTAAATAATTTAAAAAAAGATAAAAGTAATTCATACCTTTATTTAATTGCATAAAATCCAATAAGACTAACAATGGCTTAAAAACAAAAGAGAAAATAGCACTCAGAAGAATACCATACAGCAGCACATTTTTTTGCCGATTTAGACACCATTGGTACAGCAACATGAAAGCAACTGGAACTAAAGATGCATCTAATGCAAAATTAACAGGTAAGATTGGTGCTACCTGAAAAGGATAGACAACATGTGAAGTCCTCATTGCTATAGCGTCAGAATATGTAAACCAGGTATGAATATTAAAACCATAGAAACCTATGTGAAATGCGTTTCTTTTGTCAATACAAAAATAAATAACGATAAGCGGAATGATTAACATAAGTACAATTCCCCAAAAATGCCATGTTTGTATGCTAGAAAATGCCTTCCAGTACTCTAACCACATTCTAACCGTTTCGTCTTGGTGACTGATTATTTCCTTTAATTGTTTTCCTTGTTCACTGGTCATAATAAGATCCACCTTAATACAATTGAATTATCTATATCATTCCCAAATTAAACCTTCTTATGATAGTTTTTAATTTGTTCGCAAGAAAACTCGTTACTTTAGTGATACAAGATTTACTTGCAGTATATAAAAGCCTATGAGTACTGTGGAAGGTACCTTTTATTTGTTTTACACTTTTCATTTATATCACCACAGCACATTAATTGCTGAAACACACGGAGGCGCACTCCTTCTGGACTATATGCCTTTTATCGTACAAAAGCGTAGTCGAGAAGCTCTCCTTTTGGTCGATATATTCATTTATCGTTCAAAATTGCAGCTGTGTCTATCGCCTTTTGTACGATATAATTTTTTTGAAAAAAGTAGAATAAAAAACAAAATCGTTTATTATAGAAGAAAGGAGTGGATTATAAAAGTGAAAATAGGGAAAGGAAAATTCTTATGAAAAAAGGAATTAAAAGATCTATATACATTCTTAGTGGAATTATAGCACTTATCTTTTTAATCGTTTTAGCTTTTAAAATAAACGTTATACTTAACAATAAAGAGCAAGACGAAGCTATTAGACAAACAAAACATTATTTAGCTGAAAACTATCAAGATATGAATTATGAAATACAAACTATTTCGTCTTCCACTGACTTTAAACATTATGGTTATTTTGAACATGGAATAACAGTTCAAAACATGGATACAAATGAAAGCTTTATCGTGTATTATGATAAAAAAATGAATTGAATGGAAGATTCGATCATCATAGAAAAACAAGAAAAACACTCGGAACTTGAAATAACACCCAGAATTGAAAAATATATAGTAGAACATTTTGGAGATACTAGATATATATATGTTAGTTATGACATAGCAGTAGGAAAACCTATGATTGTTGTAACGTTTGAAAAAGACCATAAAGATATAACGCAATCGGATTTCGATACATTTATTACGTATATAAAAGAAACGATTGAACTCGAACACGCTACTGTGATTGTTGATTATTGGCTGAGAGATTTGACTTTTAATAAAAAATTTTAAAAAGTTGCTACAGATTTATGAATAAAATGTAGCAACTTTTTATTTTGCAAATGACCTGACTGTAGAATAAATTCTTACTGAATAGGTTTCTCACATGTCATGTGATGCATGATTTTTTTGTCGGGAATGGTTTTTATTTTTTACTTTATGTGAACCTGATAATGGTTCATCGTAGGGCTGTTGTACGCTTTTGGGTAAATTAGGTTGTGCCTGTTGTTTCGGTCCTTTACGATTTTTGGTCATAGTTATTCATCCTCCGTGATTTAATTAGGGTGTTTTAGAACACTTTATTATTGATATTTTATTATCTCTAAATTATTGCTAAGTTATACGAAGGCATTCTCACCTTTTTTAGCTAATTAATAATATTAACCTAAAGTGTTTAAATGTCTAAGAAAACTACAAGGTTTTGGTGATGTTCCACTTTAGTGGTATAATTTAGATTAATCATATCTGATTCAAAAATGGAGGTAACATGTTAACTTTTGAACAAAAATTAAAAATAGTTGAATCTTTTCCTGAATTAACAAGACATAATGTATCGATGAATCGAGTTAATTTTCATTATGAAGAAAGTGCTGATGATAAAAAGAATGTTGTATATCATTTGCATCCCAATGGAAATGGATTTGTTTATGCAGAATATCTGAATGACTATGATACAGATCACAAAGGCATGATTAATATAAGAGACTTTTCTGAAACGGAATTACGTACAGTCATTCAAAAATCAATTGAATCATTGGCACTAACAGCAGTCGCTGAAGCTCCGATTGAAGAGTATTGGATTAATTCAGAAAAACATTCGCTCCTTTTAGTGAACGAAGGGGATTTATGGAATGTTTTTGCCGGTCGAAATCTTGATGGTACCTTTCGTTCATATAATGAGGCTAGAGCCTTTTTAGAGGAAGAGGGATTCACAAGAACATAACTTTGGCAGGAGCTTGTATTCATTCCAAGCTTCTGTCCTTTTTAATGAGAGATGCTTATCATAAAATAATATAAAAAGTGAGGAACCACGATGATAGCAAAGACGGAAGAGGATTTTAATGGATTAAAAGAAATTGGTAAAATTTGCGGGACAATTCGAGATGAGTTAGTTCAATGTGCTAAACCTGGAATTACTACAAAAGAACTCGATGAAATGGCAGGAGAGATGTTTGAAAAAGCTGGAGCTCAATCTGCCCCAAAAGGAGAATATGACTTTCCAGGATATACGTGCATTAGTATAAATGAAGAAGTAGCACACGGGATTCCAGGGAAACGGATCATCCAAGAAGGAGACCTTGTAAATATTGATGTTTCAGGTTCGAAAAACGGGTATTTCGCAGATACAGGAATTTCTTTTGTTGTTGGAAAGGGAGACACAACTTTACAGAAAATATGTGACGTTGCTAAAGAAGCATTCGATGCCGGACTAAAAAAAGCCAAACCAGGGGCGAAAAAAAGCGCTCTCGGAAAAGCTGTAAACAGAATAGCGAAACAGCATGGCTTAACAGTTATCAAAAATCTTACTGGACACGGTGTTGGACGTTCGATTCATGAAGCACCACACCATATTTTGAATTTTTACTCACGCTGGGATGATGAAATTTTAAAAGATGGCATGGTCATTGCCTTTGAACCATTTATCTCTACATTAGAAGAGGAAGTTTTCCAATCCGAAGATGGCTGGACCTTCCTGACCGATGAAAGCTTTGTAGCTCAATATGAACATACAATTATACTTACCAAGGAAGGACCGATTATTACTACATTGTGAGAGCAATAATACCCCAGCGAATGTTTCATAAGCACATCAGCTAGCAATAGTGTTTATTCGTTAAGAAGGCGAATCATCCAAATGATTCGCCTTTTAAAATTTATTATAATAGGTGATTTGTGCTATCGATAAAGCTAACTTCTTTATTGTTAAGGATATTGATGTGTTTCGCAATTGTTTCTATACCCTGAGCTATTTGACTCGTATCTGCTTGGGAAATACTCAACCTAATCAAATTATTTTTCTGGAATTCTGATAAATACATTCTTTCTGCATTATCTACCAAGACATTTTCATGTTGTAAAGCAGATACTAATCTTTTGGCTGGAACTTTTTTTGGTAAATAGATCGATAAATAAAAACCAGTATCAGGCTTAGTGAAATCGTATTTTAGAGGTGATAAGTATCGTTCACATGCACTTTTGGCTTTATCCATTTTTGTTCGATATAATTGTTTGATTCGTTCTGTATGTCCATTAAACATGCCACTTTTTAAATAAAGCTCTAATGCCCCTTGAGAAATGGTTGTACAAAACAAATCATTACTAAATTTATGACGAGAAAAAGTATTTATTAAAAGTTCAGGTAATACAGCAACACCTATTCTTAAACCAGGTAGCATTATTTTGGAGAAGCTTTTTAGATAAATTACTCTTCCGTTTGGGTCATAAGAAAATATCGGGTCAGATTTTGTATCAAGTTCAAGGTCTCCAAATATATCATCCTCCACAATATAAACATCGTACTTGTTTGCGAGTTCTACTATCTTTCTTTTTTCTTCATTTGTATAACTGTGACCAAGTGGGTTATGAAATCTAGGAATGATATAAAAAAATTTAATGTCATTATGGCGAAACATATATTCTAATCGATTTAGATCTATACCTTGCATAGTGACTTCAATTCCAAATGTTTTAATATTACGGAGTTGAACGGATTCAACTATTCCAAAGTAAGTAGGTTGTTCGACAAGAATGTTAGTTTTACCATTAGGAAATGGAATAGGTACAAGTAAGTCTATAGCTTGTTGTACGCCAGATAAAATAAACAATCGATCAGGAGTTGTAAAGACCTGTTGATCTTGTAAATGCTTTGTAATTTCTTTTCGTAAGGATAGAAACCCTTGCTGATGTGAATATGAAAAAAGCGCTCCTTTATATAGATTTATTGCTTGATTTAAACAATGTTGAAAATCCTCGTAAGGCATGGCTTCTTTATCTGGCCCCGCCGAAAGAAAATCAATTAGACTATTATTCGGCAAATCATCTGATGGATTAGCATCATTTACCACAAAAAATCCACTCTTCGGTATCGAATAGATTAAATGTTGCCTTTCAAGTTCGCTATAGGCTCTTATTACCGTATTCTTGCTGCAGTCATACTGTTCAGATAAATGTCTAATAGAAGGAAGCTTAGTTCCAGATTTTATTATTCCGTTAAGGATCTTCTGTTTTATGTCATTCGTTATCTGATGATACTTGGTGGTCATTAACTGTTACCTCCTCTTCTGTACCTATACAGATGATAAAAAAAGAGATTTTCTAAATTTATTAAAGTTATTATACTTCCATTATACCAAGAGAAATTCTAAGGAGGTAATTTTATGGAGTGGTACAGAAATCACTATAAAGTTAGTGATAATCAAGAAAAAATGGATACAGATGTGATTTTTGACATGTTATCCAAAAGTTATTGGGCTTATGATCGATCTAAAGAAGTGATTGTTCAAAGTATGAAAAGCTCCATTTGTTTTGGTGTTTTTGAGAGAGAAGTACAGGTAGGTTTTGCAAGAGTAATTACGGACAATATTGTATTTTCATGGATTTGTGATGTGATTATTCATCCGGATCATCGTGGGAAAGGCCTAGGTAAATGGTTGTTTCAATGTATTATGGAGCATCCGCAGAATCAAGTGAAGACTTTTGGTTTATTTACAAAAGATGCACATAACCTTTATAGAAAATTTGGATTTTCTGATGTACAAACGATGCAGTACAAAAGTGAGTATTCTATTAATTGATGATTGAAGAATATTGGATATTTTTATGAATCAAACATCGTAAAAAACCCTCAAGGATTAAGAAAATCATTCCATGAGGGTTTTGTCGTCCGTGATTCTTTTTAAATGGCACAAAAAGTAAAAATTAGATCAAGTCGATGTTAAAATCCCTCGTATTTGGAATTTCTGCATTTCATGCCCTTGATGGAGCAATTGCTTTATCTAAATAGAAGGGGATATAAAAAAGCGAAAATCATCTTTTTTGACTTCCTATATTGAAGGTGATAAGATTTCTATATTATAGATATTAAGAGTCTTTAATATCTTTTTATGAAAGGGGAGATTATATATGAAGTATTCAAACGCAACAAACTACGCCCTGCATACAATGGTCCATTTAATGTTGCAGCCTGAGAGAAGTTCGGTGGGAGTGCAAGAATTAGCACAAATGCAAGATCTATCCCCAACATATCTTTCTAAAATACTAACCAAACTTACGAAGGCTGGTTTGATCGAGTCGACACCAGGAGCGAAGGGAGGCTATAAGATCTCCAGAACAAAGCATAACATATCATTCTTGGATGTGATCTATGCAGTTGAGGGAGACACAAATCTTTTCGAATGCTCCATTCATCATGAAGGATGTTTGATTGAGAACGTCATGACTCAGGCAGAAGAGAATATGAAAAGTGAACTGGAATCAAAGCTGTTGATCGATATTGCTAAAAAGGCTGAATCTAAGTAAACATTTTAATAAAGGAGTGGATATGATGGTATTAGATTGCGCTGTGATTGGTGGAGGACCGGCTGGATTGAATGCTGCTTTAGTACTTGGAAGATCAAGACGTAAAACAATTCTGTTTGATGACAATAAACCGAGAAATGCTGTGACTTCCGAGTCTCATGGGTTTATCACAAGAGACGGTATCGATCCACAGGAATTTAAAAGGATAGCCCAAGAGGAATTAAGCAGGTATCCGGATGTTTCGATCGAAAAGCTACGCGTTCATCATATAAAGAAAGAGAACAACTTATTCCTGGTAGAGACTGAAAATGGAGAAGAATATTACGCAAAAAAAATCATACTGGCAACTGGATTTAAGGAAGAGCTTCCTGATATACCGCGGGTCAAAGAATTTTACGGTAAGAGCCTGTTCAGTTGTCCGTTCTGTGATGGATGGGAATTAAGGGATCGTCCGCTGGCAGTGATCGCGGATGATCAAAAGGCGTTTCATATGGCGAAAGTGGTATCCAATTGGACGAACGATCTCATTGTTTTTACCAATGGCAATAAAATACACTCATTAGAGGAGAAAGAATTGCTACAAAGCAAAGGTATCAGTATTAATGAAAAGCAGATCGCCACTTTTATTGGCGAAAAGGGCATGCTTGAACAAATCCAATTGGAGGATCAAACAACCGTACTGCGTGAAGGAGGGTTTATCGCGGCGGAATGGAAACAGGCAGCTTCCTTTGATTCTTCACTTGAATATACATTAAATGAGCAGGGTGGAATTGTAACGGATGACTGGCAACGCACAAATACAGAAGGCGTATATGCTTGTGGGGACACAAGAATTGCAGGTCCCTCTCAATTAATTATTGCTGCAGGAGAAGGCTCGATGGCTGCTATTGCTGTGAACGCAGCATTGATAGAAGAAAAATTCAACTAAAAAATCATTTAGAAAAGGAGCATCTATATGCAGAAGCATGGCAAACATAAAAATAATAAGGTATCGTACTTGGAAAGTCCCGAACGAAGAAAAGCATTTTCCCCAGAACAATTACTGAATAGGATTCCTGTGAAAGAATCAGATACCATATTGGACTTTGGCGCGGGAACCGGTTATTTTTCCATCCCTGTAGCGGAAGAAACCAAGGGCACTGTATACGCACTTGATTTAGATGCTAGCATGCTGGAAATAATCAAAGAGAAAGCCTTGGAGCATCAGCTTACAAATATTGTTCCAGTAGAAGGAAGTATTGAAGCACTACCTTTACCTAAAAAATCGATCGATATAATCATTGCTTCTCTCGTATTGCATGAAATTAAGCCATTGGCCCCGTTGTTAAAGCAAATGAAAAATCTATTAAAAGAAGAGGGCTATCTAATCTGTCTGGAGCTTGAACCAAAAGGAAATTCTGAGAAAGCACCGAGAATTACTTTGGAAGGAATGGAGCAAGAGATAAAAGATGCCGGATTAGAGATAACAGAGAAATTTTCCCCAGCAGAATTTCTGTACATGCTTGTTGCGCAGAAGAGTGATTAATTTTTCTGTTTAATTGTAGATATTAAGTATCTGTAAAGTATTTTATTCTCTCCGAAACATAGTAACTTTAGTAGCTGTTTTGGGGAGAATTTTTTTGTGCAGAACAGTTTAGAGTTAAGAGCTAACAGTGTTATTCTTTTTTAAATAAAAATAGAGAAGCATAATTAGTGAAATAATTTGCTTAAAGTAATACACTATTGAAAGCGGTATAAATGATTCTTGTAATTCAAGTGAATTTTAGCAATTAACACAATAGACATTTTTAGAAAGGTGACACAAATTTTGAATACACTATCCAAGACGAAACGTTTACAGGTTGCTTTATTATTGGGGTCATTGGCACTTCTAGGCCCTTTTACGATCGATACATATTTGCCTTCATTTCCGACAATTGTAAATGAGTTTAATACGAATGCCTCTTTGGTACAAATTAGCTTAACCACGTGCTTGTTAGGATTAGGGTTGGGGCAATTAGTTATAGGACCGATGAGTGATGTACAAGGACGTCGTAAGCCCTTATTAAGTTTTTTGTTTTTATACTTACTATCTTCTATAATATGTGCTTTTGCTCCTAACATTTATGTATTAATTGCAGCTCGTTTTATGCAAGGCTTCTCTGCTGCTGGTGGACTTGTGATATCAAGGGCGATTGTTCGTGATCTCTACAGTGGAAGGGAACTCACGAAATTTTTTGCATTATTAATGCTAGTAGGAAATCTTGGTCCCATCATTGCTCCAGTTATAGGTGCCGGAATTCTTACCTTTGCAAACTGGCAAATAATTTTCATAGTTTTAGCATGTATTGGTCTTATTCTAACGGTCGTTGTATCGTTAAAACTGGAGGAAACATTACCAACTGAAAAACGAATACCGAGTAACTTTAAACAAGTTGTCAGCAACTTTGGCTCTTTATTAAAGGACCGTGAATTTTCAGGTTATGCATTCACACAAGGCTTTACCATTGCTGGAATCTTCGCTTATGTATCAGGTATTTCTTTTGTCTATCAAAATATTTATGGTGTATCACCACAAGTATTTAGTTTGTTATTTGGAGTAAATGGTTTTGGCTTAATGATGGGAACCCAGATTGTTGGACGATTTTCGGGAGCACTTTCTGAGAAAACGTTTCTTAAGATCGGGTTACTGCTTTCTAATTCTTCAGCAATTGTATTGCTAATAGCGTTACTGTTGGATGCACCATTAATTGCCGTTGCTATTCCAATTTTCTTTTTAGTAACTTCCATCAGTATTATTGCAACATCGGCTTTTTCTTTGGCTATGGAAACAAAGGGACATATTGCCGGAAGTGCGTCTGCACTATTAGGTGTACTACCATTTTTACTTGGTTCATTTACGGCTCCACTTGTAGGAATTGCAGGAGAACATACAGCTATTCCAATGGGGATTATTATCTTCTCAGCAAGCTTTCTGGCTTTTTTATCTTATTATCTATTAGCTAGAAAAGGTTCATTAAAAGTAGATGACGGAAATAATAATTAATAGTTTTTGAACATATGAATCTATGAAAGCAAAAACACCTTTCTAATCGAATGATTAATTGATTAGAAAGGTGTTTTTTTAAATATTAAGTTGATTTACTTTCAAAGATTTCCTTCGAGACTTCTTCGGTGATTTCGCAGCAGTGTAACCACCTTCAAATATTTTACCAGGAATAAATCGATGCTTTTGTATTAGCTCGTCCGCTATTTCCACATCACTCTCAATCAGTGCGTGTTGGAAAATCTTAGCCGCAGCCCTAGCATCTTCTAAGGCATCGTGGTGCTTAAATGTTATGTTTTTCCATTCAGCGATTGTGTTCAATTTATAATTAATTAATCCAGGCCAAACATTTTTGGAGATAATATACGTGCATAAGTAGTCTATCTCTGGATATGTAATGTTAAAATGATCTAACGTATTTCTCAACACGCTCATATCGAAACTTGCATTATGAGCAATACTGAGATGGCTGGTTAAATAGGTCCGCAATTCATCCCATATATCATCAAAAGTGGGTGATCCGATTACATCCTCTTCTGTAATACCGTGAATTATAGAATTATAGGGATCAAACTCCATGTTTGGGTTAATCAATGTGTAATATTCTTCAAGGATTTCCTCTTTATTAAAAACAACAAGTCCCACTGCGCAAGGACTAAATCGAGATTGATTTGCAGTTTCAAAGTCAATAGCTACATAATTCAATACCTTCACATCCTTAATTTTGAAACACTTTATAAATCTAGCTTATAGCCATTTTAACTTATATTTCTTATATAGAAAATAATTATGATAAATAGTGTATTCACAACTTCTGAGCACAAAAAATCTGTTACTCTCAAAAATTTAAAAATCCACCTTAATAATTGGAATTTAATGTTAAAATAGTAATAAAAACTATCAAACAGACTGGTACTGTTTCCGGTAAATCTGTGAGAATTACAAAGGATTCCAATGAAACAAACAGAAATAAATATTAATAAGGAGGAGTTCAGATGGAAGAGAAGTTAATTTACGAATACGAAGAAAAATTACGGAACGCTATGATTAATGGAGATCTAGAACAGCTTGAAAAACTCATCAGTGATGAACTATCATTTGTTAGTCCTTATGGGCAAGTAGTTACAAAGGAAGATGACCTGAACACTTATCGGTCAGGGTTAGTGAATATAACTGAAATTAAATTTTTAAATCAAAAGGTTATTTCATTAGGAAATGTTAGTGTTACTATTACAAAGGCTAGAGTACAAGCGATCATTGCTGGACAACATAGAGATGATGAGATGTACTATACAAGAATTTGGCAAACACATAAGAATGAATCAAAAGTTATTTCAGGACATTGCAGTTTTGTTAAAAGTAGTGATGAGAAAAAAAACAACGGGATGGTAGTTTAAGAGAATTACTAGCAAGAATAGGTTATATAAGAGTGGGGAAAAGGAAAGAATTAAATGAGATATATCGTGTATAAATAAATGATTGTGAATTAGAGAGTGTAAATCTCGCACAAATGATCATCTCCTTTTTGATGAGTTTAACCATTTACACAAAACTTTTACGCTCTCGATAAATAAGAAAAAAGCAGCTAAGAAAGCTGCTTTTAAATGACTTATCTTTGTAAATCAGGATTTTCCCTTTTAGCTTCTTTTACTCTGGGTTTTCGATAACCACCAGCAATATCTGCTTTCTTAAAATCTTTAGCATAAATAACTTCTTGTGCTGCTGATGGTTCGTCCCCATTTCCTCCTATAGGTTGATACTGTGCTCTTTTAGACATAGTGTTCATCCTTTCTTATGGAATTGGGTTACATAAAGAATTTACCCTTCATATCTAAGTGATAAACATGCATTTAAATCTCTTGCCTAGTTAAAAAATGCATTGTAAATTAACCACAAAATTTTTAACCACTAACAGCCGCAAGCACTTTCTGGATCTCAAATATATTGCTATCTTTTTTAAAAGTCTTAGAAACGAGTGGTTCAAGATTACCGGAAATCCAGATCTTTAACTCAGAATCCAAGTCGAAAGTGCCAGCAGTTTCCACGCTGAAATGTGAAATGCTTTTGTACATGATCGAGTGAAAGGACGTTTTTTTACCTGTTAGCCCTTGTTTGTCCACTAAGATCAATCGTTTATCTGTAAAAATAAACATGTCTCGTATTACTTTAAATGCTGCATTTACTTCTTCACCTTCTACGAATAACTGTCCATAATCTTTCATAATTTCTTTTGTGTCTACATTTGAAGCGTTTCCCATTAATCCATCAAGAAATCCCAATTGTAATACCTCCTAATATATAATAATTAAAAACTTTAGAGATGAATAGACTTTTATAAATAGTATTGCCTCTATACTATAATTTTACAATTAAATTGTAACGCATTTTCGAAGCAGTGTCATAGGATAATTTCTATTAATAGGGAACTGAAAGACCACCAACTTCGTCTAACAGTATAAAAGAAAAGGGGAGGAAGCTATGAATGAGGAACAACTAGCGGATAAATCCAATCAAGAGATATTAGTTCATTTAATGGAAAACTACGGTGATATGGTTCTCCGTGTCGCTTTTACATATGTTAAGCAAAGACAAATAGCTGAAGATATATCCCAGGAAATTTTTATAAAATGTTTTAAATCTCTTGATACATTTCAAAATCGCTCTTCCTATCAAACATGGTTGTATCGGATTACGGTGAATTACTGCAAAGATTATGTAAGGAGTTGGTCCTTCCGAAAGTTAATACCTCTTTCAGTTATTCATAGAGATAGTAATCCGAATTATGATTCCGTAGTATCTCATGTGGTGAAACAAGAGGAAAATAGGCTTCTTTTTAATAAAGTCCTAAACCTATCCGTGAAACTGCGTGAAGTATTGATTCTTTATTATTATGAGGATCTCTCCATCCCTGAGATTGCCAATATTTTAGGTGTGAAACCGAGCACAATTAAAACCAGGCTACATCGTGCTCGGAAAAACTTAAAGGAAGGAATAGAAGGAGGAATTCTTTTTGAAAAGTAAATGGAACTATCCTAACGAAGTAAAAAAAATGAAATTCACCAAATCAGATCAACAAAAGGTTTTAAATCAACTAAATGCTTCTTCGTCGAAAAAAAGACACCGTAAATTTCTGTTGAGTGGTCTAACTATTGCTACAGTTCTTTTATTACTAGTAGCAGGCTCGTTTTTTATCCCGAATATAGATAACGTAGTGGCTAAAATTCCGTATATTAATAAATTTATTAAGGAAGAAGAAATACAGAGAGAAGACGAGAAACAAGTACATAATTTTGTAGGAAACCTTTTAGAGGAAAACGGACTGAAAGTTGGATATTGGAGTTTTAGTAGGGAAGAAAGAGAGATGATCGTAGAAATTATTGATTTAAATGAAGTCGACAACGACATATTAGAAGAAATTGAACAACAGCTGAAAGATGAACAGCTTAATGGATATGAAGTGATGCTTGTTCCTTATGAACCACCTGAAGATATGCTTACGGAGAGAAGTGAAGGGGAAATCGAACAGGATATTTTGACCAGTAATGAGTTGATATCTGTATTAACTGAACGTATAGAATCAGAAGGGTATGAATTAATGTTCCCAATTCAAGTTGGGATAGATCAGAAGGATGTTATTGATATAACCGTTATCGTTCCCAAATCAGAATATCGCTTGGAGAAGTTAAAGGAGATAATGAAAGAAGAGGCTAGCAACTATGGTAACGAGTTTAAATTTGATGTTCGCCAAGTGCAAAAGAAAGCACGCGAACAGGAGAAACGTTGGGAGAAGACGGATGCAATTAGCAATATAGGTATTGCATTAGAGGCATCAGATCAATTTCCTGTAACAGGCTTTGCATATTCGTTTCATCCTTATCCTGTCCAAATCATCATCAAAACATCACTGGATCCAAATGATTCTGAAGCTTTACAAATCGCAAATGAAATTCGTTCAGAAATAGATTCCTATATTGAAAGTAGTGAGGAAACAGCAACCATCCGGGATGATCAATATAAAGTGATCGTTCGAGATGAAAATGGCGAAGCGATTGATTAAATAGTTTTAGTCGTATTGTGATGATTGGCGTTTAATTCAACCAGAAGGTTACCCCTGATTAAATCTTTTTTACATTAATCAGGGGTATTGTTATTGATTATTCAATTGTCAACTTTACATTCCTTCATTATCATACCAATAGTCTAACCTTACATATTTTTACTTTGTTGAAGTAGCTGGGATTCTCCTGTACGTTCCCATTCTTCAACTGTTTCATAGGCTCTTTCAGGAGAATAACCTTTTCCAACAAGAACTCCCATTAAAATAAATTCCTGAAGAATATGTGTAGCATTGATACCTCTTTTCACGTCCTCTAACCCTTCGTTAACTAGAAATTCTGTGTACTGTACCCATTCATCCGGTGTCTTACCAAATACATTTCCATTGGAAATACCTTCCTCCGCAGCCATTGCATCTTCCTTGGTAACATGAACAGTACCGAATGGATGATTAGGTGGAGCGTAAATCGAGTAAAGTTTCAAAGGAGTATTACCTGAATTAGTTAGATTATGCCACATTCCAGCAGGTATAATGATGACAGAATCATCTTCGACATTTTTTACAAAGTTTAAATTATTTTTGTTTTTTCCCATCCGAACCATTCCTTGCCCTTGTTCGATCCGTAAAAACTGGTCAAGATTAGGATGCATTTCCAAGCCAATGTCTTCTCCAACATTGATACTCATTAAGGTAAGTTGCAAATGCTCACCTGTCCACAAAGCAGTACGAAACGTATTGTTATCCTTCGTCGCTTCGTTGATATCTATCACAAATGGATTTGGCCCATAGTCTCTTGAAGAAATATTACCACTACCATTTGAACGTCGAAAATCATTAAATTCTTTTGAATGCCCTCCTTCATTAGGAACAGCATCGTAAACAGGCTGCCTTCCTTGATAATGCGTAGGTGTATTTGCATAGGAAGGTTGTTGGTATTGCCAAGCATCCGTATCAGGAACATAGTACATTTTTCTCAATCCCTTCACAAGTTTTATAAAATTATCGTATGCAGTTGTAAAGGTAATGTACCTAGAATTCACTCATTAAAAGTACATCTTTATTACCAAGGTGTGGATTTGGTTCCGACTGTTACAAAGTGAGATTAAATAATGGATTTAAAAAAGATTAAGGACCATCCTTAATCTTTTTTTTAACTATTTTTGAGTTTCGGGACGTTACCAGACTCTACTAATATAATGTTCCCAGCTCCACTTGTTCCTTTAACAGAGTGTTATTTTTATCAATATCTTCGCCATTGAGAAGGAGTTCATCGATAGCTTTCGCTTTTTCCTTTGCCAATTGAGTATTGATATCATCAAACAGGATATCTGTTTCCTTTAATAATGCTAAGGCTGCATGATTATATAAATAAACCTCATTATAGCGATTATTGTCAAAAAGGGCATGTTCTATATAGGGACGAAATCGGTCTAAGATCACTGGTATTCTTAACTTAAAACGATACAATCCATCACGTAGTCCTTCAACTCTGGAAGCCAGTGTATCAATTGGTCCCGTCACATTGTTTACCGCGTCTTGTACCTTTTCGTCGAAGTTTGTAAAGCTGGAAATAAACTTTCCAGGCAATGAAACGGTAAAGTATAAATGAGGGGCCATCTTAACGGTGGCCGATAAGGTTTCTAATGTATTTTCCACTGCCAAGGCCAGTTGGTGTAAGAGATGGACAAAGGGAAAAATTAAATTATTTACTTTAACTTTTATAAAATGGAACGATACATCCAATTGAAGCTCTTTTATGAACATTGTTCGTTTTAAATAGGGTGATGTTTCCAAGGTAGTTCTTTCTGAAAGAGGTGCAATCGATGGGTTGGAAGTAATGTCTTGTTTGTTTGTGATAGCGTCTGCAATCGAAAGGTCTGTTTCTGAAAACTGATTGGCTGTTTCTTGCACTTGTCTTTTGAATAGGTTTATTTGTTGATGAAGCTTTTCAATATTGGTCTCCACTATTGAAAAATGGGCATTCATTTCCTCCACTACTGTGTCATACCATTGTTCGGTACCAAATTGAAAGCCTTCATGCAGTAATTTAGGTATGATTTCGGTTATGATATATCGGAATTGCTCTGTTAACTCATCTATTTTGTTTTCTATGTTGTTTAATTGCCGTCTGGCTTCTGCAATTAGTGAAGAAACATTAATATCTTTTTTGGTGAGATATTCAAGTACTTCAACTGGTGGAGAATTCAAGAGTAGATTCAGATATTGTGCTTTTTGTTCTACTTGGTTGAGAACAGAGTGCCAGTATCGCAATTCAGCCTTCAGCATGTTTCCCATCCAAGTAATATCTCCAAATATCGCATCTCCTATCTCTTCCACGACTATATCATCGAACGCCTCTTGCATGATAGTAATTCTTTTCTTTCTTTTTGCTCGTTCCGCTACAATTATTTCCATAGCATTACCTAAATAATCTTTTACTTTTGCTAAACGACTGATGACACTATTTTCTAAACCATTTGCCAGTACTTCTAATGTTCCTGGGGTGATGTCAATTAAGTGATTATCACCACCATAAAGCGGCTGACCTGTCCAGATGCTTGTCACAATATGCTCATCTGCATCGATATATATTTTTCCTGAACCAGGGCCACCTTCAGAACGGATTTCATAATATTGACCGTTGGTATCCCGTAAATAGCCGGTATGGTTACTGGCTACGGTGCCAAAAGGACCTGCTCCAGATGGTATGCCGTTATGTATTTCATGCTTTGCACCAGGAATACGGTCATCAAGTCCTAAACTAATCAGTGAACCAGTTAAAACATCATATTCTCCAAAATAATTAGTAATGTTGTCATATTCTTTGTCAGCCTCGACTTGATGTTTCGGTAGAAGAGCGGGGTTATAAGTAACTGTTCGAACTTCAGGGTATTCCACCCCTACTCTATTGGCAAGAGCACCGCCAAGAGAGTTTCCTGTGACAGAATCTACTCCATATTTTTTGTCCATCTCTTCATAATATAATCTTGCAGCTTCTAACTGTGGAACATTTGTATCGCTTAATAAGAAGAAGTCCGTTTTAATGTCTTCTATTTGTGTAGCATCTGTCCCCACAAAGACTACTGTGACTTCATTTTCTGTATTTAAATTCATTACAGTGTGTGCGTTTAACCCTGTGTTTCTATCTTCTTTAGTATTTAAAACTCTGTATTTAGAATCATTAACAGTAATAATACGAGTGTTTTCATTTATAATATATGCTTGATAACCCGCTAATTCCACTAAGTCACTATCACTCGAATTATTTAAAGTCACATTCTTTTTTAGCTTTATCATGGTTTACCTCCTAATCTTTTATAATATCGTTTGGATAGGATTGTTCTAAGGAATTTTCACCCTCACTAATACCGGTGGTACGAATAACTTCATTCTTATTTATAATTATACTGTAGGCTCCTCTAGGTATGTCATTCGACTCTTTAACTGCATTTACTAACTCTTCAAATGCTTTTTTATTTGGTTCTTCATCTGTAGACATGTACATTTTTATAGAGATCAGTAAAGCTTCGGATGACATGCCTGAGTTGCTAAATAGCTTTTTTAAATTTTCGGGTTCCATCTTTTTATTTTCTAGATAATCGTTCAGAATACTTTTAAATGGTTCGTCATCTGCGACTTGTACAAAGTAAAAATTTGTACTGAATCCTGCCCCTACGCTATTTTTAATTGCTTCATTGGTTTTACCAGTTATATCATATTGGTTCGATATCTTTTCTAATAATTTATCTAAAACATCAAATTCATGTTTATAAGCCATGCCGTATAATCCAGTAATAATAGCATCCTCTACAACCATTTCCTGAGTCCAGATATTTTCAGTGAGGATAATTTCTTGTTTTTTATCTATAGGTATCATCGCATATGTATAAAAATGTGGTTTTCCTATGGATTCCACAAAAACGGTTGCTCCATCAACATTTCCAACGATATTATGTACTTTTACCTCTGTCTTATATTCTTCTTTAAAAAATAATTTGATTGCTTCTTCTATTTCTTCACGATTTTCGTTAGCAATACGGTCAGTTTCCTTTCCGTTAGGTAATGTATATTCTTTACCGGTATACTCCTGAACAGGAACATAATAATCCTCTGTATTAATTTCTTCATTATCATTTAGATTACCTGGTGATACTTCACTCATCCAGTTACAGCCTCCTAATAGTAAAGTAGATAAAATGACAATAGCTATAATATTATTCTTATGGAGCATGTGATTCCTCCTTCTTTCGTACATCAATAAACATATTATAGAAAAAAATGGTTAAGAATCCAATTCTTATCCATGGTAATTTTCAGAAATGAATCGAATGGTATAGTTTAATGAGCGGAGATATTTCGCGAATGGGTATATAAGACTGGTTGAAATTTGGCGGCAATAAATATTTATTACTTAGAAGTTACTTAGTTTCATGAGAATGTTTGGGTTCGGACTATTGGTCGAGTGAAAAAAATCATTTTTTATGGAGAGGACATTAAATTTACATCATATAAAAAAAGGTTGTGATAGAATCTTCTAGTGGTATAACGTTTATGTCGACGAAGAGCACTGTATGTTCATTTTTGTGGAGAATTTTCATCTTAATAGCTACAGGCCGGTTGTTGGTCTGAATAAGTATCTTTTAATTCGAATCCGAGTATCGTTAATATAAGTAACTCTATCTCAGGCATGTTTTAAATAAGCATAGTAACCTGTCAATTCTCCTATCATGTGTTGATGTCAAAGTCTTTTTACCTCTTTTTTTTTTAAATTAAACTATCCTGACTTAAAGAATTCTCTTTACTTCCTAAGGCATCTTTTTTAAGAATATAATTATCATGCAGGGAGAGTCCATATATTCCTTTTGGTATATTATCAGCTCTTTCAATTCTTTGTATTAAAGTATCGAAAACTTCACTATCAGGTTCAACATTTTCGTCTGCCATATATAAATTAATAGCAATTCTGATTGCTTCTGCATCTATTTTTTCAACTAGTAGAAGATCTTCCCACTCATCCGTTGTTCTATTAGGATCTTTAAAGTCATACTCTACAATATCTCCAAATGGTTTTTCATCTCCAATAGCTGTATAATAGTATTCAGTACTAAAACGGTTAGCACCTAGTTGGCTAGCTTTTTCGTTTAAACCCGTTAAGCTAAATTCCTGATTTAATTCATCAATTAATTTTGTTAAATTTTCAAATTTTTCTTGTTCAACGAGACCATAGATACCTGTCATAATGGCATCTTCCACTACCATTTCTTGGGTCCATATTTTATGAGTGAGGACGGTTTCTTGTTTTTTATCTATCGGTATAATTGCATATGTATAAAAATGTATTTCCCCAATGGATTCTACCATAATGGTCTTACCGTCTACATTTCCAACGATATTATGTACTTATAATAGCACTCTTTCTTCACATTACTTTTTTAGTAAGTCTATCTTCTCTAGAGAATTTTCTTTGTAACCATTTGCATCTTCTTTATGAATTAAGTTATCATTTAAAATAAGTTGGTAATTACCATTAGGAATATTATTTGAAGATTCAATTGCTTGAATTAATTCATCTAAAGCCTTTTTATTAGGGTCCACATTGGAAGAAGCCATATACAGCTTTATTGCAATAATCATTTTTTTAAAATCGATGTTTTGAACATTCATGAGTTCCAACCATTCCTCTTGAGATCGGTTGGGGTCTTCTATATATTCCTTTAAAACATGGTTAAAACTATTCAAGTCTCCGATCGAAACAAAGTAGTACTGATTGCTAAAGCGATTAGCACCAATAGGAATTGCCTCTTCATTCAAGCCAGTTAAATTATACTTTTCATTCAAGTCCTCAATAAGATTGGTCAGATTTTGAAATTCTTCTTTCTTGATTAGTCCATATAAACCTGCAATAATGACACTTTCTACTTGACCTTGTTGTGAAAAAACCTTGTCTGAGTAGATTTCTTCTATTTTTTTATTAATGGGGATAACAGCATATGTATAAAAGTGAGGTTCCCCAATGGATTCTACCATAACGGTCGCTCCGTCCACATTCCCAACGATATTATGTACTTTTACCTCTGTCTTATATTCTTCTTTAAAAAATGATTTGATTGCTTTTACTATTTCTTCACGATTTTCGTTAGCAATACGGTTAGTTTTTATTCCATTAGGTAGTGAGTATTGTTCGCCAGTGTACTCTTGGACAGGAACATAATAATCTTCTGTATTAAATTCTTTGTTATCATTTGGATTACCTTGTGATACCTCACTTATCCAGTTACAGCCTATAGTAAGAGAAAGAAAATAATAATAGTTATTAATTTATATTTATTGAGCATGGGTGGCCTCCTTAATACATTAGCTACCATATAACTAACCCTCATTAGTCTTTTAACAGTTCATCAGGGTGAGCCCTTTCAATTGAATTGTCTTTGCTGCCTGATCCATTTTTACTAATATAATTATCGTGCAAACGTATGGCGTAAGCTCCTTTAGGAATATTATTTGCTTGTTCTAAAGCCTTAATTAAATGCTCAAATGCTTGTTGATTAGGCTCAACATTTTGATCTGTCATAAATAAATTTATCGCTATTACAATATCTTTTGGAGCTACATTGTCAATGTTAAATGCCTTTTTCCATTCATCTGCCGTTCGATTAGGGTTTTCTAAATATTCTTCTGCAATTGCTTCAAATTCATTGTCATCAAATATGGTAACCTTTAAATGTTCATTACTGTAGCGATCTGCACCAATTGGAATAGCTTCTTTATTTATGCCGGTGAGATTATAATCATTTTTTGTTTTTTCAATTAAATCATTTAAATTCTGAAACTCTTCTTCCATTATCATACCGTAAACCCCTGCCATGATGGCATTTTCTACTTGACCTTCTTGGGAAAAAACCTTTTCTGAGTAGATTTGTTCAGTCTTCTTATTAATTGGAATAACCGCATATGTATAAAAGTGAGGTTCCCCAATGGATTCCACCATCACGGTCGCTCCGTCCACATTCCCAACGATGTTATGTACTTTTACCTCTGTCTTATATTCTTTTTTAAAAAATGATTTGATTGCTTCTTCTATTTCTTCACGATTTTCGTTAGCAATACGGTCAGTTTCCTTTCCGTTAGGTAATGTATATTCTTTACCGGTATACTCCTGAACAGGAACATAATAATCCTCTGTATTAATTTCTTCATTATCATTTAGATTACCTGGTGATACTTCACTCATCCAGTTACAGCCTCCTAATAGTAAAGTAGATAAAATGACAATAGCTATAATATTATTCTTATGGAGCATGTGCTTCCTCCTTCTTTCATACATCAATAAATACATTATAGAAAAAAATGGTTATAAATCCAATTACTATTCATAAAGATTTTTAGAAACAATTTGAATGGTAATGATTTAAAGAAGGAAGATATGTCGTGAGCAGGTGTTTCCATAAGGATTTTTACTATAAGACAATTGTGCTAGGGAATAAGGTTATCTTTTGCTTTCTAATCATACTCCTAAAAACTGACACAAAACAAAAAATCGTACTTAAATGTTATCAAGTACTATTTTAGCTCTTATATCTAGCTGTTAGTCAAATTTATGAATAAGGATATTGTTTACGATTATGTTGAATAGAAATCCACTTTGTTGTCGTAAAGGCATCTAAACTCCATTCTCCGTTAAGTCGGCCTACACCAGAGTTTTTCATTCCACCAAAAGCAACATTAGGTTCATCATTAATGGTACCGTCATTGATATGAATCATGCCAGTTTCCATCTGTTTAGCTAGTTGTGCCGCTCTTTCGATATCTTGTGAATGGACAGCACCACTTAGGCCATAGAGGGTATCATTTACTATTTCAAGTATTTCATCATCATTTGCTGCTTTTATTAAACTGATAACCGGAGCAAAAATTTCCTCTTTCGCTATCGTCATTTCTTTAGTTACATTACCGAACACAACAGGTTCTACCACATTTCCTTTTATTTCTCCATTGATTAAAGGTTCTGCACCTTCTTTAAGACCCATTTCAATTAGTTTTTTAGTCGTTTCCACTTGTTTCTCATTAATAAGTGGACCGATAATCGTTTTCTCATCGTTTGGGTCTCCGCATGTTAATGTGGACACTTTTGCAATGTATTTTTCAACAAACGTTTCATAGACATCTTCATGAATAATAATACGATTGGCAGACATGCAAATTTGTCCTTGGTGTGTAAAGCGGCTAAAGACAGCGGCACTGACTGCTAATTCCATATCTGCATCATCTAAAACAATCAGACCACTATTTCCACCTAGTTCAAGGTGTACTTCTTTTAAGTTTTTACCAGCAACACTACCAATATGACGACCAATTTGAGTTGACCCTGTAAATGAGATTGATTTTGGAACCGGATGCTCTACAAAAGCATCTGCAATTTCTGAAATCTCTGTGGTAACAACATTTAGTAATCCTTTTGGTAATCCTGCTTCTTCAAATAATTTCGCAATTAGCGTTCCGCCCATAATTACGGTATGTTCATGCGGTTTTAACACAACCCCATTCCCAGCTGCTAAAGCAGGTGCTACTGATTTCATCGATAAAAAGAACGGGAAGTTAAAGGGACTAATAACCCCGACAACTCCAACAGGTACTCGATATACTCTGTTTTCTTTTCCATCCGTTACAGATGGTAGGATCTTTCCTTCCATCCGAAAAGGAAAAGTGGCTGCTTCTTTTAACATATCCTTTACCAGACCAATTTCAAATTCCGCTTTTAAACGCGTGCCACCAATTTCCTTAATTATGATATCAACGATCGCTTCGTGCTTTTCTTCGATAATTTTAACCGTTTTTTCAAAAACTTCACGTTGCACCGCTGGATTTGTTTTTTCCCAATCTTTTTGTGCTGTTTTGGCTGCTTGATAGGCAGAATCAACATCCTCTTTACTTGCTGCCTGATAACGTGCTATTAAATCCCCATTATAAGGATTTCTGTTTTCCATTTCTAGATTACTACTGCCTTCTCGCCAATGACCACCTATGTACTGGCTATTTAATTGTTTTAATTCTGCCATTAATAATTCCTCCTAGTTGTCTTTTACTGCTACATTATTCTGTGCAAGGTCAGCTAGTACTTCAACATGTGAGCTCACTTCTTGCATGGTTGCTGTTAATTCTTCGATGGAGGCCGCTTGTGAATCGGATTGCTCATTCACATTTTGGATGCGTTCATTCAAGTTATTAATAGCATTTTGTATTTCGCTTGTAATCGATTGAATTTCACTAGCATGTTCCTTGGAATTTGTTGCCATTTTTCTAATCTCTTCAGCTACGACGGAGAATCCTTTGCCATATTCACCTGCTCGAGCTGATTCGATAGCGGCATTAAGTCCAAGTAAATTGCTCTGTTCCGCAATTTCTTTTACTACATTGGACATCTTTTCGATCGTACCGGCACTATCACTAACCGTATTTGCCCTTTCGGATACATGCTGAATATCAGTAGAAAGCGAACCAATAGCGTGAGCCATTTCTTCTACTGTTTTTGTCACGTCATTCATCATTGTTGATAAATTACCTGAGGTTTCATTTAATTTCTGATCATCTGCAATACTTTGCCCGACTCCAATACCGCCGATTACATTACCAGCTTCATCGTGCAATGGGATAGCTCGCGCAATTAAGTGAACACCAAATAATTCTGGTGGAACTGCAGTTGCTTGATTTTTATTCTCTCTAATGGCACTCGTTACAATGTCGCCTTCCATTAACGGGTCACCCGGGTTTACATTAAGAGAAAAGTTCTTAGCGGGATAATTAATCACTAATTTTTCAGTGTCATAAATTCCAATGGTTATGTCATCATTTACAAGGGTTTGCAGAAAGGGTGCTACTTTCACAAATGCTTGTAATAATGGATGATATTCTTCTATATTTACGTTCATCTTGTTCCTCCTCATAAATCCCAATATTCCTATTCATTACACACTATACTATCATCGGACAATTCCAATAAATCTAAAGTCTGGTTACATATACCAAAAACATATGTAAGGGGTTAACCTCTTGCAGTAAAACATTTTAGTCGAATATGATTTTTTTTGAACACTAAGCTCGAGTTGGTCAACCTGTTCAGCAATAGCCTAGACAGACTTGCTAGAAAAAAGGATCGAGAGTTTTCCATTAATAAATGGGCTCCTACTTGGTTCGATGTTTGCTGTACTTCTTATCAGGTATCTGATTCTTCATCGAAAAGAGCTCTTTGCTCTAATGCATAGAGAAAGCTTTTTCGAGAGAGTGTGGTGAAAGCCATTTTGTATCGAATACGTAATGGTCAGTTCTCTGCCAAGGATCTCAATTTGGTCAGTGGATTTACCATTTATAAACAGGGCAATGATATTTTTATAAAATTAGAGGATGTTGGGACTACAGGTTCTACCCCTGAAAAACTACCATTAAGCACAAAAAGGGGGATGGGGAGCAGTGGAAGTTATTAAAGAGAATTTAGATCGTCCAGTTGTTAATAATCCTTATCAAAATCATAAGGTGATTTCCTATAAAATGAAGATGGGATTAGCAGGAGAGGAAACATGGGTATATAATTTTCATTTCGATGCAAACAATAAAAAGGCCATGCATTTATTGGAAAAAGCTGATATAATTGACTCAAGAGAAGTGTATCGATTAATACATGCTCTTTTTCTGTTATCACAAGGAGAATTCAATTTCAGTAAAAAGGAGGCTCTACGAAATGACAAATAATAATAAGAATTTTAAAGTAATTGAATTTAAATCACAACAAGAAATCAATGAAAAAAACAAACGAAAAATCGAGCAAGAAAGACAGGCTTTACGACGAGAGGTAGAGTCCATATGGAATAAAGGAAAAAATCAATCAAACAAAAGAAGCTATGTATAAAATAAAGGCGTCCTTATCGGATGTCATTTTTATTTTTATCACGGCGTAACTGTCGGTAAAACCCCAAAGATTCGGGCATAAGCAAAGAAGCTATGTGGGCGGTAAAACGGACACTAACATCCTGATAAATTTTGCTAACAATCATTGGAAGTCGAAACTTCCAATGATTACAGTCTCACTTTATGGAAAGAATTGTGAATTTCTTTTTTTAATTCTTCATACTCATATCTAATACGTTCTTCTCGCTTTTTTATTCGCTCTTTCCGACCACCTAAAGGAATAGGAGTTGGCTTTGAATTAAAAGGCAATAGTTACTTATTTAGCACACATCCGAAAAAAGAAAAAATGTTTGCTATTATTTTATTTATGTTTACTTATTTTGTGCCATATTCTTTTTACATGTATAATTAACATGCGTCTAAAATAGCGATTATATGCAAGAGAAGTGCTCTTAATTTATACTGTGCGCTGATGCTCTTTAAAATCAATATCCTTTAATCAGATAGTAGCCATTTCACGTACTCGCATCCTCAGTCCTTTATTCACAAACAATTACCTGTCTTGAGAAAAGTCCTTTTTTTCCTTTATTTGCAACACATCGATCGACTATCGTAAACCCAACCATCAAAATCATCTCATCCAAGTTTTCGATTGTAAGAATGACAACTCTATCTGCTATTCTTTTCGCATGCTTGATTATCGCGGACTGCTCTTCCGGTGTAACCTGGGTATAAAGGTTGTAAGGCATATCAATGATTGCCACATCATAATGGTCTTCTTCATCGGCAATATCTTTTACTTCCACAATACCATCATAGTTAAAATAGGTGATATTTTCTCTGGCCCCTTTTACTACGATTGGATTACGGTCAGAGCCGACAATTTGTATCCCCATCGAGAGTGCTTCGACAAGTACGGTACCGATTCCGCAGCAAGGATCGATGACGCGGAGACCTGATGGATCTGGAACTGCTATATTTACTATGGCTCTCGCCAAACGTGTACTTATTGCTGTTGAGTATTCTTGAGGTTTCTTCACATGATGCAACCATACAGGTTCGCTTTCCTGATATCTGCCGAAGTACCAACGTCCTTTAAATGGTACAATACCAAAAAGGATATCAGGTTTTTTCATCTGTGCTTCTCCAATAACCTTCCAGCCAAGCTCACTTTCAATATTTCGTTGTTCTGCAAATTCTATTTTCTGTTCACTAGAGAGGTCATTTATTTTTATGAAAAGTACCTTAAAGGTTTGGTCACTAAGCTCGATCTGGTTAACTTTTTCAGCAATTGACTGAACAGATTTCCCAGAGAAAAGAATCGATAGTTTCCCTTTAATAAACGGGCTTCTGCTTGGTTCGATGTTTATTGTACTTTTTATAAGGTTATCTGATTCTTCTCCAAAAAGAGCTCTTTGCTCTAATGCACAGAGAGAGCTTTCTTCGAGAGCATGTGTGTAGGTGTAGAGGTATTCAGTTGATTGTAAGTTAAGTTTTGTCATGTTTTGTGTACTAGCCCTTCTTTGATTATTAAGCAAATAGTATTAATTCTATTATAACTTATAAAATGTCTTGAGACAGGAATATGGTGAAAAGTTATAATTTCAAATTGAGGAATAGAAGAAGAGACAGAACCAGTGAAGAAGTACTTATGGTGAAAGTTGATGTAGTTTGGTTTCAATTTGATTAGTACATGTACTTAAAAGCAGAAGAATTTACGGAACAGCCAAAAATTATGTATGGTATTTGGTGAGAGAGGACAACTACATTTATATGTCGATGGATATTGGAGAAGATTAAGCGAATATTGTCTGTAGTAAATAAAGAATGTAAAAGATGATCCTACAGTGATTATTTTTATACTATCAACTAAGTGAAGTTATTCAAGTGATACATACATATATCTATGAACAATATGAAGAACAGATGGTGGTTTTTAGTTTTATTTTGTTCTTGAGTCATAATAGTCTGAAACAAAAAATGAATTTGAAAATAGATAATAGAATTTCACCCTTATATAATTGACTTAATACTGTAGCTGAAGTAATCAATTTTTGTGCTTGCATTGTACAAGGATAAATTATAATAGATTGGAGCTAGATAGAATATGAAATTAACAGTAAGTAAGTTCGCACAGGTTGCTGATACAACGGTACGGACGTTAAGACACTATAGGCAACTGGGTATTTTAGTACCAACCGAAAAAAATGAGCAAAATCAAAATGTTTACACAACAAAAGAGTTTAAAGCCTTCCATAATAATGCGTGTTTAATGCTTGGTTTAGTTTGTCAAACCAAAAGGTGAGGGGGCTGAAGATCTTGTCACACAGGCTTCTATGAGACCAATGCCCATTGAGGTAGAGTCTCCATGGTGCTCTTCATTGATCACTGCTAAATATGTTTTTTATATAGCTGCACAACTTGCGTTGCTACAGCTTCAATGTCACTATCTACTTCTTCTAGTACAAAAGATTCCAATACTCCCATTGTTGCCGTTCCTAAAAACTTCAAAAAAATATGCCTATCGATAATAGGATGCGAATCCTCATTAAGCTTTTTATTTATCTCCTCCATAGTAAAGGACAATAGCTTTTTGCGAAATGATAAAGCTCCTTTACTTTTAAACAATGCTGCAAAGAACGATTTATGTTGATCAAAATAAGCAAACCATAATATCGAACCTTCTGTAATGCCTTTGTCTTGTTTTTGATCACATATTTCTCGTAATTTTACTATTTGGTCATCCACTATCTTATCTAACAGATCATATTTATCAATATAATGTAGGTAGAATGTTTTTCGACTGATGTTGGCTTTTTCCGTAATATTTTTAACCGTAATCTTGTCGAACCCTTCCTTAACTAACATCTGCAAAAAAGTCGATTGAATAGCCTGTCGAGATTTTAAAATTCTACGATCTATTTTATCCACACAGCGTCCTCCTTTTTTTACACAATCAAAACAATTCGTGTATTAATACGCAAATTTCGTAATGTGGTAATTGAATCAACAGTTCCTTTATTTATAATGTAAATATACACAAGATGATTAATAATCACAAGTGTATTTAAAAATGAATAAAGGTGGTTTTAACCGTGACAGTTACTAAAAAGAAAGTAAAATTTCATGCACATGGGCTACAAATAGTAGCGATTTTAAATGTACCTGAACATTCTGGGGAAAAGGAACAAAATCCAGTAATTGTTTGTGTTCATCCGGGCAGCAGCTGTAAAGATCAAACGGCGGGCATTTACGCGGATAAACTTGCTGAGCTAGGGTATGTAACGATTGTATTCGATGCATCCTATCAAGGAGAAAGCGAAGGTAAGCCTCGTTATGCCGAATACCCAGCTGCACGTGTTGAAGATATTCGGTCAGTGGTTGATTACCTAACTACACTAGACTATGTCGACGAAAATCGTATTGGCGTGTTAGGTGTTTGTGCAGGAGGCGGATATGCTGTAAATGCTGCAATGACAGAGCGTCGCATCAAAGCAGTTGGAACCGTCGTCGGCGTGAATATCGGTCGTGGATATCGTGAAGGCGATCCAATCAAAGTTTTAGAGGAAATTGCTCAACAACGCACTGCTGAAGCTCGTGGAGTCGAACCTATGGTTACACAATGGATTCCTAATAGTCATGCAGAAAGAGAAGAAGCTGGTATGTCTGATATCGATCTTGTAGGAGCGGTTGATTACTACAGAACACCAAGAGGTCAAAGCCCTAACTCTCCAAACAAATTAAAATTCACCAGTATGGACTCGATAATCGGTTTTGATGCTTTCCATTTAGCAGAAAGACTGCTGACTCAACCTTTGCAAATCATTGTCGGTGACGTACAAGGAGCGTTTGGTTCATACAAGGATGGTCATGAGCTTTATGACCGAGCAGCTTCTGAGAAAAAAGATTTATTCGTTATAGAAGGGGCAAGCCACTATGACCTGTACGACAGGCCAGAGCCAGTGAGTAAAGCCGTTGAAAAATTATGCGCTTTTTATAAAGAAAATCTTTAATAATGTAAACAGGGGTTGTCTCAGTTACTTTTGAGAAATCGCTTTCATGATTTCTAATATAACCAGTCAGAGATTCCCATAGGGGGAGCGTCAGAAAATGCGTATTTACAACGCTAAGTATTTAGTGTTCAAACACTATAATTTATCCGCTTTATCTCAAAACTGAGTCTTCCAGAATAGGGCAGTTTAAATGGAAGATTCATTTAAGGAAATTATGAGGTAGTCATTTCACAAAAACAGACTTTGACGGTCAGATTAAGTCGATGTCGTACCATGAAACTGGAGATTCTGAAAAATGACGATAAGAGAAAGACGATGTTGTACCGCAAAACTGAAGATCCGGCAAACCCGCAGACGAAGAAAAGCGATAGCGTTCCGTGAAAATGACAAAACATACATATTCCTTTAAGGGGACACTTCTTAAAGGGGTATCACCAACTATTCACCACATTTCTCACGTTAAGACATTTATTTACAAATGAGGTTGTGAAATAGCGTAGATGTCGCATTCTACGCTATTTTTAGTTAGACAAACATCAAAGGATGGTCCATCTAGCGCCTTTTTACCTTTTATAATTCCCCTAAAATATAGCGTAGAATTATTTTTCCACTTCTTATCGTAGTGGAGAAGGCTTATTTAGTGGTGGAAAATGGTTTAGCGTGAGTTTTACGGTGAAATGTTGGTACTAACCCTTGAATAAGTAGGTGACAGATTGTTGGGGAAACCTTAGCCTTTAATGAAAAATCATTTCCGTATTAAAGGGAAACTATGAAAAGCCACATAATTAGAAAAGTTAATTTTCTGGTTTACCAGGAGGAATATATTTAGGAGGTACCTTCAACCAACCTCGTTTTTTCAGTAAATCCTGAAAGGGTGTGCCGTACTTTATCAAATGAAAATGGAAACCAATGAATAACAAACCAACATCTGTCCTTAATAAATGATGAAATATGTATAGATAAATTGGCAGAGACCTAACTCATAATGAGGTGGGTCTTATTTTTTTGGATCATGCTTTAGTATCATGTTACGTGGAGTTATAGCTAATGGAAAAATATTTATAATTTCGGTATATGGAATATAAAAGATTAATTACCTAAAATAGGTAGATTGTAATGTGGAAAAATGATATATTAGTCATAGTATTTTAGTTTCATCGTAATTCTGGATTTGCAATATAAAGGAATAACAGTAATAGGAGGAGTAATTAAGTATGGATGATTTTGAGGGATTTAAGTTAGGAATAGATTTATTGTGGTCTATACTTAGTGCTGAACCTTTACTTACATTGGGTATCATTTTATTCATTGCTTTAGTTGTCATTTATGAAATCATTATTAACATTATAAAAGGATATAGACTTAAGAAATCAGGCATTAAAGATATTGATGAAATGTCAGGTAACAAATTTGAAGAATACTTGCTTGTATTATTAAAAGGTAGAGGATATAAAGTCAAATTAACACCAAAAAGTGGAGACTATGGTGCAGATCTTATTTTGATCACTACTAATAAAAAAATAGTTGTACAAGCAAAACGATATAAGAAAAATGTCGGAGTTCGAGCTGTACAGGAGATAGTTTCTGCTCAAAAGTATTATAAAGCAGATGAATGCTGGGTCATTACTAATAGTTTTTTTACCAATCAGGCAATTAAATTAGCAAGTTCAAATCAGGTTAGATTGATCAATCGTTCAGAGCTTATGGATTGGATGATTACATATAATAAGACTGCGTAATGATTTTTAAGTTTTAAATATCAATTAGAATACTGAACAAAGGAGAATAATCTATCATGAGTACTTCTCAAAAAACAAAATACTTATCAACTACAGCGCTTTCAAAAGAGTTGAAAGTGAATGTAAAGCAGGTCTTTCAAATCCTTCTTGATAATGATTTGGTTAAAAGAGTTGATGACAACTGGGTTTTGACTGAAAAAGGGGAGAAGGTAGGGACGAAAAAGAAACATCCTAAAATAGGTGAATACATAGCATGGAATGAAAATATTAAAAATAGTAGCATATTTAAAACGAGAAATGAAAAGGATGTATTTATAAATGCAACAGCTTTAAGTAATCACTTTGGAGTATCCAAATTTAAAATAAATCCTATTTTGTCTGAGCTTGGATTTGTGGAGAAATCTATTAAAGGATGGACTATGACAACTCTAGGCAAAAGTATAGGCGGGAAACAATGTGAGTATGAAAGAACAGGAATTCCGTATGTAAATTGGCCTAAAAGTATTTTACAGAATAAGAGACTAGTAGAAACGATGAATGAAATAGCTGGAAAAGATACAGAACCAAAAGAAGAGGAAGAAACAAAGAGTTCTGTTGATTTCAGGCAAAAGTATGAAGCGAAACACAGAGCTGCAGATGGTCACTATGTACGTTCCAGAGCTGAAATGTTAATTGATAATTGGTTATACATGTCAGGAATCGTACATGCTTATGAGCGAAAATTACCAATTGAAGAGGATGTCTATACTGATTTTTAGTTACCAGTGGGTAGAGTGTATATAGAGTATTGGGGACTAGAAGATAATCCGAAATATCAGGCAAGAAAACAAGAAAAATTAAAAATTTATGAAAAGTATGATTTTAATCTGATTCAGTTAAAAGATGCTGATATTCAGAACTTAGATGATATATTACCTAAGAAATTATTGAAGTTTGGTATTCAGGCTTATTGACATTATTATATGGGTTGAGGAGAAGAGGATAACAGTTTGCAATGGCAGGAATGACATATCTTGAAGGTGATTGAAACACTAGCTAAACATGAGAATTGAATTTATACGATTAAATATATAGTGGCTGTCTCTCTTCAATAAAAAAAATCGTCCTCCATACGTGAACAATTGTCTTTTTAAGAGGGCAGGCCCTCATGTCATTGGATGCTAAAAAATAATGAAACTTAATGAATAAACTAGAAAGGATTGAAGTAGAATGGAATTAGTTTTGGATAGTCGAGAAGAGAAGAGTTTAGCAAAATTGTGTAGTTATTTGGATATACCCATTAGAAGAGCAGCTAATAGAAGTGGAAATGGATGGTTAGAACAAGTACTTAGTTGTATAGGGCTATCTTCATTAATTGACGAATATAGTAATTACTTTAATCCATACTCGTATAATAAAGGTTATACAAATGATAATGATGGTTTTAATCCTGAATTAGGAATGTTAAAACTCTCTAATGAAATTAAACATAATAAGGGAATTTTGAATGAATTTCTAAATGAAATATTCAGGAGATTAGATGATATGGACCAATATTTATTAGATCAAATAAGGAATTGTGTTGAATTATTAGGTTATCAATTACAAATTGAAAGTACGCAAATAGGAATGCAATATTCTCTTCAATATTTATCCTTTGGTGAAGTAGAAAGACAAGAAGAGATGTCAGTTGTGAGAAAAGAAATCAATTTAAACCAACCGGATATTCTAAGATATTATAATGAAGCTTTGGAAACTTATAGCAATGGTAATTTTAAAAGCTGTATAGACAATTGCAGAACTGCATATGAAAAGGTATTTGCGACACTGGATAATGAAAATGGTGATTATTTAAAAGGGATATTATCAGCTACGGGTGAAACTGTCATTCAAGACGGTGCAGAACTTAAAAGTAAAAAGAAGATATTTAAATACTGGTTGGAAAATAATAAAGGGGCTAACAGGTATCGGATGATGGCTACTTTATATAGTGGTATGTCGGGACTTGGTCCACATGGCGAGGATAAGCCTCTTCAGGAAGACGCGTTAATGATATTAAGAATGACTGAAGATGTATTCTTGTGGTTGATTCAAAAAAGACTTATTTAGCTAAAATGAAAATACATCTTATAAGTAAGGACTTAGGTACATCTAGGAGAGGCAAAAAAAGATATAGATTTAGGGTTCGGAAATTTGTGGTTGAATAAATACCTTGAATTCTAACTTTCAAAGTTGGTTAATATGAGTAGTATCCAATAGTGGGGACCACTTATCTAAAAGTATTATTTGTTACGCTAATACAAACGTAAAACATAAAAGCTGAATTCATAAAGATAAGGAGGTGTTATGATTGGAACAATTAATAGAATTTGAGAGTTTAGCAGCTAAAAAAGAATTAGATAAAGAAAGTAAGTTTTACATAGATACTTTAGATCAATCATTAAAGGATGAAAACAACAAAAATATTGCAATTACTGGTGGTTATGGAGCAGGAAAAACTACGATTATTGACTCTTATTTTGCTGGAAATAAGGAAAAAGCAGAGAAAATGATGAGAGTCTCTATTGCTACCTTTCAAAACAATGATAAGGATTTGATGGAATCGACAAGAGAAAACAATTTATTAGAACAGCAAATTTTACAACAAATGTTTTATCAGGTTGAACCAAACAGAATTGCTAATTCAAAGTTTACAAAACTAAGTGACTTATCTTTCTTTTATATTTTTAGTGTACTATTTTATTTACTATTCACGCTCGTATTAACAATCATAATTATTAATAATAATTGGTTGAATCAATTTTATTCATCACCTAACACTTTTATAAGCTTTATATCTGTTAATTGGTTATGGTTCCTATTATTATGTTTAATCATTATTTTAAATGGTATTTCAATCTGGTTATTGCTAATGATCTTTAGAAAATTAGGAGTAACAAAATTTGGAGTTGCTAGTACAAAGATAGAGTTTAACTTTAATGACGGAAGTACTGTATTTAACTATTATTTGGACGAAATCATATATTTATTCAAAAAAACAAACTATGAATATATTATTTTTGAAGATTTGGATCGGTTTCAAAATGTGAAAGTATTTGAAAGGCTTCGCAGTTTGAATACATCCTTAAATAACTCAGCTCAGTTAAAGAACAGAAGCATTAAATTTGTTTACGCATTGAAAGATGATGTTTTTACAGGAGAAGATGAAACAGAATCAATTTACAATAGAACAAAATTTTTTGATTTTATAATTCCGACTGTAAAAGTATTGCATAGTTCTAATGCAGAGTCCATTCTCTTAAAGAAACTTAAAAACTTTATACCAGAAGAAAATGAGGATCATGAAGATGAAAATAGAGACAAACAGAAGCTGAGTAAAGAACTGATAGAAGACATAGCTTTATTTATAAATGATATGAGAACTCTAATTAATATTTGTAATGAATTTGAAGTATTTCGGTTAAGACTACAGAAATCGAGCGTTACTTACAATAATCTTTTTGCCTTTATTGTATACAAGAATATTTATCCTAAAGACTATTCCGATTTACTTGAAAACAGAGGTTTAGTTTTTGACATCTTTAATAAAAAACAAGACATGGTAAGAATATTAGAGAACAAAATTAACTTATTAAAAAATAAATCAATAAATGGATTAGGAAGCATAATTACAGATAAAAATGATATTGCAATGTTGTTTGCGAGAAAAAGAGAGCTTACAGGTAAGACACTAATGAAAGGAAACTTACAGTTATTAACCCTTTCTGATAATTTATATCGAGATAATTATATTAGAAATGGAAAAGAAGTTTTTAATTTTATTATCAGAGAAGGTATAGTTGGGGAATTTACTTTATGTCAAAATACCACTCCATTAAAGAAGTATTCAACTATAGAGGAATTCACAACTATTGATACCGTGAATTATTTGGACTTATATATAGAATTTGAGGAGAAAAGTGTTAAAAAAGAAGAAGAGATTCAATCTCAAATTAATGATTTATCGAACAAAATAAAATATGTTGTAACAAAATCTATTTCAAGATTGATAAAAGAGGACAGTATTGATTTACATATTGATCTAACGGACAAGAAACTTCTACACTTTCTAATTCGGAAAAATTGGCTGAATGAATCTTATGAGGATTACCTAACTGTCTTTCGGGAAGGTTCAATTAGTAATAAAGATAATGAATTTATTCAAGCAATTAAATTAGGTGAAACTAGGGATAATTTACATTTGGGTCTAAAAAATGTAAAGAAAGTTTCAGAAAAGATTAGGGTTGATGATATCAGTAGTATAGCAATATTAAATTTAGATTTAATAGTTTATCTATTGGTAAATGACAATGAACCCTGTAATGAAAAAGTAACAAAAATTAACCAGATCCTGTTTAATAATGTAGAACCGCACATAAAGGGATTTCTGATGCTAATAGATGGATTAAAAAATGTAGTTGTAAAAGACAACTTGGTGTGGAAATTTCTAAAATCTTCATTGGAGTATGGAATAGATATATGGAATGTGGTAGAAGTCGCAGATGTTTCAGAAGAACAAAAAGAAAATTACGTACTGAACCTCTTAGAAAAATGCAATTTTAATGAATTTGCACTCTTTAGCATGAACAATTTACGTGAGTTTATTTCCAATGACTTAAACGTCACAAAGTTATCTGAGTCAGATGATACATGGAATTCCTTGAAAGTGTTGGAAATAAGGTTTGCCTCTGTATTAAAAACAGATGAAGAGTCTATTCTGAAAAAAATAATACAAATTAATAGTTATCAAGTAAACCTTGAAAATATGAGAAAAATTCTTGATAGTAGAGCGATTTCTATTCAGTTAATAAAGGAAAATAAACAAGTTTATGATTATTGCTTGGATAATAGCAATGTTGAAGCATTAGTAACTGATGTCCTAATTAAACAAGAAACATACAATGAAAGAGAAGACGTTTTTATAGAGTTTATTGAGCAATTAGTTGATAATAACATAGATAGTTCGATAGTAGAATCCCTAATTCGTCATTGGACAGGTGTAATCAATGACATACAAGGAATTGATTCAATAATTTTTATAAAAAGTCTGTATAATGAAAAAAAATTCAAATTAACGTGGAGTAACATAGAACTTTGCAGAAATTTATTTGAGCAAAATGATGAAAGGTTTAATATAGAAGAACTTTTATCTAACGAAAACAATTGGATGGAACTAATTGAAAATAGCTCCAAACAAGCACAATCAAATTTCAGAGATAAAAAGAAGTATAATTCATTTGTAAGTTCTATATTGAAACTCAAGATAGAAAATCACTCACATATTGAAACATTTATTTCTCAATTGGAATTCCAAATTGATTTAAAAGAAGGGTTGAAAATTGATAGTAGAGTAATTGAGTTATTAATTGAACAAAATTTACTCTCTTGGAATCTCGAAATGTACAAGTTGGTTAATTCAGTACAACATAAGATTTCTTTGATTAAAGATAATCTTTATGATGCAAGAGAAGAACTGCCAGAGTTAATTGAGAATTATGAGTTAGTTTGGTCTATAGAGTTGTTTAGAATATTAGTTGAATTAGGTGAAATAGAAGCGGAATTAATACAACAATATATTCGTTATAATATAGACCAAATTGAGTACAAGGATTTCAAAACAGTTACAGATATTCATGTATTAAGATTTGACAGTGAAATCATCAATGAGTTGAGTAAAGAAACAAATAAAAAAATGCTATTAATTCTGTATTTAACACAACAGTGGAATTCAGGCTCTACAAGTGATGTTGCTGACACAATCCATAATTATTATTTGCCTTGGAGTGGGGAACTTTTTGAGTCGTTTTTAATAAAAGATGTGGAAGTAGCAGCCAGTTATTTATTAAGTCATATAGATAAAGTTGATGAAGTTAATATGAGTCAAAATTTACTAAAGACTCTTATTGAAAAAAGCAATAGTGTTGAAATTGTCATTAAACTAATAAATCAATATCACGATCGATTAGAGATTGATAGTCAGATTTCGGAAAAACTTTACGAGCTTTTATTAAGTGATTCAGAGAGTATTATCGAAACACTAAGCCAAAATGTAGTGATTGGTGCAATAGAAAGGCTACCTTTAGAGCATGCGTCTAGATTTTTATATCAATTTATATTGAATAAAGGATTCAATAGATATGAGGTATTTGAGTTTTTATCAAAACTTAGAAGTCCATTTAGTTTAATAAAATTAAATGGTGGACAAATCAAGATTACAATGGAACACGCTAACCTAGAAGAATTATTTGAATATCTACAATCTAAGGAGTTACAAGTAATATCTACAATTGTATCAAGTGACCAAGGGTATCTAGTGAATAATAAAAGAAAATAGTTAATAGGTTGTAGAAATTATGAGTGACTGTGATAGCAGATATTGTTACTATTAACCTCTAGTGCCTGTCACCACTCGAATTTTGTCAATTTAGACATGTATTGTTAAGAATGGAGAGTGAAATTTTGTATTTAAAACAACTAAGTTTATCAAATTTCAGACAATTTGGAGTAAATGAAAATGAAGAGCCCGGAGTAACAGTAGATTTTAATCCTAATATGAATGTGCTAGTAGGAGAGAATGACTCTGGCAAAACAGCTATTATTGATGCTATTAGATATCTGTTGGGAAGCATTAGTGAAGATTATGAAAAAATTCAAGAAGAGGATTTTTACAGTAAAACAAAAGATGTGCATAGTACCTTTTTCTATATAGAAGGAATATTTGTAGAGTTATCTGAAAAAGAGGCAGGTGCTTTTTTAGAATGGCTGTCTTTTGATGCTGAAGGAAATTATCAGTTAAGAGTTTCTCTTAAAGTAGAGAAAAAGGTAAATGATAACGGGAAAGAATACTTGGACAAAAAAGTTCAAGCAGGAGATAAAGTTTTCGAAACTAGATTAAACAGTCAAGCAAGAGAGTTTTTAAAAACTACATACTTAAAGCCACTTAGAGATGCTAGTAGTGAATTAAAACCAGGTTACCGTTCTAGACTTGCACATATATTGAAAGCACATCCTGCGTTTGCAATCGATGAGCAAAGTGGCCAAGATCACGAATTAGTTTTAACTATGAAAGAGGCAAATGAAAATATAGAAAAATTCTTTGAAAAAGAATACTATCATGGCCGTTCATTGGTTAGCGATATAGAGAAGCTTCTTAGTGATTTCCACGATGTAGCCGACCAAAGTAAATCTCGTTCTAAATTTTCTGTATCTAAAACAGATTTGTCATCAATATTAAAAAGGTTAAGCCTTGATACGGAAGATATAAATCTTGGATTGGGGAACTTAAACTTACTTTTTATTGCAGCTGAGTTATTACTATTAAATACTAATGAAACTGAACAAGTAATTGGACCGCAAATCACAATCATTGAAGAAATAGAGGCCCATCTTCATACTCAATCACAAATAAGGTTAATAAAATATATTGAAGAAGAGCTTAAAAAGAATGGGATTAATAATCAATATATTCTTACATCTCATAGTTCAAATTTGGCTGCTTCAATCGACCCTAGAAATATAATTCTTATGAACAATTTAATTTCGTACCCATTTCAAGAAGATTTTACTGAACTTGATGATGATGACTATAGCTTCCTAGAAAGATTTTTGGATTCCACAAAAAGCAATTTGTTTTTCGCAAAAGGAATTATTTTTGTAGAAGGTGAATCTGAAATGTTGTTGCTTCCGGCTCTTGCAAATTTAATAGGGCATCCACTTCACAAAAATGGAATCTCAATAGTAAATGTTAGGGGTACTTCTTTTGAGAGATATGTAAAGCTTTATTCACGATCTGAATTATGGAGGGAAGGGTTAGGAAGGCCCTCTATAGACAAACCTCTTTCAATTGTTACTGATGTTGATGTAAAACCATGGGAATATTATGCGTTTGAGGGTAAAGAAGAAGCAATTTTTTCAATTAACAACGAAGAAGAATTGGAACAAGTATTATGCTTTTGTAGTGAAGAGTATGATGATATCATTCCAGAACATATGGGTGTTGAGTATGCAACACTAAAGCAGTTGGCGAAGGAATTCAATTTTGTAATAGATGAGGACCGTAAGGATAAAATTAAACAAATAGTTAAAAAGGACATTTCGCCAAATTATATATCAAAAATAGAAGGTGAGAAAAAAGAGAGATTAGTAGATAAATATTCACAATATGATGCAAATGTAAAAACATGCATAGCTCCAAAGTGGACTTTGGAGTATTCAATAGCACTAAGTGTTTTAGCTCCTTATCTACTAGAGTCTATTCAAGAAATTAGATATAAGCAACCTTATGTTGGAAAAAAACATGAGATTTATCAAGATTTAAAAACAAGGATACATCAAAATCCCGGAGATCCTTTAATTGCTTATGAAATTTTTAAGCCGGTGAACGATAAAAATGTATCAAAGGCTGAAGTAGCTCAATTACTTGCTATTAAGCTAAATGATTTGACGGGAGACATTAGTTTAGCTGAATCATTGAGAGATGAAATATTAAATGATGAGAATCTTAATTATCTTGTTAATGCCATAAAATTCTCTTCAAACATAGATGTGTGACAAGGGGTGACTAAATGAGTACATCAAATAGTATAAATGAATTATCGAGAAAATTATTACCTCCTAATTGTGATTTCTTTGCTCAACAGAAAGCGGCCATAGAGGTAGAAGGGTCAATTGATATCGTTGCAGGACCAGGATCTGGAAAAACTACAGTTTTAATAGCTAAGTGTGGCTTACTCTTAGAAGAAATAAAACAAAAAAATAAAGGTATCTGCTTAATAACACATACCAACGTAGCAGTAAATGAGATAAATGACGGCCTATTAAAACTTGGTTTTAGTGATATAGATTATCCAAATTTCGTTGGGACTATTCAAGAGTTTTTTAATAACTTCTTTGCTAAAAAAGCATTTCACATAATATTAGGTGACAAGCAATTTAGAGTGCTGGATGATGAGGAATATCAACTTAGGTTTGAGAAGGAATTTGAATTCTATAACCCTTCATGGCCTTATCCAAATAAGCCTAATTATAATAAAGATCCTCGGTTAGTAATTAAAGATAATTTGTCATATCATGTTACTAGCAATGCGAAGCCTAATTATAGAGAAAGCTTAAATAAAAGTATAATGTCCCTATTCAGAAAAGGGTTAATTAACAATTTGCAGTGCTTGGAATTATCTCAATGGTATATAAGTAATTATGGAAATCAATTAAAAAGAGCTCTTATAGAAAGGTTTGATTTTGTATTATTAGATGAAGCACAAGATACAAGTCAACTACAATTCGAGATGTTAAATTATTTGTTTAACGAAGAAGGTATTTCTTTTCAGAAATTTGGTGACCCATATCAAGCTCTATATAATATATTTGAAGGAAATAAAGACGCTTGGGTACCTAATAAATCAGATGTGAATTATCGTGAAATCTCAGAAACTTCACGATTTGGCCCAAGTATAGCAAATGTTGTAAAAAATGTCTGTGTAGAGAAATACAGTAGCTTTGTATCCCTAGATATTATTAAATCCTTTCAACCTGTCTATATAACATATAATGATGAGAGCGATTTACTTACAAAGTATAGAAAATTAATAGAACATTTTAATCAACAATCTGATGTTTTTTCTTTTAGATCACATAAGAAAGATGCTATTTTATCTCCTTTTCATGCTGATCTTTCAAATTTATTTACAGTTTACACCAAGATATCAAATAAAAATAGAAGTCTTGAGAGTCCTCTTGGAAATATCTTGAATTTTTGTTTGGATATTCTATCAAGAGAGACTGGTTCTTCTATATTTGATTTAAAGAGAGAGATGAGTTCTAAATTATCTTTAAAAGTACTTCTTAGTCACATTGTTAAAGAATTTGCCAAAGGAGATTTTGAATATACAAAAGTGTTAATATTATTTGAACAGGCATTAATGATGCTAACTGGGGAAAAAGATACTTCATTTGAAATTGTGCAGATTAAAGATCAATTAGATTACTTCAGGCAAAAATTCCTTTCAAGTAATGGTTTACAAGACAAAGAACAGGATGGGAATAATGATTTTTATATAGGTACAGTACATTCAGCAAAAGGTGAAACACATAGATCAACTATGTTAGTGCTTGACACCAATTTTGGGGAGTACCATATGTTTGACCTGTTATATGAATACTTATGTGGTAATCACAGAGAAACTAAATTCATCATAGACGAAAATGAAAAAAATCAAACTATTATGGCATTGAAGTTAGCTTATGTAGCCCTTAGCAGACCGACTCACCTAATGGTAATTGCGATTCCCCAACAGAAAATATCTGCTGGGGAAGGTATAGAGGAACGTTTAGGTGCGAACGGCTGGGTAAATGTTGACGAGTTATTTTATTCCTGTGAAAATGTGTAATAACCCAAAATATAACTTCTATTTGGAAAATTTCGTTTTTTTAGATACCACCATTTGTAGATGGCATTTATAATTTGTATGTACCTGTTAGTTTAAAAGTGGTAGGTATAAGAGTGCTATCTACTACATAGATGTGCATGTTGATACAATATCTGAACAACTATCTAATATCTCGTATTTGAGTCTTCCGTATAAGAGGGACCAATACCATGAGGATGAGTTCGTATTGTTTAAAAATCGGATGGTGGTAAAAAAACGCTTTCTTTGAGTTTTAATAAAGAATTAACAGAAGATTTAAAGAACATAGAGAGAAATTTTTGTTGCGCAGTACAAAAATACTATGGAATAAAGATTTGATCTTCGTGACTGTGGTGTTATACCTTCCGTATGGACAATTGTCTACGAAGAGTGGCTGCCCCATTTTTTAGTTGAATTAAAGGTGTAGGAGTTGATGACAATTGATAATTTATGAAGCAACTAAGTCAGAGTTTGTTTCAGATGTAACAAACGAATTTCTAGTAGAGAGGTTATATAATTCTTATCAGAAAAAGATAGGACGAACATCTAAAAATGAAATATTATCTTGGGAAAACTCTCTTCAGCGTATGTCAAATGTAATGCAAGATAAAGATATTCCGAATGATGCAGCTGTTGCAATTGAGTTTAAAATTCCTAATACATCTAAACGTGTGGATTTTATAGTGGCTGGTAATGATGGAAAACAAGACCATGTAGTAATAGTAGAATTAAAACAGTGGTCTAAAGTAGAGAAAGTAAATAAAGACGCAATTGTAAAAACATATGTAGGTCGTGCTAATAGGGAAATAACTCATCCATCTTATCAAGCTTGGTCTTATGCTGCTTTAATAATGGATTTTAATGAGAATGTACAGAAAAAGAATATTTTGCTTAAACCATGTGCTTACTTACATAATTATAGAAAAGAAGCTAATGATCCACTGATAGATGGTCATTACAAAGAACACATAAATAAGGCTCCTGTGTTTGTAAAAGGGGAGATACAGCAATTAAGAGACTTTATAAAAAAATATGTTCGTAAAGGTGATCACAATAAATTAATTTATCAAATTGAGCATGGAAGAATTCGTCCATCCAAGTCATTGCAGGATTCACTTGCCAATATGTTAAAGGGTAACGAGGAATTTATTATGATTGATGAACAAAAAGTTTTTTACGAGGAAGCTTTTAATCTAGCATTAGAATGTGTAAGAAATAATAAAAAGCAAGTGATGGTTATTGAAGGTGGGCCTGGGACTGGAAAATCTGTACTCGCAGTAAACTTGTTAGTGAATTTAATTAATGAAGAATTAGTAACCATGTATGTATCAAAAAATTCAGCCCCAAGAGAGGTATATTCCTCTAAATTAAAAGGAACTGTAAAGAAAACGGCTATAGACAATTTATTTAAAGGTTCAGGTAGTTTTACAAGTTCTACCTTAAATGAGTTCGATGTCATCATAGTAGATGAAGCGCATCGACTTAATGAAAAGTCAGGTTTTTATGGTAACCAGGGTGAGAATCAAGTTAAGGAATTAATTAAAGCATCAAACTTTACTTTATTTTTTATTGATGAAAATCAAAAGGTAACATTAAAGGATATTGGAAGTATCGATTTAATTAAACAGTATGCAGAAGAGTTTTCTGCAGAAGTAATCTCTGGTGAATTAGTCTCCCAATTTAGGTGTGATGGTTCTGATGCTTATATTGCATGGCTAGATGACGTGTTACAAATTAGAGAAACAGCAAATAGCCATTATTATGGAGTAGATTACGATTTTAGAATTTATGATAATCCACATGATATGTTACACGAAATAGAAAGGTTAAATCAGTTAAATAACAAATCTCGTATGCTTGCAGGATACTGTTGGGAGTGGCCGACAAAGGAAAGGAAAAATACCAATCATAAAGAAATTAATATTCCAGAGCACAATTTTGAAATAAGCTGGAATTTATCAGATAGCATCTGGGCTATTGACCAAGATTCAGTTAAGGAAGCTGGATGTATTCATACTGCTCAAGGATTGGAATTTGATTATGTAGGAGTTATTATTGGGCCAGATTTATGTTATGAAGATGGAAAAGTAGTAACAGACTACGACAAACGT
This sequence comes from Gracilibacillus kekensis, assembly GCF_900143085.1. GTDB lineage: Bacteria > Bacillota > Bacilli > Bacillales > Amphibacillaceae > Gracilibacillus > Gracilibacillus kekensis. The sequence continues at coordinate 261,545 of NZ_FRCZ01000005.1, read as the reverse complement.
GCGAAAACAGATCAGTCTTTAAAAGGTATTAAAAAGATGGCAAAGGAAGATCCACTAAAAGCACAAAAAGTGGCAGATCAGATTATCCGTAATACCTATCGTACACTTATGACTCGTGGACAAAAAGGCTGTTTTATTTATTGTACAGATCCACTATTAAATAAGTATTTTCAAGATCGACTTAACAAGTCTAAAGGTTATAATAATTTATCACCGGATAGGAATTTTAAGGTGGCTGAAGATACTGAGGGTTTTCATTAGAGAGCATTGTGTAGATCTTTATCCATTATGAGAGTATATTAATTTCCAACAAGTAACAATGTTTATAATGAATACAACGATGATATGGAATACTCGATTACACTTAAAGATCAAGTCATGACAATAGAAGAGTCTATAGGCGTATATAACACGGTAAAAGGATCATTAATGGATGAAGAGGAATCGGCTGAACCAGATGTTGATTTCTCTGAAATTGAATTCCATGGTGAAAATGTTGCTAAGATTTATGATATTGATGCAACTTATATTGATAAGTTACTAGAAACGTACTCAGCTAATAATAAGAATATCCGTGATGATAATGAAAAGGCACTCCAAAAGCTAGAAAAGGCAGAAATCGTCAAGGTTGTGTATCGCGCCATTTTGAATGCAATAGATAATAAAGAAGTAGATGAAGAGGAAGATATTTTTATTGTGAAAAGAGCATTCTTTACCGATGAAAAAAATAAAGCGGTTGGAGATTTTGCGCATACATGGTTTGTAGAAAAAGATGCACTGCATTTATCTGCCATTCAATATGTAATTGGAATGGATCCGATTCCAAATATTAGTGATATCCTAAACAGTAGGGATTTCAATAAGTATAAAGCGGTAAACCCGGATGCAAAACCGTTGAAGTATGGGCCAGAAATGAAGCGTCAGTGGAGGAGTGCTTTGGATCAGGTGATTGTACCGTTGGCTGATGAATTGAGATAAAAGTTTTTTCTGTTTATAACTTAATAAATGAGGAAGTATTTTTAAACGTATACTGTATGGAGATTTGATGAAGGGTAGTTTTTGCACATCCAATTAGTTTAGAGGCTGCGGATATCGCATTAGTTGTTGCCCCTTGGACAGCATTAGCGATTGCAGGTAGTGTGGGACTTGTATATATAGGTGGAAATTTAATGTGTCCAGCTTAAGTAAGGAGGGTAGACCGGTGTATGGATAAGTATATTATGTCTATATCGCAGTTAGTTTTACTCTTAATACTTTCACCAGCTTTAACTGATCGTTTTTCATCAAACTTAGTTTTTTTCTTGACACTAATTACAGTTATAAGCATAGGAAATTTCACAATAGAAAAAGCTTATAACAGAAAAAATTATAAAGTTGAAACTAAAGCTAAATATATGGGTTTATTGACAATACCTATTAACACGACTGTTTTAGCATTATTTGTATTGTTTGTTTTTAAATAAGCTGAGAAGCTTGTTAAAACTACTTTGGGCTATGGAGTAAAGCTCTTATGTATTATTAATTGTCATTGGAGAGCTGACATTCTTTTTTTGAAATGCAGCAAAGTGGAGATACACATGCTGGAAATGAATGAGGTACATTATATATCTTAATAATCTATAACAAGAGGCGTAACATCAGTAAGATGTTATGCCTTTTATGATTTATCGAATAAAGTAACACCATGCACACGTAATCATTCTTTTGCATTATTATAGTGAGGCCTTATTTTCCCTCTTATTTTAGTGAGAAATGAGAGGGAAGCTAATTCTAGTAGAATTATTCAGTATCTTCAGTTAATCTAATCTCTATACTTTTTTCGTCTTTTGCAGGGGTGTAATTAAGAGATTTAAGTTTTTCCCCTATTACATTCTGTTGGTTTTCTTTATTCAAATATTCATCCATTGTTTCAACATTAGTTTTAAATACATTAATCTCGTAATTTGTATTTGTATTTAAACTGACTACTGTCTCTTTATTTTTATTAATAATCGCCATTTCTGTTTGTGGTAGCACAGCTTTATTACCAATGTGTTTTCCTCTAGTTGTTAATAATATTAGATAGTTTTGATTTTTTTGACCATCAATGATTTCGATATTAAAGTCTTTCATCCTAACGGACTTCTCATTCTCTTCTTCATCTGTTAAATAGTTTGAACTTGAACAGCTAACTAAAAAGACGATAAAAAATAAAACTACAAACTCTTTGCTAATAGTAACACTTCCTTCCATTGAAAATTTTTACATTTATTTGTAGTTATTATATAAGACTTATTGAATTATTCAAATTCATTCAATTGAATAGGGAATTTATGAAACTATGGATGAGTGTCATTCAGTTTAGTAAACAATAGGTATTCCAATGGTAAACCTTATTTTCCCCTAATAAGAAAAAAACGCCTGTATAAATACAGACGTTTTCTACGTATATTTGTGGCGAGAAATTATGCGACCACATTCACATATATTACCATTCCTCGACTTACACAAATCAGCTCATCGCATGATCATTATAACATTTATAGGGTGGGTGAAGCTACTAGTAAGAACTGGATACGAAATTAATAAGTACCTGCCTTTAAGCTTTGTGTATATGTGGCTTGATCCTGCCACTAGTATTTTTCTATATAATGCGTTTTAACGAGTAAAAACTTGTGAAACGCTTTTTAGTGGTTTCTATTTTAAATAACATTTTAAATAAAGCTAAGTAAAATTTAACTAGAGTTGACTTAATTAGGCGTTCATGGATTTATTTTACTACTAGTCATCTAGCCAAAAAAAGCGAATTCGGTCCGGCAACAAACCTATACATAACAAAACCCGAAGTATAAATATATTTACAGCTTATTCACCTACTTCAAGCGGAAGGCTTTCATCGGATGACCATTCCACCATGGAACCGTCGTAGATAGCAACATCTTCACGACCAAGTGTGAATAGTGCTAATGCATTCCATGTTGCAGCAATTCCCCCACCGCAATAAGTGATTACTTTTTTGGAAGTATCTAAAGCTCCGACTGGATCAAAAAGTTCGTGTAATTTTTCTTTGTCTGGCACTCCTTTTGTTTCCGGATCTGTAACATCACCAAAGAACACATTTTTACTGTTTGGAATATGCCCATTACGTGGATAAGCATCTGTTTCACCTTTGAATTCAGCAGGAGATAGGCAATTAATGATGACAGTGGAGGTGTCACTCATAGCGTTCTTTATATCCTCTTTAGATGCTAGCAGTTCAGGTCTTCGTTGCCCTGTAAAAGTTGCTTTTGGATAAGATCCTTGTTCATCCGTCAATGGGCGACCTTCTTCTTTCCATTTTGGTAAGCCACCAGCTAATACATATACCTCATCGAAACCTTCGAGGCGAAGTTGCCACCATAAACGAGAAGCCCAATCTGAAGCTGAGAATGGTGCTCCTACAACAGCTCCACGATCATAGACAACAACATAGGTACCTTCTCCAACACCTAAATCAGAAATTGTTTGTGCAAATTCTTCATGTGACGATGCAGTTAATGGAAGGGGTGCTTTCGTATCGCTTAGTTCATGCAAAAGATCTGTAAAAACTGCACCAGGAATATGTTCTTTATCATATTCTTCTTTTCCTGATGATATATCCACTCCATTCTCATCTTGTTTCATAATAACAGTTGCATCAAGCAATCGAAGTTTCGGGTCATTCAAGTGAGCTTCAAGCCAATCCGTATCAATCATTACGTGTTTACTATTCATAGTTTCCTCCAATTTGTATTTACTGATCTTTGTTTTCGTGTAAGGATTTTATACTTTTACTTTAACATATTTTTTTACTAGTAATGCAATGAAACAACTTTAACAGTGTATCGTAACATTGATAATGTATAATTCAAACTATATTCAGGTCAATACACTTTAAAATAAAGTGATAATGTTTTGTTAAGACCGAGAGAGCTACGAAGGATTCAGTTGTAACAATGGGATGTATGAAAGTTATACCTGAGATAACTAACGATGTTTTACCTTCAACAGTTTTATTTTTGCCTGGAGCAGATACTTGGATGATCCAAGGCACAGACGAATGTGGTGTAACTGTTGCTGCAATTTGCGGTGCTACAATTGCACTTGCCGAATCTGGCGTGTTTGACGTGTATATACACACTAGCAACAGTCTTGATAATCTCAATGTGGTATGTCCGAACTATAAGGGAGAATGATATTAGAGATGTTAAGGGAGTTTGGGACTATAAGTAATAACAGCTAGTTCATAGGGGGATGCTTTTGTGGTCTACGCAAAAAGACGAATCCATATTAATAACGTGCTCCAAGGGTTCGCCATCTTTCCACTGGCTCTCAATACCAAAAAGGGACACACCCCCCTGACTTATCACTATCATGGAGGTATATCCCACCTTGGTTAGTTTCACAGCTCTAAGATTCGATAACCACACGACTTGAATGTACAACCTTAATCATAAGCATATTCAATCTTATTATAGCTGCTAAACACTTGTTTATTTTTTCTTCGTGCCCAATATAATTAAGGCAACATAGATTACGATGGCAATAGAATCTACAATCGTATCCGTAAGAGATGAAACGTCTAGTAATGCTGTTACGCCAAGAATGACAATCAGTCGTACGATCAGGATCGTCGCGATTATCCAAGCGGCAATACGGAATTTTAGTTGTTCTCTTTGGAATGACATGTAAATGAATGCAATACCGAAGACTAGATTTTCCGCCGTAATAATGTGCCAAACATACGTGAATATCGTCCTGGTATGCATAGGCATCGCCTTAATGTCGAGTGTGGGCAGCACAACGGATTGCCCATTCCAAACATGCGTAACGGCAAACAAAATCGCAAGAAGCCCAACAATCAGATAATAATAATTCCTAACCTTGATTATGATCACAACCCTCCTTCGAAATTTCCGGTTCATTCTCTCGGATGTCCTTGTAAAGCTCAAGGACGAATTCTGCCAATTTTTGGTCGCTTTCTTTGTTAAAGTCTCTTAACGTTTCGGCTACCATATCGAGCAGCTTGCTGACCTTTTTCAAATGAGTAATCTTCATTCGTGTTTCTGCGTTTTTAGCATCGAGGAACAAAGCAACATCTTCACCATAATCGGAATCAATATTTTCCAACTTGCGGATACCAATAAATTTCTCCTTGATTTCGTCAAGAGAAAAGTCCGCATACTGCATGATTTGGATATTCATCAAGTCTATGAGATCATCCCTCGAATACTTGCGGTACAGATTGTCATCCCGAGAAGGTGAGATCATCCCAATTCGGTCATAATACCTGAGTGTATCCTTGGGTATCCCAAGTTTTTGTGAAATCTCTTGTATAGAATAAAGTTTTTCCATGAACCTAGAATATCATTGGAGTTGACTCCAATGTCAAGTAGTATTTATACTTTTTACTAAATATGCTCTGAAATAAATTTTGCGGTCACATTAACTAAAAAATCCGATATGCGAGCAGAGGGTCAGACCCCTCAACAATACAATTGTCTACATATAGAGGACAAAAATAAATAATGAATTTGGATTACAATTAGATCAGCAAATTAAGCCCTTCGTGTTAACATCATGGTATAATTGAAATACTTAATAGAAGGATTTCGATAAGTATAAAGCTAAAAATTTAGATGCTTATCCGTTGAAATACGGACCAGAAATGAAACGTCAATGGAGAAGAGTATTGGATCAAGTGGTTATATCATTGGATCACAACGCTAAGTATCTTGATAGAGCTATGGGGTCACCCTTATCCATGAAATGAAAGGGGAGTTTATATGGAAAACGATTGGAATATAGCAATGAATTCTCTTTCTAAAATTAAAGTTATTTCAAATCCGAATAATGAGCCTGTAACCATAAGTGGAGATGCTGATGACCTGATATGCGTAGGTGTGGGGACAGATGCGGCTGTGTTTCAATCTTTAATCGCACCAACTTTTGCGTTTAAAAAATATGCTGAGGACAAATTAGCCAAGGTAAAAGTTGAAGCAAATGTTTACCGGATATTAGCCGATTCACCTTTTTTTTCAACATGCTTTGCTGCTTATGACGAATACCTCGTTTTAAGCTATGAGGAAGGAAAGACTCTCTTTGACTGCATTCTACAAGGGATTCATATTCCAAAACAAGTTATAAATGACGTAGAAAATGCCAGAGAATATGTTCGTACTAAGGGGCTTAATCCACGTGATATCCATTTAAAAAATATATTACTTCAAAACGGAAGAGCAAAGATACTTGATGTTTCGGAATACATACTACCAGGTAATGACTTCAGATGGGAACATCTAAAAAAAGGATATCAACAATACTATCATTTAATTGATGGGAATTCTGTGCCGTTTTGGTTAGTAGAAACAGTTCGAAAGTGGTATAATCAGCGGAATAAATCTTCTTCGTATGAAGATTTTATGAAATTTATTGGAAATTTTTTGTATAAAAAGTAGAAGAACAGCCTCCTTCGCTTGGGCTATCTTGCCAGGCACCGTTTTTTCTTGAATAAAGTCATAAATTTTCTTAGAAGAAGTGTGAATGGAACAGTCCATTTTTTAGAGTGGATTGTTTAGTCATTCATTATCCAATAAGATTATAATGATAAACCTTCTCTTCGTCTCGAAGATTAAGTCTCTTGCTAATTTCAAGCATCTACCTGTTCAATGTTGCAACTATCAATAAAAAAATCCCAATGCAAGCCCTATCTCATGATAACGATCAAGAGCAGAGTTGGTAACTTAGGAAAGTATTGACATAATAAATAAAATGGATTTATAATACAATATAAAGAAAGCGATTTCAATAAATTTCCTCATGTGAAAAACTGGTTATTAATCTTTGTACTCGAGCAATTTCGATCAAAAAAGAAACCGGTTTCCATTCAACCATTCATCATTGATAACTTACTACATACGTTTTTTAAACGAGATATCGAAACCGGTTTCTATAAACTGGTTAAAGTATCATTTTAACTTCATCCAACTAAGTGAGAAATATCATAAATTAATTTTATAAGTGTTATTTTGAACTGTTAGGGAGGTGTTTAATAACGAACTTTTTCAGAAAAACAGTTTCAACATATACTAATTTTAGGAGGGATTTCGCTTGCTGAGAAAATGGATAGTTATGTTTTTAATCGCATTATTAATATTTTCAAACTTTAGTATAGTATCCACTACTGCAGCTGTTGAATCAACAGATACTCTATACTTAATCGGTGGAGATCAAACGAGAACATTATCTTCGGAAAATGGTACGACAGCAACTGCGGATATATTGCCACAATCAAATGAGAAGATGCAATATGTCGTAGAAGGTGTGAATGGGGAGTATAAAGGGTCTGGTAATGCTGAAGTAAATTTATATTTAAATGGTCTTGCTCCAGGTATTGGAATTGATGCCAGAATATCTTATGACTATGATGGTGACGGAAATTGGGATCGTATAGAAGTTACGCCTCTAAATCCAGTTATGGCAACTAATGGAGAGGTAGCACCTGATAGTTACGAGCATTTTCCAAGAGTACTAGAAAAAGAATCAGGACAAGATCATGCAAGCTTTTCAAACGGAAAGATTATGTTTGAAGCATGGGTTCGCTTTGGTTCTGCAGACGCTGAATTAAAAGTAAATGCACCATCCGAGGCATCTCATATCGTCTTACCATATAACTTGATTCTTTCAGATGACGGTGGATCGGGTCCTGGTGATGATGAAGATCCGGGAACTGGGGATGAGGACGTTCCAACTCCGCTTCCGTCAGAACACTATGAGGACTGGGAGCTACACTGGAGTGATGAATTTGATGGTACAGGAGACAACCTTAATGCAAATGGGGTTGATCTAAATAAATGGGATTTCCAAACTGGTACAGGTTCACAATATGGGCTTGATGGTTGGGGAAATAACGAGCAACAATATTACCAAGAGGATAACGCGAGAGTAGAAGATGGTAAATTAGTGATCGAAGCCAATAAGGAAGAGGTGAATGGAAAACCATACACATCTGCACGACTTTTCACAAAGCCTACTTTTCAAAAGAAATATGGTAAATTTGAAGCTAGAATGAAGTTACCCGAAGGTGATGGATTTTGGCCAGCTTTTTGGATGATGCCACAGGAGGATGTTTATGGTACGTGGGCATCTTCTGGTGAAATTGACATTATGGAGGCAAAGGGTCGCTTCCCACATGAAAGCTCAGGTGCCATACACTATGGAGGAGTATCACCGAACAATAGTTTTTCCGGAGGAGCGCAAGAATTTGAGGATGGTGATTCAATCACTAACTTCCATGTATATTCTGTTGAATGGGAACCTGGGGAGATACGTTGGTATGTAGATGGAAAACTTTTTCATACTGAAAATAATTGGACTAGTGTAGGTGCAAACCAACCAGCAAAATATGCATTTCCAGCACCATTTGACCAAGAATTTTACATGATTTTAAATCTTGCAGTCGGTGGTAACTTTGACGGTGGTCGTACGCCGGATGATTCGGAACTTCCAGCACAGATGGAAGTCGACTACGTACGTGTTTACGAATTAACTGGAAGAGACTACAAAGAGCCAGTAGAAACGGCTCTTGAGAAAGAAGATTTACCTGAAAATGCAAAAGATCCTATTGATGGTAACTTAATTTGGGATCCAGATTATAGTGAAGGATTTACTGAAATCTCAACTGACTCAGAAACATTGGATACGGAGTATTGGAATTTTGTCCATGTTAATACATTTGGTGGAAATGGTTCGATTGCGACTGACACATTAGATGGAGATTCTTTTGCCAAAATTGATATTACGCAAGCAGGAAATGCAACCCATGCGGTGCAATTAATTCAAAACATGACGTTAGGTACTGCAAGACATTATAAAGTTAGCTTTGATGCAAAAGCTGCTGCAACGCGTAATATCAATGTTAAAGCGAGTGGCGGGGCATCTAGAGGTTGGGCTTCATACTCAAGCAATGAATCCTTTGCGCTAACAGATGAAGTTCAGTCTTATGATTTTACCTTCCAGATGGGTGCAGAAACCGATCCACTAGCTAGACTAGAATTTAATCTTGGTACAACTACTGGTCCAGTCTGGATTGGTAACGTAAAAGTAGAGGAAATACAAGTTGAAAATAACGATCCATATAATGAAAATGCCGCGAAAGAACCTTTAGGGGATGGGAACCATATTTATAATGGAACATTTGATTTAGGTGATATGGACCGAATGACTTATTGGAATTTTGATGCATCTGATGGTACTGCAACAGCATCTGTTAATCCAGAAGAAAGAAGATTAAACGTTGCGATTACAGATGGTGGCAGCAATATAGATGATGTAACACTTACTCAAAAAGGTATCAATTTACTGCAAAATAATGACTATAAAGTAACATTTGATGCATCTGCTGACCAAGCTCGTGATATAGAGGTAGAGCTGTTAAGTAAAGATGGAAGTACGGTTTATGGTCAGGAAACGTTAAGCTTAACTACAGCGAATTCAGAGCATTCATTTACGTTCACGATGAACGATTCAACGGATGTTGAAGGACAATTCGTTGTTCAGTTAGGTGGTAATAATGCAAATGTTACTATTGATAATGTAAAGGTAATTAGGACGACGAACAATATCGATTTTGATGGTATCGATGTATTCCCTTTAGACAATGGTGATTTTTCTGATGGACAAACTTTTTGGGAAACCTATGTACACAATGATGGAGCTGCAGCAAGCTTTTCATTTGCCAATGAAGAAGCGAAGGCTACTGTAACGGGTGTTGGGGGACAACCTTGGGGTATCCAACTGTTCCAATCTGGAATGGAATTCACAAAAGGAATTGAATATGTATTATCTTTTGATGCGAAATCAACACAAAATAGAACAATCGGTGCAATTCTAGAAAACGCTACTTACACAAGATATATTGATCAAACGGTGGAGCTTACAAATCAAATGCAAAATTATAGCTTTGATGTGAAAATGCCAGCAACTGATACTGCTGATTTGAAGTTTTTACTCGGAAGTATCGATGGCTCAGCTTCATTGGGTCAGCATGATGTTGTTATCGACAATGTTGTACTTGAAGTGAAGGATGCACCAATTAATAGACCACCTTCGCTAAAAGCGGATGTAACCAATACTAAACTTGGACAGGCAATGGAGATTACCTTTAAAGATGATGCTGACTGGAGAGATCATGTAACTGCAGTTAAATTAGATGGTCAAGCGCTTGCTGCAGAAGATTATACTTTGGAAGCAGGTAAACTGATACTATCAGCTGATTTATTTTCTGAGGCGACAGCCTATGAAGTAGTCGTAGAATCTGATGGATATGCTTCATCTGCTGTAACACAGAATGTTGATGCAAATGATGGTAACTTAATACGTAATGGTGATTTTGCTAATAATACGCAAAACTGGGAAACTTGGTCAGGTGAAGGTGGAGCGGCGGCATTTGCAGTTACGAATGGAATTGCTGAGTTAAATGTGACTGCATTAGGAAGCTATGATTATGCTAATCAATTCTTCCAAGGCCCTATTAATCTTGAAGTAGGAAAAACCTATGAGCTTAGCTTTAAAGCGAGTTCAACAATCGAACGCCCTATTCAGGCAGAGTTATTTGGTGAAGGTAGTGCTCGTGTACCCTTCAATTTTACTACTGCTATGGAAACATATTCACATGAATTCACAGCTACCGAAGCAGTAATGACATTGAACTTTATGCTCGGTGATGTAGTAAATGGTGGTGAAACAACACCAACGGAAGCACATACTGTTTCATTTGATGACTTTGTATTAAAAGAAAAGGTAGAAGAACCACAAGAACCAGAAAAGGATTGGGTAGAAATTGGAGAAAACCTAGTAATCGATGGTGGGTTTGATACAACTACAACTTTCGGTACAGCTCCAGATAATTTAGTAGATGGTTGGAATATATTCAATCAAGGAGATCACGAACCATGGGCAGGCAAAGCTGCATTTAACGTTGAAAACGGGGAACTAAAAGTAAACGTACAACAAGTAGGTTGGGCATGGTGGCAAATTCAGCTACTTCAAAATCTAGACGTTCCAGCGGGAATGTACAAAGTTTCCTTTGATGCTAAATCTGATGAAGAACGACCAATGTCAGTTGAATTAGCAGGTAGTGAAATACAAACATTTACTGTTGGCAATAACATGCAAACATATGAAGCAGTTATTGAAGTTGGTGCAGATGGAGTGAAACAGCTTCTCATCGGTTTAGGAAGAGGAGAAAACGACCCAGAGCTAACTGCACCTTACAATATGGTCATAGATAATGTAAGACTAATAGAAGTAGAAGAAGACCCAGGAACAGAGGATCCAGGCACCGAAGACCCAGGAACAGAGGACCCGGGAACTGAAGATCCAGGCACCGAAGATAAAAACGTAACCTTAGATGATAAAGTGGTAAATGAGCTTGCAGATGATGGGACTATAGAGGTGAACCTCGATGCATCTCAAGAAACATTAAAGCTAACTGCAGCACAAGTTGCTAAATTAAAACAGAAAAATGCGATTATTCATGTGAATAAAGATGGAATTGATATGATGATTCCGGCATCTAACCTTTCAGGTGATGGTGATGTGGTAATCAAAATGGAAAGATTTCAGGATAATCCTGATGCCCTTTCACCAGTTTATGATTTTTCAATAAAGCAAGGGGACACAATCATTGATAGCTTTGAAAATCCTATAACTTTAAAATTTAAAGTCGATGAATCTAAGGTAGATAATCCTGACGATGTGAAATTGTATTATTATGATGAAAATAACGGCGAGTGGGTATTAATCGGTGGAACTTATGCAGATGGATATGTGATTGCCGAAACTAGTCACTTTAGTACTTTCACAGTCTTTGAGATTGCTGAAAAGGAACTTCCAGTTACAGAAGAACCTGAACCTGTCGTTGATACTCCAGATGATGACAAGGATGAAGAGCTTCCTGACACAGCATCAAATATGTTTAACTTCTTATTAATTGGTGGAGTATTACTATTGCTAGGAATGCTTGTTTTATTTAGGAAAAGAATTTTCATAAGAGGATAAATTTGAAAGAGGTAGCCGAGGCTACCTCTTTTATCTTCTAATTATGTTAGTTTTATTGTACCAAAAACAAATTATATAAACCGGTTTCTAGATAGCCTAAAAACCTTTGTCAATCAGACTTCCACAGGATTCACGAACAACCAGCTGAGGTTCAACAAGTTTAGGTTCAATATCTTGCTTATGTTGAATTAGATACTGTAACATTTGTGCAGATAATTTCCCAATCGTTTCTTTATCCTGTTTGATTGTGGTTAATTTAGGCTTGCTAAATTGGCATGCTTCGATATCATCACATCCGACCACGACAATATCCTCTGGTACTTTTAATCCGTGTTCTTGAATTGCCTCTATTGCACCTAATGCCATCAAATCAGATATTGCATAAACTGCTCTTGGATAGGGTTTCTTTGTTAATATTCGCTTCATAGCTAAGTAGCCGCTTTCTGTAAAAAAGTCACCTTTCTCAATCCAGTCATTAACTATAGGTAAAGATAAACGCTCCATTATATTAATAAAACCTTGTTTTCGATTTTTTGCAACATAAGATTGTTGTTCACCGCCGATATAGGCAATATCTCTTATAGAATTATTATATAAATGTTGTACGACGCATTCAGACAGGATCTTGTTGTCTGTCGTAACGTAACTCGTATTAGGTCCACTAATTTCTATATCAATACCTAGACAAGGTATCTCACTCTTTACTAACTCTTCGATCGTCTCCTCGATATCATCACCAGAAATAATAAGACAACCATCCACACCAAAATGTTTACATCTAGCTAAATAGCTACCATCGTCTTGTTTAAATTGCTCATTAGAAAACAATAAAATATCATAGCCTGACAAACCTATAGCTTTCTTAAAGGAGGTGATTACTTTGTTGAAAAATGGATGGGTAAAATCGACGTTAACTTTTCCAGCGTAAATGACTCCAATTAAGTTTGATTTTTTTGTTGCTAGTGATTTTGCTGAAAAGGTAGGTTGGTAGCCAGTCTCATTAATAATTTGCATTACTCTTTTCTTAGTTTTCTCATTTACACCGTTGTAATTGTTTATAATTTTTGAGACTGTGGCCCGTGAAACACCTGCCATGTCTGCAATATCTTGAATTGTAAGATTCATACTAATTCACTTCCTTATCTGGTATCTCACTAGCAGATCCTCTAACTGAACACGACTGAAAGTTATAGTTATATTATACCATATACTGCATCAATATTTGATTCTGAGGGATGGATATCCATTAAATCTTAAGTCAATTTTAAGCCTATCTCTTGATAACGATCCAGAAAATAATCCGACTATTGTTAACCGACATTCTAGATGACTTTTGTGAAATCTTCTATTTGTTAAATAAAACATAATTTTAATAGAAACTGATAATGCTTTTGAAAAATCAATTAGTTTTACCTATGGATACCATAGGTAATTTGATATTGTTCACTGTCATGGCGCCTTCTATAATTTAAATTAAGTAGCAATGCTACAAAAAAATATGGGAGATGATTCTAAATGTCAAAAGCAATTTTTTATCATGCAGGTTGTCCAGTTTGTGTAGAAGCGGAGCAAGGGGTTCTTGATTATCTTGACAAATCAAAAATTACTCCGGAAGTAGTGCATCTTGGCACGGATCAGGATCGTATTGAAGAAGCAGAAAAGGTTGGAGTAAAATCAGTCCCAGCATTGGTGATCGATGAAAATGTATATCATATCAATTTTGGAGCAAGTTTGGCTGATGTTAAAAGATAATTTTTAAAAGAAGGTGTTGTTTGGGCACCTTCCTTTTTTTCTATAAGGTTTGTTAAAATATGCCTGATAAAGCTTTAGTAAAGGCGTTTATCTTTGACAGTTGTAATCAATTGTTCCATAAACACACGGCTAGCCGCACATAAATGTTTGTTCTTTCGATAAGCGATGCCAATTTGAGTGGTGATCACCGGATCTTGAATAGGAATCGTTTTAATTTTATTGTTATCAATGTAGTCTAAGTAAGCTTTTGGTAGTATCGTGACACCGACGCCTTTGCTAACCATTAAAATGATAGATTCCATTGTCGTCATTTCAAGTACTGGCTTAGGTGTAAAATTTATGGAATGACACTGTTCATTAATAACTTGTCGTAAGAAATAAGTGTCAGGTAATAAAATTGATGGGGTATCGTTTAAAATTTGAAGTGTTACAGATTCTTTATGAGCCAAAGGATGATCTATTGGTGCTGCAAGTGCAAGGTTTTCTTCGTAGATTGGAATAGAAACTAAATCCTCATGTTCTATGGGTAAAAAAGTGATACCAAGATCTAGTTCATTTTGTAGTAGCCCCTTGTGAATATCTCCAGTTCGTAATCCCTGTACAGAAAGTTCCACATTGGGGTATGCATTATGAAATCCGATAACTGTTGGAGGAAGCAAGTAATTAACAACTGTGAGTAGAGAGCCTATTTTGAGCGTGCCCCTTTCTAATCCCTGAAGCTCACTAATTGCAGCACGTGCCTGAGATATCTCATGAAAGACATTGTAGCTGTGATCTAGCAACGTTTTTCCTGCATCCGTAAGTATGTTTTTTTTGCCAATACGATCAAACAAAGGCATTCCTACTTCATGCTCTAACAAAGCCATTTGTTGACTAAGAGAAGGCTGGGCAATGCCAAGTTTCTCAGCGGCACGTGTAAAATGCAGCTCTTGACATAACACGATAAAATATTCCAATTGCTTTAGTTCCATCGAATTCCCTCCTAATTATTCACAATTATAACCCAGGGTTTTAACTACCATTATATACTAATTATTTTATAAAAAGATGAAAATCATAGAGAAAAAGGGTTTAACTTTTTATCGCAAAATTACGAGAAGCTGAAATAGGAACCAAAACTAATTTTTTAAAAGGAGTTGGATATCGGTGAGTCAACCTGTCATAGATAGAATAATGGTAGGAAAACCACAAACATTTGGAAATAAAGAGGCAACACATCCAATGGATCTTGAGTGGACAACTGGTATTGTAAAACATTCTGTTAAAGGTAAGATTTGGGCGGGAGAAACAAATCTTGAAGGGGACGGTCAAGCAGACCTTAAACGACATGGCGGACCGGAAAAAGCGATTTTTGTCTATACTGTATCTCATTATAATTATTGGCAAAAAAAATTACACAAGCCAGACTTTTCCGTCGGTGCATTTGGTGAAAACTTAGCTGTTAAAAACATCAATGAAAACGATCTAAGTATCGGTGATGTATTTCACATTGGTGAGGCTGTCGTTCAAGTTTCGCAACCAAGGCAACCATGTTGGAAACCAGCAAGACGCTGGAAGATAAAAGATTTAGCTATACAAATACAACAAGAGGGCTTAACAGGATGGTATTTTCGTGTTCTAAAAGAGGGCGAGATACAAGCAGGAGATTATCTCCAAATTCAAAAAAGACCATTCCCAGAATGGACAGTGGCTAAATGCAATGATGTTATGCACAATAAAAAACATGATTTAGAATTAGCAGCTAGACTTGCTGCATGTGAACTGCTCGCACCTAACTGGCGTAATACGTTATCTAAACGTGCAGGAGGTAAAGGGAAATTGGATATTCGTAATCGTGTAATAGGACCAAATGAATAATCATGATGTTGAGAGACTACAGAGATTTTACTGTAAGGGGGATTGGAAATGAAAATAGATGTATTGCAACATGTAGCCTTTGAAGGATTAGCAGCGATTCAAGAGTGGGGAGAAAAGAAAGGTGTGGAATTTACAACACACCGATTAGATCAAAAACAAAGCTTTCCTGATGCGGAAGAAGTTAATTTCCTTATTATCTTAGGTGGCCCAATGAGTTCCAACGACTCACAAGGGTGGCTTGAACAAGAACGGCAGCTTATCGAACAAGTCATTGCGTTGAAAAGACCGATCTTAGGTATTTGTCTAGGTGCGCAACAAATTGCCAAAACGCTTGGTGCTAGGATTTACCAAGATTCATATAAAGAAGTAGGCTGGCATCCGATTCAATCCACTTCAGAAGTATTTGATTTTGTACCTAAGGACATGACGGTATTTCATTGGCATGGCGAACAGTTTGAGCTTCCACAAGGTGCAACTAGGTTATTTCAAAGTGAAGCATGTCCAAAGCAAGGATTTATGTATAACCAGCATGTGATAGGGTTGCAATTTCATTTTGAAGCTACCGAAGAAAGTATTGAATCTATTCTTATTAATGATAGCGATTATATCGATCAAGGCAGATATGTTCAACCCGCATCAACAATAAAAAAACACCCTATTCCAGTCGAAAACAAACATGTTTTATTTAATCTATTGGACTATTTATCGAGGTATGGATAAGTATTGCTGTCCGCATGAGCACTGGCTTTTTGTTATAATTAAGGTACCAATGCAAATCAACTGAAAATGATGTGTTATCATGCGGAGAGAGATTAACGAGATTCAAAAAGTACTTAAAAATCTATTCATACTAAAGTAAGAAAAGAAGGTGTGGAAATGCAATTAAAAGAACTTTGTCATTTACTCGATATGCCTAAAGAAGTTCAAGAAAAGGTAGTCAAATATGGAAATGAAATAGACTTTAAAAAAATTAATAGTGAAATCACTAAAATGAATAATCCAAACTCTTGGGATAAAGAGAGAGAAGAGCTGACTGGATTTCTGACACCCGACGAAACAGGATTAAAAATGTTGACATGCCAATTGCATGCCGTTTGTAATACATACGAAAGGTACAAGGATATGGGCATTTCAGATGAGATATTTATACAAACGATGAAGTTCTTTTCAAGATTTCTATATAGATATCATGAAATACATGGGGAATATAAGTATGTGTGGGCGTGGTGGGCTGTCAGACAGATCTCCATGCAGGAATTTCGAATTGGTGAACTGGAATATGAAATGATAATTCAAGATAACAAAAAAGTAATTAGCATTCACATACCATCAGACATCCATTTGACAAGTAGTAATCTTAGGAAATCTTATCAAGATGCCCGGAATTTTTTTGCGAAATTCTATCCTGCATATGCTAATGCGGAAATGATTTGCGGAACATGGATGCTGGCACCGGAATTGAAAAATCTGTTGCCGGAAGGTTCTAGGATTTTGCAGTTTCAAAAATCATTTGTGATAACCAGCCAAGATGATAATAGCTCAGGCATACTTGATTGGGTTTATGGAAGTAAAGATATCCCATTTAAAAATTTACCCGAAGACACTTCTTTACAGCGTAAATTAAAGAAATATCTACTAGATGGCGGTAAAGTGGAGTGGACAAATGGAACATTAGTATCTAATCCCTTTTGTGGATGAGTGTCAGGTCCTTCAACAAAACAAACGTGAGAAGGTGGGGGATATTAAAATATTAGCTGCCTGCTTTTAGACAAACTAGAGATACTTTCAAACAAAAGGGAGTAGTTAAAATTAGTAAGTAAATTAATTTAAGCGAAAATTGGAGAAGATATTATTAACTTAAAAGGTATTTTAGAAACACTATATATAGTTGGAAGTGAGGGATTTTGTATGATTAAAACGGAGAGTGCTTATAGAGAAGCTGTGCAAAAACTTAAACAAGATAAAGTATTTATTGATTCAGAAAAGAATCGCTTTATTGAGATGGGACTTGAAAAAGAACATATTGAGCTTGCTATTCAACCCTATGTCTCTTTTCATGAACAGTTAAAAGAAGAAGTTGATTATTATGAGCAAATAAAACGCGGAGAATTTGATACAGTAATTAATTTACGCACAATCGGTAACACTTTAATCGCATATAGAATTTATATTGGAATGTCACAAAATGAACTGGCGGAGAAATTAGGTGTATCTCCATCACAGGTTTCACGTGATGAAAGAAATGAATACTATGGTGCTACAATTGAACGAATTCAACAAGTAATGGAAGCAATGAATATGACCTCAGTTACAAAAGTAAATCCGACAGATATAATTTCAGCTTAATAGTAGCATAGACGAAAGAGTAAGCAAATAGAGACAGTTCAAATATATTTCTTACCTGTCTCCATTTTATCTACTACAATTTTTTAATTCGAGATAAGTCAAAATACTCTAAACTAAAATTATTTCAGGTGTCTGTCATTACCCAAACTTGGTCATTTTCTCATAAAGAATGGGACACAGAGATTGTGTCCCCGTGTCCCACTTGTATCTGTTGTAAAAAATGTTCTATAATACTTTATTTACTAAGGTGATCATTGTCATCAAAATACAATTTAGGATATTTCCTACCTGAAATCAATTGCTTTCTATACCCTTTTTCTCCTTACACCGAGGACAATTGCTCCGCCAACTACTAATAAAAGGATACCTAGAATTAGATAGTTAGTAATATTTGTCGCTGTATCTGGCAGTTCATTATTGCCAGCAGCATTTGTCTCTTCAGATTCTTCTTCCTCTTGTTCATTTTCATCTTGGCTTACCTCTGCAAATACACCGTACGTGGAAAAATGCGGAACCGATAACTCTATGACTTGATTTTCCTCATCGACTTTACCACCGCGGTGTTCCCATTCATCTGTTTCGTCATTATAATAATAGATAGCTATCTTGCTGGTATCAACATCATCGTAATAGCCCAACACTAATGTGAACGAACCCTCAGGTGATTGTCCATTCGGATATTCAAACTCAAAAGTCAATATTTCACCAGCTACTTCAAGTCCTTCATGATTTGTGTCCTTTGGATCTTTAGCTGTGACTTTTAATTTTGTTCCAATAGGCAGGTCTTCTGGTAACGTTATTTTAGCATTAGTTCCTGTTATTGTATAAGTCTTGCCACCAACTACTTCTATTGCTTCATTATCTAATTCAATTTCTAATACTAGTTCTTCTGCTTCTCGTTCTACTAAATTATCTATCGCTTCTTGTAAGGCTTCTGCTTCTGCATTTACGTCCTCTTGAGTTGCTTCATCATCAGCAAGAACTGCTTCTGCATTTGCAATTGCAGATTGTAATGCAGCATACGATTCTTCCGTGTACGCTTCCTCATTGGTGATCGCTTTGGCTTTGTCTAGTGCGCTTTCAAGTTCTTCTGTTTCTAATTCTGGATCCCTGTCTTGAGCAAACATCCAATCAAAGATGTTCTTATCTGCGTACTCTTCATGGCCTGCGCCATACGTAAAAGTGGCGTTTGATTGGCCAATAAGGTTACTGAACACTTGTGCTTCGGTTTCGTGCGGCGTCCAATCAAATCCGTAATATGGAAAATTAAAGGCTTGATTTGTTTCCAAAACCGTCACGTTAGCCTCTGAATATAAGTCACTGGCGCCAGCGCCTGTTGAGAAATACTCGGTCCAAGGATCACCCATGAAGTCATCCTTATGTGTATGTGCCCATATGGAAGTTTTTGTATACTCAGGGTTCTCGTTAATCTGTTCCTCGGTTGGCAAGTTACCTCCTGCAAGTGGAACGATTGCTGCGAGGAACTCTGGATTGCGGTTATAGAAACCGGCTGTGTACATACTGCCCATCGAGAAGCCGGACATGTAGATACGGTTTGGATCCACTTTGCCCTCTTCAGCCAGTTTTTCCACATATGCCATAAGTGCCTCGTTATTGTCCTGATCGTTCGAGTGATTCTGTGTAGCTATGATGTGTGCGTTGTACTTGCCCGGGTTCTCCAGTTGGCGCTTGGAAAGCACAGCAGCCCCGTTCGCAGTTTGCATGGGTGCGAAGTAGTCTCCCGAAGGACCACCGCGACCGCCGCCATGGTTGTAGATGAACAGCGGGAGAGGGCCAAGGTCTTCCCAAGATTCGTCTATTGAAATCAGAATGTCCATGTTACCTGTGCCGCCCGGGTTCGTTTTGTCCGGATCAAACTTGTCGAGCGCCGGATTTACTACCGCTTCTTGAGTGAATTTTGGGATTATGGTAGTGCCGTCTGTCAGTTTGATTTCACGATCCACGTTGATGCGGTAATTAAGGATCGCCGAGAATGCGTTTTGCAAATTACCCGATACCATTGACCCAGAGGTATAGCCATTGGCATTCCAGAACTCCAGTTCAACGATGATGTAACGTCCGCTTTCAGGCGTATCTGTTACGAGGTCGTCGGATCCCGGTGCAGGCGATATGTAGCCAAGCGGTTCGGGATCATTGTTTACATATACTCTGTTGATACTGCGCATGCCGTCGAAAATCACAGTCGAGCCATCAAGCCTTGTGTTCCTGGCAGCTGCCGAGAACATGTCGGAGCTCAGGTCGGAAAGGTTTGCCGTGTTGCCTTCGCCAAGGTCGATGATAACCGCCGTTGTGACGTTTCCAACAGAGAATATGTCATTATACACTGTGAACGGTAAGTCCATCGCGCTTGAATCAGGTTTGAATGTCACGTGGATGCTTGTGTCACTTGCGGTGACGTTTTGGATTGTGTATGTGTTGTCTGTAACATCCACTTCTTCGTCGTTAACCGTAACCTTGTCCACTTCAAACCCGAACTCGGGGTTAAACGTGAAGGTCACGTCTTCACCATCGTTTACCCATACATGACCTGTCTGGGAGGTCGGGCTTATACTGCCGTTCTCGCCGGATGACGCCATGATGTAGTGCTGAACGCCAGAGGTCACGTTCGGTTCATACAGTCGTAATGACGGTGACTCCTGCATCTGTTCAAGTAGTTGCTCCGTGCTCGTCGTGCCCGCCACCTTACTTTTCGCAGTGAAGCCGTCTACCGTACTCGTTAGGGCAAAGTTCCATTGGTTGTTCCCGCTCCAAATGTACAGGGATGCTGTGCCTTCTTCTTCATCCAAAGCATGGAGCAACAGGCTTTGCTGATTGGCATTGTTGGCTGCACTGGTCGTATTGAGGGGTGCATGCTGTGCGTTGAAGCTGGATTCCCTTCTCAGAGGCTCCGTCCCTCCGCCTTCACCGGGAGCATTGTTCAATATATAGTAGCCCGGACCTTCGCCAAGACCACCGGATGCCTCCGCAGTATTTGCGCCAAGGCCAAACTGCCAAATCAT
Source organism: Gracilibacillus kekensis (assembly GCF_900143085.1). GTDB lineage: Bacteria > Bacillota > Bacilli > Bacillales > Amphibacillaceae > Gracilibacillus > Gracilibacillus kekensis. Next base: position 240,513 of record NZ_FRCZ01000005.1, on the reverse strand, counting down.
GTCCTCGGTCACTTCGGATGTGATTAAACCGTCTTCAATGGTCACGGGCTTGGACACCATGCCGATCTGAGTGTCGCCGGTGACGTCGCCAGGTGTGTTGATTGTCGCTTGAGCGTTAGTAAGTGCGCCGTGCTCGGATACGATGAGATAGCTTTTGCCAATCTGGACATCAGCAGGGTCGACCTGCCTCCACGTGTCGTTTGGTGCCGCCGTGGTTTGTGGTAAGTTGAATTCCATTACCATAATGAAACAAATCAAAAGAGCCACAACTAATTCTACTTTTCGCATTATCTAAAACTCCTCTCTTAGTCCTTGTTTCTTTCTTATTCATCACAATATGACGACATGACTATCGGCCACTAAAAAGAAAACGCTTACAAAAACAAACTAACTTATCACCACCAGTTTAGTATAAGTCGTTAGAGAGACATAAGTTGTTAAATCGTTTTAGCATGTCCCTAAAACAAGTATGAGTATAACATAAATAATTTGAATATAATGTCATATGTTGTAAGTATTGGCTTCTTTTTTCGTCTTTTTTTGGCGAAATTAAGAAGGACGCAGCTCTTAGCAGTTTAATATAATTAATAATAAGTATGTCTTTTTTATAAGTTCATTAATACCAAAATTCATTGAAAATTAATCTTATAATAGAAAGCAGTAAATTCTAAAATGGCTATATTAATGAGTGGATTTTGTTATAATATGGTAATAAATTGCGTGAAAAGGAAGGGATGAATTTGCTGCAAAGGATGAAAGATATTGGTTGGAAGAAATTACTGATTTATCTTGTTTTTAGTGTTGTTTGCATTGTCATAATAGGTTTTTCGATTGTATTTGGGGCATTATTATTATTAGATAGATTCGATACTCGTTACCAGGAAACAGAAGTAAATGAAACAATGGGAAAAAATCTTGTAGATGATCAGAATAGAAGTGATTTAATAAATTTTATTCCATAAAAAAACTTACTGGAACTAAGATGATTTCCCGTTTAGTAAAACAGAAAATCATCTGCTCCTTCACCATTTTTATTAAAGTGCTTACTGAGTAGTTGTACTATCTGTATCAGAAGAGGTGTCAATACCTAATTCTTCTTTTAATTGAAGTGTAGCGGTGCTTAAACCTTCATCAGTTGGTACGAAATAATAAATACCATTCAATCTTTGGTTAGAGCCCTCTATTTCATATTTGTTTATATCTGAAGAGTTCATCGATGAATAGGATCGTTGCAACTGATAGATTTCATTAGGACTTAGACTCGTAGAGATATTTTCTCCTAGAATACTAGATAATTCATCTACTTTAAAAAGTGTCCCGGCAGAAATTGCTTGATCAATCGCTGCTTGAATAAATTGTTGCTGCCTTTCTTCGCGGGAATAAATAGAATTTACTTCTCTTTTTCTCATACGTACGAAAGCAAGTGCTTCCTCACCATCTAATTTTGATACACCTTCTTCAAAATCAATTCGGTCATTCGTATAAAAATTCTTTTCCCAAAAGGGTTCTTTAATATCAACGGTTACGCCACCAAGCGCGTCTACAATCTTCCGGAATCCATCAAAGTTTACCGTCACGTATTCGTCAATTGGTATGTTTAATAACTCTTCTACTTTTTTCACGGTAAGCATGTTGCCGCCGTTTGTTTCACTATCCTTATAATTATAGATAGAACCGTACGTGTAAGCAGCATTTATTTTATGTGTGCCTGCATATTGTTGTGCTTCTTCCTGCGTGAATTCCATTCTGGTATCACGAGGGACAGTGGTCATCGACAATTGGTTTGTGTCTGGATTTAAAGTGACGACAATCTGTGTATCTGCGCGTCCATTCTCACCATCTGTTTCATAATCCTCTACACCTATTAGTAAAATGGATATTGGATCATCACCAATTGTTACGGTCTCTTCTCTTAATTCGGATTTTCCTTCAGGGCGCTCCAATTCATGATGAGACTCCTGAGCTGCGCCAAATACAGTGCTGAATAAATAGATAGCATACCCAATTACAATTGCTAAAATAATTAAAAATATCCAAAGAATTCTCTTTTTCCATGACTTCTTTTTTCGGTTTTTATTTCTTCTTAATTCTGTCAATTTAACTACCTCACTTAAATTAATGTCTACGAATATAGCAATTTACTAATAAATCAAGCGTTTTTAAGTATAAGCAAAATCAATTGCATTATCAACCTTATTATAAATCACCTATAATAATTTGACGAATTACAGAGAAAAAAGTTTCAAAAATTCATGAGGAAAATGATGGTATAACCATGATTGATCTTAGTAAATGGAATGAAATGTTGAATTAATTCTTTCAACCTTTCTTAGCTTTGGTTACTTATTTCTCCTATTTTAACGCCAGCCTATCGACAATATAACGGTTGGCCATGCAAGCAAACGGAATAAAAAATTAAGTTCTGGGACTTCGTGGTGAAGGATAATTCAGAATTGGCGAAAGCCTAATCGTTTAAACTTTATATTCTGTGCACAGCTCTTTGAAGGTTCGTAACTGTTTCATTAAAAAAAATTTTCCACAAACTCTTTCTTTTTCAATCACTGACGAAGTAATGTATGTGAACATGCAAAATAGTATAAAGATTTATTGAAGATATAGTTTTTTAAAAAATGTATACCTAGGTATACATTACAAAAAATGAATGGAATGATAAGATTTAAACAGTACCCCTAGCCATTAATCAATTCGTGGAGAAAGTATTAACTATTTAATCGTAATGCTCGTATTATTGATAGGTTAAAGCCTTTTGTTAATCAATTGGCAAGTTCACTATTTGTGAAGATACAGATATTCCAAAAAGTAAAGTGACTTTGTTTAATTGGTACATGTAAACTGATGAAAAGACATAATACATCCCGTAATACAAGGTTATTTTTTTATTCTCAAAAATCGCGAAGAAAGGATGAAGGATATAATTATGCTGCTGCAAACAAAACATTTAAGTATGATGGGATTAGGGGTCAAAAATCATAAAGATCTCGTTGACGGTATTCACATGCGTTGGTCGTTCAATCCAGAGCTTGGCTTTCCAAGATACGGGTTCCGATTGTATAAAGGTTACCCTAAAGAGAAAATGAAGGAGAGCATTCCAAACAGCTTTTTTCCGGTTTCCGAGGGGGAATGGGTTCGATATCATAATGCTGCTGACTTAACAATTAGAAAAAACAATCTCGTTATAAAGTACGAAGAAAGCGGGGGACTATCTTCGGAAGGAGTTCGCCTTAGTCGAGAAAAGCCAGTAGATATAATACTACCTGAAAAATCGAGTAAGGTTGCTTTATTTATTCACTGGTTCCCTAAAAAGTACATATTGCCAATCCCTATTGATGAACTGGACATGCCTGTAGTGGAACTTAACGAAAAGCTATTCCAACCACAATTAAATTTTAATAAACGACAGGTAGAAAAAGACGATCAAGATAGTGTAAACTTTCCTGAATATAAACTAGGAATAGACAAACGAATAAAAAAAACTCCCATCCGACCTAAACTGCCACAGATTAACAATCCCAACCAAGATATTCCAACAATAAAGATACCAGACCTAAAGATACCAGATATAAAGATTCCTGACATTCCAATAATACCTAAACTACCTGAGATAGAGCAAAATTTATCACTTGAAATCCATATAAATTCCGATACCGACACCGAGCAAATCAAGACAACCACACACCCATTAAAAAAAGGGCAAAATGTCGTCATGATTGATGCTTGTGACCTGCAACATATGGAAATTAAATTAAAAGGTTCTGAGCAATTAGAAGATCAGAGTAGGGTGTTACTTTCTCGAATAATTTGGTACCCCTTCAGTTCTGAGGAGAAATCACACCACTGGAAGAAAATTGGTCATTATTGTCTTCCCATTAAGCACCCTACATTTCCATGCACTACAAACAATAGTCAATCAGAGTGGCAAATTGCACAAAACCGCGTCAAACTGAAAGCGAATCGGCCAAGAAAATATGACAGAGTAACGTTTGAAAAAGAAATACGACCAGATTTAGAGGAAATCGTGAAGCAATTCCCGATACCACAGCAAAATGTGGTGAAAACATATCCAATTACGGAAAGTAGCACTTCCGCTACCCCTCCCAAACCGGTTGAGTTATCGCTTTTACAATCATCTTTGTTGTCAGCAATACAGCCAGAAATGGCGCAAATATTAGGATTGTATGGACTGGATGAAGATCCTTCAGATGATGAGTCAATCCACTATAAAATTGAGGGAATCTGGAATAAAGCCGGTGTTGGTGGTTACGAGAGTGATAAAGAAAAGTTAAAAGATATGTATCGGTTGGAACTGGATGGGCTGCCTAAACAACCGTCTTTCGCCTTCCGTAAAAATGGCTTTCATTTTGCATCAGACACTGCACTAGTACCAACCGAAATAGATGGTAATCATGCCATTCGTGTTCATGGTGGTATTGAAATTACCTGTCCACGCCCGATTGCAATGGTTCATTTTGATATCGATCCTCTTTTAAACAATATACCGCAAGTTATTATAGAAAAAGCGGATCATTCGATGATAAATCATGCCTACGATAAACAGCTGATTATGGAGGATTTTGACCAGGGGATCGTTAGTATAAATATATCCGGGGACTTTATTTTACACACTTGCCAATACACGGATATGAACTTCGGTTGGATTTCCCATGACTTACGTGTACAAACGGATCGTGATTTACCAAGACCGCAACAACTAGAAACACATGCATTGCCAGGAAAGGGGTACGTAGAAACGGAGTATGGTGAATTATTCAGCCGTGGAACGGTGGGGTTAAAATGGGATCCGCCCAGTTGTAGCGTTGAACATAAATCAGTCAATGCCGGTGATAATTTGCAATTGCTGACGGTCAAACTCGTGGAGGAAGATACACCAATCGTGTATAGGCTTCAGCGAGCATCTTTAGGTCAGAATGCAAACCGAACGCCAGATGATAGTGACTTCAAAGGAATTAATCATAATGAGCCAGTCCTGTTAACCAAAAAACAAAAAAAACCATGGGAATCATTGACCTACCCTGAATTATGGCCAACCCAAACGGAGGAAGAGCATGAGCAAGGCTGGGCGCCTTTATTTTATATTGATGCTGGTAATAAAGATAAGATAGGACAGTGGCTTTCATTTTTGGAAAATAATCACTGGTATGCATATCGTGCGTTAGGGATTGATTTGTTCGGAAGGATGTCTGAACCAAGCGAACCAGACAAGATTCAGGTGAAGGATGAGCTGCCACCACCACCTCCGATGCCAGTACAGGCCAAGTATTTACATCCAAAAGATGAGTGGCTTGAGCCAGAAGAAAAACAATGGATAAATAACGATAATCAAGGTGAACCGGGATTTCGTGTCAAGTGGCGTTGGTTACATACGATGCAAATGCAGGCACCGGATATGAAGCGCTTCAGGTTGTATTATAAACCAGGCAGATGGAATTTGCTGGAGGGTAAGCCACTTAACGTTACGGAGATTGACCGTGATTCTAGTGAAATAACGCTCCTGTTTGAACAACCAGACCTTGATGGATCAGTAGATTTGTTCAAAGGATTTTCATTAAGGCAAGGTGGTTATAATTTTAAAATTTTGTCCAATACCAGTTCTAATTCTGTTATGAACGAGGGACAGCAATGTACGGAGATTAGTTTTACTGTGCAACATTTGCAACTGCCACCGCAGGAGATGCCAGATGCTACTGAGGTTGTTCATATAAAGGTAGATGATTCCCTACCAATATACAAGGATGCCAAGCAAGCTTCTGTGTGGGTAGATAATGGGGGGTTAATATCAACTATATCAAAAACAGAGGGAACATCCAAACAAGCTGTGTCCGCAAATGGCGATATAAAGAAATGGCTTGAGTTCGAATGGTTTGTTAAAGAAACAGATTTCCCTGCTTCGATGAGGCTAACGCCAAATGCCCGAGAGCCAATTGTGCACGGATCGTTCGGTATTACTTCACTCGATGACGCTGGTAATGAGAGTTCTGTATGTCCGCCACTGTTGGTTACAGCTTTATTAAGGGATGAACCCCCGGCACCACTTGTGTCAGATGTACAGGAATTGTGGGCGTCATACCCTGATTATTACGGATGTTCCTATTTCAAACTCTCTTGGTCAGTTCCAACTGGGCACGAGCCGTATTTTCATCAAGTATTCCGTACAGTGGATGAGGTTCTGATAATGGTTGACAGGGATCAGCATCCACAAGGACATTTGTATGAAAATGGACGACTCGACATGAAGGCGGTACATGGCTTGTGGCAGGAAACAAGTGATGAGGAAGGAACCCATGCCTATCTAGTAAAACAGGATTTGGCATTATTGGATCAACAGATAAGCCAGTGGCATCAAGCACCAGAGGAAACACAGCAAATCATGCTAAAGAAACTAAAACAGGCTTATGCTGATATTCGCAATGATACGTGGCAATATATCGCATCTTTGGAAAATAACAAAAAAGCCTATTTGACAGTGACCTCCCCTTTAGATCCAATGAACAATAAGTACCATAATGGGAGTGGTGGCATGATGGTGAATGATGAAATTATTGGGAAAGGTCGGAATCAATATTTTTATCGTATTGCCACATTGGATCGTGCTGGCAATCGTGGAGCATGGAATAGTGCTACACCGCCTGTGAAAGTTCCCGATGTTATGCAACCGAAATCACCAGTTTGGACAAAAGTAACTGGTGGTCAGGGGAAAGCGTATCTCCGATGGCGACGTAATCGAGAGAAGGGAATGCTCCATTATGAGATTTATCGTACGAATCGAAAGATATCTATTTCAGATAGACAGCAGATGGGAACACCAATTGCCGTCATAAGCGCAGACGAACCAGGTGTACCTTTAAAGGCAAAAGTAATTCGAGATCAAATTTGGGTTGATGTAGTTTTTGCGCAGCCCGCTATTACAATACAGGAAGTGCGTGCCGTGCAATCAGCCAACGCACTGCCGTTTCCTTATTCGGTGACATTTGCTGGTTTTACTACTATGATTGCTAATTTAAGCATCGACAAAGCTAATGTGACTGTCATCTATAGAGATATGGCTGGACAAACTCAGCAAAGAAACGCAAGAGCATTTGGAAACAAAGTGCAGCTTCGGATAGTAGATAGTGATCTGCCACTACAAAAAGTCGAAGGGATATACCGAGAAGATGATCATCTGTATGCGGATAATCTATTTGCAGGGATCGTTTCAGGCCGTATCATATTACAGCTTGATAGCGAAGTGGACCACGATACTAAAAATGAGAGCACAACACATAAAGTAAGCAATGTTGCTGTTTCTACTAATCTATCAATTTTAAAGAATTGCAATATAGCTGTTGAATATTTGGATCTTCCGGGTACGGTACAAACGGTATCAAATGTTCCGCATGAACTGGAGTATTCAGACAGCATTCAACAATCAGGAACATATTATTACCAAATCGTTGCTGTAAGGCGAGCTATAATTGGTGAAAGTCCTAACGGTCAAGAAGAAACGTTGGAATTGGTCTCAGACCCAGCAAAACAAGTACAAGTACACGTGTTGAAGGAGGTGGAAGAATGGGATTGAAACAAATGAAGTCAAAAACATTTATTGCTAACAACTTCCAACAACTGAAAAAAGGGAACTTTTATCCAATGATTATGTCGCCAGATGATATCAGTGAAGTAACTTTAACTGGATTTGGATGGGATAATACTTATAATCTTTTCATCAATGGTTGGCAATTTAATATGGATTCTGCTTCTAATGCAGCACATTTGCAAACATTTTGTTCAGGAACATTATCCTATGAAGAAAAAAATGGTGTTTCTAAAGTGATTTTAAAATGCGTGGATTTAGCAGCTACACTCCGTATAAAAGAAACACAGCCTAATTGGTTGCCTATACCAAATTATGTCATATATGAATATGTGGACAAGATGTTTCTTACAGCAATGATCGAAAATTATCTACGTGTAAACCCAGAAATAATCAAACAACTAAATCAGTATTATTTTAATAATGAAGGACAGCAAATTTTTGAAACCCCGGAACAGGTGACAGAAAAATTCTTTCAGGGTATTATCTCGCTTCAGGTCAAAGGTGGTTTCTTGTTTGGTAGAGCAGCTCAACTACCTAGTGATTCATTAAAACGAATGGTCCATATAAAGATGCAAGACGAGCTTGGAAGTGATTTGTATTTGGATCCAGGATTCTATCACAAGCATTGGGCTTCGTACTTTGCAAATGATGGGCAAGACTTGGAACAGCATACTTTACGGGATAAACTAACCAGGTATTTTGCTGGACCAAAATCAAATGGTCAAGTGCGCTTTGTGAAAAAGTCAGGTGGAATTTCTGGAGATTTCAAGGATCCTTCCCGTCCGGCAAATACAATTACGGCAGCTGTTCAGGCTTGTGATCCGCATGATACAGTTCTAATTTTAGATACGAGTATTTATCAAGAAGGTAGTGAAATTGTCATTGCAAAACCGATATCGGTTACTTCTACTTCAAACACAGCATCTGCAATTACTGGATCATCAGGGAGTTTTCCTGTTGTAGACGGACAGTCACAGCACAGAGTTTTTCATATCGAAGTAGCTGTGGATGCGCAAACAAGTATTACTAGCCTAAGCCATATGGAAATAAAGGGAGGATTTATTGATCCTGCTGCAGACAATGAAGGTGGGGAGGCTCCACATTTAGGGGGCGGAGTCCTCATTCATGAGACAGACAAAACCTTTATAGGTAATTGTTTCATTCATAATAATCGAGTCAAGGGAGTTGGATTGGACCCAGATTCACTTGAATCCGTGTATTATAAAGAGCACACTGGCGAAAACGGCTTTGGTGGAGGAATTTGTACCTTTCACTCCTCTGCATATATTGGTGGTAATTTTATATTTCGGAATCATAGTACTCACCGGGGAGGTGGTTTGGCTATATTTGGTTATGGTTGGCCAGTTGTAGCAAATAACTTTGTTTCCGAAAATGCAGCAGATTTGGGGGGCAGAATGGATGGAGGCGGTATTGCAACTGAAATTGCCTTCCCCTCCATTTTCTCTGATTTTTGGTCAATTGTAGTAAATTATGCAGAATCTGATCAAGAAGGAACAAACATTGTAGAGGACCTCTGGAATAAGAATGATCTTGCTGAAGCCAAGATGAATAATATTGTTTTTATTAATAATGAGATAACCAAAAACGTGGCAAAAGAAGATGGTGGAGGTTTATATTTATCAGTCATGTCGAATGCATTATTTAAAAATAATGAAATATCTGAAAACGAAGCTGATAATGATGGTGGTGGCATTCGGGCTTCGATGGGGTCAGATCTATTGTGCATCAAAGATAATATTCATCACAATGTGTCCAATGCCATAAACTCACCTAGTAATGCTAGCGGAGGTGGAGGCATTTCAATCCGTAACATCAGTTTTGATCTTCGTGGCGTTCACGTTTATTTAAATACGGCTCGAGGTTGGGCTGGTGGTGGTGTGTTATGTATTTCCAGAGCGCCTGGCATGATTGGCTTCGGTCAATCTTATGCACCCGTTCTTGAGCATTTGTTTGGAGTAAATGAATACTATTGGGAACTAACACAAACAACTCAAATTGATGAAAATGAATCGACTTGGATACAAGGGCAAGCCAAAGATCACCGCAAAGGGGCTGGTGTCTACATGCTTCGTGTTGCTGAAACGAATCCTACAACTTCTAGACCTAATGGACTTCCAGTACAGACGTACATCGAGGATATGCGTTTAATTGTGAACAACAAACAAACAAATCCATTAAATGCAGTGTCAGCACCACAACCAACGGTAAATTTCAGAGAATTCTATTATGAAGATATGGTTCATCGCAAAAATAATCCGATCCATGATGGTAATAAGGGTCCATTTTTGAATGTCAACGCGTTTACCTATATTTCAAATTAAACAAAGGAGGTTTTGTGATGTCTGTAAAATCATTCATACCATTGCGTTTTGTAATTCCATGGCCTTATGATTTGTTTCCCGCAGTTAACGTCGAAAATGGAACATCTGTAATCGATATGATTGGTATAGAAGATTTTTCTTATACTAATGTAAACAAAGGCACTGAAATTTCTGTAGATGCTGTCGTCATGAAAGAATTGGCAGTGGGTTATTCAGGACTGGAAGGCTGGGAGCTTGTTTTTGGAAATGAAGATGGAATGACTCAAGTAAATGCAAAATTGACTTTCGGTGAACAGACAACACTTACTTTGGAACACTTTAATATTCGACTGAGGGTTCCTCCAGCTGTGCTTAAAAAGATGAAGCGAGTTAATGGGGATTTTGAAGAAGACAAAGACAGGCAAGGTCAGCTAAAACCGGCGGAAATTGAATTAGCTGATGTTAATATCACTCTATCCTTTGATCTTGAGGATGGGGTTCACTTTGATATCCATCCGAATGACAATCAATTTGATTTCGGACCTGTGATGATTGGAGATACGGGCGTTATTCTTGAAGCAGATAACCTCACCTTTAACTTTAGTGGGGAGGGTGATCGTCCAGAAGAAGCTCCTGCGGATTGGCGGGGAGTGTATATGAGTCAAGCACAAATCTACATACCAGAAGTCATGGATGGGGTTGTCATTGCAGAAGGTTTTGGGATTGGTAGTGGAGGTGTATACGGTCGTATTGAAGGGATGTGGCCACTGGTATATGACCCTAAAAAACCGGCTGGTCAGCACTTTTCTGGAGATTTTTCTGGAAAATTAATGGGGATGGAAGGTGGTATTTCTTCGATAGCATTCGAATTTGTCGAAACAATCCCAGTCGAAGCGGAAATGGAGGGATGTTTGCTGCTACCTTTTTTTGATGAACCAGTTGATGTCACCGTAAATGCAGGGGTAGACGGTGAATATATGGTAAGTCTCAAGGATACCGATGAAGATGGTTTATACCATTTTGAGAAGGAAGATGTCCTAGATGCAAAAATAACTTCACTTTCTTTTGGGCATGAAGATGACCTTTGGGTTGTCGCTTTGTCCGGCGATATACGACCACTAATTGGTGCAGACATGGATTGGCCGGCATTTGAAGTCGAGGAAATGACGATAGATTCAGAAGGTAATGTGCGTATTGACGGTGGCTGGCTCGATATTCCTGAAAAAGGAGCTTTTGATTTATACGGCTTTCAAGGAGAAGTGGCACAAGTTGGATTTGGTCAGGATGAAGATAGCTACGGATCTTACAAATGGATTGGAATGTCTGGAAATGTGAAATTGGTAGAGACCTTAGAAGTAGGTGGATCGGTAAAAGGACTTAAGTTGAAATGGTATGAAGACGGAACGATTGACTTTGAATTAAAAGGAGTGGGTGTAAGTCTGGAACTGCCAGGAATCCTTTCATTTGATGGAGAAGTCGCCTTTATGGATGACAATGGTGTCCGAGGTTTTAGTGGTTTTATCGCACTGAAGCTCCCTACTCTTGCTATGGAAATGGATGCAGGGCTAATTATCGGAAGAAAAGAAGCAGAACCAGCTTATAATTTTTATTATATAACGGTTGATTCTCAACTTTCCACAGGGCTCCCACTCGGTCCGACAGGTTTATCCTTATATGGATTAAGCGGGTTGTTTGCCTACCATATGGAGCCAGATAAACAAACTGATGAAGAATGGTATGATTGGTATAAACGTGATGTAACTGGTGTCACTCATACAGATAAATGGATCAATAAAAAAGAAGCCCTAGCTTTTGGAGCAGGAATGACTTTGGGAACAGCTTCAGACAGTGGTTATCTAGTTTCAGCGAAAACTTTATTTGCACTAATTTTACCGGGACCAATTGTATTAATCCAAGGGAAAGCCAACTTTATGGAAAACCGGCCATCCCATTCTGGAGGAGAGGAAGGTTCCTTTGAGGCGTTAGCGGTGATCGATAATCGTGCAGGTGAATTCCTTATGAATATGGACGCAGCGTATGAGTTGGATGAAGAGGGCAAGGTGCTCGATATCCATGCTGGAGTAGAAGCATTCTTTGACTATCATCAAGCAAATAATTGGCACTTATATTTAGGAGAAAGGGAACCAAGAGATAAACGGATTCATGCAGAGATTCTAAGTTTATTCTCTGCTGAAGCGTATTTTATGTTAGATCCAAATGCACTGGCATTTGGATATTGGCAAGGGTTTGATGAAAAATGGAAATTTGGGCCTGTGCGTGTAAAAGCTTCGGCCTGGTCGGAAGCACATTTAAAAGCGTCGGTAAACCCAAGTCAATTTTGGGGGAAGGCTGGACTTCACGGTGAACTAGACGTGAGTGTTTACGGGTTTGGATTTGGCTTTTATCTCGATGCAGATATTGAGGTGAATACTCCTGCCCCATTTTCCGTACTCGCCCATTTGGGATTTGGCATATCACTCCCATGGCCGTTGCCAGACTTCAATGTGGAGATTGATTTGGAGTGGAGTGACCCACAGCCATTGCCATTTCCACAGCCATTAAAAGAGATTGCGGCAGGTCATGAGCTGATCCAAAATCAATTGTTGCTGCCACAAGATGGATCAGTGACACCGGTAATTCCTGTAGACAGTAAACCAGTAATCACTTTTGAAAAACCAGTTTGTGATGATGCGGGAATTGTCACGCTCGATCCGCAACCACCGGATCCAGTCTGGCAGCAGGTGGAGTTTTATGCAGATAAACAGGAAAATCAGGAGAATTATGAGTTTAAGTATGTGTTATCCGATATTACCCTAGAAAATAAAACAAACAACAGTGTTGTACAGGAACTAAAAGGGGTGTGGCTACCAACGGAAAGTGAAAGTGGAAAACTGGCACCAACTAAACTAATGCTTTTTACAACCAATGCATTTGCCTATTCCCGTTATTCATCACGTGATGCACTTGATGCTATTGTAGAAAATCACCCAACTTTCCCTTGCCTACCGGAATATAAGAAAGAAAAGACGTGTATTACGTTTGGAAAGGCACACAATGCAAGAAGATTGCAGTCGTTCCAGTATGAAGGATTGCGATTTGAAATATTAGATGCAAATAGTTATCTTGCTACAGATCAACAGACAGTTCATTTATTAGGATATAAAAATTCAATGATCTGTCGCTTGCCAAAATTAACAGGATATATAGAGATGTCTTTCCAATTACAAGATACAGAGATGGTTATTTTCTTTTATAATAATAAAATGGAGGCTGTCGGTACACCTGTTCAATATTCACCACAGAACGGGCAAAGAATACTTTCGGTTTCTAAAGAAATCATGTTTGAAAACGTCAATACAAGCTTAAAAGATATGGACAATGTGCGCTATATTCGTTATCAACTCAATCCTCTTAAGCGGACGTATGAAAAAGGAGAACAACTGGATCCCGGTCTTAAGCTAGAAAAAATATGCTACATTACGTTCAATGAATACGAAAAAGAGGCAATGTATGACATGTACAATCAACGTCAATCAACAACTGACTGGAGTGGTGAAGGTCAATTATTAGAACCATACAGCGATTATAGTATTACAGTGAAAACAAAGGTTTTGCAAAGAGTCAATGGTGAAAATGAAACAGAAAAAACCTTTATGAATAATTATAAATTCCAAACAGAAGGACCGCCAGGATTTGCACCTAACCTTTCCAGTAACAACAAAAGCACAAATGAACAGGAGACGGAAGCATCGCAATCCCATCCATTGCAAACATTAAATCAATACGTTGAAACTACCATTCCTTTTCATGGACAAGTTCCGTATTACCGGGCCTATGATTTTAGAATCCAATTTAAAAAAGATACATATGTGCCATTAATGTATAGGATGGCTAAGCATGACTTAGCACAATATGTGTTTGATAGTAATGGACAGCCTGTACGGGATGAAGATGATCGTATTATTGCTTGGAACCGTGATTGGAATGAGACATCCGAAGTTGTATTGAGTGGTGAACAGCAAAAATTGCAGCAAGTTTTCGAGCAGGCATCCTGTATTCAGATTAATGATAAATCAGGGTCATCGATCTTGGAAAGTGGTATACAGAAGCGTATCCTACTGCCAAGTGAAAAATATATGGCAAAGATCAAGCCGATTCCTCTATTAGAAACGTTTGACAGCTTCGATTTTTCAGATTGGCGAGTAATAAATGAAGGTAATATGGAAGAACCAAGCGGGGATCATTGGAAGATAGCTGAAACACGGAGAGACGGCAAAAAAGTTCGTTACCTGCATCAAACGAGTAATATTCATACAAGTACAGACGGTAGCTATGACTTACCTGTTGCCCGTGGTACTTATTGTTTGTACGAAAAAGAGGATTGGAATGATCAACGAATTATTGTTCGAATGGCTGGTGCAGATAATGATGCAATTGGCGTTATGTTCGGATATAGGGACGACAGCAATTATTACCGTTTTTCTATGGACAGTGAACGAAAATACCGTCGTCTTATTCACATCAAGGACGGAATCCCAAATATTTTGGCTGAGGATAATGAATCGTTCGAAATGGGCAGGATCTACACGGTAACCATTACGGTGTTTGCAGGTGTCATACGAATTGACATAGATGATGAAAAAATAGTAGAAGTACAGGAGTACGATTTTTCAGGTGGGAAAGTTGCCCTTTATTGCTGGGGTAACGATGATGCACAATTTTATGAGGTCACGGTGGAGGAGTTAAGTGCCAAGACAGTTTCATTATATGACGTTCAGTTTATTACCTCCAAGTTTATTAATTTTTTTCATCATTTTCATTCATTCAATGGCGTCGTCGAAGAGATAAAATTACCATCGAAAGGAGATTTGGCTGCAAATAAGTTCCAAAATATTTGGCCAGAACCATTACATCTACCCAAACGGGTGACAATCGATGTGGTTAAAGAGCAAGAAAAACGTGTTGGATTTTTATTAAGAAGTCCAGAGCCGGTTGAATGGGAACGAGTCGAAATGAATGCTACAAAGCACGACTTTGTAATGGATCTAGGAATACCGGGAAATATTAAGATCATAGATTTCAATTATAAGGCTGATGAATATGCATATAAAATGAACTTAGACCTATTTGTGAGGGAAACAGTCAATACTGCGGGATGGCAGGTGGAAATGGCAGAAGAAACTATAGTTCGTAAAGAATTACTGTCTAAATATGTGAAGCATAGCAAAAAGCTAAACTGGGAAACGATCCATTCCTTCACAACTCAACAATATAACGAAGGTGAAACGATAAGAATTACAAATAAAGGTAAAAACAAGGAGGAAAAGGGTGAAGTCAGGAAGGAAAAGAGTAAGCTTAAGGAGAGAATTTTGGATCGTTTGAAAGAGAGTGGTGATAGGGAGGAAGAGCTCAATGATAGATTACTTCGTTTTCGAGTGATGGATGCTGACCGACGAATTGTCCACGAGAGAAGCTTTATGGTGAGGTTAACTAAAAATAAAATGGAGGGGATTATTGCTATAAATCCAAATCTAGTAAAAATGGATATCATTCCTTCCGCAGATGGTACTGCAGCTTTTCTTCTTCCAGAAGAAGTGTCTAAAATACAACAAGGAGACGGCTTGCAGCTCGATTTTCGGTTCAATCGTAAACAACACGGGTTACCAACATATAAACAATGGGGGTCTACTGAAACAGAAGAAGTCACTTTGCATTTTAACTATTGAACAAGCTTATAGTATCTTTTATAAGGGATGGAAAATTCCAATTTTGTTTCCAATAAAAGAAATTACCCAATAGTATCATAGATTCTTTATTCAATCTTCTTGAATTTGCAGGAAACAAAGAGGTGGTACTAATAAAATATCCACCTCTTTTCCGTGCGAGTGGCAGCGCCAAAAGGTGTAAGTCTTAAATAGACTGAGTAGCTGGCAAAACACTACCATTGATAGGTCAGTATCAATTAATAAAATAAGCCTTCGCTAAGGATTGGAAAAACTGTTCCTAAGCGAATAAAATTAGATTAAATCATTTAAATAAATTATTTCCATTAATCTTTTTATCAATTGTGCTCTATTTTTGACATTTACTTTCTTTAATATTTTACTTATACACTTTTTAACGGTAACTTCTGCAAGGTGTAACTCACTAGCGATTTCAGCATTGCTATGCTCATTGAGAATAAGTTCAACAATGCTTTTTTCTCTTTCAGTAAATGTGTAAGCACTACAGATAGTTTGCATATGATATTGTTCTGTTATTTTCTTGGTGAAGTTATTGATATAGTTGATTAGGCGTTCACCTCTTACATCTAATAAATACGTAGGTGAAGGTATTTGATTGCCAAAATCATAATTTTCACAATTCGGAACCTCCTGAAAACCAAAGTTTTTTAAAAGCTGTTGAAAAAATGGCAAAGGGGTTGAAGTAATAATCCTCCCACCCGAAAGAAGTAAAGGGAATAAACTGTATAAGAGAAAAGAACGTGCAACCTGATCTGTAGGGTTAAGGCAATCCAACATACGGATGAAGTAACCTGAATTAACCTTATCATTGTATCTACTATATTCAGAAGAACTTAATTGTTGGAAATAAGTTCTTGATACTGGCTGTTCCATGAGATGTTGAATAGTTTGAGCATTAATGGGAACAACAGTGGATAATCCAATTGTTTGACCAACATCATTTTTTAATAACCTCGTAGAATTGTACCCCATTTTAGCTATATAATTAGCATCCACTAGTTCAGATTCCTTTTTATTATGATGTAATGAAACAAAATAGTGATAGGTTTGGTTTGTTTCACGATGAACGAAATCTACTTGATTTTCGATTAAGTTATTTTTTCGATGTTGAAAATATTGTTTAATTTCATTAAAGTTATGATTATCTACTTCTTCTAGGTATAAATTTGTTTCCATTCCATCCTGGAAAAATGCCGATTGAATTAATTTATCTCCTATATGGTAAAATAATTCCCTTATATCCCGAGAAGATGGTTTATTTGCTAGTTTTGTTTGGTAATAAGCAATACAATGTTGATTTATCTGTTCGAATTTCTCTAGGTTTCTATCTTTTAGCTCTAATTTAATTGCATCACGGATTAAATCGTGAATCGTCCAGCCGTTGCTAGTTTTCTTTACAAATGATAATGTAGTTAGTTCATGAAAAAGATCAACAGGCACTTGCATTTTGGTTATGTAAGCTAGTTTAGCTTGATCAAAGCATCGTAAAATCGTTGCAACTTCGATGATAGCTTGTAACTGTTTATTACCAACTTCTTGTAACCATGATCGTGAAAGTTGGTTAAGAATATTGGTATTCGTTCTCATCCAATCGGTTGTTTTATTTGTAAGAGCAGACAAAGAAACTGCAAGTGGATGCCCTTTAGTAAACTGCCATATTTGGTTAACAAGTGCTTTATCAGTCACGTTGTGTTGGTGAAGGTATGTCTTTGTTTGGGTGAAATTGAAATCTTTGAGATGCATCGTAGTAATTAGTTTTCGCCATGCGGGTGATTCGTTCCACTCTAACCTTTTACGCCCAGCTATTATGATAATGGAATTTTGCGGGAGTTCACGTATAAAGACATTTTTAAGCCAATTGTCAAGATTTCTAATTGTTTCATAGGAGTCAATCGTAATGATTACTTTTCGGTAAGTTGCTAACTGGTGTAATACCTGCAGACAGTTCTGTATGGAATAGTTATCTATCCTTATGGAGGGATCATTGTGAAGGCTAATTTGTGTAACCAAATTTTCCGTAAGTGACCGTGGTGTATGAGAAAAAACACTACTATCTAGGTGAAACCACCAACAATCATTGGATTTTGCTATTCGACTAAATTGATTTAATAAAAATGTTTTGCCAATTCCGCCTGTACCATGTATATTGATGATTTTCTTAACAGAAGAGTCTTCGCGAATATGCTGTTCAAATAAGGTCAACTCCGTTACTCTACCAATAAAATAGTTTTTTTCAATCTCTTGGATGGCAGTCCCTATATTATCGCTCTTTTTATGATTCTCCCTCATAATCTATCTCCGCCTTAAATGATTATTTTAAGAAAATTCTGACTATTATAAATATACGAGCAATAGCTAAATTTGTCAATGTAACTAGCATTTTGCAAAGTTATGTTCAAGAGTATTGAAATGAACTTAAGGCATTGCAACAACTTTGTGCGGAGAAGTGATTTAGTGGAGCTTCTTATAGACATAAGTGCGGTGGAAGTTTAGTGGTGACAATGTGTCACTTAAAAGGTTGAGTATGGTTAGAACAAGGATTCTTCACTTCACGAGAGATTGCTCTTTGCTTAAAGTTATCTGTCAAGCTGTCCCATTATCCGTGAAGGAAGAATTTTTTTAATGGGGAAAAGATTTATTTGGAATCAACTAATTTCCCTTTGATTAAAGTTTTCTTTAAAACAGTAAAATTTAACTGACGACCAAACTTCTGCAGTTGTCGCTCCTCACTCTCCGTAACAATTGCTATAACGGTTCCTGAGTTAGACCCCAGTCGTCCAGTTCTTCCAGAGCGATGCACAAATTGGTTCGTCTCTTTAGGCAAGTCCATATGTATAACATGGGTTATATCAGGAATATCTAAGCCTCTTGCAGCAACATCAGAAGCTAGTAGTAGTTCCGATTTTCCTTCGCGGAATTCTTTAATTGCCTTAGCACGCTCTTGTTTTTTTGCGTCACTATGTAAAACTCCTGCATGAATTCCCATATAGTCTAATTTTTCTGCCAGTATCGAAAGCGTTGTAATGTCTTTGACGAAAACGAGTGCTTTCATGTCTTGATTTCGTATGAGCTTCCGTAATGTTTCAATCTTATCTCTCGCTTCACAAACAAGGTACATATACTCGACATTCGGTCGATCATCCTCTTCTTTACCAACTCGAATTACTTCAGGGCTATTCATTAGTTCTTCTGCCTTTGATTGAACTATCTCAGGTAGAGTTGCAGAAAAGACGAGCACTTGCCGTTCACTTAAGGTACTTTTTACAATTTTTTCGATCGTAGCTATATGTTCGGGTATGAACAGTTGATCTGCTTCATCCAATACCACCGTTTTTACGTGGTGCATCTTTAATTTTTTCTGATTGATTAGTTCGTTCATTCTTCCAGGTGTTCCAATCACGATTTGCGGTTTCTTTTTTAACTTTTCGATTTGGCGCTTGACGTTCGCTCCACCAATCAGCGTCGCACAACCAATTCCACTATCCCTTGACCACTCCTGAACTTCCTGATGTATTTGCATTACAAGTTCATGGGAAGAGGCTACGATAACAACCTGCGCATTTTTTTGTGTTGGGTCGATTTGCTGTAAAAGTGGTAACAGGTAAGCCAACGTTTTACCACTTCCAGTTGGTGACTCCGCAATGATATCTTTTCCTTCGATTATAAAACGGATCGTATGGCGTTGAATGGCAGTTAGATTTTCGAATCCAGATTTATCCCAAGCGGTTTGCAGAAACGGTTTGAGATCAGGTAATATTTCATTTAATGATTGCGTTTTATTCATTTTTACGTCTCCTTTTATTGCATCAATTGGTGCATCTCTATTCAGAGTAATGCGGATTACTAGATACGTCAACTTGTACTATTATTTTGTGATAATTTAAATCGATTATGTGCAATCCATAGGCTGGAGAGATTACACATAATAATGTTTCCTTTGTCACAAACTAAGTATATCTTTTGGAGGTGTGGAATATGGATAATCAAGAATTTGAGAAAATATATCAAGATTATAAACAACAGGGTGCGGAACAAGCTCAGCAGGAAGCACCTGCATCAGGAGAGCTTGAAAAAGAGCAAATTGTTGCTGTTCGGAAAAATGATGATGGCGATATTATTGCATTTAAAACGAATAGCGGTAGAGAGTTAGACTACGTCACCGCAATTGATGAAGCAAAAGCAGGGAACCTCGAACATGTCGACGTATTTCATAAGTATGGTCGAGATATTATCCGGAGTGAACCTGATGGTATTAAAGAAAATAATTTAGATAACTTAGATACTTTTTAATTTTTCTTCTTGAATATGGTAAGTGAACTGTTTTGAAAGGTTAGATATGTTTATAATTGAGATCATGGCTGATTTGAATTCATTTTCAAATCAGCTTTTTTGTGCATCAAAATTCCATAGTAATTTACTTACTTTATGATATTATTGTAATAGGTAAGATTTATCAATTAGGACGGCAGTGTGGACAGTAGAAATCTTCTTTCACTTTTCATAAAATCCGGTAAACCATACAGTAATGCTTATTGAAATTATTTGGAAGGACAGTTGATACATATGGATAATAAGAATGCAATTCAAAATATGGAAATGAATAATGTTGAAACAGACTTTAATTTTGAAGAAGTAGAAGGTTTTTTATCAAAACAGTTGGA
Organism: Gracilibacillus kekensis; assembly: GCF_900143085.1. GTDB lineage: Bacteria > Bacillota > Bacilli > Bacillales > Amphibacillaceae > Gracilibacillus > Gracilibacillus kekensis. The sequence goes on along the minus strand of NZ_FRCZ01000005.1, from coordinate 220,178 downwards.
AGAAAGTTTTTCTGATTTAGAACTCCTGGAAAAGGATAGAGCAACCATATCAGATCCTGAGGCGTTAGGGAAAGTAGTCTTGGATGAAGTGTGGAATCAGTTTGGTAATCAAATTGGAATTGACATGACTAAGGAGACATTAATTCAAAAATATGATAGAGAGCATCCTGAGCAGTATAAGGATATTGCGGATTCAGTTTTAAAGGATCAACGGTACAAAGATGCCAATAATGAAATGAGGGAACAGCAAAAAGCTGGAATTCTAAAGGATGAATATACGGGAAAAGACTTAAAGCGTAATGAAAAAGCTAATTTAGATCATGTAGTAACTAGAAAAGAATTATTTGAAAATCAGAGAAGAAAGCAAGCTAATTTAGATGTAGCTGACCTTGCCAACAAAAATGAAAATTTAAAGCCGACAAACGAATCTTTAAATAAAAGCAAAGGGGCAAAGTCGAACAAAGAGTATGTAGAAACTCGAGAAACAAGAGAAAAATCTCTTCTCGAACAAAACGAACGAGCAAATAAAAAAGTCGATGAATCAAACAAATCAGAAGTTGAAAAGCGTATGGAAAAAGAAAAAAATGATAAACGCTTGAACGATAAGCTTGCTGCTGATGACGATCGTATGATGAAAGCTGATAAAGAATCCAGAAAAGCAATTAATAAAGATATCCGAGTAAACGCAGCAAAAGAAGCCGGAAAAAAGGCTGGAAAAGATGCTCTAAAAACGATGGCGATCTCCGCACTTTTTTCATTGTTGAAAGAGATTATGAATGGTCTAATTCGTTTTTTTAAAGAAAAAGCTAAATCATTTAAAGGATTTTTATCAGAAATGAAGGAATCTATAAAAAACTTTTTCTCTAAAATTCTCAGTTTTTTGCAGACAGGAACTTCTGCATTCATTACTACAATTATATCTGAGATATTCGGCCCAATTGTAAGTCTTTTTAAGAAGTTGTCTGGTTTAATTAAACAAGGGGTATCCTCAGTTATGGATGCCGTTACATATCTTGGTGATAAAAAGAATAAGGACAAACCGTTTGCTGTAAAGGTGGCGCAAGTTGGAAAAATAATAACAGTTGGACTAGTTGGGGGCAGTGCCATCTTTTTAGGGGAGGTTTTTGAGAAGTTCCTACTAACCGTTCCTGGAATGCAAATTGAAATACCTCTACTTGGCACGCTCGCTAATATGATTGGCTTATTTTTGTCCAGTTTAGTATCTGGATTAGTTGGTGCAATCGTCTTAAATCTTATCGATAAGTTTATCTCCAATAAGTTAAAAGAAGAAAAGGATCAGCAAATTATTGATAAGAAAAATGGAATTATGAATGTACAACAGGTACAATTTTCTGTAGCTGAAAATCGTCTAGAGGCATCCAAAGAAAAAGTGATGAGCGAAATTTCAGAGAATCACGCATTAGCGAACGATATAATGCGACAATCGCTTAATAAGATTTTTGATGAGGAAAATGCTAGTAATGCTAAAAATAAGGACAAAATTAGTGAGAACCAACGTGAATTATTGAAAATGCAAAATGACTTAGAAGGCTTACTTTAAAGGTGATGTAAAATGACAAATATACAGACGAGAGAGCACAACACAGACAATGAACAGACAGTAATTGTGTCTACTAGAAATAATGGTTTCAATAAAAAGAAAAATGAATTAAAAGCTTTTAGTAAGAAATTACCTAAAGAAGCTGAGTTGCCTAGCGTACCCATTACCGGGGGCTTATTTGGGTTATTTAATTATGATGTGACGGGTAGTGATTTAAATAGACTAACGGATAGTATTCAGAATAAAATGATTGAACAGAATAAAGTTCTGGTGAGAACAATTCAGGAGTTTAATACTATTTATGATACGTTTTCAGCATTAGATAAAGAGTACATTCAAGGCATTTTAGTCTCACTGAAAGCAGCTGAAGAAGCTAATGCAAAAGCGTTAAAGGGAATTGAAGGTGTTCAGGAGAATCAAACCGAGATCAAACACATCATTAATCAACAAAAACAGGTTATTCAGGTTTTGAAAAACTTTAAAGATAAGGTCGAGAAGATCGAACACCTGGGTGATGTAGATAAAATTTATGCCGTCTATTCTACCATGCAAAGTAAGGTGAAAGTAATCGAAACGGAGGTTGAATCTCAAGAACGGACAGTAGCTAAACTGACGGATGAAATAAAATCATTATTAGCTTCGCAGTCCGTTTTTCAAGATGATTTGAATCAGCTAAAAGACGCTCATTTAAAACAAGTTAAAAAAGTGGAACAGCTGATTTCCCATCAAAATGATAACATATCTACAATCGAAGCGATAAGTAAAGAAAACAAAACAAATATAGAAGCTCTCAATAAAGAAGTTGCTAATCATGGAGAGAAACTCGGTGATCTAAAGCGACTATTTCAATTTGATATCCAAACCTTATCTGAAAAAGTCGATCATCACAATGCTGATTTTGTTGTCAAACTCACCTCGACAACTAACGAAGTCAGAGAAAACAAGACAAATTTTGAAAATACAATTAAGGAAATCAACGTTGAAATTGAGCAACAAGCAGAAAATATGACTTCCTATTTTGAAACTGAATTAGCTAAGGCGAACAATGAGATTACAGAGCTTAGTCTATTGACAGGAAGTTTATCAAAAGTGTTGAAGACTACTCAGGTTATTGCATTTTCTAGTATTGCTATCATCTGCACGCTGGTGATTTTGATAATAAGTGGGGTACTATGATGATTTCAGAGCATTATAAACAACAGCTGATTAAAGAAGCTAAGCAGATAGATGTTTCTTTAGGTAAAGCATCAGAGTTTGAAAAATTAGTTCAGGAAATAACTGACGGACAAATGGATAAAGCCATTTTAGAGCTGATCAAAAACCTGGGTATCTTAACTAAGAAACAATCCCTGCCTGGAATGGAGAAAAAGCAGGAAAAAATTATTGAGATATTATATAAATATTTAGGATCCTCAAAAGTTGATGGACTTTTTCAGGAACTGAAAGAGTCATCAAATGTTTCATTAGATGAGCTGCTTAATCAATTAGACGAACTAGTTGGTCTCGAAAATGTGAAGCAGCAAGTCCGAGATTTGATTGTCTATAATCAAATACAACAATTGCGAGTAGAAAACGGATTAAAAAAGTCTGACAAAACGTTGCACATGGCATTTCTAGGCAATCCTGGAACAGCTAAAACTACTGTGGCGCGTATTGTTGGGAGAATGTATAAAGCTATTGGATTACTAAGTAAAGGACACTTTATTGAAGCGAGTAGGACGGATTTAATTGCTGAGTATCAAGGGCAAACAGCGATCAAGGTAAAAAGGTTAATAAATCGTGCCAAAGGTGGAGTTCTATTTATTGATGAAGCGTATAGCATAACAGAGAATGATCAGAGTGACAGTTATGGCAGAGAGAGTCTTACTGAGCTAACAAAGGCTCTCGAAGATTATCGCGATGACCTAGTTGTAATCGTAGCTGGATATACAAGTTTAATGGATCAGTTTTTTGAATCTAATCCAGGTTTAAATTCACGATTTAATACTTTTATTTCATTTAATGATTATTCACTCGATGAACTTGTTCGAATATTTCATTACATCTGCAATCGAAATGACTATGTTGCTGAAGATAAGGCTACTGAAGCGGTTCGTGATTTGTTGCAAAAGAAATTGAATGAAAAAGAGGAATACTTTTCAAATGGTCGTCTTGTTAGAAACCTATTCGATACTATAACACTGAATCAGTCGAAGAGATTGTCAAAATTGAAGGAACATATACCTAAAGAATCGCTGATGTTAATTACTAATGAAGATGTCCCTCAAAATGATTAACGGAAGTTTAATATTATCGAAGTAATATGGTGTCAGGCAATCCGTATAGACAATTGTCCGTGGATAGGTCTGTACCCTTTAATCAAAAACATAAGAGTACATCATAAAAAGTCGCTTTCCTTTAGTAGGAAATCGGCTTTTTTAGGTTCTTATAATGAATTCAAAAAAAATGTTGACTATTCAGTTGAACTGTATTACTCTAGTTATTAAGTTGAAATATACAGTCAAACTGAATAGAGGGTGAAAATATGAAACACAAATTATTGCCGTTGTCTGAAACGATGCATTATATTTTATTAGCGTTACGTGAACCACTCCACGGCTATGCTGTAATGCAGAAAATAGAAGAAATAAGTAAGGGCAGCGTGATTTTAGCTGCTGGTACATTATATGGTGCGATTGAAAACTTGAACAAACATGGTTGGATCGAACCTGTTGGACATTCTGGTCGAAGAAAAATATATAAGATTACAACAGAAGGAAGCGCCATTTTGAAAATGGAACAAGAAAGATTAACCCATATTTTATCTTTATATGAAGGAAGTGAATTAAATGAAGAGGTTTAAAGTATTTTTTAATATTGAAAAAGAAGAACAATGGCTGAACGAGCAATTACAGAGAGGTTACCGTTGCACAAATATTAGTAAATTAGGAATATACAGTTTCGAAAAAACGGATAAGAGATATGTGATTCGGCTAGATTGTCGAGATTATTTCCCAAAGCAAAAGTTTGTGGAATATAAAGAGATATATGAGGATTTTGGTTGGAGTTATATAACAGGTTCCTGGCTTGGTGGAATACGGTATTGGCAAAAGAAAGATAGTGACCAAAATGAAATTTTCTCAGATAATCAATCAAAAAGTAATTATTATAAAAGATTGATGGGTTATTCCCTTTTGTTGGGATCGTTCTGTTTGGCGTACTCTTTTATGCTGTTTAATAATTCATTATTATACCATGATGGGCTATGGCGTATGGAAGGGTCATTATTTTGGAAAGCATTAGTATTTGAAACGCCATTTGTTCTCTTAAAATTACTCCCTGTACTTATGGTAGTTCTTTTTAGTAGGAGTTACTATAAAGCTTATCAAAAGTATTCCGTGTTAAAATCACAATAAGCAGGAAGGGTTTAAGCTAAGTGAGGTAATTGCAATGACTCGTACTCAGACATAAGACCAAGATCATACTGTACCATAATCAATCTCAAGTTTTCTATAATTAATGAATTCGTAAGGTACCCTATATAAAAATATAAGGTACCTTTTTTATTGGTTTGAGTATCCCTGTCTATCGGACTACCTAACTTTAAAGTTATTTTGAAACAGCATAAAATACAGTGTTTTTGGTTGAAATTAGGATAAATATATCGATTATTAGAATACTACACTTAGATCTTTAATAGTTGGGGGTGGAATTTTAGGTTTGCAGAATTTAGTAGTAATAATGTATTGAAGCTTTATAAAGATGAAAAAAGGTGGAATTTACTTATGTTAAAGAAAAAATTAACGTTAATTCTTTTTGCTGTTATGTTGTTTCTCTCATTTGAAAGTGGTGTATTTGCTTCGGAGAATGCTGAAACTGAAAAAAATATTGTCGATGTTGCAAAAGAAGCAGGTAACTTCAATACATTGATTGCAGCATTAGAAAAAGCTGGTTTGGTTGATACATTAAAAGGAGAAGGGCCCTTTACAGTATTTGCACCGACAGATGAAGCATTTGAATTGCTGCTCAAGGAACTAGACATAACTACTGAAGAGCTATTAGCAAGGGATGATTTGAAGAACATTCTCCTGTATCATGTGGTACCAGAAAAAGTGATGTCTGGAGATTTACAGGATGGAATGAAGGTCAAAACGCTTGCAGATAAAAAAGTGGAAATATCATTAGATCCTGTAATGGTCAATAATTCAAATGTTGTTAAAGCTGATTTAGAAACGTCTAATGGTGTCATTCATGTTATTGATAAAGTGTTGTTACCTTAAAAAAGTTGTCGGATAAGACTGGATCATCTATGATTCAGTCTTATTTTGTAAAGAAATGAAAACTCACGATTATCTAGCTTTGATCTTAGAAATTAGTTGACTTTAAAGATATAGTCACTCTTATGCCCTTTGATAGTCATCATCGGGTTGCAAATTCTCCGTGATTTCTTATCTTAGTTGATTCGCACCTGTTACATAGGAGGCGTTATTATGGATACTTTTTTTTACACATTTTTTGTATTTGCTTATATGATACTAATGATCTGGACTTTTAAGTCATCACAGAAAGAGTTAACGTATCGAAGTTTTCTCTATCTTATCATTATTGGTTTATTATATGACAACTTGATCCTAGCGGTTGGGAGATTTGTTGGTACAGGTGAGTTACTGGAAATATTAAATTTAGGGCGCTACTGGATACACGCCTTAGTTACACCAACTTTAGTACTATTTAGTTATGGCATCTTAAAATTAGCAGAAGTAAGTTGGATGAAACACAATATCGTAAAATGGCTTTCAGTCATTGTAGCAATAATGCTTAGTGTGATTGAAATTCTGATGGTTCTTCAGTTAGAGTTAAAACCAATATGGGATAACGGTGTTCTTCAATACATATCAACTTCTTCAACTAATCATCCGCCATATATGATCATAGGAGTTACTTGTGTGCTGTTAATTGGAGGCTTTATTGTATATAGGAAAACAAAGTGGAAATGGATGTTGATTGGAACAGTTATCATGGGAGTCGGTAGTGCTTTGTCGTCTTTCTTGCCAAGCGGTGCTGTAACAAATGGATTCGAGTTATTTTTGCTTTTTACATTAGCGTTAACTAAAATCCATTTTGAAAAAAATATTGTGAAAGAGTACCGGACACATATCAAAAATGAATAGATATTAAGATAAAGAAAGGTGCGTTTCCTTTGATCTTTAATTAACAAGATGGAGAAATTTATGTAAAAAAATTGCTTGCAGTGCTTTATCGGAGTTAGGGGTTTAGGCCCTTGGTAATCGAGAATATCTTGTTTGTTGAATAGTCGTATCACATGATTATTAGAAAGTAGCAGGGCTCTCCCTTCAGTCTATTTGTTTTCGTTAGTTTTACTACTGCTATGAGATAGTATATAATGAGAAATTAAAGAATAAGAGATAGGAAGAGTCTATGAATAAAAACAAAAAGAATCGAAATAAGCCCGGAAATAAACACAATCATTCAAATAAAACATATGGAGAAAAGCGCTCCGGACAGACTACTAAAAAGAACGAAAAATCCCAAGGTAAGCCCACAAAAACTAATAAGCGTCATGGTAATAAGCAATCTGTAACAGCAGAGGTGACTTGTTCCAGTCTGACTCAAGAAGGGAAAGGCATCGTTCAATGGAAAGGAAAACAGCTGGAAGTTGAGCATCTTTTGCCAGGTGAAATTGCTGAAATTACTGTATCTACCAACGGTCAACATGTGCATTCAAAAGTGAAGCGGATCATTAAAACGTCGGATGACCGAACAAAGCCACCATGCGTCTATTACTATGAATGTGGTGGATGTCAGCTGCAGCATATGAACAACCAGGCTCAGGAACGTTTCAAGCAGGACACAATCGATCAACTGATGAAGCCATTCGGTAAACCGGAACCCATTTTAACGATGGACAACCCATATGATTATCGGAACAAAAGCCATATCACATTCGGTTTGAATAAGGACCGACAGATTATTGGTGGTTTATACGCACAAAATAGTCATCAGCTTATCTCAATGGATCGGTGTCTGATTCACGATCCAAAAGCAGATGAGATTTGGAATACGATTAAGGACATGATGAAGTCGTTTAAAATACAGCCGTATAATGAAGACACTGGACGAGGTTTCCTGCGCCATGTATTGGTGAAGGTGGGCAAGGTAAGTGGTGAGATTATGGTAGTGTTGGTTGTAGCATCAACTATTTTTAAAGGTAGTAATAATTTTGTAAAAGCTCTAAGGAAGGCTCACCCGGAGATTACGACTATCCTTATGAACGTGAATAACCGGAAGACAAGCATGGTTTTAGGGGATCAAGAGAAAGTGTTGTTTGGTAAAGGAACGATAACAGATACCCTTTGTGGAATGAAGTTTGAAATTTCCGCTAAATCCTTTTATCAGATTAATCCGGTCCAGACAGAAAAGCTATATGCAAAAGCGATTGAAATGGCTCAGTTAACTGGAAGAGAAACCGTAATCGATGCGTACTGCGGGATCGGTACCATTGGTCTGATAGCAAGTCAGAAGGCTGGTAAAGTCATTGGCGTAGAGTTGAATAAGGATGCTGTTCGAGACGCAATCCGCAATTCAAAGCGCAACGGAGTGAAGAATGCGCGTTTCCACCAGGGAGACTCTGGTGAATTCATGATGGAGATGGCAGCGCGTGGTGAGAAAGCGGATGTAGTCATTATGGATCCACCACGAAGCGGGAGTGATGAAGCGTTCTTGTCTAGCGTTGTGAAGCTTAAACCAAAGCGTATCGTTTATGTATCCTGCAATCCGGTGACACAGGTACGCGATTTAAAATATTTAGTACAGAATGGTTATGATGTAAAAGGGTTGCAGCCAGTGGATATGTTTCCACAGACTGTACACGTTGAGTGCGTAGCGTTGATAGATTTAAAATAGGTTAGTATCAATATATTTATTGTTTTTAGCTAAAAATAGAAGTGTGTTGTATGTTCCCTCGGACTGATTAGTTTGGGGGAGTTTTTTATTTAGAAAATTCATCTTTTCTGAATAAATAACTATATATCTTATTGACACTACAACTACCTCGTGATACTATATAGTAGTATTAAGTGATACTTGTTACCAGTCATACAGAATAGGGAGAGGTGATTGCTCTGGTAAATCTAACGGAAATGCTTAAAGGTGTGCTTGAGGGCTGTGTCCTTGAAATTATAAGCCGTAAGGAAACGTACGGCTATGAAATTACGAGACACCTCAATGATCTCGGTTTTACAGAAGTTGTGGACGGAACAGTTTATACTATCTTGGTCCGGCTTGAGAAAAATAAATTGGTGGAGATTACGAAAAAGCCATCTGATAAGGGACCACCGCGAAAGTTTTTCATGCTCAACGACGCAGGGCGTGAGGAGTTGCGGATATTCTGGGAAAAGTGGGAATTTATTGATTCGAAAATTAACGAGTTAAGGGAGAGAAAATAATGAATTTTTGGAAAAAGATCACTGGAAGCGAAATGACTAAAGAGATGAAAAGTTTCGAATTACGAGCCCAAAAGCTGCCTGCTGATTATTATGTGGCCTGGGAAGAAATTAACACCAATATTTGGGCCAATTCAGATTTTACCGGACGTAACCTCATGCCAATTCTTGATGGTGTGCTAGGTCTACTCGAAGAATCAGCAGCGGAAGGACAAAGTATTCAAGAAACTTTAGGTGACGATATTAAAGAATTCTGTTCAGCTTTGACAGGCGAAGAAGGTGCAAAATCAATAAGAGACAAGTGGCGCGAGCAACTAAACAATAATATCGCAAAAAAATTAGGCAAATAGGAGGATGAATATGAGCATAAAAGATATTATCGAAGGGAAAAAAGAATGGCGAGCGCATGTGAAGCGTCTCAAAGCACTCCCAAATGATTATCAGATTGTATATAAAGAGATTCAAAAATATCTCTTTAAGGTAGGCCCTGTTGAGTTGACTAACGGGACGGGTTTACTCTCGGGGATCGTTGATCTCTTTGAAGAAGGTGCCGGTTTGGGAAAAGACGTGCTCGAAGTGACGGGAAGGGATGTAGCTGCTTTTTGTGATGATTTAATTAAAGATTCCAAAACTTACGCTGACATCTATCAGGAGTCTGCTAACCAGGAAGTTAACAAGGCCATGAAAAAAGTTATAAATAGAAGAAAGTAAAGGTGATGGTGGTCACCAAATAATCACTAAAAAGGGGAGTGCATAGTGAGTAAATACGAGTGGATATTATGCCCGATCTGCAGTAACAAAACACGGGTCAAGATAGGTGCTGATACGGTACTTGAAAACTTTCCAATATTTTGTCCCAAGTGTAAACAGGAAACAATTATCAATGTAAAACAACTGAATATATCAATTATTAAAGAGCCAGACGCTAAGACGCAGAGCCGATAACTGTGAGTTACATTACAGTTGTCGGCTCTTATTTTTTTGAGGGAGGAAATGAAAATGATAGAAAATGTCATACAAATTGAAAAGCTAAGAAAATCTTACAAAGATGTAGAAGTACTCAAAGGAGTGAATGTTGAAGTAGAGAAGGGAAAAATTTTTGCATTACTAGGTTCAAATGGAGCTGGAAAAACAACGATGATTAGAATCATGGCGACTTTACTTGAACGAGATGCTGGAAGTGTTGTAATCAATGGTTTTAAGATTGAAAAAAATCCAGCGGAGATTAGAAATTCTATTAGTCTTACTGGTCAGTTTGCTGCTATTGATGAAATATTGACTGGACGTGAAAATCTCCAAATGATAGCAAAGCTTAGACATCTTAGAAACCCAAATCAAGTAGCAGATGAGCTAATTAATCGGTTTAGTATGTCAGAGGCTGCAGATCGAAGAGTAGGTACTTACTCTGGCGGTATGAAAAGAAGAATTGATATTGCAATGAGTCTTGTGGGAAATCCAGAAATTATTTTTCTAGATGAGCCAACAACAGGACTTGATCCAGAAGCACGTTTAGAGGTTTGGAAGATTATACAAGAGTTATCAGCTGCAGGAACGACAATATTTCTAACGACTCAATATTTAGAGGAAGCGGAACAGCTAGCTGATAAAATCGCTATTCTTCATGATGGTAAAATCATTGCTCAAGATACACTAGAGGGTTTGAAAAAATTATTTCCACCTGCAAAAGTTGAATATGTCGAGAAACAGCTTACATTAGAAGAAATATTCCTGGCAATCATTGATGATAAGGAGGAGAAATAAATGGAATCTATCAATAAATATTTTTTCAAAGATATGAGTGTTATGTTTGGAAGGTCTATGCGTCATATTTTTAGAAGTATGGATACAATTGTGACAGTATGTATTACACCGATTGCGATGATGTTATTATTCGTTTATGTATTCGGTGGTGCGATCGAAACAGGTACAGAAAATTATATAGATTATCTGCTACCAGGTGTAATGTTAATGACAATTGGTAGTGGGATTGCATATGTTGCATACCGTTTGTTTCTAGATAAACAACGTGGAATTTTTGAACGTTTTCACTCAATGCCTATTGCTCGTTCTACAATATTATGGGGACACGTATTAACTTCATTAATTTCAAATGTTATTTCTGTAGTAGTGATTATATTAGTTGCACTATTAATTGGTTTTCGTTCTTCAGCAGGAATTTTAGAATGGTTAGCGGTATTTGGAATACTCGGGATCTTTATACTGGCATTGACTTGGATAGCTGTAATTGCAGGGCTTTCAGCTAAAACACCAGATGGTGCAGGGGCATTTTCTTATCCAATCATCTTCTTACCATTTATCAGTTCTGCTTTTGTACCAACAGATACTATGCCTTCAGTAGTACGTGCTTTTGCAGAAAATCAACCTGTAACTCCCATCGTGGAAGCTATTCGCAATTTGTTATCAAACCAGCCTGTAGGAAATGAAATATGGATTGCTTTGACTTGGTGTATAGCAATAATAGTTGTCGCGTATATATTTGCTATCAGGATTTATAAGAAATTATAACCTGCCTTTATACTAAGTAAAATTACTCACTTATAGGGTTAAATTCGCCAACTGTTCCATACTTTGCTCCGGGGAGCGCATCTTTCAGCAAAATAAAAATTATCTGTTTCGATATCATCATTCTATCAAAAAACATGTCGAGACAGTTGCGATGATAGAGTTAAAATAACTTGGTGGCAATAGGTTTAAAGGGTTTCAACTAAAAATTGAAGTGTGTTTTATATTCCCTCGGACTAATGGTTTGGCGGATTATATCGATTTTCACCTTAATATTCATTCGCCAATTATCAATAATATTCGAGGAGAGACAGGCACCGATTTTATTAGACAGCCTTCGGTGTATGTCCCAATTATCACGAACTATTACAGATCTTTGCCATATAAAGGGTGATAGAAAAACTGTTACTTGAATAATTCCTTATTGAAATATGGGTTATATTTTAACTTTTCAAAATTAACATATAGACGATTAATTGTTTCATATTGGTCCTTTCCATTACCCCCTATGCAAAAAATTTAGTTTGTAAAATTTTCATTGCCTCTTCAATTTCTTGTAGTTCGGACTCTGTTAAATGGTTAATTTGCTCTTGAAATTTTAATTCAAGCTGATGAAAAACGTTATCCATTAGCTCTGTTCCCTTTTCGGTTAGGAGAATGTCAAATTTGCGACGATCATCCGAATCAACAATCTTTTCGCATAGCTGGCTTTGAATTAATTTTTTTAGCTCACGGCTGGAATTAGGTAAAGATAAATGCAAGCATTCACTGATTTCACTAAGCGTTACCGGTTGGCTAACTGTAATGAACTCTAATATTTTGTATTGAACGGTAGTTATATTTTCAATATTAATTTCTTTTGTCAAATCATTTGTCACTTGATGTACAGATGTAGTAAATCGAACAAACTGCTGGAAAAGCTTACTCTTATCCATATAAATCACCTCAATTACAAAGTATCAAATATATTATCAAAAAACAATTATCAATTGACAACTAAATATAAAAGGTGGTATTATTTAGTTATCAAATGATAACAAATGAGGTGTTTAATAGTGAATGTTCTGATTGTTTTTACACATCCAAATCATCAAAGCTTGAGCTACGCATTTTTACAAGAAGTACTTCGAGGATGCGAGGAAAACCATGATATACAACAAGTTCAAGTATTAGATTTATATGATGAAAATTTTGATCCTGTCCTTAAATTTGGAGAGAAAAAGAAAAGAAGAGATATGTATAAAGATCCGGATATGGAAAAATATCGTAATCAACTATCATGGGCTGACAAGATTATTTTTATCTACCCTATATGGTGGGGAAGACCACCTGCTATGTTAATGGGTTATATTGATAAAATGTTTGCATCTGGATTTGCCTACAAAGATAACGGTAAGATGTTACCGGTCGGTTTGTTGAAAGGGAAATCAGTCGTATGTGTTTCTGTTATGAAGGGGCCGACCTTTTATCCAATGTTTTGGCTGAATAACGCACATAAAGTTTTAATGCGTAAGGCATTATTTCAATATGTAGGGATTAAAAAGGTAAAATTCTTTGAGTTTGGGAATATGGAAAATCCAAAGGGGAAGCACAAAGAAAAAATGAATAAAGTATATAGATATTTTCAAACATTGAATAACCATAGCATAACATCTTAAAATTTAACTTCTAGTTGGCAAAAGGAAAATTCAAAAGTTTTAAAGATTGTTGGAGAATGCGTGATAGAGTAAGAATTTTTACGTAACAAACCTACTTTCGTACCTTTATGCATGTAGAATATGTAACTTTTTTAAAGAGAAAAGCAGGGACTTAACCAGTTCCTGCATATTAAATTTATAAACATTATATTGTTATTTTTTGGTATTATTATAGTGGAGTAATTTATCATGAACAAGCAGTACGGATTGTTAATCCAATGGGGTGTTGAAAATAGATGAGCAATATAAAGTTGTATTTAAAGAAATTCAAAAACCACGCTCAATACTATTATGGATATTTATTTCTCTGTTTATTTTTTCTATCTGGTATACATTTATTGAACAAATAATTCTAGGTAACCCAGTTGGTACTAAACCAGCTCCTGATGTGTTTTTAATTTTTCTTTGGTTATTTCTTTGTATTATTGTACCGATAATTTTGCTATTCTTCACAAAACTTATAATAGAAGTACGTGAAGATGGGCTATATATTCGATATATGCCTTTCCATCTCCACTATAAAAAGTTTTTGTTTAGGGAGATAAAAGATTATGAATCCATCACTTATAGCCCCTTAAAACGTTTTGGTGGTTGGGGAATTCGATTAAATATTAATGGGGAAAAGGCTTATAATATGGATGGTAACAAAGCAATAGAAATGGTTATAAAAGATCAAACTGTTGTGATTGGTACTCGTCAGCCAGAAGAAATAAAAACTGCGATTAATTCATTAACAAAAAGACAGTAAGAAACTCACTTCAACCAGTAAAATAATACTATAAAATAAATAATAAGTTTCCGAATGGAAGTCTTATTAAAAGTTCTTATTACACAACCTTCGAATATATATTTATAAGGAATAAGACTTTTGGAGGGTTGTTTAATGCAGTATTATTATGGTAACCAGATGCCTTTACGTGTTCTAGATGAAGCGGAATTTTGGAAACACCAAGAAGAGGAACATACGGTTGTTATTAGAGAACTTGTAGATAATCTTGAACAGAAATATGTAAAAGAATTAAAGGAATGGGAAAAAGAGTTTGCCAATGCACATCATAGAGTTATAAGGTATATTGAAACCGTAAATCGTTCAAATGGACAAGTTTCTCCGGCACTCTACAAAGATATTATCCAGCTTATCACTTTTTGTTTACAGCAGAGCCAACAATTTATTAACTTTTGTAGTACAATGATGGAAGAAAGTGAACCTATTAGCACCAATCCAACAGCCAAAGTTGTTTTGAACCATATTATTGTTGAATCTGAGTATTTTATCGGCGTTGCCCAAACGATTTTGTATCAGCAGTAGACTACGGACTTTGTGTGTCTCGCAAATGATGAGGTAGTCTGTCCAATAAAATCTCCACCTTCAAATTTCCTTAGAAATTAAGGTGGAGTATTTTTTGTATGAATTGATTGAGAGAGTAGTTTCAACCCTTTACAGTTTTTATTATAAGAAAATTAATACAAATGCAATCGTGAAAATAGAAAGAACCGTTGTGATCAAAATATAGAGAGGTACTTGCTTAGCCATCGTATTATATTTTTCGGCAAATACATACACTAATGCGCCAGTTGGTACGGCAGAGAGCAGAATCACAGATTTCGCCCACATTGCATTCTCAGGTTGAATAACAAAATAAATATAAAATATAGCTAATAGCGGTAACGCAATTAATTTTAACACTACCAACGTCATCAATTCAGAAAATTGATAGTTTTTATTTTTTAGTACGTTTCGTTCACCTGATAAACCCAAACCTAATGCAAACAGAGCAGTTGGTCCTGCGGCAGGACTAAGTATTTCAGTGAATACATAGACTGGCTGAGGGACAGGAATACTAGTTAACGCTACCAATACACCTAATATTAAGGAAGCATTAATGGGATTTAAAAATATCGATTTTACTATTAATTGCAACAAATTTATTGGACTATTTTTTTTGTGGCTTTTCCTAGATTTTACTAGTTCGATAGAAATGATAATAAAAGAAATAATAAGCACGTCATAGACAAAATTGATAATGGCAGCTGGAATTGCAGCAGCTTGTCCGAAAGCTGTGATCAATAGAGGAATTCCTAGAAATCCTGTGTTGCCATATGTAGTGATCATCCCATACAAACTAAGTTCCGGGAATGTTTTTTTGAATACAAAACGAAAAATGAACATAGAAAACACAAACATAGTGGAAACGATACAAATATTTAATAAAATAAAGTTCCAATCTAATAATTGTTCAACAGGTGCCGTTGAAATCGACAGGAAAAGTAATGCAGGTAACGAAAAGTAATAAACAAAATTATTTAATGCCGTCGTACTTTCAAATGATAATAAAGAAAAACGTCCAGCTAAAAAACCACACAAAATGATCGCAAATAACGGAATAACTACTCCAAACAACTCAGCCATCAATCAAACCTCCTTAACTTATCAATTACTAGCACAATCATACTCTATTACTTTGTCTCAGGCAATTGCCTACTCTATTACACTATTTAGCCAAAATGTGTCATAGAATCTTAAATAAATGTCCATTTTTTTATGAAAAAATTCCAATAATCGACATAATAATTAAAATTTACATGTTATACTGAATCTATCAAAATTTAGGAGGTGTATAAATAGGTTGTTGTTGTAAGATAGTCACTGTTTTTAAAAGCGCTTACATTAACGAAGGGAGTTTTATGAAAAATGTTAAAGAGAATAGTAGTTTTGTTTTTGCTAGTTTGCTTTATCGTGTTATTAAACGTACCTTCAGCCTTCGCATCTGAGGAAGTGACCGAAACAATGTTACCATTTATACTCAAAAATGAAAATTTTGCTTTTCACGAGCGTACGGATGCGCTCATTATTGATGCAGGCAAAGAAGTAGATGACTCAACACTGGATATATCAGATTTTGATGTGCATGTTACCACTACAAGAAAAGTCGATCCAGATTATGTGGGATATGACGGACCTCGCGAGGTAATTGATGTGTATACCAGTGAAGTAAATGACTCTGGTTCACCTTCCGATAGTGGAAGATATATTGTTGTTGATTTTCCTGACGTTGGTTGGGAGGACGGTGGATCCACCATCGCTGACGGATATACATTTGACTTAGAGTACACGATCACTTATAAGGGAGATGAAATTACTTTTGTGGATGGATCCTCCCTAGTACCTGAAGGATTTACTCAGGATGATATAGTCAGTCCTGTTCTTGACAAGTATCAATATGCAAACTATGAAGGACTTGATTATAGTTATTTTTATAATGAGGACGTGGATGAACCGCTACCCTTAGTAGTTTTCTTTCATGGGGGTGGACAGGGTAACGATATCTATACTCCTATCAGATTTAGCAATGGTGGGACTGTTTGGGCTAACCCGGAGAACCAAGAGAAATATCCGAGTCATGTATTGGCCCCTCGTAATGCAACAACGCCAGAAGACATGCATAAAGTTAAGGGTGTCATCGATGACATGATAGCGGAAGGAAAAGTTGATCCTAATCGAGTCTATATTACAGGATTCTCAATGGGTGGAGGCTCCACATGGACCTTTATGAAAACTTACCCTGATTTTGCTGCAGCGGCTGCACCACTTTGTCCAGCCGGTGGACCTGATAATGTCGAAGATGCCGAAGCAGTAGCATATTTGCCTGTTTGGTCTTTTGTAGATGAAGGGGATTTTCTTTATGACGCTGTTGTTGAAATTGACGAAACTTATGGACCGTATATGAACGATTCCTTGTTGACGATACTGCCAGAAAACAGATTGGATGAACCACCATATAATGGCCACGTATTTGACGGACATGCAGTGTGGCTTCCGGTCTATAATGAATATGAGCACCCAGAACGTGGCATGCTTATTGATTGGTTATTTTCGAAAAGCAAAATTCGAGATATATCTGATGTAGAAGTTAATACTGTTTCTGGTGTTGCTCCAACGTTACCTGAAACAGTAACTGTTGATGTCAATTACAGCGCTACAGGGATTGCATCAGAAGAACGAGCAGTTGATTGGGAAGAAGTTGACCCAGATTATTATGGCAACGATGGCCCAGGAGTATTTGAGGTTGAGGGAACTGTAGAGGGAGCAGTTGAAAAGGTGACAGCAACTGTGACAGTAGAATACAGAAATCGTATTGCCGACCTTAAAGAAACGGTAGCAGACTTAGATATTGTGCGAGGCAATAAAAATGCATTAATGGTTAAGCTAAATAAGGCAGAGGATTTTCTGTCCGATACTAAACATGACAAATCTGCACAAGCTATCAAACAATTGGACAACTTTATCAAACAGGTCAATAATTTTGTGAAACCTGGTAAGCTAACGGAAGAACAAGCTGAAGAGTTGATTGAAGCAACAGAAGAGTCTATAAGACATATTAATGAATAAAATATAATTCTTGAAGACATTAAAGGGACCGCAAAAGTCATTGTATTTTTGCGGTCTAACTATTTAGAATATACGATCGTATTTATAAATGTCGGAGCCGATTTTTTCGAAAGCAGACTAAATCATTCCAGGTTCAAATTCATCATCTGTGACAAAGAGAAATCCGGTTAATCCTGCTTTTTCAATCGCTTCTTTAATGCTCCTGTGGACGACAACTAACATGGAATCTTCCTGCAAACGACATAACTTATAACCTTCTAATTTCTCCTCATCGAAAACCATTTTTTCAATATCAAGCACCGTTCCTCTTTCACTAATTAATAATTCTGATTCTTGTTCATTTAATCCTTTTACAAGGCCAATTATATTCACCATTTTATAATCATAGAATTCTCCTGTGGGTTCATACACTACATTCGTATCAAAGTATTGAACGTTTTCGACCCCGTGTTGTTTTAATAGTTCGATTAAACGTTTGGAGAAAAGGGTTGTTCGATTCGGTCCGTGAATGTCGCACGTTTTAAACTGCAGGGGATCACCAGCTGCGTCATCTACAGCCAATTTAATCTCAAAAGGTTCTATCACCTGATATGTTACTTCTGTTCCATTTAAAAGCTTAAGACCTGGACCGTTACGAACCTCTGTGTTTGGACCTGCCCAAGGAGTATCGATAAGCATTATATAATAGTTATTGGTATGATTTATGGACAACAAAATCACTCCTCGTATTCGCTGAAAAATCATTTTAATTCAAAAACAAATTTTGTCCTATTTTATCATAATTAAAAAGAATAAATAATTTATAAAATGCTATTAATGTTATAATATGTTAATTATTATTCAATTATGATGTAAGGGAGCAAGGGATTTTCACTGTTGCTGATACGTACATTAGAAAGAAGAGGGGAGAGGAAAAAAGCGAAAATAAAGACTGAATAAGGTCAGATAATACCTAATTTTCATAATAATGTTTATCATAACAAACGCATAAAATTGCCCCAGTTTCATATAAATGAATTAATCTTAACTTACTGGGGGAGTAATGATGTCAAAGGCAACAGAAATCGAATTATCTTCTGAACTTTCTGAAGAAATGTTAAAGAAATACTATCATTTAAACATTCAGAAAAAAGAATTAGAGAAAGAAATCAATCAGATTAAAAAGCAGATACACCATTATCTAGATGTAACTTTTGGCAATGAACAAAAAGGTGAAGTACAAAGAGGGAAATATAAGGCTCAGCGTATCATTCGATCTTCCGTTAATTACGATCCAGAAAAAACAGTAGAAAAATTAGAAGAATTACATTTAGCAGACTTTATCTTACAAGTAAAACAACCAGATATTGAAAAATTGGAAGCGGCAATGAAGATAGATATAGTCAATGAAGATGAGTTCAACAGTTGCAAAACTAATAAACTATCTCAAGCCATTACAGTGAAGGAAACAAATATATAAATATGACAATATTTGGATTTAAACGATCCAAACATTTTTTGTTAAAAAACGTGTGAGAGATAAAAAACCGTACTTGATATGCTCAAGTACGGTAAAGCTTTTAGTTTACTTTTTTGATACTTCAAATAGCTGATAGTATTTATCCTCATTTAGTTCCTCAAACTCCAGATCAAGTGCTAACAAGTCGTACGCTTCCTTATTCATTTCTTCTACTGTAAATGGAATTTGTTTTTTACTTGCAAGGTCTTTCATCTTGATAGTATTATCAAGGTTTGATTTATCAATCAATGTAAAGTTATAAGTCGATTGCTCGGTATCATGTTTGAACTCAATCGACCAAATAAAATGAGGAGTTCCTCCATACCTTGCATGGCCACCCGATGAATAATCAGGTTCCAGATTAATAGAGTCTATTTGTTCAAATGAAACGGTCGTTTTATTCCCTAACCAATTACTTCTGACAAGTCCATCCTCAGGGTGAACACCTCGATAATCTTTAAACATTAAATAGCTGAAGCAGATTAAAAATACCGCGAGACCAATAATTAATTTAGTGACGATTTTTTTACCCTTTGAATGAGATACAAAAAATCGGTAAAAGAAAAGTGTGATAAAAGCAAAAAAACTAAATAATTGTAATCCTCCGATTAAACTGCTGGATTTGGGGCGAAATATAATATACTCTTCAGCGTGAAATACATGTTTTTTTAATTCATCCATGGATATAAGAAAATTAAAGCATACAGGCACAAACAGAAAGAAAAATAAATATAGCCAGATCCAATACATTTTTTTACGTTTAAAAGCTTCCCAAGAACTTCGTATGATTTGCCCTACGATAAAGAGTGGAAGGCAAAATACCAAGATGCCGATTAAGGCTGCAATGCCATCTTCAGAGAATAAAGTGGCAGATGCTACTCCGAATAAGACACTTATTACGATTATTATAATCCCTATTATTTTTCTCATAGAATCACCCAATTTTGTTACGTTTATATAGCGGAAAAGGTTTCATATAGATTAGTAGCCTTATTAGTTGCAACTAAAACATTATCAGTTATAGTTTAACATAAATATATATAATCGCTTCTAGTACCACTACTTCGCTCCATTTTAGAATCACAAATAAACGACATTCCGATTATCTTCACGCACACTCACTTTTAACTGGATTGTAACTTGTTGCCCTAATTGAAACTTTTGCATAAGATCTGTATGCACAAGCCAAGCTTGACCATTCGCCTGCACTGTGTAATGGATTTCTTTCCCTTGGTATTGAACACTTGTGATCACACCATGGATACCTCCCCGGTCATCCTCCATAAGGGTTAATTGTTCTGGTCGGATTGGGTAGATTCCTTTTTTCTTTAATGGGACCGAAACACCCAAGTCAGGCCAAGTCAGGTTTGGATTGGACGCTGGTGTAAATTGATCTGCCTCCCACATACCATCTATTAAATTAGCTTTGCCAACAAAGTTAGCAACAAAAGGTGTGTTGGGACGACTGTAAATTTCCTGAGGTGTACCAATCTGTTCGATCTCGCCCTTATTCATGACAACGATCCGATCTGCCATTGCTAATGCTTCCCCTTGATCATGGGTGACATAGACAATCGTTGCATTTGTCAATCGGTGCAGTTCTTGAATTTCCTTGCGCATCTCCATCCGTAACTCTGCATCCAGATTGCTTAGTGGTTCATCCATCAATAACAGTTCTGGTTTTGGTGCAATGGCGCGGCCTAATGCGACGCGCTGCTTTTGGCCACCAGATAGCTCACTGGGCATACGGTTTGCTAGTTCGGTTAATTCAATAATTTCCATGACTTCATCAACGCGCTTCGATATATTGACACTTGTGTCTTTTGGTACATATGCATGATGAAGAAGCGGAAACTCAATATGTTTACGCACGTTCAGGTGTGGCCAGAGAGCGAATGATTGAAAGACCATTCCGATATTTCGTTTTTCTGGTGGGAGAGTCATCTTATTATCACTTACTCGCTGGTCTCCAATCGATATATTGCCACTTGATGGCGAATCGAATCCTGCCAACAAACGGAGTAAGGTTGTTTTCCCGCAACCAGATGGACCGAGTATGGCAATAAATTCTCCGTCTTCAATCGTTACATTTATTTTCTTTAATGCGGTTGTTTGATCAAAGCGTTTCACCAGATTTTCAATAATAGTAGTCATGTTCGTTTCCCAACCTTTCTGTTCCAATAGGATTGTGCCAAATAAAGAATCGTAAAGCCTAGAATGATCAGCATAACGATCAAACTGGAAAAAGCTGTCGAGTACGTGGTGTAACCTGCCTGTTCGAAGCCAAAGATCACAACACCAATCGTTTCTGAATTAGAGGACCATAGCAACGACGACACTGTTAACTCAGTTAAGGCACTTAAAAAAACAAGGAATGCACCGCTTAATACACCGGGAGTAAGCAGTGGCACTAAGATTTTACGCCATTTTGACCATCCCTTTGCACCACTTACATGTGCAGCCTCTTCTATTGAAAGATCGACCTGCATCAAAGCGGTAATACTGCCTCGTACTTGTAAAATGAGAAATCTCGTAATATAAGCAATAAAAAGAATGATAATCGATCCATAAATATCAGGATTCCAACCGGGGATAGGTTCCATCCAGGCAAAGATCATTGCTAATGCCATCACTGTTCCAGGTAATGCATAGGGTAAACTGATTGAAACCTCTGTAAATTTGCTTAAGAAATTAGGCTTACGCACCCGAAGGTAGGCAATAGATGTTCCTAATATGATGCCAATGATCATTGTAACTCCTGCTAGCATTACACTATTTCCCAGAGCTTCTTTTGCTTTTGAGCTTGTCGTTAGAATAAATTGATAGTTTTCGAAACTCATCGTTTTTAAGGAAAAATCAACACCGTAAGCAGTAACTAGTGATGTCATTCCCATCGAAATCAATGGAACAACTCCGGTAACAAGGAAAAACAGCCATATAAATATCTCTACGGGTAATTTTTTGTTACCTAAATAGTAGCGAGGTTGTTTATCTTCCATTGTCGTTTCTAAGCGTTTTGATTTTCGTAAAAAGAACCACTGAATTGCCGTCCCCAGTAAAGCCACAATACCTAAGATTACGGAAAAAGTTGCAGCTCTTGCAAAAGCGGAAGGGCCGAATCCAACTACTTGCTGATAAATATATGTACTTAACACATTAATTTGTGCTGGTATACCAAGGAACGCCGGTATCCCGAAGTTATCAAGGTTGGCTAAAAATGCAAGAAATCCTCCACTAACAATACCCGGTAATGCAAGGGGCATGTTTACTTTTCGGAATGTGGCCCAACGCTTGGCGCCTGAAGCACGAGAAGCGAGCTCAAGCTCCCGGGGTATTTTGCGAAAGACACTCACTGTAAGTAGATAGACAAGCGGATAATGAGAAAAGCCTAAGACGAAAATAATCCCTGCCAAACTATATAGATTAATAGCTTCTACTTCAAAAGGCAAAAGAGACGCAAGTTTGACGTAAAGTCCATTCGCTCCTAAAAATTGAGTCCATGCTAGAGTTGTGATATACGATGGAATCACAAATGGTAAAATAATAAAAATTTGCATCAGTCTCTTTGCTCTTATATCTGTGTACGCGACTAACCAAGCTAGTGAAATACCGATAACAAGAGAAATAACCGTTGAACCTGCGACAACAATAAGTGTATTGGACACAACTTTCCAAGTGCTAGCATCCTGTAAAATCGTTGTGTAATTTCCATATGATATCGTTCCATCTGAAGTAAAACTGAGCATAATCAAGCGAAAAATCGGTAAAAGAAAGAACACACATATCGCGATAATTCCTAATAGCTTAAAGATATTTTTATTAGAAAAAAGAGAATGTAATGCCAGATTTGGCATTACTTCTCTATTGTTATTATTTTTCATGTTGCACGTCACCCTTATTCTCCAAATAGTTGGTTGAACTGCTCTTTGTCCTGCTCTCGGTTTTGATATAACTCATTAATATCTGCTTCAAGTACATTCATTTCGTCAATCGTTTTTAAGCCTTCTGGTGCTGCTACACCTTCTCTAATTGGGGTATAACCAATTTCAGCTGCTAATTCCTGTCCTTCCTGAGATAGAACAAAATCAACAAATGCTTTTGCAGCAGGTTCATTGTCTGTATTTTTCATGATACCAATTGGTTCTATGATGACTGGTACTCCTTCATCAGGATAAACAAGCTTTACAGGTGAACCATCTGCTTCTGCACGAGCGACAATGAAATCGACGACCATTCCATAAGATTGATCACCACTTGCTACACCTTTTAACACGTCACCGTTACCCTGAGTAATCATTGGATCATTTGCTTGAATATTTTCATAGAAGTCCCAACCAAAATCATCATTTCGAGTCAAAACACCTAAATTGTAGGCAGCTGCTCCAGAGTATAGGGGACTCGGCATGATGACTTGTCCATTAGATGCTTGATCAGAAAGTACTTTCCACGATGTTGGCATCTCATTTACTTTATCTGTGTTCACTACTAAAGCAGTAGACATTACTTTTGTTCCAGTATACGTGCCATCCGAATCAACGAAGCTTTCTGGAATTTGTTCGGTCTCACTCGACTTGTATTCCAGTAACATGTCTTGTTCTTTTAAGCTTTCAAAAGTAACTGCATCGGCAACCAATAAAAGGTCAGCCTGAACGTCGCCTGCTTGCTGTTCTGCTTGAATTTTACTAATTACTTCCTCTGTACCTGAACGGAAAACACTTACGTCTACATCTGGGTATTGCTCATTAAATGCACTAACCAGTTGTTCTGCATCTGCGTCAGGTTGAGACGTGTAGAAGTTTAATTCACCGGAAACACCTTCACTTGCATTCCCCTCTGATTCGCCACCACAAGCTGCGAGTATACTTAAAATACTAATAATGCTGATTAATAAAATGGATCGTTTAATGTTTGACATGAAAGAAATCCTCCTTATTTTGATTGAATGTATGAAACCATCTGCTTACATAATCGATTCTTCGTTTGGTGATCGTCTTATTTTCAATCGGCGAAATCGTGACATAATTTTGCCTTAGCAAACTAAAGTCTTTTCCTTTGGCTAATTCGTCTAATTCTTGATACGTATCCTTTAACCAATAATAGATGTTTCCATTTGGATCATTTAAACCGACATGACGGTATCTGGAAACAGACATATCTAAAGGGACAACTTTGACACCTTGACATAATTCTTTTGACGTATAGGGTAAGTTAACATTCAGCAACATCCCGCTCGGAATCTTATTTTGGATAATCACCTCCCCAATTTGATAAAATAACGCTTTGATTTGTTGATAGTTAACACTTGCTTTATCAAAAGATGCTAATGATACAGCAACAGAGGGAATGCCATACAATGCTGCTTCACTTGCACCCGCAATCGTTCCAGAATAATAAATGTCCCGTCCTAGGTTAGGACCAATATTAATACCTGAAAAAACTATGTCCGGTGGTTCCTTCATTAACACTTCGACTCCTAGTTTGATACAATCTGCTGGTGTGCCATTGACCAGCCAGGAGGTAATACCTGTTGAAAATATATTGGTCGGTACGGCTTTAATTGGATTTCTTAATGTGATGGAATGGCTGATAGCACTCCGTTCTTCATCAGGACAAACGACATATACTTCTCCAAAATGCTGAAGCACCGAAACCATTGCCTCTACTCCTGGATGGAAAATGCCATCATCATTGGTAACTAAAATTCTCAAGAGTTTCCCCCCTTAATAATTGAAACGCTTTTAATTGTGTGATGTTTTTCTTTAACACATCTAAAGAATGACTATTATCGAAGCCTTCCAATACGACAGGAAGATTGGTTTGCTTTAATTTTTCTAAAATCCCATCAAACTGTATATTTCCATCACCTATGGCTACATGATACGTAGAGGGTGTAGAGTCACTAATATGTATGTTGTTAATTCGTTTTAGTGTTTGAAAATCCTGTTCTGGCTTTTGATCAAGAGGAATGTGTGCGATATCTAGTGTTGTTTTAACAGTTTTAGGCAAATGATTTAACAGCTCATTTGTCGCTTCAGGCGTTGTAATGAATTCCTTTTTTATCGGCTCCATTTGTTCAATGGATAGCGTGACATTTAATTGATTTGCCTGTTCTGCTAAATAAATCAGATTCCTAATTAATTTTTGTTTACTTAAAGCTTGAAATTGATCGACAAGCGAATGTCTACCGGGATGAATGGTCATGCTCTCTGCCCCTATTTGTTGTGCGAGTTTCATCGATTTTATCGTTTCCATAATCGACTGTTTTTCGATTCCTTCATTAATTGAAGATAAATTAAGGTCCCAGGTTGCCGCATGCAGTGATAATTCCATTCCTGTTTCTTCTTTTGCCTGAAGAATCGAGCACACCTCAGTTTCATATAATTCAACATGTTCCGCGCGAATTTCTACACCATCAAAATCAAAAGCTTTCGCGTGTCGAATCACTTCATCAACGGGATAGTTCCAACATAGTGGTGAAGCCAAATACATTTTCATGAGAGTGAGACCTCCTTGCTCCATTGCTTGATACACTCAGCACCAATACGAACACTTCCGATCGGATAGGGGTTCCTGGAATTTGGTCCATGATGGTCACTGCCACCAGATATCTTTAAACCGAATTCTCGAGCTTGATTTTTCCAATAGCTTATTTGCTCGTCGGAATGTTTCGAATGGTAGACTTCGATTCCATCGAGACCATAACCTGCGATACGCTCAATGGAGAGTTCAAATGGATAAATCCCCGGATGAGCTAAATAAGCTTCGCCACCTGCTTTGTGAATCAGTGAAATAGCATCTTTCGCTGTAAAACTGCTCCGTTCGATGAAAGCAGGTGCCCCTTTTTGTAAAAGGGTAGTATAAGCGTCTATCGAATTAGTGAAATACCCTTGACTTACTAATTCATCTGCAATGTGTGTTCGAACGATGATGCCTCCTTTGGCCCGATTGATACAGGATGCAAAATCGATATCGTAATCCATTGTCTGTAGTTGAGTTACGATTTTATCTGCCCATTGTCTTCGATCTTCTGTTCGCCAAGTGATGTGTTTGATAAGTTCTTCATGATGCGGATCAAAGTGATAACCTAAAATATGAAGCTCACCGTCTATACCATCTGTATTTAATTCAATACCTGGAATTAGTGAAATGCCTGCTTGCTCTGCATAAGGTTTTGCCAAATGATATCCTTCGATTTGATCATGGTCCGTAATCGATATCATGTGGAGTCCAGCTTTCGTTGCTTCATCCACAATCTCTTTTGGAGTTAATTCACCATCAGATTTTGTTGAATGGATATGTAAGTCCAATTCCTATCACCTGCCTTCACCTAACACTATAAGGGATGAATATTAAGCTGGTTTTAACTAGAATTAGCTTTTTGATTAATACTTTGTAAATTTGTTTGTGGGGTTATTTTTTGAGTGGGTTAATTAGAAAGGGGTAAGTTTGGGATTGGCTTTTCTATTTTTATAAAAGTAGAAGTGATATGTAAATTTAATGTGAATAAATTTACGCTTTCTTTATTTGGACTGACAGATTAACATGTGAAGTTTACTGTGTATTATGTATTTTCCAATCTATCGTTTAACACAAGATGGCTACTCAGTATGTCACATGCTATAATATAAGCATTGAGATCAATGTTAGATTATTCGGATTAACAACATATACTTGAGATTCAATTGAAGTTTTTTTAAACACAATAGTTGATGGAGGAGCTTGAATGGGAACTGAAGATCGAAAACTACAACAAAGTGCAAGTAATTTAGAAAAGTCTCTTTTACGATTAGAAGAAGCACTACATGAGAATCATGATAACCGTTTGATTGTGGATGGAACGATACAACGCTTTGAATTTACAATTGAACTTTATTGGAAGACTTTAAAACGGTTGTTACAAGTAGAGGGAATAGTAGTCAAAACACCTAAAGAAACGTTAAAAGAAGCTTATCAAGTTGGCTGGTTAGAAAATGAAAAAGCTTGGCTACAAATGTTGCGTGATAGGAATGAAACATTTCATACATACAATGAAGAACTAGCATTACAAATTGTTGAAAATATACAAGAGTATTTTCCGGAAATGAAGAAAACGTTTTCTGATTTAAGAGGGAAAGGGAAGTTATGAGAATGGAAAAGCTTTATAACCAGATACAGAATATTGCAAAGCATTATTTTGAGATTGAAAAGATAGTGTTATTTGGTTCAAGAGCGCATAATGACCATGAAGATCGTTCAGATATTGATCTCGCAGTTATCGCACCTAAATTAACAGAAACTAATTGGTTTCTATTTACCGAGGAGATTGAAAATTTGGAAACTCTCTTAAAATTTGATTTGATAAGATGGGAACATGCCCCAAAAGAACTGTGCTTTGAGATAGATAAATGTAATGAAACGATTTATTTACGCCAACGTGATCGCAATTAATTGCCTTCTATGTTAGTAATATCTTTATGAAACGATTATTTGTAACAAAATGGAACTTATGATCAATCACAAACGTAGGTATTTATTTTGGATATTTGAGGAGGGTTAAGAATGATTAATAATGATATATTAATTAGATTAAGATATGCGTTAGATATTAAGGACAAGGATATGGTCAAGATATTTGAACTTGGTGGAATAAGTGTGACCATTGAAGATGTGCAAAGCATACTCACAAAGCCCTCTTATGAAGATGGCTCACAAGTGGAAGAGGACAACGAGGGAGTACATATAAATAACAGAGAGTTCGAACAATTCTTAAATGGATTAATTATCTACAAAAGAGGAAAACAAGAACAAAAGCCGGGGCAACCTGACACACCACCACTAACCAATGACCCAGTTAATAATAGCTTGCTTAAAAAAGTGAAAATTGCATTGCAGTTGACTAGCGAAGATGTTATTGACATTTTTGAAAATGCTGGAATAACTGTAACAAAAGGTGAACTTAGTGCTTTATTAAGGAAAAAAGACCATAAAAACTTTAAAGAGTGTGGCGATAAGTATGCTCGGAACTTTTTGAAAGGGTTGACGGTTAGGTATAGAGGATAAAAATATTCCGAAACCTTTTTATTAAAAGAAAACGAGTAGTTAAGCGGATGTGGGCAACCATATTCGTTTTTTTTATAAGTTTAAGAATATCTAAAGTTCTACTATTAAAAAAGTGAGTTTCGTCGGACAATAGGACTTCTTCACGGGATAATTCCTCCTCTTCACTGGATAACTATACTTATCCAGTGAAGCAATCAGTATATCCCGTAAAGAGGCATGATTATCCCGTCTACAACATTACATATCCAGTGAAGAACACCATTTAATAAAATATGATAAAAAAACAGTAATTATTAAAATCTGTTTGATAAATACCGCTTAAGCATGGTATAAATATATAAGTGTAAAAAGGAATGAATTTAATTCATTGTTTAAGTATAACCCATAGTGAGAGGATTTTGATTTATATGACTGATAATTTCTGGCGTGATTTACCACGACCGTTTTTTATATTAGCACCAATGGAAGATGTAACAGATGTAGTGTTTCGACATGTAGTGAGTGAGGCAGGAAGACCGGATGTGTTTTTCACAGAATTCACAAATACGGAAAGTTATTGCCATCCAGATGGGCATCAAAGTGTACGTGGACGATTAACTTATACTGAAGATGAACAACCGATGGTGGCCCATATATGGGGAGATAAACCTGAACTATTTCGGGAAATGAGTATTGGCATGGCAAAAGAGGGTTTTCGCGGAGTAGATATTAATATGGGCTGCCCTGTTCAGAATGTCGCGGCAAATGGGAAAGGATGCGGTCTGATCCGTCGGCCGGAAGTTGCTGCAGAACTGATTCAGGCGGCAAAAGCAGGGGGATTACCTGTAAGTGTGAAGACAAGGCTTGGTTACACAGAGGTAGAGGAGTGGCGAGAATGGCTTACACATATCTTAAAGCAGGATATTGTTAACCTTTCTATACACCTAAGGACTAAAAAAGAAATGAGTAAGGTCGATGCGCATTGGGAACTGATCCCCGAGATTAAGAAACTACGTGACGAGGTAGCACCTGACACTCTTTTGACGATCAATGGTGATATTCCTGATCGAGAAACAGGCCTGGAGCTTGTCGAAAAATATGGTGTGGATGGTGTCATGATTGGGCGAGGAATCTTTTCGAATCCATACGCATTTGCTAAAGAACCAAAAGAACCGAATAGTACCGAATTGTTAAATCTCTTAAGGTTACATTTGGATCTTCATGATAAATATACAGAGGTTGAGCCTCGTTTATTTAAACCTCTTCGTCGCTTCTTTAAGATTTACGTGCGTGGCTTTCGTGGTGCAAGCGGCTTAAGAAATCAACTGATGGAGACCAAATCAACGGATGAAGTTCGGGCATTGCTTAAGGAATTTGAGACTAAGAATGAGGATGTAAGCTACGTATAGAAATGAATGATACATTTGCAAGCCGTATATATGATTATCGTAAAAAGTAAGAACATCATATTGATGTTCTTACTTTTTTTACTATTGTATAATTATCTTTAACATGTAACATTGTGATAAAATTATTCTAATAATGAATAGTAAATATTATAAATTTCAGAGCTAAACGAGGAGTGATGAGAATGGTTAATTATAAACTTAAGGCTCAGCTGCTTGATGTTGTTGACAATCAATTACGTGATAATGATCCTAAAACCACGAAACGAACATTACATCGCTTGCTAGACCTTGGTTATTCTGAAACGGAATCAAAGGAAATGATTGCAGCTATCTTAGTAGAAGAAATGCACGATGTCATGAAAAATAATGAAGTGTACAATGAAAAGCGATATTGCAAAAAGTTAGACAAGCTTCCAGAGTATTATTTACAGAAATATGTGGAATCAGAATCAGATCAAGAAATTCAATCTAAAGTGGTTAATGAAGATAAAGTTGGAAGAAACGACCCTTGTCCATGTGGTAGTGAGAAAAAATATAAGAAATGCTGTGGTTAAATAAGCACAAATGGGAAGTTATTTTTGGTTTGGCTATTTCATTTAATAGATGAATACCGTTTCGTATAGCTTTACATGAAATAATTTATTATAACCAAGCATCTCAAGCTCTAGTTAATGGAAGAGTACTAAAGAAATGCTACTCACTAAAAAAAAGTAGTTCATTGTTATTGTTCTTCGTAATGAACTACTTTTTTAGTTAATCTTATTTCTGTTCTTTAATATCCAACAGTTTATGCTTCAACTCCTGTTCCATCGTGCTGATTTCCTGTTCTGCTTCAAGCCGCTTTTTTCGTCCAGCGTCCTGTATCTTTAATACCTCTTCCAATGTAGAAACTAAATTCTCTTGTGTTGTCTTTAACGTTTCAATATCAACAAGCCCCTGTTCATTTAGTTTTGCCGTTTCAACGGCATTTGTTTTTAACATCTCTGCATTTTTCAGTAACAAGTCATAAGTTGTTTTGGATACCTGTTTCTGAGCGTTTACAGCACTTTGCTGTCTTAGCATTGTAAGAGCTATGGCAATCTGATTTTTCCATAACGGAATAGCAGTTAGAATAGATGATTGAATCTTTTCAACTAGTACTTGATTAGTGTTTTGGATTAATCGTATTTGTGGTGCGCTTTGAGTAGTGATTTGACGACTTAATTTGAGATCATGAAGTCGTTTTTCCAAGCGATCGCTAAATTGAAGCATATCATTCACTTCTTGAAATTTCATTTGATCATTGGTAGCTTCCGCCTCTTTTCTTAGAACAGGAATTTCCTTTGATTGAATTTCTTCAAGCTTGAGTTCACCAGCTGCAATATATACATTCAGTCCTTTAAAATATTCCTTATTATGTTCATAAAGTTTTTCAAGCATAGAAATGTCGGATAGAAGTCCATCTTTGTTTCGCTCTAGCTTTACGGTAATCCTGTCAATCTGTGCACCCGTTTTTTGGTACTTTGATAAAGTTTCCTGTGCTGAGCTGGAAAGCTTGCTAAATAAACGTTTGAGTCCCTTTTTCTCAGGATTTAAGTCATCTGGGTTAATATCATTAAATTTCTTCATTAGGTCACTGATAACTTGTCCGACTTCACCGACATCCTTATTTTGAACATGGTCAAGCATTGTGTGAGAAAAATCTAATAACTTTGTCTGGGCTTGAGTTCCATAGGAAATGATTGCTTCATGATTTTTTGGATCAATTTGTGTAGCAAGGGTACGTGCTCTTTCCTGATCTTCTTCAGGAAGGACATCGATCAGCTTCTTATTCTCATTTATCTGGATATCATTCTTGTTATCTTGTTCATCAAAAGGATTTGTTAGCAGGTCGTCGACTAAATTGTTATTTTCATTATTTTTCATTTATCTTCCAACCTTTCTTTTTGTTTTGTAGAGTACTTAGCAAAATCCACTTCAAACTGTAGCTGTTCAATATCATCAGAGAGAATATGGTAGAGGTCTTTTTCTATACTGATTTTAATATTTTTTAGTGTATGACGTGTTTGATTCAGAACTTGTTCCATTTCTTCATTCTTCTTAGGTTGTGTAGAAAGAAGTGCATACTTCTCCGTTAATTCTACTGCAGAATCCAAATGGGAAAAATAGAATTCCTCACCTTGAAAAAAGCGCTGTGGCTCTTTCTTCGTAACTCGATATATTTTTTTAATCACGCGTAATAACTCCATGTTCTCTTTCAAAAAGAATACATTACGGACTGAATACAGCGCTTTTTGCATCCGTCGAATTTTAAGATTCGCTTCAGCTAGATTTTTACGAATATAGTGGTAATCTTTCATACGTAGTTGATTCTTTTTCAGAAAACGAAAATAGATAGAAGTAAAAATCAACGACATCGTTAGGCCAGCACCGATCAAAGATATCAATGATGATAGCCAAAAGGATAGATCGATTGCGAAGAAACTAATCAACCATATAATAGTCATTAAAGGAATGGTGAAAATTAACCCAATGACTATGGATAGAAACCTATGCATCTTTATCGACTCCTAACTTGATACTTACTTATATTTACGATTCAAAGCATTAAAAGTTTCATAATACGTCAAGTATTGGCAAATTCCTATTTTTGCAAAATTAAAAGTAAAGTTATCGCTAGATATAGTTTATACTACTCGTGCGGTTATTAATACTTTTGCTATACTAGCTAATTGAAAAGTCCTTCTTTCCTCCTTGACATCTAATAAAAAGTAGTTATAATTGATTATAAAAGCGGTTACAATATACTAGATAATTATAGGATTGTTACTGGTCAGGCAGGCAAAACCTAAGTTATTGAATGATACATGTCTCATCATCCATAGAGGCGTGTGTACTATTCAATAGCTTAGGTTTTTTTATTGCAAAGCGTTTCCTCCTTTTTAAATAATAAGGTAAGATAAGACTAGCGTCCAAAATATTGAATAGAAGGATGTGTGATATGAAAATCAATAAAGTGCTGAATAACAATGTCGTTGTTACTACGAACCAGCATGGCCAGGAAATGGTCGTTATGGGGAAAGGCTTGGCATTTCAAAAGAAAGTAGGACAAACTATTGAGGAAGAAAATATCGAAAAGCATTTTGTCCTCCAAGATACAGATACAAGTGAAAAGCTGAATCAGCTATTACAAAATACCTCTGATAAATATTTGGATATTGCTTCAGAAATTTATGAGTATGCCCGTTCGAAATTACCATACAAGCTTAATGATTACTTATATATTGCCTTGACCGATCATATCAGTTTTGCGATCACGAGAATGAAGGAGGGCATTCAACTAAAAAATACTTTGCTATTTGAAATTAGGAAATATTATAAAACAGAATTTGAAATTGGTTTGCACTCATTGACTATAATTGAAGAATACACAGGTATAAGAATGGACGAGGATGAAGCAGCATCGATTGCCTTGCATTTAGTAAACAGTCAGTTATCTGGTGAAAATATGGAAATGGCAGTTCAGGTTACAGAGGTTGTCAACAAGACTCTCAATATCGTCAAATATCATTATAAAACAGAATTAGATGAAAACTCGATCAACTATGAACGATTCTTAACACATTTACGCTTTTTTGCGATCCGTTATTTACGTAAAGAGCAAATGGAAGAAACTATTGATACGTTCTTTTATGAACAAGTCCAAAGTAAATACAGTCCCGCATTTAAATGTGCAGAAAAAATTGCAACCTTTTTAGAGAAGAATTATCAGTGGGTATTATCCAAAGACGATATGGTGTATTTGACAATTCATATTCACCGTGTCACCTATCGACAAAAAAAGATGAATTAAAAATAAGAAAACGTTTTGACATTTTGAAATTGAGATGTTACATTTGTTTTAACAAAACCTATAGGACAAGTAAGGAATGTTACCTTTATTGGGCATAACCTGAATGGATTGGAAGCACTCGCTATTTTTGCGTGTCTAGCTACCAGTTCGTTCAGGTTTTTTATTTGCCCAAAGTAGCTTCCTTACAGCTAAAAATGAAAGCTTTCATAAAATTATTTAGAGGGGTGAAAGTGAGATGAAATATCAGCAGTTAGCAAAAGATATTATTCAGCATGTTGGTGGCAAAGAAAACGTAAACAGTGTGGTTCATTGTATTACACGACTTCGATTTAAATTGAAAGATGAAAGTAAAGCGAATACAGAAGCTTTAAATAATATGGACGATGTTGTAACCGTTCGTAAAAGTGGTGGTCAATATCAAGTGGTTATTGGTAATCATGTCGCAGATGTCTATAAAGCAGTGGCAGCTGAAGGTGGATTTGAAGCAAAAGGTGAGGTAGATCCTGATGAAGAAAAAGGAAATCTATTAAATCGCTTTATCGATATGATTTCAGGTATTTTCACGCCGATTCTATCTGTGTTAGTAGCGTCAGGTGTTCTAAAAGGGTTTAATGCCCTATTTGTAGCACTTGGATTACTAGAAGAAACAGATGGAACGTATCAAATTTTAAATGCTATTGGTGACGGACTATTCTATTTCTTACCGATCATCTTAGGTTATTCCGCAATGAAAAAGTTTGGTGGTACTCCGTTTTTAGGTATGGTTATAGCAATGGCGCTAGTATATCCTGACTTAGAAGGAATACCTGCTTCAGGTGATCCATTGTACACGTTATTTGCAGGAACGATGTTTGAATCACCTGTATATATTGAATTTCTTGGTATTCCAGTCATTTTAATGACCTATTCGATGTCCGTTATTCCAATAATCGTTGCAACATTCTTTGCGGCTAAAATAGAAACAGCTTTTGCAAAAATTGTTCCAAATGTCTTAAAAATGTTCTTAGTACCATTGTTAACAATGATTATTATTATCCCATTAACTTTTATTATCATTGGTCCGATTGCCACGTGGGCAAGTCAATTATTAGGGTCAGCAAGTGTTGGGATTTATGAGTTAAGTCCAATTATTGCTGGTATCTTTATTGGTGGATTCTGGTTAGTGTTTGTTATGTTCGGTTTACATTGGGGACTTGTACCTGTTGCACTTAATAACTTCGCAACACTAGGCCAAGATCCAATTTTAGTGCTAATTTTTGCACATTCCTTTGCATTAGCAGGTGCTTTAACTGCTGTTATCATAAAAACTAAAAATCAAAAAACAAAAGCATTAACACCACCTGCGATTGTTTCTGCGATATTTGGTGTAACAGAACCAGGTATGTATGGTGTTGCGTTACCACTTAAATGGCCATTTATTTTTACTGTTATATCATCAGCTGTTGGTGGTGCCATACTAGGTGCCTTTGGAACACTTGGTTATGAAATGGCTGGATTAGGTGTCTTCCAAATGCCAAGTTTTATTCATCCTGAAGAAGGGTTAAATCTTTCCTTTTTTGCTTCGATCATTGCTATGATTGTTGCAGGAGTATTGGCGTTTGTGCTTACGTATTTCTTTGGAGGTATTAGCAAAGCGGAAGCAGCAACGGCAACATCTGAAGGATCAACAAAACAAGAACCTCAGAGCAATAAAGAAATAGAAGTAAAAAGCGAAATATTAACAAGCCCGCTAACTGGAAAAATAAAAAAATTAGAAGATATCGAAGACACCGCATTCGCATCTGGAGCATTAGGAAAAGGTATAGCGATTGAACCGACAGAAGGTAAATTAGTATCGCCTGTATCAGGTACAGTTTCTGCTTTATTCCCAACAAAGCATGCAATTGGTATTACCTCTGATAACGGTGCGGAGATTCTGATCCATGTAGGACTTGATACGGTGCAGCTTGATGGTAAATATTTCGAAACTTCCCTACAACAAGGTGATCGTGTGGAAAAAGGACAAGAATTATTAACATTTGAGATCGATAATATTGAAAAAGCGGGCTTTAAAATAACAACACCCGTAGTGGTAACCAATCATGATCAATATCAATTAAAAGTAATCGACCATTCAAATGTTACTCCAGAGAGCAAAGTTTTGGAATTAACAACTAAATAAAAAAAGGA
The DNA here is from genome assembly GCF_900143085.1 of Gracilibacillus kekensis. Taxonomy (GTDB): domain Bacteria; phylum Bacillota; class Bacilli; order Bacillales; family Amphibacillaceae; genus Gracilibacillus; species Gracilibacillus kekensis. Next base: position 184,639 of record NZ_FRCZ01000005.1, on the reverse strand, counting down.
GCTGTCAAGGGCTCCTTTTTCCATAGGGGGACTGGATAATGACAACTATATTTCCAAAGGATTTTCTTTGGGGTGGAGCTGTAGCCGCAAATCAAGTAGAAGGTGCGTACCTGAAAGACGGAAAAGGATTAACAACGGTCGATCTTTTATCAACTGGTGAGAAGCGCTTTCCGATGATGTTTGGTGAGATAGAAAATTATACACCAGACAAAAAGGAATTCTATCCATCACACGAGGCCATTGATTTTTATCATCGTTACAAGGAAGATATTGCCCTTTTTGCAGAGATGGGATTGAAGTCATTCCGTCTATCTATCTCATGGGCACGTATTTTTCCAAACGGTGATGATAATCAACCGAATGAAGCAGGATTGCAATTTTTTGACAATGTTTTCGATGAACTTATTAAGTATGGAATTGAACCTGTAGTGACATTGGCACATTTTGATATTCCTGTCCATTTGGTGAAAGAATATGGCAGTTGGAAGAATAGAAAAGTAGTAGACTTTTTTGAGAAATATGCAAAAACCGTTTTTACTCGGTATAAAGACAAAGTGAAATACTGGTTAACCTTCAATGAGATTAATATGTTGTTGCACTTACCATATGTGGAGGCAGGTCTGATCTTTAAAGAAGGGGAAGATAAACAGCAAGTCATGTATCAGGCAGCACATCATCAGTTAGTTGCCAGTGCGTTGGCAGTAAAAGCGGGACATGAGATTATTCCGGGTGCCCAAATTGGTTGTATGTTGGCAGCTGGGATGACCTATCCGTATGCTTGTAATCCTGATGATGTTCAAAAGGCAATGGATCAAGACCGTGAATCCTTCTTTTTTATTGATGTGCAATCTCGAGGTAAATATCCAGGTTATGCTAAACGCTTTTTTGAAGAGAATAATATTGAACTGAAGATCGCAGCTGGTGATGAAGAACTATTAAAAGAAAACACAGTAGATTATATTGGGTTTAGTTATTACAGTTCTCGCACTACTAGTACAGATCCTGACATATTAAAGAATCATACAGCAGGAAATGTATTCGATTCGATCACCAATCCATATTTAGAAGCTTCTGAATGGGGTTGGACCATTGATCCAAAAGGTTTCCGTATCACTGCGAATCAATTAAATGATCGGTATCAAAAGCCGCTTTTTGTTGTAGAAAATGGCTTAGGTGCGATTGATCAGTTCGGTCAAGATAAAGAAATCAATGATGAATATCGTATTGCGTACTTGCGAGAGCATATTAAACAAATGGAAGAAGCACTGAAAGATGGCGTCGAAATTATTGGATATACAAGCTGGGGGCCGATAGATATCGTAAGTGCCTCAACAGGGGAAATGAAAAAGCGGTATGGCTATATTTATGTAGACCGTGATAATCAAGGAAATGGAACGTTAAACAGAAGTAAGAAAAAAAGTTTTCATTGGTATAAGCAAGTGATTGAATCAAATGGAGAGAATATCGAATAGGGGGCAACATAATGTCTAATAAAACATATCAGTTTCCAGAGAATTTCATGTGGGGTGGCGCTACAGCTGCCAATCAAATCGAAGGTGGTTTTCACGAAGGTAATAAAGGATTAAATATTGCCGATGTCTTGCCAGGTGGCAAAGGACGTTTAAATATTTTGAAAGAGCCAGGTTTCAATTTTGAAATCGATAAAGAAAAATATAGCTATCCCAACCATGACGCAATCGACTTTTATCATCGTTATAAAGAGGATATAGCACTTTTTGCGGAAATGGGCTTTAAAGTTTTCCGTTTGTCAATTGCGTGGACTCGAATTTTTCCTAAAGGTGATGAGAAAGAACCAAATGAAGATGGCTTAGCTTTTTATGACCGCGTATTTGACGAATTACACAAGCACGGCATTGAACCGGTTGTAACGATCTCCCACTACGAGATGCCAGTCGATTTAGTGAAAAATCACGGTGGCTGGAGAAGTCGTGAAGTGGTAACATTCTTTGAGAGTTATGTTCATGCGATTTTTAACCGTTATAAAGATAAAGTGAAATACTGGATGACTTTTAATGAGATCAATAGTGGATTAGTAATGCCGATAATGGGCTTAGGTTTTTCGATTGAACAAGAAGAGGATAAATATACTCCAACATTCCAAGCCTTTCACCATCAATTTGTCGCAAGCAGTTTAGCGGTGAAAGCTTGTCATGAAATTATTCCAGATGCTCAAATTGGCTGTATGATTATTTATGCTCCTGTCTATTCCTATGACTCACATCCCGATAATGTGATGTATGCCTTAGAAGAAGAGCGTCTCTTTAATTATTATTGTGCAGATGTGCAGGTGCGTGGTGAATATCCAGCATTTATGACTCGCTACTTTAAGGAGAATAATATTGAATTAGATATTAGAGAAGGCGATTTAGAATTAATCAAAGAACATACTGTAGACTACATTGGTTTCAGTTATTACATGTCTCGTACAGAAAAATTAGATAAATCAGATCAGGACGGTGCAGACGGTAATATTATGTCAGGTGTTCGTAATCCATTTCTAAAGGCTAGTGATTGGGGCTGGGAAATCGACCCTACCGGTTTAAGAATTTCCTTAAATCAATTATATGACCGCTATCGCATTCCATTGTTTGTTGTAGAGAATGGGCTAGGTGCATATGACAAGGTAGAAGAAGATGGTTCTGTACAGGATGATTACCGTATTGAATACTTACGTGATCACATCGCAGCAATGGGTGAGGCAATCGAAGACGGTGTAGATCTCATGGGTTACACTGCATGGGGTTGTATTGACTTAGTAAGTGCCTCAACTGGTGAAATGTCTAAGCGTTATGGTTTTATCTATGTCGACAAAGACGATGAAGGCAAAGGAACGCTAGATAGAAGTCGTAAAAAATCGTTCTATTGGTACAAAGACGTAATTGAAAGTAATGGTGAAAAATTATAAAGAAAAAATGAGATAATTCTCACGGATTAAAATCTCGCTTTCATTTTGAAGCGGGATTTTTTTTAATATAGAAAGAATAAGCTATAATATAAGTAAGCGTTGTCACGCATAGTACATACTCATGTTTCCTGAAAGGATGAATCCAATGGTACAAATTACCATTAACGAAAGTAGAATTCTTGGCACAAGGGACAAAATGATATATGGGCATTTTATCGAACATTTTCACAGACAGATCTACGATGGCATCTATGATCCCAATTCACCACTGTCTGATCAAGATGGTTTTCGGACCGATATTATTGAAGCCATGCGGAAAATCCAGGTTCCGATCCTGAGGTGGCCTGGTGGCTGCTTTGTCTCTTCCTATCATTGGAAGGATGCAGTTGGAGAAGATAGAAAGCCTTTTTTCGATAAAGCCTGGCGAGTTGAAGATCCGAACACGTTTGGTACAGATGAATTTATCAAGCTCTGCGAAAAAATAGGAAGCGAACCATACATTTGTACGAATGCAGGAACGGGTACAGCTGAAGAAATGAGTGATTGGGTAGAATACTGTAACCTTGAAAATGAGGGCCAATATGCGAAATGGCGTATAAAAAATGGCCATCAAGAGCCGTTTAATGTGAAATACTGGAGTATCGGAAACGAAAATTATGGGTCATGGGAAATTGGAGCGAAATCTGCCGAAGAGTGGGGGCGATTAGTACTAGAATCTGCAAAAATGATGAAGCATGTGGATCCTCAGGTAGAGCTTTCCGCTGCAGCCTTGCCTGATGTCGATTGGAATCTCAATTTATTAAAACATTGCGGGGAGTTTCTGGACTGGATTTCAATTCATGAATATTGGGATATGGTTCCTGAAGTAAATGATCTTGCCGACTATGAAGCGTCGATCGCTTTTACTCAGAATATTGATCATGCCGTCACAGAGGTGAGGGGATTACTTCAAGCAATGAAACTGGACAAAAAGATTAAAATTGCTTTTGATGAATGGAATCTAAGAAGCTGGCATCATCCTAATGTACATACAATTAAACAGGGCATCGATAAAAAAGATTATATTGATCCTCGTGATAAGAATGATGACAATAGCCAATATACGATGGCGGATGCGGTATTTACCGCAAGCTTTCTCAATGCGATGAATCGTAATTGCGATATTGTCGGAATGGCTAATTTTGCCCCCATCTTGAATACGCGCGGCTGTATCTACAGTCATGATGAAGGCATTGTATTACGATCGACTTATCATGTATTTGATTTATATGTTAATTATTTAGGGGATACGATCATTGATTCATGGTCTTCAGAAGTTCCGAGTATGACGGTTCAAAATAAAAGTGGAAAAGAACTAGAATTGGAGAGTCTTGATATCCTGGCAACCAAATGGTCTGATCAAAATGGTGTTGCTTTAGCTGTGGTGAATAAGGATCCAGATAACAATCAAACCATCACTGTATCCATGGTGGGCAATGGTAATAAGGTAACGTTATATGGCATAAATGGAGAATCTAAAAATTCCTTTAATGATGTAGACCAGAATGAAGTGGTTATCTACAAAGAAGCATTAGATGATTTTGAGAACAACATGGAAATCGAAGTGAAGCCACATTCTGTGAATATAATTCAAATGCTATAATATTATATTTGTATCAACTTTGAAAATCTGGACGATGAGTCATTGTATCTGTTCAGATTTTTTGAAGTTGATGATTTGCTAACATTACTAAATGTTAACTGCAAAATAAACTGATGAAACCTAAATTATATGTTAACCGTATAAATGGAAATGGGGTTTTTGATATGTTAATAAAAAGACAATTAATACTTTTGATAGCGATTATTATTTTAACAGCTTGTAATAATCAAACAACCGAAAATCTGGAGCAACAAACAGGGAATCCGACTGCTGAAGACATCTTAACAGAAAATAAAAATGCAGACCTATTTGTATTAAATAACGTGGTATACAGTAATGCAGAAAGTATTGAATGGGTGAAGGAAAAAGAACTAACGATAGGAAAAAAGGTCGCTGAGATCCAAAAACAAACAAGTGATAAAGAGGAGCTTGATAATTATGCAGCAACTAAATTGTCTGTTGGAACGGAAATATATGAACCCCTTGAAAATAGTAACATTTTTATAGTAAAAGCAGACGGTAAAGAAGTACGATATTTAGGATTAGTTGAAGGATGATTTTTAGCATAAGAATTTTGAGGTGAGCAATAAACACGGAGAGGAAAATGAATATGAGAAAATCCAAGTTTCGTGGATTGGGCATTGCTCTAGGTGCCGCAATAGGCACTAGTGTCGGTGTAGCCACTGATCAAATAGCAATGAGTCTTCCATTGGGCATTGTGTTGGGCTTAGTCATTGGGGTCATCTTAGATAAGCGTAATCAGTAGATTAAAGTAGAATGGAGAGGGGAAAATGAAGATGATCAATGAACTGACAACGCTTGAACAATGGTCCGAAATATGGAAGCATTCAATGACGACACCGATAATAATTTATAAACACAGTACTTCCTGTATGATTAGTGCTAGAGCATTGAAGCAGGTGGAAGCATTTCAGGAAGAAGATATAATAGATTGCTATACCGTGAAGGTTATTGAAAATAGACCAGTATCCAATCAGATTGCTAAAGATACAGAAATTCCTCATAAATCGCCACAGATTTTGCTAATAGACAAACAGCAAATTCTGTGGGACACATCACATTTTAAAATAACTAAACGTCGAATTGAGGAAGCGGTTCAGCAATTATCTAACACAAACCGTCCGAAATACCCTTAACAAAAAGATTCAAGTGGATAGAAACTCACGCTAACACCCAAGTAAGTTTTACTATCTATCACTCCTACTGATAGTCTTTTTGTAATAGTTTAGAATACAACCGCTAACACAGTACTTTAATTTCATTAGTACGATGGCCTTTCTTGTTCTTGTAATTTGTCTTGTATTTCATTCACTTCTAAAATATTTACTCCTATATTTTTCATTTCTTCTATACCTTTTTCATACACTTGAGACATTGCATCCTTTACCATCACTATTCGAAAGTCTCTTTCGCTTGCCTGATAAATAGAAGTTCTAGGACAATTAGGGAAATTACAACCAGAAAACACAATAGTATCCACTTTTTTATTACGCAAAAAGTGTTCCAAGTTGGTATTATAAAATGCGCCCCAACGAGGTTTATACATAACCCATTCATTCTTTCCAATAAGTTGAAATTGATTTTGTAACAATAACTCTGAGTTTATTTTGGTTCTAGTATTAGGGGTGATTTCAGCAACTAATTCAGCACCTTCTGTATCAGGTGTGACAAAACGTAAACCGCTTTTGATTGCTTCTCTGCGACAAATATCAACGTTTGAGCCATCTGGTTTATATAAACGAATAACATGTATGATAGGTAATTCATATTTTCGATAAATATTTAATAATTTTTTCATTTTAGGAAGGATATTTAGTGTTCCTTCAATTTTGGCTGGTGCATTTGGTAAGGTAAAGTCATTTTGTGTGTCAATAGTAACTAAGAAAGAATTTCTCCAGTTTGGATTAGTGTAGCACATTTTATTTAACCTACTTTCCAAAGTTTGATTAATAGTTATTTCTATATATATAACGAAAATCCCTTTAATGTAACCATAAATAAATTAGGTTTACCGCGGTGATATCTTAGGCGAAAAGATTTAAGCTTTTGCAAAGAAGCTAAGTGGTTTTAACTTATAAAATCATTTCACTTAATCCATATACTTATGTTACCTCAAAAAAATAGCCCATTTCGCAATGCGATTTTATATGCATTACCAAATGGGCTATTTATAAACTTTTAATGTCTATGCTGCTCATCTTCTTTATTTTTACTTTCCCCAATGTTGTCTTGAACTTTTCCTTTCTTTTTATCCAGTTTACCCTCGGCTTGCATTTTAGGATCGTTAGTTGCGTTTCCTATTTGGTCTTTTGCTTCGCCCTTCGCTTTACTTACAGCACCCTTTATCTTATCGCTCATACCATTATTTTTACTCATTTACAAACACTCCTCTTAAAATTAATTTTTATAATGATTCTCACTACTAGTATTTTGTTGTAAGAAGACTCTTTTTCTTTCGCATTATTCCTATTCCTTCCTCACAATTTGTTAAACTCTAAATTAGATTTTTTCATAATTAGCTAGGCTATAAATTTAGAAAGAGGTAGCACTTTTTTACAGAGGATGGCGAGGAAGATTTAGCTATGTTAAAGCTGGTCTTAATAGAGCGCCTTATCAAGGAACAAAAGTATTCCATCTATATACAATTATAAAATAATTATTAAATTTTATTAAGTTAAGTTACGAATTGTCTTTATAAAATTAATTATTTATGACTATTCGTTACTATTCACCCGATGGAGGAATTGATAGTATAAATGTATATAGAAATACTGTCATACCAACTTAGAGTAGCTTCCTTTCTATTAATATAAAAAGAAAGGGGAAGTAAAAGTAGTGAAAATAAAAAATCGTAGTTTCTTTGTGATTTTGCTAATCTTTCTATTGGTATTTAGCATAGTACCAATCCAAGTAAATGCTAGTGGATATGGACAAACATTCGATTGGGAAAAAGTATCTGATACAATCCCTCCAGACCGAGCATATCCAGGCATTGTTTATGATGAAAAAAATGGACAAGTTGTATTGTTTGGAGGATCTTCTGGCTCTCCACTTTGTGAAGGTGATTGCGTTAACGACATGTGGGTTTGGGATGGAAATACGTGGGAAGAGAAGACAAAAAGTACGGATGAAGAATGGCCTGCTGTACGCGCATACCCTAGTGTAGTCTATGACCAAGCCAATGGTTATGTATTGATGTTTGGCGGGCTTGATAATGATGATAATCGATTGGATGATACATGGATCTGGGATGGGGAGACGTGGGAACAATTAAATCCAGTAGATAGTCCGACCCCAGTAGACAGTGCATCCATTACGTATGATGCAGCCAATCAGGAGGTTGTTCTGTTTGGTGGGATGATTGAGAATGAAGACACCATTAACGAGACATGGACGTGGAATGGAGAAAATTGGACCAAGGAAAATCCTGCTAATGCTCCTAGTAATCGTCAAGCATCGGGCATGGTCTATGATGAATTAAATCAAGAGGTTGTTCTCTTTGGGGGTGGAACTTTATCTGAAAATTTTAATGATACTTGGATATGGGATGGGAGCGATTGGAAAGAGAAAACGCTAGACGTTAATCCAGTGGAGAGAAGTTATATGGGAAGTATATATGATGGAACCAGTATGCAGGTTTTTGGTGGTTCAAGATTAAATGATAGGTGGAAATGGGACGGAAACTCATGGAGTAAAGTTGATGATACTTTACCCATTGATGCGAGCAGTGTTGCCGGTAAAAATATACCTATAGCATTTGATCGTAATCGAAAACAGTTTATATTCGTTTTTGAAGATGTCTGGATTAAGCAATTACCAATGGTAAATAATATTGATATTAAAACAGATGTCAATGCAACCGGTGCCACAGCCAACTGGACTACTTCATTTACTACAAGCCTAAATGGTTCATTAGAAGGTGATAATGATACGATAACAATCCACGCACCAGAAGCTACCCAATTTGCAGAAAATGAAACAGCATATCGTGTAAATGGTGAAGAGGTTAATCAGATCCAAAGGAATGATAATGTATTAATAATCACTACTCCTGTAGACATCAATGCCGATTCATCGGTTACAGTCGAATTACAGGATGTAACAAACCCTAATCAGGAAGCTACTCTTCCCAAGCAATTTGGAGTATCTACTAGTGTAGATGTTCAAACGAGCTATCCAGAAACGGCCCCTATGTTATACAAACCACACCTTTTGACATTAAACCCTACTAACGGTTCGTTACTTCCAGATGAAATATTAACGATATCGGGACAAATCACTAGCGAAAATGGAATACCTGTTACTGGAGCGGCGATCCATTTTAACACCACCGCAGGAACCTTAAAGCAAACTAAGGTTATTACTGATCAATCAGGGAACTACCAGTTAACTTTTATTGCACCAAATTCATTTGAAGATGTGGAAATTACCGGAAAAGTCGGGGATGTCGAAGCATCAAGTATATACAAAATATCTGATGTGATTGCACCGGAAATTGACTTGAACGGAGACAATAAAATGACAATAGAGGCTGGATATCCTTTTGAAGATCCGGGTGTAAAAAAGGTAAGCGATAATTCCGGGGAAATTCTAACAGAGGATGTGGAAGTAAGTGGAGAAGTAGATATATCCCAATTGGGGACATACGAGATTATCTATTCTGTTGAGGATAGCTCAGGCAATGTAGCAACCGTAACTCGAAAAGTTTATGTCGTAGACACCGAGCAACCAGTGATCACGTTAAATGGAGAAAAAGAATTAACAATAGAAGTCGGTGATCAGTACGTAGAGACTGGCGCAGAAGCAACCGATAACCTTGACGGAAACATATCAGATGAATTGGAGATTGTAGGAGAAGTAGATACGTCCACAATTGGAACCTACGAAGTGACATATAATATAACTGATTCAGAAGGTAATGAAGCTGTTGAAAAGGTGCGCACCGTATCTGTTGTTGATTCGATCGCCCCAAGGATAGAACTTAATGGGGAAAACCCACTGCGATGGGAAATAGGGAAAACGTATATAGACCCAGGAGTGACCGTTACAGATAACTATGATGACGATTTATTAGCTGACATTCAGATAGAAGGAGAAGTCGATTCGGCTAATGAAGGTTTGTATTCTTTAACGTACAAAGTGCAGGATAGTTCTGGTAATGAAACACAAGTGAAACGAGATGTAAATGTGGTATCTGTGGAATCGATGCACCTGGAACAATTGCCAATTGCAGTAAGAGTAGGAGAAGATTCATCAGAAATTAACGTAACGATCACCTATTCAGATGGAACAACTCGAGATGTTACGCAGGATGCAAAGTATCAATTAAATGACGGAAACGCTCTTCATGTTAATGATGGAGAGATTACTGGAGAGAAAGCACAAGTAAATCCTGTGACAGTTGACGTAGCTTATGGCGGTGTGCAACAATCGTTTTCATTACGGGTTGTAGATGAATATAGCGAGATCGATACAACGGTGGAAGTGCAAGCGAAGGATTTATTCTGGTTACAAGGATCGGAAACGTATATTAAAATGCCAGAAGATTTACCAGAAGGAACAACTGTTCAAGTAATAGAAGCAACTACCCAAGCAAATGAACTGCAAAAAGCAGGAGAACTGTTTGATTTTCAATTCACTTATCCAGAAGGTTTTGATGATTATACCGGAACTTTCCAATTAATTATGGGAACGGATAACGTTGTTGACGAAGAGAAAACCGCCATTTACCACTTTAATGAAGCAGCAGAATTATGGGAGTTGGATGGCGGAGTGGGAAGTATTGAAGGTCAGAGAATTACTACAGAGGTAAGCGACTTCTCAACTTACGGTGTATTTACTGATACAAAAGGGCCGATAAACTTGGAAGTTACCGAGGATGGTCGTACCCATAATAGTATAACGCTTTCTTTTTCAGCTCAGGACCCTTCTGGTATAGCTGAATACATCCTTTATAGAGATGGAGAAAAGGTTGCAACTCTTTCGGATGGTGAAAGGTCTTTCGTTGATGAAGGGTTAGACCAAAAGACTTCATATAGCTATACTGTGATAGCTGTTGATGAGTTGGGCAATCAAACGGAAGAGGTGTTAACTGTAACAACAGAAAAGAAACAATCTGATACGATCGAAATGGATTCAACGGAAAAAACAGCTATGGAGAATGAAAAGCCAGAAGAGCAATTGCCTGCTACTGCGACTAATACCTACAATTGGTTAATAATAAGTGGGATTCTCTTATTTCTGGGACTTATCACATATCTAATCACAAGCCATAGTAGAAAAAGAATACAATAAAGTGAGACTATGATCAGTGGGTTTTTTTTACCTCCACTGATCATTAGTGAAACTTATCAGGGTGTTAGCATCTGTTTACCCTTTACTTATTCCTTGCATTATTTGAAGCTTGAAATGGGAGGCATACAGACGATTATCGCTGTGATAAAAGGGCCGAATAACCTGTTCAACTGTCTCGCTATCCAGTTGATTCTTAGGGTTCTTCTTATAATTGAGAACGCTCATGTTAACGATGCTTCTTTTTTTTTTGAAAAATTTACTTCACCTGTCGTAGTAATTATGTTACTCTTGAATTACTACGACAGATGAAGTAAATTTTGTAGAGGTTTAGGAGGGAGGATTTTTTTGTGATAAGTAGCGATGTAATTCGTGGTTACAATGATACAATCATTCTTTATTTACTATTAGAAAAAGCATCCTATGGTTACGAGATTTCCAAAAGAATTAAAGAGCTATCTGATGGAAAGTATGTCATCAAGGAAACAACTTTATACTCAGCCTTTAATAGACTGTTAAAGAAGGGCTACATTGAATCTTTTCATAAAGAGCAAACTTTCGGAAAAAAAAGAACCTATTACAATATTACCGAAACAGGATTGCTATATTATCAGGAAAAGTGTCGTGAATGGGAACTGACCAAAGAAGTGATTAATCAATTTATTTATCACAGCGCTGAACGTCAGTAATAGCCTAAAAGGTAAAAAAGCTCGGTGGGGGATCAAAAAGCTCACTAATTGAAGTCTCATTTTATTAAGGAGGATTTTGCTAATGGAGACGATTGAAAATTATATTGATAATATGTTTGCTTCACTTCCAAAGACAGAAGAAATGAAAGCCTTACATGATGAAATCTTAGCAAATATGGAAGAGAAGTATTATGAACTTTTACAAGATGGTAAAACGGATAATGAAGCAATAGGAATTGTGATTGCTGAGTTTGGTAATATGGATGAAATTATGGAAGCTTATGATATCTCAAGGGATAAAAAGAAAGATTCAAAGAAGTTGCTGTCAGAAGAAGAGGTTGATGCATTTCTTCATTCAAATCGGATAGCAGCAAAATGGATTGGAATGGGTACACTACTATGTATTTTAGGATCAGCAATGGTGGTCTTATTTACAGGATTTGCTGAAGCCGGTTATATGGGTACAAGTATAGCCCTGACTACGGGGATTATTTTCTTTTTAATAGTGGTGGCGTTAGCAGTCGCATTGTTTATCTATGCTGGAATGAAGATGGATAAGTGGAAATATGTATATCAGCAAATAGATGTAGAAATACCTAAGCTACTTAAAGATAAAATTGCAGCAAAAAAACAGAAGGAACACCCAAAATTCGTAACTGCTATTATAGTTGCTGTTGTTCTTATTATTTTGTCACCATCAATTCTCCTTATTACAATAGTAATAAATGAAAGTATGGTTATCTTTGGTGTAGTAATACTGTTAGCGATTGTTGCAATTGCTATTCACTTACTGATTTATTTTGGCACGAATCGAAGTGCGTATACAAAGTTGCTAGAAGAACCTGTACTAGATAGGAAAATAGCTCAAAAAAATAATCGTATTCATGACGCAATAGCAACAATTTTAATGCCTTTGGCTGTGATTGTTTTTCTAATTACTGGATTTGTATATGAAATGTGGCATATTAATTGGATTGTGTTTCCGGTAGCGGCCTTATTAATTGCGATATTTAGTGGAGCCTATTCGTTGTTCTCAAAACCTAGTTCATAATTCAGTAGGAGAGGCGTCCTTAACGTTCGCCTATCATAACCTGAGCCAAAACATGTTATGATAGGCATACATGACATAAAAATAGGTCGGTGAAATCAATATGAAAAAAATCATGATAGTAGAAGATGACATGAAAATCGCTGAATACTTAGGCTCATTTATAGAAAAATATGGCTACGAATCCGTGATTGCTACTGATTTTGAGGATATAATGTCCACTTTTCGTGAAACAGACCCCACCCTTCTTTTACTGGATATTAACTTACCTAGTTATGACGGGTATTATTGGTGCAGGCAAATTAGAAAAGAGTCGATTTGTCCGGTGATCTTCATATCGGCTCGAACAGGGGAAATGGATCAAGTAATGGCACTTGACAATGGCGGAGATGATTTTATTACAAAGCCTTTCCACCCCGATATCGTTATGGCAAAAATCCGAAGTCAACTGCGCCGTGCATATGGTGAATATGCGGCTAAGCTAGAGGAAAGAGTGTTGACCCAACATGGGCTAAGCTTATATCCAGAACGTTATGAAATGCATTTTGAACAAGAAGTGGCTCAATTAACCAAAAAAGAAACGGATATTATTGAAAGCTTGCTTGAACGCTATCCGCGTGTTGCTGGACGACAAGATTTATTAGAAAAGATTTGGGATGACCAAGCATATGTCGATGAAAATACTTTGAATGTTAATATAGCACGTGTTCGGAAAAAATTTGAGGATGTAGGATTGGAAGATGCTGTTGAAACAGTTAGAGGAGCAGGGTATCGATTGCGAATTACCTGGAAAGAGGAAGTATTATGAAATTATTTTTACGTGAACACTTGTTACTGGTAGTGATGCAACTAGTCCAGTGTTTAGTAGTTCCATTACTTTTTTGGTTAGATGGCTATCGAGGTGTCGGTGTAAGTATATACGCTATCTTTTTATCCTTATTCTTCGTAACCATATATCTTATCTATCGATATATTAGTAGAAAAAACTTTTATCAAAGGTTACAAAATCAAATAGGAACGTTGGATGAATCCCTCGAGACTACTGAACGAGCCCCACTCTCCCATGCCCTAGATCAACTACTACTTAGACAATATCGTTTGTACACCGAAGAGCTTCAAAGAGCGGAAGACAGTCAGGACGAGCATTTGCTATTTATGGATCGCTGGGTTCATCAAATGAAGACACCATTATCTGTCATCGAACTAACGGCACAGTCACTGGATGAGCCGGAATCATCGAGCATTCGTGAGGAAACGGATCGAATTCGAACAGGTCTTAATACGGTGCTTTACATGGCCAGACTTCGAACGATTGCCGAAGATTTTCAGATCAAACCTGTCAACCTTTCCAAGCTAATACACGAAGTAAATCAGGAAAATAAGCGCTTTTATATCCGCAATGAAGTATATCCTCAATTAAAAGAACAAAAACAACGAATAACGGTAGAAACCGATGAAAAATGGCTCTTTTTCCTATTAACACAATTGATACATAATGCTGTTAAATATTCTACTGGTAAATCAAATCATCTGGAAATTACTCTTTCTGAAAGAGCTTCAAAAGCGGTGTTGGAAGTGAAAGATTTCGGAATTGGAATCCCAGTTGCCGATCAAAAACGTGTATTCAGTAAATTCTATACCGGAGAAAATGGTCGTAAATACCGTGAATCAACAGGTATGGGGCTTTATTTGGTGAAAGAAGTTGCAGAAAAGTTAGAACACAAGTTGGAATTAGAATCAATCGTCGGAGAAGGAACAACAATCCGAGTTATTTTTTCTCGTTCACAAAACCTTACAAACATGTAAGGTTCGTGAAAGCATAATCGATAGTTTGCAGAGAACTTCTTAGACTATACTTTTATATAGAAGCTTTGAAAGGAGATTGATTATGCTTAAACTAACAAAAGTAAGCAAGGTGTACGAGGGAAAAGTAGCTTATCGTGCACTAACGGATATCGATTTAGAAGTAGAAAAAGGTGAATTTGTCGCGATAATGGGTCCATCGGGAAGTGGTAAGACGACATTGCTTAATATTATTTCCACAAATGATCAGCCAACAACTGGAAACGTAGAAATGGAAGGGAAGAATCCATTAAATCTGAAAAAAAATGCGTTAGCTAAATTCCGTAGAAACCAATTAGGATTTATATTTCAGGATTTTAATTTACTGCATACGTTGACGGTAGAGGAGAACATCGTCCTGCCCCTTACATTAGATGGTACGAGTGTAAGAGAAATGAAGAATAGAGCAGATCAAATTGCTGAGAGTCTTGGTATATCATCCATCATGAATAAACGAACAACGGAAATATCGGGTGGTCAAATGCAGCGAGCAGCCATTGCAAGAGCGATGATTCATGAGCCGAAATTACTGTTAGCCGATGAGCCAACAGGTAACCTTGATTCAAAATCGTCCCAGGATGTAATGAATATGCTTGTGTCAATTAATCAGAAGGAACAAACAAGCTTGTTAATGGTAACCCATGATGCCCAAGCTGCAAGCTATTCTGATCGTGTTATCTTTATCCAAGATGGAAAGCTACACTCAGAAATTCATCGAGGGGAGAGTAGACAAGCATTTTTTCATAAAATCATTGATATGCTTTCGCTGATGGGGGGCAACGGTAATGACTTTTCGTCAGTTCGCCCTTAATAATGTACTACGGAATAAGCGACTTTATATTGCCTATTTCCTCAGTAGCATGTTCACCGTGATGGTGTTTTTCACCTTTGCTATCTTTGCATTTCATCCAGCATTTTCAGAAGCTTCGTTTAATCAAAATGCGCTCTTTGGAATGGCTGTTGCTGGAGGCATTATATATGTTTTCTCATTCTTTTTCGTTCTATATTCGATGAGTTCTTTTTTACAATCGAGAAAGAAAGAGTTTGGTTTGTTAATGATGCTCGGAGCTACCAATAAACAAATCCGGTTAATGGTATTTTTGGAGAATATTATAATTGGTTTTATTGCCACTGTTGGGGGTATTCTGATTGGCTTAGTATTCGCCAAAGCGATTTTATTAATTGCTGAAAATATTCTAATCATTAGTGAATCACTTAATTTTTATTTTCCAACATTAGCAATTATCGTAACGTTTGTTAGCTTTATTTTCCTGTTTTTCTGTATATCATTGTTTGTTTCCTTTATTCTACGTACGAATAAACTGACCGATTTAATTAAAGGAGATAAGCAGACAAAAGGAGAGCCAAAAGCTTCCATTTTTCTATCAATTATCGCTGCAATCCTGCTTATTGCTGGTTATGCCACTGCAATCATTGTTAAAGGTGCTGCTGTTATTTATGCGATGATTCCTGTTATTTTAGTTGTGACACTTGGAACATATCTTTTATTCACCCAACTTAGTGTTTTTATCATTCGTCGATTAAAAAGCAACAAATCGATCTTTTGGCGAAAAACAAATATGCTTTTGTTTTCAGACTTGTCCTTTCGAATGAAAGATAATGCCAGAACATTTTTCATGGTTGCCATCATTTCTACTGTTGCTTTTAGCGCGATCGGTGCATTATATGGATTTCAGTCCTATCTTACGAAAGGTGGAAAGGATATGAACCTATATACCTTTACGTATTTGCCATGGCTGGATGATAGTGAAGAAGTGATTGAAAGAGATATTCGTAAAATCAACACTGTATTGCAAGAAGAAAATATAGACGCACAAATGGGTAAAATGGAACTGAACTATTTTGAAACGTCTGAAAAAAATAATAGTGTGCTCATTGTAAGAGCATCTGATTACAATTACTTTGCGTCGCTAATCAAAGAAAAGGAACTAGATCCGGAACCAAACAAAGCGATTGTAGTTGAACAGAGTGATGCTATGTTAACACAAGAGACAAAGGCGAGTGAAGGTTTGATGGAGTCAAGCATCGTATTAGAAGATGGGGAAACTCTTCAACCCAGTCATGTAGTATCGACTCCAGTCCTATCGGAGTCAGCTGCATATTATGTTATCAACGACAAGGCCTATGAGAAACTTGAAACACCGGTAAGAACTGATTGGAGTGTCGTATGGAAAGCAAAAGAAGGGCAAACCGATCAAGTTCTTGAAGCTGGAAGGAAATTAAATGAACAATTACAGTATAAAGCATATTCTGTTGACTATACCCTTTATGAAATTGAAAAAGCGTATGGACCGATATTATTTATCGGATTATTTATTGGAATTGTCTTCTTTGTTTCCGCTGGCAGCTTTCTTTACTTCCGATTATTCACGGATTTGGACGAAGAAAAGCGCAAATTCCTTTCGATTGCCAAAATTGGTTTGACCCAATTAGAATTGAAAAAGGTCGTAAACCGGGAAATTGCTATTCTATTCTTCTCGCCGATTGTAGTCGCACTGGTTCATGGTGCCGTTGCACTTACTGCTTTATCCCATTTGTTTGATTACAATTTAACAGTTGAATCTACCCTTGTATTAGGAAGTTTCGCTGTCATTCAAATTCTTTATTTCATCATTGTCCGCTATTTTTATGTGAAACAGGTGAAAAGGTTGGTATTTAGGTAAGCTGAATTTCTAATAGAGTCCGATAATAATATCTCTCGTAAAATATTGAACCCATCATCCGATAAAAACTATGGATGATGGGCATTTTTAATTATTTTATAAACAATTACCAAATATTTCTTGACGATCCACAAATTAATATATATAATTATAAAACGTAATGATTACGATTTAAAAAGGAGAATGTAATGATGAAAATTTCATTGGTAAAAGGATTTAGTTTAGTAGTATTTGGATTAATGCTGTTAGCAGGTTGTCAGAATTCAGATGCCGCTAACGAGGAAAATAATGTAGACGAGGAAGAAACACATAATAATGGTAACGAAACCGAAGAGGATAACACGCATAAACAGGAGGAAGAATCTGAACATGACCACGATCCCGATCATGGACATTCACATGATGAAGAAACACCAGAAATATATGACGGTTATTTTGAAGACAGTCAGATAGAAGATCGCGAACTTTCCGATTGGGAAGGTGACTGGCAATCGGTCTATCCTTATCTTCAAGATGGAAAACTTGATGAAGTATTTGAATATAAAGCAGAACATAGTGATGATATGAATGCTGAGGAGTATAAGGAATATTATCAAATAGGCTATGAGACAGATGTAGATCGAATAGTGATTGAAGAAGACATTGTATCATTCATTGAAAATGGAGAAAAAATCTCTGCGGAGTATCAATATGATGGGTATGAGATATTAACCTATGAAGCTGGTAATAGAGGGGTAAGATATATTTTTGAACGAGTAGAAGACGAGGAAGGTCTTCCGCAATATATCCAATTTAGTGACCATGGTATTTTTCCAACGAAAGCAGATCATTATCATCTCTATTGGGGAGACGATCGGGAATCTCTTTTAAATGAAGTGACAAATTGGCCTACATATTATCCAACAGAAATGGATGGGCATGACATTGCCCATGAGATGATGGCACATTAAGGCTAATGTGGTAAAACAAATTGTTTCTTTCAGAGATGCGTACATACAGTAAATCCTTCAGACTAAAATATGCTCAGAAAAAAAGCCAGAGTACGTACAAACGCCCTGCCCTTTATGTGAAAGATTAATATGTTACTAATATAACCCTTGAAAGGAGGCAATAAAATGAGTGAAGGATATGGATATGGTTCAGGATTTGCGTTGATTGTAGTTTTGTTTATTCTTTTAATTATTGTTGGAACTTCTTATGTAGGTGGATTTGGAGGATACTAATTTTTAAAGTATATAGGGCGGATATAAGTAAGTGGTATATTACAAATTCGGCCTGAACTTACTATGCTGCTAACTAAGGTAGCTTAGGTAACAGGTCTAAAAATAATATTTAAAAACACGTGAAGTCACATATGGCTTCACGTGTTTTTAGTATTGATTGATACATAACTATAATGAAAACGATTCGAACTCTATATTCATTAATACCTTCCTCATTAATTTGTTCTCTATTTATTCTCTTCTTCCTTTTTCTTTAGACAGTATGAAACAAATAAATAATAAAAGTAAAGAAATTGTAATAACTCTCATAGAAAAGTTAAGTTTAACAAAGATAATCCATGATATATCTCACTTCTTCTATTAAAAAATATTTCAAGATTGTAAAAATGGATGGAATAATTACCATTTATTTTCCTGTTATATCCAACCCATGTTTCAAACGGTGCTTTTGCGTGGTATTGATAACTAACTTTGCAAATGGTAGTAGCCATTTTAGCTAAGGAGGTATTTCTAATGAGTATACAAAAGACAACGGACAGCTCTAGTTTAGCCGAAGTGATTGACAGAATACTGGATAAAGGAATTGTCATCGATGCTTATGCAAGAGTTTCTCTTGTGGGAATTGAGGTGTTGACAGTAGATGCCAGAATTGTCATCGCAAGTGTGGATACTTGGTTGAGATATGCAGAAGCAGTTGGATTGCTTCGTGATGAGGCTTTGGAAGAAGGTAATTCTAACAGAAGTAAAGCAGAATTACCGATCTAATGAGAGGAGGTTCCTTATGGCAGAACAAGAGATTCAACAATCAAATGATCAGAACAGTAGTCAAAATTCGATGGGATATATCTTAATGGGTGGAGTTGTAGGAGCTGGTGTTGGATTATTATCGAATCCAGGAACTGCTCAAAAGCTTTACCGGAGCGTTCAACACTCAGAAACTGGACAATTAATTGCCAAAGAGTTAGGTAGAAATGTACAACAGCTCATTACCCATCAGACGATGGCAGTTGTTCAACAAGCAGCACCTGATTACTTGAATAGAGCAAAAATACGACTTACGGGTATGTCTTCCAATGAATCAGAGCATAAAGAAATGGAGGAAGACTCTCAATATGAAGTGGTGAAACAGGAAAATAAGCAAATTCATCAACGTTTAGATCAAATAGAGAAAAAGTTAGATGAGCTTCTCAGTGTCAATGATTAGCCGAAAGATTAAAGGAGGATGCAATGAAATATAAACCTATTAAAAAAACGGCTAAAAAAGCAGCAGAAAAAGCTTTTGAAAAATCACCTGAGCCTTTAAAAGAAAAGGCAATTGATAAAATGAAAGAAATGGCAACAGAAAAAATAGAGGAGAAAGTACAAGATAAAGCAGAACAAGCCTCTACTAATTTGAAAGAAACAAAGAACCAAAATGCCAAAGAAGTGCATGGTAATGCAGAAGAAGCAAAAGAGAAGGTGCAAGATGTATTATTATCCGTGCGAGAAAAATTAGCAAAGGTGAAAAAGGCAGGGACAAACTTTCAGGAAGAGATTTCCTCAAGTAATAAAAGTAATAAGGTAAAAAGCTATCAGAATGTCAAAGGTATTCAACATATTAAGAGCTCTATGGATATTAAAGGAGCAAGTGACATAAAAAGTTCTACAAGCATTAAATCATCTAAGGATATTAAAAAAATAGGCTCTTAAAATTTTTATTAAAGGAGAATTAACTATGGCTATTCAAAAAACGACAGATAGTTCAAGTCTAGCAGAAGTAATTGATAGAATTTTAGACAAAGGTATAGTAATTGATGCATTTGCAAGAGTCTCAGTGGTAGGAATTGAAATATTAACGGTGGAGGCGCGGGTGGTTATCGCAAGTGTCGACACATGGTTGCGTTATGCCGAAGCTGTTGGTCTCTTAAGAGATGAAGTGGAAGAAGAAGGATTACCTTCACAGCAAAATGAACGAAGTGAAACGCCTTTTAGCTTTTAGAGTGGAGGGCTTCTATAGCCCTCACTTTCACATTCAGAGGAGGTAACACATGGAAATCAAAGAAATAATGAAAAATGTTAAAGATTTCTTTCAAGAGAATATAGCCCTCCCACATAAAATTACTTCAGTAGAAACACTTGAAGAAGGTGGTTGGAGAGTGCAAATTGAAGTGCTGGAAGAAAAAGAGTATATGAAGAAATATGCAAAGGATGAAATGCTGGGAACATATGAAGTTTTACTAGATAAAGATAAAGAAATTACCTCGTATAAGAGACTAGAGCTTCGTTACAGAAGTGCGGTCGGAGTAGAGGGTTAGAGTTGATGGAGGGAAGAGGAGATGACTGTTTTAAGTGAAAGAATCACAACAAACAATAATGCTTTTATTCAAGATGAGTTGACGAAATCACTCCTATCCAGATCTTTAAGGTATGTTAAAACAGGATATCCTGTCCACTTTACAGGACCCTCTGGTTCAGGTAAGACCTCAATAGCTATAGCATTAGCAAATAAACTAAAACGACCAGTTATGGTGATGCATGGTAATCATGAATTGGATAACAAAGATTTAATAGGCAGTTTTAGTGGCTATACGAGTTCAAAAGTAGTGGATCAATATGTCAGGTCTGTCTATAAGAAAGACGAAACTGTAACAGAATCTTGGATAGATGGTCGTCTACTTGAAGCGGTCAAGAAAGGATATACACTCATTTATGATGAATTTTCCCGTTCAAGCCCAGCAACAAATAATATCTTTCTATCGGTTTTGGAAGAAGGAGTACTGCCTTTATATGGGCTGAAGTCTAAACGTCCGTATGTGAAGGTACACCCTAAGTTTAAGGTGATATTTACCAGTAATCCTGATGAATATGCGGGTGTCTACCAAACACAAGATGCCTTATTAGATAGATTGATAACTTTACATGTGGGATATAAGAATAAGGAGCAAGAAGCACTTATTTTAAGGGAAAAGTTAGGTGTAGAAAAGAATGAAGCTCATATTATATCGAATTTGGTTCAGGATCTGCGAAAAGAATTTGGCAAAAGAAAAGGAAATCCAAGCCTTAGACTATCTATTCAAATTACAAAGATAGCGAAAAATGATGACATACCCATCAAGGGATCAAATCAGGATTTTCAGCAGCTGTGCATTGATTTGTTAAGTCATTCCGTTGTTCAAGGTCTTGAGATAACTTACGAAGATGCAAATGATCTTATTCGAGAATTATGTAAGAAAACTACGTAACATAAAGGGGTATAGACTATGTCAGAGCAACAAGAAAATGGTATATATATTTTCTGTGGAATTCAGACAGATGTAAAAGAAGATTTTGGAAATATTCTGTTAGAAAATGAAGAGAGACCTACCTTCACGATACATTATAAAGACGCTGCTATGATTGCGGTTAAGGTCCCAATGAAAATCTATCATCCAGATAAAGAAAATCTGATGATGCATCAGAACTTGATTTCTAAGGTTATGGCAGAAAAAGACACGGTTATCCCCATCAGCTTTGGAAATGTATTTCACTCAGTGGAGGATGTAGAGATTTTACTGGAAAACCTCTATCCACAATTAGAAGAGCTTTTTCCCGCAATTAAAGGGAAAATGGAGTTAGGATTGAAAGTTATCGGAAAAACAGATTGGCTCAAGTCGGAGGTCCATGCCAGTGAGAAAGTAGAGAAGTTAACGGAACAACTACGTGGAAAAACAGAGGATGCAGGATATTATGAACGGATTCAGTTAGGTGGTGCAGCACAGGAAATCTTTTCTTCCATTAGTAAAGAAATAGAACAAGAGGTTTATACACCTCTTGAATCAAGTGCCGAAGCATCCAAAATAAATGATCCTGTTGGCGAAAAAATGCTACTTAACGCATCCTTTTTAGTGGATCGTAACAAAGAAACGGTATTTGATCAGTTGGTCAACGAAGCCCATGAAAAATGGAAGGATAAAGTAGATTTTAAATACAGTGGCCCGTGGCCAGCATATAATTTTGTTAATATTCGATTGACAGTAGAGGAGAGTTAATCAAATGTTGCACAAAATTGCGACAGGACCTATCAATGTCCTAACAAAGATTGGAGAGAAGGTAAAGGAAGAGGCAGATAAAGAATTCTATGACCTTTCAACCATTCAGCGAAAGCTTGTTTACTTACAAACGATGTATGAACAAGGAGAAATACCTGAAGCAGAATATCAGAAACAGGAAGAGGAGCTGTTGGCACGCTATGAGCATGCTAAGCAGATGGAAATAGAGCAGTGGCAAAACATGGCCAGGAGGAAAAAATGAGGTGAGAGAGTGGAGCAACTAATTTATCTGTATGGATTTATTCCCGAAAATGAAACAAAGAGTAACCCTTTACCAAAAATGAAAGGTTTTGATGATAAAGGCAGCATTTATACGGTTCCAGTCGATTCCATGGAAGCGGTAGTGTGTGGGCTCGATGAAAGGGAGTTTTCTGAGAAGGCACTTCAAGAAAAAACAGAAAATGATATGGAATGGCTTCAACAAAAAGCTCTTCATCATCATCATACCATTATGGATCTTAATAATAAGTACACCTTAATTCCTTTACAGTTTTGTACCATTTATAAAAATAAAGACAGACTCTATCAGACAGTAGAACCTAAAAAGGAAAAGATGAAAAATGTCTTAGAAAATTTGAAAGAAAAAGAAGAGTGGAATCTAAAAATCTACTGTGATAATGAGCAGTTAAAAGACGATATAAGTCAGTATAGTCCTGCTATAGAAGCAAAGAAACAAGAAATTGATCAACTATCACCAGGACGCCGATTTTTCGAAATGAAAAAGATAGACCGGCTAATAGATGATGAATTGGAAAAGGAAAAGAGTCAGATTTGTGAAGAGATCCATGAGCAACTGAATCAGTTCGCAATAGAGGCAACTGTTAAGAAAAATTGGAATAAGGAAATGACAGGCCGACAGGAGCATATGTGCTGGAATAGTGTGTATTTCTTGAGTAAACAGATGGTAGAACTTTTAAAAGATAAAATGTTGCAAATAGAAAAGTCGTTAGAAAAGAGAGGATTCACCTTAGAATTATCGGGTCCTTGGCCTGCCTATCATTTTTCCGATTTGAAGTGAGGGAATCGTAATGCCGATAAAGGAATCTGTCGAAAACAAGGATATTGCATTAATTGATATTTTAGATGTGATCCTAGAAAAAGGAATTGCTATAAAAGGAGACTTAATTATCTCAATAGCAGGAGTCGACCTCGTATATTTAGATTTACGAGTATTGATTTCATCCGTAGAAAAACTTGTAGAATCCCGTGAAAATGATTCTAGTGTCATTTCTTCCCAACAATTTGACAGTCAAAGGAGGGAGCTGTCCCATGCAACCAGCGAATCAGAAAGATGGCCGGATTAATCTCGATCCAGATAATGCCGAAGAAGGACTTGCACAGCTTGTGATGACAGTGATAGAACTATTGCGACAAATAGTTGAACGGCATGCCATGAGAAGAGTTGAGGGCGGCAATTTAACAGAAGAACAAATAGAGAACCTAGGTGTTGCTTTAATGAATCTAGAAGAAAAAATGGAAGAGCTAAAGGAAGTTTTTGGTCTTGAAGCAGAGGATTTAAATATTGACCTAGGTCCTTTAGGAAAGTTGATGTAATGAAAAGCTGGAGGTGAATGGCTATGCCAGTAGAACATCCAACTCAGTCCAATACGATTGTTGATGTATTAGATAAGATTTTGGACAAAGGTGTGGTGATAGCGGGAGATATTTCTGTAGGAATAGCAGATGTAGAATTGTTAACGATCAAAATAAGGTTAATTGTAGCCTCAGTAGATAAAGCGAAGGAAATTGGTATGGATTGGTGGGAAACGGATCCTTACCTGAGTTCAAAAGCAAATCAAAACACCAAGGCATTAGAAGAGGAAAATAAACAGCTTCATGAACGATTAAATCAGCTGGAAAAAGCAATCAATACAAGTACCAAAAATTAAAATAGGAGTGGTGAAAAAATGAGAGAAGAACAATCAGTGAACGAAAACAAAAAAGCCCCAGTTAAGAGAACAATTACTGGAGGGGTAGTAGGAGCTACAATTGGCTATCTCGCAACACCCGAAAATAGCAAAAAGCTTATTGCTCGAATAAATGATACCCAGTGGAAAGAAAAGGGCAAGAATCTAGGAAAAGCAACCAAAGGAAAAGTATCTGAGTTAACAGAGGCAGGAAAACAGAAGACACAGAATGCTTATCAACGTGTAAAAGATTCAACAGGCTCTAGTGATGATGAAAATGAGCAAGAGAAATCGGATGAGGAGGTAACAACTGAAGTAGTAAACGAAGAGAGTTATTTAGAATTGAAGGAAGAAAACAAGGCATTGCATGAAAGATTACAAGAACTTGAAGAGAAATTAAATCAAGTTGCTTCAGCGAAAGAAAAAAATACCACCGCCAAAAAACAAAGTGGTCAGCAATCTACTAGTACTAAAAAGCCTAGAAATAAAACAACCAATAAGACCAGTAAAAAAGCAGAAGAAACAGAGCCGACTGATACAGCTGTCTCTAAAAATGATGACACAAAATCGGATGAGAAAGAGGAGTGAAATCAATGAGTGCTGATACGATTCTTGGTTTTTTTGTGCAAGCTACCAATAAACATGATTTTAATTTAGATATAACATTAAATGTCAATGGAGCTCTTGTTTCGGGCACAACTATTTCAGCCCAGGAATACTTTGAAGAATTAAGTGAGGCCTTCGAGGATGGTAATGAAATATCAAAAAAAATTAGTGAACAATTAGTACAAGCAAGTGAAGAGGCTGAAACAAATACAAATGAGTCAGCAAGCTTTATCCATTTAAAAAGTACAAAAGTATATTGTGGTGACAGTAAATCCACTCCTTCTAAAGGTAATATACTTTGGAGGGGAAAGTTAAGCGATATTGACGGCTTTTTCCTAGGAAAGATAGCGGAATCAAAATCAAGCTCAAGTACAAGCAGTTCTAAATAATCTTGCACTAGAGCAGATGAATAGATCTAATTAGAGTCGTTAATCTAATTAGATCTATTTTTTGCCTAGATGTCTAAAACAGCAGATTCGCTTTCCCCTATACATGTCTCTTTATATATTTCTGGTAGATAACCGATATTCATGTATAGTAAGAGTAGGAAATGAAAAAATAAGTAATTAGAAAGGAGGTAGCAATATGACAAAAATTATTTTGACGACTGAAAGTGGAGCAGATTTACCACAAGGTGTTGCTGAACAGCATCCCATTCAAGTGGTTCCGATGCACGTTATTATGGATGGCAAAGATTATTTAGATGGTTCGTTACCGGTGGAGGATATTTATGAATTTTATAACCAAACGAAAAACATACCTTCTACTACAGCGACTAATATTCATGAATATGAACAATTTTTTAAGGATATCCAAGCAAAAAATCCGGGGTGTGTTATTGTTCATATTGGCTACACATCAAAAGCATCGTCTTCCTTTCAAAATGCCGTGATTGCGACGGAAGAGTTGGAGGATATATTTCTAATTGATGCATTAAACGTCACCGGAGGACTAGCGGCAATTGTGATGTACGCGGTGAACTTACTAGAAAAAGAAACTACGATCGAACCAGAAGAATTAGTAGAAAAAATTGAGTACATTGTTCCAAAATCAAGACTAGCTTTTGTTCCCGGTAGTTTAGAATTTTTGAAAGCGGGTGGAAGAGTCAGTAATATAGCCTATCTGGGAGGGGCTCTATTAAAAATAAAGCCGTGCATTGAATTAAAGGATGGAAAACTGGTTTCTACTAAGAAATATCGCGGCAAAATGAGTGTCGTTACCGAGAAACTTATTCTAGAGTATTTCAACCAATATAACCTTGATAAAGAGCAATTATATCTCATTTATTCAATTGGTTTAGATGAAACAATCAAGGAGAATGTGACAGATATTGCAAAGGAAAATGGGTTTAAAAATATCACTTGGATACAAGCAGGTGCAATGATTTCTACTCATGCTGGTCCAGGAGGGCTCGGGGTCGCTGGCATAGAAAGAGAGTAGGAAAAGCATTTTTTTCAGCATGCACTTGAAAGGTGACATTGTTTTTCAGAAGTTGATAAAAGAAGGACCCCTTGTACAATATCAAGACGATACTAAACTCATTCGAGAACATGGAAAAGAATGAATTTAATGATAATTTTTATTGAACTAACTCGGTGTTTTATTCAAAAAGTTATTCAGAAAAAAATTGCGGGCGGGGATAAAAATGTTTCATATAAGAGGTATGGAAAGGGATGAAGTAAACTTTTTAATGGATATGTTATATGAATCCATTCATATCCCTCAAAACAAACCACCAAAAGAAGAATTATTGAGCTTACCCCATATTAAAAAGTACTATGTAGATTGGGGAAGACAAGGAGATAAGGCACTGATCGCACATAATTCGGAGGGTGAACGAGTTGGCGCTGTATGGTATAGATTGTTTGATGGCGATAACAAAGGCTACGGTTATGTCAATCCAAAAACCCCTGAATTGGGGGTTGCAGTTAATAAAGAGGTTAGAGGATGAGGTTTAGGTTTTATGTTAATGAGGAGTATTATTGAACAAGCAAAAATGGATGGTTTTAAATCTATATCATTGAGTGTAGACCCAGAAAATAGTAATGCAATTCATATTTATAAAAAATTAGGTTTTAAGGATTATGATTATGATGGGAACTCCTATATAATGATTTTAACGATTTAATTTTTGTAACAAGATGGTGACTTAAATAAAGTCTTTATTTTACAAACGAGGCTTAGTTGAACAAGACAATATAAATGAAAACAAAGAAAAATGCTTGGATACGTTATGTATCCAAGCATTTTTTTGTGTTAAATCAAATGTTTGAATAATGCGAGTGCCATATGCTTTGTTATGTTATTTGATAATTTTTGCACGGTAAGAGAACTACTTACGCTAATATACTCCAATCTTTTCATTGATAGGCCAACGAAAATATCATTTTAATCAGCAACCATCTATTTATATTTTAATGCTAAAACATTAATAATTATTTTAAAAAAGTGTAACCACTTTGCAAGGCCACACGTATATGTATAAATTCATTTAAATAACAATGAAATGGAGTGAACGAATGGAAAACCTAATCAATAAATTACAACCTTTTATACCAGCCAGTCCTTCAATTGAAATAGTAATTGGCGAATTTGATTCCCAGGTAATTGATGCAGTGACAAAAGAGGAATATGGCATCGTTCTACTAAATGAAGAGGGACAGTTTGAAGGTTATGAATCTTACTCTTTCTATGAAGATGAAGAGGAACTTGAAGAACAAATAAGCGATAAACCTGCAAACATTGATGAAATGATGAGACTATCACAGCTTTTTGTTGATACGTTCATTGATAGAGAAGTACATTTTAGCATGTTGAACGAATTTACGGATAATAATTATATGGTAACCTATGAGGAACGCGACCCTAAGCTTGATTTATCTATTCCCCATACAGGGTGTACTTTGCATTTTACAAGGAATGGGGAGCTAACATCAGCTACCATTGGTCAAACAGACTTTGAACTCGAGTATCCAACCAATGAATATTCTAAGGAAGAAGCAAAAGAGCGATTAAGAACAACTGGCTATCTTCAACTCTCTATTCATCTTCCTGATGAAGCTGAAGAGGATTACGGCGATGCGAAACTCGTTAATCGTACCAACGATGATTTAATGGGAGTTGGTGTGGATGGCAAGGTGGAGTCGTTGTATGAATTTATGGATGCGAAAGATCTCCCTGTTCAGCGTATTGCTGCCACAAAACCGACAGAAACTCTGGAAGAAATGTTACAGGTACATGATGGCTTGGTGAAAAAAGTTGGGGAGGAAGGATCCGAAATTTGGATTGATCCAACGATACTAGTTGATAAAGATGAAGAAGAAGCTTTAATATCCGTATATAACAATGAAACGGGTCATTTTAGTTATTCCAATCTTCCATACGAACATAAAGAAGATGATTCTGAGTTACCTTTAGAACAAATGCAGGAGAGAGCAGTAGAGTTTTTGGAATTAGTAGTTGGAAATGTTCAAGAGAAGTATGTACTAGAGGAGCCATATGACACAAGTATGGATCTAACTGAAATTGATGAGGAATTGGTTGAAGAGGAGATAGAACAAGAAGAGTTAGAAGGTATAGAGGAGGAAGATTGGGAGGAGTTACCGGAGCCTGAACCAACATCAATGTTTACTTTTTACCGAGAATATCATGGTATAAGATTAGAGGGATATGAGGCGCATGTTCATGTAGGAATTTACACTGGGACTATTCGTGAATGTTCTGTTGCTAGTTTGAGTGACAAACAACTACACAGTCTCTCTCAGTTAAGCATCACACCCACTATAACGATGGAAGAAGCTGAACAACGCTTCTTTAGTGAAATGGAAATGAAATTATCCCGTACTGTTAAATACCTTGATGATGCCAAATACTATACGCTTTCTTACCTTGTTGACTTTCCGAAAACGGGCAACCATATTGAAAAAATAAATGCCCATACTGGTGAAGTTACATACGTGGATACAGGGATTATAAGAGAAAGCGAATAATAATATTAGGAGAGAAAGTCAACTCAGTGACGAGTTGACTTTTCCGCTGTTTAATACAGAATCTTACACTTCTAGTGAAAGTCTGAATCTCACAGACTCTCTAAATCAAATTATATAAAAACTCTGGCGCATTACGTTACGTGAGGTGAAATGATGCGCTAACATAAGAGATAGGAGCAGTAGCTGTGCTTTACGGTTAGTGAAATCGCCAGATATACAGGGGTCACTTTTTAGAAGAGTTGGATAAACTTATGTATGTGCCCTTAACAAAGAAGGAAGAAGTTTGGTTAGATCAGATAGTAGAACAGTTTTTTAATCGTAAGTAAAAGGAGAATAAAGTTCATGGAAAATCAATCAATTAAAGCCTTTTTATCGCTTATTTTTTCATTGAAAATACCGAAATTCATCTTAATTATCGGTCTAGCAGGTAGTGTATTAACTACCTTGGTCGGTTTAACCATCCCATTGCTGACAAGGGAATTGGTTGATGGTTTTTCTATCACTTCTATAAGCCTTGGATTTATTGCACTTATTGTGGGGATCTTTGTTTTGCATGCATTGATTGATGGTTTCTCCGCTTATGCCCTTTCCTATGTCGGACAAAAAGTGGTTGCTGGTTTACGAGAGATCATCTGGTCGAAGCTGATTCGGTTACCTGTACGTTACTTTGATCGGCAGCCAAGTGGCGAATCGGTCAGTCGTGTAATCAATGATACTGGGATCGTCAAAAATCTGGTATCACAGCATTTTCCGCAATTTATATCCGGACTCATTTCGATTTTTGGTGCGGTCATTATTTTATTCATTATGGATTGGCGTATGACACTGATGATGTTAATTGCAGTGCCATTAACAGTGCTAGTGATGATCCCACTAGGTTCACGCATGTCTAAGGTCTCTAGAACTTTGCAGGATCAGACAGCTACTTTTCAAGGGGAAATCCAGCAAACCGTCAGTGAAATTAAATTAATGAAGTCATCGACAGCAGAGAAGGTAGAGTTACAAAAAGGAAATAACGGTATCTTTAACCTACTTAAAACAGGTTTAAAGGAAGCGCGGATATTCTCAGTAGTTGGTCCTTTTATGTATATGATCGTGATGCTGGTAATTGTGGTTATCATTGCTTATGGAGGAATTCGTGTAGAGGAAGGAACGATGTCCACAGGGTCATTGGTAGCCTTTCTGCTTTATTTGTTTCAAATTGTCTTTCCGATCACGAGCTTTGCGATGTTTTTTACCGAGCTCCAAAAGGCAAAAGGTGCTACAGGTCGGATTATGGAAATTCTTGAAGAAGAGGTAGAAGAAAAGCAGCAAGGAGTTGAGCGTTCGATTGAAGGTTTGCCTATCACTTTTGATAAGGTAGATTTCTCCTATGAAGAAGGCGATCCTATCATCAAAAACATGTCTTTTTCCATAGCTTCAGGAGAAATGATTGCTTTTGCTGGACCGAGTGGGGGAGGGAAAACTACAGTCTTTGGCCTACTGGAACGTTATTACAATCCGACAAATGGCCAAGTTTTGATTGGGGAAGAGTCGATAGGTGCATTATCACTACAGTCCTGGCGTTCACAGCTAGGTTATGTATCGCAAGAGAGTTCGATGATGTCTGGGACGATTCGTGAGAATTTAACGTATGGGTTGGAAAATGCTAATCAAGTATCAGATGAGCAGCTATGGATCGTTGCCAGAATGGCGTATGCCGAGCAATTTATCCAACAACTTCCTAAAGGATTAGATACAGAGGTAGGAGAAAGAGGTACAAAGCTATCAGGCGGACAACGACAACGTATCAATATTGCTCGTGCCTTTCTACGTAATCCAAAGCTATTATTATTGGATGAGGCAACGGCCAGTTTAGATAGCCAATCCGAACAAGTCGTACAAAAAGCACTGCATCGATTAATGGAAGGAAGAACTACTTTCGTCATTGCTCATCGCCTGGCAACGATTGTCGATGCTGATAAAATAATCTTTATCGAGAAAGGTGAAATTACGGGAAAAGGCACGCATCAGGATCTCTTGGAGAACCATGCGTTGTATCGATCCTTCGCTGAACAGCAACTGACGTAAATGATATCGTTAGTAATATGCTAATGTGAGAATTGCCGTTAAAGTGAAGTAATTCGTTACCAAATAGTCTTGTGTCTGCTGAAAACTATTTGGTGACTTTTAATATACAAGCAGATCTCTTGATAGTAGCTATTTAAATGAACTAGGATGTGTATGAAAGAAATTAAATACCATTTTTTGATAAAAATAAAATAAATTAAGAAGTAAATTGATCGCTCCATTCTAGAAAGGATGAATAAAAATGTCAGATACATTCAAAGCGTTAGTAGTAAATAAACAAAATGAAGAATTTTCTGTTGAAATTAATGAACTCAATTTTGGGGATTTACAAGAGGGTGAAGTCCTGATCAGGGTTCATTACTCCGGAGTAAATTATAAAGATAGCCTTGCTGCACATCCTGATGGCAAAATTATAAGAGAATATCCTGCCGTACCTGGCATTGATTTAGCAGGTGTAGTTGTTTCATCTGATGATCCACAGTTTAAGGAAGGGGACGAGGTCATTGCGACTAGCTATGAGATCGGTGTTTCCCATTTCGGCGGGTATAGTGAATATGCGCGTATGCCTGGTAAGTGGATTGTTCCACTCCCGGAAGGACTTTCGCTAAAAGAAGCGATGATAATCGGAACGGCTGGCTTTACGGCAGCATTATCTGTTCAACGTCTGGAAGAAAACAATCTGACGCCTGAAAATGGCAAGGTACTTGTGACAGGGGCAACTGGTGGTGTCGGAAGCTTTGCGGTATCAATACTAGCTTCTCGCGGGTATCAAGTGGAAGCAAGTACGGGTAAAGAATCTGAACATGACTATTTGCGAAGACTTGGAGCAGATACAATTATTTCTCGTGACGAGGTATACGATGGAGAAATAAAAGTTATAAGAAAACCTAAATGGGCTGGGGCTGTTGACCCTGTAGGTGGCGAACCTCTTGCATCTCTTTTAACTCAAATTCAATATGGTGGATCTGCTGCAATTAGTGGATTAACTGCTGGAACAGAACTACCAACTAGTGTTATTCCATTTATCTTGAGAAATATTAATCTGCTAGGGATTGATTCTGTTAATTGTCCGATGGAAACGCGCGTGAAGACATGGCAGCGTCTAGCGTCTGATATTAAACCAGCTAATATGGAAGAGTTTATAGCAGAAGAAGTAAGCCTGGAACAGCTTCCTAATGTTCTTCCTAAATTGCTAAAAGGGCAAGTGAGCGGGAGAATGATTGTGAAATTATAATAGGGATTTTTGAATCATAAAAGAGAATGATGAGCGCACCACATATAATTTTTAGTGGTGCGTTTTTTTAGTACGTCCCCTCAGATAAGGTTCATGTGATTTTCCAAGGATTTATTATCAGACCTAAAATTAGAAGGTAGAACATAAACATAGATTGCGAGAAATATAAGAATCACATAATCCTTCATATATATAATTTTGTTTAAGCTTCCTTTTTTACATCCGTGTTAAAGTTTTGTACGATGGTTGGAATTTTCATAACTTCAACTTAACTTGATCTCTAATCTATTCCTCAAGTTTTCTTGACAATAATTTTTAAATATTCTTAATCGAAGTTCTAACCGAATCCATAATTTTCAAAAAAGCCTCAGAGGCTTTAGTAGGGTTTTGTTCCTTTATTGCTTCTAGCATGTCTTCATGATATGGATAGCTCTTATCAAATATATCTTCAATGCCAAATGGCTCATTCCAAAATTGATGAAAGGTATCCCAAACGGAATCAATAATACTCTTTAACATCTTATTTTTGGCTGCTTCGTAAATAGTTTGGTGGAATAATGAGTCAGAAAGATTCGCTTTCTCTCGCTCATTGTTGTTAATACACCTGATATATTCTTTTAAATGGTATTCCATCTTTTCAATATCAGATTGCGTAGCTTTTTTTGATGCCAAATCTACAGCTTTTCCTTCCAAAGCAATTCTTACTTCTAAAGCTTCTAATAAAAAGTTTCGTTCATTCTCAATTTCGAACGCAGTCTGAATATGAAAAGGTTTAATATTTTTTACGTAGGTCCCTTTACCATTTAAAATTTCCAGATAACCCTGTGTTTCTAAAAGCTGCAGTGCCTCTCTCAAAGAAGACCTTCCGATGCCTAAAGTCTCAATTAGTGAAGAAATGGGAGGAAGCTTATCTCCTTCTTTCAAATTTTGCTTTTTTATATAATTCTTTATTTCATCCGCAACTAATTCTGAAAGTCGTTTCTTTTTTAATAGTTTCATACCATTCACCTCTAAAAAATCTTGTTTTAAGTGTATACTATCAATGCTTATTTATCCAATGATTAAAATATCAGAAAATTCCAACCTTTCATACAGGTTGAAAGTATGGTAAAATGAAAAAAATTAAATAAAGTTAAAGCATTTCAATGGAAGGAAGGATGATTAACTTATGACGTACACTGATGAAGAGATTTGTACACAGTTTGGAGAGGATCCACACTCCTATCAGGGTGCAGTTTCTCCTCCGATTTATCAAACAAGTCTTTTTACTTTTAGAAATTTCAAGGAATTTACAGAAGCACAAAAGTTGGAAAGAAAAAATTATGTTTATTCCAGAGGCGTTAATCCAACGGTTAACATTCTGGAGAAGAAATTAGCGGCTCTTGAAAAGGGGGAAGAATGCAAATGCTTTAGCTCAGGAATGGGGGCGATCAGTGCCGTGTTTTTTACGCTACTAAATAGCGGAGATCATGTGGTATTAATCAATAATATTTATGGACCTACTACACAGTTAATAGATTATCTATCAAAGTTCAACATATCGTACAGTTTTGTAGATCATCATTTAACAAATTTTCATGAGATGATTCAGGACAATACTAAAATGATTTATGTAGAAAGTCCAGGAACCATGTTAATGAAAGTCGTGAATCTTCAGGAAATTACACAATTGGCCAAAGCTAAAGGCATTATTACAGCGATAGATAATACTTGGTCTACCCCGATTTTTCAGAAACCTTTAACGCTAGGATTCGATTTATCCATCCACTCTTTAACGAAGTATATAGGTGGTCACAGCGATGTGGTCGGAGGTGCTGTTGTAGGAAATTACGATTTAGTTGACGAAATTTTTCAATACGGATATCAGCTTAATGGTGCTGTGTTGGGAGCACATGATTCTTATTTAATTAATCGAGGATTACGCACCCTGCCAATACGACTAAAACAACATCAGGAGAATGCTTTAAAGGTTATTGATTATTTAAGCACAAAACGGGAAATTGCTCGTATTTATCATCCGAGTTTAGAAGAAAAGGAAAATCCTTTTTTGAAGAATCAGATGAAAGGGTATTCAGGATTACTAAGCTTTGAATTAAAGGGTGCTAATTTTGAAAGTGTTTCGCGATTTATTGATGCATTAACCCTTTTTAAAATCGGTGTTAGCTGGGGTGGGTATGAAAGTTTAGTAAACTCTCCAGTGAAAGGCGATAACGAACAGCAACTAATAGAAAGTGGGATTTCTCCAGGACTTATTCGTTTGTCGATTGGACTAGAAGGAGCAGAATTGCAAATTAACGATTTAGAAAAAGCGTTTCAACAGTTAAAATAAAAAATTTAAAGGGAGAGTTGTTTTATGGGAAAAGAAAATATTAAAAGTCCTTCTGTTGCCAGTGCTCTAATACCAATAGCTATGGCATTAGCGATATTAGTAGTGGGTATTGGTATATTAAAGTATCCAGCTGAACTGATGCTTTTATTTGCTGGTATCGTATTTACCATTTTTTCAGTGTGGTATGGTCACAAATGGGAAAGTATTATTGAAACAATGGGTTCCAAAATTAAAAAAGCATTACCAGCAATTTTAATATTATTTTGTATTGGTTTATTAATTGGAACATGGATGATTTCAGGTACCATTCCTCTCTTCGTTTATTATGGGCTTGAGATCATTAACCCGAATTATCTGTACGTAATTGCTTTCTTAGTAACTGCAATCGTATCAACCTGTGTGGGAACATCATGGGGATCAGCCGGAACGATAGGTGTAGCCATTATGAGTATTTCTCAAACCATGGATTTGTCGTTGGCAATTACAGCTGGTGCGGTTGTATCTGGTGCCTATTTCGGTGATAAATTATCGCCTTTATCAGATACGACTAATATGAGTTCAATAGCAGCTGGATCGAATTTGTATGAACACATTAAGCATATGCTCTATTCAGCTATTCCATCTTCCATACTCGCAATCATAGTTTTTACAGTAGTAGGTTTAGGTATTGAGACAGATTCAACACAATTGACAAATATTCAGCAAATGACCTCGGGACTTGATCAACTATTTAATCTGAACATATTACTTTTATTACCGGCAGTTGTTGTCATAGTTGGTTCATTAATGAAAAAACCACCATTAATCGTACTGTTTAGTTCATCTGTTATTGCCATGATTCTTGGGTTGGTATTGCAGGGCGCTTCTTTTGCAAATATATTTGCTTCTGCTGTTTCTGGGTTTAATGTAGATATGCTAGGGGCGGAAGCAAATGTAATCAGTGAAGATTTACAATCGCTATTAAATCGTGGTGGCCTTTATTCTATGTACAATGCAACATTCTTTGTTTTTGTAGCTTTTTTCTTTGCCTCAGCATTAGAAATTTCTCAAGCACTAAATATAATTTTAGAAAGTATTTTGACGCATCTGAAATCAATCGGAAGTATCACTTTCTCAGCACTTGTTACTGGATTTGCAGTTATTAATTGTACGTCTAATGCGCTTGTCTCGTACTTCCTAGTACAAGATATTTATGGAAAGGTATACAGGAAGAAGAATTTGCACCCTGTAAATCTATCACGAAACATGGAGGATTCCATTACAATTACTGAGGTATTAATGCCTTGGACTGTCTCGGGGGTTTTTATGGCAACTACGCTAGGTGTTAGCAACTTCGAATTTTTACCATGGGCCATTTTCAATCTTGGTGGATTTGTATTTTCAGCGTTATACGGTTTTCTTGCCCCGATTACCGGTGGATTTGGAATCCGTAAATTGGAAACTGACCGTGTAGAGGATTCCAAAACAAAGAACATAATTTAGATGAAATGTGTATATGGGGAGATATAGCGCTTGAAACGGTATAGTAATCAGCAGGGAACTATTATGCTTAATAAACAGACCAGATCTAAATAAGATTTGGTCTGTTTTTTTAAAAACTTTCAGTGTGGTAGCGGAAAATCCAACATATCCGGTGGGGAGTAAAACAAACTTATGCATTGTAAGAACTTGTAAGCAAGTAACTTTAGTCTGAAGTATGTTTCTGTTATTTTTAGGAAGAAGAAATTTTTAAAAATAATTGGAGTGGTATACATGAGCAATAACAAACAAATTCTATTAGCAAAACGACCAGAAGGAACACCTGATAAAGATACATTTAAAATTGTAGAAACAGAAATCAAAAAGCCGGGAGATGGCGAAATACTAATTCGTACAATTTATGTATCAGTAGACCCATATATGCGTGGAAGAATGGTTGATGCGCCTTCCTATGTGCCACCGTATCAATTAGATGATGTACTTGGTGGAGGGGCAATCGGTGAAGTAGTCGAATCTAAGTCACAACGATTTGCACAAGGTGATATCGTGATAGGCAGCTATGGCTGGCAAAGCTATTATAAGGCAAAAGAAGATGAAGTCAGGAAAATAGACAAAGATATTGCACCGATTTCTACTCATTTAGGTATTTTAGGAATGCCAGGTTTAACTGCATATTTTGGGTTGCTTGACATTGGTAAACCAAAAGAAGGGGAAACAGTTGTTATTTCTGGAGCAGCGGGTGCTGTAGGTTCGGTTGTTGGACAAATTGCTAAAATAAAAGGTGCACGTGTTATCGGAATAGCTGGCACTGATGAAAAAAATCAATATTTAAAAGAAGAATTGCATTTTGATGAGGCGATTAACTATAAGACTACCTCTAATTTGCAGGAAGATATCGCAAAAGCATGTCCAAATGGGGTCGATGTCTATTTTGATAATGTTGGTGGAGAAATCTCTGATGCGGTTCACGCGAATCTAAATAAATATGCACGAATCTCTATTTGTGGAGCGATATCAAGTTATAATCTTGAAGGAGAAGATATTGGACCACGTATTCAGACAACACTGATTAAGAAGAGTGTCTTAATGCAAGGATTTACGTTAGGAGATTTTGCGGATCGATTCGCTGAAGGTTCTCAAGCACTTGCACAATGGCTTCAGGAAGATAAACTTAAGTATGAAGAAACCATTAAAGAAGGATTCGATAACATTCCAGAAGCATTCCTTGATCTATTTAAAGGAAATAATATAGGAAAACTGCTAGTTAAAGTGTGAATGAAAAATGGTGAAGGTTCAAATGTTGCATTCATCATTATCTTCAAGATATCCAATGACCATATAAGAAATCCCCAACAAAGGAAGGGGATTTCTTTAGGTTCTATTTTGTGAAGTCTATTGTCTCAGGTGTATCTACATCATCATCGTTCAATAGTTTAATTTCCTCTGGTATCATTTTCAAAACGATTAAATTCGCATCATCTTTAGACTTGAAAAAACTTTTATCTTGCTTATTCCATAACCAATCAATGGTTGCTTGATCCTCTACAATTTCTGCTTTGCCGGAGAATTCCACGAAACTGCGATTTTTAGTTTCGTTATAACCAAGCAAAATATGCACATGTGGATTACTTCTTATTTCATCGACTTTGAAAGAATCCTTACTTGTTTTTGTGTAAAGTATTTCTCCATCATTATAGAATATCATATAGCGACTATTAGGATGGTTGTTGTAAGCTGTTGAAAGCACTCCGACCTTCGAAGTCTCCAAAATTTGTTTGATTTTTTCTATTGCTTTCTTCTTTGCCATATTATCACCTCTGCATAGGACCTTCCCTAGAGTGTAGTGAGTGAAACATAAGGATGGTTATACGAACCATTCTTGACAAAAATTAAGTTATTATTCAGATCTTTATAAAGAAACAATTGAATCATTCTTTGCTTGTTCCAAAATTTTCTAGTATACTATTAATGAAAATTTAATATCAAGTAGATTCGACTAGGGGAGCATGGTGATGCTGAGAGAGTAATTCGACCCTTTGAACCTGATCTAGTTAAGACTAGCGTAGGGAAGTGGAATTGGTAGATGTATAGATTGTTTCACTATTCTGTATATTACTAACCCATCTCCTTACAATGGCGATGGGTTTTTATTGTGTGTTTGAATATACTAGCAACTTTGTCTGATTTACTATCAACTATTAAATAAAAAGGAGAGTGTAAAAATGAGTCAATTATTTACAGATCGTCTATGGCAAAGGGTGGAACCGATTTGGCGTTCTTATTTGGATCATCCTTTTGTTAAAAGGTTAGGTGACGGTACATTAGAAAAGGGAAAATTCAAACACTGGTTAAAGCAAGATTATGTGTATCTCATTGATTATGCGAGACTTTTTGCAATCGGTAGTGCGAAGGCGGAGGACCTTGCAAACATGACGACTTTTGCCAAGCTTTTACATGGTGTTTTAGATGTGGAAATGGATTTACATCGGAAGTATGCAGCGGAATTTGGAATTTCTAAAAAAGAACTCGAAGCGACAGAACCATCTGCGATAACAACAGCTTATACCAGTTATATGTTGAATTTATCTCAGCGCGGTGGAGTGGACAATGTTGTTGCATCTGTGCTTGCATGTGAATGGAGCTATAATTACATCGGAAAGTCATTAGCGAAATGGCCAGGTGCCCTTGATGATAATTTTTATAGAAGCTGGATCGAAATGTATAGCTCGAATGAATTTACCGATTTAGCCGAAGAGACCAAACAACTGATGAATCAAGTTGCGGAAGGAAAACCTGAACGCGACTTAGCTCAAATCGAAGAAATCGTAGTGAAAACTAGTCAGTTTGAATACATGTTTTGGGATATGGTTGACAACAAAGAGAATTGGCCGGTGAATGCATGATGAGAGAATCAACACTCGCAAATCTTGTAGATGAAAGAAAAGAAGAATTAAAACATATTTTATCAAAGCTTATTAGTTATCCAACCGTAAGTCCACCCGCTAGAAATACATCTGAAATTCAAGGGTACATTGCGGATTATTTAGAAAAAATAGACTTTCGCACAGATCGTTGGAATGTCTTCCCTAATGATCCTAATCTTGTCGGGATTAAGAAAGGAAAACAACCTGATGTATACAACAGTCTGATCATTAACGGACATATTGACGTGGCAGAGGTGGGAGACGATTCGAGTTGGACTGTACCTCCTTTTTCCCTTACAGAGCAGTCAGGTTATCTTTACGGGCGTGATGTTTCGGATATGAAGGGAGCAGTCGCCTGTGCTTTATTCGCTATGAAATTGTTAGATGAAGAGGGAATCGAATTAAAAGGCGATCTGCAGCTGCAGACCGTAATTGGTGAAGAAGTAGGGGAAGCAGGTACTCTTTCTTGCATCGAAAAAGGATATAAGGCAGATTTTGCATTAGTTATCGATGGAAGCGATCGTGAGATTCATGGACAAGGAGGCGTCATCACGGGATGGATCACTGTAAAAAGTAAAGAAGTTTACCATGATGCAATGCGCGCTGAATTAAATGAAACAGGTCACGGAGCAAGTGCGATAGAAAAAATGACAAAAATTATTGAAAACTTACGACGATTAGAAAAGGAATGGGCTGACTCTAAACAATATCCAGGTTTTAAAAAAGGAACGACCACTATAAATCCTGCTGTAATCGAAGGAGGA
This sequence comes from Gracilibacillus kekensis, assembly GCF_900143085.1. Classification (GTDB taxonomy): domain Bacteria; phylum Bacillota; class Bacilli; order Bacillales; family Amphibacillaceae; genus Gracilibacillus; species Gracilibacillus kekensis. The sequence goes on along the minus strand of NZ_FRCZ01000005.1, from coordinate 144,904 downwards.
CGACATCCTGCATTTGTTGCTGATGAATGCCGCCTTTGGATCACTTTACATTTTTACCCTAATGAAAATTACCGGTCGGTAGCAGAGGAAGTAGAGCAATACTTACAGCAATCTGTTCAAGAGGATCCTTGGTTTCAGAATAATCCTCTTGTTTTTGAATGGGGTGGTAAATCCATGATAGAGGACCGAGGAGAAATATTTCCTTCTGCTGAAGTAGACCCGGAACATCCAGCGATCAAGCTCTTGGAAAAATCCCATTATGCTGTTGAAAAGGATACTACTTCTATTGGTATGTCAAAGACCGTGACGGACGCAGGCTGGTTCGATGATGCCGAGATTCCGACAGCAATTTATGGGCCGGGAAAATTAAGTGAGGCACATTCGGTGGATGAAAAGGTTGAATTGGAAGAATTAATTTCCTTTACTAAAACGTTACTTACCTTTATTCCTGTGTGGTGTAATTCAAAAAAAGAATAGTTTTGTAGCGGTTGATTGAGGTTCTTTCTCTTAGCAATTACCATTAGACTTGCTTTTGATGAAGAACTAGCTCTCTTTTAGCTGACTTAGATATAAAAATGATCTAATCGGATTTGGTGCTAATCGGTGCTTACGCAATCAACCGCAGGAATATTATTTTCGTTGCGTTTTTTGCCAACAGGTCTTGTACTAGTTTGTAAATTTAGTTCTCAAAGGCAAGAAGGAGGCTGAATTCAAAAGGAAATAACCTCTTTATCAGCCTCTTGCAATAAGTTTTTATAGAAAGAGTCCTCACCAATCGTAATTACTCGATCACATAGTTCTTTAATTTCATCCATATCATGCGATGTATAAATAATCGTTTTATTGTAATCAGTTGCTTGCTTTCGCAAATAAGCGCCGATTTCTTTTCGGGATTTTAAATCTATCCCAACTGTCGGTTCATCCAGTAGCAACAACGATGGATCATGAATCAGACTAATTGCCAAATTGAGCTTCCGTTTCATACCACCTGATAGCTTCTTCACAGGGTCTTTCCATCGGTCTAACTTCATGTCCTGACAAATTTCCTTTAGTTGAACATTAGATTTCTTTTTCCAAGATAACTTTTCAAAGAAAACCATATTCTCTTCCACTGTAAGTTGCTCCCAAACAGCTATATCCTGTGGAACAAAGCCGATTTCTTTGCGAATCTTTGCCTTATCTCTCTGGTAATTCAAGTCATCTAAAAGGATGTCTCCTGAAGTTGGTTTCATCGTTGTTGCTAAGATTTGAAGCAACGTAGATTTACCAGCTCCGTTTTCCCCAACTAACCCTACAATTTCACCATGATCAATGTTGAAAGATAAATCAGAAAGTATTGTTTTTTTATGAAAACGTTTCGTTAATTCTTCTACCTTAAGCATATTTTTTCCCCTCTCGTACATACCAAATTGCTATCCCACCAAGACAAAAAGCAAGCCAGCCAACCGTCCATTCCCCAATTAAAAAGCGGTATAACGGGTTGAAGTGATTAATCCAACTTCCGAGTTTATCAAACCCTCCAATTGGTAACACGGCACCACTGATCACAATTAACACAAGTACCCATAAAATAGCAGCGATATAACTGAAATAGGCATTCCTTATTATATTTACAAATAAAAAGGCAAACAAGCATACCATAATTCGATAGGATACGAGTGAAAAGAGATTGATTGTTTCTTGATAAATAGAGTAAAAAATAACCACTGTGCTCAAATCAATACTGAGCAATATTATGATATATATCGATACATTTATAAGCATATATGCTGGAAATGATATTTTCATAAAAGGAAAGCGAACTGCAACAATTGCTTTTCTCTCTTTTATAACCCAATCAAAAATAAAGATCGTGATCAACATCGTTGCGAATGCCCAAACTATCCAAGGATTCCATTGGAGACCTGAATTATTTGAGAGGTCTGATTCACCATGAAAACGGAATTGATTATTTAGTAAATCTTCGTTGTTCTGAATTTCTTTTGATTTCGCAATAATTTCCTCGATCGACCAATCTTGCTCACTACTTAACTTCATTTCTAAGTTGATCACGGTGTTGGCTGCCTTAATTCGTCCCGTGGTTTGTTGAATAATCGATACGATCATTTCTTTTACAGGAGTATAGGCAAAAGAACGGTCTGAATAATAACTTCCTAAAAGGTTTCTCCTGTTTCCACTCTGCAGAGTCTCCTCATATCCTTGTCGTATAATAAATACACTATCTAGTTCATGTTGCTCTAGTTTTCGAACTGCTTCTCTCTCTGAAAATTTCGAAGCATCCACTAGGGAGGATTCGTTAATTTCTTGCCATAACGCAAGGGCTGACTCTGATTCCTCCTCTAGAACAATGCCAACTGGAACATTGAAATCATCTTGCACCGTTTCTGCAGTGGAGAGAAATCCTATGGCGATAAGTATCGGGAGTACAATCCAACAACTAAGGCTGATCCATTGTTTTTTTAGTAACAGGAAACGTGTGTAAATAATCTCTTTCACTTAAAAACACGCTCCTTTCCAAATGAAACTATAACTAACAGTACGCCACCAATAATTGTCGTAAAGATTAATGGTTGTAATTCGGCGTAGAAACGACCATTTAGGATAATTTGTTCCATCCAGTAAAACGATTGATGAGAAAAACTCATCAAGAAAAACTCCTCCAAGTATATAGGGTAATATATTTTGGGAATAATGGCACCACTAAATAGGATGATAATTCCGGTGAATAATGTCTGGATCAAAACTGTTAATTTTTTAGAGGAAATCAACCAATCTATTAGAATAATACATTGTAAAAAGATGATTCCATGAAACAATAATAATTGACTTAATCTTATATAGTTTTCCCCAGTAATGATTACTTCATTAAAAAAATAGGGGATAAGACTAAAGGAGAGGACTGCCAAAATAGCTGTTATTAAAAGTGTTACAATCCCCGTTGCAATAGCTTGCTGAAGGTCGGTAACTCCATATAGTCTCATCCGCTGTCTCATTCTCAAGTTGTTGTCCTTATGTAACATCGTATAAATAATAAATATCCAGATTGTTACTAAAGTGAACCAACCTGCAATGCTAAAATAAAGAATGGTTGATGACGTAGCGTTATTTGTAACTTGATCCTCTTGAATTACTTGATCGCCTCCTAGTACATAAAAGAAATAGTCGGTGAATTGTTCAAATAATAGCTTATTTCTTTCCTCACTATCCATATTTAATTGCTTCGCATAATGATTAATTGTTAAAATATTCGCCTGAGAACCTCGAATATGTCGGGTTACTGTTTCGATTAACTCATTAATAAGCTGACTTTCAATTGGTTGTTTTGGGTTCCCGATAATCGAAAGTTGTGATCGTTCACCGTCCATTAGATTTTGAAAAAAATCATCTGGAAAGATAATGTAAGAGCTGATCTGATTGTTTTCGATAGCTTTAATAGCTTGTTCTTCTTCAACCTTCTCCATAGTAAAGTAATTGCCAAGTTGAGAAGATTCTTCTAATAATTTAACGATAATTTCAGTTTCTTCTGATTGATCAAGATCAACAAGCCCAACCTCTATTGTTTTTTGGTTCGTAACATCTAGCATGGAAATAACAGTGAGAATAAGTAATCCAATTAATAGAATAGGAGACAACAAAAGAAGAGGAAGTGATAACCACTTCCTCCTAAGTTGGATTAAATTACTTTTTGTAAACAATACTATATGTTTAAGTGAATGCATATGTGACACCTACTTTATTTGCAAAATCGATTAGAAACCGCTAGGCCCCATCATACTACTCATCCAAAGCTCAAATTGAGGCATTACATCTGTTTCAAAGTACTCCATAATTTCATCGCCACTCATATCGCTTAAGTTCTGTACTTGATCAGCTTCAGGGACTTCTACCTGATTAATGGTTGAACCTTCTTCAGTAACATAAACAGATAGAGTATCCTGGCTTAGTGTATATCCATCTTCAGCATAGAAAGTATGGTCTACGGTCATTTGGTCTTCTTCATATTGAGCTTCACCTTGCCAGTGGATGGTGAACATTTCCATATCTTGCTCTTCAAAAGAAAGACTGCGTTCAAAGTTTTTACTTCCTTCACCTTGATCAGTTTGAATTGATTCAATCTTGAAAGCCATGTCTGAGGTAGAAAAGGAAAGTGTATCATTTGTATCTTCCTCATCTGCAGATAAGTTAGCATTAATATTAAGCGTTTCTTCCATTGAACCATCACTTACAGTAAATACAGTATCAATGAGCTGACTTCCTTCTGTCATTTCATTAGTGCTATTCATAGTGAACTCGGCTGTTTCACCATCAGATTCAATTGCAAAGTCAAGCTCTCTTTGCACGATAATATCGTCGTCTACCCAAATAATAGAGTTAAAGCCATTCGGAAGAGTTATGTCATCGATATTTGTAGATGCTTCTTCCATTGCTTTTGCGAAGTCTTCTTCAAATCCTGCAATCTCATCCTCGATTGGTTGAACGTTAGCATAACTCATATAAGATGCTTGCCCAATGATAATTTCTGCTAGTCTATCATCCTTAGCCATTTTATCAAATAGGTTCTTCAGAAGAGATTTAGTTTCTTCTTCAGATAAGTTAAAAGAAATTTTATCGGCATTTACACTGCTTTCCCCGATAGTTACTTTATCTGTTGCTGTTTCAAATGCATCTTCTGGAAGCTCCTCATAAAGATATTCTACATATTCCTCGTTGAGGTATTCTATATCTTCTTCTGGAATTGGGTTTTCATTGAAAAGAGTACTAAAATCAAAGCTTTCTTCACCTGAAAAGGTAACAGGATCGATTTCTTGTAAAATTCTCCCAATCTCATCACCATTTAATTGAATGATATTATCCAGGAAGGGTAAACCAACATATAAGTCATTATTCTCAATATAAGCTTCTAGCCCACTTATTTCAGTACCTAACATTCCAGCAGATATGTTTGCAGAAGATATTTTGTTCTCTTTATCTAATGCCGTTTCAACTGTAATACTAGCATTATTAATCATTTGGTCAAAGCCCATTCCGGCCATATTCGGATCATTCATCTGTCCGGTAATTTCATAGATTGATTCTATGGCATTTTCATCGCTATGTTCTTTCCAAGCAAGTTCCTCTTGAAATCTCGATTCGAATGTTTCTTGTAGTTGTTCTATTGTACTTTTTTCTGCTAAGAAATAATCTTCTTTAGCTGAAGTATTTAGAAAAGCTTGAACAGTTATAACCCCTGCAATTAGTATAATTATAATTCCTGCCGCTATTGGTATCCATTTGCTTTTCTTTTGTTTCACTTCTTCCTGTTGTAATGCTTCTTCCATTTCCTGTTCCCCCTCGATTAATATATCTGCAAATATCTCCCTATAACTCTTATCTTTATGGATGAATACGAAAAAAATTAATAAATCTAGAATGAAAGTTACGTTGTCATGGGAAAAAATGCATACAATTTATAAAATAGCATGTAGTTCCATATTAATCCATGCTTTCGACATTAATAGACATTAAATGGTTAAATAGTATCATTTTTTTTATGGAACGAAAGAATAAAATAATCAAAAATACCTATTTTTACGTTTAATAGATTCTTTGGAACTAGTTATGCATTTACGAGACATACTTGCAGCATTTGATGGAAGAAAACAAGCGATTTGGGATTTTGCAGATCGATTTAAATTACTTTAATGAAATAAATGATCAAAAATGATGAATGGATGAGCATCGATGAACTTTATTCGACGGTGGATAAGAAAATGTATCAATATAAACGAGAAATGAAGACGGTTTAGTTTACTTAAAGTTACAACCGATTGCCTCTATAAACAAAGCAGTCGGTTTTTCTTTGTAAGCAAGGGAAGCATATAACCGTTTGTAATATAGTATTTTGGTATCCAATTCCGTTTTGAATATGAAATAAATGAAGATATAATTGACTAGTTATGTTATTTATTATGAGAGTTATCGTGTGCAAGGAAATCGATCCGTCGGCCCACTTCCCTTTTACACGGGCACAAGTGCAACATATACCCAAGCAAGCTTTCGTAGTGTTTTCTATGCCGTGGCGTTTTCCATAGCGGTTATTACGCATAAAATTCATTTCAAAATAACCACTTTCAATCACCGTTACTCATTGATTGCGGCTTTTATAGGATTCAACAACTAATCTTTGACTTACTAAAAGGACTGGGGAGTTTCCTGTTTTCTTTAAATAACTAAATTAACATTGACTTGTTGGACGTCTTACCTATATAATAAAAATAACTAAAGAAAGGGTTTTCATTTCGAGTATTACAACCTTCAAATTTAATCAAATTGGAAATAAGGAGGAGATTATAAAAGATTTGTTTTATTAAACAAAAGGATTGTTTCATTTTTGTTACAAAAATATTTTTTTTGTGATATGTTTTTTACAAATTGTATTTATAATTTACTTTAATAGTGGTACTATTAATTCAGCTTTCAGAAAAATTCATCATGAAAAGATGTCCTGAAAGAATCATGCAAGGAGAACACTTTTCAATAATGTGATATTCCTTACATAATAAAAAAACAGGAGGGGACACGATGAAAAATCGTATATTTTTATTGTTTATTTTAGTGTTAACATTAGGTCTGTTTTTAACTGCTTGTGGTACAGAAACAGAAGAAGAGGGCACTGACGACAATTCAGGTACAGAAACAGAAGGTGCAGAAGAAAATACAAAAGAAGCTACTGAAGAGGAAGCTGCGTCTGGTGATTACAAAATTGCAATGGTTACAGATATTGGTGGGGTAGATGACAAATCTTTCAACCAATCGGCCTGGGAAGGTATTACAGCATGGGGCGAGGAAAATGGATTAGTTGAAGATGAAGGATATGATTATGCACAATCAAATGAAAAAGCAGATTATATGCCGAACATTACTCGTTTTGTTCGTGACGAATATAATTTAGTATATGGTATTGGTTTCGAATTGAAAGAAGATATTCAAACAGCTGCAGATCAATATCCAGATACTAACTTTGCTATAGTTGATGATACAGTAGATGCTTCTAATGCTGTTAGTATTACATTTAAAGAGCATCAAGGAAGCTTTTTAGTTGGTGTGGCAGCAGCACTAAAAACGTCAACAGATAAACTTGGATTTGTTGGAGGGGTTGATTCACCTTTAATTAAAAAATTCGAGTCTGGTTTTATTGCTGGTGCTAAATCAGTAAATCCTGATATTGAAGTTGACGTTCAGTATGCAGAATCATTCGCAGATGCTGCAAAAGGTAAATTAATAGCGACAAACATGTATGATAGTGGTATTGATGTTATTTATCATGCTTCAGGTGCTACTGGTAACGGGGTATTCAACCAAGCGAAGGATATAAAACAAAATGATCCTGAAAGAGAAATCTGGGTGATTGGTGTGGACCGTGATCAGCACGAAGAAGGACAAATCAATGATCATAATGTAACATTAACTTCAATGGTAAAACGTGTAGATGTAGCAGTTCAGGATGTTGCTAATCGTGGAATGAATGGTGAATTTCCTGGTGGAGAATTACTGGAATATGGTATTGAAGAAGATGGTATAACATTTGCTACAACAAATGAAGAAGCAATGACAGAAGATATTATTACTACTGTCGAGGAATGGCAAGAGAAGCTTCTGAATGGTGAAGTAGAAGCACCTAAAACAACAGAAGAGTTAGAAGCGTACGAAGATTCATTATAAAGTTTTACAGAGAAGGCTTTAGCTTAGCCTTCTCTACTCTTTTGTTAATTAAGAAAACATGCAATAAAAAAGCCTTTTCTATAAAAAAAGACTTTTTTATTGCACATTTTCAAGCAACAAATGATATAAATAGTATGTTTTTATAGGGGTGAAATGAGTGGAATACGCAATAGAGATGCTAAATATCCGAAAAGAATTCCCTGGTATTGTAGCGAACGATAATATTACCATCCAGTTACAAAAAGGGGAAATACATGCTTTATTAGGTGAAAATGGAGCAGGTAAATCAACATTAATGAATGTGTTGTTTGGTTTATACCAGCCTGAAAAAGGGGAAATTCGTGTCAACGGTAAAGAAGTACATATCACGAATCCAAATATTGCCAACGATTTAGGAATCGGAATGGTACACCAACATTTTATGTTAGTAGAACCTTTTACGGTTACACAAAACATTGTGTTGGGAAGTGAACCCACGAATAAGCTTGGGAAAATTGACCTTGCTAAGGCTAGAAATGAAATACAAGCATTATCTGATCGATATGGATTACAGGTCAATCCTGATGCAAAGATAAGTGAAATATCGGTAGGTATGCAGCAACGTGTAGAAATTTTAAAGACACTTTATCGAGGTGCCGAGGTATTAATTTTTGATGAACCTACTGCTGTTTTAACACCGCAGGAGATTAAAGAATTGATTGAAATTATGCGTTCCTTAATTAAGGAAGGAAAATCGATTATTTTAATTACTCATAAGTTAAAGGAAATTATGGAAGTGTGTGATCGATGTACTGTTATCCGTAAAGGAAAAGGGATTGGAACGGTTAATGTTTCAGAAACCAATACAACGGATCTTGCTTCCTTAATGGTTGGACGTGAAGTAAGCTTTAAAACAGAAAAAATAGTAGCACAGCCTACAGACACGGTTCTGCAAATTAAAGATTTATATGTAAGAGATGCACGTAAAGTAGATTTGGTAAAGGGATTGGACCTAGAAGTCCGTGCTGGAGAAATTGTCGGAATAGCGGGAGTAGATGGTAATGGACAATCGGAATTAGTAGAAGCCATTACAGGATTAAGCAAAGCGAGAGCGGGATCGATTAAGGTGAATAACAAAGAAATTTCGAATCTTTCTCCTCGTAAAATTACCGAAAGTGGTGTAGGACATATTCCACAGGATCGACATAAATATGGATTAGTATTAGATTATACCATTGGTGAGAATATTGTATTGCAAACCTATTATCAAAAACCTTATTCAAAAGCTAAAGTTCTGAGCTATAAAGAAATCTTTGATAAGGCGAACAAAATTATTGAGGAATATGATGTGAGAACACCTAGTGTTTATACGAAAGCGCGGGCACTTTCTGGTGGTAATCAACAAAAGGCAATTATAGGTCGGGAGGTAGACCGATCGCCAAACTTATTAATTGCTACGCAACCAACTCGTGGTTTAGATGTAGGAGCAATTGAGTTTATTCATCAAAAATTAATTGAAGAGCGTGATAAAGGAAGAGCGATTTTACTCGTATCCTTTGAGTTAGATGAAATTATCAATGTTAGTGACCGGATTGCCGTTATGTTTGATGGAAAAGTAGTAGCTAACGTTAAACCAGAAGAAACCAATGAACAAGAACTTGGGCTGCTTATGGCAGGAAGCCAAGTGAACAAGGCAGGTGAGACAAGTCAATGACATCTAACAGCAAACATTTTGGATTATTAGTTCCTATTATTTCTGTGATTATTGGTTTAATAGCCGGTGCTATCATTATGTTATTATCTGGTCACAATCCGATCGAAGGTTATGCGGCTTTATGGGCAGGTGCTTTCGGTGATTCGTATACGATTGGTGAGACCATTCGCCGTTCTACACCATTAATTTTAACCGGTTTAGCAGTTGCATTTGCTTTTAAAACGGGTCTGTTCAATATTGGGGCAGAGGGCCAAGTAATTGTTGGTTGGCTTGCAGCTGTTTGGATAGGGCTTGCTATTGATGCACCGATGATTATTCATTTACCAGTTGCTATCTTAGCTGGTGCTATTGCTGGTGGTCTGTGGGGCTTCTTACCAGGCTTATTGAAAGCAAAACTAGGTGTACATGAAGTTATTATTACAATTATGATGAATTATATTGCCTTACATGTAACAAATGCTATTATTCGTAATGTTCTTACAGATCAAGGTACAACAACAGAGCCGATAGCAGGAACAGCTTCGTTGGCATCTGAATGGTTACAAAGCATTACTTTTTATTCGAGAATTCATTATGGTATTTTAATCGCTTTATTTGCAGCGTTTATCATGTGGTTTATTATTGAGCGAACCAGCTATGGTTACGAGCTTAAAGCAGTAGGATTTAATCGTCATGCATCCAATTATGCTGGTATGAATGTGAGTAAAAATATCATTTTATCAATGGTTATTGGTGGTGGCTTTGCAGGTCTTGCTGGTGCTATGGAAGGCCTTGGAACATATGGAACTATTTCTGTCATGTCTGGTTTTACAAATCTGGGGTTTGATGGAATCGCTGTTGCATTACTCGGAGCTAACAATGCATTTGGTGTGATACTGGCAGGTCTACTCTTTGGTGTGCTAAAAGAGGGTGCAGGGGAAATGCCTACAACAGCAGGTGTACCAACAGAACTTGTTGATATTATCATCGCTCTTATCATTTTCTTTGTGGCATCTAGCTATATTATACGTTGGGCTTTATCTCGCTTTAAGAAGGAGGGGAAATAGATGTTTGAAGCATTACAATCGATTATTCCAACCGTTCTATTCTATTCTGCTCCTCTTATTTTAACGGCTTTAGGTGGAGTCTTTAGTGAAAGATCAGGTGTTGTTAATATAGGTTTAGAAGGCCTCATGGTTATGGGGGCATTTGTTGGTATCGTCTTTAATTTAACATTTGCGGATCTATTTGGAATTTGGACACCTTGGATCTCCATATTAGTGGCCATGGTGATTGGATCGATTTTCTCGATCATACATGCGGTTGCCTCTGTCACTTTCTATGCCAATCAGGTTGTCAGTGGGGTAGCAATTAATATGCTCGCATTGGGGATCGGGGTATACTTAACGAAGGTTTGGTATGGTAAGGGACAGACCGATATGGTGGATCGCCCATTTTACACGATGGATGTTCCAATACTAGCTGATATTCCAATCATCGGTCCTATCTTTTTTGAAGGGATTTATATTACTTCTTATCTTGCTCTTATTTTGGCTTTTGTGGCTTGGTATGTATTATATCAGACACCATTTGGTTTACGTTTGCGAGCTGTTGGAGAACACCCAATGGCAGCAGATACGAATGGTATTAAAGTAGAGAGAATGCGTTATATCGCTGTATTACTTTCTGGTGCATTTGGAGGATTAGGTGGCTCTGTATTTGCTTTAACAATTGCATCGAACTTTTCCCATGCTACAATCGTCGGGCAAGGATTTATGGCTCTGGCTGCCGTTATTTTCGGTAAATGGCATCCGCTTGGAGCAATGGGGGCAGCGTTATTCTTTGGTCTTGCACAAAGTTTAAGTGTGGTAAGTTCTGGAATACCTCTGTTAGCAGATATTCCACAAGTTATTTTGCTGATCGCACCTTATTTACTGACAATACTAGCGTTGGCAGGTTTCATCGGACGTGCCGATGCCCCACGCGCAAATGGAGTTCCTTATTTAAAAGGTGGCAGATAAAGTGGAAATTCTCAGTTACATCCGTGTTAAATAGTACGATAAAACAGTCTTGTTTTCATTAACAAGACTGTTTTTTTTATAAGCAAGGAAAGCATAATAAGTGGTATCAAGGCATTTGTTATCAAAGTAGTCATTTTGTGTAGGGATCCATTGCTTCGGCTGTCCACTTCCCTTTTACCACGGGCACAAGTGCAACATCTACTCAAGCAAGCTTTCGTAGTGTTTTCTATGCAGTGGCGTTCTCCCTTCAGATAACTTTTCCGAGCACAAATCGCTCAAAAAAGTGGATCTTCAGGGAAAACAAATGCCACAGGAGTGGAAGCGGACGACCTACGCTATACAGTGGTTCTACAATGATTGTGACAGCTAACTTGTAGAGTTTTAATAGCGAGATGAAGGACAAAAAAAGCGAAAATCGAGAAAAACTGTCTCTCATAAGCGAGATGAAAGACAAAAAAAGTGAAAAGAGAGGAAAATTGTCTCTCATAGGCGAATAGGAAGCAGAAAAAGAACGAGCTTAAAAGTCGCTTATCACTACTTACACCCACCCATTGTAGCGCATTAATTAACGCAGGCGGCCACTTCGACTCCGCATTTGTCAGTGTGATCTGAAGATCCATTTTGTAAAATGAATTTCTTTACGAAAGTTAGCTGAAGACCCACCCCTTGGTATAGGATACACTGCGAAAGCTTGCTTGAGCAGATGTTGACTTATGCCCTATGGGTAAAAGCGAAATGAGCAAGCCGGAGCGGGTGATAAATTTATTATACATTTCAAAATTACTATTAAAAGGACCGGGTGGGCCCGGTTTTTCTTAAAGAAAAAAGCATATAATCCTTGTTAATTACGTATTGTCATCTCAGTTGATTCCAAAGCTACAATTTTTGCAAAGCGGGACTTTGCGCACCTATAATTAATGCAACATATATAATTAAATATTGTCATTATATCTCTGAAATACTATACTATTTATAAAAATAATGTATAATATATGATATGAAGTAGATCAGAAAGGGGTTCGCTCCATAGTGAATACGAAATTTTTAGATTTATTAGCACAAAAATTTGATTGTGAAGAAAAAGTGGTTACAGAAATTATTAATTTAGAAGCCATATTAAATCTTCCTAAAGGTACGGAGCATTTTGTCAGTGATTTACATGGAGAATATCAAGCATTTCAACATGTATTGCGGAATGGTTCAGGAAAAGTGAAGGAAAAAATAAGAGACATTTTTAAAACAGAGTTATCGGAAACCGAAATAAATGATTTTGCGGCATTAGTATACTATCCAGAAGACAAATTGAAGTTAATTAAAAGCAATTTTGATAATAAGGAAGAATTAAATATTTGGTACAAAGAAAAGATGGAACAAATGATACAACTTATATCTTATGCCTCTTCCAAATATACTCGATCTAAATTGCGTAAGGCTTTACCAACACAGTTCGTTTATGTTGTCGAAGAATTGTTATATAAAACAGATGAATACACGAATAAAAAGCCCTATTATCAAAAAATTACCCAGGAAATTATATCACTTGGTCAAGCAGACAAATTAATTACAGGTCTTGCATATACAACTCAACAATTAGTGGTCGATCACCTTCATGTGGTAGGCGATATCTATGACAGAGGACCTGAACCTGATAAAATTATGGATACCTTAATTAACTATCATTCTGTAGATATCCAGTGGGGAAATCATGACGTATTATGGATCGGTGCTTTTGCGGGATCAAAGGTTTGTCTTGCAAATATTATTCGAATTTGCGCACGTTACGATAACTTAGATATTATTGAGGACGTTTATGGAATAAACCTTCGACCACTTCTCAATTTGGCAGAGAAGTACTATGAAGATAATCCAGCTTTCAGACCAAAAATTCATTCAAGTAAGCCTTTGACAGAAGAACAATCACAGATTACTAAAATACACCAGGCAATTGCTATTATTCAGTTTAAATTAGAAAGCCCAATCATAAAAAGACGTCCCTATTTTAATATGTCTGAACGGCTTCTGCTAGAAAAAGTAGATTATGAAAAAAATGAAATAACGATCTATGGAAATACGTATCCGTTGGAAAATACTTGTTTTGCTACGATTAATCCAGATCAGCCGGATCAACTTTTAAAAGAAGAAGAACAAGTGATCAATAAGTTACTATTTTCTGTTCAAAATTCTGAAAAATTAGCAAGACATATGAAGTTTCTAATGAAAAAAGGTAGTCTATATTTGAAATATAATGGTAACTTATTAATTCATGGTTGCATGCCAATCGATAATCAAGGTAACATGGAACAAATGCAAATTGAAGATCAAACATATGCGGGCCGTAACTTACTAGATGTATTTGAACAATATTTACGCTATGCCTTCTCCCATCGTGAAAAAACAGATGATCTCGCAACAGATATGGCATGGTATTTATGGACAGGTGAGTACTCATCCCTTTTTGGAAAGAGGGCTATGACAACCTTTGAGAGATATTTTATAAATGATAAGACCACACATAAAGAGAAAAAAAATCCTTACTATTATTTGAGGGAGAATGAAGAAACGTGCCGTAAAATTTTGGAGGAGTTTGATCTGGATCCCGATCAAGGTCATATTATCAATGGTCATACACCAGTAAAAGAAATAGACGGAGAGAATCCGATTAAAGCAGATGCCAAAATGATTGTGATCGATGGTGGATTTTCAAAAGCATACCAATCGACAACAGGCATCGCAGGGTATACTTTATTGTATAACTCGTACGGTATGCAGCTTGTTGCCCATCAACAATTTAAGTCAAAAGAAGATGTTTTGCTAAATGGCACAGATGTTTTGTCGGTTAAAAGAGTAGTAGATAAAGAGTTGGAAAGAAAAAAAGTATTGGAAACAAATGTGGGTAAAGAATTATTAGAGGAAATTGACATGCTGAAAAGTTTGATGGAGTACCGTTATATGAACTAATGTCCATAGCGCATAACGATTATTAATCGTTATGCGCTTTTTATGAGTAAAGCATATAATCCGCGGTATCAACTCTGTTTCAAAGTAACTATTTCGAAATATAGTGACTATTAATCTATCGCTTCGGCTGTCCACTTCCCTTTCCATGGCGTTTTCCCTTCAGCTAACTTTTTCGAGCAAAAACCGCTCAAAAAAGTGGATCTTCAGGTAAAACAGATGCCCTAGGAGTGGAAGCGGACGGCCTACGCTATATGGTGGTTCTACATCATTTGTGACAGCTAACTGTCGAGGTTTATTAACAATATGAAATAAAAGTCGCGATATCACTATTTACACTCATTGTAGCGCATTATTTAGCGAAGTGGGCAAGCCGTAGCGGGTTTTAAAGCTATAATCCATTCCGGGTGGGCTTTTCCGTTTTTCTTAGTGACATTTTTAAACTTGAAAGATGCATGTGTTTATATTTTTACTTACATGGGAAAAATAATTACATATTAGCAAGTAATGGAGAAGTGATTATGATAAAAAATAATATCCCTCAAGATAAAGGTTTAGATCATACGTTGCAAGTACTGAAAGAAGGATATCATTTCATAATGAATCGATCCGAAAAGTTCGATTCACGCATTTTCGAAACAAGGCTATTAGGGGAAAAGGTAATTTGTTTAATAGGTAAGGAACACGCAGGGTTGTTTTATGATAATGAAAAATTTATTCGAAAAGGTGCAGCACCTGGCAGAATTCAAAAAACTTTGTTTGGTTTAGGGGGTGTTCAAGGATTAGATGGGAGAGAACATCATCATCGTAAGGCGATGTTTATGTCATTAATGACAGAAGATAAGCTAAAAGAAATTACAACAATGACACAGGTAGAGTGGATGAATGAATTCTCGGGATTATACCAAAAAGATGTCAATGTTTATGAGGCTGCAAAGCGAGTGTTGACGAGAGTTGCATTACGCTGGACAGGAATGCCAAGCGAAGAGGATGATCTAGAAAAATGGGTGAATGAACTGAGTAATTTATTTGAAAATACTGCCAAAATAGGTCCGAAACATTGGAAGGCTCGAAGTTCTCGGACAAAGGCGGAAGATTTTTTGATTGAAGTAGTTAAAAAAGTCCGTGATCAGAGACTGAATGTTGAAAAGGATAGGGCGGTTTATCAGTTTTCATGGCATTGTGATTCACAAGGGGATTTGTTAGATCCTCATACTGTAGCTGTAGAACTGTTGAACTTATTACGTCCTATTGTTGCAATTTCTGTATATGTCGATTTTATGCTTTTAGCCATACATGACTTTCCTGAAGAAACGATTGAACTTAAAAATGGCAATGATGATGAATTAAAATACTTCATTCAAGAGGTTAGAAGATACTATCCTTTCTTTCCCTTTACAACTGCGAGGGTCAAAAGAGACTTTATTTGGAACGATTATAGGTTTAAAAAAGGAAGATTGACCTTATTGGATTTATATGGGACCAATCATGATCCAGCAATTTGGAGCAGCCCTGATCAATTTTATCCAAGTAGATTTGAGAGTTGGCAAGGCTCACCATTTGATTTTATTCCTCAAGGGGGTGGTGAATTTGATATTGGTCACCGTTGTGCAGGCGAGTGGATAACCATCGATATCCTGAAGGCAACCTTAGATTATTTTATTAACCGAATTAAATATGATTTTCCTGTCCAAGACTTTGATTACAGTATGAATCAGATTCCGTCCTTGCCTAAAAGCAGAATCGTTATTAGTAATGTGCGTAATATTTAAAAGGAGGAGAGATAAAATGAGTGAAAAAAGAGAAAGAGAAGAGGTAAAAAACAAGGAAAAGGTAGATAATCAACGTGAAAGTGTGCATGATGAAAAGCGTCCGGATTTGTATAAATTTAAAGAACAGCAACTCGTAGACGATATCCCATTAAAAGATTTAGAAATAGAAGAAAAGAATAACAAGAAAAAGCATCATAGTCAAAGTACTTCTCAGTCAGAAGAAAAATATAAAAGATAGGCTTGAACAAAAGATTTATCGGACAAATCGAGAAGAAAAGCGACCTCTTTTGTCTGATTAAACAATATATCGGCCAAACCGAGAAGAAAAGAAGGTCTCATTTGTCCGATAAACGAATATATCGGCGAAAACAAGTGGGATAGCTCCCCTCATTTGTCCGATAAACGTATTCACACAATAATAAGAAAGGTGTCGCCATAGCATTTGGCGACACCTTTTTCTTCTTAGAATTCCTCGTATACAGCCGGATTTTGATCATTTATTCTACCATCTGGTCGAGTTAGATTAGCAATTGAATCCATATCTTCATAATCTAGAGCAAAGTCAAATATAGAGATATTCTCTAATTGACGTGACGGAGAAGAAGACTTTGGAATACTCACAGCCCCGAGCTGATAATGCCAGCGTAGTATGACTTGTGGGATGGTTTTGTTATATTTATTCGCAATTGCTTGAATCGTCTCATTTTCAAATACATCACTTCCGCGTGAAAGGGGACTCCAGGACTCTGTTATGACTTCATGTTTCTCATGCCATTTCCTTTGTTCTTCTTGATTGAAAAAAGGATGAAGCTCAATTTGATTAATCGTTGGTAATATACCAGTTTCATTCTCCAAACGCTCTAAATGCTCTGGTAAGAAGTTACTCACTCCGATTGAGCGAATCAATCCCCATTTTTTTGCATCGATTAATGCTTGCCATGCTTCTATATATTTTCCTTGAATTGGGTTTGGCCAATGGATAATATATAAATCATAATAGTCTAAATTTGCTCGATATAATGATTCCTGTATGGTTGTAACAGCATCATGATAACTATGGTATCGACCTGGCAGTTTTGACGTAATGCGTAAATCTTCTCTTGAAACGGTAGTTTTTCGGACTGCCTCACCCACAGTTCCTTCATTTTCATAGTTATAGGCAGCATCAATTAAACGGTATCCATTATCAATCGCACTAGTGATGGCTGTAACTCCATCACTTCCTTTAAGCTTTGCTGTACCCAGACCAATTACCGGAATTTTTAATCCGTCATGTAAAGTTACTTCAGGTATTTGCGAACTCATTATCCCACTCCTTATATAATAGGTTATATCTATTTATTACCACTAATTAGATGGTTTGTAAACGTAAACAACGGAAGATCAAGGTAAAACTTTTTCTTTTCTCTATTCACAAAATTTGGTAACCTATACATAGGTCATGTGGTGGAGGTTGTGAAATGAAAAATAAATTGTTAGGTATAATAGGCTGGATAGTTGCTCTCGGACTGGGTGTTGCTGTGATCGGTCTAGCTATTTTTATCATATTCGCTTTGGTATCAGAAGATAATGTAGACTCAGCTAATCAAGAAGAATTAGTTAAATCTGAGAGAAAAGATTCAGACACAGTAGCGGAAAAAGAATCAGAGCAACAAGACCAAGAAAGTATTCAAGAAGAAGTACAAGAAGTAGATGAAGAAAAAATATTAAGTGAGAATTCCTTCATGAATACGCTACATAAAATGACACACCAAAAAATTCACGCCAATGAGAAATGGGGAGCCGTTGAAATAACACCAGAGCGTATTAATTTAATGCTTGACATTGCCAAAGATTCTACATTTACTCATAGGGAGTTTTATATGGATGCGTTAACTGCCTGGAAAAATGGAGACTTTAGTAATGCAGTAGAGGTGCATAATTATATTTGGGAAAGACAAAATGGAACGATAGGCCGAGCATCAAGGCTTTTAACTGAGGAAGAAGAACGACAATATGTAGAAATGTATTTTGAGTGAAAATGGAGTATGACAGAATAATAGATTATATGTTGAAAAAGATTTACATCAACTAAAGGAAGGCGAAGAGATGTTTCTAAAGCGAATTACACTTCAACAAGAAACAATATCATCCTGTCAAAAGTATCCTTTTACCATACCGGCAATAAAAAATTTAAGAGAACTAAATATTACTAGTAATATCACTTTTTTTGCAGGTGAAAATGGCTCGGGTAAATCGACACTACTTGAAGCAATCGCAGAAAAGGCAGGTTTTAATACGGCTGGAGGAGGGCGAAATAATGTCTATCATGTCGAGGCTGCTGAGTCAGCACTGGCAGATTATATTCGACTTTCATGGTTACCAAAAGTAACAAATGGTTTCTTTCTTAGAGCAGAAACGTTTTACCAATTTGCTTCCCATATTGATGAAGTAGAAGCAACTCATGCGTATGGCGGCAGATCTCTTCACCAGCAATCACATGGGGAATCCTTTTTGTCGTTATTTCAGCATCGTTTTCACCAAAAGGCTATATACTTATTAGATGAGCCGGAAGCCGCATTATCGCCACAACGACAGCTTGCTTTTATGCGTGTTTTACACGATTTATCAACGGATGGAAATAGTCAATTTATTATCGCTACTCATTCACCAATTTTGTTAGGGTATCCTGATTCTGACATTTTTAGTTTTGACAACGGTGAAATTAGTAAAGTGAATTATGAGGAAACCGATCATTATCAAATAACAAAATCTTTTCTCGACAATCGAGAGCGATATTTACATGAATTATTTAAAAATGAAGAATGATTTAGATTCTGTTGAAAGATGTAGAGTATAATTTCGTTCATACTCTACATCGTTAAAGCTATCTAATAGAATAATGACGAATTTGCTAGGCGTGAGCCCGCTTAAAGCTAACTGTTGCAATCGCTACAAATAAAATAGCAAATGCAAAGACAAATAAAATCTCCTCAAATACAGTAACCTGGCGACCAAATACTGTTAAATTAAGTCCCATTGTTTCCCTCACTGTTGCAGATAAGCTATCGACATCAATCATTATTTTTTTCATGACATCAACCCCATATGTAACAGGATTTATTTTTACAATCACATCGAGCCAAAAAGGCATATTATTAATTGGAAATAATGCTCCAGATAAGAATACCATCGGCATGACAAGAATCTGTACAATTAATTGAAATCCTTGTGTTGATTTGATCATACTTGCAAACAATAAGCCAACACCAGATAATGCTGCTCCAAGTAAAAACATGAAGGGAATGACTAGAAGCAGCGAATATATGCTGTAGGATAATCCTAAAAATGGAATTAAAAGAAATAAAATAACGCCCTGAATGGTAGATACTGTTGCAGCGCCTAACATCTTTCCAATAGCGATGCTGACACGAGAGATGGGTGATACTAAAATTTCTTTCATGTAGCCAAAGTTTTTATCCTCAATGACAGACATCGCTGAAAAAATAGCAGTCATTAATAGAGTCATAGCCACAATCCCAGGAAATATAAATTCTACATAGTTGAAGCTCTCTGAACCTTCACCGAAATTCCCGGTCATCATTGTCTCCATAGTGCCACTAAGGCCACCACCAAATATTAATAAAAATAAAATAGGCATCGTAAAGGAGCCAAATAATCGGGCCCGATCCCTAAAAAACTTTTTTAAATCTCTTTGCCAAATAGCAATAATACCTTCCATTTCAAAACCTCCTTACTCTTTAATTTTTCGACCGGTAAATGCTAAAAACACATCATTTAATGTTGGTTTTCGTATATTTAATTTGGTAATAGGAATGTCTAACGTTTTTATGAATGAAGAAATAAAAGCATCACTGCTGGCAACTTTTAAATGAATGGTATCATCCTCTACTTTCACATCTGCATTATCGAATTTTTCGTTAATTTCTTCTAAGGCTGTTTGATTATCTTCTGTCGATAATTCAATAATGTCGCCACCTAACTGGTCTTTTAGCGCTTTTGGTGAATCGATTGCAATAATTTCTCCCTGATCCATAATGGCGACACGATCACTGATTTCCGCTTCATCTAAATAGTGCGTAGTGAGAAACATGGTGATGCCTTCTTTTTCTTTTAGTTTTAAAATATATTCCCATAAATGAGCCCGCGTGTTAGGGTCAAGACCAACTGTGGGTTCGTCTAGAAAAAGTACTTTTGGGTAATGCAGTAGTCCTCGCGCAATTTCCAGGCGCCTTTTCATTCCACCAGAGTATTCTTCGACTCGTTGATTCTGTTCATCGACTAAATCGACAATTTCTAATACCTCTTGAATCCGTGGATCCCGCTTTTCTTTCGGTACATTATAGAAACGACAGTGCAGTTTTAAATTTTCATTGGCAGTTAGTTTTTCGTCTAACGTGTTTTCCTGAAAAATAATGCCGATACTGCCACGAACATCGTCCTTTTGTTTATTGGCATTAAAACCATTAATGATGATTTCACCTGCTGTTGGTTTTAACATTGTACAAATCATATTAATCGTCGTACTTTTCCCAGCACCATTTGGTCCAAGAAAACCAAAGATTTCTCCTTCTTCTACATCAAAACTAATTCCTTTAACGGCATCTACTTTTTTATAGGTCTTTGTTAAGTTTTTGACAGAAATAATAGAATCCAATATGTAACCTCCTTACCATTATAATAGTTATGTTATAATAACTATTATCCATTGTATGGAATATAAAGTCAATTTTGATTAAGGAGCGAATGAGATGAACGAGCAAGATATGCTCACAAATGAGTTAGTCGAACAAGTTCTAACGGTATTACCGCAGCTTCCTAAAAAAATATTTGGTTTAGAACCATCTGTAAAAAGCGAAGGGCTTCATCCTTCTCATTTTCATGTCCTGCATATAGTAGAACAGGCTAATTCAATACAAATGACTGATATTGCAGCTAAATTAGCTATTAATAAATCGAATTTATCACCCCTGATCCGTAAACTTGTTGAAAGAGGCTATATCTCTAAAATAAAAGACAAGAGGGATCGGCGTATTACCCATATTGAAATGACGGTAAAAGGTCAACAGTTTTCACAAAAAAATAAATCGATTTTATATGAAAGCGTGCGAGAACGATTTTCTTCATTAGCGCAGGAAGATAAAAAAGAATTAAACGAAGCTTTTACTAAAATAAATCAAATATTATCTCAAATAGAAGAATAGGATACTGTCGGAATTCACCATATTTTCCAGGAAGTAATTCCCCTTTTCACTGATTACGGTTGTTATAATAAAGGTATAGATGTCGGAAAAAGGGGAATTAATAAATGAAAAAGAGAAAGCGCTTAAAAATAATAATCGTGATGATCATTACTCTATTAATGATAGATATTATTGCTGGTAATTATTTTTATAATCTCGCAATAAAAAGAGAACAAAAAACTTTTTTACAAGACAATGATGATTTAGAGGTTTCAGCCACCGCGATGGATGTTTTTACAAAAGGAAAGTGGAGAAATTGGGTCAATGAGCAAGATTTTGAAACTTGGAAACTGGAAACGTTTGATCATTTGTTATTATCGGGTTCTTATTTACCAGCAAAGGAATCAACGAATAAAACAGTAATCTTTACACATGGTTATCTTGGTAAAGGATCAGATATGGGACTATATGCAAAATTTTATTATGAAGCATTAGGTTACAATGTTTTTTTCTATGATATGAGAGGACATGGAAATAGTGAAGGGGATTATTTTGGTTTCGGCTGGCATGATCGCCTGGATGTACTAGATTGGACCGAAAAGGTAATTGATAGAGTTGGAGAAGATGCTGAAATTATATTACACGGTTTGTCGATGGGAGCAGCAACAATGTTAATGGCAAGTGGAGAGCCCCATTCTAAACAAGTAAAAGCAATAGTATCGGATAGTGCGTATACAGATGTTTATAAACTGTTTCAGTATCAAATGAGTCGTATGTATCATTTGCCTGCAGTACCGATTTTGCCGACAACTAGCTTGGTTACAGATGTAAGAGCTGACTATTCTTTTCGAGAAGCTTCTGCACTGAAACAAGTGAAGAATGCACAAGTTCCTATCCTCTATTTTCACGGAAAAGCAGACACATTTGTACCAACAGAAATGGCTAATCAATTATATGAAAATACTAGTACCATGACAGATATCATGTTATTCGATAATTCTGGACATGGTGAAGGATATGTGCTGCATCCAAAAAAATATCAAGAAAAATTGCAGTCATTTTTAAAGAAAGTAATGGAATGATAAAGAAAAATTTCACGAAGTAAGAGTTTATACACCCACTATGATCGGCAAAATTTATCAGAAAGTTATCATCCGTACTCACTTAATTTTTTAAAGCGTTTAAAAAGTTTTCGTTCAATAGGCACCGTGATAAAGAAAAGCACCGCTAAAGAAAAATTATAGTAATAAAGGCTTATAGGAGCATGAGGAATAGTTTGTTATTATAAGGTAAAGGGTATTAATATAGTAATAAAGTGTACGAAAAACAGACTAATAATAGGGGATGGTCAATATGAAAAAGAAAATCTTACTTGTAATTATATTTATGTTATTTTCACTATTTTTGATGGCCTGTTCAAATAATGAAGCAGAGGAAAAAGATGTAGAAGAAGTGGATAATGATCAAGAAGAGCAAACAGAAGATGTAGAATCTGTGAAGGATGAATCCAATGAGGATGAAGAACAAACACCTTCTCTGTCAGAAACAAAGGCAATTGAAATCTTAAATGATTACCGTGATACGTTTATGGAAGCAATAGAAAATACGGATAATGAAGGTGCTATAGCAGGGTATGAGACTAAAGCAGATTTAAAAGCAGAGTTAACAACAATTATGTCGGATGTATTAGCAGAATCTTTTGTCACTCATTACTTTGAAGAAGATAATGGAAAAATATATGTAGTAGCCATGGATGCGCCTGTCTGGTTTGACGAAGAACAAGAGTATTCCTTCGAACAAATCAATGATACTGAATATGAAATTGTCCAGAAACAATCCGATGAACTAGTTGGTAATGTTAGAATGACATACGTAATTACATTAGAAGAAGACGATTGGATTGTATCGGAAGTGAGATCAGAGCAAATAAGCGATGATACGAATAATAATGAACAACAGCAACCAGCATCGGAAGAAGACAGTGGTGATGATGGTGAATTAACAGATGCAAAAGCCGAAGATATCGTACGTAAACACCTAAATATCGACCAAAATTCCGAAATTAATGTGGTAATGGACCATAATAATGAGGAAGGCGATTATGTCGTGCAGGTTTATGAATTAGTTTCTAATGGGGAAACAAGCCATACAGCAACATTAGGATGGTATATTGTTGATAAAGATGATGGTTCTGTTGAAGAAATGATGTAACGAAATAGATTAGGCCAATAGAGAATCTTATAATTAGAAAATCCAAACGATCAGATCGTTTGGATTTTTTATGTATATTAGGAGAATACTGCGACATTGCTGGAGTGGTAATTATGAGATTTTATATGTGCTTTTCATCCGCTACGGCTTGCTCGCTTCCCTTTCCGCGGGTTTTTAGCTGAAGGGAGTTATGCACAAATTTAATGTCAAAATAACTACATCACTTACTGCGCATTATCCTTACTGTTGAACGATACATATCATATAGTTCGTTTTTGAAGTTAAGAAAAATCCTTATGCTTCAGTCTATTTTATAAGAAATCATTTTTCTTAATTTTTGAAAATACTTGTTCCAGGGATCGATGAAACGAGATTGCTTCATGAATTTTATGCTCAATTAATTGTTTTTGTTCATTAGGGTAGTTATCCAAATCGTCCTGAATATCTGCTAAGTTATTAATTTGCAGATTAAGTGATTCAAGCCAACGATTGACGTAAGTTTTCATAAACTTCTTATATAAATCCTCACGCGCTTCATATAAATCTTTTCGTACCCCTTTTTGCCAGACACGTTCGACCAGATTAAATTCCTGTAATCGTCTAATTGCATAACTCATAGCCGTTTTACTTTTTCCTAATGCATCTTTCATTTGATCTAATGTCATTGGTGCCTCATGTAAATAGAGTGTGACAAATAACTGTGCTTCCGATTTATTTAGAGAAAACATTTCTAATGTTTTAGAAAACTCCGAAATAATTTTATTATTGACTTTTTCCAATTTTACTTGATCTTCTGTACTTGACATTATGCATGACAACCTCCTTTAAATCCCTTATTAATAACTTTACACTACATAATTCAAAAATCAATGGCAATACTAAATATATGGTAAAAGAAAGGAATTCATTTTGTAAAGTTAAAACTTTATAAACTTAACGAAAAGATTATTCAGTGTGTAACGCTTGATATTTATGTGTAAAACCTTTAGCATGGAAAAAGTGATGTCAAAAACAACGGATAAAGAAAAAAATGAGGTGATATCAATTCATGTCTGTTATTAAAGTAAACAATTTATCAAAAGTATTTGGTAAAAAGACAAAAGAAGCACTCTCATTATTGGATGAGGGCTATAAAAAAGAAGAAATATTAAAGAAGACTGGATGTACTGTTGGTGTGAATCGTGCCAGCTTTGAGGTGGAAGAAGGAGAAGTCTTTGTGATCATGGGGCTCTCTGGGAGTGGTAAATCAACTTTAGTACGACTGTTGAATCGTTTGATTGATCCAACGGAAGGTGACGTAGAAGTTGGCGGTGAAAATCTTGCAAAAGTTGGTAAAGAAAGATTAAGAAAAGTTCGCCGTGAAAAAATGAGTATGGTTTTTCAGAAGTTTGGTTTATTCCCATTTCGTACAGTACTTGAGAATACCGAATTTGGTCTTGAAATACAGGGGATCAATAAAGAAGAACGTGCTAATAAAGCAAAAGAAGCTTTAGAATTAGTTGGATTAGGAAGTTTTATTCACCAGTATCCAGATCAATTGTCCGGTGGGATGCAACAACGTGTTGGTTTAGCCCGCGCTCTAGCAAACGATCCTGAAGTACTTTTAATGGATGAAGCTTTTTCTGCGTTAGATCCTTTAATCAGAAAGGATATGCAAGATGAATTATTAGATCTGCAAGAAAAAATGCAGAAGACCATCATTTTTATTACCCATGATTTGGACGAAGCCTTAAGAATTGGTGATCGTATTGCATTAATGAAAGATGGTTCGATCGTACAAATAGGTACACCTGAAGAAATCCTGGTGAATCCAGCAAACGATTATGTCGAACGCTTTGTTGAAGATGTCGATCGTTCTAAAGTATTAACCGCTAGTCACATTATGAAGCGACCTGAAACGGTAGATATTGAAAAGCACGGTCCTAGAGTTGCTCTAGAACGAATTCGTGAACAAGGCTTATCTAGTATCTATGTAGTCGATCGTTCTAAACAATTAAAAGGCTACGTAATCGCTGAGGATGTTAAAGCAGCTCGTGAAAAAGAAGAAAAAGATTTACACACCATCTTACGTACAGATATGCCAACAGTTGGCTTGGAGGCACCTATTCATGAGATTTTTGAAATTATCCATGATGCACCCGTTCCAGTAGCGGTTGTCGAGGAAGGTAAGTTAAAAGGTATTATTGTCCGTGGAGCAGTAATCGCTGCACTAGCAAATGGAAGTGGGGTGACGGAAGATGCTTGATTTCATACCCAAAATTCCGTTAGCAGATTGGGTCAATACGGCAGTTGAAAGAATTCAAGATACATTCGAATTTATTTTTGATCCGATTAAAGAAGATTTTGGTGGATTTGTAGAGAGCACTGCAGAATGGTTAAGTCAAATTCCTCCAATATTGGTTATTATAATTGTTGCTCTTATGACTTTTTTCGTATCTGGTAAGAAATTTGGATTGTCGATTTTCGCAATTGTAGGTCTATGGTTTGTCTACAATCAAGAGCTTTGGGAACAATTAATGTATACTTTTACACTGGTTGTTTTTGCCAGCCTAATATCTATTATTATCGGTATTCCAGCCGGTATATGGATGTCTAAAAGTAAATGGGCACAGGCAATTATTACGCCGATATTAGATTTTATGCAAACAATGCCAGCCTTTGTTTATTTAATTCCTGCCGTTGTTTTCTTCGGTATCGGAATGGTACCAGGTATTTTTGCATCTGTAGTATTTGCAACACCACCTGTCGTAAGATTTACGAATCTTGGAATCAGACAAGTTTCTGCTGAGTTAGTGGAAGCAGCTGATGCGTTTGGTACGACAGGGTCACAAAAACTATTTAAAGTTGAATTGCCGATGGCCCGTAAAACGATTATGGCTGGGGTAAACCAAACGGTAATGCTTGCATTATCGATGGTAGTTATCGCATCGATGATTGGTTCACCAGGTCTTGGTGATGAAGTATTAACCGCACTACAACGTTCGCAAGAAGGACCAGGTTTTGTGGCCGGTTTAGGTATTGTTATTTTAGCGATTATTATTGATCGTGTATCACAAAACCTAAATAAAGGATAAGGTGATAAACTTTTCCAGAATTACTGGAAAGTTTAAATATAAATTTTATAGAAAAGGGGAGATCTATTCATGTTAAAAACATGGAAGTCTTTAGGATTAATGGCTGTATTAGCCTTAGTATTAGTACTTGCTGCTTGTGGTGGTTCAGATGATGAAGACACTACAGAGGATACAGGAAGTGACGAAGGAACAACAGAAGAAACAAATGATGAGGAAGCAGCTGCAGTAGGCGAAGGAAAAGAAATTGAACTAGTTTATGTGAACTGGGATACAGAAATTGCATCTACACACGTTGTTGGTGAAGTATTAAAAAATTTAGGATATGATGTAACTCTTACGTCTATCCAGAATGCGGCAATGTGGGAAGCTGTAGCAACTGGTGAAGCAGATGGTATGGTGGCAGCATGGTTACCAGCAACACACGAATCACAATTTAGTGAATTTGGAGAAGAAGTAGTACAACTGGGACCAAACCTTGAAGGAGCTAAGATTGGTTTAGTAGTACCTTCTTATATGGAAGCTAATTCTATTGAAGATTTAGCAGACCAAGTAGACCAAACAATTACTGGTATTGAAGCTGGTGCTGGTGTTGTAGGTGCGGCAGAAACTGCAGTAGAAAAATACGAAAATTTAGCTGATTGGAACGTTCAAACTTCTTCTAGTGGTGCTATGACAACTGCACTAGGTGAAGCAATTGATAATGAAGAAAATATTATTGTTACAGGTTGGAATCCACATTGGATGTTCTCTGAATATGATCTTAAATATTTAGAGGATCCAAAAGGTGTATTTGGTGAAGCAGAAACGATCGAAACGATGGTTCGTCAAGGTCTTGAAGAAGATATGCCAAACGCATATAAAGTATTGGATCAATTCGCATGGACAGAGGAAGATATAAACTCTGTTATGGTAGATGTAATTATAAATGAACAAGATCCAGAAGAGGCAGCAGCAACTTGGATTGAAGAAAACCAAGATAAAGTTGCAGAATGGACAAAAGGTGTAGAGTAATATAGTGGAACTACCTCTCGTTATAACGAGAGGTAGTTTTTTTATGATAAGCAAGGAAAGCATATAATCTGTGGTATCAGGGCATTTGTTATCTAAAGTAGTCATTTTGAAATGTAGTGTATATGAATCCATCGCTCCGGCTGTCCACTTCCCTTTCCGCGGCGTTTTCCCTTCAGCTAACTTTTTCGAGCACAAACCGCTCAAAAAAGTGGATCTTCAGGGAAAACAAATGTCACAGAAGTGGAAGCGGACGGCCTACGCTTTACAGTGATTCTACAACGTTTGTGACAGCTAACTTGTAGAGTTTTAATAACAATATGAAAAAAAGTCGCATATCACTACTTCCACTCATTGTAGTGCATTATTTAGCAAGCCGGAGCGGGTGTATTTCAAAATTACTACTAAAAGGACCGAGTGGGCTTTTCCGGTTTTCCTTGGTAAAGTATATATGCGTAAGAAACTAGGCGACTTCACGAATCGCTTTACAAAAAAGAAGACTTGCTGATTGGTGAAACCAGAGTCTTAGTCGCCCTTATACCTTCAGGTGAAAGTCATCATCGGTTCGCAAACTCACCGTGATTCGCTCCTGTCGCTACATTTCTAAGCGAGCGCTCTGTGCTTTTTCTTAATTTAGAGATCATGAAAAATTCGAATGACAAAACATTAGAAAAATTTTGGTACTTGTTAAATGTTGAAGGTAATGCTAAGGTTCTCTGGATTGGAGAAACAATCATTTCTCTGCATAAAAACACTTCTTACGGACATTTATAATTTATCAGAAAGAAAATCGTCTGGCTATACCTAGAAAATAAAGAATAAAAAGTAAATATATGTTAAGGTATTAGTGGAGGTGAAGGTAATGTGCAAATCTGATGAAGTAGTTCTTTCAATCAAAAACGTGTCAAAGTCTTATGGGGCGACGCAAGTCTTAAATTCTATTAATCTCGAAGTGTACAAAGGGCAAATTATTGGTTATATCGGACCGAATGGAGCTGGCAAAAGTACAACAGTAAAAATGATGCTAGGTCTTATTACTGAATTTGAAGGTAATATTGAAATATTCAATCATAATATTAAAACAGGTGGAGCAGCCTATAAAAGTAGAATCGGTTATGTACCGGAAAACGGAGAAATCTATGATAGTTTAACACCATTGGAATATTTATCATTTGTTGGCGGATTGTATGGAATGAATAACGAAGAAATAATACATAAAACATCCGAATTAATGGAGCTGTTTGATTTAGAAGATATGTTACATACAAGGATCTCTTCTTTTTCAAAAGGGATGCGGCAAAAAGTATTGATTATTGCTAGTCTTATACATAACCCTGATTTACTTTTTTTAGATGAACCGCTTAGTGGTCTTGATGCAAATAGTATGATGATCGTCAAAGAAATTTTAGAACAGTTAGCAAATCAAGGAAAGACTATTTTTTACTCTTCACATATAATGGATGTAGTTGAGAAAATTAGTAATCGGATTGTGCTATTAACAAACGGCGAAATTGTTGCAGATGGCAGTTTTGAACAACTTCAGCAGCAAAGTAAAGAAGGCTCATTGGAGGAAATCTTTAATCAATTAACAGGTTTTGATCAGCATAAGGAAATTGCGAATCAGTTTGTTTCCATTGTTAGAAGCGGTGATAACAATGTCTGATTTTAAGTCCTTAAAAGTATTAGATAAATTCAAATTTGCATTTCAAAAAGCGAATATTGATTATCCAATGATGCGAGAAATTTTACATATTAAACTATTAATGGATGCTAGAAGGGTCCCAACCATATTTAATGAGGCAAAAGAGCGATCAGGTAATCAATTTCTCAAGTCTCTCTGGATCTATGCTTTGATGGGATTAATTCTAATTCCTTTCTTATTCGGTGAACATTTTATTTTTCAAATGAGTATTCTATTTTCGATCGTTATGTTTATTGTGATGACATCAATGATTTCAGACTTTTCAAGCGTTTTGTTAGATGTTAGAGATAAGATGGTTTTGAATACTAAACCAATTGATCCTAAAACTATTAACGCAGCTAAAGTGATTCATATTACAATTTATTTAGTATTTTTATCTGTTGCATTTGTTGGGATTCCATTAATTGTTGGTTTATTTAACCATGGGGTTATCTTTTTCTTGGTAAGTCTCTTGTGTTTTATGTTCATTAATATATTGGTGTTGATATTAACCGCCATTGTATATATTACGATCCTTCGATTTTTTGATGGCGAGAAGTTAAAAGATATTATAAACTATATACAAATTCTATTAAGTATTTCGATGGTTGTTGGTTATCAATTAGTGGCTAGATCGTTTAACATAGTGAATCTGGATATCAGCTATACATTTGAATGGTGGCACACTTTTATGCCGCCGATTTGGTATGGTGCGATTTATGATATGATAATGAATGGAACGGTTAACCAAACCTATAGTATTCTTGCTACACTAGGTATTGTCGTTCCGTTTCTTGCTCTTGCTCTTTATGTGAAGCTAATACCATCTTTTGAACGCAATTTGGAGAAGCTTTTGACTAATAGTGGCAAACATAAAAAAGCGAAGGATTGGTGGATGAAGCTATTTTCACAGCTAATTGTCCGCAAAAAACAAGAAAAAATATTTTTTGATTTTGCTGGTCGCATGATACGAAATGAACGGGATTATAAGTTAAAGGTATACCCTTCTATTGCTATGGCTTTAGCATTTCCGTTTATTTTTATTATTAACGATTTGATTTTACGGACTATGGAGGAAATAAGAGAGGGGAATATGTATTTCGCCATGTATGTTTGCTTTATGATGATTCCTGCAGGTGTACAAATGCTTCAATATTCTAGTACCGAAAAAGGAGCATGGATTTATCGAGCAGCACCTATTGAAGATATAAGGGTTAGTCACCGGGCAACATTAAAGGCTTTTTTTGCAAAATTATTTATACCAGTTTATCTCATTCTTAGTCTGATATTTTTGCTTATTTTTTCCGAAAGAGTTGCTCCATTTTTAATAGGATTGCTATTATCTGCTACTGTTTATGCAAGAATTTGCTACCATATATTTTTCAAAAAGAGCTTGCCTTTTTCAGAGTCGTTCAAAGTAGCTCAAAGTAAGCAGACAGGAGAAGCGTTTGGGATGTTGGCTCTTATCGTATTGTTTGGTGTCATTCACTATGTAGCGAATATTTTCTCATACGGCTTAATTATTCATGGTCTTATTTTATTAGTCGTAAACATATTGATATGGAGAAAATAAAAAATCCCCCGATTGTCAGGGGGACTTTCTTATTATATTAATTCCTCGATCTCAGCATTTTCTCTTAATTCTTCGATTTTTGCACTGATCTCTTCTTGTTTTTCCTGCTGTTTTTGGGCAGTTAGCTGTTGTCTAATTGTACCTTCCACTTCTTCAAGTGCTGGAACTTCTTCTTTTGATTGTTCTTTGACTTGTTTATAATATTCTTTTACTTCTTCATCGGTGACAGTAATACCTATAACCGACTCCATATACTGGTTTCTCAATAGATCATTTTCCAGTTGGGATTTATACGATTCTTCGGTAAAACCCTTATCCTCAAGTACAGAAGAAAAGTCATCACCAGACTGCTCTTTTAAAGCTGTAAATTGACTTTCGACTTCTTCGGTATCGACTTCAAGTCCCTCTTCTTTTGCATCTTGTAAAATTAGCTCTTGCGTGATTAACTCATTTAAGACTTGATCTTTTACTGCATCAAGATCTTCTACATCTTGACCATATTGTTGAAGCATATTTTTTACTAGTGGATATACACGATTATACTTGGCTGCTGAAACTTCTTCACCATTAATCGTTGCTACCGCTTGTCCTTCTTCGACAATTTCTTCATCACTTACTGTATTCTGTTTCGCACTTTCAGTTTGTGCTTCTTCACCATCTGTTGCTGCTGTTTCCTCTTTATTTTCCTCTGAGGAAGCAGGTTCTTCTGTATTATTGTCTTCAGCTGTATCATCATCATTTCCACAAGCTACTATTATCACAGCTAAAGTAATCATCATTAATAACATTAGTATTCTTTTCATATAAGTAAACCTCCAAATAAAAATCATTGTCTGTCCATTCAAACATATCT
This sequence comes from Gracilibacillus kekensis, assembly GCF_900143085.1. Classification (GTDB taxonomy): domain Bacteria; phylum Bacillota; class Bacilli; order Bacillales; family Amphibacillaceae; genus Gracilibacillus; species Gracilibacillus kekensis. Next base: position 113,200 of record NZ_FRCZ01000005.1, on the reverse strand, counting down.
GGGAGAACAAATGCAAGTGTCATAAGTGAGGAGAGAGTAGTCAAATTCCGTTCTGACAGTAATTAAAGAGGATTATTACATTTGAACAACAATGAAAGGGTAAATTCCATACTTTTGCCACAATAGTTTTATTTCTTTATAAAAAGGGAATGTTGTAGCTGGGAGTGAGCATATAAGATGATATTAAAAGACCTTTCAAAAGCAGCTATTATTACCTTAATACTAGGATTCATAGCAATTATTTTGACAACTGCGATGTTTCTTGAACTAGCTGAAGACGTATTAGAAAAAGAAATATTTATGATTGATCATTTCTTTCAAGATTATTTGGTATCTGATTCAAATAACTGGTTTTATCAAATGATGGAAATTTTAACGGAAGCTGGGTCTGTATTGTTTTTAACTGTTGCTTCCGTAATGGTTATAGCTTATTTATTTCTAACGAAAAAAAGCAAATGGTATATCCTGTTTTTAATTGTTAATATGGTGGGTATTAGCCTATTAACAAAGGTATTGAAGTTGCTTTTTGAGCGAGAACGGCCTGAATTAATTGATCAGTATGATGGAACAGGCTTTAGTTTTCCCAGTGGTCATTCAACAGGAGCAATCGCATTCTACGGTTTTATTATATATTTAATTTGGAAAAAAGTTTCAATTAAATGGGTGAAATTTTTGGCATTGGTTCTTTCAGGGTTTCTTGCTGTAGCTATACCATTAAGTCGAGTCGTGTTAGGAGTGCATTATTTTACAGATATACTAGCGGGTATGTCGTTAGGTTTAGCATGGTTAATCACATGTTTAATTGCATTAGAATTTTTGCTGTGGCGAAGGAAAGCGAAAATGCGCGATACTTAAGTATTGCGCATTTTTTTGATGGTGGAGACCGTAATCATTTTGTTAACATAAAGACGGTGGTATATGGAAGTTTGTATCGAATGTATAGGCGGGTGCTGGATTTAAATGTGGTATCCCACCATATGCTGGTGGATTCTGTACATAACAAAAGTTCGAACAACCGTCTATGCTCGGCCCGTGAGCCCATCTTCCCTCAGCACTAGCCTCTCCTTGTGAAAAATTATAAAAGTCATAAGCAACCTGTTGTTTTTCTAAATGACGAGGAAAGGTTGACGGAACTACAACTCCTTCTTTGGCTTCTAACTCTTCAATAGCTGCTAACCACATGTTTTGGTGCATCGTGTCTCGGGCAATTAGAAAAGAAAGCATATCCTTTACACCACGATCTGATGTCATCTCATATAATCGAGCGACTTGCAGGCGTCCTTGGGACTCTGCATTTAAATTAGCCCGAAAATCTGCTAATAAATTACCGCTAGCAATTATATAGTCAGCACTCCAACTGTTTCCGTTGCTATCTTTAGGAGCAGCCCCTAATCCATTTACAATAGCGTGTTGTGGATTCATTCCCCCAATAATAGCAGCCATTATTGGGTCATTTGCAGCTTCCTCTAGTTGCCCTGGTGGTGCGTTATCTAATAAACGCGCAATCATGGTTGCAAGCATTTCGATATGTGCTAATTCTTCTGTTCCCACATCCATAAGCAAGTCCTTATACTTTCCGTCCATACGAACATTAAACCCTTGAAATAAATATTGCATTGCAACAGATATTTCACCAAACTGGCCACCTAATACCTCTTGTAATTTTCTTGCAAAAACCGGATCAGGTCTATCTGGTTTAGCGGGATATTGTAATTCTTTAATGTGATAAAACATGGTCTCACTTCCTTTTATATAGGTCTCTGTCCATAATTTATGCATGAGGTTTATAAAACGTGACAGATGCTTATATTGTGGTTGGGAATAAAAGTACTAAGTTCAATTATGTGATCCGGGTAAACTTTCTTGGTATACTAATTTTGGTAAGTAGAAGAGAATAAGGGGGATTTCAACAATATGAATACATTATTCAATACATTTCAAATAAAAAATCTTGAGTTAAAAAATCGAGTAGTGATGCCGCCAATGTGTCAATACTCCGTTACCAAGGAAGACGGTACACCAAATGATTGGCATTATACACATTATGTTAGTAGAGCAGTAGGTGGTACCGGACTTGTTATCGTAGAGATGACAAATATCGAGCCAGATGGCCGTATTTCTAATCATTGTTTAGGATTGTGGTCAGACGAACAAATTCCTGAGTATAAGCGGATCGTGGATGCGGTACATGATAACGGCTCCAAAATTGCGATTCAAATTGCACATGCTGGTCGTAAAGCTGAAGATGCAGAGACACCTGTTGCTCCTTCAGCCGTTCGTTTCAGTGAAAAATATAAAGAACCGCGTGCTTTAACAACAAAAGAAGTAAAAGAAATGGTAGAAAAATTCCGATTAGCGGTTCGACGTGCCGTGAAGGCTGGATTTGATGCGATTGAACTACACGGAGCACATGGTTATTTAATTCATCAGTTTCATTCTAATTATACGAATAAACGAGAAGATGAATACGCGGAACTGACTCGTTTTGGTCAAGAAGTGGTGAAGGCTGCTAAAAGTGAAATGCCTGAAGATATGCCTTTGATAATGCGGATTTCCGCAACGGAGTTTGTTGAAGAAGGCTATGTATTAGAAGATGGTATTGATATCGCAAAAGCATATAAACAAGCAGGAGTAGATATGTTTCATATTAGTGCTGGTGGAGAAGGCGCTATTTCACCTAATCGAAATCCAGGTAGTCATGCAGGTTATATGGTGCCTTTTGCACGCGCAATCCGTGAAGCACTTCAAATACCTGTAATTGCTGTAGGACATTTAGAGGATGCTAATTTAGCAAATGCTATTGTAGGAATTCAAGATGCCGATTTAGTAGCAGTGGGACGTGGCATGCTTCGTGATCCATATTGGGCAATTCATGCTGCACATGAGTTAGGTGAGACAATCGATATACCAGTTGCATATCAAAGAGGATTTTAAGGATCAGCACATAGTTAGAGGCGTCTCTTTTCCAAAGCGACGTCTTTCTTTTTTTTGAAAACTATTCTAAAATAAGGCTATAAAAGTTAGAGGGAAAGGTAAGTGATTCCATGGAATTCAGACCTTGTATTGATTTGCATCAAGGGAAAGTCAAACAAATTGTTGGTGCCACATTAAATAACGAAAATCAAGAAGTGATTGAAAATTACGTATCTACATATGATAGCATTTATTATGCTGAGATGTTTAAAGAGGATAAGCTTAAAGGTGGCCATGTCATCATGTTAGGGGAGGGCAACAAAGAGGCTGCCATTAAAGCATTACAAACCTATCCAGGTGGTTTACAAGTTGGAGGGGGCATTAATGCTGATAATGCTGATGAGTTTTTAGCAGCTGGTGCTTCTCATGTGATTGTTACCTCTTATATTTTCCATGATGGAGAGTTAAAGATGGATCGTTTACAGCGATTAGTCGATAAGATAGGTAAGGAAAAGCTTGTAATTGATTTAAGCTGTAAGCAAAAAGATGGAAAATGGTATGTAGTAACAGATAAGTGGACAAGATTTAGCAAGATTGAAATAACACCAGAAAACATAAAAAAATTAGAACGTTATTGTGATGAATTTCTCATCCACGCAGCCGATGTGGAAGGGAAAAGAGGGGGGATAGCAGGAAACCTTGTAGAAATATTAGCAGATGCTGTTTCCATACCTGTTACATATGCCGGTGGTGTTAGCTCAATAGAAGATCTCCAATTATTTGAAACATTATCAAAAGGTAATTTGAATGTTACTATTGGTAGTGCCTTAGATATTTTTGGAGGAGATTTATCATATGATCAGGTAGTGGAGCATTGTAAATAAGTAACGTAGAATAGGAGGTTTTGGTGCTCACAGGATAACCTGAGATATCCTGTGAGCAGAACCAGAAACCTTTGTCATTCTAATATGGATCAGATGGATGTCCCATCCTTTCAGCATCGTGCATAGCATCTTCCATTTTTTCTGTTTGTGAATTGCTACTGTTTTTTAATCCCTGATCTACCCGTGCACCGTAGTCCTTATCACATTCGTAAAACATGTTCAGCATCTGATCTTGTATCTCTTTTCGACAACCTGATAAAGCAGAGACAAGGTTTTTTATTAAATCATCTTTTTCCCATTCATCTAGTCTTCGATACGTTTCACCAGCTTGACCAAAATTGTTTTCACGAGGTATCGCGTTGCGTTGTAATTCACCTTCCACATATGGTTGATGCTCCACACCAGGATTGTTGTCTTCTTTTAGACCACCTATGTTCGACGGTTCATAATCTACGTGAGGATTTTTAAATTCACCATAATCTTGTCTGAAATCCATCTGACCGCCTGTTTGATTGGTCGACACTTTTTTATGTGGTCGATTGATCGGCAACTGTAAATAATTTGGACCGACACGATAACGTTGCGTATCAGAATAGGAATAGGTTCTGCCTTGCAATAGTTTATCATCTGAAAAATCTAATCCATCAACCAATACACCTGTTCCAAACGCAACTTGCTCTGTTTCTGCATGGAAATTATCAGGATTTTTATTTAGTACCATCATTCCAACCTTATGCCACGGGTGGGTCTCCTTGTACCATATTTTCGTAGGATCTAGGGGATCATAGTCTAATTCCGGATGTTCTCCGTCCTCCATAATTTGAACATATAGTTCCCATTCAGGATAATCTTCATTTTCAATTGCTTCATATAAATCCTGTGTGGCATGGTTAAAGTTAGTCGCTTGAATTTTATTGGCTTCTTCTTGCCTTAAATTTTTAATGCCTTGAACAGGTTCCCAATGGTATTTCACAAGCACAGCTTTTCCTTCAGCGTTTACCCATTTGTAAGTATGCACTCCAGAACCTTGCATATGACGATAGGTGGCAGGAATGCCCCATGGTGAATATACGAAAGTAATCATGTGCATCGCTTCTGGTGATTGACTGACAAAGTCAAACATTCGCTCTAAGTTTTGAATGTTTGTAACAGGATCTGGTCGGAAAGCATGGATCATATCTGGAAATTTAAGAGGATCACGGATAAAAAATATTTTTAAATTGTTGCCAACCAGATCCCAGTTGCCATCCTCCGTATAAAACTTTATCGCAAACCCACGAGGATCCCTTAATGTTTCAGGAGAGTGTTTACTGTGAACGACCGAAGAGAATCGAACAAAGACAGGTGTTTGAACGTCGGTGTTAGTAAACACTTTAGCTCTTGTATACTTTGATATCGGCTCACCATCTACTGTTCCATAGGATTGAAAATAACCATGTGCTCCTGTCCCACGCGCATGGACAATACGCTCAGGAGTTTTTTCGCGGTCGAAGTGACTAATCTTTTCTAAAAAATCATAATTCTCAAGTGTCATCGGCCCTCGATTACCGACGGTTCTTACGTTTTGGTTATCTGTTACAACATGTCCTTGTTGATTTGTCAATGTTTCTTTCCCATGATTCGGTTTACTTTTTTTATCCATTATGTAACCTCCTTGTGACTTGTCATCTCCATTATTCCCATTATGGTAAAGGTTATGTAAGTATTGTTCATTCGCGAATCTTGTTGATTTGCTTTACAATAGAAGAAAAGAAAAAGTAGGTGTTTGGATGAAATATATGATTTATCAAATGGATGTAGTGGTAGCTAACCCAAAAGAAAATCAAATAAAAATTGAAAAATGGGTGGAAGCACAAGTCACTAAAAGTAAACCAGACACGATTGTTTTACCTGAAATGTGGAATGCGGGCTATGCATTAGACCAATTAGAGGAATTGGCAGATGACAACGGCGAAGTCACAATTCCATTTTTACGTAATCTGGCGAGCAAACATGATATCAACATTATTGCTGGTTCGATCGCAAATAAAAAAGGTAAAGCAATCTACAATACGAGTTATATTTTTAATCGGTCAGGTGAATTGGTCTATGAATATGACAAGGTCCATCTCGTGCCGATGTTAAATGAACCAAAATATTTAAATGGTGGCGAACAAAAGGCAAAAATATTTGAATTAGATGGCGTCAAAATGGGTGTAATTATTTGTTATGACTTACGTTTCCCAGAATTAATGCGCTCACTGGCATTACAAGGTGCGGAAGTTATTCATGTTGTCGCACAATGGCCAACTTCCAGAAAAGAACATTGGAAATATTTGCAGTATGCACGAGCCATTGAAAATCAATGTTATGTTATTTCAGCCAACAGCAGTGGAACATGTAATGGTACAAACTTTGCAGGGGAATCACTTGTTATAAATCCTTCAGGTGAGTTAGTTACGTCCGGACCACCTGAAAAAGAGGCAACGGTTGAGACTAGCATTGACTTATCGATTGTTGAAGAGATTAGAAGCAATATACCAGTCTTCACAAGTCGGGTACCACACCTATATGGGGAGTGAATGTAATATGGAATTTGAATATGCAGATGCTTTGAAACGATTACCAGAACAATTTTTTGCTAAATTAGTGAAAACGACACAGGCACTTGTGAAAGAAGGGCATGATGTCATTAACCTTGGGCAAGGAAATCCTGATCAGGCAACACCTGAGTTTATTGTGAAGGAATTACAGCAGGCGAGTGAGAATCCAAAGTTTCATAAATATTCGCCATTCCAGGGTTATCCTTTTCTAAAGGAGGCGATTGCGGACTTCTACCAAAAGGAATACCAGGTCGAAATTGATCCAACAAAAGAAGTAGCCATATTATTTGGAGCAAAAACGGGACTGGTCGAAATCAGTCAATGTTTATTAAATGAAAATGATAAAGTGTTGGTACCAGATCCCGGCTATCCCGATTATATGTCAGGGATTGCTCTTGCTAATGCTTCTCCTATACATATGCCTCTATTAAAAGAAAACAGCTTTTTACCAGATTACCAGAAAATATCGGAATCGGATTTAAATGATTCGAAATTAATGTTTTTAAATTATCCGAACAATCCTACAGCGGCAACAGCAACAAAAAAATTCTTTGATAAAACGATTCAAATCGCAAATGACCATCATATTTGTGTCGTACATGATTTTGCATATGGCGCGATAGGATTTGATGGAAATCAACCTCAAAGCTTTTTACAGTCTGAAGGAGCTAAAGAGGTAGGTATTGAAGTCTATACATTATCTAAAACTTTTAATATGGCTGGATGGCGTGTGGCATTTGCAGTTGGTAATCCGTCCGTTATTAAAGCATTAGAGTTAATTCAAGATCACTATTATGTCAGTATTTTTGGCGCCATTCAAAAAGCAGCAAAAACGGCATTGGATAATGGACAAACAGCTATTAAGGAATTAAACGAAGTCTATCAGAAAAGAAGAGATACCTTTTTAACGAATGCAGAGAAGATTGGCTGGTATGGTGGAAAAGCTAGTGGTTCTTTTTTTGTCTGGATGCCAACACCAAAAGGATATTCGTCTGAACAATTTGCAGAACTCTTATTAGAAAAGGCACATGTTGTTGTTGCACCTGGTAATGGGTTTGGTGATACAGGAGAAGGTTACGTTCGAATTGGGCTTCTGGATAACGAAGAAAGACTACAAGAGGCATGTGAACGAATTGAGAAACTTTGCTTATTTAACTAATGACACCATCTGACTTGTGCCTGCTCTAAACAACCAGATAGCTAAAATTGAATAGCAGAAGTATTCCGGACAAATGAATTATATCTACGTCCCGAATGCTTTTAAGCTCCTTTTTCATGGAAAGTTGATGCGAATACATTTAAGTAGGCTTCTGTTGATACAGTTTTTAATTTTGAATAATCCTCACGCTAACCGTTTAGTGGACTAAAATAATCTAAGGTAAGGACAGTTTCACCAACTCCAGAGATGGCTGCAAGAGTGATTTTGTAAAGTTCTTCTCCATCTGTTTCACTTAGGTATTCTTACGCTTAGATAGTATCAGGAATATAGATAGCAGCGGTTTAGGTGCTAGCCATTTATTTGTTTCTACATTAGAAATAACTTCTCCATATTTTTTTACTTCATCAAAAACAAATCTATTTGAACGAACAAAATTCCTGGAAAACCCTTGTCCCAAATTGATTTCCTCTTCCGTTTATCGATTGTACTAACTACTCCACGATAACGATAATTTATGTATGTATCGTCAGGGAAAATTTATCCCTTAACAATAGAATTGGCATATGAAAATAAAGAAACGAAATGATTACGATTTATTGCTGTTTTATACTTCTATTATTATCGACCGATTCATATAGATTATTAATAGATTTGTATAAAAGGGAGTAAGTTAAGCTATGAAAAAAAGTGTGCCATCTATTATTATTGATACTGCAATTTTATTGCTTTTTGGTATGGTCGTATATGTAACAGGTTTTAGTGATACATATAAGATAAATGGTTTATCTAATCATTTTTATCAGCTCAATACCATCTTTTTAAGCATTTTGATCGAAGCTTTACCATTTGTGTTAATCGGTGTACTGATCGCCGGATTTATCCAAATGTTTATTACAGAGAATCAATTAAAGAAATGGATACCAAAAAATAAATATGCAGCGATATTTATGAGTTGTGTTGTTGGCGGGTTATTTCCTGCTTGTGAGTGTGGAATAGTTCCTATCGTCAGACGCTTGATAGCAAAGGGGGTACCTATTTATGCCGGTGTAGGCTTCTTATTAACAGGCCCATTGATAAATCCTATAGTTATTTTTTCCACCTATATGGCATTTGGGAATGATCTAGAGATGGCTATATTACGGATGGGAGTGGGGTTTAGTATTGCCTTGATTGTTGCGGTTATAATCAGTTTCCTTTTCAAATCCAACCAATTAAAAACAACTTCTACGTCAATGACGAGTTGTCATCACGTTACTAATCGTCAATCGTTTCTTGACAAAACAGGAAAAACACTTATACATGCAGTAGATGAATTTTTTGATATGGGGAAATATCTTATCATTGGTGCCTTGTTAGCTTCTTTTGTACAAGTTTATGTCCCTACCAACTTGTTAGCAAGCATAGGTGATGGTGAAATCACATCGCTTGTAGTGATGATGAGCTTAGCCTATTTGCTTTCACTTTGTTCAGAAGCGGATGCATTCATAGGAGCATCGTTTTCTACGATATTTCCAAGAAGTGCTGTCCTTGGATTCCTTGTTTATGGCCCAATGATTGATTTAAAAAATACTTTGATGATGTTAAGTGTCTTTAAAACGAAATTTGTTATTATTTTTGTCGGGATTGTATCGGTAACTGTGTTTCTTATCATCAGTCTGTTGACAATCATTATATAGGAGGTAAGCCAATGAAAATCAATGGGCAACAACTGGGACGTGCTATCATTTTATTATTTTTCACTGTGTTTATCTATCAATTACATGTAAGTGAGGATATACTAAAATTAATTAACCCTAAATATGAGACATTAAGTAAAATTGGAGCTGGATTATTTTTACTATTATTTCTAGCCCAGATGCACAGAGTATTTACCTTTCAGGAAAAAGAAGATAATCATCAGCACCATCATTATGCCCACGAGCATTCTCACGACCATGGGGACCAACCGTTAACTTTAAAAAAGGTGATTAGTTATATAGTTATTATATTTCCGCTGTTTACAGGTATACTCGTCCCTTTATCAAGTTTAGATGCGTCGATAGCAAAAAATAAAGGAGCAACATTATCGATTACAAATACTGCAGAAAATTCTGGAAAGGAAAACGTTACTCCGAATGAAGAAGACCAACAAGATGTGATAGATCATAATGCTATTGATCCAAATATTTATAAAAATAAAATTTCCAAAAAAGACTATGATCAATTACGCGACAATGTTGTAAATCAAAGCCATATCATGATGGATGACACGCTTTTCTCAACCTATTATCAGGAAATCATGCAGAATGCTCAACAACTAGAAGGAATAGAAGTTACTTTAGCCGGATTTGTTTATCGGGAAGCGGATTTTAGCCCTCAACAATTAGTCATAGGACGATTTCTGGTGACACATTGTGTGGCAGATGCTAGTTTGATTGGCTTTTTAACAGAATTTGATCAACCAATGACGCTAGATGATAATACTTGGGTGGAAATAACCGGAACCATAACTTTAACAGAGTACCAAGGTGCGGAACTCCCACTGATTCAAGTAAAGGATGCACATATAATAGAAGAGCCGGATCAACCTTATGTTTATCCTGTGAATATTGAAATAATAGAATGAAAGAGGCATTTAAATGGGATTGTTTTTTGAAGAAGATCACCGTAAAAAATATACAAAATCAAAACTATTTATGATAACGCAAGGTCTACTATTGACAGCGATGATAGTAATTGTAATAGTAAGTATTATTTATTCCGAGCATAATTTTATGGGTATTGCACCAATTTTGGCATCTGTTAGTATAATGATGGATGCTATTCACTATCATAGACATACGAACGAATGGAATAAGAAAGAAGTCATTATCGTTTTTATATTCTTTCTATCAGGTGTTACATTATTGATCTCGTAGTTAATTTACTAATGAACTATTCGCTTGTACCACTCTTATTTGTACCATTCAACACATTAATCCAGCGTAATCGATCATTTCTACTTGAATGAAATTTTATCGACAGGGAAGAGAACAAACCGAAGCGGCTAGGTCCTGATTTTTTAATTGCACTGCACTATTTTAAAATAATTTTGATGAGAACTTATATTAAAAAGGCTTGGTTATCATCAGAAAGATCACGATTAACAGCAACCCATTTTCCAGATATTCGATTCGTAATAATCGATGCAAATGCGGATAATAGCTGGCAGGTACTTGTTCTATACTTTGATCTGACAGTATTTTTTTTATAGGTGCGGAATATGTTTTTAAAAACGTGGGCCCCAATGATAGAGCGACTAAGTACAGAAACATACTCGTTATATACCAGCCTTGTTGAAAAAGAATAGGTCTAATAGCTCCCATGGAGAGCCCAGTAATTAAGACAAGAATTCCACCGATCATTACAAAAATATGTATCGTCTTTTTTAAAGCAAATGCCTGTCGTATTTCAGGCATTGTTTTTGCCGATCGAACAATAGTTGTTAATATAAAACCGGGACCGATCCCAACAATTGCTGAAAAAATATGAATGATGACCAGCCATGTGTATAATGATTGCATTCCATCACCTTCTTACTTCTTATTATATCGTATTAATTGTAAACTGATAATGGTAATTTTGTGAACAAATAACAAAAGACTATCCCAAAATTTTAAGGATAGTCTGTCTATTACCGAACAAATAAATCAAACCCTAATGCAGTAAATATACCAAAAACCAATGACCATACGCCAATACTAATAGTGGACCAGACCAAAGTTTTTTGTTTTGTTGCACCTAGTAACATACCAATGAATGCGGCAATATGGGAACCAATAAATATAGGTCCAAGCATGACCATTCCTGGCAGTCCGTATTTATTCCACATCGTTCTTGCTCGTTCTTCTCTTTTGGAATTTTTCTTTTCTTTCTTAGAAAACCAGTCTTTAAATTTGTCAAATCCAATAATCAAAGCTAATATGGTCACCATGTTTCCAATAAAGGCGACGCCAATAACGATGACAGGATTTAAACCAGTTATGATTCCAAATGGAATAACTAAAGCAATCTCAAACCATGGAATAGCAGCACCTAAAAAAACTAATAAATATTCAACAATCATATCTATTCTCCTTAAAGCAACCATCAGAACTTCATACAGCAACTATCATATCAAGCTAAGATACAACTGCCAGTTCTTTTGATAATCGATCACAAAACTTCTCACACCGATCCAAATCGTCATCTTGTGGTGTTAATTCTACTTTTAATGTCACAGCTAGGTTAGTGTGGACAAAAAGCATATCCCTAAAAAGATCAACAGCACCACAATAATATGGATAGAAACTATCACCTGTACCGAACACACCGGTCGTTACATGCTTGAGGTCTGCTGTTTCGAACGATTCAAAAAGATCTTCCATTTCCATCGGCAGATCTCCATTATCCCATGAATAAGTGCCAACAGCAACAATATCATATTGTTTTAATAAATGGGGCTGAAAATCTTCAATTGGTATTAAATCCGTATCAATATCACGTTTTTCCATTTTATCATGAATAATTTCTGCCAGGGTAGAGGTATTACCAGTGACAGAAGTATAGATTATCGCTGCTTTCATTTCAGTTGTACCTCCTTTTTTGAATCATCACAGCTCATCGAACCCATTGGATGAAGATACTTTTGTATAAGTACGTGACTTTTGTTCAAAGAAGTCTGATTTTGTTTCATTCATCATTTCATCACTAAAGACATGAATCCATTCCATTGGATTATCACGTTCTGGGTAGTAGTTATCAAGTCCAATTTGACGAAAACGTTTATTTGCTAAATATTCGACATAACCATGAAATTCCTCAAGGTCAATACCTTCGATATCCTTCAAAATGTAATCTGCCCATTCTTTCTCTAATTGAACCGCATGGTCAATCGTTTTATATACATATTGAATATTTTCGTCTGTATTTAATTCAGGATTTTCCGTAAGTAAGATCCGAACAAACTGTGAAACAAAATATGCATGCTGCATCTCATCGCGTTGAATATAGCTGATCATTGTACTTGTTTTTAACATTTTTTGCTGACGCGCTAGATGATAGAAAAAGGCGAACCCAGCATAGAAATAGATACCTTCTAAGTTGATTGAATTAATCGCAAGTTCAAATAGTCGTTGTGGTGTAGGGTTTTCACGAAACGCTTCATAACTGTCGAGAATAAGTTGATTTCGTTTACGTACAATAGGATCCTCTTTTGCCTGAGTGAATCGTTCATTTTGTTCGCGCAATGGAACAATCGAACTTAGAATGTAAGAATAAGATTCATTGTGAACAGCTTCCTGTTGTGCAATCACTGCAAAGATTGCTTTGAAACTGGAGTCTGTTACATAATCCATCACATGTGTCATAGTTGGTGTTTGCAGACTGTCTAGTGATGCTAACTGTGTGTTAATACGTAAGAAGATATCTTTTTCTGTTTCGGATAGGTTATCCCATTGCTTAATATCGTCTTGCATATTAATCTCTTGTGCTTTCCAAAAGTTTGCCAGTAATGTTTGATAAAGGTCATACATTTGAGGATAGGCAATATCGTTCCAATTTAATAAACCGGAAGATTCTCCATTAATGATACCTGTCGCTTTATTAGGGTAGGTTGGGTTTAATAGTTTGATTTTTGATAATGGTTGATCGACTTGTGTCATATCACAGGTCCTCCTTTAGAATGATTAGGTATAATGGCTGTTATACTATAAATTTAAAACAATAATAGAAGGATTCCACAGAGGATACTGTGAAATCCTAAGATATACTAGTTTTGATTAGCTATGACATGCTTCACATTCTTCGATTTCGGTTTGAGATGTACTGCGGACGTAATAGGTCGTTTTTAATCGATTTTCCCAAGCAGCAACATGTAAATTCAACAAATCTTTTGCTTTGATGTCATGGCGTACATAGAAGTTAAAACTAATGGCTTGATCAATATGACGTTGTCTTTTAGCATTTTGCTTAATGCTCCACACTTGATCTAATTCATGACGAGCACGACGATAATAGTTATATGTCACATGATCAAGATCTGGTGCTGTCACTTTAAACTTAAAGTTTTTCTTTTCTTCTGCGTATTCAACCGCGTATAATGGGTCAATTCCATCTGTTGATCCACCGATTTTGGCTGTTGAGGAGTTCGGTGCAACAGCCATTAACCAGCCATTACGGATGCCGTTTGTTGCAACATCTTGACGTAATTGGTTCCATCTGTCCGACTGATAATCCCGGCGATCAAAATAGACACCTGTTTGCCATTCAGAGCCTTCAAATTCAGAGTAAGTTCCCTTTTCTTTAGCAAGCTCCATCGATGCTTTTATCGTATAATAGGCAATATCTTCATATACTTTATCAGCAAAATCAACTGCTTCCTCTGATTCCCAATGAATACTTTCCAATGCAAGCAGGTGGTGCCAACCAAATGTTCCAAGCCCAACGGCACGATATTTTTTATTGGTAGCTTCGGCTTGTCCTACACTGATTGTATTTAAATCAATCACATTATCCAACATCCGTACCTGTATTGAGATTAAACGGTCTAATACTTTTTCACGAACGGCATTCGGTAGGTTAATCGATGATAAGTTACAAACAACGAAATCACCAGGTTTTCGGACAATTACGATATTACCATCTTGATCCTGGTATTCTTTAGTAATCGAAGTAGGAGACATATTTTGCGCAATTTCTGTACATAAATTACTACAATAGATCGACGTTTTACCAATACCTCGTTTATGTTTATTTGGATTTTGACGATTTACTTCATCGCGATAGAACATATAAGGTGTTCCTGTTTCCAATTGAGCAATCATCACACGGGCCATAATGTCGATTGCACGGTAAGTTTTTCTAGGAAGAAGGGGGTGTTGCACTGCTTCCCAATACTTTTTAGTGAAATATTTATGGTCTTCTTCATCATAAAAATCTTCTAAGCCAAGAGGGTTGCCATGTTCATCTTTCCAACCCATCATTTGCTTGACTTGGTGTGGACAGAACGTATGCCATTCGCCAATACTTTTTCCGTTTGCGTCTTTTTCTTGGATTTGTTTCATGAAAAGGTCAGGAATAGAGACACCGGTGAAGATATCGTGTGCTTTTCGGCGTTCATCTCCATTATTTGTTTTTAAATCAAGGAAGCCATTCATAATGTCTTTATGGAATACATCCAAATAAACCGCAACAGCCCCTTGACGTTGACCAAGTTGATCAACACTAACTGCTGTGTCATTAAGTAGACGAATCCAAGGCACGACACCAGAAGAATTGCCTTTGAATTTTTTAATATCCGATCCTAATGCACGGACTTTTCCATAATAAATACCAATACCACCGCCGTCTTTACTTAAGCGGGCGATATCCCAGTTATTTAAGTAGATGCCATCTAATGAATCATCTACGGTATCAATAAAACAAGATGACAGTTGACCATAGCTTTTTCCAGCATTAGACAGAGTAGGAGTGGCTACCGTCATATAAAGATTACTTAATGCCCAATATGCTTCTTTTACTAACTCTAAGCGGTTTTCTGCTGATTCATTTTGCATGAGCGTCATTGCGATTATCATAAATCGTTCCTGTGGAAGTTCATACAGGTTTCGATCATGATCTCTAGCTAGATAGCGGTCTGCTAATAAAAATAGTCCTATGTAGTTAAATAAATCATCTCTATCAGGGTTGATAGATTGTTGAAGTTGATCAATTTCGTTTTTAGTATAGTGTGTAAGTAAATCGTTGCTATAAATACCTTTGTCCGTTAAAATTTGAATAAGATGGTAAAGATCACCGTATTTTTGATCCGTATTATAGCCTCTGTTTTTGCTGGCAGCTTCATATAATTGACTCAGTTGAAAGTGAGCTGCTATAAATGTCCAGTTTGGCTGATCCATGGATATCCGATTCAAAGAATAAAAGAGAGCTTCCTGTGTAGAATCCTTATCTGATTTTGTCGATTCTTCGATACGTTTCGTAATATCTGTTGTATCAAGACCATACTTTTCTTCCGCCTCTTGTAAAGCATTAATGACAGATTGTTTAATAGATTGAACTTCAGTTGTCATGAAAAAAACCTCCATTTACATAATAAAAGCGCCCAACTTGGAGCGGATAATTAGATAAAAATATGTATAATATCTATAAACCGTGATTGAAATGCATAGTAGAAAAAATACAATATATTGATGCTTTTCAAATCTGATTTACTATATGTTGTATTTTATACGAAAAAAAGTGTTTTGACAACTATAAAATAATAGAGGTTTCTATCACGAAAACGTTGGATAAGTTGATGTGGAAAGGGTTACAATATAAATTGCTTTTTAAAATTCATACAAAAGTCCTGCTTATTAAAAAAATGGTAATATATGTTTAATATCTTTCAATACTGATGTTTTTTAATGTGAAATAAAAGACGGTTAATAGGAAAGTGAGGTGAAAAAGTTGGCGAATTTTGATGATTTTATGAAACTAGATTTGCGAATTGGTACTATATTAGAAGCGGCGGAATTTCCAGAAGCTAAAAAGCCTGCTATCAAACTGAAAATAGATTTTGGAGAGTTAGGGGTTAAGCAATCTTCTGCCCAAATTACTAAACGTTATCAGCCAGAATCATTAATTGGAAAACAAATAACTGCTGTGGTCAATTTTCCACCGCTAAGGATTGCAGGATTTAAATCGGAAGTATTAGTATTAGGTGGAGTACCAGATGAGGATGATGTAATATTATTAAGTCCAGATCAACAAGTAGAAAACGGTACAAAAATTTCTTAAAGAGAGGCCTGAATTTGTTTAGGCTTCTTTTTTTTGTAACAACGAAGTATAAATTGACATATGATCCTCATATTTAAAATTGTTAGTATGCTTTTCGCATTATATATTTATCTTAATGAAAAATATATATTGCATTATGTAATGTGATGTTGTATGATGAGATTATAATATCGTAAGGAGGAAATTTAAGGTGAATTTATTTAAAAGGAAATTTCAAGATGAGCGAGTGACCATAGAACAAAATAAAATTTACCGGGAAATTTATTTATTGATATATCTAATTTGCTTAGGATCAGTGATTTATAAGTTTAGCAGCTTTGGTATTGAGATCCAACATGTGGTAACAGAAACAATTATTTTCTTAGTGGCAGGAATTTACTATGGTATAAGGTCCACTCAAAAAGGACTCTTTTCCTCAGAAGTAGAGATGCATGATAATCGAAGCAAGTGGAGCTATCAAACGAAGAATATTGTTTATGCGGTTATATTTGGTGGTTTAATTGCATTGTTTTTTGGATTTAATAGTGCGTTTAGATATGCAGATAGTACTCCTCAAGCCGTTAGTTACTTCTTCATAACATTCGGAGCTACAATGATGTTCTATATTCCTTTTTTAGTTGTATTTTTAGTTGTAAGTTATTCAATAGCTAAAAGTAGAAGTGACAAGGTAATTGAAAAGCAGTTAGAGGATGAGGAAGAATGAAAAATATTAAAATAAAAGTAGCAAGAGTCGAGCATGATTTGTCGCAAGCGGATCTCGCAAAGAAAGTAGGTGTGACAAGGCAAACCATTGGCTTAATTGAACAAGGTAAGTACAATCCCAGTTTGCAATTATGCCTTTCGATATGTAAGACCTTGGGTAAAACATTGGATGATTTGTTTTGGGAAGAAGAGTAAGTAACCAGTTAAAATGAAAGACAAAAAAATTGAAAACGAAGAAAAAGTGTCCTTCATAAGCGAGATGAAGGACAAAAATAAGAAACTGATTATCTTTAAAGTCATATCGCTTCTTAATTTTGATTTTGTTCGTATTGTATCTTATGTAACCGAGCAAATACGCCATTATTAGCCAGTAATTCCTGGTAACTGCCTTCTTCTGCAATTCCATCATTAGTAACTACGACCACCCGATCTGCATCGCGAATCGTAGCTAGTCGGTGGGCAATGACTAGAGTAGTCCGATTTTCTGCAAGTTGATCTAATGATTGTTGTATAATCCGTTCGGTTTCTGTGTCTAATGCTGATGTAGCTTCATCTAAAATGAGAATCGGTGGATTTTTTAAAAAAGTTCGGGCGATCGCTAATCGTTGCTTTTGCCCTCCTGATAATTTCAAGCCTCGTTCACCAATTTGCGTATCATATCCGTCAGGGAGCTTCGTGATAACATCATGTAAGTGTGCTTTTTGAGCTGCATCAATGATGTCTTCTTCTGATGCTTGGTGATTACCGTATGCAATATTTTCACGAACCGTTCCAGTAAAGAGAAATACATCTTGTTGAACAATACCAATTTGCGCGCGAAGTGATTTTTTTGTCATTTGGCGAACATCGATACCATCAATGGTGATAGCCCCACTATTAATATCATAAAACCTTGGAATTAATGAACAAATTGTCGTTTTTCCAGCACCAGAAGGTCCAACAAAGGCAATCGTTTCACCAGGAGTTATTTGTAAATCAATATCTTCAAGAACTTGCTGCTGATCGTCGTAAGAGAAGTCAACCTTTTCAAACTTAATGTTGCCATCTAATTTGTCTACACTTACTGCATTAGGAGCATCTTTAATTTCAGGCTCTTTAGATAACATTTCTCTGAATCTACGGAATCCTGCCATTCCTTTGGGATATAATTCCAATAAGGCACTGATTTTATCAATAGGTTTAATCAAGACATTGGTATACAAAACAAAACTGACAAGCTCACCATAGGAAAGCTTTCCGTTAATACTTAACCATGCCCCCACTATTAACACGATCAATGTAAGAAAACGAGTCATCATATAAATACTTGAATGGGTACCTGCCATTACTTTGTATGCTTTGATCTTTGCCTTTCGGAATCTGCCATTGTCCCCCTTGAAACGGTTTAACTCAAAATCTTCATTCGTAAAAGACTGGACAACACGGACACCAGATACTGCATCTTCTACTCGTGCATTGACATCGGCAATATTATGATACATTTGATGCCAGGCTTTGTTCATCGCAATATTACAAAAGGTAACAAGTGCAACCAATAGTGGAACCATAACCAATGCAATCAGAGCTAACGTCGGATTAATTGTGAACATAATCCAAAAAGCTCCAGTGAAGGTCATAATTGCTATGAAAAAATCTTCAGGACCATGGTGAGCAAGCTCTCCGATATCAAATAAGTCGTTAGTGATTCGACTCATAATATGACCTGTTTTGGTATTATCAAAAAAACGAAACGATTGACGCTGCACATGGGTAAATAATTCCTCACGCATATCTGTTTCTATATTAATACCTAGTTTGTGTCCAAGGTAACTTACGACATATTGTAAAAATGTACTTAATAAGTACACAGCGAATAATAAGATACTAATGGTTACAATCAAGTTCCAATTGCCATCAACTAATAAATCGTCAATTAACCACTGAACAGCTAAGGGAAAGGCAAGTTCTAAAATGGCTACAATAACAGCACTTGTGAAATCAATAATAAATAACCGTCTATGTGGCTTATAATAAGAGAAAAACTGTTTTAACATGTTAGTATGTACTCCTTTAATTGATTTAACTAACATATTATATCACGATATTAACCGTTCGTAATACTCACGCGTTATCAAATTTTTACCTAGTCTATAAGAAATTTTTTCTTCTTCCTGATCTGCTCTCGATAGTATAGTGTTGTGGTATTCGACTAGTCTTCTCCATTTCTAATTGGTATTGATAGCCTGCCGCTTGGAAAACGCGGTATGCAATCCATAAACTAAACAAGATTTGAATGATGAATGCTATTGTAAATAGAAATGAATGCATAAATTGATCTACCAATATTGCAAAAATGATTTGAATTATCAATAATCCTAAATGTCTTAAAAGTAAAATAAAACTAGCGGTTAAAATAACAATCAACCAAAAATTCTCTATACCCATCGCATGTCACTCCTCTAAACAATTCAATATATTCCTTTTGATAGCAATGCCCAATTTAAAGAAATATATCAAAAAAGATTCCTTTTTAGCTGTTAGATTATGCTACAATATTTTATAGATTATGATGAAAGTTGTTTTAACTTTGAGGAGGAACATACTAATGTATTTAGGTGCTATTGAAGCTGGTGGGACAAAATTTGTATTAGCAGTAGGTAATGAAAAAGGAGATATACTGGAAAAGAAAGTAATTCCAACAGAACACCCTGACATAACGATACATAAGATCTTAGCTTTTTTTGATGGAAAAGGAATAGAACGTATAGGGATAGGTGGATTTGGTCCAATTGATATAAATGATTCAAGTCCAACATATGGTAAATTACAAAAAACACCAAAAACAGACTGGGTCGATTATCCACTCGGTGCCAAATTAAAAGATGGACTAAATATTCCTGTCATAATAGATACGGATGTAAATGTAGCAGCTATGTCTGAAGCTAAATGGGGTAATGCAAAAGATGTAGACTCATGTTTATACATAACGGTAGGCACAGGAATCGGTGCTGGCGCATATTTTCAAGGAAAAACGTTAAAAGGGTTATCCCATTCAGAGATGGGACACATTAAAGTACGACGTCATCCTGATGATACTTACGCTGGTACCTGTCCCTACCATGGAGATTGTCTAGAAGGAATAGCAGCAGGTCCATCATTAGAAAAACGTTGGGGCAAAAAAGGTGTTGAATTAGCAGATGATCCAAAAGTATGGGAAATGGAAGCTTTTTATTTAGCTCAAGCTTTAACCAACTATATTTATATATTATCTCCTGAGCGAATTATTATGGGTGGAGGAGTGATGAAACAAAAACAACTATTCCCGTTGATAAGAAAAAATGTTTTAGAAATGCTGAATGGCTATGTCAGTTCACCATATTTAACCGAAAAAGAAATTGATCATTATATTGTTTCCCCTGGGTTAACAGATGAAGCAGGCGTGAAAGGTGCACTTTATTTAGCGATGCAATAACTAATAATACTCCTTTTAAATATCGAGCAAGTTAATCGCTTACATTCAGGCTATATGCTACAATATCAACGAGGTGATAGAGATGAATAAACTAGAACTAGGCAAAAGTGGCCTACAAGTAAGTGAAATTTCATTAGGTTGTATGCGTATGGATCAACTGTCGAAACAAGATGCCAATCGTGTGATTGAGAATGCGCTTGAATTAGAAATTGACATGTTTGATCATGCAGATATCTATGGTGGTGGTAAATCGGAAGAAATCTTTGCAGATGCCATTAATATGAACCCTAGTATTCGAGAAAAAATGGTGATTCAAACAAAATGCGGTATTCGAGATGGTTTTTTTGATTTCTCAAAAGAACATATTCTTTCATCTGTTGAAGGCAGTTTAAGAAGATTAAATACAGATTACATAGATATTTTATTGTTGCACAGACCAGATACACTAGTAGAACCCGAAGAGGTAGCAGAAGCCTTTGATGAATTAAAACGAAGTGGCAAAGTTCGTCACTTTGGTGTCAGTAACCATAATCCAACACAAATTGATTTGTTGAAGAAAAATGTCGATCAAGAACTTGTGGCAAACCAATTGCAATTAAGTATGATGTTTACACCGATGATTGACGCAGGTTTAAATGTCAATATGGAGCATGATCCAGCCATCGTAAGGGACGGAGGAATTTTAGATTATAGTCGTCTACATGATATGACCATTCAACCATGGTCGCCATTCCAACACGGCTTTTTTGATGGCGTATTTGTGGACAATGAACAGTTCCCTATTCTAAATGAAAAACTTCAGGAATATGCAGATGCCAAAGGTGTAACAAAAACGACGATTGCAATAGCATGGATCTTACGTCACCCGGCACGAATGCAACCAATTGTCGGTACGATGAACCCTGGTCGCTTACAGGAAATCGCTAAGGCATCTGACGTGAAATTGACTAGAGAAGAATGGTATGATCTGTATCGTGTGGCGGGGAATAAATTGCCGTAAACATAAAATTTAGGTATGTAAAAAACGAACCATGATTTTTGGTTCGTTTTTTACTTGAGACTTAATCGCATTTTTCACGCTTGTCTGGATAATAAGATTCATCCAGTCAGTAGCTGTAGTTTGTAGTTAGTGGTACCGTCAGGAAAATGCGGATTTACAACGTTAAGGAATCTTCAATACAAAAATCACCAACTTCACCTTTAATTAATAGAAAAATTGTGCTTTATGATTAAAAACAATGCTTTGACTGTCTAAGGCATGGTAATTATTTAACTTATATAAATCTGCTAAGTTGATTTTTTTAACTCATCTTTTTATTGAATCCATTAACTGGAAGAAGTATTCAGGTTTATGAGTCTTATTTAGGTTATACCATGAATCTAATGTATCTGGTGTAAATACATCTAGTTTTTTCAGTACCTCCATTGCAAATTCCAGAGGAGCTATTCCTGATGCAGTGACTAAATTAGCATCAGCTGCCGCAGATCTCAACTCATAGAACTTTTCTCCTTTATAGTTAGGACAAACCATTTTAGTATATTCTAAATTATTACTTGTATGCTTTCTAGTATCTAAGTATCCCATATTCGCGAGGCCCTCAATTGCACCACAAATTGCAGCAACAATAGTTCCAAGCTTTAAAGCTTGTCCAATTCTTTCCAAGATTGGTTGATGAATTTCTTCACTCCAAGTAGTCCCTCCTGGTAGGATTAGAAGATCTTTACTTTCAAGAGTACATTCCTCAAAGGAAATATCTGGTTTTATATTCAGACCTCCCATAGTAGTAATCATTTCTTTATTAGCTCCTACTGTAATTACTTTTAAAGGTGCTAAATCTTTTTTGAAATATCTTCCTGTGTTTAGTTCAGCTATTAAATATCCGTATTCCCAGTCCGACATAGTGTTAAATACATATAGATAAACTTCATTTGTGTGCATTCAATACCGCTCCAATCATTATAGATATAGCCAACTATAACATTACTTCCCTGACACCTAGCGTCAGGGAAGTAATTAAATTTGATGAAATTTTATTAATTCCGACAAAACTTCAATCATTCTTTTCTTAAGGCTGATTGGCTCAATAACTCGAATAGATTTACCGTACGTTAAAAGTAAATAAGGTACATATGTATGTATTATATCTTTCTCAAGAAGAAATACTGCTTGATTTGAAGTCCTATCTTGTAAATAATGTCCTAAAAACCAATGTTGGCAAATATCAGCCAATACACCTTTATCCCCGTTAATAACCAAAGAAATAATTCCTTCCTTATCTTCTATAGTTGGAAGAAGATTTTTCATAAAAAAGTCACGTGCTGAAAAATTTTCTGGCTGGTTAAACTTATTTTCGGTTAGCTTTAGACTTTCTATTCGATCTACTCTAAAACTACGAATATCATTCCTAAGATGACAAAATCCAATCAGATACCACTTATTATTCCAATAGATAATTTTGTACGGATCGACCAATCTATCATTTAATTGCTCTTCACCACTTTTATAGTAAAGAATTTTTACTGAGTATTCGTCAGTTACGGCATGCTCCAACTCCTTCAAATAAGGCTCCATAGAGAGTGGACTTAATCGACTGATTACTTCAAGACTAGTTAGATGTTGGTTTATCTTTGTTTCCTGCTCTTGATTAGAGTATTTACTTAGTTTTGAAATGGCCCTATTTAACGCTTCACCTCCATAATATCCAGCTTCTTCAGCAAAAACAGCAGCGTGAAATAGTGAAGTTTGCTCCTCAAAATCAAAAAATAGGGGAGCCTCAATAAAATTGTTCAATAAAGTATATCCACCGTTATGTCCTGGTTCTGAAATTATAGGTACGCCACTTATTGAAATTGTATCAATATAACGATACACAGTCCTTATATTCATCTCTAACTTTTCTGAAATTTGTTTTGCAGTGATTTTTTCACCTGAACGAAGCATCCATAGAATTGCTAACATATTGTCAATTTTAGGCATTTATTTCCACCTCTATATGGAATTTATTTTCTATTATATATTTCATCAAACTTTGAGACACTAAAATTTTCTTAGCTTTAACAAAATAAATGGGCGTCACCTTTCGTATGAGTTTCCTAACCATCCGATTTAGCTGTATTTGCTTTTGAATACCAAGCCACCACAGGAATTAATCCCAATGCCAAAATACCACCAACAAGAGATAACGTCACGAAACTAGTTTGAGCTGCTATCATACCAGACAATGCTCCACCAGTTGCCCCAGATAAAGCGATCGAGACATCTACTGATCCTTGTACTTTAGCACGATTTTTAACAGTTGTGGCATCTACTAACATAGCAGTCCCGCTAATCAATCCAAAATTCCAGCCTAATCCTAATAGTGCTAATGATAGAATCATCACACTGACCGAACTTTGATCCAAAACAAATGGTAAAACACCTGCAAGTAACAATGTCAATCCAGAGGCAATTGCCATGGTATTTCTTCCTAGCTTATCAACTAATACACCAGTAACAAGAGAAGGTAAATACATGGCGGCGATGTGTATGCCTATTACCATACCGATGGCACTTATTGTATGACCGTGATGGCCCATATGAACAGGAGTCATCGTCATAATAGCTACCATAACTAGTTGACTGGTGACCATGACTATCGCTCCAATGATGATCCCGTTATTGTTTGTTTTAGCTTGCTTTTCAACAATTTTGGTTGCTTCATTTGAACTGGTTTGTTGATTGACGAATGCATTTGCTACTAATAATGGATCAGGTCTTAAAAATATGTATAATATGATTCCAGCAAGAAGATAGGCTGCAGCTGCTAATAAAAAAGGACCTGCGAGAGCAGGAATACCGAAAAATAATGCGACCTCTCCCATTGGTTCTGTTAAATTAGGGCCCGCAACGGCACCAAAAGTAGTAGCAATCATTGCGATACTAACAGAAGTAGCTCTTTGCTTTTCACTCGCTAAATCAGTACCTGCGTATCTTGCTTGTAAATTTGTTGCCGTACCTGCACCATAGATTAATAAGGAGATAAAGAGCAAAGTGATATTATCACTAACGGCTGCTAAAACAACTCCTATAGCTCCAATGCCTCCTGCAATGAATCCGGAAGCAAGTCCAGTTCTTCTGCCATTTCTTTGTGAAATTCTCCCTACTAAAAATGCTGAAAGGGCTGAACCTAGTGTGAAAATAGCAACGGGAAGCCCTGCATAGCTATCTGTACCTAACATATCCTTAGCTAATAAGGCTCCAACGGTTATACCGGCAGCTAGTCCAGCACCACCAAAAATTTGTGATAAAATAACAAAAACTAATGTCCGCTTGTATAATTGCTTTCTCTTATTTTCTGACTCCAGATATGGTTGAAGAGTGGAATTTTCTTTCATAATCAAACACCTTTCATTTTTCAAAAATTTAATTTATTGAGTGAGATTCAGTACATCTGTATCTAATAGGTAGGAAAGTTCCTGTGTTTAAATTAAAACATATATTGCACGAATAGGGGAGAAAAATTGCTGAGTGATGAATAAATGAAACAAAAATCACAAGGATAGATTAATTAATTCTAATTATAGGTCGAAATATTAGATGGTAATATAATGAATCCGTATAATAAGTACATGAACTGAAATTAATTATACATGATGTAGGAGGTAGTAGAGTGGATAAGACAAATAAAAAAAACGAAATTCTAAAAGCGATGAATTTTAGACATGCTACTAAAAAATTCGATCCAAACAAAAAAATATCTGATGAAGATTTTAACTTTATTTTGGAAACTGCTTATTTGTCACCAAGTTCGTTTGGTATAGAACCTTGGCGTTTTTTAGTTATTCAAAATAAAAAAATAAGAGAAAAAATTAAAAATACTTCTTGGGGTGCAAAAGGAAAAGTAATGGATGCCAGTCATTTTGTGATTCTTTTAGCACGAACTGCCAAAGACACAAAATATGATGCAGAATATTTAAAAAACCACTTTGAGAAAGTTCATCAATTTCCAAATCAAGCAATAGAAGGTATATTGGAAATGATAGAAAACTTTCAAAAAAGTGATTTTGCATTGTTAGAAGATGATCGCAGAATGATGGATTGGTCCTCTAAACAGACCTATATAGCATTAGCAAATATGATGACATCTGCTGCTCAAATTGGTATAGATTCCTGTCCAATTGAAGGATTCTCAATAGCAGAAATGAATCAATTATTAAGAGAAGAAGGGTTACTAAAAGATGAAAGTTTTTCCATTTCGGTAATGGCAGCTTTTGGTTATCGTTTACAGGATGCTGCGAAAAAAATACGTCGTCCTTATGATGATATTGTTAAGTGGATAGAATAAGAAATGAAGTACTCTTGTTATACATTAGACAAGTATAGAAACGAAGAAAATCGGCATTCGCAAATAGATAACGCGAATGCCTTACTTGAATTATCAGACCTATAATAATACTTTAAACCAATTGTTTTCTACTGATGAACGACTCAATTCATAAGTACAATGTTGCTAACATAATCCCCAGTGTTTCCTGATAGATCTCTTCGAACTGTGAAATTGGAAGAGGATTGACTCCCATACCTAACTCTACCGTATAACCTGGTCTTTGAAATTCTTGTATATACCAGTCTTTATATCCGGCAAAACTATCGACATATTGAATGGGTTGATACCCACTCACACGACTAAATTCCTCTACTATCGTTTGGGACTCTGGTGGTTCTAAGCCTTGAAAACCCCAAAAAATAACTTCACCTTGTGTATGAAGGGCATTCAAAATTTCAAATGGGCGCTGTTGTGCTAATTGTTCCATTGCAATAGCCTCCGGTTCTGTTAATGGTTGATAACCCGGAAAATCACGTGGCCCTGGTGAAGTAGGTTTTCGAGCTGCTTCTGTGTCCCATAGCGCCGGATATTGATTGTTGAGGTCCACTCCGTTAATATTTGCTTTCCATCTAGAGAAATCATTACTACCATCATTTAATGAAAGTACGGACTCTCTTAAATTCCCAGCAGCTTCTGCCCCATTTAAAACTAAATCCACACCATCAGGGTTTACCATCGGAACTAAAGAAAACGTATTGCTTTCAAAAAAAGGTAACAAATTCAGTCCACGAATGGAGTTGTTATTTGTTAATGCTAATACATATTCATTTATAAATCTCATAATTACGGGGGTTGTTATCCATTCGTTAGCGTGAAAAGAACCATTTGTATGTTTTTGGCGGGGCCCAATGCCAATTAGTAATTCAACAATATCTTTTTCTAGTACGGATTTTCCAATAATTTGTGTTTGGATAAATGGATAGATAGTGACCAGTTGTTGAATATCTGACATCATCTTTTGATAGGAATAATTATTTTCATTCGATAGTACAAGGTCGGTCACCCTTTGAGGAAGTATTAGCTTTTGACCAATTTGTAATTGTGTAGGTTGAATGGTGGGATTAAGCAGTAGTAAGGCATCCACTGCAAATGACATGTTTTGTGCAATATGCCAGAGTGTATCATTCTTCTGAATTACATAGTTTTGGAGGACAAAACCAGGTATATTAACCTCTTGTCCAATCGCTAATTGATTAGGGTTTAAATCTGGGTTGGATGCTTTTATTAGAGGGAGTGGGATTTGGAACAATTGACTGAAATACCAAAAGGAATCACCTTTTCGAACGCTTACTTTCATTTGGCTTCACTCCGATCTTAGACACTATTTCATCATATGAAGGAAATGAAAGATTTATGATCAAAGAAGATTTCAAACAAAAGTACTGATATGCTCACCTAAACGTGTCAATGGTTAGCTTCTAAAGTTTACTCTTAAATCTTGAAGAGGGGGGATTATATTGTAATAAAATCAAAAGCCATCACTATTTTTTTTAGTGATGACTATAAAAAAAGTTTTGTGTAGTGACAATTCAACTGCCAACACCATTTCTAATCAAAGTTAACTGCCCATTATAATTACGAATGGAAACATCAATAGGTAGATCTTTTGAAAATTTTTCAACAATATTATGAAAGGTGACAGCAGAAATCATTTTCATCAGTTGAAAAAGTTCTTCTTCTGACTGAATGGTGAGAAGTGACCAGTTTATTTTGTGGTAGATATTCTTAAAGTGATCCATTCTATCTCTACTGGCAAAGATGCCAGTCAATGATTCCTCAATTTTATAATTCATATTTAATAAAGCGTTCTTAAAGAATGTAAAATTCTCACGTTCTTCGATAATTAGTTGATAGAAGGCAGTAGCTGTATCGAATAAATTACCATCATGCTTTTGAAGGATCCAAATAAATTGTTCCATTGCATGGTTTGTTTGCTTATCAAATAAATAGAAGAATGCGTCATCTTTATTTTTAAAGTATTGATAAAAGCTACCTCTTGGAATTTGAGCATAATTAATAATGTTAGCAATAGAGGCATCAGCTAGGGAAGTATTTGAAAATTCTCTTTTTAAAGCATCGATTAATTTCTGTTTTTTTTCAGTAGGTAAATTAAAAAAAGTTTCTTTAGGCACTTTTTTGCTCCTTTAAATTATTTTTATATACGTTTATGGAAGGAAAAATCTCTTGGAATGAAAGGATGTCGAAAGTGGAACAATTAAAATATACAAGATGTTAAGTAAAGTTTGTGATAATGTTAAGCACTTTCAGTCAATGCTCATGAGCACTCAATTTATTACAATAATAATAGGATATTAATTATATCGGTCATTTAATGGATAAATTAAATAACACCATTGAAAAATGTAATTTTTTGTAGAATTCCAAACTCATTCATTATATTAACCAAAATGTAATATTTAATGAAAATGCGATTAAAAAAACAATCCATAGTTCGGTGGTGTTAATAGTGTTTCAACCGAATCATAAGGAGAAAACTTGAAATCATGAAGAAATAAGATTATAGTGTAATTATAAATTTGTTTACCAAACAAACTAAAGGAGAGGGGCGAAAAAATGAAAACATTTATTACAGAAGATTTTTTATTGTATAACGAAACTGCAAAACGTTTGTATCATGAAACGGCTAAAGACTTACCTATTATTGATTACCACAACCACCTCCAGCAAAATGAGATATATGATGATAAAAATTATAAAAACATTTATGATATTTGGTTATCTGGTGATCACTACAAATGGCGGGCAATGAGAGCGAATGGTATTAAAGAAGATTTAATTACCGGTAATGGAAGTGACTTTGATAAATTCAAAGCATGGGCAAAAACCGTGCCAAATACGTTTGGTAACCCTTTATACCATTGGACACATCTGGAACTATTACGGTACTTTGATATTGATGAATTGCTGAATGAACAATCAGCAGAGTCGATTTGGGAACAAGCCAATCAAAAATTACAATCACCCGAATTATCCGTTCGATCGATTTTAGCAAAGGATAAGGTTGAACTAGTAGGAACAACCGATGATCCTACCGATGATTTAGCTTATCATATTAAACTAAAAAAAGAGGGTTATTCAACGAAAGTGTCGCCATCATTTCGACCTGATAATGGTTTAGCAATTGAAAAGCAAGGATTTATTGATTGGGTAGAGAAATTAGCAAGTGTCATTAACATGAACATTGAGACTTATGAAGACTTCTTACTAGCGCTGGAAAAACGTGTTAACTTTTTTGATGAGGTAGGATGCCGCAGTTCTGATCATGGGATCAATGTGATGTTTTATCAAGCAGCGTCAAAACAAGATATAGCTTCTATTTTTAAGAAACGTCTGAATAACCAATCGTTAACAAGTAAAGAAATCGATCAATTTAAGACTTTTACACTGATTCAACTTGGTGAGTGGTATGCAGAAAAAGGATGGGCGATGCAATTACACATTGGACCTCAGCGAAATAATAACACGAGAATGTTTAATCAAGTTGGACCAGATGCAGGTTTTGATTCGTTGGGTGACAAATTATTAGCTGAACCACTGAATAAATTATTAGATTCGTTAGACCAACAGGACAAATTACCAAAAACGATTCTTTATACGTTAAACTCACGTGATAACGAAGTTTTAGCTGCCACAGCTGGGAATTTCCAAAACGCAGAAATACCTGGTAAAATTCAATTCGGTACTGCCTGGTGGTTTAATGACCATATTGATGGAATGGAATACCAAATGAAAACTCTTGCCAATTTTGGCTTGATTCGTCATTTCGTTGGTATGTTAACAGATTCGAGAAGTTTCTTATCATTCTCGCGACATGAATACTTCCGCCGTATTTTATGTAATGTAATTGGCACGTGGTTAGAAGAAGGCAAAGTACCAAATGATATTACTTTATTAAAACAATATGTCGCAGATATTTGTTATAACAATGCCAAAAGATATTTTAATCTATAATCGAGGGTGAAATAAATGAAAAAACAACAAGTTGGTGTGATTGGATTAGCAGTTATGGGTAAAAATCTTGCCATGAATATCGAAAGTCGTGGTTATTCTGTGGCAGTATTTAATCGTTCGTATGAAAAGACAGAGGCTTTTCTTGCAGATGAAGCACAAGGTAAAAATTTCACAGGCGCTAAAACAATTGAAGAATTTGTAGCATCTTTAGAAAAACCAAGAAAAATTTTGTTAATGGTTAAGGCGGGACCAGCGACCGATGCCACAATAGAATCGCTGAAACCCCATTTAGCTGAAGGTGATATTCTAATTGATGGTGGTAATACGTTATTTACAGATACAATCCGTCGTAACAAAGAATTAGATGAAACTGGCATTCACTTCATTGGAACAGGTGTTTCTGGTGGTGAAGAAGGAGCATTAAAGGGTCCTTCGATCATGCCTGGTGGACAAAAAGAAGCATATGATTTAGTGGCGCCAATTTTAGAAGCTATTTCTGCTAAAGTTGACGGTGCACCATGTGTTACATATATCGGGCCAAATGGTGCAGGACACTATGTCAAAATGGTTCATAATGGCATTGAGTATGGAGATATGCAATTAATTGCTGAAGCCTATTATATTTTGAAGCATATTGGTGGACTGACAACAGAAGAATTACATGATGTATTTACTGATTGGAATAAAGGGGAATTGGACAGCTATTTAATTGAGATTACTGCTGATATTTTTACGAAAAAGGACGAAGAAACAAGTCAACCACTTGTTGATGTTATTCTAGATACAGCAGGGCAGAAAGGAACAGGAAAATGGACAAGTAAAAATGCGCTTGATCTCGGTGTCCCTTTACCATTAATCACGGAGTCTGTGTTTGCACGCTTTATTTCTGCTTTAAAAGAAGAACGTGTCGCAGCTAGTAAACAATTGAATGGTCCAACTGTAAAATTTGATGGAGATAAAAAAGCATTAATTGAATCTGTTCGCAAGGCATTATTCATGAGTAAAATCACTTCTTATGCACAAGGATTTGCCCAAATGCGACAGGCATCAGATGAAAATGATTGGAATTTGAATTATGGTGAAATTGCAATGATCTGGCGTGGCGGATGTATTATTCGAGCACACTTTTTGCAAAAGATTAAGGATGCATATGATCGTGAACCAACTTTAGCCAACTTAATGCTAGATCCTTATTTCAAGGAGATTGTAGAAGGATACCAATCGTCCCTTCGAGAAGTAGTGTCTGTAGCGATTGCTAATGGTATTGCTGTTCCAACATTTGCAAGTGCGATTGCCTATTATGACAGTTATCGGTCTGAAAATCTGCCTGCCAACTTAATCCAGGCTCAACGTGATTATTTTGGTGCACATACGTATCAGCGAAAAGATAAAGAGGGTACTTTCCATACTGAGTGGATGAAATAACGATATGTATTTGTTGAAATTCAACGCTAGGTGATGAATTTAATATTGTTATGTACGTATAATCTCTAAAAACACTTGATAATTAAATGCGTAATTTGATCTTAATAAGTAAGAAAATCCAAACGATCAATTGAATCGTTTGGATTTTCCTATGAGAAGAACTTTTTGTCTGTATATGTTTATGATGCCAACATGATGAAAAGATTTGAAAAATAAAAATTAATGAGAAATCGAATTATTTGTTTCTGACAACGTTAGACGTGGCAGATCCAGAAATTGCTGAATTCCCATTGCACATGCACCTACTACACTTGCCTTTGCACCTAATCCTGAGATTACAATATCACGGTACTGCGAAACAGAAGATATAAGATGTTTTTTGATCTCTTCTAGTGAATGAGGATAAATTTTTAAAATAGGACTATTTAATACAATCATCTCCGGGTTGTATAAATTGATTACATTGTTTAATCCAATTGCTAAATCAGCGATCCAAATGTTTAATGCATTAATGACATCTTCATTTTGTTCATTTAATAATCTTTTGATGTCAGTATGTGTTTGTATTTTCTTGTTTAAAAGTTTATTCGCATTTTCAAAAAATGTGGGTTCAGATGCATATCGCTCCCAACAACCTTCATTGCCACAGCGACAAGGTTTTCCTTTTGGATAAATGATCATATGTCCCATTTCCCCAGCATGACCATGATAACCTTTGTGCAACTCACCATTAATTATAATTCCTGACCCAATACCAGATGAAAAGTTAATATTTAATAAGTTTTCACTTTTATGGTACTGAAAGATTCGTTCGGCATATGCAGATAAATTAGCGTTATTTTCTATTGTAATATTTTCAATTTGCAGTTTTTCAAGATCTGTTAATATATCTTTATCTCTCCATTGACTGCGTGGAATGAAGTGAATCTTATTGTCAGTGGATACTGTACCATGGATAGCGATCACAGTTTGAACCAGTCCGTACTTGGCTGAATCAAACTCTTGTTGGTACTTCTTTATTTGTTCTGCCATTAATACAATTATTTCCTCATAAACATCTGTGTGAAGATCGAATTTTTCATATTTCACAGTATTTCCTTTTAAGTCAGTAATATTAAAAAGAATATGTTCATGATCAAGATCAATACCTAAAAAATAAGCGGCTTTTTCATTAATAGATAATAGAATCGGTCTTCTCCCGACAGAATAGTGTTCTTCTTGTGTTTCGTATATTAAATCCTCTTCAAGCAGGTCATGTACTTGTACAGATATTGTTGCTTTATTTAGGCCTGTCACTTTAGAAAGGCTTGCTCTTGAAATTTTATGATGCTCAAAGATTTCTGTTAATATATAGCTGCGATTTAATTTCTTTATGTAAGCTCCATCCCCAGTATGCATTTGTAACCTCCATGTATATATTTGTTTGGAAAACAAACTAAAATTAATGATTATCTTAATATAAATTATAACAAATAAAGATAAGAAAAAGATAGTGGTTAATTAGATAACAATAATCCTTATATACGATAGTTGCAAAAAGCCCCGTGTGGAACAATGATGTTTGACCCGGGACTTTTCAATAAGGAAAGAAAGCATATAATTTAACCCACGGTATCAACGCATTTGTGATCAGAGTAGTCATCTTGAAATAAAGTTTACAGGAACCAGCGCTGTGGCTGTCCACTTCCCGCATGAGTGGAAGTGGATAAGCCAGAGAGGGTGTTAAATCTAATATTCATTCCAAAATTACTACTAAAAGGACCGGATGAGTTTCCGGTTTTCTTAGTTTTTTAATGAATGTTTCATTTTATTGTAGAGTGAATCGGATGCTCGATAATTATAATCGTTCCCCAACTTTTTTTACTTCTAATGATAAACTTATAATCGTTGTTATAAATTAGTGATAACCTTTTTTGAATATTTGTTAATCCAATATGATCGGTTGTGTACCCTGTTTTATTGATGATATTTTGAAGATCATGCAGCCTTGCAGGATCGATTCCTTGTCCGTTATCAATAACAGTAAACCTAATTATGTCATGATCTAATCTTATTTTGATTCTTAAGTGTAGACAGTCGGTATCACTCTCATAATCAAAACCATGTTGCAAGCTATTTTCAATAATGGGTTGCAGGAGAAACTTTAACACTTCTATCTGTTTAAGGTCAGGTGAATAATCCCATTCCACATCGAAATATTTATCAGATCTAATTGCTAGGATTTCGAGGTAATTTTTGGTGTTTTCAATTTCTTCCTCTAAAGTAACGGTATGATGTTTGATTCTTAAAGAAAAATTAAGTATATCTGTTAAGGTCTCTAACATTTTGGTTACTTTATTTGGTTTTCCTGTAAGTGCCATTGCTCTCCAATAGATGATAGCTAGTGTGTTAGACAGAAAGTGCGGGTTGATTTGATTTTGCAGTGCCAGTAACTCCGCAGATTGCAGTTGATACTGCTTATTATTAAGTTCTTTTTCCAGATTGTTTTGCGCAATATAATTTTTAAGGATTCGTCTAACAATCATTTGATACTCATTGTCTTTGAAGGACACATTTCTAATTAATTCCTTCTCATTTTGATTAGTAGTGTTTAGAATTTTTATAATATCACTGACATGTCGCGCGTTTTTCCTTGATAAATAGTAAATCGTAGCTGCTCCCAAAATAAGTGAAAGAACTACGAACGCAAGAGTAAGTAAACGTAACTGATTTGGTAAAAAATAAATAATGTTTTTTTCAGTTACTGAGTAATATTTTAAATGATGTTCTGTGGAATGGAGCTGATTGACGATATAATTTTTGTTATTGATAGTTAATTCATATGTGTCTTGTTCGTTTGTTGGAGATAAATCGTTGAACTCTATGTCATCGCTAGCAGCATTACCATATAATTTATTATTATTTTCATCTACCACAAAAATACTTTGGTTATGGTAATGATTAAGTTCACTAATTAAATTTTTGAAAAAGTCCTGACTGATATTTAAGACGATCAATCCTTCAGCATTTGAAGCGTTTGTTTTAAATACATTTTTATAAATTGTAATTACTGGAACTGGCTTAACAAATTCATATGGAGCAATTTCTCTTGTTTCAATCCAAAGCTCTTCATTTGTCGAATTAGTATTGAATTCTTTATACCAGTCTTGATCATACATCGTATCAATGTCTCTTACACCAGAACTGGAAGTAAGTACACGGTTTTTATCATTCATATAATATACATAAATGGAATGGATATAATCGGTTGCAATATCTTTCCTGCGTAATGTTCCTCTTCCGTATTCCAAATTTCTTTTTTGTTCAAGGGTTAAATAATCAGAATCAAGAATATTTTGAAGTGATAAAATGATTTGTGGATTCCAATTATAATCTAAATGCAATAGATGCATTTCATTCAAAACGATATTCGTTTGTTGTTCGAGCTGTTGAAGGGTATTTAAATTGTTATTTGTAATAGATTCCTTCATATATTTATCTGTTATGATGATAGCAAAAGATCCTAAAATAAAGACAGGAATTAATAAAGGGAAAAGAAATAGTACCATATTCTTAAATAATATTTTATTATTCATGACTATCTGCTGCTTCTTTCTGCTTTCTGTATTCTCGTGGAGTTATCCCATAAAACTTTTTAAATACGCGAGTGAAATTTTTGGGATTTGTATAACCTACTAAACTACTTATTTCGTAAGTTTTATAATGAAAATCGGATAACATCTCTGCAGCTTTCTTCATTCTAATTTCCGTTACATATGTTGAAAAGTTTTTTCCAGTATTTACTTTAAAAAAAGTGCTGATATAATTCGGGGACATTTTACACAGGTCTGATAAGTCCTCGAGCGATATATCTGCATAATTTTTTATCGTAAATGATTTGATTGTTTCAATAACATTATCTGTATAGTTTGGATAAGTTTTTAACTGTTTAGTAGAGACATCGGTATCAAGTTGTTGCTTCAAATTAGTGAACACTTCTTGTATTTCATCGTATTTACCTGGCTTTACGATATAGTCAACTACCCCATATTTTATTGCTTCTTTTGCATAATGAAATTCTTTATAACCACTTAAAAGAATTACCTTCGTTGGCTTCTTATTATGAAATATATTTTTGGCTAGTTCAATCCCATCCATTACAGGCATGCGAATGTCAGTTAGTATTACATCTACCTCATTCATATCAAGATAGGCTAATGCTTTTTTACCGTTCTCACAATCATGGATAACTTCAAAACCTAAATTGTTCCATGGAAAGTAATTTTTCAATCCACTTCGGATCTCTATTTCATCATCAACTAAAAGTATCTTATACATCTAAAAACTCCCTTCGATTTAAAAAGGTATCATTTATTATTTCAAAAGATAAAATATGGAACCTTTAAATGTAAGCGCTTAAGAAAAAAGTGTTTTTATTAATTGTGAAGCCTTTTTTGATCGTTTTTATTAAGTATACTGAACATATCGATTAAACATGGAAGGCCTTTTCTATTTTAATGGAACCAGGAAAAAATGACAACGTCAAAAAGAAGGATGAGGAAATGAATTCAGTAAAATTAACGGAAATCACACGAACATTTTGTATCACTGCATTAAAGTTAACCTATTTGAATATCCTATGGTTTTTGTTTACACTATTAGGTTTCGTGTTATTTGGATTAGGGCCTGCAACGGCTGCAATATGTAAAATTCAACATAATTGGCTAAGAAATGAAAACGTTTCCTCTGTTTTTTCGTCGTTTTGGAAAGAGTACAAGACAAGTTTTCTTAAAGTAAATATGTTAACCATTGTTTTAATCGGTCTAGGTGCTATTATTTATTTTGATCTCCAGTTTTTTATGCAAAAGGAGGGACTACTATTCAGAACAATTAGTATTCTCATCTTTATTCTATCAATTTGGTATATGATGGTGGTTTTATATGTGTTTCCTATCTATATCCATTATCAGGTCCGGTTATTTACAACCATACGTTATGCTTTTATTGTAGCAATGTTAAATCCCTTTAAGACAATCGGGATGGCTGTTGCAGCAGGTGGGATGCTATATTTGTCTTTATATTTTCCCCAAATCATGTTTTCGATAGGTGTTAGTTTAACTTTTTTTATAATTATGATTATGGCAACACATGCTATAGACCAAATAACAATCATTAAGGAGCGCTATAGCAATTAACAATGGTTTAAGACAATATCTATTGTTTTAAATATATATTAAATGAAAAGGGGAGATTGAAGGATGCAACAAATCTGGAAAAAAGGAATGTATATGGCCGTATTATTTTTTATTATCGGTATTTTAGTAGCTTGTAGCTCTGATAGTGACTCTTCTGGATCAGGTGCTTCGGAGGATGATTCAGAAGCAGGTGAAGGGAAAGTCGAACTGAGAATGCTATGGTGGGGCTCGCAAGATAGACATGACAGAACTTTGGAAGTAATTGACTTATATATGGAAGAGAATCCAAATGTAGAAATTTCAGCGGAATTCACTGGATGGGATGGTTATTGGGAGAAAATGGCAACCCAAGCAGCAGGTGGGAATCTTCCGGACATCGTCCAAATGGATTATAAATTCTTAGCTGAGTATGCTGGTAAAGGTTTATTAGCTGATCTAAGTGAACATGTGGATAGTGGTGCCCTCGATTTAAGCGATGTAGAAGATACGTATATTGGGGGAGGATATATCGATGATCAGTTATTTGCTATTAATATTGGTGCAAATGCCCATGCGATAGCGGTAGATAATGCGATGTTTGAAGAAGCGGGTCTAGAACCATTTGAACCAGGTTATACGTGGGAAGATTTAAAGGAGACTTCAAAAAAATTGTCAGAAAATTTAGGTGATGGTGTTTATGGTGTGCACCCAATGGCCGGAGTAATGGGATTTAAACATTATCTAAGACAAAATGGTCAGTGGTTATATAGTGATGATGGTACAGCGTTAGGGTATGAAGATGATCAAATATTAATCGACTATTTGCAAATTACTGCAGATATGTTGGAATCTGGCGGAGCTGCTCCACCAGAAGTATTTATGGATGCTGATGCCAATGTTGAACAATTCCCTATAGTGACAGAAGATACTGCAATTACGATGGATATTCATAGTAACCAATTGATCGCTTTAGAATCAGCAGCAGGAAGACCTTTAGACTTGATGCTTCAACCAACACTAGAAGGCGGAGAGTTAGGTCATTACATTAAGCCAGGTCAGTTTTTATCCGTATCAAATGATTCAACAGAGCAAGAAGAGGCAGCTAAATTCATCAGCTTTTTCACAAATAGTATTGAAGCGAATGACATTCTTAATGCAGAACGTGGTGTACCAATAGCCACAGCTGTTCGAGAGCATCTAAAAGAAAATGCATCAGATGCTGGTAAGAAAATGTTTGAATATGTAGAGTTAGCGCAAGAATATAGCCGTGAGATTGATCCACCAGATCCACAAGGAGCTACAGAAATTGAATCATTATTTGAAAATGAGGTGCAGGATCCGATTCATTATGGCGAAATAACACCTGAAGAAGCAGCAAAGAATTTCAGAGAAAAAGCATCAGAAATACTAGCGAAAAATGAATAAATTGCAATGGAGGCCATCTTTCAGGTGGCTTCTGATTGCTTTAATTACTGGAGGTGCGGGGCTTGGCTGAACAAATACATGAATTAAACCAAAAGAAACACACAAGTAAAATGCGTAGTCAACTTAGATTGGATTTAATAGGGTTTGCATTTATTGCGCCGTGGTTAATTGGGTTTTTAGGCTTTATTATCGGCCCGATGATCGCATCACTCTATTTCTCTTTTACTAATTATGATTTATTATCTGCCCCTAGTTGGATAGGTTTAGACAATTATATCAACATGTTTACTAATGATGATCGTTTTTGGAAAGCAATTCGCGTCACACTTATTTTTGTATTTGGCAGTGTACCGTTAAAGTTAGCGTTTGCTTTGTTTGTCGCAATGCTATTTAATACAAAACGCCGAGGTGTTGGTGTTTATCGTACACTATATTACGTGCCATCGATTCTTGGAGGAAGTGTAGCAATTGCCGTTGTTTGGAAACAACTATTCGGTAGTGATGGTGCGGTAAATGATATATTAGCAATTTTTGGCATTCCAACGACGAGTTGGGTAACAAGTCCAGATTTTGCATTATCAACTCTAATTTTATTGGTAATATGGCAATTTGGATCGCCAATGTTAATTTTCTTGGCAGGATTAAAAGCGATACCATTTGAATTGTATGAAGCAGCATCCGTTGATGGAGCGAATCCATTCTTGCAATTTATTAAGATTACGTTACCAATGTTATCTCCTGTTATCTTTTTTAATCTTGTGATGCAAACGATCCAGGGTTTTATGGCGTTTACTCAAAGTTTTTTAATTACAAATGGCGGACCAATGGATAATACGTTATTCTATGCTGTCTATTTATATGAGAAAGCATTTGCGCACTTTGACATGGGTTATGCTTCAGCATTAGCTTGGATATTGCTTATAATATGTGGACTTTTCACTGCATTTATATTCAG
The DNA here is from genome assembly GCF_900143085.1 of Gracilibacillus kekensis. Lineage (GTDB taxonomy): Bacteria > Bacillota > Bacilli > Bacillales > Amphibacillaceae > Gracilibacillus > Gracilibacillus kekensis. Next base: position 74,438 of record NZ_FRCZ01000005.1, on the reverse strand, counting down.
AACAGCTAAAAGCTGGGTTCACTATGAATCGGAAGGAGGGAATTAATGATGAAAAAGAATAAATCACTTCGAACACTTGTTTACCATGGATCGATATGGCTGTTAGGACTATTGATGATTTATCCTATTTTATGGACGATTGCCAGTTCATTGAAAGCAGAAAATGAAATATTCCGGAATGCGGCGTCATTAATCCCTTCTGAATGGAATTGGGAAAACTATGCTAGAGGCTGGGAAGGGTTTGGAAATCTTAGCTTTACTACCTTCTTTCTAAATTCTACATTTGTGACTACTATGGTAGTAATTGGAACCATTTTTTCTTCTACATTAGTGGCATTTGGTTTTGCGAGAGTGAATTTTCGTTTTCGTACTCCATTGTTTGTTTGTATGATCGTAACGCTAATGTTACCACAACAGGTAACATTAATTCCGCAATATATCCTTTTTCATAATTTAGGATGGGTTAATACGTATTTACCATTAATAGTTCCTGCTTTCATTGGTGGTATTCCGTTTTTTATCTTTTTAATGATTCAATTTATACGAGGGATTCCAAGAGAATTAGATGAGGCTGCATACATGGATGGTGCTAGTACGTTTGCGATCTTTTGGAGAATCATATTACCTCTGACTACTCCAGCAATTGCAACAGTAGCTATTTTCTCATTTTATTGGACTTGGGATGATTTTATGACTCCATTAGTATATTTAAATGATACGAAATTATATACGGTTGCACTAGGGCTACAGATGTTCTCAGACCCATCTTCCGTTTCCGCATGGGGTCCAATGTTCGCAATGAGTGTTGCCTCTATTGTACCTCAGTTACTAGTATTCTTGTTTTTCCAAAAATATCTTGTGGAAGGAATAACAGCAGGAAGTGTGAAAGGGTAATATATGGAAGAGTTTAGTGCACATTTCCATTGTCATTGATAAAATCCAAACGATGATGTAGACACCCTCGCATCGTTTGGGTTTATATTTCGTCGTAGGAAGAAACTACGTAATACTGGACGTATATTTAATAGAAAAGTGGTAATTTTGAAACATGTTATGGACTAGTAAACCGCTCCGGCTGCCCACTTCCCTTTCCGTGGGGTTTTCCCTTCAGCTAACTTTTTCAAGCAAAGAGCACTTGAAAAAGTGGATCTTCAGGTAAAACATTCCCATAGAAGTAGAAGCGGACAAGCCGAAGCGATTGCTAAGCTCGCACATTATGTCAAAATTACAACATCATTTATTGCGCAGTTTCCGTATACTGCGCAACAATTTATTTTTAGAGTGAGGAGAAATTTTGTGTGTCGGCCGTTTTTTGTTTTGAACGTGTGCACTCTGAGTCAAAAATTATAATAAATAAAGCAATATTAGTTATTTTATTATCTTATCGTTTACAATAGAATAAAAGTGTAAGTGATAAAGGTGATGAAAATATGAATCGAGAATTAATGGTTAATTATCGTCTGCAAGGTCAATTTGGAGAGGTGAAGGCTCATTCACATCAAGAGTATGAGATCTATTTATTTCATCAAGGAACATGCAGGTATTTGATTCATAATCAAATATATGATTTACAACCAGGTGATATTTTACTGATGGATGGTTTAGCTCTGCATAAGCCTAATTTACCTCGAGATAGTGAATATGTTCGAAGTCATATTCATTTTTCACCGGACGTAATTGAGCCGGCGCTATCATCAATCGGAGCATCTTCTTTGTTAGATGTGTTTCATAAGCTTCATCATTGCTTAATTCGTTCTTCAAGTCGACAAAATATTGAAGAATTGGAGCAATTAATCAAAAAAATGAGCGAAGCAAAAAATGATCAAGAGGCAACGGAGAAAGAAAAGGAATGGAGATTGAAGGCATTATTGATTCAGGTTCTTGTTCTGGTTAACCGTTTAGGTCATACTTCTTCTCATAAGGCAGCCAATGAAAAATACGATAAAGCGCAGCATGCAGAGAAAATAGCGTCATTTATTCAAGAGCATTTCCGTGAAAAAATGTCGATTGATCGGATTGCTGAAAGCCTAAATTTAAGTAAATCATACGTCTCACATGTCTTCAAAGAGATGACTGGTTATACCATTATGGAGTTTGTAATGGCGACACGCCTCCAGCAAGTGAAATTTCTTTTGGAAGTTAACGAAGAGAAGACCTTACAACAAATAGCAGATGAATCTGGTTTTGAAAGCGTTTCGCATTTCAGTCGTTTTTTTAAATCCAATGTTGGAATGACTGCTAGACAATATCGACAGAAACGCCTTGAAATATATAAAAGGAGTGAAGATTAATGTCAAAAGTTAAATTAGGAATTATCGGACTAGGACAACAGGGTGGTGCTTACGGAAACTTTATTAAAGAAGGTCGAGTAAGTAATATGGAAATTGGGGCCATGTGTGATACGGATCCTGAAAAGAAGAAACGAGCAGATGAAGAATTTCCAGGTATACCTTTTTATGATAACTATATAGACATGTTAGAGAGTGGAGATGTTGATGCTATCGTAACTTGTGTTCCTCATTACCTGCATCCAGAGATGGGAATCAACGCATTAAAACGTGATATCCATTCATTACTAGAGAAACCAGCGGGTGTATATACAAAACAAGTGAAAGAAATTAATGAATTTGCAGCAACGAAGCCAGAACTGACTTATGCAATTATGTTTAACCAGAGAACGAATGAATTATATCAAAAAGTAAAAGAAATTATCGATAATGGAGAATTAGGGGCTATACGCCGTACAAACTGGATTATCACAACATGGTGGCGTCCACAAGGTTATTATGATGCCGGTTCATGGCGTGCTACTTGGGATGGTGAAGGAGGTGGAGTACTTGTTAATCAAGCTCCACACCAAATCGATCTTTTACAATGGATCTGTGGAATGCCTGAGAAGGTGTATACAAAAGCCCAATATGGTTACCAGCGTAATATTCCGGTAGAAGATGACGTAACAACTGTTTTTGATTATGGAAATGGTGCTACTGGTGTATTCATCACATGTACACACGATATTATGGGAACGGACCGTCTCGAAATTCATGGTGATAAGGGTAAAATTGTAGTTGATGATAGTAAAAAAGTAACGGTAAAACGTTTGAATACACCAGAAAGTGACATGAGTGACTCGATGTCGATGCAGGATGTCATGAGATTGTTCCAAGGTGAAGGACCGGGCTCTATTTACCAGGAGGAAGTATTGGAGTTTGAAAGCGTTTGGGGCGGTCAGCATGTAGCAGTTTTGGAAAACTTTGCAGCAAACATTCTCGATGGTACGCCGTTAATTGCTCCAGGATCAGACGGTATTAATGGTGTCGAATTAGCGAATGCAATGCATCTTTCAAGCTGGTTAAACAAAGAAGTAAGCTTACCGATAAATGAAGAGCAATATTTAGAAGAATTAACTAAACTTCGACAACAAGAAAAGTAATATTATTCGCTAAAAAAATGGGGTGTGAAATGATGTTGAAAGTTGCAGTAATAGGATTAGGTGATATATCCAACATTCACCTTCCGGCAATCAAACAAAGTGATAATGCTCAGTTAGTTGCAGTATGTGATATCGATGAGAATTATACCAACAAGGTAACGAATGTCCCTTTATATAGAGATTATCAAGTGATGATGGATGAAGTTGACATCGACTGTGTGCATATTTGCTTGCCACATCATCTTCATTATCCCGCAACAAAAGCTGCTGTCGAACGAGGGATCAATGTTCTGTTAGAAAAACCGCTAGCACATTCAAAAGAAGATAGTCGGGCGATTGTTGCTTTGGAAGAACAACATCCCCATGTAAAAATTGCCGTATGTTTGCAAAACCGATTGAATGAAACGGTAGAGGAATTAGCAGCAATCATTGTCAGCGGAAAGTATGGCAGTATTACCGGTCTAAAGGGAATTGTTACTTGGCATCGCCCTAAATCCTATTATGAATCAAAACCGTGGCGGGGGAGTATGAAAACGGCAGGTGGTGGAGTCATGATCAATCAGTCGATTCATACCCTTGATCTGATGCAATGGATTGGTGGCAATATTGAAACCATTCGTGGCTCTGTTGATCGTTTATTGGATTATGGTTTTGACGTTGAAGACACTGCAACAGCCCATATTAAATATGAAAATGGTGCAACAGGTTTATTTTTTGCTACCATTTCCAATGCACAGAATTCTTCCATAGAATTTCAAGTGCTACTTGAAAAAGCTAAATTAACGATCAAAGACAGTATTTTAACGATTGCCAATGAACATGGTAAAAAAATAAAGTTGCTGGAAGACCGTAAGTTAACTGGTTCCAAGTTTTATTATGGTGCAAGTCATGCGAAATTAATCACAAATTTCTATGATCAGATAATTCAGGACGGCGATGAGTATATTCATGCAAAAGAAGGTTATATTTCCATGGAAATGATTGATTTAATTAATCAATCATCAGAAAAGAAGCAAATCATGAAGATGGGGGTTTTACAATGACAAATGGTAAGATCGGTGTTCAAATGATGATGTTGAAAGGAAAAGTAGAAGAACTAGGTGCTTATGAAACAATGAAAAAAATTTATGAATTAGGGTTTCGTTCGGTAGAAGTTTCACAAATTCCGATGACACCTGAAAATGTTCAAAACCTGAAAAAGGCAAGTGATGATTTTAACATCGATATTACGGCAATCTCTGCACCACTTGAACCAATGGTGGCTGGTAAAGAACAGGAGAATTTAACAGACAACTACGATAAGATTGTAGCAGACTGTAAAGTGTTAAATTGTCAATTTATCCGTATTGGTATGCTTCCTTTTTCGATAATGGGAGATAAAGCAAAGATCTTGGATTTTATTGATCGAGCGGAAGAAACGGCGAAGCGCTTAAAAGAAGAAGGAATTAAGCTCTATTATCATACACATCATATTGAATTCCAACGCTTTGATGGTAAATTCTTATTAGATCTAATGAAAGAAAATACTACTGAACTTGGCTTTGAATTGGATGTGCACTGGATTCACCGTGCAGGTGTTGATCCAGTGGACTTTATCAAACAATATAAAGATCGCGTTTCTTTAATTCACTTGAAAGATTATCGAATCGGTAATCTCGATGTAACCGAGGAAGATTTAAAAGATATGGGTAACTTTTTTAATAAGTTTGTCAATTTGATAGAGTTTGCAGAGGTAGGGGAAGGCAATCTTAATATGCCAGCGATTATTGAAGCAAGCCAGGAAGCTGGTGCGAAGTATTTCCTTATTGAACAAGATGACACATATGGTCGTGATCCGTTCGATTGCCTGCATGATTCTGCAGAAAATTTAAGGAAGATGGGTTATGCAAATTGGTTTTAATTTAATTATTCTAAAGAAGCATTTACAATAAAAGCAATTTAATAGATAAGGAGTGACGTAAAAGTGAGTAATGCAGACGGAATGAATTATGCACCAAAAGGAAAGCCGAATCCTGTCGTGAAAGATGGAGAATTTGTAATAGCCGCTGTAGCATTAGACCATGGGCACATTTTTGGTCAGTGTAATGGACTTGTCGAAGCAGGTGCGACATTGAAGTGGGTCTATGATCCAGATCCGGAAAAAGTGGCTAATTTCTTAGAGAAGTTTCCACAAGCAAGGCAAGCTGAATCACTTGAACAGGTGCTTGAGGATGAGGAAGTAAAATTAGTTGCAGCAGCAGCAATCCCTTCGGAACGGAGTGCACTTGGCAATCAAGTCATGCGAGCAGGCAAGGATTACTTTACTGACAAAACACCTTTTACAACAATGGCACAACTTGAAGAAACGAAAAAGGTAGTAGAAGAAACTGGCCAAAAATATATGGTTTATTATAGTGAACGTCTTCATGTGGAGAGTGCTGTATTTGCTGGGCAGCTTATTGAGGATGGCGCAATCGGAAAAGTGATTCAGGTTACAGGTTTTGGACCTCATCGCCTTAATGCGCCAAGTAGACCACAATGGTTCTTTGAAAAAGAAAAATATGGCGGTATCCTTTGTGATATCGGAAGTCATCAAATTGAACAGTTCTTATTTTATACAGGTTGTAAGGATGCGGAAGTACTCCAAAGTAAAGTAGCTAATTATGACAATCCAGATTATCCTGAACTTGAGGATTATGGCGATGCTACCTTAAAAGGTGAGAATGGTGCTACCCAATTCTTCCGTGTCGACTGGTTTACGCCAGATGGCCTAAGTACTTGGGGAGACGGCCGTACCTTTATTGTCGGAACAGAAGGAACGATTGAGATTCGTAAGTATGTCGATTTAGCTACGGACAAAGGCGGAAATCAATTATATCTAGTTAATCAAGAAGGCGAAAAGCATTTCGATTTAAATGGTAAAGTTGGATTCCCGTTCTTTGGAGAGTTAATCAAGGATTGTATCCACCGTACAGAAAATGCAATGACACAACAACATGCATTTAAAGCAGCAGAGCTCTGTATTCAGGCACAAGTTAAAGCATTAGATGTAACGAAATAAATGAAAGAAAAAGCTGCATTTTAATCGTGGAATGCAGCTTTTTCTGCTATTATTGAGTATATCTTTTCGAATAAATTTATGATAAAATCAAAATAACAACGTTGTTATAAGGGAGTGAGGACTTGGTAGAATTTTTCGTCATCTTCAAGGATGTAATTCTCCCTATCTTTATATTAATGGCAATCGGCTATTTTTTATATATCCGATTCACCTTAGATCTTGCTACATTAGCTAAGTTGAATATTTATTTCTTGGTTCCGGGATTTATTTTTGTGAAATTGTATGAAGCAACTTTTGGTTTAGAATTGTTTATTTATGTTTTTCTATTCTTTTTATTACTTGTTATCTTGCTGTATGTATTGGCACTCACTACAGCATATGTAATGAAAATAAAAGGAGGAAAAAAGACGACATTTGCCAACAGTGTGATGTTTTTTAATTCTGGCAATTACGGTGTACCGGTGAATGATTTAGTGTTTCGCGGTGATCCTTTTGCAATGTCGATACAGGTAATTATGCTGACACTGCAAAACATTTTCTTGTTTTCCTATGGCATATTTTCTCTTAGAGCTGCAAAAGAAGGGAAGTTGAAGGCAGCATTAGGTTATTTCAAAATGCCTGTTCTTTATGCAATGCTCTCAGGTGTTTTGTTAAATGCCTGGAACGTTTCGATACCGGAACCAATCTGGGTGTCCGCCAACTATATAGCAGACGCCATGATTGCTTTAGCATTAATGACTTTAGGTGCACAGGTTGCAAAAATGAAATTTAAAAAGGGATTATATACCGTATATGCAAGTATCGTGTTGCGATTAATCGGTGGACCTATAGTGGCTCTCTTCATCATTTGGGTATTTCAGATTGAGGACATAATGGCACAAGCATTATTCATTGCTTCTGCGATGCCAACCTCTGTCAATAGTGCCGTAATTGCTGAAGAATATAAAAGTCACCCGGACCTTGCAGCCCAGACTGTGCTATTTTCAACGATTGCAAGCATGCTAACCGTTACGGTAGTGGTGTATATGGCAAATGTGATTTTTTAATTAATTTGTCCGCCAAACAAATTAATGATATACTACATGTAACAATCTAATTCGAGTTTCGAACATGAAGCTCGCTTAGGGATACACGGACGCTAATTTCCTGATTGAAGTCTCATATTAAAACTTTTAGCCATACTAATCTTAAAGGAGTGACATGGATGAGTATTTTGGATGAATTAGTACAACATATTCCAGTTCCTAAAATGATGAAGGTAAAACAATACTTTGATGATCAGAAGTTGGATGATTTAGGTCAAGAGCTTAATGATCAGTTACAACAAAAAAACATAAAAAGTCAAATTAAACCAGGGATGGAAGTAGCAGTTGCAGTTGGAAGTCGTGGTTTAGATCGCTTAGTTGAAACAACTAAAGGCACGACTGATTTTTTAAAAGAACATGGTGCGAAACCTTTTATTGTACCTTGTATGGGAAGTCATGGCGGTGCAACAGGTCCTGGACAAAAAGCTGTACTAGAACATTTGGGTGTAAAAGAAGATGTTGTCGGTGCAGAAATTCGGTCTTCAATGGAAGTTATAAAAATTGATCAATTAGAAAATGGTTTACCAATTTATATTGATAAGTTAGCTTCTGAAGCAGATGGTATTGTTGTCATCAATCGTGTGAAACCACACACTGCTTTTCGTGGTCCAGTTGAGAGCGGGATTATGAAAATGATTAGTATCGGATTAGGGAAACAAAAAGGAGCAGAAGCATGTCATCAGCTAGGCTTTAAACATATGGCTGAACATGTTCCAGCAATGGCAGAAATCATCATTGATAAAATGCCGATCCTTTTTGCTGTTGCAACGGTAGAAAACGCATTTGATAAGGTAGCAAAGTTAAATGTGTTACTGCCGGAGGAAATAGCTGAACAGGAGCCAGATCTGCAAAAACTTGCCAAGGCATCTCTACCGAAGTTATTTTTTGATCAAATTGATGTCTTAATCATTGATGAAATTGGTAAAAACATTAGTGGTGATGGGATGGATCCCAACATAACTGGTCGTTATCCGACACCATATGCCTACGGTGGCCCAGATGTATCTAAAATGATTGTTTTAGATTTAACAGAAGAGACAGAAGGAAATGCCAACGGAGTCGGAACCGCTGATTTCACCACTCAAAAATTAGTCGATAAAATGGATCGTGAAGCAACGTATGCCAATGGCTTAACATCGACCGTAGTAGGTCCAACACATATCTCAACAGCAATGCCGACAGATAAAACTGCGATTCAAGCCGCAATTAAAACGTGTAATATCTTAGATTTTACTAAAGCGCGGGTAGTCCGAATAAAAAACACGCTGGAAATTGGTGAAATTGAAGTTTCAGAAAATATGATAGCGGATGTCGAACAGCATGATAATCTAGAAAAAATAAGTGATCTATACGAATTATCATTTGATCAAGAAGGAAATCTTATACAATAAACAGAGAGGGGTAATAAAATGAGTAAATTATTCGATTTAACAGGAAAAGTAGCAGTAGCACTTGGAGGAAACAGTACACTAGGAGGTTCAATGGCAAAAGGTCTTGCAGATCATGGGGCAAAGGTTGCGATTGTCGGACGTAATCTTGATACAGCTGAAGAGGTAGTCAAAGAAATAGTAGAAGCTGGTGGAGAAGCAAAAGCCTTTCAAGCAGATGTCAGTAAACTGGAAACGGTAGAAGAAGTTGCAAAAGAAATTGAAGCATGGTCAGGCGGCTGGGACATCCTCCTTAATGCTCCAGGTATGAACAGTACAACACCCTATTTAGAGTTAGAAACAGAAGAATGGGATAAAATCATGGACGTTAACTTACGCGGAGTTGTCTTTGCTACTCAAATCTTTGCCAAAAAAATGGTCGAGCAAAAACGTGGTGGAAGCATCATTAATATTTCATCTGTGTCCTCTACAACACCATTATCGAAAGTATTTACCTACTCGGCTTCAAAAGCAGCGATTAATAGTGTGACGCAATATCTTTCACGCGAATTTGCACCACACAATATTCGAGTGAACGCTATTATTCCAGGCTTCTTCCCTGCAGAACAAAACCGTAAAATTTTAAGTGAAGACCGTGTTAACTCGATTATGGGTCATACGCCAATGAATCGTTTCGGTGATCCAGAAGAATTACAAGGTGCAACCGTATATTTAGCCTCAGATAAAGCGAGTGGATTTGTAACAGGTGAGCTATTACGAGTTGATGGCGGATTTGGAAGTATGACGATATAATAGAGGTAAGACTCGTAAAAAGGGAGGGAGATAGAACATGGTAGAACAAAAGTATGAATCGTTAGTTTCTATTCTCCAAGAAATGAAAAAGGTTGTTGTTGCATTTTCAGGCGGGGTAGATAGTACCTTCTTGTTAAAAGTAGCAGTAGATAGTTTAGGCGTAGAAAACGTACTAGCTGTAACTGCTGACTCAGAAACCTATCCTACAAGTGAATTAGAAGAGGCAAAACAATTAGCTGCCCATATTGGTGCACGACATGCTGTAATTGAAACAAGTGAATTAGCGATCCCAGGATATACAGAGAATGATAAAAATCGCTGTTATTTCTGTAAAAGCAGTTTGTTTGATCATTTAGTGCCAATTATGCAGGAAAAAGGATTTGAAAATATCGTTTATGGTGTGATAGCGGATGATATGAGTGAATTTCGTCCAGGTATGCGTGCAGCAAAAGAACAGGGCGTTCGAGGACCACTGGCAGAAGCTGATTTATATAAAGAGGAGATTCGTGAGTTATCGAAACAAGCGGGACTACCAACATGGGATAAACCATCATTCGCCTGCTTATCCTCACGTATTGCCTATGGTGAAACGATAACACAAGCAAAGCTCACAAAAGTAGATAAGTCTGAAGCCTTTTTAAAAACAATTGGACTTCGTCAAGTGCGCGTACGTACACATGAGGATATTGCCCGAATTGAAGTGGAACCACAGGATATGCAGAAATTATTAGCCAATCATCAACGTGTAACTGAAAAGTTACAAAGCTATGGCTATAAATTTGTAACAATGGACTTAATTGGATATAAAAGCGGTAGTATGAACCGTGCATTATCATAATTTAGAAGAAAAGCTTTGGGTCATCCAAGGCTTTTCTTCTATCTAGGTTGAGGAGGGCATTATGGAAGAGTTAGTGATTGGACTGGATTTTGGTACAACGAGTGTAAAGGCTGTTGCATTTGATTTAAAAGGAAATGTAAAGGCTGAAAAAGAACAACTAATTGAAACGTATTATCCAAAGCCGACATTTGTTGAACAAAAACCAGCTGAAATCGAATTAAAGACGCATCAAGTTATACGAGACATTTTAAATGAAACAACAGGGAATAACATATTAAGTGTGGGGATCTCTTGTGCGATGCATTCCTTAATATGTGTAGATGAACATGGTAATCCACTCTCAGACATGTCGATATGGTCGGATGGCAGAAGTAGTGAACTGGCTGAGCGATTGAATCGTAATACCAAAAAGAGTGTTTACAGCAAAACAGGGACACCGATACACCCGATGTCACCTTTATTGAAATTGATGTGGATGAAAGAAAATAATTATCAGCCCTATCAAAATGCTGCCTATTTTATGTCATGGAAAGAATACCTTTTATATAAGTGGTTTGGAGAGCGTGTCGTTGATTATTCAATGGCGTCAGCAACAGGTCTCATGAATGTAAAGACATTGGATTGGGAACCTGAAGCATTAAAGTTAGCGGGCATAGAAAGTTCTCAATTATCTAAAATTGTACCTCCAACCGAAATTTTTGAGGGGTTAAAACCTGAGGTTGCAAATGAGCTAGGATGGCCTAAAGGTACACCATTAGTAATTGGAGCTGCAGATGGTCAATTAGCAAACCTCGGTAATGGAGCTATTAAACCTGGAGAAGTAGCAGTAACTGTTGGAACAAGTGGAGCAATACGACAATTAATCTCAGGTCATCATGTTAATGATAATGAAGAAACATTCAGTTATGCATTTACAAATAATACATCAATCATTGGTGGACCAACAAATAATGGTGGGATTGCACTTCAGTGGCTAAAGGAAATGATGGAGTTCAGCGGTAGCCATGAAGAATTTCTAAGTGGTGCTGAAAACATTTCAGTCGGAGCAGAAGGATTATTGTTTGTTCCATATGTGAATGGCGAGAGAGCACCAGTATGGAATCAAAATGCAAGAGGTAGTTTTTATGGCTTAAGTGTAACTCATCGAAGGTCACATTTAGTACGAGCAGTATTAGAAGGAATTGTCTTTAACCTTTATCAAATTGGTCAATCCTTAGAAGAGATAGCAGGAAAACCAACTATGATTTCCGTTAATGGTGGGTTATCCAAATCCCCTTTATGGGTTCAAATTTTGGCAGATGTGTTCGGTCAGGATATACAACTGGCAGATACACATCATGGAGCAGCGTGGGGTGCGAGCTGGACAGCACTAGTTGCTACCGGTAAAGTGGAGTCATTTGAACAAATTAAAGAAAATATTCCGATCGATCAAGTTGTGAAACCTGATATGTTAAATCATCAGAAATATCAAGCAGTATTTGCGAAATATCAGCAATTAGCAAAGGATATTGAGAAGTATTTTTAGGAAGTGGCCATAAAAGGTGTGAAAGTGGCCATAAAAGTAAGAAAAGTGGCCATAAAGCAATTAAAAGTGGCCATAAAATCTGTCGATGGAAGTGGTCAAAATGTTGGAGCAAATTTTAAAACAAGTAGCAGATGGTACATTATCACCTGATCAGGCGCAAAAAGAATTAGAAACGTTTGAAAACCTAGGCTTTGCTAAAGTAGATCATCATCGAAAAAAGCGCCAAGGCTTTCCAGAGGTAATCTTTGGCGAAGGAAAAGATCCGACACAAATCATCAATATTTCCCGGGCAATGATAAACAAACAAGAGAACGTGTTAGTTACTCGAATTGAACAAACGAAAGCTGAAACCGTTATGAAATCATTGCCTGACTTTCAATATGATGTAGCAAGTCGAACCTTATTTATGAAGAACAATGATGAGAATGTACAAACTAGTGGATATATTGCAATTGTTTGTGCAGGTACATCTGATTTACCTGTAGCTGAAGAAGCAGCAAAAACCGCAGAAGCTTTTGGAGTGGAAGTAAGACGTTTTTACGATGTAGGAGTAGCAGGGATTCACAGGTTGTTTGCACATATTGAAGAGATTCAAAATGCGACTGTTTCTGTAGTGATCGCAGGTATGGAAGGAGCATTACCAAGCGTTGTCGGAGGACTAGTTTCCCATCCGGTTATCTCAGTTCCTACCAGTGTAGGATATGGTGCAAATTTTCAAGGATTATCCGCGTTGTTAACGATGTTGAACTCTTGCGCATCTGGAATTAGTGTTGTGAATATCGATAATGGCTTTGGTGGCGCTTATAATGCGGTTATGATACAGCGGATAGCAAATACACACTAACTTTTGGTTTTGCATGCATATAATAGAGACCCCCTACAATCTGTAAGGGGTCTCTATTATGTTGGCAAAGCTGTTTGTTTCTTTTCAATTTTGCGATATGCCAGCTTAGCAGAAGATAAAACCACTAAACCTAATATACTAACACTGAAAAAGAAACCAAGACCTGATATGTAGGTTAGTGCATAATAGACAGCCGCAAAACCGAAAATGATATATAGGCTAGGTAACGGATTATACATCGCTATTAAGATAGAATTTTTAATATGAGTTTTTACATTTAAGTCAAATTCTACATATGAGGCTAATAAGTAACAAATTACTAAAAAATAAAAACAACTCATTATAATGGATGTTACGGTCATGAATTCTGAAATACTAAGATCAGTTGTTTTGATGAATTGAGTGTTTATATAGAGAATTATCGCAATTAACATGATGACAGCGCCAAGTTTATTACTTTTAACAAATTCATCCTTGTAGTACTTCCAGAAGGTACTATATACAGGTACATCTTTTTTATTTATATATTGTCTTAAAGTAGCCAGCATCGCAATTGTTGCAGGAAACAGACCAAAGATCCCTAATCCTAATATTGTGAATAATATCCATAGAACATTTACATATGCTAATCGGTAAAACCATGTACATAAAGTATAGATTGAATTAGAAAAAGTTCCTAGTTGCATTGCAATTCCTCCTCTTTATTACAAATATAACATGTTTATTATTGGGTTTATGCTTAAATTTGAAGAAGGTAAAAATTTTTCCTGAAAAGTAGAAATTCTTCCGTTTCGGTAATTAAGTAAAGATCAAAATAAAAGTTTAAATTACTTGTTTTATCCACTTTAAATTTGCAAATTCATTGATGCGAGTGTATTTAATGAGCTATATGGTATCAGATTGAAGTAGTAAAAATTTTTCTTTTAACGTAAATAATGTCCATTGTTGTAAGCGGTTGCAGATACTATAATGAATCTACAATTTCAAAAAAGAGGTGAGCAACATGAGTAGTGAAGTGAGAGCGAAAACAAAAATACAAAAAGAGCGCTCCGCCAAATCGAAAGTGAAAAAGAAAAAAAGGAACGGTGATCCATTTAGTGGTTGGCGTGAAAACTTAGCTGGATGGTTGTTTATAGCGCCAATGTTAATTGGAACATCAATTTTAGTTTTATTCCCAATGGTGTCATCATTAGCATTAAGTTTTACGGACTGGAATTTTGTATCTGGTTATGCAGAGGCAGCTTTTGTAGGATTAGATAATTTCGTTACCTTATTCAATAATAATGTATTTTTACAATCGCTAAGAAATAACTTCGTTGTTTTAATAGCAATTCCAATTACATTAATTTTTTCACTTGGCATTGCTGTTATTATCAACAAATATATTTTTTTCAAAGATCTATTTAAAGTTATTTTCTTTATGCCCTTTATCTCAAGTGTTGTAGCAGTTGCTGTTGTTTTTCGCGTATTATTTCATCCTTCTGAGGGACCGATTAACCAATTTTTAATGACAATCGGAATCGATAATCCTCCTGGCTGGATAGCGGATACAACTTATGCATTGCCTTCTGTGATGATTATTATGATTTGGACAAGTATTGGTTTTAACTTAATTATATATTTAGCAGGATTGCAAAATATTCCAAAAGAACTGTATGAAGCTGCACAGATTGATGGCGCTTCTGCGTGGTATCAGTTTACAAAAATTACGATTCCTTTAGTTTCACCTACCACTTTCTTATTATTTGTAACCGGTATCATATCAAGTTTTAAAATATTTGATTTAATTATTGTACTAACAAACGGTGGACCTGCAAATTCTACCAATATACCTGTAGTTTATCTTTATCAACAAGCATTTTTAGAGTTAAAAACTGGTTATTCTTCAGCAATAGCCTTAGTAATGTTCGTAATTATTTTAGTAATTACCTATATCCAATTTGTTGGTCAGAAAAAATGGGTGAACTACTAATGAGGGAGGGGGAATTATAATGACAGAGAGTTTTGATTTTAGAAAATTAGCCATGACAATTATTATGACGATTATCGGTATTCTGTTTATGGCACCCTTTATATGGATGATTTCTTCATCACTAAAAGTAGAAGAAGATGTGCTAACTTTCCCTATTCAATGGATACCACAAACATGGAATGCTGTTGAAAATTATCGAGAAGTGTGGACGGGTTCAATGCCGTTCCTTCTATTATATTGGAACTCTATAAAAGTTACTGTACTAACAACTATAACTTCTGTTTTTGTATCAGCATTAGCTGCTTATGGTTTTGCGAAAATTAATTTTAAAGGTCGTGATGTGGTATTCCTAATCGTACTAGCTACCTTTATGATTCCGCCACAAACGTTACTAGTTACTCAATTCTTACTATATAGATGGTTTGGATTATATGATACTCACACTGGTTTAATTTTACTAAATAGTTTCAGTGTATTTGGTACATTTATGCTTCGTCAGTTTTATTTAGGAGTCAGTAATGAAATTATTGAATCTGCCCGAATGGATGGTGCTGGTCATTTTCGGATTTTTCTATCGATTGCATTACCGTTAGTAAGACCAGCAATTGCTACTTACGCAATATTACGTTTTATTTGGACTTGGAACGACTTTCAATACCCACTTATTTTCTTAAGAAGTGAGGAGTTGTATACGATTCAACTCGGGGTGCAAAGCTTTGCCGATGAACACGGCAGTATCTATTCCTTAATGATGGCTGCATCTGTGTCGGCAATTATTCCGCTATTGATTATTTTTATCATAGGACAAAAACAAGTTATTGAAGGGATTCAGCTTGGTGGTGTCAAAGGTTAACGAGTTAGTAACCATATGAATGATATGGTTAACTATAAATATTTCTAAAAAAGAAGGGGAGATTTACATGAAAAGACAATGGGGTTTGTTATGGGTCACCGCACTAATAGGTATGTTGTTATTAGCAGCATGTTCCGGAGGAGACAATAGTTCATCCGAAGGAGACAATGAAGCTTCAGAAGATGATGGCAGTAATGAAGAAAGTGGTAGCGAAGAAGAAATCACATTAAATTTTGTGCACTGGATAAACGAAGAAAACGGGAATTGGGAACCAATTATTGAAATGTATGAGGAAGAAAATCCAGGTATAAATATAGAATCTATGCCATTAGTAGAGAATATGAACTCGCAGGATTATTTTCAACAACTTGATTTAATGGCATCTGCTGGAGAAGACCTAGATGTTATTATGTTTAGTAACCCCAATGATTTAGCTAAGCGTATTGATGCAGGGTTGGTAGAGCCAATAAATTCTTTTTTAGATGAAGAAGGTATTGACATAAATGAAGAATATTTAAATGGTTATCCTGCTTTTGACGGAGAATATTATGGTCTGCCAATGAAACAAGTAACGATGTTAGTGATGATGAATAAAGATCATTTAGAAGAAGCGGGTATAGAAATCCCAACAGAATGGACATGGGAAGATTATCGTGAAATTGCACAGCAGTTAACTACAGAAGATCACTATGGGTCATATTTTCACACGTGGCACGATCTGTTTTCTTTGATTAAATTATTAGGAAAACCAGAAGGAGCAAATCAAATATTAAAAGAGGATGGTACTTCAAATATAGATGATCCTTTAGTCAGAGAATCGTTAGAATTACGTAATAACCTAGAAAATGTTGATGAAAGTTCTGTACCATTATCGGAAAACCTTTCCCAACAGATGGATTATCGTCAGCAATTCTTTACAGAGTCCATTAGTATGATACCAATTGGGTCATATATGCTATCAGAATGGGGCCAATTCACACCTGACTTTGAAATAGCCTGGGCACCTTTTCCACAAAATGAAATGGAAGACACTATGTATTCGCAAGTTGGTGGAGATATTGTTAGTGTTGCGAAATCATCAGAACATAAACAAGCAGCATATGACTTTATCCGTTGGTTATCAACTGAAGGAATTATGGAACAAGGTGTATGGGTGCCATCATGGAGAGATGCAGATTTAACGGCAGCTGTAGAAAATGTTGCAGCAAATACACCAAACCCAGAAGTAATAGATATAGAATCTTTTGTACATTCAATCAGTTCTATTGAACCAACTGAAGCTTACGCACCAGCATCATATGTTACCGAGGTGCATACGGAATATGCTGCGGAAGTAGAAAAATATTTATTAGGTGATCAAGATTTAGATACCACGATGGAAAATGTTAAAGAACGTGTACAAAGTGTAGTAGACGCTAATCAATAATAATATGCTAAAATAAAGAGAGGGCTTATTCCTCTCTTTATTTATGTTTTTGATTTTGAGGTGTAGCAATGATTCTAACAGTGGGTGGTGAACATCATGAGACAGTTAATTTTAAAGCTAAATCAATTAACCTTACGAAGTCGTTTGATTATTGCGGTAATTGTCTGTATTTTGCTACCGTGGATAAGCACATATTTTGTTTCGAATTATTTTACGAAGGATGTATTAGAAGAACGTGCAACCAGACAAGCGTATGAATCGCTAAGTATGATCGAGGTGAATTTGCGAAGCATTTTAGATGATGTTATGTATGCATCCAACTATATTCAATTTGATACGAAGTTCAATCAAATCATGAAGCAGCACCAAGCAATAGATCCTGAAGCACCTCAAGCAAGTCAGAAAATTGCTCTAAATTATATTGAGCTGTCAAATCAGATTTCAAGCATTACAGATTTATTAGCACCAACCTATTTTACTATTTTATTTAGCAACGATTTATTTTATATGAATTATTCATTAAGTGAATTTAATCCACTAGAACTATATCAAGAACCGTGGTTTAGTGAACTGCAAAATTCTAATTATTACGACACGTTATGGATAGGAGCCCATCCTAACTACATATCATCTGATAAAGAATCAGATCCCTATTTAATTAGTGTAGGAAAAAACCTACAACAAGCAACGCAATATGATGCTTTCTTAATTGTTAGTGTACAAGAAAAGCAAATCCGCTCATTGTTGGATAATTTTCAACAAGACAGTAATTCTGAGTATTTTTTAACAAATCAAAAAGGTATCATTTACTCCAGCGTGGATGAGTCATTGATTAGCCAAAACATGCCATACGATGTTCATAACAATGATTATCAGATAGTAGAAAAAAAAGGCAAAGAGTACTTTTTAGTAAGTCATCCTGTTTCTTACTCAAACTGGCGACTAGTAAGTCTTGTACCCTACCAGGAAACAATAGGTAATATTAATGGTATTACAAGAACGACAATTCTCATACAAGGGGCCTTACTAGTACTGTTTTTAATTGGTTTAATCGTTTTAGTAAGAGAACTAACAAAACCATTGTCAGAATTAAATGCGGTCACCAAATCAGTTGAACAAGGGAACCTGCAAAGAAGAGCTAAAACGTATGGAAATAATGATATTGCTAAGCTAGGACATTCTTTCAATCATATGTTGGATACATTAGAGGAAATGATTCTAGAAATTAAAGAGCAGGAAGAAGATAAGCGTACGGCAGAATTAGAGATGCTACAAGCACAGATCAATCCACACTTTTTGTTTAATGTACTAAATGCGATCCGATTGCAGATCAAGATGAATGGAGATAAAGAAAGTGCACAATTAATTCATGCGTTATCTTCACTATTGCGAATGACGATCAACCGAAACAATGCATTCATCCCGTTAATTGAAGAAGTGGAAATAATAGAAAATTATATGCAATTGATGAATTTCCGCCATCAGCATGAGATCGAATTAATTATTAATTTAAAAAAGGGAACGAAAAATGTCGAAGTTCCTAGATTTTTCTTGCAACCCCTGATTGAAAACGCTGTCATATACGGTTATAATAATAGTCAAGGAACGATTGTTATTAGTAGTAGGATAATCGAGGAAGGGAAAATGGAATTACAAGTTTCAGACGATGGTGAGGGCATTGATGATCAGGTTTTACAGCAATTAAAAAATAATATTTATAATGAAAAACAGAAATCAACATCACAAGATTCACAATCATTTAATGGAATAGGAATTCACAATGTCTACCAGCGGATGAAGCTTATTTATGGTGATACGTTTGATATGGAAATTTACAGTTCAAAAGGGATGGGTACAAATTATCGCTTTTACTTCCCAATATAAAAAGGGGGATTATTATGTATCGCGTAGTATTAGTTGATGATGATAAATTAGTAACAAAATTTATGGAAAAGATGATTCCATGGGAGGAAACCGGGTTTGAAGTTATCGCTTCTTTTCAAGATAGTTTACAAGCCTATGATTACTTGACGAAACACCATTGTGATGTATTAATAACGGATATCGGAATGCCTAATATGAATGGTATTGAAATGATGCAAAAGCTTAAAGAGAATAAACAAGGTATGCAGACTAATTTTAGTGTTGTTTTATCTTGTCATGACGAATTCTATTATGCACAACAAGCGCTTAAGTTAGAAGCCTATGATTATATTTTAAAAGAGTCGATGGAAGAAGAGCAGATCATTGAACTCTTGCATAAATTAAAAAAAACCATGGATGAAACTGATCGAACTAAAAGTCAACAAATAAAAATTAGTAAGTTTCTTCAAAAAAATAATATGTCTCTGAAGACTAAATTTATAGAAACCATCTTACAAGAGACATACATGTACAATGAATCGTGGTGGAAAGAACAGGAAGAATTATTGGGAATGGATTTCTCTACCCAACGTTATACAGTAGTACTATCCTTTGTAGATAATTACTATTTGACAATTAACCGTTATCAATCAGATACGCTGTTACAGTTCAGTATTAATAACATAGTAGAAGAGGTCTTGAAACAATACCACCCAGATATCCAGATTTTTTATTTGCAACGTAAATTCATTATTCTTTTCCCAATCGAAGGGAACAATCAATCGAGCTTATCTAAGACGACTGAACAAGTATTAAAGGAGGTTCATCAAAAGCTGAACAATTATTTAAAAGTATCGATAACGACCGTAATAGCGGAGAATAATCAGAATCGACAAGATTTAGTCACTGTGATTAAGCATTTATTAAATCAGGAAGAGCAACGATTTTACTATCAATCTGCTTCGATTCAGAGATATCAATTGATTCATTACAGTCAAGCTTCTATCTTTGAAGAATATGGTAGAGTTGTGGACTCCTTAAAAACGCATATATTAAATAAAGAACCACAACAAATCACCAACTATCTTAAAAAAGAGATGGAAAGAATACAGAGTCAGAAATACCCACCAAAAATGGTGAAAGATTGGGCAATGAAATTAATCCTTGATATCAAGTTAAATTTGCATGCACTTGTTCATTTCGATGATCGTATGTTTCAATCGTTGACAAGTCGTGACATACAAGAGGTTGAAAATATGGAAGAGTTAGAAGCAACCATCTCTCAAATATGTCAGCAATTCATAGAGCATGTTCACACGATTGAAGCAGTTCCGAAAAATGAAGATGTAATGAAGGCGCAACGATATGTTCGGACACATTTACACGAAAAAATCACTTTAAAGGATACTGCTGACTTTTTACATCTTAATCCTAGTTACTTTAGCAGAGTTTTTAAAAAGGAAACAGGTGAAAGTTTTATAGAGTATGTAACAAAATTAAAGATGGAAAAAGCTAAGGAACTATTAGATACTACTACAGTTACAGTGGAACAATTATCAGCAGATCTAGGATTTGACAATAAAAGTTATTTCTTGAAAACATTTAAAAAATATACATCAATGTCACCAAAAGATTATAAATTTAAGCGGAATATTAGTCAATCATAGCTCATATAATAGTTTGTTGGACAAACAAATAATAAATATCTATCCTTTAAGAGATGAGTGATAACGTCCTACTTAACAGCAGGAGGGTATTGCTCCTGCTGTATTAAAGTCTTATTTTTTCACAGAACTATACCTCTGTACTGCGAACTATTCAATTACACATCCCTATTTTTAAAAATAAATGTTATAATTTGAAGAGATAAAGCATACATACAGGATAGCAATATTTAAGAAAAGTTATAGAAGCAAGACTGGTATTATGGTAATGAAAACGAGAGGGAGTGAATTCGTGGAAAAGAAAAAAATGTATGCTGTTGAGGCGACTAACCTGGTTAAAACATTTGGTAAGGAACATGCGGTAGATGGTGTCGATTTAAAAATACCAAAGGGCATTGTCTATGGCTTCTTAGGTCCCAATGGTGCTGGTAAAACGACGACGATTCGTATGCTTGCTACATTGCTTAAACCGAATAATGGTCATGCAACAGTGATGGGGTACGACTTAGTGGAAGAAGCAGATGATGTCAGGCAAAAGATCAGTTTAACTGGTCAATTTGCGTCTGTAGACGAAGAGCTTTCAGGCAGGGAAAATCTGATTTTTATCGGAAGGCTTGTCGGTTACACAAGAAAAGAAGCAAAACAACGTGCAGATGAATTATTAGCGGCCTTTCAATTAACTGATGCAAGCAAGCGTCAAGTTAAGAAATATTCAGGCGGTATGAGACGCCGAATCGACATAGCTGCAAGTATTGTTACATCACCCGAACTTCTCTTTTTAGATGAACCGACGACAGGATTAGATCCTAGAAGTCGTAACCAGGTGTGGGATATTGTTCGTGCGTTAGTAAAACAAGGAACAACGGTATTTTTAACAACACAGTATTTAGAAGAAGCAGATCAGCTAGCAGATTTAATTGGCGTTATTGACCATGGAAAGTTAATTGCTGAGGGTACTAGTAAGGAATTGAAAGCGTCAGTTGGAGCTGGTAGCTTGATTGTTAATTTTGATAATGAAGTAGAATTACAAAGGGCTTCCACTATTTTGGAAGAACAGTTAGGGGAAAAGGCTGATAAGGATCTAAAGGATTATTCATTAACCCTTCCGATCAAAGAACATGATAAAGCAGCAGTTGCAATTGGCGCTCTCGCAAATCAAAATGTTAAAATAAAAGAATTTTCGATGGCCCAACCAAGTCTTGATGAAGTATTTCTAACACTAACTGGAAAATTACCAGATCAAGAGACGGATGGTGTAGTCAATGAATAAAAATACGACTATTGAAGAAGTGTTTCAAAACCATGAACGACCAAAAAAGCCAGGTGCGCTCAATGCTTCAGCTACATTCGCATGGCGAGCATTACTTCGAATAAGATATGTTCCTGAACAATTATTTGATGTTACAGTTTTTCCGATTATTTTCTTGCTTATGTTTACTTATTTATTTGGAGGAGCGATTTCAGGTTCGACTGGGGAGTATCTTGATTTTGTTTTACCAGGCATTTTAGTAATGACCGTTTCCATGATTACGATGTACACTGGTCTGGACTTAAACAAAGATATTGAAAAAGGTGTATTTGACCGTTTCCGCTCGTTACCAATATGGCGTCCTTCTGTATTAGTTGGTGCTCTTGTAGTCGATGCGGTTCGTTATTTAATAGCATCCACGATAATGATAACTCTTGGTTATATTTTAGGTTTTAGACCTGAAGCTGGATTTTTTGGTGTAATTTTAGCTGTGTTAGTACTATTGCTATTTGCTTTTAGTCTGTCATGGATTTGGACGATGCTAGGTATAATTGTTCGCTCTGAGAAAGCATTAATGGGAATAAGTATGATGTTATTATTTCCACTTACCTTTTTAAGTAGTGTCTTTGTCAATCCAACAACAATGCCGAATTGGCTGCAGGTTTTTGTAGATATTAACCCTATTACTTTTGTTGTCGATGCAGTGAGAGGGATTATCCATGGAACAGATGCTATGTCAGATATTTTAATGGTGATCTACATATCGATCGGACTGATTGTTGTATTCGGACCATTAACCATGTACTTTTTTCGGAATAAGAATTAAAATATAGAGGTTGGAAAATTATCAACTATTTTCACATCAAAAACAAATGGTGTAAACTAATAATACGTGCATTATTTTACTATGATGCAATGGAACAATCCGATTTTATCAAATTCTGTTCACGGAGTTTGTATAATGAATCGGATTTCATTTTTGTCTTAAGACTTCAACTATTCTAAAATATATAATATCAAGGGGATACATCATGCGGTTTTATGTAATACTATTTAGTTTAATGTTACTTGTGTTTGGATGTAGTAATAAAGAAATACCTGAAGAGACGAAACAATTAAATAATGAAAAAACGCTAACTTTAGCAATTGGTGGTGAGCCAGACAACGGTTTTGATCCGACGACAGGATGGGGAAGATACGGTTCAGCTCTTTTTCAAAGCACGTTATTAGCCTACAATAAAGATCTTGAAATTACATATGATTTGGCCACGGACTATCATGTTTCCGAGGATGGCAGATCGTGGACCGTTGCACTTCGTGAGGATGCAACGTTTTCTGATGGAGAATCAGTAACAGCAGACGATGTCATTTTTACATTTGAAACTGCCCAACAAGCTCAATCGATTGTAGATGTAGCAAATATTGCAAAAATTGAAAAAGTAAATGACTTTGAGCTGATCTTCCATCTTTCAGAGCCGCAATCTACCTTCGTTCATACGTTACAAACATTAGGAATTGTCCCTGAACATGCCTATGATAGTGGATATTCACAAAATCCGATTGGCTCTGGACCCTATCAATTGGTAGAATGGCGTAAAGGTGAACAATTAATGGTGGAATCAAATCCACATTATTATGGGAAAGAACCAGAATTTAAGCAGCTTACTTTTTTATTTGTAGGAGAAGATCAAGCACTTGCAGCTGCAAAAGCAGGACAAGTTGATGTGTTGTCTGTTCCGATCACCATGTCGAATCAAGAAATAGAAGGAATGAATCGCCTTTCACTTCAAAGCGTTGATAACCGTGGAGTAATGTTACCCTTTCCTCCAGCCAGCACAAATGAAGAAGGCGAACAAATAGGAAATGATATCACATCTGATCTTGCAATTCGGCGAGCTCTTAATTATGCAGTGGACCGCCAAGCGATTGTTGACGGCGTCTTGGACGGAGAGGGAACGGTCGCTTATTCTAGTGTTGACCAATTACCATGGCAAAATCCGGAAGTTATAATTGAGGACGGTGATCCCAACAAAGCAGAGCAGATTTTGTTAGAAGCAGGTTGGCAACGAGGACCAGACGATGTTTTTGAGAAAGATGGCAAGAAGGCAAGTTTGACGTTATATTACCCAACAGATGACCAAATGAGACAATCATTGTCACTTGTTTTTGCAGATATGGCCACTGAATTCGGTATCGAGGTAAAAACAAAAGGAGCTAGCTGGAATGAAATTGAGAAGCAGATGCATGAACATCCAGTTATGATGGGGTGGGGGAGCCATAACCCACTCGAATTATATTCTTTGTATCATTCTGATATAAGGGGTATGGCCTATTATAATGCCAACTATTATCAAAATGAAAAGGTTGATCACTATTTAGAGCAAGCATTAGCTGCGAGTTCAGAAGAAGATGCCTATAAATACTGGAAATTAGCCCAGTGGGACGGGGAAACGGGTATGAGTGTTCTTGGTGATGCCCCGTGGGTCTGGCTGGTTAATTTAAACCATATTTATTTTATTAATGAACAAGTGGAAATTGGTGAACAAAAAGTACAACCACATGGTCATGGCTGGCCGATAACCGATTTTATTACGGATTGGCAACTAATTGATTAACACTGAAAAAAGACGGTGAAACTGATGATATTATTTATGATGAAGAAACTGATACAATTACTAACATTGCTTGTTGCAGTAAGCTTGCTGACTTTTTTGCTCATCAGTTTGTCACCGATTGATCCAGTTCGTGCTTATATTGGTGCAGATATGTTACTTATAAGTCCAGACCAGCGTGAGATGATTGAAGCTTACTGGGGCTTAGATCAGTCTGTTATCATTCAATATTTTCACTGGATAACAAGTCTATTGACTGGTGATTTCGGCACTTCGTTAATTCATCGTGTACCTGTATTAGAGGTGGTTTCGGATCGTTTTTTATCATCCTTTATTCTAATTGCTCTTGCATGGATAGCATCGGGTTTATTTGGAGTTGTATTAGGTTCATTAGCAGCAATGAAAAAAGGATCCTGGTTAGATAATTTAATAAAAGGATATTGCTATGTGCTGTTATCGACCCCTGGTTTTTGGCTGGGGTTGCTTTTATTAATGGTCTTTTCTGTTTGGTTAGGAATTTTCCCAACCGGATTGAGTGCGCCAATCGGAGTTACTGTAACAGAAATCACGTTTACAGATCGTGTCTATCATGCGGTTTTGCCTGCTGCAACATTAAGTATTATTGGAGTTGCTAATGTCTGCTTACACACTCGAGAAAAGTTAGTAGACATACTCAATACTCCTTACATTTTACAAGCGAGAGCCAATGGTTATACCGGATATAAATTATTTTTTAGACACGGTTTACGTAATATGCTGTTACCTGCCATCTCTGTTCATTTTGCTTCTTTCGGAGAATTGTTTGGTGGTGCTATTCTGGCAGAGCAGGTTTTTAGCTATCCTGGTTTGGGTGAGGCCATTGTTGACGCTGGTTTGAATGGGGATGTTCCGTTATTTTTAGCGATCGTTCTAATTAGCGCCTGTTTTGTGTTTGTTGGTAATTGGATAGCAGATACACTTTATTATGTTTTAGACCCTCGCTTGCGTAAAGGAGGGACTAGATCTTGAAAAGAAAATGGATTATCCCGTTAGTTATATTCATTTTTATATATATAACGTCCTTTTTATTAGATAGAAATATGATTGAAATAAACTTACAAATAAAAAATCAAGCACCTAGTTTGCTTCATCTGTTTGGTACGGATTGGCTTGGACGTGACATGTTGATCCGAACACTAAAAGGTCTGCAATTAAGTATTACGATAGGAATATTAACGGCTATGTTATCTACTTTTTTGGGACTGTTGTTAAGTCTCGTATCCTCTGTTAATAAAACATTAGATAAAATCGTGACAAGCTTTATTGATTTATTTTTGAGTCTGCCACACCTCGTAACACTTATTCTAATTACGTTTGTTTTAGGTGGTGGATTAAAAGGGGTTGTTATAGGACTGATGCTAACGCACTGGCCAGCGATCACAAGAGTGTTACGCGCAGAGATATTACAATTAAAAGAAATGCCGTATGTTCAACTATCTAAACAGTTAGGAAAACCACTTTGGTGGAGAGCGAGGCACCATCTTTTTCCACACCTTGCACCCCAATTGTTGGTAGGGTTCATTCTAATTTTCCCACATGCGATTTTGCATGAAGCTGCGATCACTTTTTTAGGCTTTGGCTTATCAGCCGAGGAGCCGGCAATAGGTATCATTTTGTCAGAATCAATGCAATATTTATCCGCAGGTATGTGGTGGTTAGCATTTTTTCCTGGCCTTTCGTTATTAATGATGATCATAATATTTCAACGATTTGCCAATACATTAAAAGATTATTTTGGAAGGGATCGCTCCTATGAACAGCAAGTTAATGATTAAACAACTATCTGTTTTTCATCAACAAACAAACCGTATACTTATAGACTCTGTTAATTTGTCAGTCGATGAAGGAGAAGTAGTAGCATTAGTCGGTGCTAGTGGTTCAGGAAAAAGTCTTATTGCCCAAGCGGTATTACAGCTCTTACCTGATAACCTTAGACAAACAGGTATTCTAAATTATCAATCTCGGCCGATTACTAAGAAAGATCGTGGCCAAAACATTGTATTAATACCACAATCCATTGATGCTTTAGACCCTCTCATGAAGGTTAAAAAACAAATTCAAAGTTTACTACCAGCACCTCATTCAGAGCAAAAAGTATTCGATTTATTGGGGAGATTGGGTCTGGAAGAGGAAGTTGCTTCACGCTACCCTTTTCAATTATCCGGGGGGCAGGCACGAAGAATATTAGTAGCGATAGCACTTGGCAGTGCTGCGAAAGTAGTGATTGCCGATGAACCGACACCAGGTTTAGATGTTGATTCGAAAACAGATATGTTATCGTTATTAAAAGAAGTGAAAGCGTCGGGTAAGTCGATATTACTGATTACACATGATTTTGACGTTGCTGTCGACTTAGCTGATCGTATCGCAGTAATTAAGGACGGGAAAATAATCGAAAACACGCTTAAAGAAAACTTTGTAGGAAAGGGTGAGAGACTTTTCCATCCTTATACAAAAGCATTATGGCAGGCGTTACCTAAAAACTTATTTATAAGGAGTCTTTAGATGTTGAAGATTGAAGGCGTATCTTACACATTACCTGACGATGTACCTCTTTTTCAAAACTTCTCTATGACGGTAAATAACGGAGAAATACTAGGGTTAAGTGGTAAAAGCGGAATCGGTAAAACAACACTAGCAAAGATTATTGCTGGTTATTTACGAGCGGATCACGGCCAAATAAATGTGCAACAGATGAAGGGCAAATCTCATTCAGTCCAATTGATCTGGCAGCACCCTGAGCAAGCTGTCAATCCAAAATGGAGAATTGATAAAACACTTGAAGAAGCAGGTGTGCCTGATCAATCCATAATAAAAAAGTTAAATATTTTACCTGAATGGTTATATCGTTATCCCAAGCAACTTTCTGGAGGGGAGCTACAACGAGTATGTATTGCAAGATGCTTGTTAGCTCAACCAGAATTTATCATAGCGGATGAAATTACTACTATGTTAGATCCAATATCACAGGCAGAAATCTTTAAAATACTTACAGAACATGTTCAACAAAATAAAATTGGATTAGTGATTATTAGTCATGATACGGTTTTGTTAGATAATCTCTGTCATAAAGTAATAGACTTTAAATAATTTATGAAACCAAAGATAGATATTAATCGTATAAATTATTAAGCATAGAAAGGGTGAAACTAATGAGAGAGCAACCAAATGAAAGAATCGCGACAGATGCGGTAAAAGCATGGCAATTAACAGCACATCTTATTGCAATTATTCCGTTGTTATTAACGATAGCAGCTTTTGTGGTCAGTTATTATTTTGAACCTTTTCCTTATTGGGTTGGAATTATCCTAGCAGTCATCACTATTTTAGAATGGGGATTCACTGCGTTTTTGATACCAAAGTTGCGATGGAAAAGATGGCGCTATCAAATTTATGACCAGGAAGTATACATACAACACGGTATCTTAATTGTTACAAGAACTGTTGTTCCAATGATACGTGTTCAACATGTTGATACACAACAAGGACCTATCTTGAAAAAATATGGTTTATCTACATTGGAGATATCGACAGCAGCAACCACGCATGAAATACCAGCATTATTAGAAGAAGAAGCTGCAGATTTACGAGACCAAATATCAGAGTTAGCGAGGGTGGAACAAGATGATGTCTGAACCAAAACGACTACACCCGGCAGCCATGATTTTTAATATTATTCAATCTATAAGACAATCCATTTTTGGTGTCTTACCTTTAGTAATTTTAGCAGTAGGAAATGATGCATGGTTTTATGTAATTATTGGTGCCTCTGTATTAGCGGCACTTATCATCATCTTCAGTGTATTATCTTGGTATCGGTATACATATCAATTGGAAGAGGATCAAATTCGTATTCATCAAGGCATCCTCATACGCAAAAAAAGAACGATTTCGAAACATCGTATTCAATCCATTGATTTATCGCAGAATATCATTCATCGTATTATGGGTTTAACGAAAGTACAGATTGAAACGGCTGGAAGTGACCATCGTATTGATGCAGCTCTTTCGGCGGTAAAGATGGCAGAAGGAAAAAAGATTCACGACCAATTGAAGTATAAAAAACAAATGATGGAAGAAGAAGTTGAAGATGTGGAGGCTGCAGGAGAAGAATCCATTGCTGAAGCGGTAGCTCAGAGAAAAATCACACCAAACGCACTCTTAGTAGCAGGATCTACTTCTGGAAGTTTTGGAATTATAATAGGTTTATTTGGTCTTGTTTTCTCTCAATTTGAAAGTGTAATTCCTGATCGTTTCTATAATCAGGTTACCGAGTGGCTATTTTCACAAGCTGCTCAAATATTAATCATATTTGCCATTATCGTATTAATATTGTTATGGATATTAGGTGTTTTAGCGACCATTATTCAATACTGGAATTTTACGATAACCAGATACGAGAAGGAATTGTTTATTACGAGAGGTTTATTAGAAAAGAAACAATCGACAATTCCGCTTAAGCGAATCCAAGCGGTCGGAATTAAAGAAACACTTATCAGGCAGCCGTTAGGATTAGCGACGATGTATGTCGAGATTGCAAGTGGTGACATAAGTCAAAATCAGGAAATGCATACATTAATTTTCCCATTGTTACGAAAGAGCCAAGTAAAATCCTTTTTACAAGAATTATTACCAGAATATCAATACGAAATAGAAGGTATGACAAAACTGCCTAAAAAAGCTTTGCCGTATTATTTAATTAGGTCAGCAATATTACCGTTGATTGCTACTATCGTAATTGCCGTCATGTTTTTTGAATTTGCTTGGATACCACTTATTATTACGTTTTTAGCGTGTGTTTATGCTTACTTTCAATTTAAGGCAACGGGCTATCTTTTAAACGAAAATCAATTGTTGGTGCAAAGCAGAACCCTTAGTAAGGATACGGCATTAGTACAACATAAAAGATTACAATCATTCAAAAAGAAACAACATATCTTACACCGTAAACAAAACTTAGCAACGATAGATACAGCTATTTTAAATAAATTCATGGGCCGTCACTTCGTTGTTAAAGAGTTAACTGTTGAAGATGTTGATAAAATTGCAGATTGGTATTCTTATCGAATAGATTCCTAAAAGTCCCTCAGAGAAGGGACTTTTTTTGTTGCCAGTGATTAATAAAAACATCTGAGTACTTGTTTTAATTTTGAAGATAGTCAACGGTAGCTAGTTCAACATTATATATCGATCAAAAGTAGACGAGCGCGAGTCTCATCGGCAAAATGGAAGTAAATAATGATCGAAATGCCGACGAGAACGGGTCTCATCGGCAAAATGGGAGTAAATAATGATCGAAATGCCGACGAGAACGGGTCTCATCGGCAAAACGGGAGTAAATAATGATCGAAATGCCGACGAGCACGAGTCTCGTCGGCAAAATGGAAGTAAATAATGATTGAAATGCCGACGAGCACGAGTCTCATCGGCAAAATGGCAATAAATAATGATCGAAATGCCGACGAAAACGAGTCTCATCGGCATTATGGAAGTAAATAACGATTGAAATGCCGATGAGAAGCTATATCATTGGAAAAACATCAAAAAATATCGATCGAAACCCCGATGAGAGTTACTATCCTCGAAACATCATGACCATATATTGCTTGAAGTACTGTGTATTATCTCACTAAAGCAAAAACTCTCGATTTTTAAAAAGTATTGACGATTTTTTGCGTTAGGTGTAATATGTTTCCTATGAGAAACTTTTTCGGGTTTATGACATATATATAAATGTATCTTTTATCACGATGTAGGTGTTTGTGGTTCCACACTTCTCAATTCAGGCGTCAGCAAAGATGCTAAGTGGGGAATAAACAGATGCTAACTTCCTGATAAATTGGCTAGTAATCAGCGGGGGTAAGACGCCCATTGATTGAAGTCTCACTTTATTTTAACTAGATTATGAGAGGTGTACAGCTGATGATGGGATTAGAAGGTGTAGCTTTAGCGTTCAGTTTAACTTTGTTAGCAGGTCTTGCAACAGGGGTTGGTAGTGTATTAGCTTTTTTTACATCGAATACAAATACGAAGTTTTTATCTTGGGCGTTAGGATTCTCAGCAGGTGTGATGATTTACGTATCAATGGTAGAAATATTTGTGAAAGCCAAGGATTCGCTGGTAGGTGAATTAGGAGAAACTCAGGGTAATTGGCTAACGGTGATCGGTTTTTTTGGAGGAATGGTTCTGATCGCATTGATTGATAAATTTATTCCTAAACAAGGAAATCCGCATGAATTAAAGAAAGTGGAAGATATGAATAAGAATCCAAATGGGGACGGCGCTTTGTTGAAAATGGGAACATTTACTGCATTAGCAATTGCTATTCACAATTTCCCGGAAGGTATAGCAACATTTACAGCAGCGCTACAAGATCCTTCACTCGGGATTGCCATAGCAGTAGCCATTGCTATTCATAATATTCCGGAAGGTATCGCTGTATCAGTACCTATCTATTTCGCAACAGGTGATAAGAAAAAAGCATTTAAATTGTCTTTTTTGTCGGGTTTATCAGAACCAATCGGTGCATTAGCTGCCTTTTTATTTTTAATGCCTTTTCTATCCGACGTTATGTTTGGAATGATTTTTGCCGGTGTTGCAGGTATTATGGTATTTATTTCTCTTGATGAGTTATTACCAGCTGCCAAAAAATATGATGAGGCCCATACGTCCATTTACGGATTGATCGTTGGTATGGCAGTAATGGCTTTGAGTCTGTTATTATTCATATAAAAAAACGGGGATTCCCCGTTTTTTTAACTTCGTATCATTTTTACTATGAAGACGATAAGTGCTATAACTAATAATATGTGTACTAATCCACCTGCTATTTCGAATAGGAAGCCTAGTAACCAAGCTAATAACAAGATACCGATAATTGTCCAAATCATGTTGAATCACTCCTTTTTTATTTTTGTTATGTATAAGATACCCCTTTGGTTTCTTATTAAACTTTTTTTTATTATTTGTTGCATTACTTTTGGTAGATTGTTATAATAAAACACGTGGTTTCGTAAAGGAAATGTAAAATATATTTTAAACTCATGTAAATGTCTTATATATTCATTATTTAGTTGCGGGTGTAGTTTAGTGGTAAAACCTCAGCCTTCCAAGCTGATGTCGAGGGTTCAATTCCCTTCACCCGCTCCATACATAGGTGTGAACGTAGTGTTTCGTTTTTAAAATGAAGCATTACGTTTTTTTATTGGTATTATTACTACTTATTGAAGTCTCACGTGTTAACTTGTATTCTTAACATAGCATTAAATTTGAAAGAGGAGTTTTGATATAGTGAAAAAGTTACAGCAACTATTAAAAAACATAGATGGAAAAAGTTATAAAGCATATAAATCAATTCAGGGCAGCTATTCCTTTCAACACTTTCAATTAGCTATTGATTACGTACAAGGCGACCCTTTTGCAGCGCCATCTAAAATTAGAGTCGTCATACCGCATTCAATTCGTCCGATTAAAGAAGAATGGAAACAATTAAAAGAACGAAATATATATACAGCAGATCACATCGCACGTACTGTAGCAGATGCTATTCAAAAAGAAACATCTTTTGCTAAAGGCTCGGGAAAAAGTGGGCTGATCCACATTGATAAACCAGGACAGGAAATACTGGAACGAACAGCAGTTCAATTAAATAATAAAGCTACCGTTATCTGTTTATCAATAGGATTACCTGCAAATGGCAGAAGAATTAATGGGAAAGAAGCAGAGAAATTATTCTTTACCATGATCCCGTCTATCCTGAAAAATTCGATTTTTTCAGTGTCGGATGATGAATTAGAAAAAAGTGTACAACTTGCAGATCAGCATATCGCAATTAGAGAAGAAATGAAAAAACAAGATTGGATTGCTTTTGTAGCGGACGGAGCTATCTTACCTCGAAAAAGTGGCGTTAGTAATCAACTATTACCAAAAGCAGTACCATTTGAAAGTCCAAAAGAAAATCGTGTTACCATTGATATTCCTCACCGAAATCAACCTCTAACAGGTATGGCCATTAAAAAAGGTATTAGCTTAATTGTTGGTGGTGGCTATCATGGGAAGAGCACATTATTACAAGCATTAGAGAGAGGTGTTTATCACCATATACAAGGTGATGGACGAGAATATGTGTTAACAGATCCTAATGCTGTCAAAATCAGAGCAGAGGATGGAAGGCAGGTAACCTCTGTAAATATTTCAGCTTTTATTAATGACTTACCACATGGACAGGACACCAAAAAGTTTTCAACAGAGAATGCAAGTGGAAGTACATCACAAGCAACAAATGTAGTAGAAGCAATAGAGGCTTCCGCTTCCACATTGTTAATAGATGAAGATACCAGTGCCACAAATTTCATGATCCGTGACGCCAGAATGCAAGCACTTGTAGCGCCAGACAAGGAGCCGATAACACCTTTCATCGATAAAATAAAGCAATTACGAGATCACTTGAATATTTCTACTATATTAGTGATGGGAGGGTCAGGTGATTACTTCGACGTCGCAAATGAAGTGATCATGATGGATCAATACAAACCATTTAATGTTACGGAAAAAGCACAACAAATTGTAAAAAATCAACCTGTGACTCGGGAGAAAATTACTGGTGAATTACAACACACAATGAATCAGCGTATTTTCTTAGCAAATAGTTTACAATTACAAAAAGGAAAAAAGAAAAAAGTCCAAGCAAAGGGTCTTGATTTGATTCTAATGGGAAATCATTCGATCCAATTACAGGATGTGGAGCAATTAATCGATAGCTCACAGACAAGGGCGATTGCGGAGATCCTTCGTTATTTGGACGATAAATCTGTCTTAAAACAAGCGAAACCACTAACTGAGATTCTAGATGATATCGAAACGGTTATTGATCAAGAAGGCTTGCAAGCTTTTGCGCCATTTCCCAAGCAACATCCTGGTGACCTTGCTCGTCCAAGACGTTTTGAAATTGCGGCATGTTTGAATCGGATCCGTACAGCTAAAATAAAGCAAAAATAGAAGGAGGTGAGTGTAATGGCATATGCACAGTTGAAAGAAGAACTCATCCAGTTTAGTAAAGAAATTGGCATCGACAAGATTGGGTTTGCCAGTGTGGATACATTTTCAACCTTAAAATCAAGACTGGAAGAACAGCAAGCATTAGGTTATGCATCAGGATTTGAAAAAGGCAGTAATGAAGAACGTACAGAACCTAAGCGGTTGTTGCCACAAGCAGAATCAATTATAGCCATTGCACTTGCTTATCCAACAAGAATAAAAAATGATCCAAAAAGCGTTAAAGGTGATCGTCGCGGCATGTTTTGTCGAGCTTCATGGGGAACGGACTATCATCTTGTATTACAGGAAAAACTGGATCAACTTGCTGACTTTTTGCAAGAGAAAATAGGAGATTTCCAATATAGCTCGATGGTCGATACTGGTGAATTATCAGATCGTGCAGTAGCAGAACGTGCTGGTATTGGCTTCAGTGGAAAGAATACGCTGATCATCTCACCGGAATATGGTTCCTATATGTACTTAGGTGAAATGATCACCAATATTCCATTTGAAGCGGATCAACCATTACAAGAAGGTTGCGGCACTTGTACCAAATGTCTGGATGCTTGTCCGACAGGCGCACTTGTGGAGGCGGGTAGATTGAATGCCCAGCAATGTTTAGCATATCTCACTCAAACAAAAGGTTTTCTCCCTGATGAACACCGAGACAAACTTGGCAATTTTATCTATGGGTATGAAACATGCCAGGTGGTCTGTCCGTATAATAAAGGTGT
Organism: Gracilibacillus kekensis; assembly: GCF_900143085.1. Taxonomy (GTDB): domain Bacteria; phylum Bacillota; class Bacilli; order Bacillales; family Amphibacillaceae; genus Gracilibacillus; species Gracilibacillus kekensis. The sequence goes on along the minus strand of NZ_FRCZ01000005.1, from coordinate 40,045 downwards.
TGATTTTCATCATCATGAACAGTTTGAGCCAGATCCTGATTTAGTCAAACCCAGATTGGTAGACCTGTTGTCGATTTCAAACAAAGAGTTTAAATCGAAATTCGGGAAAATGGCTGGTTCATGGCGAGGTAAAAAGCCTCTGCAACGAAATGCGATTATAGCACTTGGTCACTACAAAGAAGTAGCTGCTTTAGATGTTCTAATAGAGCTGATGCAACAGGATCCAAGGCCCGTAATTCGTGGAACAGCTGCTTGGTCAATAGGTAAGATTGGTGAAAAACGAGGGTTTCAAGCAATAAGAGATGCAAAAATACAAGAAACAAATGAAGAAGTAATTAATGAAATGAACAAAGGATTAGAAATGGAAAAGGAATTTCTTTAGGAGGTTACGATGTATTATACTGAATATGAGTCCCCATTAGGAATACTGACATTAATTAGCCAAGAGAACTATTTAATTCGTATGGAATTCGGGAGTTTTGAAGATAAGCATCAAAAAATCAATAAATGGTTAAGTAAAAATATGCTTCCCCTTGAGTTAAAGAAGGACCAAGTCCCATTTCAGGATATCCTTGAACAGCTTAATGAGTACTTTTACCAAAAACGAAGGACTTTTACAATTCCCTATAAATTTTACGGTACATCTTTTCAACAAAAGGTTTGGGAAGCACTGGCTACTCAAGTACCTTATGGAACTACTTGTTCTTATCAGGAAATTGCACACATTGTTGGTTCACCTAAAGCAGTCAGAGCGGTAGGAGGAGCTAATAATCAAAATCCAATTTCGATTATTGTACCATGCCACCGAATAATTGGGAAAAGTGGGAAATTAGTTGGTTATGGTGGAGGTATTGACAAGAAAGAATTTTTATTAAGATTAGAAAAAAAACACTAAAACTATCGGAACGGATGGTCTTGCTATGGGTATCAGAAATTATCTAATAGAAGGTGTCTCCGGTACTGGAAAAACCACGGTCTGTGAAGAATTACAGAAACGCGGTTACCAAACTATTCATGGTGACCGTGAATTGGCATACCAAGGTGATCCAGAGACTGGCATACCTATGGATAGCGCGACGCACGAAAACCACATTTGGGATGTCGATAAAGTAAAGGATTTGGTCGGTAATCAGAATGCTGAAATAACATTTTTTTGCGGTGGATCTAGGAATTTTTCGAAATTTATTGATTTATTCGATGGTGTGTTTATCCTTGAAGTCGGTATTGACACGTTGAATCAGCGACTTGAAGAACGGCCGGAAAATGAGTTTGGTGGAAAAAAAACGGAACGAGAACTTATTGCTCGATTGCATAAAACAAAAGAAGACCTTCCGAAAAAAGGAATTACAGTTGATGCTACTGCACCGATTGAGCAAGTAGTTGACGAGATTGTCCGTTACATTTAAATGAAAATTTTTGCTTTTGGCGTAGTATTGAAATGCTATTATATACACACTTTATTATAATTTAATTAAAAAATCCGAATGATTGTAAATCTTATTGAAACTGCAATCATTCGGATTCCGCGATAATTAATTTAAATTGTACTCAGTAGGAAACTTGGTATGTAGACCAAGTTCTTTTTATTCTTCAGATTCTTCGTTTGTTTCTTCTGTTGTCGTTTCTTCTGATTGATCCTCTTCCCCTTCTTCTTCCGCACAAGCTGTAAGAAGACTAATAGACAGAACCGTAACCGCAAAAATAGAGAACCATTTCTTTTTAATCATTTTCATCCCTCCTTTTTTCTGTACTACCCATATATACGATAATTTGGAATGAAAAGATACGTCTTAATACAAATTTTAACAAAATTTACAATACTTTAATAGTGTTAAAAAAGCTTTTACATAAATAAAGAAAGGTAAGCGATAGCCGCTTACCTTTTCAACAATATAAAAATTACTCTTCAGTTTCAACGTCGCCTTCCATTTCCATTTCAGCTTCGTTGTCCTCTTCCGTTTCAGTATCTTCTTCCATAGGCGCCTCTTCGTCAGCTGGAGCTTCCTCATCTGTTGGTGCCTCATCTTCTGCAGGAGCCTCATCCTCTGCAGGTGCTTCTTCTTCCATTGGTGCATCTTCTTCAGCTGGTGCAGGCTCTTCTGTTGGTGTTTCCTCTACTGGTTCTGTTGGTTCATCTTCACCACAAGCTGCTAATACCCCGACTGTTAGTACAGATACACCTATCATTGATAAGAATTTTTTCATCATGTTTATTCCTCCTTGTAGTTTGTTCACTCTACTGATACCCCGTGAAAAAACAAATAATCATCAAAAAAGGCATTTTAATATAAAGGTAATATTTTGTAAAAAAAGTAATCATCGTGACATATTTATCTATTGAAATAGTAGTTGGTCATTTGATATGTGTGATTTTCATTTGTTTAACGAATATATATAAAGAAAGGAGGGATAAGGTGTCTGAATGGAAATTAGTAGAATCCTATTGGAAGTCTAAATCAAATTATGAAGATGATCTTTTTCAAACAAAAAGAAACCTGCACCAAAAATATCATAAAACAATTAAACAAATTCATGTGACCGGTAAAAAGAAGAAAGTTTTGCAAACAAAAAAAGGAGTAGAGATATATTACAATTTGAATCGTACTTATTTTATTGAAGATCAGCACAGCTTTTATCATGAAGAAGAATCTGAAAATAGAAAAGCCATAATTGTTAAGGGAGAGATAAATGAAGATGTATTAATGGAAAGAGAACAGCTAGAAATACCAGATTTCGAAAAAATGAGTTTAGGCGAATATGCAAGTCGATTTATCTATGATCGCAGAGCAGCGGTTCAATATGCAGAAAGATGGTGGAATGAAGCAAACCCAGCTTATAAGCATTTTGATGATAATGATTGCACCAATTATATCTCTCAGTGTTTACGAGCAGGGGGCGCGCCGATGCACGGTGCTCCAAATCGAGCGAAGGGGTGGTGGTATAATCATACAAGCTGGAGTTTCAGCTGGTCTGTTGCGAATGCTTTTCGTTGGTATTTAAGTGGATCTACTTCTGGATTAAAAGGAGAGGAATTAAGTGAACCAACTCAACTTCTTCCTGGGGACGTGATTTGTTACGATTTTGAAGGTGATGACAAATGGGATCATACAACGATTGTAGTAACCAAAGATGATGCCAATATGCCATTGGTTAACGCCCATACTAATAATAGTAGACATCGATATTGGACGTATGAGGATTCTGCCGCATGGACTCCAAATTGCAAGTATCGATTTTTTAAAATAGGCGATTAACCAAATAAAGTAATTGTTCGTAAGATACTTCATTGTGGAGGGTGCAAAAATACTGTAATATGGTATAATGTTTAGGTTAGTAAGCAATAGTTGAGGTGAACGAAATTGGCAGTACATGTCGTATTATATCAACCAGAAATTCCGGCGAATACAGGAAATATTGCAAGAACTTGTCTTGCTACAAATGTCCATTTACATTTAATTCGTCCGCTTGGCTTTTCAACCGATGATAAAATGTTAAGAAGAGCGGGCTTAGATTATTGGCACGACGTTTCAATCCAATATTATGATTCTTTAGATGAAATGTATCAAATGTTTCCTCAAGGGGAGTTTTATTATATTGAGAATTTTGGTACGAAATACTATTCAGACTTTGACTTTAGTGAAAGTGATAAAGATTTATTCTTCGTATTTGGCCGTGAAACAAATGGTATACCAAAAGATTTATTAAAAGGAAAAGAAGATCGTTGTCTTCGTCTGCAAATGACGGATAAAGTGCGATCGTTAAACTTGTCTAATACAGCAGCAATTGTTGTCTACGATGTCATGAAGCAACAAGGCTTTCCTGGCCTAGACTAACCACAGCATAACCGTTGTGGTTTTTTTATTCATAAAAAAATTATGTAAAAGTGGTGATCGAATGGAGCAGGAGAATATTATTTTACATACCGAAAAGATGGTCCGTGCGCAATTATTAAATGAAAAGTCTGGTCATGATTGGTACCATATCGAACGAGTGACCAAGACGGCAAGAAAAATAGCAAAAGAAGAAAGCGCAAATCTATTTATTGTAACCATTGCCGCATTGTTACACGATTTAGCGGATGATAAAGTAGTAGAAAATGAAGAACAAGGATTAGCAACGATTCAAAAATGGTTAGAATCACAAAACATAATGAAAGAAGATATTCAACATATCATAACGATCATTAAACACATGTCATTTAAAGGTGGAAATGGCATACCTTTAACAACAATTGAGGGAAAAGTTGTCCAGGATGCAGATCGATTAGATGCAATCGGTGCTGTTGGCATTGCCAGATGTTTTGTTTATTCTGGTCAAAAAGGTCAACTTATCTATGATCCGGATATTGAAGTAAGAGAAGAGATGAGCAAAGATCAGTATCGACATGAAAAATCTAGTGCAATTCACCATTTCTATGAAAAACTATTAAAATTAAAAGATTTGATGAATACAGAAACTGGACGTAAATTAGCAAAGGAACGTCATCATTTTATGCATCAATTTCTAGAACAGTTTTTTGAGGAAATTCACGAATAAGGAGGGGCTCAATATGACAACGGTTTGTTTAGTTAGGCATGGTGAAACAGATTGGAACGCAGAAGGTAGAATCCAAGGCCAAACAGATATCCCGCTCAATGAAAATGGAAAAATACAAGCGGACGAATGTGGTCAATTTTTACAAGTTACAGATTGGGATCTTCTGATTACTAGCCCATTACAAAGAGCGAAACAGACAGCTACCATTATTAATCAGTACTTAAATCTTTCGATGATAGAAATGGACGAATTCCGCGAAAGAGGCTTTGGGGATGCAGAAGGTATGACTGTAGAAGAGCGCTTACGTTACTTCTCCGGTGGAAACTATCCGAATCAGGAAGGAAGAGAAGAACTTTCTACAAGATTAGTAGATGGCTTGAATAGTATTCATCAACACTATACAGGCAAAAAAGTATTACTAGTTGCTCATGGTGCTGTGATCAATATGATTTTATCTCTTTATTCAAAAGGGGAGATTGGATCAGGTAAAACAACATTAGGAAATGGTTGTATTTCGCATATTGAATGGTTGGACGAGTCTTGGAAAATAAATCGTTATAATCAAACAGATCACCTTTCTACCATTAATCAAAAAGGTAATGTATAGTACAGTAGATGGAGAAATTCCACCTACTGTTTTTGGTTAACCAATTTGTAATATAGTGACTATTAACCCCTCGCTACGGCTGTCCACTTCCCTTTCCGCGGACACATCTTAAGCTAACTTTAGTAAGCACTGATCGCGGATCTTAGGCGAAAATCATCCCATATGAGTGGAAGCGGACGGCCTACGCTATAATGCTATTCTACAATGGATGTGGCAGCTAACTTTTTGAGCTTATTAAAATGTGTAATAAAATCAGTATGTCCAGCATGTACAACATTGTAATGCAAAAAATAGCGTAGGCGTCCACTTCGACTCCAAGGGGATTAGCGTGATCTGAAGATCCACTTTTGTAAAGTGAACTTCTTTACAAAAGTTAGCTGAAGACACGCCCCCTGGAAAGCGAAGTGGGCAAGCCGAAGCGGGTATTATACCTATTTTCCATTTCAAAATTACCACTAAAAGGACTGGGTGGGCTTGTTCCGGTTTTTATAAATTATTTATATGTTACCTGATCGACGACACTTAACCTCTTCGTGAGTAGTAACAGTAATAAAGCAAGAACAAGGTACGGTATCAAAAAGTAAAATGCTTGATACTTTTCACTACCAATAAGTAAGTATGCTAGAGCGTCAAAAATGATCTCAGCAACATCCTTAAAAACAAAAGCTAAAGGAAATACTAATAACGTTAAGAACCCTACTTTTAAACCAAAACGGTAAAAAATACTTGCAAATAATAGACTAAGTAGAAATAGTAATATATAGATTAACGCTTCGTATAAAATGAACTCCCATTGTGAAATGTTCTCGATCATGTTCAGATCGATCCCGGTAAAGGTAAAGTTGGTAATGTTGAAAAGTTCAATAAGAGATTCGATCAATTTGATAAACAGTTGACTAATCGTAGTCATGAGTATACTGAAAAGTACGATATAGATCATTAACGATACATAGTAACTCATTCGGGTAATCCCAAATTTAATCACATTGGAAAAGGTTTCCCTGAAAAAATAAACCCCAAAAATAACAAAGAAAATCATACTAGGAAAGGTGTTAACACCCATCATTTCAATGCCACCATCTGATGAAAAAGTAATTAGTAGCATGAATAATACAAAACCTGCATAAATCAACCAAAAAATTAACAGTGTCATCCATGAAGTTTTCCAAAAGAAATATAAATTTAATTTAATTTGCTCGAGCATGTCGCTTCACCTCTTCTTTTGTTAAATAGACAAATAATTCTTGTAAGCTTGCCCGACTCACCTTTAGTCCAGCTGGATCCGTGATAGTTTCATCATATAATACGACGGTTTTTTGTCCTAGCATTGATGTTTCATGGATCACATTTTTGTTGGATGCAAATTGTTCTACTTCCTCTTTGTTACCTGATAATAAAATATGTTTATTTGCTAAATCGTCCACAGACTCATGTAGTAATAATGTACCTTCCTGTAAGATCACTACTTCTTCAAATAATTTACTTACTTCATCAATTAAATGTGTAGAAAGTATAATCAAACGTGGGTTGCGTTCATAGGATTCCAATAATAAATCATAGAATGTCGAGCGAAAGGCAGCATCTAAACCAATATAAGGCTCATCAAAAATGGTAATAGGAGAATTGCTAGCCAAACCTACGATAATACCTAATGCGGAATACATCCCTTTAGATAAGGTTTTTACTTTTTTCTTCGGTTTGAGACGGAAAACCTCTCGTAATTCTTCTGCGTATTCTTTATCCCAGTATGGGTAAAATTTTGAAGAAATTTTTAAAATGTCTTTTACGGTAAACTTATCATGGAAGTTATTGCTTTCCATGATCAAGCAAATATTTTTTGATAAGGAATAGTTATTAAATGGCGATTCTTGATTTATGAGCATTTCACCATTTGTTTGTGCAAAATGTCCTGCCAATAACCGCATTAATGTAGTTTTTCCGGCACCATTTTTACCTAATAACCCAACAATTTTATCTCCTGATAATTGAAAAGATAAATCATCAAGCGCCACTTCTTTTCGGTATTTTTTCGTTAGATGATTTGTTCTAATTTCCACGATTGTAAACCTCCTTAATCCATTTTGTTAATTGTTCTTCACTTAACTCAATTCTTGTAGCCTCTTTTAGCATTGGTTGCACATATTGATCATAAAATTGTTCTTTTCTTTTTTTGATGACGATGTCACGCGCTTTTTCTGAAACAAACATACCGACCCCTCGTTTCTTGTATATAATTTCCTGGTTTACGAGCAAGTTAATTCCCTTTGCAGCAGTTGCTGGGTTTATTTGATAATGTTTAGCAAATTCATTTGTGGAGGGTATTTTGTCACTTGCTTGTAATTCCCCTTCTACAATAGTTGTTTCGATCATTTCGGCTATTTGTTGGAAAATTGGTTGATCTTCTTTGAGTCTTTCTGTCAATTTTAGTTCACCACCTAATTGGTTAGTTACTCATGTAATTAACTATATAACAATGCGTTGAAATTTGCAAGCCCTTTTTAAAATTTTCTTGCTGATTATGGTTTCATATTTATCTATATTTCGATATACTATATTCAAACAATCAAATGATTATTTGAATGAGGTGGACCAAATGACTAAGTACAAGCAAGATGCCTGTGAAACGTATTGTTATGATCAAGCTGTTATAGATCGCGTACAACCCAAAATCGAGGAAATATCAGGTGTAGAGCTATTATTTAAAGCATTATCAGATGCTACCAGACTCAAAATAACGTATGCATTGACCCTTGAAAAGGAACTATGTGTTTGTGACGTAGCGAACATTATTGGATCGTCAACAGCAACAGCTTCTCATCATTTACGAATGTTGAGGAATATGGGGTTAGCTAAGTATCGTAAGGAAGGAAAACTGGTTTTTTATTCATTAAAAGATAGTCATGTTCGTCAAATGGTAACGATCGCAAAAACACATGCTGAAGAAGGTGTTAAAGTTGTCTGAAAAACAAGTGTATCGATTGCAAGGCCTATCTTGTACCAATTGCGCTGCAACATTTGAAAAAAACGTCCGTAAGCTAGAAGATATTGAAGATGTGGAATTGAATTTTTCCGCAGCTAAATTAACGGTCCATGGAAATACAACTATCGAAGAATTGGAACAAGCAGGTGCTTTTGACCATATCAAGGTTTATCCTGAGAAAGAACAGAAGCCTCAAATTCCCTTTTATCAAAAAAGAGAAAACCAATTAACCGCATTATCATTATTATTTGTACTGATTGGTTATGTTTTCTTTTTCCAATTAGGAGAATCGTTTTGGCTGACGATCGCAACGTTTACACTTGCTATTGCTATCGGGGGATATGATTTAATTAAGAGTGGTTTGCAGAATTTAGTAAAGTTCCAATTTGATATGAAAACATTAATGACGATAGCAGTAATCGGTGCTGCCATCATCGGGGAATGGGCAGAAGCTGCGGTAGTCGTATTCTTATTTGCTCTGAGTGAGGCGGTGGAAAGCTATTCAATGGATAAAGCAAGAAATTCAATTCAATCCTTATTGGAGCTTGCTCCTAATCGTGCAACTATTAAACGTGGAAATGAATGGATGGAAGTAGATATAGAAGATGTCGTTATTGGAGATACAATGGTCGTTAAACCTGGCGAAAAAGTAGCGATGGATGGCGAAGTAATCGAAGGATTGTCTTCGGTCAATCAAGCAGCGATCACGGGAGAGTCTGTAGCCGTAGAAAAAACAGTAGGAAGTAATGTTTTCGCAGGATCGTTCAATGAAGAAGGAGCTATGGTTGTCAGAGTAACGAAATTTAGTGATGATACAACGATTGCCAAAATTATTCACTTAGTAGAGGAAGCACAAGCAGAAAAAGCACCATCACAACAATTTGTCGATCGTTTTGCTAAATATTACACACCTTTTATTATGATATTAGCGGTACTTGTTATGGTTATTCCTCCACTTTTTTTCAACTTAAGCTGGGAGTCTTGGATTTACAATGGACTCGCCGTCTTGGTGGTGGGGTGTCCGTGTGCATTAGTCATTTCTACACCAGTTGCTATTGTTACTGCTATTGGTAATGCTGCCAGGAATGGCGTATTGATTAAAGGTGGCGCCTATTTAGAAGAATTGGCGCAAGTGGATGCGATTGCTTTTGACAAAACGGGAACCTTAACGATTGGTAAGCCAGTGGTGACAGATATTACTGCACTAAAAGGAACAGAAGAAGAAGTATTGAAAATTGCTGGAGCTTTAGAGTCCTATTCCGAACATCCGATTGCAAGAGCTATCATGAAGCGAACTCAATCGATTACATTACCAGAAGCAGAACAATTTCAATCGTATACAGGCAAAGGGGTAGAAGCGTCAATTCGTGGAACAAGATACAAACTTGGTAATCAAAAACTATTTGCGGGATTTCGTTTGCCTGATGTTTCAGGTTTGGAAACGAAGACGATCTTATATGTTGGAACGAACGATGAAATTATCGGATATATAGCAGTGGCTGATCAACCGAGAAATAATGTAGTGGATCAAATCAACAGGTTATATCAGCAAGGAATTAAACATGCGATCATGTTAACAGGTGATCATCATAGCGTAGCTAAAAACATTGCAAAAGCATTAGATTTATCGGAAGTAAAAGCAGATCTTTTTCCAGAAGAGAAATTAACTACTATTAAAGAATTAAAGAATAAATATGGAAATGTGGTGATGGTAGGAGACGGTGTTAATGATGCACCAGCGTTAGCAGAAGCAAATGTTGGCATTGCAATGGGTGGTGCAGGAACGGATGTTGCAATAGAAACAGCAGATGTCGCCTTAATGGGGGATGATCTTGCAAAAATACCAGACACCATTCAGTTAAGTAAAAAGACATTACGAATTATCAAAGAAAATATTTTCCTGGCTCTTGGCTTAAAAGTAATAGCGTTATTATTAGTGATTCCTGGTTGGTTAACGCTATGGTTAGCGATATTTGCTGATATGGGAGCGACCTTAATCGTTGTACTAAATGCTTTAAGATTGATGCAGAAGAATATGGTTTAAAAATTAAATCCAAAAGATGATTTGAATAGACTTTATGATCTTTTGAATTTCATGCGTATTAGAAGGATTATACGACATAACCAAAGTGGTAATTATGAGATTTTATAACTGTGTCACAATCGCTCCGGCTTGTCCGCTTCCCTTTCCGCGGGTTTTCACCCTAAGCTAACTTTTTAAGCAAAGTTCGCTTAAAAAGTTAGCTGAAGGAAAAACCCCATGGAAAGGGGAGTGGCCAAGCCGAAGCGGATACCACACTCATGAATCATTTCAAAATTACCGTCAGAGTTATGTCGCATAATCCTTTAATTGTGTAGTAATTCCATCATTCGTGATTGAAGTTAAGGAATTCTTTTTGTCTTAGTGTTTTTTTGAAAGTTAATTACGTCCTGAGCGAATAATGTTTTGCATCTTCTCTATATTTGGATAACTGACATCCTCATACAGTTGACATACTTTTTCTATATCATATGGCAGCCGGACATTACTGGTCTGTACTTGACCATCCGTAATGTCTACCAATACATATGATGCTTTAGCTATCCCATCAAATGGTAGACCAACACTACCTAAGTTGACGATGGTTTTTCCTTCAATAGTGCGTTGATATGCTTTATGAATGTGACCATATAAATACAGGTCTGCTTCTTCTTTTTGAGTAAGTTTTTTCAGTAGATCATTGTCTGCTACATTTGGTAAGACAACATCAAATAAGCTATCAGGGGTGGCATGAAAAGCATGGATTCTGATTCCATCTGCTTCAAAAGAAAGTTCAGAAGGCAAGTCTTCTAAATAAGCTATATGATCCTCAGTTAATTGATCCCTTGTCCATTGCTGTTCTTTTTGCATGATGTCTATCGCTTGATTCGGCACTTCGCCTTCACGAACGCCGCGTACTACCCACTGATCTGCATTGCCTTTAATGACGTCTGTAGTCAAAGAACGAATCAGATCAATTGATTTAGCTGGTTCTGGTCCCCGGTATGCAATATCACCGAGCATAACAATCCGATCTACGTGCTTTGTTTTAATATCTTCGATTACTTTTTCAAGTGCCTCGGCATTTCCGTGAATGTCTGAAAGAAATGCAATTCTCATATGAACACCTCCACTATTAATGATAAAGTATGAGACTTTTCAAAAGCAAAGATTTTGACGTTCTCTTTTCGAAAAACGTATAATATAGATATAGCATCCCCAGATTATTCACAGGTTTTCTATTTATGCTATTTGGGAATAACTCTATTAAGGAGGTTTCTAAATGTTTTCTTTTATTACAAATGAGTTGCCGTCATTTATGAAACTGGAATTAGAAAAATTGTTTCAGAAAATAAATCCATTAATCAAAAAGAATACAAAATATATGATGTTTGCCGTACCATTATTGTTTATCTCTCTTTTTAACTTAATCTTTTTCGTATTCTTTGGTGGTTTTTCCAATGGTATGTTTGCGATTGCAGTTGTTTATGCACTCATGGCAGCAGTTGGATTAGCCTTATATAAAGAATCAAAGCATATCAAAAGGAAGATAAAAGAGTTAGAAGTGGAGCACATGGTAACGAGAATTAAGAAAAGTGATGTCATTAACGATTATAAAAAGAAGGATTATATTTCCCTGATTAAATCGCAACCACGTATGGGAATTCATACTTTTATGAACTTTTTAACTGAAGAAAATGACCGTAAAAAAATGATGGAAGACTAAAACCACTGACTGCCAGTGGTTTTTTTGCTGGGAGTACTTGGTTTGGTACTAGGACACTTGGTTACCTGGTAACGACAACAAATATGTTTAACGTATTACCGAAAGAAGTCTTCTTTTTTAAGCGTCTTAAAAGTATAGAACTTAAAAGCTTTTGCTTCAAACGAAATTAAGTGGTAGCAGTTCACTTTTTTTCGGTATAATGTTACTTGGTTTAGGTGGAGGCATCGTTTAGTTCTACCTTAAAAAACCGAAAAAGAATAGGCTATAGTAAGGATGAGTGAATACTCGTCCTTCTTTTTTTACCCAAAATACAGTTGACAAGCCTTACAACTCATGAGATTATATACATATGTTCTTTATAAAGAAATTATTGTTCTTTATATTATGTTTAAATGAATAGAATGAAATGAACTGCACTTAAGTAAGAAAAGTTTAAAATCATCGTTCGTTATAATGAAAAAAAGGTGAACAAAATGAAAAAAGATGTAAATCATCCGTTTGTTTTTATTAATAAAAAAAGAATCTTTATCTTATTTAGTGTGGTAATGATGTCAGCTACAGGTTATTTACTTTATGGTCAATCCGACAAAGCTCTTTTTCAAACTTCAACTCAGCTAATGGTTGAAACGGATTCAGAGACAATGACAGCAATTGTAGCAATGATAAAAGATGACATAATTATAGAAGAGTTAATCAAGGAGTTGCAATTACCTTATTCCAAAAAAAGCTTGACTAAAAATTTCAATGTGCAAAGAGTAGATGATTCTCAAGTTATTCGTATATCCGTAGTCGATACAGAACCAGATCGAGCTGTTTTGATAGCAAACACAACAGCGAGAATTATCCGTAATGAATTAGAAATATACAATATAAGTCAGCTGATTGAAGCTAAATCACATATTAAATATCGCTAATTAATTGCTACCACTTATTTGTACATTCTAACGAATAATAATAGAGGGGGATTACACTTGGAAAGTGCGTTAAGGATATTACATGTAGTTGAAAAGATGAATCATGGCGAAATAGGGACCATGCTAATGAACGTCTATCGTAATCTAGACAGGAGTAAAGTACAATTTGATTTTTTAACCAATGCAGAAGGCGATTATGATGAAGAAATTCGCACTATGGGAGGACATCTTTACCGCATTCCTTCTATAGATGATGTAGGGATACAAGGATATAAAAAAGCTCTGAGACATTTTTTTAAAGGACACCGCTTTTATATAGTGATGCATGCACATTTAGATAAAATGAGTTCTTTCTCTCTAAAGGCTGCTAAAAGAGTTGGCATTCCAGTTAGGGTTGTTCATAGCCATAATACAGGGACGGAAAAAACAGGAAAGGAAAAATTTCTACAGAATGTGGCAGGTTCTATTATTTCTTTATATGCTACTCATTATTTTGCCTGTTCCTCTGAAGCTGCCAAATGGTTGTTCAAAACAAAAGCTAAAAATGCTGAAATTATCTATAATGCTATTGAATTAGAACGTTTTTGTTACTCGAATTCCGTAAGGGAGAAAGTAAGGCAAGAAATACATATCAGTGATAAAGAATTTCTTATTGGTCATATTGGTCCTTTTTCGCCTCAAAAAAATCATGATTACCTCATTGAATTATTTGTAGGATTCCGCAGAAGAATTCCACAAGCAAAATTGATTTTAATAGGAGATGGTCCATTACGAAAGAAAATTGAAGAAAAGATCAAACAATATCATATAGTTGACCACGTGATTTTCTTAAATGTAAAGGAAGATATCGAACGGTGGATGCAAGCGTTTGATTTATTTCTATACCCATCCCTTCATGAGGGCTTACCAATGACATTAATTGAAGCACAGAGTGCAGGTTTACCTATACTTGCTTCCGATCACATTCCAAGAGAGGTTGATTTGCGGGCTGATTTGATAGAGTTTATCCAGTTAAACAATAAACGCGAATGGTTGGAAAAAATGTACGAGTCTTATGAGAAAAAAAATCGAAATCCAGTAGATGCAGAGGTATTAATTAAGAAGGGTTACGATGTAAAGCAGGTAGCTCGTCAGACCGAACAAAAGTACTTGCAGCTTAGGGATGATGGAATATAAATATATACCTATCATGAATCGCTAACGCGTGTAATCGTCCATAATATTCTATTCAAATTTTAAATCAAAGGATACATGGACGGTTACTTTCTGATAAGTTTCGCTATCAATCAGTGGGTGTGAAAATTCCTGCGGATGTTAAATTAAGTTTAGAAGAATTTCGATAGGATTTGAGGTATTAAAAATGATAGGGACGAATATTAATCGAATTAGAAAAGCAAAAAAATTAACACTTTCTGAATTGGCAGAACGAGCAGATGTTTCTAAATCTTACTTAAGTAATATCGAAAGAAATCTAAACGACAATCCGTCTATTCAGATTGTCGAAAAAGTTGCAGAAGTACTAAATGTAGAAGTCGCAACATTATTAGGGGCAGAACATGAACCAATAATCACCAATAATGAATGGACTGAATTTATTAGAGAATTAAAGGCATTAGGAATTACCAAACCAGATATTGACGAGTATAAAGTAATATTTGAATTCATAAAATGGAAAAACAAACAGGATCAATGATAAAAAAGTTGATGGTAGTCTAACCATAGGAGAGAGAGGAGGACGATTAACTAATGAAAAAACAAAAAAGAATTTTATTTATTATCGATCCGGAAGATCCTATTTTGTCCTTTGAACATCAATTATTTATTATTAATCGTCATATGTCGAAAGATGCAAAAATTGATGTGAAACTTATGGAGAACAACACAACCTTCACAACTTTATTACCCGAAACGACTAGAGTATTACCAGCCGTTACAACTAGAGTCACGAAGGTTATAAAGGATATTTATCAAAAACAAAATTGGTTTTTCAAGGTGGAGAATCCACCAATACCTGCTCACATTCGAAAGGCTTATTATACGTATCCATCTATTGTTGAACTTTATTGGAAAAAAATCAAGCCTGATTTATTTCACCCAGATACATATTATGATAGTGCAATTAGCTTTTCATCTGGACTCACTTCCCATTATTTACGTGACAAAATCAATGCAACACAGAAGATATACTATTTTCCAACTAGACTTTTTTCTAAATCGTATCAATCTATTTTAAAAACGCTTCAAAAAAATGACCTTATCTACATAAGTTCACAGTCAATGTACAATGAAATGCTAACTAACAAGTTATTTAATGTAAAATATTATGCAGATCCATTTTATAAAGAGTCTTTAACTAAAATTAGTAAACATAATGATGATAAATTAAGCCGAGATCAACAATTGAGGATTCTATCTATGCACGGTCCAACTAGCCAACGACATATCGAGGCATTTATACACCTCTGTAAAAGATTAAAGCAAAAGGATACAAACTTCATATGGTATTTTTATGGGGATCTGAAGGGGGAACAAATAGTACGTTTATATATGAAGAAATTAAATATCGAAAGAAATATTCAGTTCATCAGGGAAGAAATGAATATACTTTTATATTTAGCAGAAATGGATATCTATGTAGAGTGGGATCAGCAATCTTCGATATATTTTGAAGCATATTTATTAAACAAACCGATAATCAATTTAAAACAAGTAATAAATCATAAAGAACAGACTTTCATGGCTGAGTTGTATTCTATATTAAAAATAGCTGATAAACTACACTTTGTTAATGAATTTAACTTCAACACACTTAAAAGAAAATATCTCGAATAAGAGATATTTTAAGTAGAAATAACGGATTATTATTTTTGATACTTTATGCCTCAAAATCATTTGCTAAATAGTATGTTATATAGGAATAGGAAACTATACAAAATCTTAGTTTAATTATTATAAAACAGAAAAAAACAAAAGAAATAGTTAATTAAAACTAAAATGTTCTTTAAAACGAATGAAAAATACGTTATAATAAAAATAGTTACCAGGAATAAACGTAATCCATTTATTGTTCACTATAAATAAAATAGGAAATGAGGAGGAACAGATGATGACAAAACATACTGTAGTAGTAGCAGAATCCCAAACACTTTTTCGTGACATGATCACTAGCTTTGTCGAAGATATGGAGGAGTTTCGTGTTATTGGTACTTTAAAAAATGGACAAGAAGTTATTAATTTTATTAAAGAAAAGGAAGTTAGGCCATATTTAGTTTTATTAGATATACATATGCCTATAATGGATGGATTTGAATGTGCGAAACAGTTAAAGGAAATATATCCTAACATTAAAGTAGTATTGCTCTCTGCTTATGATGATGAAGAATCAATTGAGACCTTATTATCTGTCGCAGCAGATGGTTATATACTTAAAAGTTCAGGTCTCGAAGAGTTTAAAAACACGTTACGTTTTATTATAGATGGGAAATTTGTTGCGCCACAAAATCTCGTTCAATCCTTTTCTGAACGATTAGAGTCATTATTGAAGATTGAAAGAGAGAGTTCGTTACATTTTATTAAAGAACATTTTAATAATCGCAAAGATTTAAATAACAGAGAGTGGCAAATTATTCAACTTATGAAAAAAGGTTGGACTAACCGGATGATAGCAGAGCAATTAGGTATTAGTGAAGGAACTGTAAAAAATTATCTATCTATTATATACAAAAAATTACAAATCAAAAATCGCGTAGAACTATTACAAATGCTTTCAGATATGACAGGGTAATTCTATTTATATTTGAAAGGACAATGAATGAATACTACTAATATTTATAAAATTGTCGCTTATTATTGAGTATCATCCTCTTACGTACCTAAAAAGATCGAAAAAAGAAATTTATTATTAAAAAAATCCAAACGATTAGAATAGCATCGTTTGGATTTTATGCGTAGTTTGCTTAGCACTCGCTACGGCTTGTCCGCTTCTCTTTCCATGGGTTTTTCTCCTCAGCTAACTTTGGTAAGTAAAGATCACTTACCAAAGTGGATCTTAGGAGAAAAATATCCCATAGGAGTAGAAGCGGACGCCTACGCTAATTTGAAATTTTACAAAGCTAGTATGAGGTAGCATTATGTCATTTCTCTCATGTGAATAATTCGTTGATTGGATTAACAGCTCGAGATGTTAGCTGTCACAATAGTTGTAGAGCAACTATATTAGCGCAGGCCGTCCACTTTCTCTCCTGTGGGAATGTTTTACCTGAAGATCCACTTTTTCGAGCGACCTTTGCTTGAAGAAGTTAGCTGAAGGAAAAACCCCACGGAAAGGGAAGTGGGCAGCCGGAGCGGATGTTTATCAGATTAAACATTCATAGTTACCACTTTAGCTAATATAAAAAAGTTATTGAGCAGTATCTTCTCCCAATTTTTCCTAAACTTTTTTTCTGTAAGAACTAGGTGATATGCCAAATTTATTTTTAAAGACGCGATGAAAGTATGAATAAGAACCAAAACCGCAGTTATGTGAAATGTTCTCTAACGTCATTGTTGTATATTTCATTTGGTTTATAGCAGCGGATATTCTGATAGTTTGAGCATATTCAATAATGGTCATGTTCACATGCTCTTTAAAAATATGTACACATCGAGAAACGCTTAGATTAGATAAGTTTGCAATATCTTGAACTTGGAAACCTTGCTTCGTTGCATTTTCTTCTATGTAACGCATCATTTTGGTTACAACGTAAGGTCGATATATCGTCGATGTTTTCTTATCTAAAGATCTTTCTAAAGAAACACACAGTGCACTTAACAAATACTTGGTAAGTTCACTATTTCTTTCTTTCTGTGGTCGACGACCTTCAATAATTAGATGGTGCCATAAATCTAAAACTGTGTCCTCTAATGGGATGTTTGTTAAAGTTGGTGCAAGATGAAAGCGATCGTCAATCCATTCACCTTCACAATACAAATGAAAATCCCCGCTTTGTTGTCCATCTTCAACATATAGTTCGTAAGTTTCTCCAGGTTTAATAATGAGTAAGTCTCCTTTTTCTACAACATGTCTTTTATCATTAACTTTAACCCGAGAACGTCCTTCCGTTTGTAGCCGAAATAAATAGGAAGCAAATCGAGACCTGTGAGAAGTATGAAACAGACTATCATGGTACGAATAGCCACAAAAATCTATTCTCATGTAATACCACCTCCTAATAAGCTATAATAATAGCAAAATAGTTCATGTTTTGATTATATCATTTATGTTAATTGAATACATCATCCTTTATTATGTTAGTTAGTTGTATTGCATATGTAAGTGCTGACAATACAAAAGGATTGAATATCTAAATTATGGATTCAACTCTTGATTCCTAAAAACTTAAGAAAATAGGATAACTAGATAAGGGAGGAAGAGCATTTTTATGAACGTTCTAATTTGGAATGAACACAGACATGAGCAACAAGACCAAGAAGTAGGCAAGATATATCCAAAAGGCATTCATGGAGCTATTAAGGAATTTTTGCAGACAGACGATATCCATGTAGAAACTGCAACACTAGATGAACCTGATCATGGGATTACAGATGAAAGACTGAATAAAACAGATGTCATGCTATGGTGGGGGCATTTAGCACACCATGAAGTGGCAGATGAAATAGTAGAAAAAGTACATCAACGAGTATTAGAGGGTATGGGTTTAATCGTACTACATTCCGGTCATTTCTCAAAAATTTTTCAGAAGCTTATGGGAACAGGCTGTGACTTAAAATGGCGTGAAGCGGATGAAAAAGAAAGAATGTGGGTCGTCAATCCATCGCATCCAATAGTAGAAGGAATAGGGGAATATATTGAAATTGAAAAAGAGGAAATGTATGGGGAGCATTTTGATATACCTGCACCAGACGAACTAGTTCTTGTAAGTTGGTTTGAAGGTGGAGAAGTATTTCGCTCTGGCTGCACGTTTCGACGAGGTCATGGGAAAATCTTTTATTTTCGTCCAGGGCATGAAGCATATCCTACCTATTATCATCAAGATGTTCAAAAGGTTATACAAAATGCTGTCCGCTGGGCTAAGCCGACGAGTAGAACATTCTCTAGTTATGGAAACGCAAAACCATTAGAAGATATTAAAGCTAAATCATAAGAGGAGCGATTAATGATGAGTAAATTAAAAGTAGCTGTTATTGGATGTGGGAGCATCGCAATTAAACGTCATTTACCAGAATATAAAGCAAATAAACATGTAGAAATTGTAGCCGTGTGTGATGTTATCGAAGAACGTGCTCAGTTAACTGGTTCAAAATATAATGCACCAGCCTATACCGATTACAAAAAAACGATAACAGAATCTGACGCAGATTTAGTAAGTGTCTGCTTACCAAATTATTTACATGCACCAGTATCTATCTTTGCAGCAGAACAAGGAAAACATGTGTTATGTGAAAAACCGATGGCAACTTCAGAAAAAGAAGCACAAGATATGATTGCTGCAAGTGAGAAAGCCGGTAAAAAATTAATGATCGCACACAACCAACGCTTTGTGCCTAGCCATGAAAAAGCAAAACAAATGATTGCTGCTGGAGAGTTAGGCAAATTGTACAGTTTCCGCACTACTTTTGGTCATGGTGGTCCAGAAGGTTGGAGTATCGATGGGAAAGATAGCTGGTTTTTCCGTAAAGAAGAGGCTTTTATAGGTGCACTAGGTGACTTGGGTGTACATAAAGCGGATATGATTCGATATATATTAGGTGAGGAATTTACAGAAGTTGCTTCCATGATCGAATCATCTGCTAAAGAAAACAGTGATGTCGATGATCAGGCAGTAACAATTTTACGTAGTCAGACTGGTATTATCGGAACGTTAACTGCTAGTTGGGCTTATAAAGGTGGAGAAGATAATTCAACTGTCATCTATGGAGAAAAGGGTAACTTGCGTCTTGAAGATGACCCGAATTACAGCTTGATTGCTAGTTTTACTGATGGATCGAAAGTAAATTATCAATTAGGACAAATTCAAACCAATGATAGTGATGGTCAAACTTCATCTGGTGTGATTGATCATTTTGTCGATAGTGTGCTTCATGATCGCAAGCCATTAATTGATGGAACAGAAGGTTATAAATCTTTAAAAATCATTCTAGCAGCTCTAGAATCAAATCAAACGAAGAAAAATGTGTCACTATAAAGTTTTAAGGGAGGTATAGAAATGAAGTTAGGCGTATTTACAGTACTATTTGCAGACAAAAACTTTGAAGAAATGCTTGATCATGTTAAGACGAGCGGTTTGGATGCAGTAGAAATCGGAACTGGAGGTTACCCAGGTGATACCCATTGTAAAATAGATGAACTTTTACATGATGCATCAAAACGAGAAGCATATGTAAAGGCAGTAGAAGACAGAGGGTTAACTATTAGTGCATTCAGCTGTCATGGTAACCCATTAACCCCAGATAAGGCATTTGCTAATGAGAGTGATGAAATCTTAAGAAAAACCATAGAATTAGCAGGCTTAACAGGGGTACCAGTTGTAAACTGTTTTTCAGGTACACCTGGGGATCAGGAAAATGCTAAAGCTCCCAACTGGCCGGTAGCGCCGTGGCCGAATGAATACGCTGAGGTACTGGATTGGCAATGGAAAGAAAAACTTGTACCTTACTGGAAAGAAATCGGTGAGTTAGCAGAGAATCATAATGTGAAGATTGGTATTGAGTTGCACGCAGGCTTTCTAGTGCATACACCATATACCATGTTAAAATTGCGTGAAGAAACGAGTCCAGCAATTGGCGCAAATCTTGATCCAAGTCATTTATGGTGGCAGGGGATTGATCCAGTTGCAGCAATCAAAATATTAGGAAAAGAAGGTGCGCTGCATCATTTTCATGCAAAGGATACCTATATTGATCAAGATAATGTTAACATGTATGGTTTAACAGATATGCAACCATACGGAAACATTCAAACAAGAGCATGGAATTTCCGTTCTGTAGGCTGTGGTCACAGTTTAGAAGAATGGTCCAATATGATAAGTGCGTTAAGAACCTATGGTTATGATTATGTCGTGAGTATTGAACATGAAGATCCAATTATGTCAATTAATGAAGGTTTTTCTAGAGCAGTAGATAATTTGAAGGCCGTAAATATTAAAGAGAGTCCAACAGAGATGTGGTGGGCATAAGAAAGGACGATGGTGATGACAAAACTTAGAGTAGGTTTAATTGGTGCAGGGGGAATTGCAACAGACGTGCATCTTCCCGCATATAAAAATGTTTCAGAACAAGTTGAAGTTGTTGCAATAGCTGATGTAGCGTATGAACGTGCTCAATTAGTAGCAAAAGAGCATGGGATTTCAGAAGCATTTGATAGTTATCAAAGTATGTTAGAAAAAGTAGATTTGGATGCAGTTAGTGTGTGTGTGCCGAATAAATTTCATAAAGAGTCAGCAATTGCAGCTTTAAATGCTGGCTGTCATGTGTTGTGTGAAAAACCTCCGGCAATGAACCAGGAGGAAGCAATCGAAATGGAAGAAGCAGCAACTAAATCAGGAAAACTATTAATGTATGGTTTTCATTATCGTTTTCAGTCTGAAACACAGGCTGCTAAACGTTTTATTGACGCAGGAGAATTTGGAGAAATATATGCTGGACGTGTGCAAGCGATCAGAAGAAGAGGTATTCCTGGATGGGGAGTATTTACAAATAAGGAATTACAAGGTGGAGGACCATTAATTGATATTGGTGTTCATATGTTAGATACAGCACTTTATCTGATGGGTTATCCAGAACCAGAGGTCGTATTAGGGCAAACACATCAACAATTAGGTACAAAAAAAGGTGTAGGCTTACTTGGTGAATGGGATTATCAAAACTATACCGTCGAGGACATGGCTGTTGGGATGATTACTTTCAAAAATGGTGCCTCCCTTGTATTGGAATCCGCGTTCGCTGCCAATGTAGAAAAACGGGATACCATGCAGGTTTCCTTAATGGGCAATAAAGGTGGCGCAGATATTTTTCCACTGAAGATGTATCAGGAAAAACATGATACATTAATCGATCTGACACCTGCCTATTTACCAGAAGTAAACGCGCACGAAACAGAGATCCATACATTTGTAAAAGATTGCGTAGAGGGTAATGTAACGGATAACTTTGCAAAGCAAGGAACCAATATCCAAAAAATCATCGATGGACTCTACCAATCCGCCCAAACAGGCAAAGCAGTTAATATATAAGACAGATCAAGTGCTTAAAACTCTTCACAGGATAATATCTGCTCTTGACGGGATAACTTCCTCTCTTCATGGGATAACATGCTTTCTTCACGGGATAACCTTGCTTATTCCGTGAAGCGATAGGTATATCCCGTGAAGACAAACGATTATCCCGTCTACAACATTACATATCCCGTGAAGCGATTTTTACTTAGCAATAATAATAATTTTTTATATAGGAGAGTGGGTTATTAATGGGAAAGATTGCGATTCAATTATATTCAGTACGTGAACATACGTCAAAAGACTTTTTAGGCACACTCCGTAAGTTAGGAGAAATGGGCTATGAAGCGGTACAGTTTGCTGGATTCTTTGATACGCCAGCAGAAGAATTAAAGCAGGTGATGGATCAAGCTGGTTTAGTTGCTGCAGGAAGTCATATGCCTTTTGCTAGTTTAACAGGCGATCAGTTGGAGTCTTCCTTAGCATACAACCGCACGATCGGGAATAATTTAATTATCTGTCCTATTTTGCCTGATGAATATCGACAAGATGAGGGTGCTTATTACCGAGCGGCCGAAGAATTAAATGAAATTGGCCGTAGGTGTAAAGAAAATGGTTTTACATTTGCGTATCATAATCATGACATGGAGTTTTTTGATTTAGGGAATGGTAAACGAGGCTTCGATATATTATTCGAAGAGACGGATCGTGAGTATGTAAAAATGGAACTAGATTGTTATTGGGCAACACATGCAGGAGTAGACCCATTACAAACGATCAAAAGCTATGATGATTTAGTAGTATCCTTACACATAAAAGACATGACCATAGAGAATGGTGAAAAAAGAAGTATTGAAATTGGAAAAGGTACGTTAGATATTAAGACATTATGGCAGACAGGTGAAAATGTAGGTGTAAACTGGTACGTAATTGAGCAAGAACAATTTGATGGGGATCCTTTAGCTAGTGCAAAAGAAAATGTAGTTAATTTAAAAGAATTGATTAAGTCTTAATAATTTCAATATTTTAATTCCCTATATCTACAACCTTAGTCAGGTTGATTCGATATAGGGTTTTTAATATGTAGGTGAGTTACGTATGAAGTTTTAATTGGAAAATTGGCTACCACAATTATAAATTTTTATAAAATTACAAAAAAAATTTATAGCTTTTATGATAACGATTAATTTATAATGTGGTATAATGAAACCGGTATCCTAAATTCATACTTATTTTAAAATTTAAAATATTGTTTAAATGGTTATGATAGCAACTTTATATGTTTAACTTTTACTATCTAGTTAAATTATTAAAAAGTTTATTCCTATTGAGGCAAAATCTAACATCAGATGAGCTAAGAACTCAAAAAAATGAAAGAATAAATAGTGAATTCCTATTTTAACGTAAAACTAGATTGCTTATTGAAGTTGAACTATCTAACGGTTAATAAAATCTAGGGTGCTAAAAGGAAATCGGTTTCTTTGTGTCTGAATATAAAAGGTAGTTATATCAGGAATTTGGACATGAACATTTATCGAAGCATACAGATTATGCTTTTCAGCAATTCTTAACTAAACTATAGATTTTTGGAGGGGTTTTAAAATGGCAATTATACAATTTCCGAAAGATATGAAATGGGGGACGGCAACAGCTTCCTACCAAATAGAAGGAGCTACAAATGAAGGTGGTCGAGGTGTGTCGATTTGGGATACATTTGCCAAGACACCTGGAAATGTTATTAACGGTGACAATGGGGATGTCGCTTGTGATAGTTACCATCGTTACGAAGAAGATGTAGAAATGATGAAAGAACTTGGAATAGATGTCTACCGCTTTTCGGTAGCATGGCCGAGAATCTTTCCAAATGGTACAGGTGAAATAAATCAAGAAGGATTGGATTATTATCATCGCTTAGTTGATAAGCTATTAGAAGCAGGCATTGAACCTATGTGTACCCTTTATCACTGGGATCTCCCACAAGCTTTACAAGATAAAGGCGGATGGAATAACCGTGAAACCATTGATGCTTTTGTAAACTATGCAGAAGTAATGTTTAAAGAATTTTCAGGTAAAATCAAACAATGGTTGACATTAAATGAACCATGGTGTATCTCTTTTCTATCGAATTTTATCGGGGTTCATGCGCCAGGCAATCAAGACTTACAATTAGCAACACAAATTTCCCACCATCTACTTGTGGCCCATGGTAAAACGGTGAAAAAATTCCGTGAATTAGGAATTGATGGACAGATCGGTTTTGCACCTAATACGACTTGGTTAGAACCATACAGTAATCGCCAGGAAGATATTGATGCATGTAATCGCGAAATCGGCTGGTATATTGAATGGTTCATGGATCCTGTTTTTAAAGGAACATATCCACAATTTTTAGTAGATTGGTTTAAGAAAAAAGGTGTGGAATTAGATATTCAAGAGGGGGATATGGAAACAATCAATCAGCCTGTTGACTTCCTCGGAATTAACTATTATACAGGACATATTGCTCGCTACAAAGAAAATGAGGGTCTGCTTGATTGGGAAATGGTTGAAATGAATTATGAGCGAACGGATATTGGTTGGCCGATATTCCCTGAAGGGTTTTATAATGTATTAATGCGAATTAAAGATAGTTACGGTGATATTCCGATCTATATTACTGAAAATGGATCCTGTTATAATGACGAACCGGAAAATGGTCGTGTAAAAGATGCAGGTCGTATTAATTATTTGCAACAACATTTAACAGCTTTAAGCCGTGCTATTTCTTCTGGTGTCAATGTAAAAGGGTATATCACTTGGTCATTAATGGATAACTTTGAATGGGCAGAAGGATATACTATGCGATTTGGAATTGTTCACGTCAACTACAGAACACTAGAACGCACGAAAAAAGATAGCTATTATTGGTTTAAACAAACGATTGATAATAATTGGTTTGAAAATTAAATTTAAAAAACAGGGTTGCGAAGACAGCCCTGTTTTTTTGTGTGGAAATATAAACTAAACAGATTTACAACATCTATGATAAAATTGGTCATTATATGATAATAAGGGGGGACGAGTGTGGATTTTAAACATCTCCAGTATTTTTTAGAAGTAACAAACACGGAAAACTTTACACAAGCAGCCGAAAATTTATATATAACACAACCTGCACTCAGTAGAATCATTAAGGCATTGGAAGATGAGTTAGGTGTTCCTCTATTTATTCGATCTCGTAAAAAAATTCAGTTGACAGATGCCGGTATGGTGCTTCGTAAGCATGCTTCAACTATTGTTAGCCAATTACATATACTCGATGATGAAATGGATCAACTCCGAACTATTAAAACAGGACATATTCGTATTGGTCTGCCAACCGTAGTAAATTCTTTCTTTTTTTCTAAATTAATTGCGGAGTTTCATGAATTATATCCTGGAGTAACGTTCCAATTGGAGGAATATGGTTCAAAAATAATCGAAGAAAAGTTGACGATTGGGGAATTAGATTGTGGCGTATCGGTATTAACAAACCAGCACCCATCTTTTGATTATTATACTTTTGTCGAAGATACGTTAAATTTAGTAGTGGCTGAAGACCATGTATTAGCAAAGAAACAAGAGATTAAAATAGAGGATCTGAAAAATGAGTCTTTTATTATGTTCAATCAAGACTTTGAATCACGAAACATTATTATTAATGCATGTAAAAAAGCGGGGTTTACACCTAAGATTGTTTCTGAAACCTCTCAAATTGATTTCTTGGAAGAAATGGTTGCTACACGTTTAGGAGTTACTTTATTGCCGAGTAGCACGAGTAAGGAACTAACCAAAAATATAAAAAGTATCCCGATTCATAATCCGGAAATCACGTGGAGCCTTGCATTCATTTGGAAAAAAGATACTTATCTTTCTCAAACAAATAAACAATTTATCAATTTTACTAAAGAAAAATTAATTAAACATAATGCAACCTAAACTTACCGAGATAAAACGGTGAGTTTTTTTGTAAGAAAAAAGATTTAACTGAATTCGTTTCCATTCATTTTTCTTATCTTAAGCATGCGATATTCGTATTGTACATCGTTTATAATTAGGGATTATAATTTATAGGTGGCAGGATTGGTAGAGAATTGGTTATTTTTTTAGGGGTGACAATATAATGGAAACAAAAAAAATGAAAGACACTAGAGTGGTACAAACAGATCAAGTGTTAATAAATGATTTAAATAATTATCATTCACTCTTTGGTGGGGTTTTAATGAAGAAGATGGATGCTTGTGCGACACTGTCAGCTAGAAGACATTCCCGTATTAAAGAATGTGTAACAGCATCTACAGATTCCGTACATTTCATTGCACCTATTCGTCAGACAGATTCTGTTTGTATCGAATCGTTTGTTACGTATTCAGGAAAAAGTTCAATGGAGATTTTTTGTAAAGTAATTGCAGAAGATTTAGAAACAGGCAACAGAAGGCATGCTGCTACTGCCTTTTTTACATTTGTAGCAATTGGGCCAGATAAAAAACCGGCACAAGTACCAAAAGTAATACCTGAGTCTAAAGAAGAAAAATATTTATATGAGACAAGCAGTGAACGAGTTAAAATTAGAGATATAAAGAGAAAACAAAGTAAAGAATTAATCTCTAATATATTATTAGATAAACCTTGGGATTAAAGGAGAGATTGTATGATTGTATCTACTAATGTTCAAGAATTACAGAATGTCCAAAAAGCAATTGAAAGATTGCAAAAAGAGCGACCAGCACAATTTCAACAATTTAAAAATATAATAGAATTGACTCGCCAATTACAATATGGCTTTCAATATTTAGGATGTTTATTAATGGATGAAAGCATTAGCGAATTTCAGCCTAAAGTCGAGGATAGTTATGTTCAATCCATTTTTCAACGGGAAGTAAATGAGCTTAAAAAAGCACATGCATTTGATCAAGTAAAAGAATTATTAGCTACGTATAAAGAAGTAAGCTACGATCACATTTGTAAAATAGTTTTATGAAAAGAGTTAGATATGTTAGTTGGACCAGTGGTAATCAGATAATCCGGGGACAGTAGAGTGAAATCCAAACGATTCGAATTGCTTCGTTTGGATTTTTAGTCATATTAGAAATGTTCACCGGTTATTTCTAAATGGATTTAACTGTTTAGCCTTCGCTCCGGATGCTTATTTGGCTTCTGGATTTGTAAAAATAATCGTAAAAAAAGTAAAAAAAATTACAAAAACATAATACATAGTGTGAAATAATGAAAGCGCATTCATTCAAGGGAGGTGTTTATGCTTTCATCAAGAAATACATAAAGGATGTTCAAACTATGATTAGAGGAGGTAAGGATAACGGATGGTTATAAAAAGGAACATAGAAAAAATGGTTGGTCTCTTTGTCATAACTATATTAGTTGTAGGACTTGGTTCTCTTCTTAGTGCTCCACAATCTCAAGCAGAAGAGATAACAAAAACAGTTACGATTGATGGTGATGATGTCGATCCATACAATCGTTTTAAAGGGTTTGGGACTGTTTCCGGGAACAATACATCTCGATTATTATTAGATTACAAGGAAGAACATCCAGATAAATACTGGGAAATTATGAATCAGTTATTTAATAAAGAAACAGGCGCCGGCTTAGCTCACGTAAAAGTAGAATTAGGTGGCGATATTAATTCGTCCTCTGGAGCAGAACCTGCGACAATGAGATATTCGGACGAGCCAGCAAATGTTCTACGAGGAGCAGGATTCCAGTTTGCCGCTGATGCTAAATCGATAAACGAGGATATTACCACTGAAATTTTACGTTGGGGTGAGCCGCGGTGGTCGTGGGAAGGCGCAGAAAATGGTGATTACGAGAATCGTTACCAGTGGTATAAACAAACGATTGATGCTGTCTATGAGGAGTATGGATTTAAGTTGGATTATGTCGGTATTTCCCAAAATGAACGAGCAATAAACGGCAATAATCGAATTGAAGTCGATTGGCTCAAATATTTCACCTCAAAGATTAAAGAAGAGCCTAATTATGAAGAAGACTATAAAGATATTAAATTAGTTGCCGCTGATGGTTATCGAGACACATCTTCGATCAGTCAAGTACTTCTTGATGATGCGGAATTAAGAGATGAAATTGATGTTATAAGCGGTCA
Organism: Gracilibacillus kekensis; assembly: GCF_900143085.1. Taxonomy (GTDB): domain Bacteria; phylum Bacillota; class Bacilli; order Bacillales; family Amphibacillaceae; genus Gracilibacillus; species Gracilibacillus kekensis. The sequence continues at coordinate 11,911 of NZ_FRCZ01000005.1, read as the reverse complement.
TTATGATTTAAATGGTTCCAATGAGCTGACACAATTGCAAGACCAATTGATTAATGAGGGCAAAGAACCTAAAGAAGTTTGGGTGTCAGAAGGGGTCTCACCTATGATCAATGCTCGCTATCGTGAAAACATGCAGCCTCATTATAAGGGGATTGGTGGAGAAGTCGGAGTTGCCGATGTTATATCAAGGATCATTTCTATTTACTCCTGGACTGGTGAAACAGAGAACCCATTACAGGCAGTGTCCTTCGATTTCCAACCTTCTGTCGCAGCATTTTATCAAGGTGCACAATATAATCCAAAGCATCTTATTAGTGCTTTCGATCCGTGGTCTGGATTTTACGAAGCTGATGCAGGTATACAAGGTGTTCGCCATGTCATGAACTTTGTTGGTTATGACGATCACACGACGAAGAAAAATGAGCGCTGGATGTATGTGAATAGTGCGACATATAGTGATGGCGTCGAAGGAGATGGCGGTGTCCGTGTTGATACAAGTACGCACAATTATATGACATTGAAAGACCCAGAAACCGACGATTATACAAGTGTGTTTACCAACAATACAGCAGATACCAGAGTATATACCATTAATACTGAAAATTTAAATGGTAAAGAGAACGCAGAAGTACATGTTTGGGAAACACGTGGATCTGATCAAGGACAAGATTATGATGAAAATTGGTTTAAAAACATTCAAACCATTACTCCAGAGGATGGAAGTTATCAGCTGGAAGTGAAACCATATTCCGTTGTAACGATTTCTACATTGGATCGCAAATCAGAAATGGCAGGGTTTGAGTATCAGTCTAATCCTGTCAATCTATCGGAAGATACAATCATGTCTCTTCCATATGAAGATGATTTTGAATATGACGAATATGCTGTAGACGACAAAGGAAGAGATTACGTAGAACGTCGTGGAGGAACCCCACGCTATACAACCGATCAAATTGGTGCTTTTGAAGTAGTCACAGAAGCCACTCAACCATTAGAAAGTGACAGTTTTGAAAGAGTAGAGCGAGACATTCCAAATGCAGCTGAACATGGAAATATGCTGCAACAAAAAATCAACACAGATATCATTGGTGCAGATTGGTCTGTGTGGGGTGGGGAAGATGGATCAGAAGCAGGGGTTAATCCTAATACAAATATTGGGGATTTCCGTTGGGTTAATTACAAAGTATCTTATGATTTCTTATTAGACACAAATACAAACCAAGTCGAGGATCGAGAAAATTATGCCTTAATAGGACTCCGTCAAGTAAAAGCAGAATGGTCGGACTCACAAGCTCCATATAATGCCCGCGTTTACAAAGATGGTAGCTATCAAATTCTCAAATTAGGAAATGTTGTGGAGCAGGGAGAAATAGATAATTTTGATAATACGGTTTGGCATAACCTAGCCTTTGAAGCAAAAGAAAATATATTTACCCTTTATGTTGATGGTGAGGAAATTGCTTCCTATACGGATGAAGCAAAGACCGTAATGGCTGGTCGGGTAACATTAGGCTCAGGTTATTATGAAACACTTATCGATAATTTACGGATTGAGCCAATCGAAGGTTACCCATACCAATCTTTAAAATTCGATAATGCTCAAGGTCAAAAATATGATACAGAAGAGGCGGCACTAAGCAACAATGACCCCTGGAATCCTATTGGGTATATAGGAGATTGGGATTTCTTACAAGCGGGTTATGCCCATTTTAATCGGACACAGATGAGGACTACTACCGATTTCCCTGTTTGGAATGGGGTAACGGTTGAACATACAGACACGACAACAGAACAAGGAGCTTTAAACAAAGTATTCTATTCTGGTGACTGGGGTTCCAATAGTGGTAATGCTTGGAGCAATGATGGTGATTCATTTGAAATTACCTTTGAAGGTAATGAAATAAGACTTTTTGGTGAAACCAATCCGTCTAACGGGACCGCAGATATTTATTTGGATGGTGAACTAGTAGGGGAAGCGAGTTACTTAAATAATAGTTCCGTTGTCCAAATGGTATGGTCTGCAGAAGATCTGGAACAAGGGGAACATACACTGAAAGTAGTAGCGAAAGAGAGTTACACAAGTTTTGTTCGAGCAGAGATAGAGACAGATGAACCGATGGAATTTGAAGCTACTACAACAATAGCACCAAATGATTTTACTGCTATTGCAGATGATTCAGAAATAGATGACCAAGAAAATACCGTTTATGCCTATCGCGAAAATGGTAATGTATGGGGTGCAAATAGCACGAATGCGTGGGCAAATTTCAATGATAATCCGTATATTTTAATCCATTTTACTGGAACAGGAATCGATTATCTTGCAGGGACAGGTAATGAAACCACGTACCATTTTGAATTGGATGGTGAAAGTGTTGGAAACTTTGATGTTGCAGAGGACGGTGTACGATATTCGATAAGAGACCTCGAAGAAAAACGACATACATTAAAAGTTTCACTGGGTGATAATGAAATAAAAGAACAGTATATGGATTATAGAGGTGTAACGATTTATAGCACACCAGAAGAAAGTGATAATTCAATTATTTTTGATTTTGAAGGTAGTGGATTTAATTTATTTGGCGCTACTCCAGATGCTTTAATCGATATATATATTGATGATCAATTAGTCGATCAAGATTATCGCGTATATTCGAAAGGTGATAGACAAACATCCTATAGCATTCGTGGTCTTGAAAAGACGAACCATACGGCAAAAATAGTAATAAAAGGTGGAAGCTATATATTGGATGGTATAGATATCATTACAGATAGTAGTTCTTCAGATGATGACCCAGATAATTCTGACGGAGATACGGATGTAGATCAGTTAACTGCACATTATGACATGAGTTATGCAGATGGAAAGTTAACGGATGTAACAGAAAATGGATTTGATGCACCTTTAGTTGGATTTGAGCAAGAAGATTTTTTGGAAGAAGCGGATTTCACTACACTGAACTTTACAGGTGACGACTCTCAATATGTGAAATTACCAACTGGATTAATTGATGACGAGACCTTTACAATTGAAACAACCTTCCATACTGATACCGGCGCCAATCATTGGCTTTATAGTATTGGAACAATAGAAGGTAATTGGCCAAATGTAAACAACTATATTTTCTTAAATCCAAATCAAGCGAATGGAACTGTGAGATTTGGAATTAAAAATGCAGAAACAGAGTTATTATTTCAGAATGCCAGTATTAATGCAGGGGAATATAACACCTTTACTGCGACTTTTGCAGAAGGAAGTATATCGCTTTATCTCAATGGTCTACCAGTAGGTTCGCTTGAACATGATTATTCTGTTCAGGAAATACTGGAAGCAGGAGTAGAAGAAGAGGCTGATTTTATTGGCTATATTGGCAAATCTTTGTACAATCCTGATCCTGCTTTTATTGGAAAATTGAGAGATTTTAAAGTATATAATTATGCATTATCTTCAGAAGAAATAACAGGTGTTACCGATCAAGAGATTGTTGAACTTGCGAAATCTCAATTAGTATTACCTGAAGATGTGAGCGAAGATATCTTGCTTCCAAATCAAGTAGATGTTGATGGATTAAAAGCAAATGTTACTTGGGAATCGAGTAATCCAGAGTTAATCTCCAATGATGGTGCGGTTAAACTCCCATCTTATGAAGAGGGAGATCAAGAGGTAGTATTGACGGCGACTATTTCAAAAGGGGAAAGTTCCGATACGAAAGAAATTAAGATCACAGTCAAAAGTATGTCTCCTGATAACGATCTTATCAGAGAAGCTTTGGAAGCTTTAAAAGTTCCGAATATAAATGATGTCCGTGGTCATTTGACTCTGCCAACTGAAGGTGAAAATGGAACAAGTATCAGTTGGAGCTCTGAAGATTCTGATGTTGTTACCACAACTGGTGAGGTGACACGTCCTAACTATGGAGAAGGGGACATAGATATTACACTAACTGCAACCGTATCACTAAATGACCAAGAAATGACGAAAAAATTTGTAGCAAAAGTAAAAGAAATGCCAGAAGAAAAAGATTATAAGGGCTACCTATTTAGCTATTTTACAGGTGAAGGTACAGCAAATGGTGAGCAAATTTACTTTGCACTTAGTGAAGGAAATGATCCACTTCATTGGCAGCAACTTAACGATGGGGAGCCGGCAATCACCTCCAAATTGGGAGAACAAGGCCTAAGAGACCCGTTTATTATTCGCTCTCCTGAAGGCGATAAATTTTATATGATTGCCACTGACTTAAAAATTCATGGAAATGGTGATTGGGGACGCGCTCAAACATCGGGAAGTAAATCGATCATGGTTTGGGAGTCAACCGATTTAGTAAATTGGTCGGAACAAAGGTTAGTTGAAGTCGCACCAACAGAAGCGGGTAATACATGGGCTCCAGAAATTTTTTACGATAAAACAATCGGTGAATATGTGATCTTTTGGGCTTCGAAATTGTATGACAGTGAAGAAGACAGAAATTCAGGAGACAGCTATCAACGTATGATGTACACTACAACAAGAGATTTCCACACGTTTAGTGAGCCTGAGGTTTATCTGGATTATGGTTACTCGATCATTGATACAACAATGGTGGAACATGATGGGAAAATCTACAGATTCACTAAAGATGAGCGAGGTTTTAACGAAGATAGTGCTCCAAATGGGAAATTTATTTTCCAAGAGGTTGGAGACTCCGTGTTGGACCCTGAGTTCGAAATGATAACAGAAGGTATTGGAAAAGGAACGATTAGTCAAGGAGAAGGACCAGCGATCTTTAAATCAAATACAGAAGAGAAATGGTATTTGTTTATCGATGAATTCGGTGGCCGAGGATATGTACCTTTTGAAACAACTGATTTAGATTCTGGTGAATGGACATTATCCGAAGACTATGATTTACCAAGCAGCCCACGTCATGGAACAGTGTTAGCAGTTACGCAAGAAGAATATGATGCATTACTTGCGAATGTTCCAACAGAAATAGAAGATAGCATCGACGTCCCTGTTGCGGGTATTACTGTTGATCAGGATACAGTTGAGTTAAAAATCGATGAAGAAACAACGATCAATGCAACGATCGAACCTGAAGATGCTGAAAATCAAGATGTTTGGTTTAGCAGTAATAAGGAAGAGGTTGTTACAGTTTCACAAGATGGATTGGTTAAAGCAGTAGGTGAAGGGAAAGCTGTAGTATCAGTGACTACTGCAGATGGTGGATTCACAGCAACTGTTGAAGTAACGGTAATCGATGAGTCTGATAATGAGACTCCAGAAGAAGATCAGGAATTTGAACTTGGGAAAAGCCAAGAAGTAAAAGCTGGGATTAACTATATCATTAGTGGAACAAGTGCCCAAATAAAGATGCCTGCTGATTTACCAGAAGGTACTACATTATTGGTTGAAACGAAAGAGGTAGACGACACCAGTGCACAAGATATAACTTCTGCTGGTGCAGCTTTTACCTTCATATTTGATTACCCAGAAGGAGCAGAAGAACCAGCGAAGAACTTTATCTTAGTGTTAGGATACGAAACAGGCGCGGATGCTGATAAATTAGCCATCTATTATTACAATGAAGAAACAAATGAGTGGGAGCACCGCGGTGGAGAGGTCGATGAAACAAATCAAGGGATTCGTCTTGAGGTGCCACACTTTTCAACTTATGGCGTTTTTGCTGAGGTAGAAGAAGAGGATCCTAATGAAGAGAAACCGTCAGACCCGAATCAACCTCCGACAAATGGTGAACCTGAATCACCAAACGAAGAGGAACAACCAAATGATGAAGAAGGAAGTACAACGGATGACGAAAACGGATCAAATGAAGATGATACAGACAATGAGACTAAGACACCAGCAAACGACAATAATAATCAAGGAGATCAAAAAGCATCTGATAAACAATTACCAGATACCGCGACAAATATAGCAAACTATCTGTTAATCAGTTTCATTTTCTTAATCATTGGTGCAGCATTGTTTATGAGAGTTAGAAAAAGCAGTAAATAATAGTTAATTTTACAGTAGAAAACTCTACTGTAAAAGCTTCACGGGATAATACCTTTGCTAGACGGGATAACTCTGATGCTTCACGGGAAACATCCTTTTCTTAACGGGATATCAAGGCTTATCCAGTCAAGAAGGAAACATATCCCGTGAAGCTGACCAGTTATCCCGTTTAGATCACTACATTTCCCGTGCAGTTAATTTTTTTGAAAAAAAGTGATAATGTACTATTCTTATGCAATTCTATCGTAAAAAAACGTACAAAATTTTAAAAATATTACATTTCAATTTAGTAGATTGCTAATCATAATTAAGAGTATACAACCAGAAAAGAAAGCGTTTACAAATAAACGTGGATAAGGAGGAACTTTTTTACTACTAATCGCAATGAAACAAATTTTTATGGGAGGTAAATAATGTTGGGTAAAAAATATCTTGCTCTTTTTATGATTTTTCTTATATTTCTGTCACTTTTTCCTGTACCGGCAACTGTGAAAGCAAATAATCATTCAGCAACTGAACTAATTGCGCATTATGATATGACAAATTTAGAAAATCAACTGATCGATAAGACGAATAATGGAAATGATGCAACTATTGTTGGGTTTGAAAGTGAAGATTTTAAAGAGGAAGACAATCGTTCAATACTTGATTTCACCGGAGATAAAGACAAATATATAGAACTTCCACAAGGTTTAATAATTGACGAAACTTTTACAATTGAAACAACTTTTAGTACGAGCACTGCAGCAAACCATTGGTTATATACGATAGGAACGATTGAAGCAGAATGGCCTAATGTTAACAATTATATTTTTCTAAATCCAAAACAAGGGAATGATTCGATACGTTTTGGGATTAAGGATGCGGAGGATGAATTATTATTCCAAGATGGATCCATTACGTCTGGAGAATATCAAACCGTGACGGCCACCTTTGAAGATGAGTTGATTACCATCTATATTAACGGAGAGCTAGCAGGAGAATTGCCGCACACCTATTCGGTGCAAGAGATTCTAGAAAATGGTGTGGAATCTGGTTCAGATATTATTGGTTACATTGGGAAATCATTATATACTCCTGATCCCGCATTCACAGGAAAATTAGCTGATTTTAAAGTGTATAATGATACATTAACAGCAGATGAAGTAAAACATATTTATTTATCATCTACAGATCAATTAATTGCACATTATGATATGTCGCAAGAGGAAGGCAATTTATTAGATGTAACAAATAATGGAAATGATGCGCCTATTGTAGGTTTCGATCAGTCAGATTTCACAGAAGAAAATGATAACGCGATTCTAAACTTCACGGGTGATAAATCGGAGTATGTCAAATTGCCAAAAGGATTAGTTACTGATGAGACATTTACGGTTGAAACGACTTTTAGCACAAGTACAGCGGCCAATCATTGGTTATATACGCTAGGAACAATGGAAGCGGAATGGCCAAATGTTAATAATTATGTTTTTTTCAATCCGAAGCAGGGAAATGACACGGTACGATTTGGAATAAAAGATGCGGAATCTGAAGAGTTGTTTCAGGAAGCATCCATCGAATCTGGAGAATATCAAACGGTGACCGCTACCTTTGAAGACGAATTGATTACCATCTATATCAATGGAGAGGAAGTAGGTAATCTTCCACATACTTTCTCTGTCATGGATATACTTGCAAATGGTGTGGATGCCGAAACAGATTTTATTGGTTATATTGGTAAATCACTATATACCCCAGCTCCAGCCTTCACAGGGAAATTAGCGGATTTTAAAGTGTATAACTATACCTTAACAGCAGAGGAAATTAAAGAAATGGCAGGATTAACGGATCAAGAAATTGTTGACAAAGCAAAAAACGAGCTGGTTATTCCGAATGCCTCAGATATTAGAGGTAATATTACGCTCCCTAGTTCTAGTACAGAAGGCGCTTCTATTACATGGGAAACAGACAATTCAGATGTAATTAGTGTTACAGAAGAGATCAACGAGGGGTATGATAATATCCCGCCAGGTGTCGTAACACGTCAATCAACAGATACTTTCGTTACCTTGACGGCTACTATTTCTTATGGTGAAATTGTCGAGACTAAAGAGCTAGAGGTAACAGTTAAAGCAGCAACAGAAATAGATGATTATCAAGCCTATCTGATGACACACTTCACTGGTGAACATGATATTGGTGAACAGATCTATTTCGCTAATAGTGAGGATGGTTTCAATTGGGAAGATCTTAATGATGGTGATCCCGTGTTAACTTCAGACATTGGAGAAAAAGGAGTAAGGGATCCATATATTATTCGTTCACCAGAGGGTGATAGATTTTATTTAAATGCTACAGATCTACGAATTGCTAGTGGAAAAGGATGGGGGCAAGCCTCGACAAATGGTAGTAAATCGTTAATTATTTGGGAATCATCAGATCTAGTGAATTGGTCAGAAGAACGTATCGTAGAAGTTGCACCATCAAATGCCGGTAATGCCTGGGCACCTGAAGCAGTATATGATGAAGCAACAGGAGAATATATTGTATTTTGGGCTTCTACAACGCGGAATGAAAATGGTGAATACAGTGAAGCAGATATTTATTATGCAAAAACGAGAGATTTTTATTCTTTTACTGAACCAGAAGTCTATATTGATCGGCCTGGTGACCAACATATTATCGATACTACAATTATTAAAGATCATGACATGTATTATCGATATTCTGCTGATGGTCAAATTACGATCGAAGAAAGTCAACAAATTTTAGGAGATTGGTCGGCAGTAGGCAACCTGGAACCATTAGGATTAACGAACGATGATGTGGAAGGACCTTTAATTTTTAAAATGAATGATGAGGATAAATGGAATTTAATGGTCGATCAATATGCAACAGGGCAAGGATATCTGCCACTTTTAACAACAGATTTATCTAGTGGAGATTTTACAAGGGTGGATTCTGCTGACTATTCGTTAGGGTCTAACCGTAAACGACATGGTTCGGTTTTACCTATTACAATGGAAGAATATCAAGCAATTCAAGAAAAATGGAATCAAGAATCGGAAATACCTGATGAAGATGAACAGCAAGCACCTGTTTTATCGTATTCTTTTGAGGAGTCAATGACTGAAGACGTTATTCAAGACAATTCAGGTAATGAACGAAATGGAACACTACATGGAAATGCAACATATCAACATGATCAAGAAAAAGATTCCCAAGTTTTATATTTAGATGGAACAGACAACACTTTTGCAGAATTTCCTACAGGATTTTTCGACGGTAGAGATACGGTTACAATTTCAATGGATATTAAACCAGAAACAGTAACAGGTAATTTCTTCACATTTGCGATAGGAAAAGACAATCAACGTTACATGTTTTTAAGAACAAGAGATACGGAAATACGTAATGCGATCACTTCCAATAGTTGGTCAAATGAGCAAGAAGTAAAAGCGAATACAGCTTCTGTAAAAGATAATTGGATGACAGTTGATTTAGTCATTACACCGACTAGTATGAAGATGTATAAAGATGGTATATTATTGGCAGAAAACAATAATATTACGGTCTCGATGTCCGACTTGGGTAATGATTTATTCGCTTATTTAGGTAAGTCATTTTATCCTGATGATCCGTATTTTAGAGGTGCTTTTGATAATGTAGAGGTTTATAATCGTGCATTAAGTACTGATGAAATTCTTGATAAATCACTTTCATCTACAGGTATTGCTGCTTTTCAATTACCAGGTCAGCAAGGTGTAACAGAGATCGATGCAGTGAATCACCAGATAACCGTACCTTTTAAAGGTAAGGAGATTGATTTGAGTAATGTAACACCAGAAATTGTAATAGCATCAGATGCTGAGATAAGTCCAGCTACTGACCAAGCACAAGACTTTACGAACCCGATTACGTATACGGTTACCGATAAAGATGGTAATAAACAAGAATGGACAGTATCGGTTGAAATCTATCCATCTGCTACGCTGCCTGGATTGTATGCTGATCCACAAATATTTGTACATGATGATACTTTCTATTTGTATCCAACAACAGATGGGTTTGAAGGGTGGTCTGGTACACAATTTAAAGCATTTTCTTCGAAAGACCTCATCAATTGGGAAGATCATGGAGTTATTCTTGATCTTGCGACAGATGATGTAGAGTGGGCAACAGGAAATGCATGGGCCCCAGGTTTTGCAGAAAAAGACGGAAAATTCTATCATTATTTCTCTGCAAATCAGCAAATAGGTGTCGCTAGTTCGTCCTCACCTAAAGAAGGGTTTGAAGATGCGCTTGGAGAACCCCTTATTCCAAGAGACGAATATTCGGGTCAAGCGATCGACCCTTATGTTTTTACCGATGATGACGGGAAATCGTATTTTTATTGGGGGAATGGCTCGCTTTGGGGTGCGGCATTGAATGAAGATATGATTTCACTTGCAGAAGAACCAGTGAACATGACGCCTGATAATTTCAGGGAAGGTGTTGTAGTATTTAAACGTGATGGTAAGTACTATTTAATGTGGTCAGAGAATGATACAAGAGATGAGAATTATCAAGTAGCCTATGCAATAGGGGAAACACCAATGGGACCATGGACGAAACAAGATGTGATTTTAAGTAAAGATTTAGCTCAAGGAATTAAGGCAACAGGCCATCATTCTGTGCTGAATATACCTGATACGGATGATTATTATATTGTCTATCATAGGTTTTCCATTCCAGATGGCAACGGATTTAATCGAGAAGTAATGATCGATAAAATGGAATTCAATCAAGACGGTACAATAAAAGAAGTTGTACCTACATTAGAGGGGATAACAGAACCCGTGTATATTGATAAAGAAGGTACTGAACCAGATGAGGATGACGAAACACCTGAAGAGGACTTAGAGCTAGACTTTCATGAAAAACAAGAGGTTACAGCAGCTACAACTTATATCATTTCAGGATCAAATGCTCAGATTACAACGCCGTCAGACTTGCCTAAAGGAACAACGATCATCGTTGAACCCATGGATATAGAAGGAACCAATTATGAAGGTTTAAAAATAGCAGGAGAGGCATTTAACATTACGGTAGAGTATCCGGAAGGTGCCGATGAACCAGCAAGTGATTTTATTCTTAGTTTGGGATATCAAGCAGATGCAAATCCAGATAAGATTGGAATTTACTATTATAATGAAGAATCAAATGTATGGGAGCAGCGTGGTGGCGAGGTTGATTCAGAAAACCAAACAATCCAGCTTGCTGTTTCACACTTCTCCAGTTATGGTGTTTTTTCTAAAATAGAAGAAGATGATACAACAGATCCAGATAATAACGGAAATGATGGAAATGGTAGTAATGGCTCAAATGATGATAATGATCAAGATTCAGATGATGATAACAATAACTCAAACCATAAGGATGACACAGATGACAATAATGAAATACCTAGTGGAAATCAACACACAAATGGAAAAGAAGGTGAAAAACAGGCAGGTGATGAACTACCGAATACAGCGACATCTATTTATAACTACTTCTTGATAAGTCTAATCCTCTTGGCATTAGGAATCGCTTTATTGGTAAGTAGAAGGCTGAAGAGATAATTGAATAAAAGACTAAAATTTTATGTATAATTGGAAGATACTGCGCAATAACTGACGTGGTAATTTTGACAGTTATTATGAGCGTATCAACCGCTACGGCTTGCCCACTTCGCTTTCCGAGGGGCATGCTCTTCAGCTAACTTTGAAAAGAAAAACACTTGTCAAAGTGGATCTTCAGATCATGCTAATCCCTCAGGAGTCGAAGTGGACGCCTGCGCTAATTTGATATTATACAACGCTAGCATGAGGTTGCATTATGATATTACTTTCATGTGAAAAATTCGTTTATTGGAGTAACAGGCTCAAAATGTTAACTGTCACAATAGTT